>JANQMR010000016.1 GCA_028279985.1 Woeseiaceae bacterium
TCAGATGACGGTTGAGTTGATTGCGCCGATCGCGATGGAGGACGGGTTGCGTTTTGCGATTCGTGAGGGCGGCCGTACGGTGGGTGCCGGCGTGGTAGCAAAGGTCATCGAGTGAGTCGCAGCTTGAAAGAGGAAACTTCGTGGCAACGAACCAAAACATACGTATACGGCTGAAAGCCTTCGATCACCGCCTGATCGACAACTCAGCGCGCGAGATCGTGGACACCGCCAAGCGTACCGGCGCCACGGTCAAGGGGCCGATTCCGCTGCCGATGAAAAAGGAGCGGTACACGGTGCTGATTTCGCCGCACGTCAACAAGGACGCTCGGGACCAGTACGAGATTCGTACCCACAAGCGCTTGATGGACATTGTCGATCCGACCGACAAGACGGTTGACGCGTTGATGAAGCTCGAGCTTCCGGCGGGTGTCGACGTTCAGATCAAGCTGAACTGAGCGTCGAAAGCGCGCTGGATACCGGTCCAAGACGCGTTGGGCCGCACCCGATCGAGGTGCTTTTTCCGGGCTTGGGGGTGGGGTGGTCCTGATCGAAATGGCTCACTGCGCTGCGCTTTATTTTCGATCAGGACCACCCCACCCCCAAGCCCTGCTTGGTCGCGGCGGACGTGGGGATCGACTTTCGTGGCGAGGCTTTCGGGTCTGGGTTTTAAGGGGCCTCCATCGAAAGTAAAGCGCAGCGCATTGAGCCATTTCGATGAAGCCCCCCTGACCACCCAGACCCCTGCGGTAAGCTTCTGAAAATCAGGTGAAAAAAACCTATCCTCTGACCCTCACAAGCGCTTGCTATTAGAGGTACGAGGGGTATAATTGCGGGCTCGCTGGATTTGGCCGGGCCGGGAGTCGGCCAGATTCGAAGGAAAAGCGACGCTGGGAAACCGAAGGCGTCCTCGGCAAATCCCGGACCGCCGGTCCGACATTGACTCGTCAGACCGGAACTCAGGGTCAGCCCCAGAGCAGATGAACGCGGAGGCGTTCGGCGACGGCTGGCCCTTTCGCGTGTCTGAAGGCCGCATGTCTCGAGGCTTCGTGTCTTGAAGACTGTGGCTGAAGACAATGAAAAACCGCAACCGGCGCCAACCGCAGTGCCGGCCAAGCAACAGATTTACTGAGACAGGCGCCGGCCAATCGAAGTCGGTGTGAGGTTTTGAACATGACGATGGGTCTCGTTGGCCGCAAATGCGGCATGACTCGCGTCTTTACGGACGACGGTGTTTCGATACCGGTGACCGTGATCGAGGCGCAACCAAACCGGATCACACAGGTGAAGACCGTGGAGACGGACGGCTATCGTGCCCTGCAGGTGTCTGCGGGCAGCCGCAAGGCGTCTCGCGTGTCCAGGCCTGAAGCCGGCCACTTCGCGCGCGCGAAGGTCGAAGCCGGCGACTTGCTCACCGAATTCCGCGTCGGTGACGCTGAGGACGCGGCGTTCGAAATCGGCGCCGAGCTCAAGGTGGACGTGTTCGAGGAAGGGCAGAAAGTCGACGTCGTCGGCACCTCGATCGGCAAGGGTTACGCCGGCACGGTCAAGCGCCACAATTTCCGCACCCAGGACGCGACCCACGGCAACTCGCTGTCGCACCGGGCGCCGGGGTCGATCGGACAAAACCAGACGCCCGGTCGTGTATTCAAAGGCAAGAAGATGTCCGGTCACATGGGTAACGTCCGCCGCACCGTGCAAAACCTCGAAATCGTGCGGGTGGATGTCGATCGCAACTTGCTGTTGGTCAAGGGCGCGGTCCCGGGGCACAAGGGCGGCAGCGTCATCGTCCGGCCGGCCGTCAAGGCCCGGAGCCGGGGGGCGCGGTCATGAAACTCAAGATGTCGGGCAGCGGTTCGGTCGACGTCGCGGAGACGGCTTTCGGCGTGGAATTCAACGAAGCGCTGGTGCATCAGGTCGTCACCGCCTATCTCGCCGGCGCGCGCGCCGGGACCAAGGCGCAGAAAAACCGGTCCGCGGTCCGCGGGGGCGGCGCCAAGCCGTGGCGGCAGAAGGGCACCGGCCGCGCCCGCGCGGGCACGATCCGGAGTCCGATCTGGGTCGGCGGCGGCCGCGCTTTTGCCGCAAAGCCGCGCGATTTCAGCCAGAAGGTCAACAAGAAAATGTACCGGGCGGCGCTGCGTTCGGTGATGTCCGAGCTGGTGCGCCAGGATCGTCTGGTCGTGGTCGAGTCGCTCGCGCTCGAGGCGCCGAAAACCAGGCTGCTGGCGGCCGAGCTCAAGAAGCTCGAGCTCGACAACGTGTTGATCCTGAACGAGGCCTTCGACGAGAAACTGTTTCTCGCCGCGCGTAATCTGCCGAACGTCGGTATCTGCGACGCCGCGTCGATCGATCCGGTCGTGCTGATTCGCTTCGAGAAGGTGCTGGTCACGCTGCCGGCGCTGAAACTGATCGAGGAGCGCCTGTCATGAGCAATGCCGCGCAGCAGGAACGGCTGATGACCGTGATCCGCGGGCCGCATCTGTCGGAAAAAGGCCATTTTGCGGCCGAGCGCAATCAGATCGTGTTCAAGGTCCGGACCGACGCCACCAAAAGCGAGATTCGCAAGGCGGTCGAGCTCTTGTTCGAAGTCGAGGTCGACGCCGTGCAGGTCGTCAACTGCAAGGGTAAGAACAAACGTTTCGGTCAGGTCCGGGGCCGTCGCAAGGACTGGAAAAAGGCCTATGTGAAGCTGGCCGAAGGGTCGGACATCGACCTCCTGGGCGCGGAGTAGAGCATCATGTCACTACACAAAGCCAAGCCGACCTCCGCCGGACGCCGATTCGTCGTTGCGGTCAAGACGCCCGGCCTGCACAAGGGCAAGCCCGTCGAGGCCCTGATCGACAAGAAGTCGAAAAAAGGCGGCCGCAACAATCGCGGGCGGATCACGGTGCGCCACCAGGGCGGCGGCCACAAGCAGCGTTACCGGATCATCGACTTCAAGCGCGACAAGGACGGCGTCCCGGGCACCGTCGAACGCCTCGAATACGATCCGAATCGCAGCGCGCATCTGGCGCTGGTCAAGTATGCCGACGGCGACCGCCGTTACATTCTCGCGCCCAAGGGGGTTCGGGAAGGCGCTCCGATCGTCAGCGGTGAAGACGCGCCGATCAAGCCCGGCAACGCATTGCCGCTGAAGTTGATCCCGGTCGGCACGGTCGTCCACAACGTCGAGATGAAACCCGGCAAGGGCGGACAGCTCGTGCGTTCCGCCGGCGGTTACGCGCAACTTGCCGCTCGCGAAGGCCAGTACGCGACCCTGAGACTCAGGTCCGGCGAGATGCGCAAGATCCACGTCGAATGCCGCGCGACCATCGGCGAGGTGGGCCATAGCGAACACAACCTGAGGAAACTCGGCAAGGCCGGTGCAAAACGCTGGCGGGGCGTGCGTCCGACCGTGCGCGGCGTTGCGATGAATCCCGTCGATCATCCGCACGGCGGCGGCGAAGGGCGTACGTCGGGCGGCCGCCATCCGGTCAGTCCGTGGGGCACGCCGACCAAGGGTGCGAAGACGCGCAAGAACAAGCGTACGGACGGCATGATCGTCCGCCGCCGCAAGCGTAAGTAAAGGATGTTAAGAGATGCCGCGTAGCGTGAGAAAAGGGCCTTTCGTCGACACCCATCTGGCGAAGAAGGTGGCTGACGCCGTCAAGAACAACGATCGCCGTCCGATCAAGACCTGGTCCCGGCGTTCGATGGTGCTGCCGGACATGGTCGGTCTGACGATAGCCGTGCACAACGGCCGTCAGCACGTGCCGATCCTGATTTCGGAGAACATGGTCGGCCACAAGCTCGGCGAGTTTGCGCTGACGCGGACGTTTCGCGGTCACTCGGGTGACCGCAAAACCAAGTAGGCCCAGGTTCAGGTACGAGGAGCAGGGTCCATGCAAGTTGCTGCAACACTGAGATACGCGCGAATCAGCCCGCAGAAGTGCCGGCTGGTTGCAGACGCGATTCGCGGCAAGTCGGTAGACGACGCGCTGCGCACCCTGGCGTTCACGCCGAAGAAAAGCGCCCGCATCGTCAAGAAGGTGCTCGAATCGGCGATTGCCAATGCCGAACACAACCATGGCGCCGACATCGATGAGCTCAAGGTGGCCACCATCGAAGTCAACGAGGCGCCGACGTTCCGTCGTTACCGCGCCCGCGCCAAGGGCCGCGGTGCGCGGATCATCAAGCGGAATAGCCACATTACCGTTCGGGTAGGAGACGAGTAGCGATTGCGAAATTCGGATTTTTCCGGCCGTTTCGGCCGGGAGCCGAGCAAGCGCGTCGATGACGCACGAGCAAGACCGAGCAGAGAAGACTATGGGTCAAAAAGTACATCCAACCGGTATTAGACTGGGCATCGTCAAGGACTGGACGTCCAAATGGTATGCCGATTCGAAAGCCTATCCCGAGTACGTCAAGACGGATCACGATCTGAGGACCTTCATCAAGAAGAAACTCAAGGATGCGTCCGTGAGCCGTATCACGATCGAGCGTCCGGCGAAAAAGGCGAATATCACGATTTTCACGGCGCGGCCGGGTATCGTGATCGGCAAAAAGGGCGAAGACATCGAAAAGCTTCGCTCCGAAGTCGCGGCAATGATCGCCATGAACATCAACGACGTGCGTATCAACATCAGCGAGGTCCGCAAGCCGGAGCTCGACGCCCAGCTCGTCGCAGAAGGTATCGCACAGCAGCTCGAGCGCCGTGTCATGTTTCGTCGTGCGATGAAGCGCGCGGTCACCAATACGATGCGGGTCGGCGCCGAGGGCATCAAGGTAAAGGTGTCCGGTCGCCTGAACGGCGCCGAGATCGCCCGTTCCGAGTGGTATCGTGAAGGTCGCGTGCCGCTGCACACGCTCAGGGCCGATATCGACTACGGCGTAGCGGAGGCGCACACGACCTACGGCGTCATCGGCGTCAAGGTATGGGTCTTCAAGGGTGAGGTGTTCGACAAGCCCGAGACGGCGGCCGCGGCCGAAACCGCCGAGGCCTGAGATCGTCCGCCAGCTCCTGGATAAGCATTATGTTACAGCCAAAACGAACCAAGTTTCGCAAGCAGCACAAAGGCCGCAACCGCGGCCTGGCGGTGCGCGGCTCCAACGTGTCCTTCGGCGAGTTCGGCCTGAAAGCCACCGGCCGCGGGCGCATGACGGCGCGGCAGATCGAGGCGGCGCGGCGTGCGATGACACGACACATCAAGCGCGGCGGGAAAATCTGGATTCGTGTATTTCCCGACAAGCCGATTACCAAGAAACCGCTGGAGGTGCGCCAGGGTAAGGGTAAAGGCAACGTCGAATACTGGGTATGCCAGATTCAGCCGGGCCGCATGTTGTACGAAATGGAGGGCGTGTCCGAGGACGTCGCGCGGGAGGCATTCCGCCTGGCTGCCGCCAAGCTGCCGTTTCCGACGGCCTTCGTAACCCGGCAGGTGATGTGATGGAAGCGGCGGAGCTCAGGAAGAAGTCGGTCGAGGAGCTCAACGAAGAGCTCGTGGCGCTCAGGCGCGAGCAGTTCAACCTGCGCATACAGCAGGCGACCGGTGAGCTGGCGCATAACCAACAGCACCGGCGCGTGCGGCGGGACATCGCCCGCGTCAAGACGGTGTTGAACGAGCTCGAGCGCCCTGCAGGCGAACGAGAGCGGGTGAATGAGAATGAGTGAACAAAAAGACAGCGAAACGAAAGCCGAAACGAAAGCCAAGGTTAAGCGGACCGTCGTCGGCCGGGTCGTCAGCGACAAGATGGATCGGACCGTGTCGGTTGCGATCGAGCGTCTGATCAAACACCCGGTCTACGGCAAGTACATACGCCGCACCACCAAGGTGCTGGCGCATGACGCAGCCAACGAATGTCGTCCCGGCGATCGCGTTGCGATCGCCGAGGGCCGGCCGATTTCCAAGAACAAGTCCTGGTCCGTCGTCAACATCGTCGAACGCGCGGCGGACCGGTGAAGGTCAAAGGTACGCAGTCATGATCCAGATGCAGACGGTACTGGAAGCGGCCGACAACTCCGGCGCTCGTCGCGTGCAGTGCATCAAGGTGCTGGGCGGATCCAAGCGCCGTTACGCCAATGTCGGCGACATCATCAAGGTCAGCGTCAAGGATGCGATCCCGCGCGGCAAGGTGAAAAAAGGCGAGGTATACAACGCGGTCGTCGTCCGTACCCGCAAGGGCGTGCGCCGCAAGGACGGGTCTTTGATCCGTTTCGACGGCAACGCCGCGGTGCTGCTGAATGCGCGCCTCGAGCCGATCGGCACCCGTATTTTCGGGCCGGTGACGCGCGAGCTCAGGAGCAACCGGTTCATGAAGATCATCTCGCTGGCGCCCGAGGTGTTGTAGGTATGAACAAGATCAGAAAAGGTGACGAAGTCATCGTGAGGACGGGCAAGGACAAAGGCCGACGTGGCACGGTGCTCGAGGTGCGCACCGACGGTCGCCTGCTCGTCGAAGGTATCAACATCGCGAAAAAGCACGTCAAGGGGAACCCCAACGTCGGCGAGCCGGGCGGCATCCAGGACAAGGCGATGCCGATCGATGCGTCGAACGTGCTGGTTTTCAATCCGAAGTCCAAACAGGGTGAACGGGTTGGGTTCCGTGTCGAGGAAGACGGGAGCAAGCTGCGGTTTTTCAAGCGCAGCGGTGACGTCGTCGACATTTGACGGATGCCGCGAGTTGACGCGAGAGTTGAATTGGATTGTAGAGAGACTCCGCATCTACACGATTTGAGTTGAGTTAAAACGAGTACTATTCAACGTGGCCAGGTTACAGCAAAAGTACCGAGACGAGCTGATGGACAACATCCAGCAGAAGCTCGGCCTGAAGAACCGGATGCAGGTGCCGCAGATCACCAAGATCACGGTCAACATGGGCGTGGGTGAGGCGATCGCCGACAAGAAGGTCCTTGAGAACGCCCGTGGCGATCTCGAGAAGATCACCGGTCAGCGGCCGGTCACGACCGTGGCGCGCAAGTCGGTTGCCGGTTTCAAGATTCGTGACGGGATGAAGATCGGCTGCAAGGTCACCTTGCGCCGCGAGCGCATGTACGAGTTTCTCGACCGTCTCGTCAACATCGCGATCCCTCGTATTCGCGACTTTCGCGGACTGAATCCGAAGTCCTTCGACCGGCAGGGCAACTACAGCATGGGCGTCTCCGAGCAGATCATTTTCCCGGAGATCAATTACGACGAAGTCGATGCCTTGCGCGGCATGGACATTACGATCACGACGACGGCGCGGAATCCGGAAGAAGGGCGGGCCTTGTTGGAGGCGTTTAATTTTCCGTTCAAGAAGTAGGTTGTGGAGAGAGCCTCCGCATCTACGCGATTTGAATTTTGAGACAACGGGTACTAGTTGAGATGGCAAAGAAGTCAATGATCCAGCGCGAGCTCAAGCGCGCGAAGCTGGTCGCGAAATACGCGAACAAGCGCGCGAGGCTCAAGGCGATCATTCGTAACGTGAACAGCACGGACGAAGAGCGCGAGGTGGCGCAGGTAAGGCTCGGTGCGATGCCGCGCGACGCGAGCCCGACCCGGCAGCGCAACCGCTGCTCGATTACCGGGCGCCCGCACGGGGTTTATCGCAAGTTCGGCCTGGGCCGCAACAAGCTGCGCGAAGGCGCGATGAAAGGCGAGATTCCCGGCCTGACCAAGGCAAGCTGGTAGGCGGAGAAACGAGATGACGATGACCGATCCGATCTCCGACATGCTGACTCGCATTCGAAACGGGCAGAAGGCGCGCAAAGTCAGCGTGTCGATGCCGGCGTCGAAGGCCAAGGAAGCCATTGCCCGTGTCCTCGAGGAGGAGGGTTACATCACGGGTTTCGCAACCGAGGGCGAAGGCGCGTCCCGTGTGCTGACGGTAGAGCTCAAGTATTTCGACGGCGTTCCCGTGATCGAGAACATCCGGCGCGAATCGAGGCCGGGTCTGCGCAAGTATCGCGGCAAGGAGGGCCTGCCCCGGGTACTGGGCGGTCTCGGCGTCGCGATCGTATCCACGTCGGCCGGAGTCATGAGCGACCGGCAGGCGCGTGAGAAAGGGATAGGCGGAGAAGTGATCTGCATCGTTTCCTGATGCGCTTCGCCTTATCGCCTTATTGGAACGAGACGAGACTATGTCAAGAGTTGCAAAAGTACCGGTAGAGCTGCCGTCGGGCGTCGAGTTCAAGCAAGACGGCAACGTGGTCACGATCAAGGGAAGCAAGGGCGCGTTGTCGCTTGAGCTCAACAGCGAAGTCGAGCTCACGCAGGAAGACAATACGCTGAAGGTCGCGCCGCGATCGGGTTCGCGTTTCTCGACCGCGGTTGCCGGCACGATGCGGGCCCTGCTCGCCAACATGGCGACCGGCGTGTCGCAAGGCTTCGAGCGCAGGCTCGAATTGGTCGGTGTCGGCTACCGGGCGCAGGCGCAGGGTTCGAAACTGAACCTGACCCTGGGTTTTTCGCATCCGGTCGAATACCAGGTGCCGGAGGGTATCAGCGTCGAAACGCCGAGCCAGACCGAGATTGTCGTCAAAGGCGCCGACAAGCAGAAAGTCGGCCAGGTTGCGGCGGAAATCCGCGGCTATCGTCCGCCCGAGCCCTACAAGGGCAAGGGTGTTCGCTATTCCGACGAGCGAGTCGTGCTCAAGGAAGCGAAAAAGAAATAGTGGATTCAGTTGATGAAACTCGACAAAAAACAGAATCGCATGCGGCGCGCCAGAAAGGCCCGCGCCAAGATCCGTTCGCTCGAAGTCAACCGGCTGAGCGTGCACAGGACGCCGCGGCACATCTATGCGCAGGTCATAGCTCCCGACAGCGGCACTGTGATCGCAAGCGCTTCGACCCTGGAGAGCGATGTGCGCAAGGGAATGAAAGGCGGCGGCAACGTCGAGGCCGCGGCCATCGTCGGTGCGCGTATCGCCGAGAAAGCCAAGGCGGCGGGAGTCGATACGGTGGCGTTCGACCGCTCGGGCTTCCGATATCACGGCCGCGTCAAGGCGCTGGCGGATGCCGCGCGCGAGGCGGGGCTTAAGTTTTAATTGGAGAAACCGAGGCTTCGGCCGACGTTTCCGGGACCAAAGGCATGGCAAGAGTTGAACAATCGCAGTCGAACGACGACCTGATCGAGAAACTGGTCACGGTCAATCGTGTCGCAAAAGTCGTGAAGGGCGGCCGCCAGTTCGGTTTTACGGCGCTGACCGTCGTCGGCGACGGCCAGGGACAGGTCGGCTTCGGCTACGGCAAGGCGCGCGAAGTGCCGATCGCGATCCAGAAGGCGATGCAGAACGCACGCAAGAACATGATCACCGTCAACCTGAACAACGATACGCTGCAATATGCGAACAAGGGCCGTCACGGCGCCACGCTCGTTTACATGCAGCCCGCGTCCGAGGGTACCGGCGTCATCGCGGGCGGCGCGATGCGCGCGGTGTTCGAGTGTGCCGGCGTTCGCAACGTGCTGGCCAAGAGTTACGGCTCGCGTAATCCGATCAACGTGGTTCGCGCGACGATCAAGGGTCTCGCGGAGATACATTCTCCGCAGGCGATTGCGGCCAAACGCGGCAAGAAAGTGAAGGAGATAGCCGGGTAACGGACATTCCGCGGCGAAGCGTCCCACGGGATCACGGGATTCGAGAGATTCGATCATGGCGAAGACGAAAGAACTGAAGCTTACCCTGGTAAAAAGCCGGCACGGACGGCTGAAAAGCCACAAGGCCTGCATTGCGGGCCTTGGTCTGCGTCGCATGCACCAGACTGTGACCGTCGAAGACACGCCTGAGAACCGCGGCATGATCGATCGTGTTGCCTACCTGCTGTCGGTGGAGGAAGCCTGACATGCGTCTGAATGATCTCTTGCCCGGCAAGGGCGCGAAAAAAACCGGCAAGCGCCTGGGCCGCGGTCATTCCGCGGGCCAGGGCAAAACCAGCGGTCGCGGCCAGAAAGGCCAGCATGCCCGCTCGGGCGGTTATCACAAGGTGGGTTTCGAGGGCGGCCAGCTACCGTTGCAGCAGCGGCTGCCCAAGGTCGGCTTTACGTCACGGATGGCGCGCCTGACGGCCGAGCTTCGCCTGCACGAGCTGGCAATCCCCGAGGCCGAGGTCATCGACATCGACGTGCTGAAAGCGGCGAGTCTGGTGCCCGCGCAAGTGCAAAAGGTCAAGGTCATCAAATCGGGCAAGCTCGACAAGGCCGTCAAGCTCAAGGGAATTGCCGTGACCAAGGGCGCCCGTGAAGTCATCGAAAAAGCCGGCGGCAGTATCGAGGAATGACGCGGGTGCACGGAGATCGGCAGACGACGGCCTGCGGGTAGTACCCCGGGAACGGTATACAGCAGTGATCGGTAGACAGTGACCGGTAGACAATAATCGGTAGGCAATAATTCGGTAAACGACGTGGCGAAAAAGCCCCAACAAAATCCGGCGGACATCGCGAAGGCGGCCAGCAAACTGGGCGAGCTCAAGGCTCGTCTTCTGTTTCTCATCGGCGCCCTGATCGTCTTTCGTATCGGAACCTTCATTCCGGTGCCGGGCGTGGACCCGATTGCGCTCGCCGATTTTTTCGATCAGCAGGCGGGCAACCTGCTGGGTCTGTTCAATCTGTTCTCGGGCGGCGCCTTGTCGCGCTTCGGGCTGTTTGCGCTCGGCATCATGCCCTACATCTCGTCGTCGATCATCATGCAGATGGCCAGCCACATCGTCCCGAGCCTGCAACAGCTTCGGAAGGAAGGCGAGCAGGGCAGGCGCCAGATCATCAAGTACACCCGGTGGGGTACGGTTGCGCTCGCGAGCTTTCAGTCGATCGCCGCGGCATCCTGGCTGCAGAGCCAGGCGGGTTTGGTCGTCAATCCCGGACCGGGTTTCCTGGTCACCGCGTGTATCACCTTGGTCACCGGCACGATGTTCCTGATGTGGCTGGGCGAGCAGATCACCGAGCGCGGCGTCGGCAACGGCATCTCGATGATCATCCTGGCCGGTATCGTGGCCGGCATGCCGGCGGCGGTCGCCGGCACGGCCGAACTGGTGCGAAACGGCGAGATGTCGCCGGCCACCGCGATACTGATGCTGGTCGGAGGCATTGCCGCGATCATCTTCGTCGTCTACATGGAGCGCGCGCAGCGCAGGATCACGGTCAATTACGCGCGCCGCCAACAGGGCCGCAAGATGTATGCGGCGCAGAGTACGCACCTGCCGTTCAAGATCAACATGTCCGGCGTCATTCCGCCGATTTTTGCCTCGTCGATCCTGATGTTCCCGGCGACGATCGCGCAGTTCTTCGGCGGTCAGTCGGCCGATCCCAGCGCAACCCAGCGTGTGCTGCAGACCCTGGGCGCCAATCTGGGTCCCGGCCAGCCGATTTACGTCTTGCTCTACGGCGCGTTGATCGCTTTTTTCTGTTTCTTTTATACCGCGTTGATGTACAACTCGAAGGACACCGCGGACAATCTGAAGCGGGCCGGCGCATTCCTGCCGGGCATACGGCCGGGGGCGCAGACCGCCGAGTATATCGACCGCGTTTTGACGCGACTGACGTTCTGGGGCGCGATTTACATTGTCGGCGTTTGCTTGCTGCCGGAGTTCGTACGCATGTTCTATCCGAGCGTGCCGTTCAGCTTCGGCGGAACGTCGCTGCTCATACTCGTCGTCGTGACGATGGACTTCATGTCGCAATTGCAGGCGCATGCGATGAGCCATCAGTACGAGGGCATGATGCAGAAAGCCAATCTTCGCAACTACGGACGCAGCGGTCAGCTACGTTAGTGGGCGGCGAGCGCGGCTTTGAGAACTGCAATAGAGAAAGACTCGACGGAGAAAGCTCATGAAAGTCAGAGCATCAGTCAAGAAAATCTGCAGGAACTGCAAAATCATCCGGCGCAACGGGGTCGTACGGGTGATCTGTACCGACGCCCGCCACAAGCAGCGTCAGGGTTAGAAGCTTAAGGATCAATAAAGTGGCACGTATAGCAGGCATCAACATCCCGCTGAACAAGCACGTCGTAATCGCGCTGACGTCGATATACGGCATAGGCAACAGTCGCGCGAAACAGATCTGCGAGGCAGCCGGCGTCACACCGGAAACCGTGGTCAAGGATCTTGCCGAGCCGGAGGTCGCCAAAATCCGCAGCGCAGTCGCCAACTTCTCGGTCGAAGGCGATCTGCGTCGCGAGACGTCGATGAACATCAAGCGGCTGATGGATCTCGGGTCCTATCGCGGGATTCGTCACCGCCGCGGCTTGCCGCTCAGGGGTCAGCGCACGCGGACGAATGCGAGAACGCGTAAGGGGCCGAGGCGGCCTATCAAGCGTTGATGGCAAACGTTGACGGGTTGAGTTATCGCGGATGCACGGTTGGACGTTGGACGAAGGCTCAGGCCGATCTGGTGAGATTTGGCGAGATCCGGTGACAGGAACCGTTGTTTGAGCTTACCACCGCCGCGAGTAGATAACCGATTACTGAAAGAGCTTAGTAGATAGATGGCAGAACCTAAGAAAAAGAAGGTCAAAAAGCATGTCGTGGACGCGATAGCGCACATTCATGCTTCCTTCAACAACACGATCATTACGATTACCGACCGTCAGGGCAATGCCCTGTCGTGGGCGACGGCGGGCGGCTGCGGTTTCCGCGGCTCGCGCAAGTCCACGCCTTTCGCCGCCCAGGTGGCGTCGGACAAGGCGGGCCGCGTCGCGCTGGACTTCGGTGTCAAGAACCTGGACGTCCGTGTCCGCGGGCCGGGCCCCGGCAGGGAATCGGCGGTTCGCGCGCTGAACGCCCTGGGCTTTCGCATCCAGAACATCGAGGACGTCACACCGATTCCTCACAACGGCTGTCGCCCGCCCAAGAAGCGGCGCGTATAGAGGCTGAGCAATGGCAAGATATCTAGGACCCAAGTGCAAG
The DNA here is from genome assembly GCA_028279985.1 of Woeseiaceae bacterium. Classification (GTDB taxonomy): domain Bacteria; phylum Pseudomonadota; class Gammaproteobacteria; order Steroidobacterales; family Woeseiaceae; genus UBA1847. The sequence continues at coordinate 12,858 of JANQMR010000016.1, forward strand.
CTGTCCCGCCGGGAAGGCACGGACCTGTTTCTCAAAAGCGGCGTCCGGCCGCTGGAGTCGAAATGCCGTCTCGAGATTCCGCCCGGGGGCGCGCCGCAGCGCCGTCCGCGGCTGTCGGATTACGGCATGCAGCTTCGCGAGAAACAGAAGCTGCGCCGCATGTACGGTGTGCTCGAACGCCAGTTTCGCAACTACTACAAGCGGGCCGCCCAGCTCAAGGGCTCGACCGGTGAGAACCTGCTGCGCCTGCTCGAGGGCCGGCTGGACAACGTCGTCTACCGGATGGGTTTTGCCGCAACCCGCGCCGAGGCGCGGCAACTGGTCAGCCACAAGAGCATCGAAGTCAACGGCAGGGTCGTCAACATTCCGTCCGCGCAGGTGAGCGCGGGCGATGCGATCAGCATTCGCGAAAAGGCGAGAAAACAACTGCGTATCCAGAGTGCAATGGAGATTGCAAGCCAGGTCGGCTTGCCGGAGTGGGTCGAAGTCGACGCGAAGAAGATGGCGGGTGTATTGAAATCGTTGCCGGACCGGGAGGACATCCTGCCCGATATCAACGAAAACCTCGTCGTCGAGCTGTACTCGAAGTAAGTCAGGAGGGTCTTAACCCATGCAGGAATCTGTACACGAATTCTTGAAACCGCGCGTCGTCAAAGTCGCGCCGGTCAACGATCTTCAGGCCAAGGTCACGATCGAGCCTTTCGAACGAGGCTTCGGCCATACGCTGGGTAACGCTTTGCGCCGTATCCTGCTGTCCTCGATGCCCGGCGCTGCGATTGCCGAGGCGGAGATCGAGGGTGTGCTGCACGAGTACACCAGCATGGAAGGCGTGCAGGAGGACGTCGTCGACATCCTGCTGAACCTCAAGCAGGTTGCCGTCCGGCTGAATTCGCGCGACACGGCTGAGCTCCGCCTGTCGAAAAAAGGCCCGGGCACGGTCACGGCCGGCGACATCCAGCGCGACCACGACGTCGAGATCATGAACCCGGACCTGGTCATCGCCAACCTGACCAGTGCCGGTGAGCTCAATATGATTCTCAAGGTGGAGCGCGGCCGCGGTTACCGGCCCGCAACCCAGCGGCCGGTTTTCGAGGAGCAGTCCGGTCCGATCGGCCGGCTGCAGCTCGACGCTTCGTTCAGTCCGGTGCATCGCGTGACTTACAACGTCGAAGCGGCTCGTGTCGAGCAGCGTACCGACCTCGACAAGCTGATCATCGACATCGAAACCAACGGCACGATCGATCCCGAAGAAGCCATCCGCCGCGCCGGCAGCATTCTCAAGGATCAGCTCTCGGTGTTCGTCGATCTCCAGGGCCAGGACGAGGGCATCGGCGCACAGGCGGAAAGCCAGGTCGATCCGATCCTGCTCAGACCGGTTGACGAGCTCGAGCTGACGGTCCGCTCGGCGAATTGTCTGAAGGCCGAGAACATCATGTACATCGGCGATCTGGTCCAGCGCACCGAAGTGGAGTTGCTGCGCACGCCGAACCTCGGCAAGAAGTCGCTGACCGAGATCAAGGAGGTCCTCGAGGGACATGGCCTGGGTCTCGGAATGCGCCTGGACAACTGGCCGCCGGCGAGCCTCAGGCCCGAGCACGAGATAGCCGTCTGAACTGGCGTGGAGATCGGGGCCGGGCCCCATTTTCTGAAGGATACCAACCATGCGTCACAGAAAATCCGGTCGTCGCCTGGGCCGCAACAGCTCGCATCGAAAGGCGATGTTCCGCAACATGGCCGCATCGATGCTCAGGCACGAAACCATCCGTACGACCCTGCCCAAGGCCAAGGAGCTCAGGCGTGTCGTGGAGCCGCTGATCACCCTGGCCAAGGAAGACAGCGTGGCGAACCGCCGTCTCGCCTTCGACCGGCTGCGCGACAAGGAAGCCGTAGGCAAGCTGTTTTCGGACCTGGGTCCGCGCTTCAAGGATCGGCCGGGCGGTTACCTGCGGATCCTGAAAACGGGCCCCCGGCCGGGCGACGCCGCGCCGATGGCGATCGTCATGCTGACCGAGCAGGCCGATGACGGAGTTTCGGCCGACGGGTAGTCCGCGAGAGATGTTTGCAAGCCCCTTTTGTTTCGGGGTCGGTTGTTTCGGGGGTCGGGTTTTACTTGCGTCTAATTGGCGCCGAACCATGACCGAAACGTGTCCAGCGTTACGGGCGTGGCGGAGGATTGTGCCCGGCCGGTGTTCCCGAGTGTCCGGCAGGTCACGTGGTTGACGTTGACGCCGACAGCTTGTCGATCAGCCGGGCGACATACTGCGGGGATCGTGTGTTGCGCGCGACCAGGCCGTAGACGGTCGGCACGACGATCAGGGTCAGCAACATCGAGAAGCTGACGCCGAAAAACACGACCGCCCCGATCGACTGCCGGGACAGCTCGCCCGCGCCGCTGGCGAGCACCAGCGGGACGGCGCCGAAAGCCGTGCACATACTGGTCATCAGGACCGGGCGCAGGCGGGTACGGGCCGACTCGATGATGGCCTCGCGGAATTCGACCCCGCGATCGCGGAGCTGGTTGGCGAATTCCACGATCAGGATGCCGTTTTTCGCAGCCAGCCCGATCAGCATGATGGCGCCGATCTGGCTGTAAATATTGATGGTCGAGCCGAAGACCACGAGCCCGAACAGGGCGCCGGTGATTGCCAGCGGCACCGTGCTCATGATGATCAGCGGATGCTTGAAACTTTCGAATTGCGCTGACAATACGAGGTAGGCGATCACCAGCGACAGCACGAAGGTTAATAGAATCGCATTGCCGCTGCCCTTGAAGTCGCGCGACTCGCCGTCGTAGTTGAGCTGCACCGAAGACGGCAGGAAGTCCTCCACGATCTGCTCGAGATCGCCGATGGCCTGGCCCAGCGAATACCCCGGCGCCAGACTGGCGCTGATCGTAATCGAACGCATCCGGTCGAAACGCCTGAGCTCCGAGGGACCGGCGACTTCCCGCAAGCTCACGAGATTCGACAAGGGGATCAGCCGGCCGGATCGCTCCGAGCGCACGTAGATGGTGCCCAGATCGCTGGGGGTACGGCGCTGGTCGTCGGCGCCCTGCAGTATGACCCGATATTCTTCGCCGCGGTCGATGAAAGTCGTGACCACACGCGAGCCCAGGATGGTCTCCAAAGTACGGCCGACATTGGCCAGCGACACGCCGAGATCCGCGGCCCGGTCGCGATCGACGAACACGTCGATCTTGGGCTTGCGCTCGTCGTAGTCCGAGCGAAGGTTCGACAGTCCCGGGATCTTCTCCGCTTCGCGGATCACGATGTCGCGCCACTCGGCGAGTTCGTCGTAGTCGGTTCCGCCGAGTACCAGTTGCAGCGGCCGGGTGCTTTGCCCGATGCTCCAGGCGCCGGGCGCCATTGCGAAAGCCGTCACGCCGGGCAGCGCTGTAAGCTGGCGATTCCAGTCGGCGACGATATCGGCGGCTGAACGGTCACGTTCGGACCAGACCTGCAGCGGCGTGAACACCATGCCGCGGTTCACTTCGTTGGAACCCCAACTGCCCGAGCGCCCGAGCACCCGCAGCACGTCTCCCCGGTCTCTGCCCGCCAGCGCAATCTGCTCGGCCTGTTTGACGTAGCCCAGCGTGTAATCCAGGCTCGAGCCTTCCGGTGCGATCAAGCGGACGAGCACCATGCCCCGGTCCTCGCGCGGCATGTACTCCACCGGCAAGGCGCCGATCAGGCTCAGACTGCCGCCGAACAGCAGCAGTGCGGTCGCGATCACCGCCAGCGGACGCCGGATCACGCGTCGCAATACCCGTTCGTAAACACGCGACAGCCGCCGGAACAGGCGATCGACGAGATGGGTGAACCGGCCGCGGTGCAAACGGTTGCCGCTGAACAGCTTCGAAGACAACATCGGCACCAGGGTCAGGGCGACCAGGCTCGAGAAGGCGACCGCGGCCGCCAGCGAGATGCCGAACTCGCCGAACACCATCCCGATGGTCCCCGGCATGAACGAAACCGGGAGGATCACCGCGATCAATACCAGCGTGGTCGCGATGACGGCAAAGCCGATCTCGCGGCTGCCGTTGGTCGCTGCGAGCAAGGTCGGCTCGCCGCCTTCGATACGCCGTGCGATGTTTTCCAGCACGACGATCGCGTCGTCGACGACCAGCCCGATCGCAAGCACGAAGCCCAGCAGGGTCAGCGTGTTGATCGAGAAGCCCAGCGCGCCCATGACGATGAAGGCCGCGATGATCGAGATCGGGATGGTGACCGCCGGAATCAGGGTCGCGCGCGCGGTGCCGATGAAACCGTATATGACGAAAATCACGAGCAGCATCGCGAGCCCCAGCGCCTTGGCGACCTCTTTCATCGACGCGCGGATGAACAAGGCGTTGTCCATGTTGATCGACAGGTCGATATCGGCCGGCAGGGAGGACTGCAAGGCCTCGACCCGTTTGCGGACTTCGCTGTTGACCGCGAGGATGTTCGCGCCGGCCTGCGGGATGATGCCGAGACTCATGCCGGGCACCCCGTTCGTGCGCGAATAGCTGCGCACGTTCTCCGGTGCCAGCTCGACTTCGGCGACCTCGCCCAGGCGGGTCAGGTAGTCGTTCTCGCCTTCACGGAGTACGAGCTGGCGGAAATCGTCCACGGTCGTGAAACCGGTGTTGGTGCGCAGGGTGAACTCACGCGCGTCCGATTCGAGCCGCCCGGACGGGATCTGCACGTTCTCGCGCCGGAGCGCATCCTCGATGTCGGCAACCGTCAGTTGTCTTGCGGCCAGGCGCTTCGGATCGACCCAGATGCGCATCGCCGGCCGCCGGCTGCCGTTGCTGCGGACGCGCGCGACCCCGTCCACGACGGATAGAGCATCGGCGATGTAGCGGTCGGCGAAATCCGACACCTCCATCAGCGAGCGCGTGTCGCTAGAGACGTTGATCCACATCGTCGTCGCGGACGAGCCGTCCTGCTTGGCAACCTCGGGCGGATCGGCTTCGTCGGGCAGGTTGTCGAGCACCCGCGACACCCGGTCGCGGACGTCGTTGGCCGCGTTGTCGATGTCCCGGTCGAGGGAAAACTCCAGTGTGATCTCCGAGCTTTCGTCCTTGCTGGTGGAAGAGATCTTGGTGATACCCGGTATGCCGGCGATCCGGTCTTCGATGAGCTGGGTGATGCGGCGCTCGACGATGTCGGCGGAGGCGCCCCGATAGCCGGTTTCGATCGAGACGATCGGTCGCTGAATGTCCGGGTACTCCTGAATCGACATGCCCGTGAGCGACAGCACTCCCACGATCAGCAGGATCAGCGAAACGACTGCCGCGAAGACCGGACGCCTGACCGAGATATCCGAGATCAGCATGACGCTCAGCGAAGCACCGGGGCGGTCTTGCCGAGCGCGCCGGACGGGTCGAAGACCTGGACGCTCGCGCCGTCCCTGACTTTCTGCGTGCCTTCGACGATGACGGCCTCACCGGGTACCAGTCCGGCCGTGATGACGACGTAACCCGGAATCCGCCGGCCGAGTTCGACGTTGCGGCGTTCGACGACGCCGTCCGTGACGACGAACACGTACTGGGACGAGCCTTCCGGAACGATCGCCTGCTCGGGTGCGACCAGCACGTCGCCCCGGTCGCGTTGCAGATCGACCGTCATGAACATGCCGGGTTTGAGCCTGCCGTCCGTATTCGGGATGGCTGCGCGTACCAGAACGGCGCGGCTGACCGGATCGACGCGCGTATCGACGCCGGTCACCGTGCCTTCGAATCGCTCATCGGGAAACACGACGCTCTGCGCAACGATGCGCATGCCTTCCGACACGGCGGTCAGGAAAGTCTCCGGCACCGAGAAGTCGAGCTTGATCGTGCGGATGTCGTCCAATGTGGCAATCACCGTCGCGTTGCTGACGAAGCTCCCCGGACTGACGTTGCGCAAGCCGATACGCCCCGAAAACGGCGCGAGAATTCGTGTATTCCCGAGCCTCGCCCGCGCCGCCTCGACCTGTGCCTGGTCCACTTTGACCTGCGCCAGCAACTGCTCGAGATTCGATGCGGAGATGGCATTGCTCGACGCCAGGCTTTTGCTGCGGTCGTAGAGGCTCAGGCTTTCCGAAAGCGCCGCCTCCGCCAGCGCGAGTCCTGCGACGATCTCGCTGTTTTCGAGCTCGACCAGCAGGTCGCCCCGATTGACGTATTGACCCTCTTCGAAGGCCACCCGTTCGATCAAGCTCGAAATTCGCGGCCGGATTTCGACCGACTCGTTGGCGCGTGCCGTGCCCAAGGCCTCGATCTCGTCGATCAACGGCTGGATTTCGACGCTTTGTGTCAGCACCTTGGGTGCGGCGTCCGCGCTGCCGCCCGCCGTTTGCGCAACGGGCCCGGAGTCACAGGCGGCCAGTGCCAGGAGCGCCGGCACGGCGAAGATCGGATATCGTGATTTCATTCGGGAAAGACTGTCTTCGGGGTCCGCGGCAATCCACCGCAATACGCATTCTAACCCGCCAGCGGCGTCAAATCGGTGTTGTCACAAATGCTTACGAAGCGCTTTGCGGCCGGGTCTTGAGCCGCCCGCCCGATCCGGCGGCGCGCCGTATGCTTGGCATAAGCTGCCATTCACCCGGGGAAGGATTATAACTAATTAATTTATAAATAAAATTACCGTTTCCTCGATACGGACCGACGCGCGGCGGATACCCGTTGAGCTCGGCTTTCGGCGCGTAGCCACGTATCGACAGGGTGTTTTGCAATCCGTCGACGCTCGCATAAGATGCTGCGATGATCTTCAAGGACAAGACCGTCATCGTCACCGGCGGCTCCGAAGGTATCGGCGCGGCGACGGCGCGAAAGTTCGCCGACGCGGGCGCCAGGCTCGTCCTGGTAGCGCGCAACAGGAAGAAGCTCGAATCGATTGCCGGGGAGCTGCGTGACAAAACGCAGGTAGAAATCTTCCCGATGGACGTCGCGGATGCCGAAGCCTGTGTCAATCTTCTCAAGAAGGCCGATTTCGAGTTCGGACGCATCGACGTGCTGGTCAACAACGCCGGCTATCATGAACGCGGCCTCGTCGAGTCGGTGCCGGCCGAGGCGCTCGGTCGAATCGTCGACGTCAATCTGCGTGCGCCGATCGTATTGACCCGGCTGGCCTTACCCTACCTCCGCGCCGCCGGCGGCGGCGCCGTCATCAACGTGGGTTCCCTGGCCGGTCGCACGCCGGTGCCCGGCAGCGCCGTTTACTCGGCGAGCAAGTCCGGATTGCGCGCCTTTACTCACGCGCTCGCCGAGGAACTTCGCGGTCAAGGGATCAAGGTGGCCCTGGTTGCGCCGGGGCCGGTCGACACCGGGTTCATCATGGCCGACATCGATCGCGTCTCGGACATGACTTTCTCGCAGCCGATCAGCACGGCCGACGAAGTGGCGCAGGCCATCCTCGATCTCTGCGGCAACCGGGTGCGCGAGCGGGCGATGCCCTGGCTGAGCGGCGTGCTGACGACAGTGGCTTACGTTGCCCCTTGGCTCGGGCGTGCGTTGAAGCCGATGCTCGAACGCAGAGGCAGGCGAACCAAGCAGGCGCTTAAGGCGAAGCTGGAACTGTCCCAATAGGCCGTTGCGTGGTCGCTAATCGGTTGGCGGTCGGTTGCCAATTGATCGCCAATTGGTCACCGGTCGGTCACCGGTCGGCTGCCGAGGTCGGCGACGACCGCACAACGCTCCGGCGCGGTCGGATCCGTTGCGCTGCCGGGCATGGAACGCCGGATAGAACGCCGGCGCAGTCGAACGGAAGGAAGGAAAACGGACGACCCGCCGGGGGGGTTGGCGGGTCGTCCAGGCTGGCCATTGACGGACTACCGTGTCCGGGGGATTCAATGACCGTGTTGCACGGTGGCTGCGTTACGTCGTGACTCGTGGCGAGTCACACCGCAACCCTGTCGTACCTCAGGCCGACACCGGGGCGCCGGCTTCGAGTCGCTCGAGATTGACCCGCGGTACGTCGTTGTTCTGGTCGAGCTTCAACGCCTCGTCGAAGTTGCGCTCGGCGGACGACTCGTCGCCCCTGATCGCGTAAAGGACGCCGCGGTTCGACAAGGCCATGGCGAGATACCTGCGTTGCGCTTTTTCTCCCTGGCCGGTCAGAACACCGGATCGATGTTGCCAGTTCGCTTCCCGGACGATGGCGAGCGCCGTATCGCAGGCCGCCGCGGCCTTGTCGATTTCGCCCGTCTTGGCATAGGCGACGCACAGGTTCGTGGACTCCGCAAAGGGATCCGGTGTCACGCGCCGGTTGGTGATTTTCGCGATTGCCTTTTGGTAATCGCCTCTGGCGACGCTTGCGCCCTGTGCGGCGTCCCGAATGACTGTCATCGTGTACCGCGGATCGTCCGACTCGGCGAAAACGGAGCCGGAGGCGCCCAAGGCCAGCAGTGCGAGACAGCTCGTGAACTTGCGTTTGATTGTCGATGACTTGCTCATGATGTGATCTCCCAAAAAGATCGGTTGTCTGCAATGACGAAACACAAAGCTGCTTCGTCGGCGCAAACGATAGGGGTTCACGAGCGTCCGTGACAAACGAAATAAAATCTCCTGCAAGCTGAAAAAAATTCACGACGGACCACCGAACTTCTGTAACACGCGGTTCTGTCTTGCAACATTCATGCAGATGTTCATGAAGACATTCACGAAAGATCGGCGAACTCGTCGAGCACCCAGTTCCTGAACCGCTGTACGGCGGGCAGTGCCGCGTCGGCCGGATTCGATACGACGTAATAAGCATCGCTGGTGAGCAGCTCGTGTTCGAACAGGCGAACCAGGCTGCCGGACTCGAACCAGGCGTCGCACAGCAAGGCCGGCACCAAGGCCGCGCCGAGTCCGCGCTCCGCGGCGCGCACCACCGCGATCATCGAGTCCAGCCGGACCACGGTTTCCTGCTTCGGCAGCACGATTCCCGAAGATTTCTCCCATTGCCGCCAGGCGGTCGGCCGGCTTTCGTGAACGATCAGCGGAAACTCGCCGACGATCCGCCCGTCCGCGAACTCGAGCCCGTCGCGAAACTCGGCCGAGGCCGCCGGAATCAGCCGCAGCGGAAACAGGCGATCCGCGGTGAGGTTCGTCGGCGGCGCCCTGAATACGCGGATCGAGACGTCGGCCGTGCCGGGGTGTTTCTCGGCGGATTCGTCGCTGGTGTCTACCCTGATGTCGAAGTCCTGGTTGGCCGACTTGAATTCGGGCAGCCGCGGCACGAAGGCTTCGCTCGCGAAAAAAGGCTGCACCGAGATATTCAACTGGCAGCGAGGCTCGTCGCGCATGTGCCGGGCGGTGATCTCGTCGAGACTCGAAATGAGCGGGCGGACGTCGTCGAGCAGCGACTGTCCCGCGCCCGTCAGGCGCACGGCCCGGCTTTGGCGCTCGAACAGCTTTTGACCCAGCTCCTCTTCGAGGTTCTTGATCTGGTGGCTGACCGCCGATGCGGTAATGAACAGCCGGTCCGCCGCATTGCGAAAACTCTCGTATTCGGCGGCCACGCAAAACGTCCGCAGCCCGCGCAGCGATAGTTGTCGATTTCTGCTTGTCACAGGAATGTGTCATCAAACGATGACCCGTCAATGTCTATATCGGAGAGCGCTGCAGGAAACGTACCAGCACCGGAGCTTGGCTTGCTTTCTCCAAGTTGCTGATTTTTAAGGTGTAATAGTGGCCCCATAACAGTGCGCCCGCGGCCGGCTGCACCGGCATGGCACATCTTGCCCGCGACGGTGCACCACGATCGCGCAAGGCTTGCGCGGAGTCTGGTCAAGGTCCGTGACGCTATAGTGACGCCGGTTTTACGCGCGGACGGTCTTTACCCGGCAAGGTCGGCAAACGCATCGCGCGTCAGGTTCTCGGAACCGTCGGCGAGCACCCGAACGTTGTCCTCGATGCGTATGCCGCCGAAGGGTCGCAACCTGTCTACCGCTTTCCAGTCGACCTGCTTCTCCGCCGGCGTGCCGCGCAGCGTTTCGAGCAACATGTCGATGAAATAGATACCCGGTTCGATGGTCAACACCATGTCTTCGACGAGCACCCGGGTGAGCCTCAGATACGGATGTCCGGCCGGTGTTTCGATTGTCGCGCCGTTGTCGTCAGCCATGTGGCCGCCGACGTCATGCACCTGAATGCCGAGCAAATGGCCGAGGCCATGAGGCAGGAACACCGATGTGACGCCGGACTCTAGCAGGCTGTCGGCGCTGCCCCTTGCGAGTCCGGCATCGATCAGGAGCGCGGCGAGCAGGCGATGGGTATCGAAATGCAGGTCGCGGAAATCGACGCCGGCTGCAACCCGGCCGACAATCGTCCGCTGGAGGGTTTCGACGCGCCCAAGCAGTGCGTCGTATTCGGGGTCGCCGTTCGAATAGCTGCGGGTGATGTCCGCTGCATAAGCGTGTACCTGCGCGCCGGCGTCGATCAGAAACGAACGCATCGGGACCGGGGACTTACGGTCGAGATTCGTGTAATGCAGCACCGCCGCATGCTCGTTGAGCGCGACGATGTTGTCGTAAGGCAGCTCGTTGTCGGTGTGGTCGGCCGCGCCGCAGTAGGCGCGGTGAATCTCGAACTCCGGCGCGCCGTTACGAAACGCCGCCGCCGCGGCCAGATGCCCGCCCGCGGCCCTGCGGGATGCGAGACGCATGCAGGCGAGTTCGTATTCGGTCTTGACCCCGCGCGCGTAATGCAGGCTGTTCAACACCGTGGCCGGATTGACGCGTTCGATGCCGAAGGCGTGTGCCGGGTCGCCGGTCTCGCCAATTTCGCCAATTTCGCCGACTTCACCAATCAGCACGCATTTGTTGCGCGCCTCGGGTAACTCGGCCACCGCGTCTTCCAGCGTGTGCACGATGCGTATGTCGAAGTACGCCGTCCAGTATCCCTCGGGATCGCCGGGCACCACGTGCCAGTAGTCTTTCGGCTGGTGGTAGATCAGCACCGGCTTCTCGCCGGGCGTATGAACCACGAACGACAGCGGCAGCCGGGTCAGCGGCGCCCAGGCCGAAAAATGTGCATTACAGCGGAACGGATAGTGGGTGTCGTCCAGGAACACCGGATGCGGCGCGCCCGAGAAAACGACCGCGTGCGCGGCGCCCGCTTTGTCGAGCGCCTCGTCGTGGCGCGTGCGGACCGTTTCCAGGTGTGACGGATAGAGGAGCCCAAGCTCCACGTTACTGTCGCTGTAGTCGAATCGCATGGGCGAATGATACCGGCCGTGCGCGGATGCTACGAGTGGCAATCGCGGGGCGGGGTCGAACAGCCTGCCCGGTCGGGTGGATAGTGAGTTCCAATCGACGGTCATTGCCGGCATTATTGGGCGCCTTAGTCCGCGAGGACGGACACGCTGCGTACCGAACGCACAGGCCCCTAGGGATGAGCAAAGACGTTTACCTGACCGGCATCACGACGACCGGGACCCCGCACATCGGCAACTACGTCGGTGCGATAAGGCCGGGTATCGAGGCGAGCAAGGATCTCGCGACGGATCACTTCTATTTTCTTGCCGATTATCATTCGCTGGCCAAGAACGAGGACCCCGACAGGATCAGTCAATCGACGCTCGAGATCGCCGCGTCCTGGCTGGCGCTGGGCCTCGACACCGCGCATGCCTGCTTCTACCGCCAGTCGGACATACCCGAAATCCTGGAGTTGACCTGGGTACTGACCGGGATGACGGCCAAAGGGCTGATGAACCGCGCCCACTCCTACAAGGCCGCCGTGCAGGCGAACGAGGAAAGCGGCAGCAGGGACCCGGACAAGGGCGTCACGATGGCCTTGTACAGTTATCCGATCCTGATGGCCGCGGACATCCTGATGTTCAAGTCGACCAAGGTGCCGGTCGGCCGCGATCAAAAGCAACATGTCGAAATGGCGCGGGACATCGCGCAGCGGTTCAACCATCACTACGGCGAGACCTTCGTGCTCCCGGAGCCGGTGATCAGCGAAGCAACCGCGGTACTCAAGGGTTTGGACGGGCGCAAGATGTCCAAGAGTTACAACAACGCGATCCCGCTGTTCGCCGACGAAAAACGGCTTCGCAAGCTGATCATGAAGATCAAGACCAACAGCCTCGAGCCCGGCGAGCCCAAGGACACGGCCGACAGCACGCTGTACGACATCTACCGGGCTTTTGCCACGCCCGAGGAAACGGCTGCCGTCGAGCGACGTTATGCCGAGGGTATCGCCTGGGGTGAGATGAAGCAGCTTCTGTTCGAATACGTCAACGAACACATCAAGCCGGCCCGGGACGATTATCGGCGACTGATCGACGATCCCGCCACGGTCGAGGCCGAGCTCCGGAAAGGCGCGGAACGGGCGCGTGAGATCGCAACGCCCTATCTGGCCGAAATCCGGTCGGCCGCGGGTATACGCAGGCTCGGCTGGTAGTATGTCGGGTATTTTCGATGCGGGAAAGCAGGAGGTACCCACCTTGGCCTATCGATACCGATCCGTAACACCTGTACTCCTGCCCCTGCTCGTGACGATGCTGCCGGCGTCGGCTGCCGACACCGATTCCGTCGAGCGAGGCGCCGAGCTTCTGGCGCCCTTCAAGCGCGAGCTGATGACCGCACTCACCGACGGACTCGCCGATGGCCCGGTCGCCGCGATCGACGTCTGCCGCATCCGTGCGCCCGAAATCGCGGCGGCGTCGACCGATGACGACGTCCGGATAGGACGTAGTAGCCATCGGTTGCGAAATCCCGGTAACGTCGGTCCCGAGTGGTCGAAGCCCCTGCTCGATGCCTATCTATCCGATGGCTCGGATCGTAAACCGAAGTTCGTGGAACTGGCGGACGACCGTTACGGTTACGTCGAGCCGATCGGGGTCGCGCCACTGTGTCTGAATTGTCACGGCAAGACCCTGGCTCCGGCCGTTGCGGAGCGTATTAGCGAACTCTATCCGGACGACGAGGCGACCGGATACGAGCTTGGCGACTTTCGCGGCATCTTCTGGGTCGAGTTCGCGTCGGATTCGGTGCAATGAAGCTCGCCGGCAGGACTCGCGTCACGCCGTAGAGCATGTCGTCTTTGTCTGGGCAGGCGCCGGTGTCACATGGAGCAATGAACATGCACGTACTCGTCGATCATCCCTGTGTGCAACACAAGCTCGCGATTATTCGAGACGTCGAGACCGGACACAAGAAGTTCCGGGAGCTCGCCACCGAGATAACCCAGTTCATCTGCTATGAGGCGCTGAAGAACATACAGGTCAAGGAGGTCGAGGTCCGGACACCGCTCGCCCTCGCGAAATGCCACACGATCGACACCGACCTGGTGGTCGTGCCGATACTACGCGCAGGCGTCGGTATGCTCGAGGGGATACTGGAACTGGTGCCCTCGGCGCGCGTCGGTTTCGTCGGCCTGTACCGCGACGAGGAGACCAAGCAGCCGGTGACCTATTACGATCGCTTTCCGCCGCAAACCGTAAACGGCACCTGTATCGTCATCGACCCGATGCTTGCGACCGGCGGTTCGACGGTAGTGGCCATCGATATGCTCAAGAAGCAGGGGGCGAGCGAGATTATCGTGATCTGTATCGTGACCTGTCCCGAGGGGCTGGCCGTGGTCGAATCGGCACACCCCGATGTACCGGTTTATGCCGCAGCCATCGACGATTATCTCGACGACGACAAATACATCGTGCCGGGACTGGGCGACGCGGGCGACCGCCTGTTCGGCACCTCACACGCCGATTGAGGGGGGCGACCCGTCAGTTCGACCTGTCAGTTCGATTCGAGGAATTCGACCGCTCAGTTCGACTCGAGGGACTCGACCCCTCAACTCGACTTGAGGGATTCGACCCCTCAACTCGACTTGAGGGATTCGACAATAGACTCCAGCTCGGCCCAGCGTTCCACGCGTTTCTCCAGCAGCGATTCGGCGTCGCTCAACGCCCGCAAGCCCGCCTGCACCGACTCGGCGTCCCGGGTATAAAAATCGGGGGCCGCGATGCGGGCCTGCAGGCTCGCGACGGATTGTTCGAGCGCTTCGATCTCGCCGGGCAGGCGGTCGAGCTCCCGCTGGTCCAGGTAACCGAGCTTGCGGGGCCGGCGCTGTTCGCGGCGCTCCCGGGCTTCGCGCTTGCGCCGTTCCTCTCGATCGGGGTCGTCGCCGACGGCGAGCTGTCTGCCCTGCCGGAGCCAGTCGCGGTATCCGCCGACGTACTCCCGGATGCCGCCGTCCTCCTCGAAAACTATCGTGCTGGTCACGACGTTGTCCAGAAACTCGCGGTCGTGGCTCACGACGATCAGCGTCCCGGTATAGTCGCACAGCCGCTCTTCGAGCACTTCGAGCGTCTCGATGTCGAGATCGTTGGTGGGTTCGTCGAGTATCAGGAGGTTTGCCGGCCGGGTGAAGAGCTTAGCCAGGATGACACGGTTACGCTCACCGCCCGACAGGGCGCGCACCGGGGTCATCGCGCGTTTCGGGCTGAACAGAAAGCCCTTCAGATACCCGACGACATGCCGGTCCTTGCCGTTAATCGGTATGTACGTCCGGCCTTCGCCGACGTTGTAGGCCACCGACTCGTCCAGCGCCAGCGTTTGCCGGAGCTGGTCGAAGTAACCGATCTCCAGATTGGTGCCGTGTTTGATCGTCCCCGACTGCGGTACCAGCTCACCCAGCAAAAGCCTGAGCAGCGTCGTCTTTCCCACGCCGTTGTTGCCGATCAGCCCGATGCGGTCGCCGCGCATGATCTTCAGTGAAAAATCGCCGATCAACGGCCGGTCGTCGTAGGCGTAACTCACGTTTTTCGCGCGTATGACCTTGCGCCCGGATTGTTCCGCTTCCTCGATGTGAATCCTGGCCCTGGCGTCCGGTGACAGGCGTTGCGCACGCTTTTCGCGCATTCTCTCGAGCGCTCGCGCACGCCCCTCGTTACGCGTGCGCCGGGCCTTGATACCCTGGCGTATCCAGATCTCTTCCTGTTCGAGTTTCTTGTCGAAGCGTGCATTGGCACTGGCTTCCGCATCCAGTGCCTCCTCCTTGCGACGAAGGTAATTGCCGTAGTCGCCCGGCCAACTCGTCAGCCGCCCGCGATCGACTTCGACGATGCGCGTGGCGAGCCGCTGCAAGAAGGCCCGGTCGTGGGTAATGAACAACACGGCGCCGGGGTAGGCGTGGATACGGTCCTCCAGCCATTCGATCGTCGCGATGTCGAGGTGGTTCGTCGGTTCGTCCAGTAACAGCAGGTCCGGCTTTTGCACCAGGGCCCGGGCGAGCGCGACCCGCCGCCGCCAGCCGCCGGAGAGCTCGTCGAGTTTCTTGTCGGCCGGCAGCTTGAGCTCGGTGATCGTCGTCTCGACCCGCTGATCGAGATGCCAGCCGTCGCGGGCGTCGATTTTCGAATGCAAGGCCTCGAGCTCACGCATCGCATCGCGATCGAGTTCGAGTCCGGACTGTCGCCGGTATCGCTCCAGCAGGGTTTCGAGGTCCCGTAATCCGTTGCGAACCACTTCTTGCACGGTCGAGGCCATCGCTTCGGGCAGGGCTTGCGCGAGCTCGCTGACGACGATGTCGGACTTGCGGACGATTTCGCCGCGATCGGGCTCGATGTCACCCTTGATCAGCTTCAGCGTCGTCGACTTGCCGGCGCCGTTTCGGCCGATCAGGCATACGCGCTCGCCTGCCTCGATACTGAAGTCGGCATCGGTCAGGATTTTTTGTTCGCCGAACTCGAGCGAAACCTGGTCGAAGCGCAGCAGGGTCATCGGCGATGTTTGATCCAAACGGAACACGCTGATCGCGTGGCGGTACCTTAGGATACACCGCTTCCATTGCAAACGCGGGCGAAGCCGCGCCGTGGCCGCTTAACCCGGATCGGCGTCGACAGCCGTTGACGTATAGTGTGGTCGTGGCCGCATCGGTCACCGCCGCCGATACGATGTCTTGCCACCGACCCCGGGGAATCGACAATGTCACTGAAAGTGTTTCGCCTGCTTCCTTCGTCATGGTGTTGCGCGATTTTGTCGGCTGTCTTATCTGCCGTTTCCTGGTCCGACTCCCGGGCCGACGAGGTTTTCGTGCCGCCCGCCCTGGAGCAATGGCGCGAATGGGTGTTACAGGATCACGCCTATCGCCAGTGCCCGCTGCGCAACGGCAGCGACGCGGCCGGGCCTGGCGACTTCGTCTGCGCCTGGCCCGGACTGCTGGAGATCGAAGTGGAGGCGGGGCGCGGACGGTTTACCCAGGCCTGGACCGTCTATGCCGAGGAGACGTGGCTGCCGTTGCCCGGCGACGGCGCGTACTGGCCGGATTCGGTGACGGCCGACGGGCGGTCGATCCGGGTAGTCGCCCGTAACGGCGTCCCGAGCGTCCGGCTCGGCCCCGGCAATCATCGACTGTCCGGGCAGTTCGAGTGGGATCAGCGGCCCGGCGAGTTGCGTATCCCGCCGCAAAGCGGGCTGATCGCGCTGCGGGTCGACGGTCGGGCAATCGCCAACCCCGACCGGCGTGACAGCCGGCTGTTTCTCGGCGAGGCGCGGGACGCGGGCAGGACCGCAGACGCGGTGACGACCGAGGTCTATCGCCTGCTCATCGACGACGTGCCGACCCGGTTGACCACACGAATCAGGATTCAGGTATCGGGCAGCGTGCGGGAAGAGACCTTTGCGCCGGTGCTACCCGACGGCCTGACGCCGCTGGCATTGGCCAGCGAGCTGCCGGCGCGGCTCGAGGCGGACGGCCGGCTTCGCGTACAGCTCAGACCCGGCGCCTGGGAGATCGAGCTCGCGGCGCGCGCCGATCGCGTGCTGGATACCTTGACGCTGCCGGAGAGCGAGCGGAACTTGCCCGGGGTCGAAATCTGGAGTTATCGGGACGAACCGGCGCTCAGGGTGACGGTCCCGGGCGGACTGGACCCGGTAGACCCGCGCAGCACCGGCGTGCCGGACGATTGGCGGGACTATCCGGCTTTTCGCATCGCGTCTGAGGATACCCTCGAGATCGTCGAGCGCAGCCGTGGCATGGCGGCCGGCGACAACCGGCTGAGCCTCGATCGCCGACTCTGGCTGGATTTCGACGGCGACGGGTTCGTCGCCACCGACACGGTCTCGGGCAAGATGCGCGGCGGCTGGCGTCTCGACATGTCGTCGCCATATCGGCTCTTGAGCGCCAGCGAAGGCGGCCGGACCTTGTTGGTGACGGGCGGGGTAAGCGCGGAGAGTACCGGCGTCGAATTGCGCGCGGCCGACGTCGACCTCGAGAGCCTCGCCAGCAAGTCCGGCCGCGGCGAAATGCCGGTGACCGGCTGGGGCACGCGTTTTACGAATGTGGCGACCACCCTGTTCCTGCCGCCCGGCCACAAGCTGCTTGCCGCGCCGGGCGTCGACGACGCGGGGGCGAGTTGGCTCGGCCGCTGGCAACTGCTCGACTTGTTCCTGCTCCTGATCGTCACCATCGCGAGCTGGCGGCTGTTCGGCCGTGCCGCGGGCCTGGTGGTGCTGCTCGCACTGGGCTTGAGTTTTCACGAACCCGACGCGCCGATCTGGTCGTGGCTGAATCTCCTGGCCGCGATTGCCCTGATGCGGGTTGTACCTGCCGGGCGTCTGCGCCAGGCGGTCCGGGTGTATCTCGCGCTGAGCGCGCTGACCCTGGTACTGGTGCTGGTGCCGTTTCTTGCCACACAGCTTCGCATCGCGATCTATCCGCAGCTCGAACCGCAGACCGTGCCCGTCGTGCCGTTGGCCCGCACGGCGCCGGCGGCCGAGATGCGGGCGCCAGTGTCGATGCCGGCCAAAGTGGCGCGCGATCTTGCGGCGGGCGTCGCTTTGTCCGACGTCGCCTTGTCCGATGAAACGGCACTTGAGGAAGTGATCGTCACCAGGCAGAAGGCCCGCCGGCCGCTGGCGAGATACGCGCCCGATGCGATCCTGCAGGCCGGGGCCGGCATCCCCGACTGGCAGTGGAACGCCTACTCCCTGCGCTGGGCGGGACCCGTCGACGCCGACCAGACGATGCGCTTGTTGATATTGCCGCGTTGGGCAGTGACCCTGTTGCGGTTCGCCGAAGTGGCCCTGTTGCTGTCGTTTGCCGCGATACTGGCCGCCGAAATCTTCCGCCGGCGCTGGCGGCTGCCGGGCGGCTTCGCGATCGGCGCGAGGCCCGCCGGAGTCCTGCTCGCGGGGCTGTTCCTCGGCGGCGCTTTGCTGCCGGCATCCGAGGTCCGCGCGGAGCTGCCGGACCCCGAGCTGTTGCAGGCGCTCGAAGCGCGCCTGACCGCGCCGCCCGACTGCGTGCCCCGCTGCGCTGAAATCGCCGATGCGCGTATCGACGTCTCCGCCGATAACATCTCCATGCGGCTCGGCATACACGCGCTAGAAGCGGTTGCGATCGCGTTGCCCGGCAACGAGCGCGGCTGGAGGCCGCAGGCCGTGGCGCTGGAGGGCGTCTCGAACGTAGAGGTGCTCCGCCGCGGTCCGGGCGTCCTGTGGCTGCACGTGCCGGCCGGCCGCCACGTCGTGAACCTCGGCGGCAGCACCGGCGACGCCGATAGTCTGGAAATCGCGTTTCCCTCACCCCCGCGGGTCGTTCGGGTATCCAGCGAGGGCTGGCTGGTGGACGGCCTGCGCGACCGGCGGCTCACCTCCGGTGCATTGGCGCTGACCCGGCAGCAGCAGGAGCGCGACACACCCGTTTCCGCGCGTTGGGAGAGCAGCCGGTTTCCGGCCTTCGCCAGCGTGCGCAGGGAGTTCAGCCTGGGCCTCGACTGGGAGCTCACGACCGTCGTCGAGCGCATGGCGCCGGAACAGGGCGTCCTGACGATCGAGCTGCCGCTGGTCGAGGGCGAGCTCGTGACCAGCGACAATGTTACGGTCGAGGTGGGCCGGGTGCAGGTGTCGATGCCGGCGGGCGCAAGACAGGTCGTCTGGCGCTCTACCTTGCCTGCCGGAAGCGAGTTGACGCTCTCGGCCGAGGACGGCGCGCCTTGGCGGGAGATCTGGTCTTTCGGCATCGGCAACATGTGGCGGGTCGCGTTCGACGGCATACCCGAAAGCGATCCGGACTACACGGCGGCGAAGCGGCGCATGCCGGTGTTCTACCCGCGCGGCGGCGAGTCCCTGACGATGACCGCATCCCGGCCCCGGGCCGTGGCGGGCGCGACACTCGCCTTCGATTCGGCCGATCTCCGCGTCGAGCAGGGAATTCGATCCAGCACGACGACGCTCGAGCTCGACTACCGCAGCACCCGCGGCGCACAGCACGTGCTGCGCCTTCCGGAGGATGCGGAGGTGACCGAAGTGCTCATCGACGGGTCGGCCGAACCGATTCGCGCCGAGCAGGGCGTGCTGACGGTGCCGGTCGTACCCGGCGAACACACCGTTTCCGTTCGCTGGCAAAGCGACCGGCCGGCGGGGACGGCGATACGCACACCGGCCGTCGATCTCGGCGCGCCGGCCAGCAACATCGAGCTCGGTGTGAGCTTGCCGGGCAACCGCTGGCTGCTGGCGACATCGGGCCCCGGGATCGGTCCTGCCGTGTTGTACTGGTCCGAGCTCGCACTGCTGATCGTATTCGCCGTGGTCTTGGGCCGCATCGACTGGACGCCGCTGGGTACCCGGCACTGGCTGTTGCTCGGCATCGGCTTCAGCACCTTCAACTGGCCGGTGCTCGGCGTGGTCGCCGGCTGGTTGTTACTCTGCGGCGCGCGCGAGCGATGGCGGACGGACCTCGACCGGGCGCGCTACAACCTGGTACAGATCGGTATCGCGACGGCCACCGTCGTGTCCCTGCTCGCGATTGTGATCAGCCTGCCGGCGGGCCTGCTCGGGCGACCGGACATGCACGTGCGCGGTTTCGGTTCCGGCGACCGGCAACTGAGCTGGCTGGCCGATGCCAGCGAGTCGCTGCTGCCGGTGGCCACCGCCTGGTCCTTGCCGATGTGGACCTACAAGGCCCTGATCCTGGCCTGGGCTTTGTGGTTCAGCTTGGCGTTGCTGCGCTGGCTGCCCTGGGTCTGGCAGGGATTCGCGCGCGAGGGTCTGTGGCGGCCGAAGTCCACCGACACGATGGCCGGCGCGGAAGGAAAGCAGTCCTGACGTGACGCTTGCCTGCAACCCGGATCGCTTCCGGCCGGGGCCCGGTCAGGCGCGCTTTTTGGCCGGCTTCCTGCGGGCGGCCTTTTTTTTGACCAGAGGCTTCAGGTACTGCCCGGTAAACGAACGCCGGACCGTAACAATCTCTTCGGGCGTCCCGGCGGCGATGATCTCGCCGCCGCCGTCGCCGCCCTCGGGGCCGAGATCGATGATCCAGTCGGCGGTTTTGATGACGTCGAGATTGTGCTCGATGATCACGACGGTATTGCCGCGGTCCCGCAAGCGATGGACGACGCCGAGCAACTGCTCGATGTCGTGGAAATGCAGTCCGGTGGTCGGTTCGTCGAGGATGTACAGCGTGCTGCCGGTATCGCGCTTGGACAACTCTTTCGCGAGCTTGACCCGCTGCGCCTCGCCGCCCGACAGGGTTGTCGCGTTCTGGCCGAGGCGTATGTAGGACAGGCCCACGTCCATCAAGGTGGTCAGCTTCTTTGAGACCACGGGGACGTTGGCGAAAAAATCGGCGGCGTCCTCCACCGTCATCTCCAACACCTCGTGGATGTTCTTGCCTTTGTACCGAATTTCCAGGGTCTCGCGGTTATAACGTTGTCCCTTGCAGACGTCGCAAGGCACGTACACGTCCGGCAGGAAGTGCATCTCCACCTTGAGCACGCCGTCACCCTGGCAGGCTTCGCAGCGGCCGCCTTTGACGTTGAAGCTGAAGCGGCCCGGCAGATAACCGCGGGAGCGCGATTCTTGCGTGCCCGCGAAGAGCTCGCGTATCGGTGTGAACAGGCCGGAGTAGGTGGCCGGATTCGATCTCGGCGTGCGGCCGATCGGGCTCTGGCTGATGTCGATGACCCGGTCGACGTGCTCGAGTCCCCGGATCTCGTCGTACGGCGCCGGATTGCGATTGGAGCGATTCAGTTCGTCGGCCACGGCCTTGTACAGGGTGTCGTTGATCAGCGTCGATTTTCCGGAACCGGAGACGCCGGTGATACAGGTCAAAAGCCCGACCGGGATGGCCGCCTCGACGTTCTTGAGGTTGTTGCCGCGTGCGCCGGCGACCGTGATCCAGCGATCCGGGTCCGCCTGGCTGCGTTTGTCGGGTACGGCGATCTTGCGTTTACCCGACAGATACTGGCCGGTCAGCGACTGGGGATTCCGGCGGATCTCCTCCGGCGTGCCGGCGGCGACGACCCGTCCGCCGTGCACGCCGGCGCCCGGGCCGAGATCGACGACGTGATCGGCCGCGAGGATTGCCTCTTCGTCGTGCTCGACGACGATCACGGTATTGCCGATGTCGCGAAGGTGGGTCAAGGTGCCCAGCAGACGCGTGTTGTCGCGCTGATGCAGGCCGATCGAGGGTTCGTCGAGGATATACATGACGCCGACCAGGCCGGAGCCGATCTGGCTCGCCAGGCGTATGCGCTGCGCTTCGCCGCCCGACAGCGTTTCGGCGCTGCGGTCCAGCGACAGGTAGTCGAGACCCACGTCCGACAGAAAACCCAGCCGGTCGTTGATTTCCTTGACGATCTTGTCGGCGATCGTCGCGCGCCAGCCTTCGAGCTCCAGCGCCTCGAAAAACGTCTTGGCCCGACCGACCGATTTACGCGTGACCTCGGGCAGGGATTCTTCGCCGACGAACACGTTGCGCGCGGCCTCGTTCAACCTCGTCCCGCCGCAGTCGGGACAGGCCTGACTGTTCAGGAACCTGGAGAGCTCCTCGCGCACGGCGCCGGACTCGGTCTCGCGGTAACGCCGCTCGAGATTCGGCAGCACGCCTTCGAAACGATGCAGCTTGGTGATCTTCAAGCCGCGCGAGTTGGCGTAACGGAATTCGATCTTGGTCTTGCCGCTGCCGTACAACACGACGTTCTGCAGCTTCTCGCCGAGTTCGTCGAACGGGGTTTCGACGTCGAATCCGTAATGATCCGCAAGGCTTCGGATCATCTGGTAATAATAGGTCGTCTTGCGGTCCCAGCCGCGGATTGCGCCGCCGGCCAGCGACAAGGAGGCGTTGACCACGACCCGTTCGGGATCGAAGAATTGTTTGACGCCGAGGCCGTCGCAGGCGGGGCAGGCGCCGTTCGGGTTGTTGAAAGAAAACAGCCGGGGTTCGAGCTCGGTCAGGCTGTAACCGCAGACATT
The DNA here is from genome assembly GCA_028279985.1 of Woeseiaceae bacterium. GTDB lineage: Bacteria > Pseudomonadota > Gammaproteobacteria > Steroidobacterales > Woeseiaceae > UBA1847. The sequence continues at coordinate 35,010 of JANQMR010000016.1, forward strand.
GCAGGCGAACCGGTCGGAGAACACCAGCTCTTCGGCATCGTCGTCACCGTCCATCCAGGCGATGCGCGCCACGCCGTCGGCGAGCTTGAGCGCCGTTTCGAAGGACTCCGCCAGCCGCAGGCGAAGATCGTCCTTGACTTTGAAACGGTCCACGATCGCATCGATGCGGTGTTTCCTGCGGAGGTCGAGCTTGGGCGCCTGGTCCAGCTCGTAGACCTCGCCGTTGATTCGCGCACGGACGAAACCCTGCGACATCAGCTCCCGCATGAGCTGCACGTGCTCGCCCTTGCGGTTGTCGACGACCGGGGCGAGCAGCATCAGGCGGGTGCCCTCGGGCAGCGACAATACCTGATCGACCATCTGGCTGACCGTCTGCGCCTCGAGGGTCGTGTCGTGTTCCGGGCAGCGCGGAATGCCGGCGCGCGCATACAGCAGCCGCAGGTAGTCGTAGATCTCGGTGACCGTGCCGACGGTGGAGCGCGGATTGTGCGACGTCGATTTCTGCTCGATCGAGATGGCCGGCGACAGGCCGTCGATGTGGTCGACGTCCGGTTTTTCCATCATCGACAGGAACTGCCGGGCGTAGGCCGACAGCGATTCGACATAGCGGCGCTGGCCTTCGGCGTAAATCGTGTCGAATGCGAGCGAGGATTTCCCGGAGCCCGAAAGGCCCGTGAAAACAATGAGCTTGTCGCGCGGGAGGCTCAGGTCGAGGTCACGCAGGTTGTGCGTTCTCGCGCCGCGTATGTCAATCGAATCCATGCCGGGACGGTGCCTGCGGTGTCTGGTCGTCGGGGGTGGCGGGGCAACCTGTTACTATACGCCGCCCCGTGAGCCCGGCGCAAAACAACGACACGCCCAGCGACATGAAAGCACCGACGACCCGCCAGAAAACGCCCGAGCTCGTTGCGATGCGGCCGGCTGAAAAACGTGCGGTCTCGTTGATCGCGTCGATCGCGACCCTGCGATTGTTCGGCTTGTTTGCGCTGCTGCCGGTGTTATCGCTGTATGCCGCGCGGCTCGATAATGCGACGCCTGTCTTGATCGGTCTCGCCGTCGGCGCCTACGGCCTGACCCAGGCGGCCCTGCAGATACCTTTGGGCGCGCTGTCGGATCGCATCGGCCGGATGCCGGTCATCGTCGGCGGCCTGGCCGTGTTCGGCGCGGGCAGTCTGTTGGCGGCGTACAGCGAATCGATCTACGGTCTGGTCGCCGGCCGCCTGTTGCAGGGCGCCGGCGCAATCTCGGCCACGCTGGCGGCGTTGCTCGCGGATGCGACCCGCGAGTCCGTGCGGACGCGCGCGATGGCGGTGTACGGGATCGGCATCGGCGGCTCTTTCTTGCTGGCGATGATCGCCGGACCCTTGCTTGCGGCGAGCTTCGGCGTGCCGGCGCTGTTCGTGTTCGGCGCCTTGCTGGCGGTTGTCGCGATGCTGTTGCTGACGGCGATGCCGCGCAATATCGAGCGCCCGTCCGCGCCCCGCCTGATCGACTTCCGATCGGCGATCCGGCCCGACCTGCTGCGGCTGGACCTGTATGTGTTCGCGTTACATGCGATCGTGACGGCAAGCTTCGTCGCGCTGCCGTTCCTGCTCGCCGATCGCCTCGAAATCGCGGCGTCCGAGCACTGGAAGTTCTATGTCGGATCGATCCTGGTCTCGCTAGCCGGTGCGGTGCCGTTGATTCTCGTCGACGATCGTCGCGGCAAGACGTCGACGATCGGGATCGCCCTGCTGTTGATCGTCGCCGGCGAGCTCGCCCTGGCTTTCGGCGGCGTCTCCGTGTGGTCGGTGTTTGCGGCGCTGGTACTTTTTTTTGCCGGCTTCAATTTTCTGGAGGCCGCTTTACCCGCGCGCCTGTCCATGCGGGCGGACGACGACGTCCGCGGCGCTTCCCTGGGTGTGTTCTCGAGCGCGCAGTTCCTCGGGGTGTTCGCGGGCGGCCTGATGGGCGGCCAGTTTCTCGCCGGCGACCGGCCCGAGCGCGTTTTTCTGATGTGCGCCGTCCTGGCTGGAATCTGGCTCGCCGTTCACGCATTCGACGAGTCGCGCGACTAATGGAAATCGAGTTGCTGCGCGGTCTCTACGCGTAGGCTTGAGAGCGCCCGACGCAGGCATACCTGGCGATCGAGCGGGATCTCGTGGAACCCGATCCGCTAGGTCTCGCATACCGGGACTACGTGCTCCGATTCGGCCAAGTCTTGTCGGTGACCCGTTCGATGCCGGTATACTTGCGCGCCGGGTTGGCAGGTGAGCGAAGAATCAATGCCCAGGCTTCAGAACGTCGGCCGCGCTTTCGGCAGCTTTGTCGAGCGCTACGGCCACCGCATTCCCGATCCCGTCATCATCTTCATCGCTTTTTATCCGCTGGCCTTCCTGGTCACCGTGTTCATGGGCGGACACACGTTCGAATCGCCGGGAGCGGGCGGCGAACCGGTCGTCTACCGGATCCTGCCGATGTATCAGGCCGAGCACGTACGCTGGATTTTCGACAACGCCTTGCTCGCCAACTGGCTCGGTTTCGGCGGCGGCGTTCTCGGCGTGATTCTGGTCGTGATGCTGGCGATCGGCGTCGCCGAGCAGTCGGGCCTGTTCGGCGCCCTGATAAAACGCGCCGGCACTCACATCCCGCAGCGCCTGTTGCCGCTGCTGGTCATCTTCGTCGGTATCTTGAGCTCCGTCGCCACCGATGCCGGATACCTGGTGCTGATTCCGCTGGCGGGACTGCTTTACGCGGGTCTCGGCAGAAATCCGCTGATCGGCATGGCGGCGGCCTTCGCCGGCGTGTCCGCGGGCTTTAGCGCCAACCTGATTCCGGGTCCGGTCGACGTCATCATCGGCATGAATGCACAGGTCTTCGCCGAGGCCCAGGGCATTCCGTTTACGACGGCCGGTGGCAAACCGCTCAACCCGGCGACGATGCACTGGATTTTCATCGTCGTTTCGACCTTCGTCTTGTCCGCTGTCGGCTTCTGGGTGACGCGTCGCGTCATCGAGCCGAAGCTCGACAATCAGCCGTACGAGATTCCGGCCGATCTGGCCGCCGGCGAACTCGAGCTCGCCGATACCGAGCGGCGCGGCCTGCGCGCGTCGCTCCTCGGCGTGCTCGTGGCAGCGCTGATGATCGCAGGCCTCGCCGCCGGCCCGCTCGCATCCTTCGAAAACGCCGACGGTGCGACCGTCAGGCCGTTTCTCGACAACATCATCCTGCTGATCTCCCTGTTTTTCGTCGTTACCGGCATCTTCTTCGGCGTCGCCGCCGGCAAGTTCAAGTCGGTTTCCAACGTCGTCGCGGCGATGGTCAGCCAGATGAATACGATGGGCTACATCCTGGTGCTGACCTTCTTCTGTTACAACCTGCTCGGCCTGCTGAGCTACAGCGGGCTCGGCAGCTACATCACCTACCTCGGGGCGGAAGGACTGCTGGCGCTGGGGCTCGAGCGCTTCCCGGTGCTGTTGCTGATCGGCTTCGTGTTGACGACGGCGCTGATCAACCTCTTCATCGGCGGCCTGACGTCGAAGTGGATGCTGCTCGGGCCGATTTTCATCCCGATGCTTTATCTCGTGAACCCGGCCATGACGCCGGACTATGTGGCGGCCGCCTTCCGCGTCGCCGATTCATCCACCAACATCATCACGCCGATGATGGTTTACGCCGGTGTGATTCTTTCTTTCATGCGCAAATACCGGCCCGGGATGAGCTTCGGCGACCTGCTGTTGATCATGCTGCCGTATTCGATCGCCTTCCTGACGGTCTGGACGGCTTTGCTGGTCGGGTTTTTCGTCATCGGGATTCCGCTCGGAATATGACCGAACGGCGGCGGCAAGGCCGGACAAGACGGCCGTTATCCGGGAATTTGTCGAAAATCCGGTATTTTTCGGGTAAATACGGCTGGCAATTGCAAATCCAGCGTCTACAATAAGCGGCCCACTCACTCAGGGCATGCGGCGGACTGCGCATGCGACGGACTGGGCGCGGAGCCGCCACGTGCCGAGGCCGGCGGCAGTCCACGACAACAGCAACCAGGAGCCGGACGGAATGGCCCGCGGAATCAACAAAGTCATCCTCGTCGGAAATCTCGGCGCCGATCCCGATACCCGTTACATGCCGAGCGGCAGCGCCGTGACCAATCTGTCGATTGCTACCAGTGAAAGCTGGAAGGACAAGCAGACCGGCGAGCAAAAAGAGCGCACCGAATGGCACAAGGTGGCGATGTTCAACCGGCTTGCCGAAATTGGGGCCGAGTACCTGCGCAAGGGCTCGCAGGTGTATATCGAAGGCAAGCTCCGCACGCGCAAGTGGCAGGATCGCGACGGCAACGATCGTTGGACGACCGAAATCATCGCCGACGAGATGCAGATGCTGGGCGGGCGCGGCGGCGGCTCCGCCCCGATGAGTTCGTCGCCGGCCGAGTCCGGCGCGCCGCCATCTCCTTCCAACGACGACTTCGACGACGACATACCGTTCTAGCCTGAGAGAACTAGCCCGAGAGAATTCGAGTTCTCGGCGCGCGGCAAGGATGCCCCGTTCGCGCGCCTTTACGCTGTTTACACCTTTCAACCCACAGGGACTGTACGATGGGAGCATTCAAAGAGCCGCACGGCGGCGAACTCAAGAACCTTTACCTGCCCGACGAGGAAGCGGCGGCCGAGAAGCGTGCTGCCAAGGATTACCCGTCCTGGGATCTCGGCGAACGCCAACTCTGTGACATCGAGTTACTGCTGAACGGCGCGTTCTCGCCGCTGGAAGGGTTCCTGAACCAGGCCGACTACGATGCCGTCGTCGAGACCATGCGCCTGACTTCGGGCGTGCTGTGGCCGATGCCGATCACGCTGGACGTGAGCGAGGACTTCGCCCGCGATATCGGTACCGGCGACCGGATCGCCTTGCGCGATCTCGAAGGTGTCGTCATCGCCACCCTCGAGGTCGGCGACGTCTGGTCCCCGGACAAAGCCGCCGAGGCGGCCGGCGTCTTCGGCACCCGCGACCAGGCGCACCCGGCGGTGCATTACCTGCACAACATCGCGGGCCCGGTTTACGTGGGCGGCAAGCTGCGCGGCATCGAGCCGCCGACCCACTACGATTTCAAGCACCTGCGGGACGGGCCCGAGGAGTTGCGCCAGCGCTTTCGCAAACTCGGCTGGCGGCGGGTCGTCGCCTTCCAGACCAGGAACCCGATGCACCGTGCACACCAGGAGCTGACCTTGCGCGCCGCGCGCGACGCCGAGGCCAATCTCCTGATTCACCCGGTGGTCGGCATGACCAAGCCGGGCGACATCGACCATTTCACGCGCGTACGCTGTTACGAGCATCTGACCTCGCGTTACCCGGAACAGACCACGATGCTGTCGCTGTTGCCGCTGGCGATGCGCATGGGCGGTCCGCGCGAAGCCTTGTGGCATGCGATCATCCGCAAGAACTACGGCTGCACCCACCTGATCGTCGGCCGCGACCACGCCGGACCCGGCAAGGACTCCAAGGGTGAGGATTTCTACGGCCCTTACGACGCCCAGGAGCTCCTGAAGACGCACGAACAGGAGCTCGATATCTCGATGGTGCCTTTCCGAATGATGGTTTACGTCGAGAATCGCGCCCAGTACGTGCCGGTCGACGAGACCACCGACGACGATACCGTGCTGAACATATCCGGCACGGAGCTGCGCCGGCGCCTGCAGGAAGGACTGGACATTCCCGGCTGGTTCTCGTTTCCGGACGTCGTCGAAGAGCTCAGGCGCACCCATCCGCCGCGCGATCAGCAGGGTTTCACGGTCTTTTTTACCGGGCTCTCGGGCTCCGGCAAATCCACGATCGCCAATGCGCTGATGGTCAAGCTGATGGAAATCGGCGGGCGCCACGTCAGCCTGCTCGACGGCGACATCGTGCGCAAGAACCTGTCCAGCGAACTCGGATTCTCCAAGGAGCACCGCGACCTGAACATCCGGCGCATCGGTTATGTCGCAAGCGAGATCACCAAAAACGGCGGCATCGCAATCTGCGCGCCCATCGCGCCCTACGCGGCGACCCGCCGGATCGTGCGCGAGACGATCAGTCCGGTCGGCGGTTTCGTCGAAGTCCACGTGGCGACGCCGGTGGAGGTCTGTGAGCAACGCGATCGCAAGGGACTCTATGCCAAGGCCCGGGCCGGCATCATCAAGGAGTTCACCGGTATCAGCGATCCTTACGAGGTACCCGAAACCCCCGAGATCGTGGTCGACACGACCGATATTTCACCGGACCTCGCCGCGCACCGGATTCTGGTCAAACTCGAAGCGATGGGTTTCATCCGCTGACGCCGACAGGAGTCTCGCCTGCGCTGTCCTCCATCCAAAGCTTGCGGCAAAGGTAACGAAGGGGCGGATTCCAGGCAGGGCCAGGGGTGTCCGACCGAGCGAGTTTTCCTGTTCGAGCGAATCGGACACCCCTGGCCCTGCCTGGAGTCCGCCCCGGCCACAGCCGCGGCCCGAGTATTCCCGGGTATTGTAGAGCCGCAGTCCGGGTATTGTAGAATCGGACTCGACAAGGCCGGGACCCGACATTGAGCAAAAAGTTATACATCAAGACTTTCGGCTGCCAGATGAACGAGTACGACTCGGAAAAAATGGCAGACGTGCTACGCGAGTCGCAGGGTTACGAGTTGACGGCCACGGCCGAGGACGCGGACCTGTTGCTGGTCAATACCTGTTCGATTCGGGAAAAAGCCGCCGAGAAGGTGTTCTCGGAGCTCGGTCGCTGGCGCATGCTCAAACAGCAAAGAGAGGGCGTGCTGATCGGCGTCGGCGGTTGTGTAGCCAGCCAGGAGGGGGACGGCATTACCAAACGCGCACCCTTCGTCGACGTGGTCTTCGGTCCGCAGACGCTGCACCGTCTGCCGGACCTGCTCGACCGGGCGCGCGCCGAGTCGGCCTCGGTGGTCGACGTCTCCTTCCCCGAGATAGAGAAGTTCGACCGCCTGCCGGAGCCGCGCGCCGACGGTCCGACCGCCTTCGTTTCGGTCATGGAGGGTTGCAGCAAGTACTGCAGCTTCTGCGTCGTCCCGTACACGCGCGGCGGGGAAGTCAGCCGGCCGCTGGACGACGTGGTTACCGAGGTCGTCAGTCTCGCCGCCAAAGGCGTGCGCGAGATCAACCTGCTGGGCCAGAACGTCAATGCCTACCGCGGGCCGATGCACGACGGTTCGACCGCGGACCTCGCGACTTTGATCTATTACGTCGCGGCGGTGGACGGGGTGGACCGCATTCGCTTCACGACCTCGCATCCGGTCGAGTTCACCGACAGCCTGATCCAGGCGTATGCCGAGGTGCCGAAGCTTGCCAACTACCTGCACCTGCCCGTGCAACACGGTTCGGATCGAATACTGTCCTTGATGAAGCGCGGTCACACCGCCATCGAATACAAGCAGAAGATCAAAAAGCTGCGGCGCGTCCGTCCCGATATCTCGCTGTCTTCGGACTTCATCGTCGGGTTTCCGGGCGAGACCGAAACCGATTTCGAAGCGACGATGAAACTGATCGCCGATATCGGTTTCGACCAGTCCTTCAGTTTCGTCTACAGCGCCCGGCCGGGAACGCCGGCCGCGGGCCTGTCCGACGGGACGCCGCTGGAAACAAAAAAAAGGCGTCTCGGGATTCTCCAGGCGCGCATCAACCAGCAGGCGATGGCGATCAGCCGGGCCATGGTCGGGACCACGCAGCGCGTGCTCGTGGAACGCGTATCGAAGAAAAACCGCCGTCAGCTCGCCGGTCGTACCGAGAACATGCGCTGGGTCAATTTCGACGCGGATGCCTCCATGATCGGGGATTTTGTCGACGTTATGATCACCGAAGCGCTGCCCAACTCACTGCGCGGCAGGATCGCGACCGATAGTGTCGCGGCATGATCGCGGCGCCGGAAGACCTTCTTCCCTTAGCGTAATGGCCCAAAGCCCAGTCTCACGAGACCTGGTCCTAGAACCCGCCGACAATCGGCGCCTGGCGAACCTGTGCGGCCAGTTCGACGAGCACCTCAAACAAATCGAGCGCCGTCTCGCCGTCGAGATCTCCAGCCGGGGTAATCGTTTCCGGGTCACCGGCGCACCCGAGAAAGCGCAAATGGGCAGCGACGTCATCGAATCGCTATTCCGGATGACCGATACCGAGAGACTCGACCCCGAGCGCGTGCACATGATGTTGCAGGAAACCGTCATGAACGAATCCGAAGCTTGTCAGGTCGGGGCGCCTTCGGCGGGCGACGGCGGCATCGTCATCCAGACGCGCCTCAAGCGCATTCGTCCCCGCGGACCCAATCAGACCGCCTACGTCGAGCGTATCTACGAGCACTCACTGGCTTTCGGTATCGGCCCGGCGGGCACCGGCAAAACCTACCTGGCGGTCGCCGCCGCGGTCGATGCGCTGGAAAACGAACGCGTGCGCCGCATCGTGCTCGTGCGCCCGGCCGTCGAGGCCGGCGAACGCCTGGGGTTTTTGCCCGGCGACATGTCGCAGAAGGTCGATCCCTATCTCAGGCCGATGTACGACGCACTCTACGACATGATCGGCGCCGAAGCCGTCACCCGGCTGATCGAGCGAAACGTGATCGAGATCGCGCCGTTGGCATTCATGCGCGGGCGTTCGCTGAACGAATCCTTCGTCATCCTCGACGAGGCCCAGAACACCAGCGTCGAGCAGATGAAAATGTTCCTGACCCGCATCGGCTTCGGTTCCCGCGCCGTCGTCACAGGCGACGTCACCCAGATCGACCTGCCCTCGGGCAGGCAGTCGGGCTTGCGCAACGCCATGCGGATTCTCGAAGGCGTGGACGGGATTGCTTTCACGGTGTTTACCAAGAAGGACATCGTGCGCCACCCGCTGGTGCAGCGTATCGTCGCCGCTTACGAGGCCGATGGCGACGGCTGAATGCCCGATGACCGCGCCGACGGTGGACGTCAATGTCGAGTGCCGGGCCCGCGGGGTCCCGCCGGCGGCGGTGATCGGCTCCTGGGTCGAGGCTGCGCTCGCGGAAGCGGGCTTGGGGGGGCGAGCCCTGGCGGTTGCGGTGCGCGTCGTCGACGACGACACGATGCGCATGCTGAACCGGGACTATCGCGGCAAGGACGAGGCGACCAACGTCCTGTCCTTCCCGGCCGGCGATCTGCCTGGACTGCCCCCGGATGCGCCCAGACCCTTCGGCGACATCGTCGTCTGCGCGAAGGTCGTCGCCGCCGAAGCAAGGGCGCAGCGCAAGGCCGTGGCGGATCACTGGGCGCACATGCTGGTGCACGGCGCCCTGCATCTCGCGGGTTTCGACCACGTAACCGACGAGCAGGCCGCCAGCATGGAAAGCCTGGAAGTGAGAATCCTGGCGCAGAAGGGCATCGCCGACCCCTATGGGACTCTAGAGTGATCATTTAGGGTGATCATTAGGTTGATCAATAGGGTGATCAATTCCAGGGCGCTTGGGGCGATTGCAGGTCCGTTGCAGGGAGATTCGAAGAACTGCCGTTCGACGGGCCGGATTGGGACGGTTTGCGACTGCTGATACAATGGATGGCCGGGCCGGCGCCTCGCGCCGCCGTGACTGAGTACCACTCTGCCTCGATGAACGACAAACCGCCAAGTACCAGCGGCGCCGGGAGTACTTCGCTGATGACGCGCATCAAGCGCGCGATCAAAGGCGAGCCCTGGAGCCGCGAAGAGATTCAAAACCTGATCAACCAATCCGAGGCCGAACTCGATGCCGACGAAAAAAACATGCTGGCCGGGGTACTCGAAGTATCGGAGACCCAGGTACGGGACGTCATGGTCCCGCGGTCGCAAATGGTCGTGATCGACATCGAGCAGCCTTTCGACGAGGTGCTGCCGACGATCGTCGAATCGGGACACTCGCGTTTTCCGGTCACGGGCGAGGACAGGGACGAGGTACTCGGCATCCTGCTCGCCAAGGACCTGTTGCGTTACTTCGGCCGCGCCGAGGCACGCGACGTGCCGATTCGCAAGCTGTTGCGCCCGGCGGCCGTGATCCCGGAGTCCAAACGCCTGAACGCATTGTTGAAGGAGTTTCGCGCCAGCCACAATCACATGGCAATCGTCGTCGACGAGTACGGCGGCGTCGCGGGGCTGCTGACGATCGAGGACGTCCTCGAGGAGATCGTCGGCGATATCGACGACGAGCACGACCCCGAAGAAGCCGCGTTCATTCGACCGGATTCCGATCGCAACGGCAAACCCAGTTACGCCGTTCGCGCGCTGACCCGTATCGAGGACTTCAACGAATACTTCGAGTGCGCGCTCGACGACGAGGAGTACGACACGATCGGCGGTTTGGTGATGCACGAGCTTGGGCGGCTGCCGCGTCGCGGCGAGAAAATCGAGTTCGGCGGTTTCGAGTTCGCCGTCATCAAGGCCGACAAACGGCGCATCGATTCCCTGCAAGTTCAAAGAAGCGATTCATAGGGTCTCTAAATACGATGCGCTCGAATCCTGTCAACAGGCCTTAGTTTTCCATTCCATGGATATGCAGCTTCGGAATCGCATGCGTGGAACTTAAAGGCTCCGTCTTGCAATGGCCGGCGGATCGGCCGTGGCTCACACGCCTGATCCTGTTCCTGCTGGGCTGTGTGTACACGGCTGCGTTCGCGCCTTTCGGCTGGTGGCCGTTGTTGCCGGTGGTCATGCTACCGGTCCTTTACGTCTGGCTTACGGTGTCGCCGCGCGATGCCGGCTGGCTGACGTTCTGTTTCGGTTTCGGCATATTCCTGAGCGGCACTTACTGGATCTACATCTCGGTCGTCGTTTTCGGCCAGGCGCCGGCCTGGATCGCGCTGACCCTGATGTTCGGCCTGGTGCTGATCATGTCCGGCTACCTCTGGCTCACCGGCTGGCTGGTCAGCCGGCTGTCCCAGGGCGAGCCGTGGCTGCTGCTGATCGCGGCGCCGGCGGCTTGGGTCGCGATAGAGTGGCTGCGTGGTTTTCTGTTCACCGGATTTCCATGGCTTGCCGTCGGTTACAGTCAGATCGATTCGCCGTTGGCGGGTTTTGCGCCCCTGTTCGGGGTCTACGGCGTTTCCCTGTTGACGGTGTTGAGTGCCGCCGCCGTGCTGGTTACCGCCTTTACCGCGGGGCCTCGTCGCTGGATTCCGCTAGCGTTCGTCGTCCTGCCCTGGATCGTCGGCGCCGCGCTCCGTCCGATCGAGTGGACCGAGCCGGACGGACCGCCCGTGCGGGCCACACTGCTACAGGCCGGAATTCCACAGGACCAGAAATGGCTTCCCGAAATAATGGCGCCGACGCTCCGGTTCTATCGGAACGCGACGCTCGAGGCGCGTGACAGCCAGATCGTGCTCTGGCCCGAAGTCGCCGTTCCGGCCGTCGACGATCGTGTCGAGACGTTTATCCAACAATTGCAGGCGGACAGCCGGACCAGCGGTCAGACGATCCTGTTCGGTATCCTGGAGCGGGACAGCGACCGCGGAGAACCGCAGATCTACAACAGCATCATGCTGGTAGACGCCGACAAACGGCAGTTCTATCGCAAGCGCCATCTCGTGCCTTTCGGCGAGTATTTTCCGGTGCCCGATGGCGTGCGCGAATGGATGCGCATGCGGAACCTGCCGCACAGCGACTTGTCCGCGGGCGACGACGTCCAGCCCTTGCTCGTCACGGCGGGCGGGATACCGCTGGCCTCGGCGATCTGTTACGAAGACGCCTACGGCGCCGAGCAGCTCTATGCCCTGCCCGAGGCGCGGTTCCTGATCAATGTCAGCAACGACGCGTGGTTCGGCGATTCGATCGCGCCGCACCAGCATTTGCAGATTGCGCGCATGCGTTCGCTCGAGGCCGGCCGTGTCACGCTCCGCGCGACGAATACCGGTATCAGCGCATTCATCGATCACGACGGCCGCATTCTCGATGCCGGCGCACAGTTCGAGCCGGCGGCGATGACGATGGACGTGATGCCCCGCCGGGGAGCGACGCCCTACGTGAACATGGGCAACATGCCCGTCGTCGCGCTGTGTCTGCTGGTGCTCGCGGGTTTCTGGCTGCGCGGCTTGACGGCTTGATGTAGGCTTTTCGCTTTAGGCACCGCGCGAAGCACGAACACCGCCCATGGACAAGGACTATCATCCCGAGGCCGTCGAGGAAGCCGCCCGGAGGCAGTGGGCCGAATCCCGCTGCTTCGAGGTCTACGAGGACGAATCCCGAGACGAGTTCTACTGCCTGACCATGTTCCCGTACCCCAGCGGCAAGCTGCATATGGGGCATGCCCGGGTGTTCACGATCTCCGACGTCATCGCCCGCTACCAGCGCATGCAGGGTAAACACGTGCTGCAACCGATGGGTTGGGATGCGTTCGGCATGCCGGCCGAGAACGCGGCCATCAAGCAGGGCGTGCCGCCGGCGCAATGGACCTACCAGAACATCGACTACATGCGCGGCCAGCTCGAGCGTCTCGGTTATGCCTACGACTGGACCCGCGAGCTCACTACCTGCCGGCCCGAGTATTATCGCTGGGAGCAATGGCTGTTTACGCACTTGTTCAAAAAGGGCCTGGTCTATCGCAAGAACTCGGTGGTGAACTGGGACCCGGTGGACCAGACGGTGCTGGCGAACGAACAGGTCATCGACGGACGTGGCTGGCGCTCGGACGCGCTGGTAGAGCGGCGCGAGATCCCGCAGTGGTTCATGAAAATTACGGCTTACGCCGACGAGTTGCTGGACAAGCTCGACGACCTGCCGGGCTGGCCGGATTCGGTCAAGACCATGCAACGCAACTGGATCGGCCGTTCCGAGGGTGCCGAACTGGCCTTCGAGGTTGAAGGCGAAGCCGAACCGCTGACCGTGTACACGACACGCCCCGATACTTTGATGGGGGTGACTTACATGGCGGTTGCCGCCGAGCATCCGCTGGCAAGCAAAGCGGCGGCCGGAAACCCGGCCGTTGCCGCCTTCGTCGAGGAGTGCAAGACCGCCGTCGCTGCCGAGGCGATGCTCGAGACGATGGAAAAAAAGGGCATGCCGCTCGGCATGTCCGCGCTGCATCCGATCACCGGCGAGCCGGTGCCGCTGTGGGTGGCGAACTTCGTGCTGATGAGTTACGGCACCGGCGCCGTCATGGCCGTGCCCGGTCACGACGCGCGCGACTGGGAGTTCGCGAAACAACACGGTCTGCCGATCAAGCAAGTCATCGCGCCCGAGGACGGTAGCGAGATCGACGTCGACGAAGCGGTATTCGTCGACAGGGGCGTGCTGGTCGACTCCGGCGAATACGACGGCATGGACTTCGACACGGCCTTCGACGCGATCGCCGACTACTTCGAGCGAACCGGGCGCGGACGGCGCCGGGTCAACTACCGGCTGCGCGATTGGGGCGTTTCACGCCAGCGCTACTGGGGAACGCCGATTCCCATCGTCTATTGCGACGATTGCGGCGCCGTGCCGGTACCGGAGGATCAGTTGCCGGTGGTCCTGCCGGAGGAAGTCGAGTTCACCGGGGTCGGTTCGCCGCTCAAGGACATGCCGGCGTTCTACGAAACGAGCTGTCCGCAATGCGGCAAGCCGGCACGGCGCGAGACGGATACGTTCGACACCTTCGTCGAGTCGTCATGGTATTACGCGCGTTACGCCTGTCCGGACAACGACCGGGAGATGCTGGACGAACGGGCGGGCTACTGGCTGCCGGTGGACCAATACATCGGAGGGATCGAACACGCGATTCTGCACCTCTTGTATGCGCGCTTTTTCCACAAGCTGCTGCGGGACGAAGGATTGACGGACACGGACGAACCCTTCGTCAACCTGCTGACCCAAGGCATGGTGCTCAAAGACGGCGCCAAGATGTCCAAGGCCAAGGGCAACACCGTCGATCCCCAGGAGATGATCGATCGATACGGCGCCGACACCGTGCGACTGTTCATGATGTTCACGGCGCCGCCCGAGCAGGCCCTGGAGTGGTCGGATGCCGGCATCCAGGGCAGTTTCCGCTTCCTGAAACGATTTTGGACGGCCGTCGCCAATCACGTCGCCGCGGGCGACGTGCCCGCGCTGGATCCCGCGGCGCTCGATCCGGCCGGCCGCGATCTCCGGCGCAAGACACACGACACCATCGCCAAGATCTCCGACGACATCGGGCGCCGTTATACGTTCAATACGGCCATCGCCGCGGCCATGGAGCTCCTGAACGCAGTCAACCGCTTCGAGGCGGCGTCCGACGGCGGTAACGGGGTGGGCAGCGCCGATGGAGTGGGCAACGCCCGTGCGGCCGAACGCGAGGCGCTGGAGGCGATCGTGCTGAGCCTGTCGCCGATCGTTCCGCACATCTGTCATGCCCTGTGGCAGGCCCTGGGCCATGGAGAAACGCTGGTCGATCAGGCCTGGCCGGCCGTGGACGAGTCCGCGCGACAACGCGACCTGATCGAGATGGTCGTGCAGGTCAACGGCAAGCTTCGCGGCCGCATCTCGGTCGCCGTCGATGCCGACCGCGACACCGTCAGCGCAATGGCGCTGGACGATCCCAACGTACGTCGCTTCGTCGCCGATCAGGCGATTCGGAAGACGATCGTCGTGCCCGGACGGCTGGTGAACATTGTCGTTTAGGTTCGGGGTCTGCGCGGCCGCGGCGGCATTCATCGCGGGCTGCGGCTTTCATCTGCAGGGCGCGGTGACGATCCCGGAGACGATGCAACGAACCTATGTCGCGCCGGCGGACCGGTTCAGCCCGTTCTATCGTCAGATCAGGCACGATTTGCAGAGCGCCGGGGTCACCGTAGTCGAGTCTCCGGATCGGGCGACGGCAACCCTGTCCATATTGGCCGACGAGACCGGCCAGCGGGTGCTGTCGGTGTCGGCCAGGAACGTGCCCACCGAGTACGAAGTGTTCTACACGATCGAATACCGGCTGACGGCGGGGACCGAGACCTTGCTCGAAACGCAGGCGCTCACCCTGACCCGGGACTACACCTACGACCCGAACCTGGTGCTCGGCAAGGCCCATGAGGAACGACTGCTGCGCGAGGCCATCGTGGACGATCTGGTCAGGATCGTCGTGAAACAGATGGCGACACTCTAGTGTCCTGTCTGAGTTATTCAACGAATGAATCAGACAGGACCTAGATCGCGGGCCGGCATGAGCCACGAGCCCGCGGTCACCGTCGTCGCCGACTTGCGTTACACGGATCTCGTGCAACTCCTGTCGCGTTACGGGCTGGCCTTGAACCTGCTCGACGACGACGCTCCGATCACCGGGAGCTACTGGGGCGAGCCCGAGGCCGGTGTCGTCGGGCGTACGCTGTACGTGCGCCGCGATACGCCCCTGCACTCGCTGCTGCACGAGGTCTGCCACGTCGTCTGCATGCCCGGGCGACGGCGGGCCACGCTGCTGCGCGATGCCGGCGGCGACGATCTGGAGGAGTCCGCCGTGTGTTATCTGCAGATCGTGCTTGCCGGTTCGCTGCGGGGTGTCGGGCGCGGGCGCCTGATGCACGACATGGATGCCTGGGGTTACAGCTTCAGGCTGGGCAACACCCGCGCCTGGTTCGAATCGGATGCCGACGACGCCAGGGACTGGCTGGTGGAACGGGGACTGCTGGGCCGCGACGGGGCGGCGACGTTCGCGCTGCGGCCTTGAGTAAGGGATGAGTATAGGGATGAGCATACGGGTCTGAGCCGAAAACTTCTCGGAAATCAGTATCTTGCCTATGCACGATCGCGCCGGTGTATAGTCCCGTATGGCCTGGATACGTTATCTCGCGTACCTGTTCGGTTTCGCGATCGTGACTGCGCTGCTGACCCAGCTCGAGGCGGCTTATCCGGGTAGCCTGCGCCTGCAGGTTTTTGTCGGTCCCTTGGATACGCTGGGTACCAGCGAGTTCTCGCCGCTCGAAACAATCCAGCTCGTCGTCCTGCTGGCATGCGGTGCAATGATGGCCTGGGTCGCGCAATACTGTCTGCAGCAACGCCCGCTGGCAATCCTGCTCGGCGGCCTGGCGCTGGCATGCCTGATCCGGGAACTGGACTATTTTCTCGACCGACATGTCGCCGACAATTTCTGGCAGGTGCTGAGCGCCGTCGTTGCCGCGTTGCTGATTGCATACGCCTATCGCAACCGTCGGCGCATGCAGATTGCGCTGGCGCGAAGCTGGCCGTCGTCGGGGCTGACCTTGCTGTACGCGGGTGCGTTGGTCTTGTTCGTGTTTTCCCTGTTGATCGGTCACGAACCGCTTTGGCAATCGATATTCGGCGACGAATACCGGCGTAGTGCGAAAACGGCGATCGAGGAGTTCATCGAATGGATCGGTTATGCGCTGTGGTTGATCGGCACGATTGAGTACACGTACCAGGCGCAAGCTGCGGCGTTGGCCGAGCCGCAGCCGGTCGTGAGGCGTCGGCGCCGGCGTGGGAAAGATAGACGGTCGAGCTGAACGGTTACCGATTCGAGGTTTTGGTTGATTGCCAACGGTGAGCTGGGCCGGGGCGGGTCCGGGGGTATCCGATTCGCTCAAACAGCAAAACTCGCTCGGTCGGACACCCCCGGACCCGCCCCTCGGTTCGTTGAGACTTTGGAGTCGAATCTGTTGGGCTTTGTCAGAGGACGGTGGGGTTTGGCGCGTTGCCGTAAACTTCCTCGGGGTCGAAGACTTTTTCGGTGTCGGTCCATTCGAGTTCAATGCGCCGGTCCTGCTGCCTTTGTTCGAACTCGGGGCCGGTCGGGACGCGGCGGTAGAAGCAGCTCCGGTAGCCGACGTGACAGCTTGCGCCGCCTGCTACATCGACCTTGAGCCAGATGCAGTCCTGGTCGTCGTCGATCAGTAACTCCCGTACCTTCTGCACGAAGCCGCTGGTAGCGCCTTTGTGCCAGAGGGTTTGCCGGCTGCGGCTGTAATAGTGCGCCTCGCCGCTTCGGATCGTCAGTCCCAGCGCCTCGGCGTTCATGTAGCCCTGCATCAGGAGCTCACCGCTGTCGGCGTCCGTCGTCACCACCGTAATGAGCCCGCGGTCGTCGAACCTGGGCGCCAGATCGCTGCCTTCCTCGACCTGCTCGACGGAGACGCGTGCCTCGAACTTCACCGGATCAGCCGCCATCACCTGCCCTCTATCGTGGTTTCCGGGGCCGCGCAGCATACCGGGGCCAACGGCCCGCGGCAATATTGGTATCATTGACCCCTTCGTTTGTTCTCCTCGGCCGCGCCTGCCGTAGCGCCGTCGAAACACCGCACCCCGCGAATCATGAGCTTGCACCTGCACGATACCCTGACCGGCAAAAAGGTCCCATTCGAGCCGCTCCGCGACGGCGAGGTCACGATGTATCTCTGCGGGCCGACGGTCTACAACTATGCGCACATCGGCAACGCGCGGCCGGCGGTCGTTTTCGACCTGCTGGCGAGGCTGTTGCGCCGGCATTACAGGCTCAAGTTCGTGCGCAACATCACCGACGTCGACGACAAGATCAACGCGGCATCGCTCGAGACCGGGAAGCCGATCGGTGAGATTACCGCGCGGTTCACGAAGATCTACAACGACGACATGGCCGCGCTCGGCGTAGCTCCGCCGGACGTCGAGCCGCGTGCGACCGAGCACGTCGAAGAAATGATCGCGATGATCGCGACCCTGATCGACAAGGCGTACGCCTACGAGGCCGAAGGGCACGTGCTGTTCGACGTTCAGAAGTACCCGGACTACGGCGACTTGTCCAAACGTGACGTCAGGGAGATGATCGCGGGCGCCAGGGTCGAGGTCGCGCCCTACAAACGCTCGCCGCAGGACTTCGTATTGTGGAAGCCGTCCACGCCCGAGTTGCCCGGTTGGGATTCACCCTGGGGCCGTGGCCGTCCCGGCTGGCATATCGAGTGTTCGGCCATGGCCGAAAAACACCTCGGCGAGACCATCGACATCCACGCCGGCGGGCAGGATCTGGTGTTTCCGCATCACGAGAACGAGATCGCCCAGAGCCGCTGCGCACACGGGGGCGCGCCTTTCGCGCGGTACTGGCTGCACAACGGTTTCCTGAGCATCGACCACGAAAAGATGTCCAAGTCGCTCGGCAACGTCGTGCTGGTGCACGACCTGCTCGAGACCATCCCGGGTGAGGTCATCCGGCTGGCGCTGTTGTCGGCGCAGTACCGGCAGCCGCTGGACTGGTCGGATGAGACCATCGACGCGGCGCGCAAGATGCTCGACCGCCTGTACGGCGCGTTGCGCGGCATCGCCGTGCCCGACGAATTGCGCCGTGAGACCGAGCCGCCGGCCGAGTTCATCGATGCGCTGGAGGACGACCTCAACACGCCGATGGCCCTGTCCAAACTGTTCGGGCTGGCGCGAGCGCTGAATCGCTCGGACGAGCCCTCCGAACGGCGGGAACTCGCCGCGCAAATGCTCGCCTGCGGCGATCTTTTGGGTGTCCTCGGGGCAGATCCCGAGTCGTGGTTCGCGGGTGATGCCGACGGCGAGATCTCGGCTGCCGAGATCGGCGCGCTGTTGGCCGACCGCGATGCGGCGCGGGCGGCCAAGAATTTCGACATCGCCGATGCGATCCGTGAGCGGCTGGCCGCCGACGGCGTACAAATCGAGGACGGTCCTTCCGGCACCACCTGGCGTCGCATATGAGCATGAACGAAGTCCTCGAAGCCCAACGGGAAGTCATCGGCGAATTCCAGTTCTTCGACAACTGGATGGACCGCTACCAGTACCTGATCGACCTCGGGCGGCGCCTGCCCGAGTTCCCGGAAGCGCTGATGACCGACGACAACAAGATCCGCGGCTGTCAGTCCCAGGTCTGGTTCGCGGTGGATCGCAAAGGCGACCGGCTGAGTTTTCGCGCGATCAGCGATGCGGCCATCGTCTCCGGGCTGATCGCGATCCTGCTCCGAATCTACAGCGACAAGCCGGCGCGCGAGATCCTCGAGACACCGGCGGAATTCGTCACCGAACTCGGCCTCGAAGAACACCTGAGCCCGACCCGCAGCACCGGCCTCGCGTCGATGCTCGCGGCCATCCGCCGGCATGCCGCAGAGGCGCTCGAGGCCGCGTAATGCCTTCTCCGACGAGTCGCGTGCTGGCGCTGCCGCTGATCGGGCTCATCCGGCTCTACCGGCTGACCCTGTCGCCCTGGCTGGGACGAAGCTGCCGCTTCGAGCCGAGTTGTTCGCGCTACGCAATCGAGGCGCTGGAGCGCTACGGCGCACTCCGGGGAAGCCGGCTCGCCGCTGCGCGTATTGCGCGCTGCCATCCCTGGGGCGGCAGCGGCTACGATCCGGTACCCGGCGGCCCGGCGCCCAACCCCGGCGGCCGCGGCACGGACGCCGACGCTTGAACACGATCGCAACGGTCCTCGCCGAGCTGGCTTATCCGCTGCGATCGACCGGGGTGCTGATTACCCTCGGCAACTTCCCGCCGCTATATTGGCTCGCGAGCGCCGCCGCGCTGGAAGCCCATGGGTAGCCGGCACGGGACCTGTATCGACGCCGCCTATTGATCCGCGCCGATTTGCGATTATGCTCTCGACATGGACAAACGACTGCTGACGATCCTGCGCTGCCCGGTTACCCACAAGGGCCTGTCACCGGCGAAGCGCGATCTGCTGAAACGAATCAACGACGCGATCGCTGGCGGCGAGTTGCGTAACCGCGAGGGCGCGGTGCTCGCGGAACCGATTGCCGAGGCGCTGGTCACCGACGACGCCAAGCTGTTGTATCCGGTTGCCGACGGCATTCCGGTGTTGCTCGAAAGCGAGTCGATCAGCCTTGAGCAACTTGGCTAAGTGTCCTGATCCCGCCAATATCTTGCATCATCCGCTGCGTCTTTTCGTGCCTGGCGGCGTTGCGCTCCTCGCCATAGCCTCGCTATGACCCGTCGCCCAGCCTTGCCAGTCGCGAAAATCCGCCGACCGACTGATACAAGATATTGGCGGGACAGGACACGGCGTTTATTGACAGGCAAAAGTCGCGATATTCCCCGGTTTCGGTAGCCGGTCCCGCTTTCGGCCGGCTGGATCCGCGAGTATGATCGAATCATCGCCGGCCAGGCACGACCGTGTGAAAATACAGGCAAACCAGCTCTCGTCCCACCTGAAGAAGACGCTCGCGCCCTGTTACCTGATTACCGGCGACGAACACTTACTGGTCGAAGAATCCCTGGACGCGGTCCGCGAAGCCGCTCGCGAGCGCGGCTTCGGCTCACGGGACATGCATGTCGCCGCGGCGGGATTCGACTGGGGACTGCTGGCTTCGTCCGGCGCCAATCTGTCTTTGTTCGCCGAAAAACGCATCATCGAGCTGCGCCTGCCTACCGGTAAACCCGGGCGGGCGGGCGGCCAGGCCATCGTCGATCTCGTCGACAGGCTGGGGCCCGAGCTGATGTTGATCGTCAGTGCACCCAAGCTGGATAAGAGCGCCGCCGCGTCGAAATGGGCCAAGACCGTCGATCGGCAGGGCGTGAGCCTCATGCTCTGGCCGGTCGGCACACGCGAGTTGCCGGGCTGGATCGACGGGCGCATGCGCCGCTCCGGTCTTCTGCCCGACCGCGATGCCGTCGCGATGATCGCCGATCGGGTCGAGGGCAACCTGCTCGCCGCGCGCCAGGAAATCGAAAAGCTCGCATTGTTGCTCGGCGAAGGGCCGGTCACCGCCGAGGATGTCGGTCGCGCGGTCGCCGACATGAGCCGTTTCGACGTCTACAAGCTGACCGATGCCGCGCTGGCGGGCGATACCCGCCGGGCGCTAAGGATACTGGCAGGCCTCAAGGCCGAAGGCGTCGAGCCCGTCATCGTCGTCTGGTCGCTGACGCGGGAGCTAAGAACGCTCGCGCGTCTCGGCGATGCCGTGCGCCGCCGCGAGGATCTTGCCCAAGCCATGCAACGAGCGGGGGTCTGGCGCAATCGCCAGGACCTCGTCCGGCGCTGTATGGCGCGACACTCGCCCGGGAACATCAACAGGCTCCTCAAGGCGACGGCCGCTGCCGATTCGGCGGCCAAAGGCCAGCGACGCGCCGATCCCTGGCTGCTCGCGGCCGATATTCTGGCCGGACTGTCCCTGGGACGGCAGAGGGCCGCGTGATGAGGTCACCGGCGTGACGGGGTCGCCAACGTGACGACGTCACCGGCAAGGATCGAATGAGTTTCACCGGTATGTTCTGCAGCAGCGACCCGGGAGCCGCGGCCTCGTGAAGCCCATCGGCGTGTTCGGCGGAACTTTCGATCCGATTCACTACGGGCATCTGAGAACCGCCTTCGAACTGTTGCAGGCGCTGCGCTTCGAGGAGGTTCGCTTCATACCTTGCGGCGATCCGCCGCACCGCGGCAAGACCTTCGCCGATGCCGCCGTCAGATTCGACATGGTCCGTCTCGCGATCGAATCCCAGGCGGGCTTCGTCATCGACGACCGGGAAATCCGGCGCGGCGGCCCCTCCTACACGATAGACACCCTGGGGAGCTTGCGCGCGGAATTTCCGGAGCGTCCACTGGGTCTCATCGTCGGTATGGATGCATTTCTCGGGCTGCCGCACTGGCATCGCTGGGCTGAGATTCTCGATCGTGCGCACCTCGTCGTCGCCCACCGGCCCGGCTGGCGCGCGCCGGACACCGGGCCTCTGGGGGACTTGATCGCGCGGCGCGGGGCCCGGCGGGTGGGGGATCTCCATGAGGCCGTCGCCGGCCGGGTGTACATACACGCCGTGACCCAGCTAGAGATCTCCTCGACCGAAATCCGGGAACTCGTCGCGGCGCGCCGGGACCCGCGCTTTCTGATGCCCGACGCCGTTCGGGATCTGATCGCACGTAGCCATTGTTACGGGACTCTCGAAACCACAAATCTATAGTCGGATCTATGCCTCAACCGGATCTATAGCCAACAGACCCTTTAAGGAGCGAACCATCGAAATGAGGACAGAACAAACCGCATGAACAGCGAGCAATTGAGTGAACTCGTCGTCGAAGCCCTGGACGACCTCAAGGCAAAAGACATCGTCAGGCTCGACGTGCGCGACATGACGACGGTGACCGACTACATGATCATCGCCAGCGGTACCTCCAGCCGTCATGTCCAGGCGCTGATCGACAAGGTCCGCGAGCAAACGACGCTTGCCGGACACCGGGCGGTCGGCGTCGAGGGCGAGGAAGGCGGAGAATGGGTGTTGCTCGATCTCGAGGACGCGCTGGTCCACGTCATGCTGCCCAGCGTGCGAGAGTTCTACAATCTCGAAAAGTTGTGGTCGCTGACACCAGCCGGCGACCGCGCGGCGCCCGACGTGTAACCGCGTGCACATCCGCCTGATCGCCGTGGGCGGTCGACAAGCCGAGTGGGTGGACACGGCAGTCCGGAGCTACGTGGAACGGCTGCCGGCGAACTGGCGCTTCCGCGTCGACGAGCTGCCGACGGCTCGCCGGACCAAACGAGAAAAGTCCGGGCGTGCCGTCGAGGCCGAGGGTAAGGCCATACTCGAGCGTATTGCGGCTGACGAGCAATTGGTCCTGCTCGACGAACGCGGCGAGGCACTAAGCAGCAGGGGTTTGTCGACCCGGCTCGAAGCCTGGCAATCCGACGGCCGCGACCTGGCTTTTGTCATCGGCGGGCCCGACGGAGTATCGGCGGCCTGCCGCGAGCGCGCGCAATTCGTCTGGTCACTGTCCCGTCTTACGCTGCCACACGGCCTTGCGCGGGTCCTGTGCCTTGAGCAACTCTACCGGGCCTGGTCGATGCGCTCAGGGCATCCTTACCACCGCGAGTGATCGAATCCCGGTGAAATGAACGAACTCCGGCTACATCTCGCCTCGTCGTCCCCGAGGCGCAAACAGATCCTCGCGGCATTGGGCCTCCGGTTCACGGCGGCCGGCGCCGATGTCGACGAGACGCCGGCCGCCGGCGAGCCTGCCGGCGCCATGGTGCTGCGCCTCGCCGAAGCCAAGGCCGCAGCGGCCGGTCGCGACGGGAATACCGTCGTGATCGGCGCGGATACGGCGGTCGTGCTGGATGAGGTCGTGTTCGGCAAGCCGCGCGACCGGGCGGATGCGCTGGCCACGCTCGCCGCGCTTTCGGGCCGCCGGCACCGGGTACTGACCGGTGTCGCCGTCAGGTCGCCGGCGGGCCTTACAAGCGCTTTATCCGTGAGCGAAGTCCAATTTCGGGAGATCGATCCGGACGAGGCGCGGGCATACTGGCAAAGTGGTGAGCCGGCGGACAAAGCCGGCGCGTACGCGGTCCAGGGACTCGGCGGCGCATTCGTATCGTCGATTACCGGCAGCTACTCGGGGATCGTCGGCCTGCCGGTCTTCGAGACGACGGCGCTGCTGAAACGGGCAGGTATCGACGTGATCACCATCAGGACTCGGAAACCATGAGCGAGGAATCGTCGAAAGAGGAAATTCTGGTCAACGTGTCGCCGTCGGAGGTGCGTGCGGCGTTGCTCGAGAACGGCGTACTGCAGGAGGTTTTCGTCGAGCGAACGGCCAGGCGCGGCCTGATCAGCAATATCTACAACGGCAAGGTGTCCAGGGTGCTGCCCGGCATGCAGGCCGCCTTCATCGACATCGGACTGGAGCGGACGGCGTTCCTGCATGCATCGGACATCGCAAATCCGCCCGGAAACGGCGATATCCCGGAAGACGAGCTCCCCGGCATTCGCGAGCTGATCGCCGACGGCGACGAGATACTGGTACAAGTCGTCAAGGACCCGCTCGGCAACAAGGGCGCCCGGCTGACGACATTCATCACCTTGCCGTCCCGGCACCTGGTCCTGTTGCCCCGCAGCGATGCGGTAGGCGTATCGTCGCGTATCGAGCAGGAGCCGGAACGGGAGCGCCTGCGGACCATGGTCGAAGCCATGCTCGAGGAGCGCGGCCTGGCCTGTGGCGCCATCGTCCGCACCGTCGCCGAGGGCGCGAGCGGCGAGGCGCTGGCAGCGGATCTGGACTACCTGGTCAGGCTCTGGGAGGTCATTCAGCAACGGTGCAGCAAGGGCGGTGTAAAACAACTGATACATGAGGATTTGTCGCTGCCGCTGAGAGTGTTGCGCGATCTCGTGGGCGGCGACGTCGAACGTATACTGGTGGATTCGCAACCGGCTTATGAGGCGATGCAGACTTTTGCGGCGACGTTCCTGCCCGCGGTCGAGCCGATGATCGAGCGCTACAGTCGGCGCCGGCCCATCTTCGACCTGCACGGTGTAGAGGACGAGATCAAAAAGGCGCTGGACCGGAGCATACCGCTGAAATCCGGCGGCTACGTGATCTTCGACCAGACCGAGGCGATGACGACGGTGGACGTCAACACCGGCGGCTACGTCGGGCATAGAAACCTGGAGGAAACCATATACCGGACCAACCTCGAAGCCGCCGTGACCATTGCCCGGCAGCTACGGCTGCGCAATCTCGGCGGCATCGTCATCATCGACTTCATCGACATGGAGGAAGCCGGGCACCGCGACAAGGTGTTGCAGGTGCTCGAACAGTCGCTGGCCAGGGACCACGCGCGGCACCAGATAACGCCATTGTCTCCGTTGGGGCTGGTCGAGATGACCCGCAAACGGACCCGCGAAAGCTTGCAGCATATTCTGTGCGAAGACTGTCCAAGCTGCGAGGGCCGCGGTTTCGTGCTGACGGCCGAGAGCGTCTGTTTCGAGGTCTTCCGTGAGGTGATCCGCCAGGCGCGGCAGTTCGAGTTCGACGAGGTGATGATACTGGCGCACCAACGCGTCATCGATTTGCTGCTCGACGAACAGGCCGGGAGCCTGGCGGAACTCCAGGAGCAGACCGGCAAGGGGATTCGGCTGCAAACCGAATCGCTTTACGAGCAGGACCAGTTCGACGTCGTGCTGATGTGATCCGAGTGTGACCCGGCCAGACGTGACTCAGCTAGGCATGACCGAAACACGGCAATGAAAAAAATCCTGAAGCGCATCTTCAAGTTCCTCGCCTATACGGCGGCCGGCGCCGTGATTCTGCTTGCGGTCGCGGTAGGGCTGTTTCGCTTGTTCTTGCCCCGCCTGCCGGAGTATCAGGAGCAGATCAAGGTTTGGGCGGGCGAAGCGATCGGCATGGACGTCGAATTCTCCGCGATGGATGCCCGTTGGGGGCTGTCGGGCCCGGAACTCGAGTTCCACGACGCGGAGTTGCTAAAGAAAAACAGCCGGCTTCGGGTCGTCGCGGCGGAGCGGGTCAGTGTCGGGGTCGCGCTGGTAAGGCTCCTTAGGGACCGTCGCCTGGTCGTGGACCGGGTCGTGGTCCGGGACACCAGCATCGAGGTACGGCAACTCGAGCAGGGCGGCTTGTGGATACAGGGTAACCCGGCAGAACAATGGCTGGCGATGAACACCGGCGGCGATGGGACGTTCGGCAAGATCGAAGTCATCGGCGAGGACATCGAGCTGCTGTTCATGCGGCCGGGCGACCGGCGGCCGACGATAGTCGAGTTGCCGCAGATTTCGATACGCAACGACGAGCAGCGACTTGCCGTCGATGCCTTGCTGCGGCTGCCCGAGAATCTGGGTCGTCAGGTCCTCGTCACGGCGACGCGGTTACCGCCGTCGTCATCCGAGAATCGCGAGTGGTTGGCGACTTTCGACATCAGCGGGGTGGATCTGGCCGGCGTATCCGCTTTCCTGGACGATTCGCGGTTCAACGTCGGCTCGGGCCGCGGCGACGTGGAGCTGTCCCTGGCCATCGCCGGCGGAACGGTCGAAAGTGCGACCGTCACGCTGGAGCTTGCCGACCTCGCGGTCGCCGACGCGGCTTTCGGGCGCGTCGGCGGCAGGGTCGATTTTCGCAACGACGAAAAGGGTTGGCTGGTTGCGGCCGATGAGTTCCGGGTCGAGGCCGGCGGCAAGCCCTGGCCGCGATCGTCCTATCGGCTGGAAACCAAGTACGGCGCCGACGGCCGGCTGGCGACCCTGGATCTGGCCGCCGACTACCTGGACCTCGCCGTTCTCGATGCCCTGTTGCCGCTGGTGCCGGAGGCGCAGCGCGCGTCGCTGGACCGGCTGGCGGTCGACGGCGTCGTACGCAAGCTGGCGGCGACGTTGTCGGGGTTCGATACCGAGTCGCCGCGTTACTCGGTCGCGGCGGATTTCGAGAGAGCCGGCGTGGCCGCGTTCGGACGATTCCCCGGCATACGCGGCTTCACCGGCAGGCTGCGCGCCGATCGCGCGGGCGGGCGGCTCGAAATCCGCTCCCAGGACCTGGAGATCGACCTCGTCGAGTACGTCGCGGAACCGATCCCGATAGACGATGCCTTCGGTACCGTGATCTGGCGGCAAAGCCGCGACCGGCTCACGATACTGTCGGACAACATCGCGATCCGAAATGCCGACGTCGACAGCCAGAGCAACATCCAGATCACCATCGACGGCCAGGCTGCACCGGTTGTCGATCTTGCCGGCACCTGGACCGTCAGCGACCTGGGCTCGGCCAAGCGCTTCATTCCCGAACGCATCATGCATCCGGTGCTCTACGACTGGTTTCAGATGGCGCTCGTCGACGGCGAGATTCGCGACGGCAGCACCCGGTTGTACGGCCCGCTGGACAAGTTCCCATTCGATGGCGGCGAGGGCCGGTTCCTGCTCGAGGGCCGGGTTCGCGACGCCACGTTCCGCTTCCTCAGGCGCTGGCCGAGCGTCGAGATTCGGGACATGGACGTGGTTCTCGACAACACCCGGCTCTACACGGAGCGTAACCGCTCGGTCACCCGGGGTCTGGACGTCCGCGACGCAAACGTCGAGATCGCGGATCTGCGGGACGCCGTTTTGAGCATCGATTCGGGTTCTACCGCGACCCTGGCCACGATCCAGGACTACATCAGGAACAGCCCGATCAACCGGATTCTGGGTGGCCAGGTGGATCGCGTCACCGTGTCCGGTGAGGGCAGCTTCGACCTGGAGCTCGAAATACCGCTGAATCGCTGGCGTGAGTTTTCGTTCATGACCCGGATTGCCACCGACAACGGCGAGCTCAGGGTCAAGGGCTTCGATCCGCCGATTTCGGAACTGTCCGGCAGCGTGACCGTAGAGCGTGAGCTGGTTACGAGCGAGTCGCTGGTCGGCCGCTTCCTCGGTGAGCCCATCGCAATCGAGCTTTTGAACGCGCCGCGAACGGAGCCGCGTTTCCAGGTCATCGCGCGAGCGACGGGTGCTGCAAGCGGCGACGCGCTGGTTCGGGAATTGGGCGTACCGATGGACGGGCTGATTGCCGGTCGGGCCGAGTACCGCGCCGATGTGCTTTTTCCGCGTACCGGGCAGGAGACGCCGGCGCCTTTGACCATCCGGATCGATAGCGACCTGGCCGGACTCGAAGTCGCCTTGCCGACGCCGCTTAACAAGCCCGCGGCAGCGATTGCACCGATCGCGGGCGAGATCCTGTTTCCGGCCGACGGCCGTATCGAGACCACCGGAAGCGCGAGGAGCGCCGCGATGGACTGGAATCTCGCTTTCGTCGCCGGCGATGCCGGCTGGGATTTCGAGCGCGGCGTGCTAGCGCTGGGCGGCGGTCCGGCCGGCGAGCCGGAAACGCGCGGTTTACACATTGTCGGCAGTATCGATGACTTCCGCCTGGAGGACTGGTTTGCGCTGACCCGCCGGGCCGAGGCGCAGATCAATATCGTCGATCGCATTCGTTCCGTCGAACTGCGAGCCCAAAGCCTGCGGCTGCTCGGTCAGCACCTGGAAGATCAGATGGTCAGGGTGGATCGCAGTGCGCGCGACTGGCTGGTGCAATTCGACGGCGAATCGGCGGTCGGATCGGTGTTCGTCCCTTACGAGCTCACGGCCGACCGGCCGCTGGTGCTCGACATGGAGCGCCTGTTCCTGCCCGGCGGCGACGAGGCCGGCGGCGAGGCCGCGGCGAGTCCCGATCCGAGAGACTTGCCGCCAGTTTCGCTGCGCGCCGCCGACTTTGCGATCGGCAAGCGGCATTTCGGCGCCGTCACGGCCGAATTCGACCGGACCGGCGAGGGCCTGGTTGCAGACAGCATCGTTGCAAGGGACGATTCCTTCGAGATCGTCGGCAACGGTGCCTGGCTTGCCGACGATACGGACCCGCTGGGCTCCCGCAGCAGTATCGTCGCAACCTTGACCAGTACCGACATCGATCAAACCATGCGGCGGCTCGACTATCAGCCGGGTATCGTCGGCAACGACATGACGATGTTGCTGAATCTCGACTGGTCCGGCAGGCCGCGGCTGGACTTCCTGGATACCCTGGACGGTGAGGTCCAGGTGCGGTTCGGACCGGGCAGCCTCAACGAGATCGACCCGGGCGCGGGCCGGATGTTCGGGCTGATGAGCGTCGTCGCGCTGCCGCGGCGCCTGTCGCTGGATTTCAGCGACGTGTTCGGAAAAGGCTTCGGCTTCGACCGGATCGAGGGTACGTTCCGGATCGCCGATGGCGAGACCTACACCTGCAATTTGTCGCTGGAGGGGCCGGCGGCGGACATCGGTATCATCGGACGTACCGGTCTCGTCGACCGCGATTACGAGCAGGCGGCTATCGTGAGTGCCAACTTCGGCGATACCTTGCCGGTGGCCGGGCTTTTGGTCGGGCCGCAGGTTGCCGCCGCGTTGCTGGTATTCTCGCAGATATTCAAAAAGCCGCTGCAGGAAATGGGTCAGGTGTATTACAGCATCGACGGATCCTGGGACGAGCCCCTGGTCGATAGCGCGGACGCCGCCGCCTTTGCCCAACGCGGCCGGCTTGCGGGCTGTATCGCCGAAACGGAACAGGCCCGGCAACAATGAGCGCGGCAACGATCGGCAGGGCCGGGTCGGCGCGCCTTCGAGCGGCGGCCATACAAATGAACAGCGGCGCCGACGTCGGCGCGAACCTGGATCTTGCGGGGCGCCTGATCGGCGATGCCGCGGAGGACGGCTGCGGCCTGGTGGTGCTGCCCGAGAACTTTGCGCTGATGCCCAAGCGAGCCCGCGACAAGGCGAAACATGCCGAGACGCCCGGCGAAGGGCCTATCCAGTCGTTTCTGGCCGAGACGGCAACCCGTCACGGCCTGTGGATCGTCGGCGGCAGCATGCCGCTGGTGTCGCCGGCGTCCGATCGGGTTTACGGCGGGTCGCCCGTGATCGACGATCGAGGCGCCACCCGCGCCGTTTATCGCAAGATCCATCTGTTCGACGTAGACCTGCCGGACCGCGACGAGTCCTACCGCGAGTCGCGGTCGATGTACCCGGGCGATACGCTCGAGGCCGTCGATTCACCTTTTGGCAGGATCGGGCTTTCGATTTGTTACGATGTCCGTTTTCCGGAGTTGTATCGGCAACTGGTCGGCGACGGCGCAGATTTGTTCACGGTGCCCGCGGCATTTACCGTAGCCACCGGCAGGGCGCACTGGAAGACATTGCTTCGCGCGCGCGCGATCGAAAACCTGGCCTACGTGATCGCGCCGGGACAATTCGGCGAGCATCCCGACGGCCGCTCCACCTACGGCCACTCGATGATCGTGGATCCCTGGGGACGGGTGCTGGCCGAACAGCCGGACGGCGACGGTTTCCTGGCGGCGGACGTCGATCCGGACCGGCAGGCGGCGCTGCGGCAGGAGTTTCCGGTTTTGTCGAACCGGCGGCTGACGAAGTGATGAACGCCGCTCGCCCGGATGGCGGCACGAGCGCATGGAGGCGACTGAAGACGAAGGGCGGCGTCGCTCGAATCGAAGGAACTTGCGAATGGCCGCGACCGAAGATAAACCCCGGCTCATATCGAATAATGGAACGTACTGACAACCAAGGATGACAGCAGGACTTTCGCCAATCGGAACACCGAACTCACTAATGACCATAGACGACAACAAAACCATTGACGACGTAATGTCGCGCATGCTGACGCCGGCAGGGCTCGAAGAGCGGCATCTCAATACGACGCTGGGCAGCATCATGCAGGGCAGCGTGGATTACGCCGACCTGTACTTCCAGATCAGCCGCGCCGAGAGCTGGACCATGGAGGACGGCATTCTTCGCGACGGCAGTTTCAGCCTGGATCAGGGGGTCGGCGTCAGGGCCGTCAGCGGCGAAAAAACCGGTTTCGCCTACTCCGACGAAATGCTCATGCCGGCGCTCGAGCAGGCCGCCGCCGCGGCGCGCGCGATCGTTCGTCAGGGGCAGCAGCGGAGCCTGCCGGCGTGGCGACGCGGCGACGCTCCGCTGCTGTATCCGCTGGTCGATCCGACGACCAGTATCGAGGATGTGCAAAAAACCGCGCTGATCGCGGACATCGAAGCCAGGACGCGGGCGCTGGATTCGCGGATAGAGCAGGTGATCATCACGATGACCAGCGCCCAGGACCTGGTGTTGATCGCCGCGTCGGACGGCACCCTGGCGGCGGACGTCCGGCCGCTGGTCCGCTTCAACGTTAGCGTGATTCTGGAACAGGGGGGCCGCCGCGAGCAGGGTTACTCGGGCGGCGGAGCGCGGACGGACCTGGGTTACTTCCTATCCGGCGACAAGCCGATGGAGTATGCGCGCGAGGCCGTGCGCCAGGCCGTCGTGCAACTCGACGCGGTTGCGGCGCCGGCCGGGACGATGCCGGTGGTGCTGGGCCCCGGTTGGCCCGGTGTGCTGCTGCACGAGGCCGTCGGCCACGGGCTGGAGGGCGACTTCAATCGCAAGGGAACTTCGGCGTTTACCGGCCGGGTCGGCGAGACGGTGGCATCGGAGCTTTGCACGATCGTGGACGACGGCAGCTTGCCGAACCGGCGCGGTTCGCTGGCGATCGACGACGAGG
This sequence comes from Woeseiaceae bacterium, assembly GCA_028279985.1. GTDB lineage: Bacteria > Pseudomonadota > Gammaproteobacteria > Steroidobacterales > Woeseiaceae > UBA1847. The sequence goes on from JANQMR010000016.1 coordinate 65,682, forward strand.
GCACGCCGGGTCGGTACAACGTACTGGTCGAGAACGGCGTGCTGCGCGGATACATGCAGGACAAGCTCAACGCACGGCTGATGGGGGTTCAACCGACCGGCAACGCGCGGCGCGAGTCCTTCGCCCACGTCACGATGCCCAGGATGACCAATACCTACATGCTGGCCGGGCCGCACGAGCCCGAGGAAATCATCGCGTCGGTGGACGACGGTTTGTACGCACCCAACTTCGGCGGCGGACAGGTAGATATCACGTCAGGCAGGTTCGTCTTCTCCGCGAACGAAGCCTACCGGATCGAAAAGGGCAGGCTGACCGCGCCGGTCAAGGGCGCGACCTTGATCGGCGACGGGCCGACGGTCTTGCCGATGATCTCCATGGTCGGCAACGACCTGGAGCTCGATGCGGGCGTCGGGATTTGCGGCAAGGAGGGTCAGTCGGTGCCCGTTGGCGTCGGGCAGCCGACTTTGAGAATCGATGCGCTGACGGTGGGCGGAACCGCTTGAAGAGGACCGGAAGGCTTGCGGCGCTCGAAATCCGCTACTGGATCATTTGCGGTTGCCGGTCGAAACGTCTGCCGGACCGGTGGCGGCCAGGCTTGACATAAGCCGCCGTATCGTCGCTCACGGTCCGGTCTTTCGGTCCGTTTTTCGCACTCGTTACGGCCGGGTTTCGGCGCGGACTGGACGTCGGGCCGGCTCGCGTGGAAAAATGTTCGGCCGCCTGCGGCTGGGAGCCTGAAACCATGTGGGTCTCGAAACCGATCTATGAATCGTTGCCGTACTTCTATCTGCTGGTCGGCGTGATCACGCTTTGCGCTTCTATGTACGTCAATCACTGGTACTGGCCGACGATCTGCTTCGTCATGGGCCTGGGTTGCCTGGTAGCCGGCCTGGTCGTGTTGCTGAAACGCCGCGACGCCCGTGTCCATGACCGCCGCGGCAACCCGCGCCAGCAGCAGCGGAACTAGGACGTCATCCGCCTGCCTCGCGTAAGTCGTCCCCGTCCGTGTCGCTTTCCGGCTGGCTGGAGTTGCGGATGTCGCGATACACCAGTTGGTGAACGCCGAGCGAGACGACGTCGCCGTCTTTCAGGCGGTACTTCTTGACCTGCCGGTCGTCGACGAATACGCCGTTGGTGCTGTTTAAGTCCTCGATCAAGCAACCGTCGTCGTCACTGACGAGCTGTGCGTGGTGGCGGCTGACGAACTTGCTCTTGATGTAGATCTCGTTGTCCGGCGAGCGGCCGACGATGATCCTTCCGCGCGGAAACGTCTGCATGGATATGCACTCGCCGTCCGCCCAAACCTCGATCCCGGTCACGTGCGGTTCCCGGCTTGCCGGCCGCGAGAGCGCCAGTAGCTGGTGGTGAAGGCCGGTGCTGCTCGGGTGCTCCTTCCAGCCTAGCTCATCGATCGCAGCCTTGATGTCGGCGGTGTCGACGGTGGTTTTTTCGTCGGCGAAGGCACACAAAAGCGCCGTATCGCAGAGTGTGTTGACCAGTCGCGGTATTCCGCCGGTGTAGCGGTGCAAGCGTTCGTAAGTCTCGGCGGAAAAAATCCTGCGGCCCGCGCAGCCGGCCACCGACAGACGATGTTCGACGTACTCGCGCAGCTCCCGCTCGCCCAGCGGACCCAGGTGAAACTGCAGGCGGACACGTTGCACCAGTTGCCTGAGCTTCGGAGATTCCATCGTCCGTTTGAGTTCCGGCTGTCCGGCCAGGATGATGCGCAGCACTTTCTCCTTGTGCGTCTCTATACCGGACAGAAGGCGGATTTCCTCGAGCACCCTCTTGGACAGGTTTTGCGCCTCGTCGACGATCAGCAGCACTTTTTTCCCGCTCGAGTATTGCTCGATCAGGAACATGTTCAGCATGTCCAGGAGCTCGACTTTGTCCTTGTCGAAGGGTTTGAAGCCGAACTCGGTCAGGATCGCCTGCAGGAACTGGGTCGCGGTGAGTTGCGTCTGGGAAACGACGGCATAAACCACGTCGTCTTCCAGCTCGGCCAGGAACGACTGCAAAAGCGTCGTCTTGCCGGAGCCGATTTCCCCGGTGATGACGACAAAGCCGTCGGACAGCCATATCGTCGACTCCATATAGGCTTTTGCCCGGGCGTGTTGCTTGCTCCAGTAGACGAAAGCCGGGTCCGGGGTCAAACGGAACGGTTGTTCATCGAGTTTGAAGTGTTCGAGGTACGACATTCGGGATTAGCTGTCAGAAAGCACGGAAAATCCGTGTAATGCCTTGTATCCACAAGCGAAACTCCAGTGTACCCGGTTTTGCGCGGGAGCGGCTACGGTGGATGCCCGTCCGCAGGGGTGGACTGCGTCACAGTTTCCGCGAGTTCGTCCATCATCCGGTCGCGTTCGGCCGCGGAATCCCGCACTACGGTGATGTGGCCCAGTTTTCTGCCGGCACGCGGCGCCTTGCCGTAGTCGTGCAGCCAGCAGTCTTCATGGTGCAGGTCTCGCGCCGCGGCCGGGATGCAGCCGATCAGGTTCAGCATGCCGGCATGACCCCTGCAGGCGGTGTTGCCGGGGGGCTGCCCGGTGACGGCAAGCAGGTGATTCGCGAACTGGCTGGTTTCGGCGCCCTCGATGGTCCAGTGCCCGGAGTTGTGCACGCGCGGCGCGAACTCGTTGGCCAGCAGGCGCTCTCCGACGACGAACAGCTCCAGCGCCAGCACGCCGACATAATCGAGTGCTTCCATCAAGCCTGTAAGGTACTCGCCGGCGAGTGCGTCGAGTCCGGGCTCGATCACGGGTGCGCGCGACCGGCGCAGGATGCCGCCCGCATGCGCGTTATGGGTCAGCGGGTAACTCGCCGTCAGGCCCTCGGGGCTGCGTACGCCGATCGCGGACACTTCGTAGTCGAAGGCGACGTATTGCTCGGCGATCAGCGGATGCGGACCCAGCGAGCGCCAGGTTGCCGCGATACCGTCATCGGTCCGCAGCAGTAACTGGCCCTTGCCGTCGTACCCGAACCGTCTGGTCTTTACGATCAGCGGCAGTCCGAGGCTTTCCACGGCCTTCTCGAGGTCCGCTTGGGAATCGACGGTCCGGTATTTCGGTAGCGGGATGCCGAGGCGTTCGAACAGCCGTTTTTCGAGCAGCCGGTCCTGGGCCTGTTCGAGCGCTCCCGGCGGCGGATAGACCGGGACGCTGTCGGACAGCGCGGCGAGCGCCGCGACCGATACGTTCTCGAACTCGTAGGTGATGACGTCGGATTCGCGGGCCAGCGCGCGCAAGGCCTCGTCGTCGTCGAAGGCATGTCGCATTACCGTGCCTGCGGCCGCGGCCGGCGGTTCCGCGGCGGGGTCCAGGAACCGGCAGCGCAGGCCCAGGGGCTTTCCGGCCGTCCCCAGCATCAAGCCGAGCTGGCCGGCGCCGATGATGCCGATGCGCATTGGCGGTTGCTTACAGGCGCGGGTCGGGGTCGGCCAGGACCTTGTCGGTCTGCCGGCGGCGATAGTCGTCGAGCGCTCGAGCGACGCCGGCGTCCTCGTTGGCGACGATGGCGGCCGCGAGCAGTGCGGCGTTGACGGCGCCGGCCTTGCCGATCGCCATCGTTCCTACCGGGACGCCGGCCGGCATCTGTACGATCGACAGCAGCGAATCCCGGCCGCCTAGCGTCTTGGTCGCGACCGGAACACCGAGCACCGGGACCCGCGTTTTTGCGGCCGTCATACCCGGCAGGTGCGCCGCGCCGCCGGCGCCGGCGATGATTACCTTGAGCCCGCGCTCGAGCGCCGAGTCGGCGTATTCGAACAGCAGGTCCGGCGTCCGGTGCGCCGAGACGACCTGCACCGCATGCGAGACGCCCAGTTGCTCCAGTGTTTCACTGGCATGGCGCATCGTGTCCCAGTCCGAACGCGAGCCCATGATGATGCCGACGGCTTCCTTCATCGCGGCAGTCTATCACTGTGCAATGCGTCGAGCAGCGTCCGGTGGATGCTGCGGAACACCTGCCGGCGCAGGCTGTGGGTGTCCTTGTCCGAAACGGCGTCTCGAAGGCGATCGAGGAGCTGTCGCAATTCCGGTGTATCGCTTCCGGCGGCCTGCTCGAATGCGTCGACCGCGGTTCCGCCTTCGCGCAACATTCGATCGCGCCAGCGTTCCGCGTCGGCGAACACGCGCTTGGCGGCATTCGACCCGGCCGAGAGTTGTGCGAGCGCCGCCTCCAGCAAGCCCCGGTCGACGTCTTGCATCAACTTGCCGATGCGCTGTTTCTGCCGCCTGAGCGCGCTGCGGGATCGGATTCGTTTTGCGTCGCCGACGGCGGTCTTGAGCGTTTCGTCGATCGGCAGGCTTTCGACGTCCGCCTGGTCGAGCCGTATCAGGCTCTCGCCGAGCGTCTGCAGTTCGCGGTATCGTTGTTTCAGCGCTGTTTTGCTGGGCTTGTGCTCGGTCACCGGCTAAGCTACGTGGCGCCAAGGGTCGCGCAGTCTATCATTCATCACACGTCCCGCACGACCGACCGCGGATTGCGCCGGCGCAGTATGAGGAATCGACAATGGGTCAACCGGTCAAGCGTCCGGCTTCCGAACGCGAGCAACTCGAATCACTCGTTGCCCGGGCACTCGAACTCGCGATGCGGGGCGGTGCCGATCAGGCCGAAGCCGAGGCCAGCAGCGGCAGCGGATTGTCGGCGACGGCGCGCCTGGGCGAAGTCGAGAATCTGGAATACACCAGGGATCGCGGGATTTCGATCACGGTTTACAAGGACAAGCGCAGGGGCAGCGCCAGTACCTCGGACATGACGCCCGCGGCCGTCGCCGAAGCCGTTGATAAGGCGAGCCTGTTCGCACGGTTTACGGCGCCCGACGAGTATTCGGGTCTCGCGGCGCCTGAACAGATGGGCAAAGCGCTCGCCGACATCGAGCTGGATTTTGCCTGGCCGCTGGATGCACGCGCCGCAATCGACCTGGCGATCCGCTGCGAGTCCGCGGCCCTGGCTTTCGACGAACGCATCGCCAACTCGGAGGGTGCGACGGTCAGCAGCGGCAGGGGTGAACGCTGTTACGGTAACTCCCACGGTTTTATCGGTAGCGTTGCGAGCAGCAGCCACAGCGTGAGCTGCGCGGTGCTCGGCGTGTCCGGCGACGAAATGCAGCGCGACTACCATTACAGCGTTGCCAGGGATCCGGCGGACCTCGAAGACGTCGAGCAGGTGGGCTTGACGGCCGCAACCCGCGCCATCGGTCGATTGGGCGCGCGCCAGATCGAGACCCGGCCCGCCCCGGTGTTGTTCGTGCGGGAACTGGCCCGCGGCTTCGTCGGTCACGCGATCGGGGCCATCGCCGGCGAGGCGCAGTACCGCCGCGCTTCGTTCCTGCTCGGCGCGCTCGGTGAGCAGGTGTTCCCGGACTTCGTCGACATACTGGAGCGGCCGCATTTGCCTCGCGGCATGGCGAGCCGGCCTTTCGACGCCGACGGCGTGGCGACTTACGATCGGGACGTGGTCAAGGCCGGTGTCTTACAGGGCTATGTTCTGAGTTGTTATTCGGCGCGCCGCCTGGGGATGGAAACCACCGCCAACGCGGGCGGTGTGCAGAATCTGGTGATACCGGGCAATAGCGGCGGTTTCGAAGACCTGGTCCAAAGAATGGGCACCGGGCTCATCGTCGAAGAGTTGATCGGCCAGGGTGTCAATCCGGTGACCGGCGACTACTCGCGCGGCGCGGTGGGGCATTGGGTCGAGGATGGCGAGATCCGGTATCCGGTGCACGAGGTCACGATTGCCGGCAACCTGCGCGAGCTGTATCGGCGGATCTCGGCGATCGGCAGCGACCAGGACCTTCGCGGGGGCATCCGCTGCGGCTCCTTGCTGGTGGACGAGATGATGATCGCCGGCACTTGAGTTGAGCGCCCGGCGCGTCAGGTCGAAGGCGCCTCGTCCAGCAGGTCCGCAAGCGAGCGGTCGCCGATACGCTCACCGACCGCCCGGTCGAGTTCCGCGCCGATACCGTCGATGACGGCGGCCCACCGCGGCGGCGCATGTGAGCCCGTGTCGCCCCGGCTGCGAACGATGCCGACGATCTCCTCGAGCCGGATTCGTGCCGTCTCGCGCCCGGGTAATAGCTGTTCGTCCTCGTTCGAGGTCAGAAGCCCGCCGTCTTCGAGCGCCTGCATCACCGGCGCGATCGTCAAGGACGGGATCTCGAGCCTGTTGCTGAGTTGGCGCAGGTCGATCGTCGATTCGGGGTCCCTGAAAGCCTGGCCGACGAGGTACATGATGTTCAGCGCCAGGCGTTCGCGCATCGAGTTCGACAGGTGCGGCTCGCGTCGGCCGAGACGCAGGTATTCGGGGTTCTGGAAATAGAATGCGAGCTGCGCGCCGATCAACAAGACCATCCAGTTGGCGTACAACCACATCAGGGTCACGATGGCGATCGCGAAACTCGCGTACACGGCCTGCGTGCGCGCCGCCGTGACGATGAAAGTCGTGAAGATCAGCCCGATGCTCGCCCACATGAAGCCGCCCGCCAGCCCGCCGACCAAGGCCGAGGACAGTTTGACGCGGGTATTCGGAACGAAATGGTAGAGAAAGGTAAACACGGCCGCGACCAGCAGATAAGGCGTGAGCTTGCCGCTCGCCACGAACAGCGGCCCGACGAGTTCGTTGCTCAGCAACCATTGAACGATGCGGTCGTTTTGCAGGGCCGTCAGCGAACCCAGCGCGATCACGATCACGACCGGCCCGATCAGCAATACGAAGGCATACTCGGTAAAGCGCCGGGCAAAGCTGCGTGACTTCGAGACGTACCAGACGTAGTTGAAGCTTTCCTCGACCTTTTGCACCATCGAGATGGCGGTGTAAATGAAAAAGGCGAGGCTGATGCCGCCCAGCACGCCGCCGTTGACGTTGTTCACCAGCCGCATCACGTTGTCGGTGATTTCGGCGCCCTTGTCGCCGAGCGGCTCGAGGATCAGGTACATCTGCGCTTCGAGCTGTTTGTGTATGCCGAAGCCCTTGAGCACCGAAAAGCTGAACGCAAGCAGCGGCACCACGGACAACAGCGTCGTGTAGACCAGGCTCATCGCGCGCAAGGTCAGTTGGCCGGAAACGAGATCGCGGACGACGGCGTACAGGTAACGAATCGCCCCGCCCAGGATGCGGCCGCCCAGGCCGTAGCGGCTGAGCGCATCGCCCCAGACCAGACCGTTTATTCGTTCTACGGGATTGAAGGCCATAGTTCCGCGGCAGGCGGTATTTGGTGTCTGTCGACGTCTGTTTCCACCGTCCTGCCGGGCCCGATTGTACCTGTTGAACTCGGCGGACAGGCTGGATATCGATCACAGACTTGCCGCAAAATGCCAGGCCCGACACAGAGGCTGACCGCGATGTCCCGTGACGATACGTATCCGAGCCGAATCGTCTGCATGACCGAAGAGACCACCGAGGCCTTGTACTTGCTGGACGAAGACTGGCGCATCGCCGGCATCTCGGGTTTTACGGTGCGCCCGCCCAGGGCACGCAAGGAAAAACCCAAGGTCTCGGCTTTCATCAGCGCCAAGATCGACAAGATACTCGCGCTCGAGCCGGATCTCGCATTGGGTTTCTCGGACATGCAGGCCGACATTGCCGCCGATTTGATCCGCCGCGGCGTGGCCGTGCACGTCTTCAACCACCGCTCGGTGGCCGGGATACTGGCGATGATCCGGACCCTGGGCGGCCTGATCGGCGTTACCGAAAAGGCCGAGCGGCTGGCGGCCTCGCTGGCGCAGAACGTCGAACGGATACGTAAGCGCTCGGCGGCCGCGGCGCCCAGGCCGCGGGTCTACTTCGAGGAATGGGACGAACCGCAAATCAGCGGCATCCGCTGGGTCTCGGAGCTGGTTTCGATCGCCGGCGGCGACGACTGTTTTCCGGAGCTTGCGAGCGAGTCGCTGGGCAAGAACCGGATCATCGCCGACCCCGGCGAGGTCGTCGAGCGCGCGCCCGACATCATCATCGGTTCCTGGTGCGGCAAGAAGTTTCGGCCCGAGCGTGTCGCTGCACGTCCGGGCTGGGATGCGATCCCGGCCGTTCGGGACGGGGAAGTCCACGAGGTCAAATCGGCCGTCATCCTGCAACCGGGTCCCGCCGCGCTGACCGACGGCGTCGCCGAACTCGAACGTATTATCCGTAACTGGCAGTCCCGCCGAACAGGAAACCAGGCGTCTGTCACCAATTCCTCAGATTCCCGTTCGTGACGCTGGTCGTAGCGGCTCGCGAACGGTGATCGGTCATCAACCAAGGCTACGGTTGCTCAAATCCCCCCGACAACCCGTGGCCATCATCCGGTCAAACGCTTCAACGCCTCCCGATAACGTGCCGCGGTCTGCAACAGCACCGCTTCCGGCAACTCCGGCCCCGGCGGCGTCTTATCCCAGCTCAAGGTCTCGAGATAATCGCGGACGAATTGTTTGTCGAAGCTCGGCGGACTGGCGCCGACGGCGTACCGATCAACCGGCCAGAAGCGCGACGAGTCCGGCGTCAGCACTTCGTCGATCAGGTACAGGTGGCCTTCGCGATCGAGGCCGAACTCGAATTTGGTATCGGCGATGATGATGCCGCGCTCCAGCGCGTAGGCCGCCGCGCGTTCGTAAATCTCGATCGACACGTCGCGAACGCGTGCCGCGAGCTGTTCGCCGATGACGTCCTGCACGTCCCTGAAACGAATGTTCTCGTCGTGTCCGCCGATCTCGGCTTTGCTGGACGGCGTGAACAGCGTCCGGGGCAGCTTGCCGGCCTGTTCCAGACCGGGGGGCAGCGCGATGCCGCAGAGGCTGCCGTCGTTCACATAGTCATGCCAGCCGGAGCCGGCCAGGTATCCGCGAACGACCGCTTCGACGGGCAGCGGCTTGAGCCGCTTGACGACCAGGGAACGATCCCGCAGCGCTTCGGCGAGCGCGGGGTCGTCGACCACGTCGTCGACGGTCAGCTCGGTGAGCTGATTGTCGATCAGGTCTGCCATCATCCGGAACCAGAACAGCGATATGCGGGTGAGTATCCCGCCCTTGCCCGGTATCGGGTCGGGTAATACGACGTCGAAGGCCGACAGGCGATCGCTGGTGACGATCAACAGGTAATCGTCGCTGACGGCGTAGATGTCGCGGACCTTGCCCCGACCGATCAGGGGCAGGTTGGGTATGTTCGATTCGAAGAGTGCTTCGGCGCTGGTCACGGAGATCGTCACTGATACTGGCGCGCGGCCCGGACGGGACACGATCATCGCCGTTCACCGTCGCGGAGGCAAGCAAGCGGGCCCGGCAAGACGGCGGTAAGGACGGTTAACAGGCCCCGGCACAGACGGTAGGATGCGGTTTCCGGCGCACGGCGGGAATCGGATTGTACTGGGGCAAAATCATCGGCACCCTGGCAGGGCTTGCGACGCTGAAACCCGCGCTGGCACTGCTCGGCCTGATTCTCGGCCATCAGTTCGACCGCGGTTACGCCCGGCGCTACGGTGCGCAAGGACATGCGCAAGGGCATGCGCAAGGATATGCGCAAGGGCAATGGGACAACATCGCAGGCAAGTTCTCCGAAGGTTTCCTCGAAGCCCTGTTCGGGACGATGGGTCATCTCGCCAAGAGCGACGGGCGCGTCAGCGAGGACGAGATCAGGGCGGCGAGGGCGGTGATGTATCGGCTGGGTCTGCGGCCGGGCCAGACGCGCCGGGCGATCGACTGGTTCGACGCCGGCAAGTCACCGGTCTATCCGCTGGAACGAACGATCCGGGCGCTAAGGCGCGGCCACGCCCGCCGGCAGGAGACCCGCAGGCTGTTCCTGAGACTCCTGCTCGAAGTGTCGCTGGCGAAACATCGCCTGCATCCGCGCGAGCGTTCGCTGATCTGGACCGTTTGTACCGGGCTCGACATCGGCCGTGTCGAGCTCGCACAGCTCGAGGCGATGATACGCGCACAAAAGGGTTTTCGGCGATCGCCCGCCGGCAGCGCCGATACCGAGCGGGTGAAAACGGCCTATCGTACTCTGGGGGTCGCCGAGACTGCCGACAACGACGAAGTGAAACGGGCTTACCGCCGTTTGATGAACCGCAATCATCCGGACAAGATTGCAGCCAGCGATCCGGACACGGCGGAAATCGAGGCGGCGCAGAGAAAGACCCGGGAGATCCGCGCGGCTTACGAGCTGCTCAAGGCGCGTCGCGCCATCCGATAGGTGATTCTACAGACGCTACGATGGTCATTTCAGTCCGTCATTTTCATAGTCATTTCCATAATTATTTCGACAGTCTTTTCGATGGCCGTGCTGTGGGCCGCCGCCCCTTTCTGGGTTACATTCAGCGCTTGAGACCAAAGGAGTTTTCGTGAAGCCACTGATCGCGCCTTCGATCCTTTCCGCCGACTTCGCGCGGCTCGGCGACGACGTGCGCGCCGTGCTCGACGCCGGCGCCGACATCGTGCACTTCGACGTCATGGACAATCATTATGTGCCGAACCTGACCGTCGGTCCGTTGATTTGCGAGGCGCTTCGAAACGCCGGCATCGACGCGCCGATCGACGTTCACCTGATGGTCGAACCCGTCGACCGAATCGTTCCCGATTTCGCGCGGGCCGGCGCGAGCTACATCAGCTTCCATCCGGAGGCCAGCCGCCACGTGCACCGAACGCTCAGCCTGATCCGCGATCACGGTTGTCAGGCCGGACTGGCGTTCAATCCCGCGACGCCGCTGGACTGGCTCGACTTCGTGATCGAAGACGTCGACATGGTGTTGATCATGTCGGTGAATCCCGGTTTCGGCGGCCAGACCTTCATCCCGTCGGCGCTGGACAAGCTCCGCCTGGCGCGCCGCAAAATCGAGGCCAGCGGCCGTGACATCCGGCTCGAGATCGACGGCGGCGTCAAGGTCGACAATATTGCCGAGATCGCGAGCGCCGGCGCCGATACCTTCGTTGCGGGATCGGCGATATTCGGCAGCGAGGATTATGCCGCGACCATCGCGGCGATGCATGCGGAGATCGCCGGGGTTGCCGGCACCTGATCCGGCCGGAGCGCGCTTGTTCGACCGAAGGAGTCAAACGGCGTGCCGCGGCGGCAACTAAGACCGAACGACCGCAAGACCGCGTCCAGGGGCTCGTGTTTCGAGCGCCGCCTCTGAATGCCCGGAGCTTAATGCTTATAGCTTAATGCTTAGAGCTTGCGGTTCGGTCTCGCGCCGTAGACCACAATGGTCTTGCCGCTCGCCGACACCAGCCCCTGTTCCTCCAGCACTTTCAGCACCCGGCCGGCCATCTCTCGCGAACAGCCGACGAGCCTGCTGAGCTCCTGGCGACTGACCTTGATCTGCATGCCGTCCGGGTGGGTCATGGCGTCGGGTTCGTTGCAAAGGTCCATGATCGCGTGTGCGACACGGCCGGTGACGTCGACGAAGGCCAGATCGCCGAGCTTGCGGTTGGTCCGGTCGAGCCGTGTCGCAAGCTGTGTGGCGAGTTCGAAGACCAGGCCGGGACTTTCACTGGCGATCTGGCGGAATCGCGGATAGGTCATCTCGGCAATCTCGCACTCGGTGCGGGTTCGCACCCAGGCGCTGCGGGTCGGCTGTTCGTAGAAAAGGCCCATTTCGCCGAAGAACTGTCCCTTGTTCAGGTACGCCAGCACCATCTCGTTGCCGTCTTCGTCCTCGATCATGACCTCGACCGAACCATCGACGATGTAATAGAGGACATCGGGAAGGTCGCCGGCGTGAATCATGACGGTCTTGGACGGGACGGTGCGGACACGGCAGTAGCTCAGAAAGCGATTGATCGCCGGTACGTCGCTCAGGGTCTTCGCATTGGACTGCATGGATAGGTCCCTCATCGCTCAAGCGTGTACGTTTTAAACGTTTTCGCCGAGAAGGGCAAGCTAAGTCCGTGTTTTGTCAGGAATCGTCAGCCGCCACAGATCACGGGCCGCGTTATAGACCGTGTCATAAACGATAAGCCGTCGTCGTCATCAAGCGGGCCGTCAGGCGCATGAGCCCGATCACCGCGGGCGGCAGGCTGGCCGCGCCGGCCCGTACGGCATTGGCGCCATGTTCCGCCTCTTCGGCATGCATCCGGCGAACGATGGCCTGGCTGCGGCGATCGCCTTCGGGCAGTCGTTCGAAATGGCTTTCCAAGTGCTCGCAGACCTGGCTTTCGGTTTCGGCGATGAAGCCCAGGCTCCAGCGATCGCCGAGCAATCCGCTGGCGGTGCCGATGGCATACGACCCGGCGTACCAGAATGGCGTGAGCAGGCTCGGTCTAGCGTCCAGCTCGTCGAGACGCTGTTCACACCAGGCCAGATGATCGAATTCTTCACTGGCCGCCTGCTGCAGCTCCGCTTCGAGGGAACGGTCACGCGCTACCAGTGCGTGGCCCTGGTAGAGCCCTTGCGCCGCGACTTCTCCGGCGTGGTTGACGCGCATCAAACCGGCGGCATGCGCCTTTTCCTGCTCATCCAGCGGCTCGTCCGCGACGTCGGCGGCCGGATTGGGTCGGGCGGGCTGCCCCGCCGCGGTCGCCACCGTGCGCAGGGCATTGCCGAAACCGGAAAGCAGTCTGTCGATCGGTGTGAATTCCCTGTCCGGCATACCCGGCATCATAACCCGGCCGCCTGCGGCGGAAAACGGGGAACACGGCGGGCGCATCGGGTCGTGGAATCCCGCAGTGAGCCGCGGTTGCCGGTTCGGCCTCCGGTTTGGCAATCGGTTCGTCAATCGGTTCGTCAATCGGGTGGAATTGCATCCGGTGCTCGCAGACCGCATGTGGCCTTGGGTATACTCCGCTGCCGTTTGCCGCGGGCGCCGCGTGTTCCAGGAGTTCCACCATGCGTTTTCGCAATCTGTTCGTGTCGGCTGTCCTGTGTGCGGCGACGCCCGGTTTTGCTGCTGAAGAAGCGGAGGAGAAGCCGGATCCGCTATCCGGCAGCATCAAGGTCGGTTATCTGTCGACGACCGGCAACACGAAAACGACAAGCCTGAACTCGTCCGCCAACACGAAGTATGAGACCGGCCGCTGGCAGCACGATCTTTATCTCGCCGCGATACAGGCCAGTGAAGAGGAGAAGACGACGGCGGAGTCCTACGAGCTTCGCTTGACGAGCGGTTGGGACGTCACCGAAAAGGATTTCGTGTTCGGCCGTCTCAACTGGCGCAAGGACCGCTTCGGCGGCTTCGACACCCAGTTCTCGCAAACGCTCGGATACGGACGCAAGCTCCTGGAAACCGGCGCGCATGCGCTGAACCTGGATCTCGGCGCCGGTGCGCGGCGATCGGAGGATCAGAACGGGGTCAGCGAGAGCGAGACGATTCTGACGGGCGGGATGGACTACAAGTGGCAGTTCTCGGAAACGGCGGAATTCAGCCAGGTCATCGCCGTCGAGGTCGGCGACGACAATACCTTCAGCGAATCGGTAAGCTCGGTCAAAACGACGCTGATCGGCGCCTTCGCCCTGGTGCTGTCTTACACCGTCCGGAACAACAGCGACGTGCCCGCGGGCACCGAGAAGACCGATACCCGGACTGGCATATCGCTACAATACGACTTCTAGGCAGCCCCGGGTCTTGCCGGTTATCAATCGATAATCAATTGAAAAATATGAAAATTTCCGGGCCGGTTCCATCGGCCGGCAGTCGTCTCCGAGGCCCCGGACCGTTTGCAATGAGCGGTTTCCTCGCGTAATATTCCGCGCCTTTCGCCGCTCTGCCCGGTAACCGGCCGGCGCGGAGGGCCGCTCGCGGCGGCATGAGGCAAACGCCGTCCGCGCGACAACAACGGTTTCCTGCAGGAATCTTGAGATCATGAAGACGTTTTCCGCCAAGCCGGGAGAGGTGCGGCGCGACTGGTACGTGGTGGATGCGACGGGCAAGACGCTCGGACGCCTTTCCACCGAAATCGCGCGGCGCCTGCGTGGCAAGCACAAGCCCGAGTACACGCCGCACGTCGATACCGGCGACTACATCGTTGTCGTCAACGCCGGGAAAATCCGGGTGACCGGCAACAAGCTCAAGGACAAAATCTACCATCGCCATACCGGCTATATCGGCAACCTCAAGTCGACGTCGCTGGAGACCTTGCTCGAGGAGACGCCCGAGCGGGCCTTGCAGTATGCGGTCAAAGGCATGCTGCCGCGCGGTCCGCTGGGACGCAGGATGTTTTCGAAGCTCAGGGTGTTCGCAGGCGCGGAGCACGATCACGCGGCGCAGCAGCCGATTCCGTTGGAAGTCGAGGCCTGACGGCGAATCTCACAGAAGCTGGAGCGCAGAGATGAGTGAAACGTTTTATGGTACCGGCCGTCGAAAGACGTCGACTGCCCGGGTTTTCCTGATGCCGGGTACCGGCGACATCCGGGTCAACAACCGGCCGCTGGACCGGTTTTTCGGCCGTAAGACGGCGCAAATGATCGTCCGTCAGCCGCTGGAGCTGATGAACCTGACCGACAAGCTCGACATACGCGTTACGGTCAGCGGCGGCGGAACCACGGGGCAGGCGGGCGCGATTCGCCACGGCCTGACCCGTGCGCTGATGGAGTACGACGAGGCCTTGCGATCGCCGCTCAGAAAGGCCGGCTTCGTGACCCGCGACGCACGTGAGGTCGAACGCAAGAAGGTCGGTTTGCGCAAGGCCCGCCGCGCTACCCAGTACTCGAAGCGCTAAAGCTAAAGAGTAACGCGCCCCGATTTTGGACGCGCGCAGCGCGCCCCGAAGGGGCGAGGGCCGTAGGCCCGAGTCCATCCTGGTCCTTGGGGGTGATGATCTGGATAATGATAGAAGTGCTTTCTTGGGGGATCGTCTAGCGGTAGGACTACGGACTCTGACTCCGTCAACCCAGGTTCGAATCCTGGTCCCCCAGCCAAACAAAAAAGGAGCTCACTAGGGGCTCCTTTTTTGTTTCACGCCGGCCCTAACTCCAAACTTCAGGTCCGAATCTCCCGCACCCCTTCCTCACCACCGATCAGTATCACATCCGCCGGTCGTTGCGCAAAAATCCCGACCGTCACGACACCCGGTATCTGGTTCAGCCGGTTTTCCATCTCCAGCGGATTGCTGATCTGAAGGTTATGGACGTCCAGGATGTGGTTGCCGTTGTCGGTCACGAAACCCTCCCGCCAAACCGGCTGTGCCCGCAGCTTGACCAGCCTGCGGGCGACGAAAGCCTGCGCCATCGGAACGACCTCGACCGGCAACGGAAACCGCCCGAGCATGCCGACGAGCTTGCTGTCGTCGATGATGCAGACGAAGCGCCGGGACGCGGTCGCGACGACCTTCTCGCGCGTCAGCGCCCCCCCGCCGCCTTTGACGAGATAACCGTGTTTGGTGGCCTCGTCGGCGCCGTCGATGTACAGGTCCGGGTCGCCGACCTGGTTCAAGGTGGCGACTTCGAAACCCTGCTCTTCCAGTAGCTGGGTCGTTGCCCTGGAGCTCGAGACCACGTTGTCGATTCGTGCCCTGGCTTCCGGAAGCAACTCGATGAAGTGGTTGACCGTGGATCCGGTGCCGATGCCGAGATTGACGCCGGGTTCGATGAAATCGAGCGCGGCCTTCGCCGCGTTGCGTTTGCGGGTCGATGTATCCATGCGAGCTGCCAGGCGGCGGAATATCCGGGTAAGTTGAGACGGGACAGAAGCTTAGCCAATAGGGTAGCCGATAGACAGGTCGACCGCCACGACGCGTTTAACAAAAAAGTGCCCGCGATGGCGGGCACTTTGTTTGCCTTTCAGGAAGGCTCAGGCAGACGACCGAGAGGTTGCTGCCCGTCTGGGTCGAAGCGGGCTCAACGCCTCGTGCGTGAGACCTTTCGCTTGCCGACCTTGCGTCTGGCGACTTTCTTTTTCGCCTTCTTGCGTGTGGCCTTCTTCTTGGTCTTGCGCTTGGCTACTTTCTTCTTAGCCTTCTTGCGCGCGACTTTCTTTTTGGTCTTGCGCTTGGCGACCTTCCTTTTCGCTTTCTTCCTCGTGGTTTTCTTTTTGGTCTTGCGCTTGGCTACTTTCTTCTTGGCCCTGCGCTTGGCGACTTTCTTTTTCGCCTTCTTGCGTGTGGTTTTCTTTTTGGTCTTGCGCTTGGCTACTTTCTTCTTAGCCTTACGCTTGGCGACGCGTTTCTTTGCGGCCGGTTTTTTTCTCGCCGTGACTTTACGCTTCTTGGCGACTTTGCGCTTCGAAGCTTTTTTCCTGCTTGCCTTCTTCTTCGTGGTAGCCATCAATTTTCTCCGTGTCGGGTACCCGGAGGCTGAGTATATACAACAATCCCAAAAAATCCAGCAAGTTAAGTCACACTCCGATGCTTGCATTCAAGACCCGAAAAGTTGCGTTATCAATTTCCAATTCGACGGTGTCGACGACATCCGTCTCGAATCAAAAAAGGTCCGCAAGTTTTTAAACAGGAATTCGCGCCGGCGCGTGCAAGCGTTCTGTAAACGGAACGCCGCGGCCGAAACGAAAAACCGCGGGACAAGCGTCGACCGCCGGATGCATTGCGGTGTTCGAAAACACGCCGGGCACGAAGACGTGCCCGCCTTTCTGCGCCTGCCGTCAACGATCCGAGAATACCTGCGACATCCTTATATCCCATGGATTTGGAACGATTTTCTCGGTTCGCTGACAACTGAAGGCGAAACCGATCAGCTTCGGTCGAAACCAGAACCGACGATGGTTCAAGTAAGCAAAACACCGGTCGTAATAACCGCCGCCCATGCCGATACGACGACCTGAATCGTCGAAAACGACCACCGGAGTGACGACCAAGTCTAGGCTTAGAAGCCTTACGGATTCGTTCGCTTCCGGTTGCCAGATGCCGTAGCGATTGCGAGTCAGAAACGTGTCGGGGTGCGTTTCCGCGAAGTACATCGCGTGCGCTCGATCGACGACCGGCAAGTAAATTTTCTTACCCGACTCCCATCCGTGCGCAATAATCGATCGTGTATCGACTTCGTCCCAGGTCGGAAGGTAACAGGCGATCCTCTGGGCAGAACGGTAACTCCGGCTGTTCAGGAACCGCCGCGCGATGATGGCCGAGCATGCTTTCCGTTCCCGGTCGGACATCGAACGGCGCGCTTCTTTTGCCCTGGTTCGCAGTTCGGCGTGCGTCGTTGTCGGGCTGCCGTCAGTCATCGGCCGTCAGTCATCGGCCGTCAGTCATCGGCCATGGTTCGAGAGTTCGCGCGTCGGTGTTGCAGCAACGTCAGTCATCGTGTCGAGCGGGACCGCGGCGACGTACCGTATCGCCGTTGAAGTTAAGGAGGCGCCTCCCGCCTGTGCCGTCACGGACCGTCGCTCTCGAACCGGAGCAACAGGTGGGATCAGCCGTGGCAGCAACAGGCTTTCCGCTGCTGCGGTCCTGCTCAAATGCCGCCGACAGGTCACGACCCCGAGATTGTGATTTAGGGTCGAAAGGTATCCAGGCCGGTGTCGAACACTGCAGGAGGCGCCATTTCGGTTGCGGCTGCCACGACTCAGAGGTCGAGCAGCTCGGTGTTGCTGAGAACGCTGTCCATGCGTTCGCTGATCAGTTTCAGGCGGTCGCTTACGTCGCCTTCCAGGGCTTGGTCGCGAGCCTGCGCGTGCAGGAGATCGTTGGCCATGTTCAACGCAGCCATGACGGCGATACGGTCCAGTCCCACGACTCGTCCGCTGTCTCTGATCTCGCGCATTCTGGCGTTCAGGATTTCCGCCGAATCCAGAAGGTCCGTACGCTCATTGGCCGGGCAGGCGATCTGATACTCCTTGTCGAGAATCCTGACGCTGACCTGCGCGTAAGCTTCGCTCATGTCAGGATCCCTGTTCCATTGCCTTCAGACGTCCGATCATGGCTTCGACGCGAGCACGGACCTGCTCGTTCTTCTGTAGCAACGTCGCCCGCTCCGCTGTCAAGGTATCCTGGCGCTGTTTGAGCGACCGGTTTTCGTCCTGTAACTGGTCGCAAACCCGCACCAGCGCGTCGACCCTGTTTTCCAGGCGTTTGAGTTCGCGCTCGAACGTTGCATTGATGTTCTCTGCCATGGGTCCAATATAGTCACGCCAAGACCCAGAATCAATTGCGACACGCCGGGTTTCGCGCGTTGTGGCCAGCCTGGTGTCGAATACCCGCGCGTTGCCGCGCCGCTCGCTTACGAGGAACTTTCGGAGCTCAGAGCCGCGGCGGATACCGATGGGCCTCCGCCGTCGGTACACTGACGTTACAATAGCGGCGTCGCCGGGCCGGAACGATCGGGCGGCGGCGATGGCGAATCCGGCGTTCAATCCAACGGTCAATACCGGGCGGCCGATTCACCGCCACGACGGAAATCTCTCTACCGACGAACCCTCTTACTGATGAACCCTTTCCGCCTATGAACCCTCTTTGCCTATGAACCCGAAGGAATTTACGCGACGCCGCAGACAACTGATGCGAATGATGGGGCCGGGCGGGATCGCAATCCTGCCGGCTGCGCCGGTACGTCCGCGCAGCCGTGACGTCGAGCACCGCTATCGCCAGGACAGCGACTTCTATTACCTGACCGGTTTCGCCGAGCCCGAATCCGTCGCGGTACTGGTTCCCGGCCGCGATGCCGGCGAGTATCTGTTGTTCTGCCGCGAGCGAGATGCCGATCGCGAACTCTGGGACGGCCGTCGCGCCGGACCGGAAGGTGCGGTTGAGCGTTTCGACGCCGACGACGCATTTCCGATCGACGATATCGACGACATCCTGCCCGGCATCATGGAATCCTGCAGCCGGGTCTATTACACGATGGGAGTTTATGCGGAGTTCGACGCCCGGATCGCCGAGTGGGTCAATTCCCTGCGCTCCCGGGTAGCGAGGGGCGTGCATACGCCGCAGGAGTTCGTCGCACTGGATCACCTGCTGCACGACATGCGCCTGTACAAAAGCCGCGCCGAAATCTCGGCGATGCGCAAATCGGCCAAAGTCGCGGTAGCGGCGCACCGGCGGGCGGTCCAGGCAATAAGGCCCGGCCGTTTCGAATACGAGGTCGAGGCCGAGTACATGCACGAGTTCAGACGGCACGACGCCTGGCCTTCCTACAGTCCCATCGTCGGCGGCGGCGCCAATGCCTGCACCCTGCATTACACCGACAACAATGCCAGTCTCGAAGATGGCGACCTGTTACTGATTGATGCCGGATGCGAGCTCGACTATTACGCCTCCGACGTCACCCGAACGTTCCCGGTGAGCGGCCGGTTCAGCGGCGAACAGCGCGCGGTGTACGAGATCGTTCTGGAGGCGCAGCTCGCGGCGATCGACAAGGCGCAGGTCGGCAATCACTGGAACGACCCCCACGACGCGGCCGTCCGCGTGATCACCAAAGGCTTGAAGCGGCTAGGCCTGCTCGACGGCACCGTGCCGAAGCTGGTCAGGGAACGCGCCTACCGGGAGTTCTTCATGCATCGGACGGGACATTGGCTGGGGATGGACGTGCACGACGTCGGCGACTACCGGGTCGGCGACGAATGGCGCCTGCTGGAGCCCGGTATGGTCATGACCGTCGAGCCCGGCATTTACATCAACGGTGGACGGCGGGTACCCGCCCGCTGGCGCAATATCGGTATTCGAATCGAGGACGACGTCGCCGTGACGACACGCGGGCCCGACGTGCTCAGCAAGGGCCTGGTCAAGGAACCGGATGCGATCGAAGCCTTGATGGGCGCCGAGTGATCGTTTGCAACATCGTCGGTGACATTGTCGGCTACATCATCGACAACCCCGGTCGAGTATGAGCATTGAAAGTGAACGATAGAAGTGAACGATAGAAGTGGACGATAAAGGTGGGCGATAAAGCGGAGCGACACTACGACATCGTCGTCGCCGGCGGCGGCATGATCGGCTCGAGCCTCGCGCTCGCGCTCGCGCCGCTCGGGCTTACGCTTGCGGTGGTCGAGGCGGTAGCGCGCACCGAGTCGGCACAGCCCAGTTTCGACGACCGCTCCACGGCTTTGTCGCGAAGCACGCAAAAGACGTTCGAAGCCATGGGCCTTTGGCCGGACATCGTCGCGGGGTCCACGCCGATTCGCCGTATCCACGTCTCCGATCGCGGCCGCTTCGGCTTCTCGCACGTCGACGCAGCGGAACAGGGTGTCGAGGCGCTGGGTTACGTCGTCGTCAACCGCGTCCTGGGCACCGTGCTGCAGTCGGCGATACACGACGTCCGGGAGCTCGATCTGCTCTGCCCCGCCACAATCCGGGACGTCGAGATCGACGACGAGCACGCGAACGTCCACGTCGAGCATGGAGACGGGTCGTTCGAACGGCTGAGCTGTCGCCTGCTGGTCGCCGCCGACGGCGCCGCATCCACGGTGCGGTCGATGATGGGCATATCCGCGCAACGCAGCGATTACGGCCAGTGCGCGATCGTCGGCAACCTGATGCCCGAACGGCGTATCGATCACCAGGCTTACGAACGGTTCACGGAACGCGGTCCCATGGCCCTGTTGCCGGTCACCGACAATCGGGCCGCCTTCGTCTGGATCGTGTCCGGGTCCGATGCCCGGAACTTGCTGGCGCTGGACGACGCGGCCTGCGTCGCGGCCATGCAGGAGGAATTCGGCTTTCGTCTCGGGCGATTCTCGAAAATCGGCAAGCGCGCAGCCTATCCGCTTGCGCTCAGCAAGGCCTCGCGTTTGACCGTGCCGCGGGGTGTGCTCGTCGGCAACTCGGCGCATGGCCTGCACCCCGTCGCCGCGCAGGGCTTCAACCTCGGCATGCGCGACGTCGCCGCTTTGTGCGACTGCATCGCCGATGCGGCCGATGCGGCCGATGACCCGCCGGTATTCGACCCCGGCGACGCGGCCCTTCTCTCGCGTTATGCGCAATGGCGCCGCGTCGACCAGGCCAGACTGGTCGGTATCACGGATGGCCTGGTGCGCCTGTTCGGCAGCCGCAGTGCGCCGGCGCGGATATTGCGAAACGTGGGCATGCTGGGCTTCGACATCGTGCCGGGAGTCCGGACGCTTTTTGCCAAACAGATGATGGGGCTGTCCGGACGCTTGCCGAGGCTGTCGCGGGGCGTGCCCATCCGATGACGACCCGACGACGATTCGATGATGAAACGACGATAAAACGATGACCCTCCCGGTCCGTATCGTGATCGTCGGCGCCGGTATCACGGGCCTCGCCATGGCGGGCGCGCTGGCGCGTTCGCGCCAAGCTGCCCGGCTGGAACTGACCGTCCTCGATGCGGCGGATCGTCCGGTATACGATCCGTCTGCGGAAGCCGGCTTGCGCGTATCCGCAATAGCTACAGGTTCGGCGCACATACTGGATTCGATCGGCGCTTGGCAGTCGATAGTGTCGGCTCGAGCTTGCCCCTACGAATGCATGCGTGTCTGGGATTCGGCGGAGGCCGCAGACGGACCGTCCACGTTACGCTTCGACGCCGATCTTTACGGTGTCGCAGAACTCGGCCATATCGTCGAGAATCTCGCTATCCGGAGTGCCTTGATCGACGTACTGGATCGTCTGCGGATCGACCTGCGTTTCAACACCGGCCTGGCGTCTTTGGACACGGACGGCCGCCGCTACCGCATCGGTCTGGGCGATGGGGAATCTATCGGTGCGGATCTCGTCATCGCCGCCGACGGCAGCAGTTCAGGCGTTCGCGAACGGGCCGGTATTGCCGTCCGACGACATGTCTACGGGCAGTCCGCATTCGTGACCCACGCGCGACCCGAGAAGCCGCACCGCCATACGGCATGGCAGCGTTTTCTGGATACCGGCCCGCTGGCCCTGCTGCCGCTTGCGGACGGGCGGGTGTCGATCGTCTGGTCCACGACGCCGGAGCTAGCGGCGCATGCGCTCGAGGCGACCGACGCCGAGCTCGAGGCGATGTTGACGACGGCATCGGATCGTGTGCTGGGCAGCCTGGCGCCGGACGGTCCGCGCGGGACGTTCTCCTTGCAGGCGCAGCATGCGACGCATTACGTGTTGCCCGGACTTGCGCTGATCGGCGACGCGGCGCACGCGGTGCATCCGTTGGCAGGCCAGGGCGCCAACCTCGGATTGCAGGACGTTCGCAGCTTGTGCGAAGTCATCGATACGGCGATAGGCCGGGGAGCGTTCCCGGGCGACCGGTCGGTATTGCGCCGGTACGAGCGTGAACGAAAGGGGGCCAACACGACGATGATGTACTTCCTGACGGGGCTCAACCGCCTGTTCGCTTCCGAGTCACGGCTGGTCGGCGGCCTGCGCCGCGGCGGCATGCGCTTGTTCAACGCCAGCGGACCGCTGCGCGATCGCGCCGTCAGTGTGGCGCTCGGCGTGCCGCGACGCTGATGAGAGGACACTAGGGAGCCTCGCCAGACTTGTGCAGAAGCTCCCTAGCAGGTCGCGGCAGGCCCCATGCAGGAAGAGCCGGCCTTACGTCAACCCTACCGCACGTCAACCCTACCGCTGTGCCTCCACCCAGGCATCCATCCGTCGTTGCAGCAGATCCAGCGGTAGCGCCCCGGCGCCGAGCAGTTCGTCGTGGAAGGCGCGGATGTCGAAGCGCTCGCCGAGCGCCGCCTCGGCGCTGTCGCGCATTGCCTGTATCCGGATCTCCCCGATCTTGTAGGCCAGCGCCTGGCCCGGCATGACGATGTAACGGTCGATTTCGTTGACGATGTCGTGCTCGGATTTTGCCGCGTTGTCCCTGAAAAAATCGATCGCCTGCTGGCGGGTCCAGCCCTTGTAGTGCAAGCCGGTGTCGACCACCAGCCGAATGGCGCGCCACATCTCGTAGGTGAGCTGTCCGAAACGCGAATACGGATCGGTGTAGAGCCCCAGCTCGTACCCCAGGCTTTCGCTGTAAAGGCCCCAGCCTTCGACGAAGGCCGTAAAGTGGGTATACCGTCGAAACTCGGGCATGTCGCCGAGCTCCTGTTGCAAGGCGATCTGCAGATGGTGGCCCGGCATGGCCTCGTGCACGGACAGTACCTCGATTTCGTATTTGGGCCGTGTTTCAGGCCGGTACAGGTTGACCCAGTAGATACCGGCGCGACTGCCGTCGGCGGCCGGCGCCGAGTAATAGGCCGTCGTCGTGTCGGGTGCGATCGCATCCGGGATCGGTTTGACCCCGTACGGCATCCGCGGCAGTTTGCCGAACAAGCGTACGAGCTCGGGGTCGATCCGTTTGCTGGTTGCGAGATAAGCTTGGTACAAATCCTCCGGATCGTCGTAGTAGAACTGCGGATCGGTGCGCAGGAATTCGAGGAAATCCTCGAAGCCGCCTTCGAAGTCGAGCTCGGCCATGACGGCCAGCATCTCACCGCGAATGCGGCTGACCTCGTCGAGCCCGACCCGATGGATTTCGTCGGGGGTCATTCGCGTCGTCGTGTGGTAGCGTGCGAGCCGCTCGTACCAGGCGGCGCCGTCGGCCAGGCTAGATAGCCCGACGCTGTCCCGCGCCGCGGGCAGGTAACGGTTCTCGAAGTAACGCGCCAGTTTTCGATAGGCGGGTACGATGATGTCGTCGATGGTCCGGCGCGCTTCCGCCCGCAAGCGTCCCCGTTCGGCCTCGGGTATCGACTCGGGCAATTTTTCGAATGCCCGATAGAACGGGCTCTGCTCGGGCGATTCGACGAGCTGTCGCTCGATCTGCGCCGGGAGACGTTCCATCAGCACGCGCGGCGCCACCCGTTCGGCCCTGCGGCCGCGCTCGGCCAGCCCGATCGACTGCTCGACGACGGTATCCAGGCTTCTCATCCGGGCGAGCCAGTCGTCGAAATCGCCGGCCGTCTCGAGCCTGATGAAGTTGGCTTGGTTATCGAGGTTCTGCACACCGCCGCGCTGGTTGAACGGCATCAGGTGCGCCTGGAACCGGTGCATGTCCACCTGGTCTTGCAGGTCGCGGCGGAACAGCTCGTAGTTGAGCCGGTCCGCGTCCGACAGTGCGTCGCGTTCGATCGCGTGGAGCCTGCGCAGGAACTCCTGCCTTTGTCGATGCCGGCGTTCGAAGGCCTCGACGCTCGAGTCCGGCCACAGGCGGTTGTAACGGCGGTCGCCCAGTCGCGAAGCAAAAAGCGGCGCTTCCGCGAGCCGCCATTCCCAGGCTTCTTCGAGCAGCGAGTCGAAGTCGGCTTTGGCGCCGGCTAACGACCAGGCGGGGGCGAGCGCCAGCAGTGCCGCAAGAACGAAGGGCAGGAATCTCATCGTGCGGGGTCTCCACAGAAAGGCTGCGGTATTGTCATCGGCGCGGTCGCGGCTGGCAACCGCAACGGGCTTTGGCTATGATCGGCGGCTTCAATCGATAGCATGCTCGGAAGAGATCCCGCGCCGCGGGACGCCGAAGGCGCAACTCGCCCGGAAACGCTCAGGCAAAAGGACCGGGTATGCTGATTGGCTCTGGAGAGCGGCCGTTTGCGGCCCACCGAAGGGGTAAACGGCGCGGTTACGACCCGCGCCATTGATCTCTCAGGTACCAAGGGACAGAGGGGCGGCGGGCCGGTTCGGTCCGCCACGTAGCTTCGCCCGTGACCCGAGTACTGGAGCCTGGATGGGTAAAAAGACCCCGCTTTACGACAAGCACGTCGAGGCCGGCGCGCGGATCGTCGATTTCGGCGGCTGGGACATGCCGCTGCACTACGGTTCGCAAAAACAGGAGCACCACGCCGTGCGTCGAGACGCCGGCGTATTCGACGTGTCCCACATGACGATCGTGGACGTCGCGGGTGACGGCGCCAGGCCGTTCTTGCGCAGGCTGTTGGCCAACGACGTAGCCAGGCTCGCCGAGTCCGGGCGAGCGCTCTACAGTTGCATGCTCAACGAATCCGGCGGCGTCATCGACGATTTGATCGCGTATTACTTCGACGAGACGAACTATCGCCTGGTGGTCAACGCCGCGACGCGCGACAAGGACCTCGCCTGGATACGCCGTCAGGCCGAGGCCTTCGACGTCAGGATTTCCGAACGTGCCGAGCTGGCGATGCTCGCCGTGCAGGGCCCGAACGCCCGTGAGCGAACGGCACCCTGTATCGATGCCGAATGGCGGGACGCCGCCCTCGAGCTCAAACCGTTCTACGGCATGCACGCAGGCAGCGCGTTCGTCGCGCGCACCGGATACACCGGCGAGGACGGTTTCGAGCTGGTCGCGCCGGCCGAATACGCGCCGGCGCTCTGGGACCGGCTGCTCGCTGCCGGAATCGCGGCCTGCGGTCTGGGCGCGCGCGATACGCTGCGACTCGAGGCTGCGATGAATCTCTACGGCAACGACATGGACGAAAGCGTGTCGCCGCTGGAATCCGGACTCGGCTGGACGGTGGCCTGGGAGCCGGGCGATCGCGATTTCATCGGCAGGCCGGCGCTGGAGACACTGCGCGAGGCCACCGGCAAGCGGCGCTTCGTCGGACTGCTGCTAGAAGATCGCGGCGTGCTGCGCGATCGGCAGAAGGTGCTGGTCGACGGCATCGGCGAGGGAGAGATTACCTCCGGCGGCTATTCGCCGACGATCGGCCGGTCGATTGCGCTGGCCCGCCTGCCGGCCGGAAACTACGAACACGCGCAAGTCGAGGTGCGCGGAAAGTTGTTGCGCGCGCGGCTGGTCAAGCTGCCGTTCGTTCGCAACGGGCAGGTCCGGATCGACTTGTGACCCGGATGCATGCAAGAGTGAATACCGAAACGACAGAGGAGAGCGCATGAGCGAGCTACCGGGAGACCTGATGTACACGAGCGAGCACGAATGGCTGCGACGCGAGGACGACGGCAGCGTCACGATCGGCATTACGGACCACGCGCAGGCCGCGTTGGGCGATCTCGTTTACGTCGAATTGCCGGAAATCGGACAGGTCGTCGAGACGGGCGGCGACATGGCGGTCGTCGAATCCGTGAAGGCCGCCTCGGACGTCTACGCACCGGTGGCGGGTGAAGTCACGGCCGTCAACGAAGCTCTCGCCGACGATCCGGAGAAAATCAACAACGACCCGTATGGCGACGGGTGGATCGTCCGGCTTGCGCCCAGCGACGACGACGGCGGGCTGCTGTCGCCGGAGGACTACCAGGCGATACTGGACGAGCTGGACAACTGAGGTCGGCCACATGCCATTCATTCCCCACACCGAGGAAGACACGGCGGAGATGCTCGCCGCCATCGGGGCCGAGCGGATCGAGGACCTGTTCGACGAGATTCCCGCAGAGCTCAGGATCGATTCGCTGGAGCGCGTACCCAAGGCGCTCAACGAAATGGAAGTGAGCCGGCTGATGCACCGGCGCGCCCAACGCGACGGCGCGCCGAGTTGTTTCATCGGCGCCGGCGCGTACGAGCATCACATCCCGGCGGCGGTGTGGGAGATCGCAACCCGAGGCGAGTTTTACAGCGCCTATACGCCCTACCAGGCCGAGGCCAGCCAGGGCACCCTGCAGACGATCTACGAGTATCAAACGATGATGTGCGAGCTGACCGGGCTCGACGTCAGCAATGCCTCGCTGTACGACGGCGCGTCGGCCGTCGCCGAAGCCGCGTTGATGGCCGTTCGCAGTAACCGCAAGGCCGGCTCGCGGAAGGTTCTGCTCGCGCCCGGCGTCAATCCGACCTACCGCAAGGTCGCCCGGGCGATCGCCGGCAATCAGGGCTTGGAGTTCGAATACCTGCCGATGGACACGGCCGACGGCGGCGTGGATTTCGAACGTCTGGACCAGGACACGGCGCCGGTGGCCGTCGTCGTGCAGCAGCCGTCGTTTTTCGGAACCCTGGCCGACGTCGATCGGCTGACCGACTGGGCCCACGACCGCGGCGCTTTTGTCGTCGCCGTCGTCAACCCGACGTCGCTGGCTTTGCTCAAGGCGCCGGGTCACTGGGGCGAGGCGGGTGCGGACATCGCCTGCGGCGAGGGTCAGCCGCTGGGAGTGCCGCTGTCCTCAGGCGGGCCGTACTTCGGTTTCATGACGTGCAAGCAGCAACACGTCCGGCAGATGCCGGGACGTATCGTCGGCCGAACCACCGACCTGGACGGCAACACCGGATACGCGTTGACCCTGCAGGCCAGGGAACAACACATACGACGTACTAAAGCGACGTCGAACATCTGCACCAACCAGGGACTGATGGTCACCGCGGCGACGATTTATCTGTCGCTGCTGGGCGCCGACGGCCTCGCGGCCGTCGCGAAAGCGTCGCATCGGAATACGGCCAGGCTCGCCCGCGGCTTGTGCGGCATCGCGGGCGTGGAGCCCGTGTTCGACGCGCCGCATTTCCACGAGTTCGCGCTCAGGCTGGACCGCCCCGTCGCGCCGGTGCTCGAGATGCTGGCGGCGCGCGACATCCTGGGCGGTTACGACCTGAGTATCGAATATCCAGAATTCGGTCCAGAACTCGGCAATCTGGGCCATGTGCTATTGGTCTGCGCGACGGAGACCAAGACCGACGCCGACATCGAGGCCTACGTCACGGCTATGCGCGAGATCCTCGAAACGCCCGTCGCGCAGAGCGCCTGAGAGCCGGCCGTGCCAAGTATTCGTTACGACAACCCTGTTCGCGCACGCCGTTCGAGAGGAAAACACGAGTGAACGTTCAAGAGAAGCTGGACAGCACTTTATTCGAACAGTCGCGTCGCGGCCGCCGGGCCTTCGCGCAGGCGCCGGATGTCACCGAAGCTACGGACCTGCCCCAGGCGCTGTTGCGCCGGGACCGGCCCGGCTTACCCGAAGTTTCGGAATTGCAGGTCGTCAGGCATTTCACCCGCCTGTCGCAGAAGAATTTCTCGATCGACACCCACTTCTACCCATTGGGCTCGTGCACGATGAAATACAATCCGCGCGCCTGCAATACGCTCGCGAGCCTGCCGGGCTTCACGGGCCGCCACCCGCTGGGCCCGCTCAGCCATGCACAGGGTTTCCTGAGCTGCATGTGGGAGCTGCAGGAGATGCTCAAGGACGTCACCGGCATGCAGGGCGTCTCCCTGACCCCGATGGCCGGCGCGCAGGGCGAGCTGGCCGGCGTCGCAATGATCCGTGCCTACCACGATTCCCGCGGCGATCACGAGCGCCGTGAAATCCTGGTACCGGACGCGGCGCACGGCACCAACCCGGCGACGGCGAACATGTGCGGCTGCAAGGTCCGGGAGTTGCCGACGACCGCCGAGGGCGACGTCGACATCGAGGCCCTGAAGGCCGCGGTCGGCGAGCATACGGCGGGGATCATGCTCACGAATCCTTCCACCCTGGGGGTATTCGAGCGCGACATCATCGCGGTGGACAGGATCGTTCGCGATGCGGGCGGGCTCTTGTACTACGACGGCGCCAATCTCAATGCCATTCTCGGCAAGGTTCTTCCCGGCGACATGGGCTTCGACGTGATTCACATGAACCTGCACAAGACTTTCTCGACGCCGCACGGAGGCGGCGGGCCGGGCTCCGGCGCGGTCGGCGTGGGCGAACGCCTGTTGCCGTTTTTGCCGACACCGGTGGTTTCCCGGACGCTGCGTGACGGCGAGGCCCATTACGGCTGGCTGACCGAGCGGGACCTGCCGCAGAGTATCGGGCGCTTGTCCGGTTTCATGGGTAACGCCGGCGTGCTGCTGCGCGCCTACGTCTACATGCGCATGGTCGGACGGGAAGGCATGCGCCGGATAGCCGAGTACGCGACACTCAATGCGAATTACCTGCAGGCGCGGCTGCAAGACGCGGGCTTCGAGCTGGCGTTCCCGAACCGGCGGGCGAGTCACGAGTTCGTCGTCACGCTCAAGCGCGAGGCCAGGGAGTTCGAGCTGACCGCGATGGACGTCGCCAAGGCTCTGCTGGATCGGGGATACCATGCCCCGACGACGTATTTTCCGTTGTTGGTTCCCGAGTGCCTGCTGATCGAGCCGACGGAAACGGAATCGAAGCAGACGCTGGACGGTTTCGTCGACGCGATGATCGACATCCTGAGCCAGGCGCGCGATCGTGGCGCGAGCTTCAAGGAAGCGCCGCATTCGATGCCGGTGCGGCGGCTCGACGACGTCAAGGCGGCGCGGGAGCTCGACGTGCGTTTCGGTAAAACGGCGTAAGGTCCCGCGCGGTTTTACGGGCCGCAACCGATTTCAGGCTGCCTGAGGCCGCGTGTCCGCGGGCGCAGCGCTGCGGGAACCGGCGGGCATCCCGCGAGTCCGTATTACACTACCGCGGGTGAGCAGGCGGACGGATGCGCCGCAAATGACGGGACAACCATGATTCAAGCAAGACAGTTCCTCGCCATGTTGGCCGGCGCGGCCGTCGTCGCCTGGCAGCCGGCGGGCGCGGCGGACGATTCCGCCTGGAGCGCGACCCTCGAGCGCATCTCTTCGGGCGTCGTCTCGATCCGCGTGGACAGCACGCGGGCCTTCGATACCGAGTGGAATTCTTCGAGCCAGGCCACCGGATTCGTCGTCGACGCCGAGCAGGGCCTGATACTGACCAACCGGCATGTGGTGACGCCCGGGCCCGTCGTCGCCGAGGCCGTGTTCCGCAACAACGAGGAGGTTCGCCTGACCCCGGTGTATCGGGACCCGGTGCACGATTTCGGTTTCTTTCGCTACGATCCGGCGGAATTGCGCTACATCGAACCGAACGAGCTTGCGCTGGCGCCCGAGGGCGCCGGCATCGGCCGGGAAATTCGTGTCGTCGGCAACGACGCCGGTGAGAAGCTCTCGATTCTGGCCGGCACCATCGCCCGTCTCGATCGAAAGGCGCCGGACTACGGGCGCGGCAAGTACAACGACTTCAACACCTTCTACCTGCAGGCGGCGTCGGGCACCTCGGGCGGTTCGTCCGGCTCGCCCGTGATCAACATCGAAGGGGAAGTCGTTGCGCTCAACGCCGGCGCCAACAATACCGCCGCATCGAGTTTTTTCCTGCCGCTGGATCGCATCGAGCGGGCGCTGACTTTGCTGCAGAACGGTCAGCCGGTGACTCGCGGTACCTTGCAGACGGTGTTCGAGAGCAAGGCTTACGACGAATTGCGGCGCCTGGGTCTGACGGACGAGTCCGAGCGCCTGGTGCGTTCCGCGTTTCCCGACGAGACCGGAATGCTGACCGTCGAGCAGGTGATACCGGACGCACCGGCCGACGGAAAGCTCGCGCCGGGCGACATCCTGTTGCGGGTCAACGGCGAGCTCGTGACGGAGTTCGTCCCTTTGGCAGCCGTGCTGGATGCCCATGTCGGCGGATCCGTCGCGCTCGAAATCGAACGCGGCGGCCGGCCGGTCGAGGTGGAAGTCCCGGTCTCGGACCTGCACGAAATCACGCCCGACGAGTATCTCGAGTTCGGTGACGCCATCGTCAACGATCTCTCGTACCAGCAGGCGCGGCACTACAACCTGCCGGTGCGCGGCGTCTATGTCGCCAATCCGGGTTATCTGTTGTCCAAATCGGCGATCCCGCGCGGCGCGGTCATCACCGAATTCGGCAACGATGCGATCGCGAGCGTCGACGATCTGGAGGCCGCGCTCGCGGCGCTTGCGGACGGCGACCGCGCGATCGTCAGATACGTGACGATGGACAATCCGACCAACGTCATCGTCCGTTCTTTCGAAATGGACCGGGTCTGGTTTCCGGCACAACGTTGCGCCCGCGACGATACGACCGGCATCTGGCCGTGCAGGCCGCTTGCGGACGGGCCCGAAGCAAAACCGCCGGTCGTCGGCAGCACCCGCTTTGCGGACTACGACGACCCTCGTGTGCGGGCCATCGCACCGTCGCTGGTCGTCGTCACCTTCGACCTGCCCTATACCTTGTCCGGCGTCGCGGACCGGCATTACTACGGCACCGGTGTGATCGTCGATGCCGAGCGCGGTTATGTCGTCGTCGACCGCAACACCGTGCCGATCGCGATCGGCGACGTCACCGTGACCTTCGCCGGGTCGCTGGAAGTGCCGGGCAAGGTCGAGCAATTGCATCCGCTGCACAATCTGGCGATCGTGTCCTACGATCCGGTAACGATCGGCGATACACCCGTCGAGACCGCCACGTTCAACACGGCGGCGCTCGCGCCCGGAGACGATGTCTGGGTGGTCGGCATCAAGGCCGATCACCAGCTCGTGCATCAGCAAAGCAAGGTGGCCTCGGTGGACCCGCTGGTGCTGCCGCTGTCGCGTACCCTGCGTTTTCGCGATTCGAACATCGAGGGTATCGACCTGGTGACGGCGCCGGCCGACGTGGACGGCGTGCTGGTGGATCGGCGCGGCCGGGTGTCGGCGCTCTGGTCCAGTTTCATGATCCAGTCCGGGGGCGACCCGACGCAGTTCAATCGCGGTATCGGCGGCGAGCTGGTCGTCGAGTTCGTCGATACGGTTCGGGAGGGGCGGCCCTTTTATTCGCTGGAGGCCGAATTCGTGTACGCGCCGCTGTTCGCGGCGCGCAAGATGGGCGTCGACGAGGAATGGCTCGAGCGGCTGGAGAAAAACGATCCCAAGAAACGTCGGGCGCTCTCGATTACCCGCATCGTGGCCGGTTCGCCGGCGGCGGGTATTTTACGTAATGGCGACATGATCCTCGCCGTCGACGGCGAAGTCGTAACCTCTTACCGCGCGCTGGAAAAAGCCGTGCAAAAAGCCGAGGTTGAGGTTACCGTATGGAGAAATGAGACGTCCGTCACACTTTCCGTCGAGACGGTTGCCTTGGACGGGCGTGGCATCGACCGGGCGGTATCGTGGGCCGGCGCCTTGCTGCAGGACCCGCATCGCGCCATGGCGGCGCAGCGCGGCATCGAGCCTTACGGCGTTTATGTCGCGTTTTTCAGCTACGGCTCGCCGGCGACCCGTTACGGATTGTGGGCCGGCCGGCGGGTTGTAGAGGTCGACGAGGTGCCGACGCCGGACCTCGAGGCTTTCGTCGAGGCGGTGGAAGACAAGCAGGATCACGAGTCGATACGCTTGAAGACCGTGACATGGAACGGCGCGGTCGAAGTAATAACACTAAAACTGGACAACCAGTACTGGCCGGCTTATGAAATCAGAAGAACGGAAGAAGGTTGGAGGCGCTCGGCGATCGGTTCCTGAATTTCGCCACCTGGGGCGTCACCTGGGGATGTTCGCGGTTTATGCGGTGCTGGTGCTCGGCGTGTTCAGCACGGCGGCGGCGCAGTCGCTTTACAAGTATCAGGGGGGCGATGGCGAGTGGATCTACGCGGATCGTCCGCCCGACGGGGGAATCGCGGCCGAAGTGCGCCCGCTCGAGGTCGGAGATCCGGAGTCGGTGGTGACCGTCGACCACCGCGGCCGCGGCCGCGCCGTCGAGCTTGTCGCCAGCAATCGGTTTTACGCCCCGGTGGAGCTCAGACTCGTATTCGATGAGATCGCCGGGCTCGAATACCCGGATCCCGACACGGATTTGCGCTGGGTCCTGCAGCCGCAGAGCGACACGACGCTGATTTCCCTGGCCATGACGGCCGACGGTGCCGCGCCGCGGCTTGCCTATCGCTACGACTACCTGGTGGGGGATCCCGAAGCCGTGCACCGTCCCGACCGGCCCTATCGGGTGCCGGTCGCGCTGTCCAGCAACTACCCGATCACCCAGGCATACCCGGACGCCATCACTCATGTGACGCCGGATTCCCATCACGCGATCGACATCGCGATGCCGATCGGAACGGACATCTTCGCATCGCGCGGCGGCGTCGTTTTCGACGTGAAAAGCAAAAATTTCCGCAGCGGTCTCGACCCCGACCGCTACCTCGCTGCGGCGAACCTGATCCGTATTCTGCACGACGACGGCACGTACGCGCTGTATGCCCATCTCAACTGGGATTCGATCCGGGTCCGGCCCGGTGAGCGCGTGGCGCGGGGGCAGTTCATTGCGGAGTCGGGTAACACCGGGTTCTCCAGCGGTCCGCATCTGCATTTCGCGGTTTTGAAAAATACCGGGATGCAGGTCGAATCCCTGCCGGTCGAGTTTGCCGGGTCCAGCCGCCGGAGCGTGGCTCCGGCTACCGGGAGCGTGCTGACTGCCCATTGAGCGTGGGGGATTCTTCGGGCTGGCGCCTTGGCAGAGGGATGGGCCGGGGTTTTTGTTCGCTCGAACGGGAATTCTTGTTTGGTGGTACGTTCTTCGTAGCTGTCTTGGCCGGGGCGGGTCCGGGGATGTCTCATTCGCTCATACAGGAAAACTCGCTCGGTGAGACATCCCCGGACCCACCCCTCTCGCATAGAGATTGTCGCGCGGATTCGTTCGGGTGGGCTTCGCGTCCGTCGGGTCGCGATTTGGGGCAGCCGTCGGCGTCGGCGGTGCGCTACTATAGTGCGGGCTAGGCCGATGGTAGACTGAGCCTTTCGACGCCCCACCGCCTGCATGCTCATTTATCCTGAGATCGATCCGGTCATTTTTTCGATCGGGCCCGTCGCCGTCCGGTGGTACGGCATGATGTACGTGATCGGCTTCGTGCTGGCCTGGTGGCTGGCGCGCATCCGCAGCCGGCGTTCCGGCTCGCCGATCACTCCGCAGCAGGTTGACGACCTGGTTTTTTACGCGATGCTGGGTGTGATCCTCGGCGGGCGCCTGGGATACGTCGTGTTCTACGGCTGGAGTGCGTTTTCCGAGGACCTGCTGTATCCGTTCAAGATCTGGGAAGGCGGCATGTCCTTCCACGGCGGCCTGGTCGGCGTGATGCTCGCCATGTGGTTGTACGGACGGCGGCTCGGTCATTCGATGCTCAGGATGACGGATTTCGTCGCCCCGCTGGTGCCGTTGGGTTTGGGCTTCGGGCGTATCGGCAATTTCATCAACGGCGAGCTGTGGGGCAAGCCGACCGACGTGCCCTGGGGGTTCCTGTACAAAGGGGAGGTGTTGCATCCTTCGCAGTTGTACGAGGCCATCCTCGAGGGTTTCGTGCTGTTCGCCATACTCTGGTTTTATTCGTCGAAGCCCAGGCCTTACATGGCCGTCTCGGCGATGTTCCTGTTCTGGTACGGCGCGTTCCGGTTTTTCGTCGAGTTCTATCGCGTGCCCGACGAGGATCTCGGTTACCTGTTCTTCGGTTGGGTGACGATGGGCCAGATCCTGTCGGCGCCGATGATCGTTGCGGGTCTTGTCATGCTCTTTCTCGCCTATAGTAATCGTGGCGCGAAGGGCAGGGAGGCGGCCGCCTGACATGCGACAGTACCTCGACCTGATGCGGCACGTCCGTGACAACGGCGTCGTCAAGGAGGACCGCACCGGCGTCGGCACGCTCAGCGTTTTCGGCCATCAGATGCGTTTCGACCTGGCGGAGGGGTTTCCGCTCGTCACCACCAAGAAGCTCCATGTCAGGTCGATTGTCCACGAGCTGCTCTGGTTTCTGAGCGGCGACGACAACGTCCGTTACCTCAAGGACAACGGCGTGTCGATCTGGGACGCATGGGCGGACGAGAACGGCAACCTGGGGCCGGTTTACGGCGTGCAGTGGCGGAGCTGGGGCAGGCCGGACGGCGGCAGTATCGACCAGATCAGCGAGGTCGTGCGCCAGCTCAGGGAGACGCCGGACTCGCGGCGCATGATCGTGAGCGCTTGGAACGTCGCCGAGGTCGACGACATGGCGCTGCCTCCCTGTCATTGCCTGTTCCAGTTTTACGTCGCGGACGGCAAGCTGTCCTGTCAACTCTACCAGCGAAGCTGCGACATCTTCCTGGGCGTGCCGTTCAATATCGCCTCCTATTCGTTGTTGACCCATATGTTCGCCCAGCAGGCGGACCTCGGCGTGGGTGAGTTCATCTGGACCGGCGGCGATTGCCATCTGTACCGGAACCATCTCGAACAGGCGGACGAACAGCTCGAGCGCGAGCCGCTGCCGCTGCCCAGACTCGTCATCAAACGCCGTCCGGACAGTCTGTTCGACTATCGTTACGAGGACTTCGAGTTCCTCGATTACCGGGCGCATCCGCACATACCGGCAAAAGTCGCCGTGTAGCACGGTCGGGTGTCGCACGGTCGGCACCGGTCCAGCCTGGGTGGCGCTGTGATGCTTCCCCGGGTCGGATCACGAACGCGGTTACGGTATTCGGGCTGAAATCGTTTCCGTCATTCTACGGATTCGCAGTTCGCCGATCGGGCGTCGAGACCCCGCAGGCATCGCGTTCCCGCAATCCGCCGTCCCGCACTCGTCACGTTCGGGTAAGCTCAACTCGCTCTTATTCCCTATTATCTTTTGTTTTTATTGGGTTTTTTAGGGTAGTCGCCGTATAAAATGGTGATTGTCGGAAAAACCCTCCGTTACAGGTACGGATAATCCGAAGCATCCGAGGGTTCATTCACGCTTGACAGAAAACATGAAAACGTTTACATACTAAGCTATCAGACCGGCTTATCGGCAACACCACGTGGCACGACGCAGGCGGAAGCCCGTGCGTCCGGCCACAGACAATCTGGGGGGATACACGGTGAACAAGTTCTGGAATCATGCTGCCTTGCTCGCGACGGCGGCGGGGCTCGGCGCGCCGGTGGTGGCGCAGGAAACGGACGAGGTCTCGTTCGAAGCGATCGACGAGATCATCGTCACGACGACTCGCCGCGAAACCAATCTGATGACGACCGCGGGCGCGATCAGTGTCTTCAGCGACGACGATCTCGTCATTCAGGGCGTCAACAACCTGTCCGCGCTGGACAGCAGCGTACCGAACCTGAAGGTTTTCGACCAGCAGAATCAGGGCATGGGCGCGGTCCAGATCTCGATGCGCGGCATCGTCAACTCGAGCTTCATCGAAATCGGAGACCCGAACGTCGGTTTCCACGTCGACGGGATTTACATGTCCCGGCCCCAGGCCGCCTTGAACATGCTGTTCGACGCGCAGCGCATGGAGATCGCGAGGGGGCCGCAGGGTACCTTGTTCGGCCGCAATTCGACGGTGGGCTCGATCAACGTCGTCAACAATCGTCCCGATACCACGGGCGGCGTCAGCGGCAACGTCACGGTCGAAGCCGGCGACTTTTCGCTGGCAACCGCGCGAGGCGTCCTGAACCTGCCGCTGGTGCAAGACGTGTTTGCGGTACGTCTCGCCGGGTATTACCAGGAACGCGACACTTTCTATACGCTGCTTTCCGACGACGTCGTCGATTTCAGCGGCTTGCCCGGCGGCGCGATCACGCTCGACGAGAGTCCCTATCGGCAGCGCTACGGCGACGGCCTCGGGGACGACGGCGCAGGCGCCTTGGACCAGAACGCGATCCGCGCAT
This sequence comes from Woeseiaceae bacterium, assembly GCA_028279985.1. Taxonomy (GTDB): domain Bacteria; phylum Pseudomonadota; class Gammaproteobacteria; order Steroidobacterales; family Woeseiaceae; genus UBA1847. Next base: position 101,705 of record JANQMR010000016.1, read on the forward strand.
CCCTGATGTTCACGCCGACCGCGGACCTGTCGGCTTACGTTTCCTACGAGGCTTACACCAACGATTCGCCGATCGCGCCGCAGACCGTCAGGGGCAACGAATACACGGCGTATCTCAGCAACCCGCATTTTACCGACCAGACCATCGACACCCTGCGCGCAGAGTTGGTGTATTCGCTGGCCGATAGGGTCGATCTGAAGGCGACCTACGGCGACCAGGAATACCAGCACGAGATCATGGTCGATCTGGACGCCGGCACGTATCGCTACTCGCCGGAGCGCGTCAATCCGCAGCCGGGGGATGTGTACAGTTTCGAGCAGACTTTCTACGACCGGGACTGGACGACGGATTCGAGGTCCATCGAGTTGACGGCCACGTCGACCTACGAGAGCGACCTGCAGTGGCTGGTCGGCTATTTCAACTTCGAAGAGGACACTTTCCGTAACTTCTGGATCGACCTGCCGTTGAACGCCGACGGCATCATCAACTTCAACCAGCCCAACCGGGAAGCCAAATCGGAGGCGGTGTTCGGCCAGGTGGACTGGCATGTCAACGACCGCCTGCACATCGGCGTCGGCCTGCGGTATACCGAAGACGAAAGAACCGACACCGGCGTCAATCGCTTCAGCGTGTTCAACAACCTGAACACCTTCGGCACACCGGTGTTTCTCGACGCCGCGGGGGTCAGCGATCTCGACTATCTGTGCGGCGGCAATCTGCCGGTGGGCCCTTGTGAGGGGGTCGACGGCGTGGCGCCGGGCACCGTTTCGGGTATCGGCGGCGGCGCCTTGGGCATTCCGCCGCTGGACGACGGTTCCTTCCCGGCCGCACCGGGTTCGTCGATCGCGAACGTGCACGACGGAATACTCGCGAACACCTGTCCCGGATGCGAAGTCTTCAACGACCCGATCACGACCAACGACCAGCTACGCGCCATCTCGGCCTTCTTGTCCACCGGCGCCGACGTGTTCCTGAACGGCGGCGCGTCGCGTTTTCCGCGGGTGTTTTTCACCGAGCAGGACTTCAGCTACACCGATTTTTCGGTAACCCTGGACTACGAGCTTCGCGCGGGAACCCTGATCTACGGCAAGGTCGCAAGCGGCCACAAGGCCGGCAGCCAGGAGATCTTCTATTTGCCGAGACTGCATCAGTTCATCAACTCGATCATCGAGCCCGAAGAACTCGTGTCCTACGAGCTGGGATGGAAAGAGCAGTTCGAGGGCGTCGGTGCAGGCCTGAGCGTGTCCTCCTCCCTGTTCTACATGGATTACACCGACAAACAGCAGTCCGTCTTCGTCGACGGCGGCGATCTGTTCTGCGCGGATACTTTCGGCGACTTCAACGGCGACGGCCTGTTGGATTTCTTCATGCCTTTCGTCACCGGTATTCCGATCTTCGGTGTATCGGCGAACTCGACCGGCCTGACCGATCTGGACGCGCCGCTTGACACCCAGAATTCGACCATTGTCTTAGGCCCAAATGGCGATGCCAGCCAGAGTTACAACCAGAATCTCGCAAACGGCAACGTCGTCGGTTTCGCGATTCCGGACGAAGCCGCGGCGGCGGCGGCCTGTTCCCAGGGTTCGACCGGTACCGGCGGGGCGCTGTCCGACCAGCAGGGCATGCCCAATTTCGTAGAGCTGATGGCGGTCAACTTCGGCAACGCCGAGATCGCCGGGCTCGAGGTCGAGTACGACTGGAACGTCACCGCCAACGACCGGCTCAAGGGTTATTTCACGGTCAACTTCCTGAACGAGATCAACGATCCCAACGCCGACGCGTTGCCGTTCAACCTGAACGATTCCCTGGCCTGCGGCGACCGTGTCGGCGGTTGCCCGGACATCACTTCGACCAACGGCAACGAGCTGCCGTTTGCGCCGGATTTCACCGCGAAAATCGTCTACGAGCGCGATTTCGACGTCGCCGGCGGCGTGATCACGGCCGGGGTGGACCTGACCTACAACAGCGACTACTGGCTTTCGATCTGGAACGTCGACTGTTACGAGTCGATCCGGCTCGGAACCCAGGTCTGCGACAACGGCGACAAGCAGGACGCTTTCACCCTGCTCGATCTCAGATTGCGTTACACGAACCTGAAGCACAACTTCTATGTCGAAGGTTTCGTGTACAACGCCACCGACGAGATTTACGCCACCGGTAATCTCAGGCCCACGTCCGAAGAAAGCGTGACGCCGTTTACCTTCAACGCACCGCGACTGTGGGGTGCCCGGGCCGGAGTCTATTTCGACTAGGCCGGCAACGGCGTGCTCGTCGATTGAGAAGTCGTCGATTGAGGGTATTGCATTTACCGAGCGGTCCGTCGATGCTTCCCCCCGGGATCGACGGACTGCTTGCTTTTTTGATACCCGCATGAACCGCGCCAGGATCGATGTCGAACGGATTGCCGCGGACTTCGAACGAGACGGCTTCGTATTGGTCGAAGACTTCTTCGACGCAGCCTCGATGGGACGTCTCGACCGGATCATTCGCCGTTATTTCGGTGAGAAACCCGATTTCTGGCACAACGACGAGTTCCTGAACAAGTCGCGAACCGAAGTCGTGCCTTGGTTCCCGCAAAAAGAAGGCGTCGGCGCATTCGACGAAATCGATGCCGACCCGAGGCTCCGGGCGCTGACCCGGGCAATACTCGGCGACGGCTGGGCCAGCCAGTACTGCATGGTCATGTTTTCAAAGCCGGGTACCGTCGGCCAGGCCTGGCACCAGGACTGTCCGCCGGACGACCCGGCTGTCTTCAATCTGAACCGGCTGGTTTACACCGCCGACATCACCGACGAGGTCGGCGGGCAGACGCTCGTCGTTCCCGGTTCTCACCGCCGCGGCCTGTTGCCGGCCGGTGAGCCGGACTGCGACTTCGACGGACAAGTCGTGCTCAGGCCGCGGCGCGGTACCTTGGTCCTTTTGCACGGCCACTGCTGGCATCGCGTGTTACCGATCGCAGGCGCTTGCCGGGTTTCGACGAACTACCGCGCGGCGCCGGCAGGCACGCCGGACGATGTGACCGATGTGTGCGTTTACCGCAACATGCGTTACCGGTTCTCGACGTCGGCCGTGGTCGAGGAGCGTATCGCGCGCTGAGCATCGGCGGTGCCGGCAGCACAGGCAACGACCGGAAGGCGGATGCCGACGACCGGCCCGGGCGACTCAGGAGGAGGATACCCGCGGGGAAACCGTCAGCTCACGCTCCAGTTCTTCGAGCGTCCGGCCCCGCGTTTCCGGCAACAGGCGGGCGACGAGTACCAGGCACACTAAGGATACGACCGCATACAGCAGAAAGGTCAGCGCGGTACCGAGGTTTTCGAGCTGCCACGGGAAGATGAACTGGATACCGGTGCTGACGCCGCTGTTGACGACACCCATGACCGACATCGCGATACCGCGGATCCGGTTGGGGAAAATCTCCGAGAACAATACCCACATGACCGGGCCCAGCGATACCGCGAACGAGGCGACGAAGCCCAGGATGCCGATCAGCACCAGACGCGGATTCATCCGGATCGACGACTGGATGAACTCCGATGCGTTCGCCCGCATCGCCGACTCGCCGATGAGGCCGGAGATGGCGGCCTTGAATTCGATATCGTTGTCGTAACTCACGCCGGCGAGTTGTTCGAGGCCCGGTGTCTCGAAGCGCTCGGCGAAGGTGGCCGCGGCCTCGGCGGGCATCCGGTAGCTGGCCTGGTGAAAACCGTAGGCCGTGATGCTCATGCTGACGAAAACGCCCGCAAGTCCCAGGATCAGCAGCGGTTTGCGGCCGAAACGGTCGATTGCGAGGATGGCGAAGACCGTGAAGATCACGTTGATGATGCCGATGTAGGTCGCCTGCATGAAGGCCGCATTGGTGCCGACGCCGCTTTGCTCGAAGATGGTCGGCGCGTAGAAGTACACCGAGTTGATGCCGCTGGCCTGCTGCGCGATACCGACAATCAGGCCGACGACGAGGACCAGCCGCAACTCCGGCCGGAACAACTGCCGGAGTCGATTCCAGAGACTCTCGCCGGCGCCGGCCGCGCTCGCCGCAATCTCCCGAAGCTTGCCTTCGATTCTTGCGGCGGGCGTGATGCGCTCGAGGATACCGGCCGCGCGCTCGGCCTGGCCGTGTAACACCAGCCAGCGGGGGCTTTCCGGAACCAGCAGCATCAGCAGGAAATAAGCGGCCGCGGGGATTGCCTCGATTCCCAGCATCCATCGCCATGCCGATTCGTCAAGCCCGATCGCGCCGACCCACTCGGCGCCGGACTGGCTGGCCTCGAGCAGGAAGTAGTTGGCGAAATACGCGGCCGAGAAGCCGATCACGATATTGAGCTGGTTCACCGAGACCATCCGGCCGCGGAGTTTCGCCGGTGCGATCTCGGCGATGTAGATCGGCGCCAGCATCAAGGTGCCGAACGCCAGCCCGCCGATGAAACGTGCCGCGACCAGGGTCGTCAGGTTCGGCGCAAACGCGGAGGCGACGGCCGAAACCGTGTACAAGAGCGCCAGGGCCAGCATGACTTTCTTGCGGCCGATCTGGTCGGCGACCGGTCCGACCGTCAGTGCTGCGAAAATGGCGGCCAGGCTCGGCGCGCTGACCACCAGGCCGATCTGGAACTCGTCGAGGTCGAACAGCGGTGTGACGAAGCCTATGACGCCGGAGATGACGGCGGCGTCGAAACCGAACAAAAAGCCGCCCAGGGAAATGACCGCCGCATAACGAAGCGCCGTGCGGTCGGTCGGATTCAAGCGCCGCTCCGGCTCGGTGTTGCGCTCGTCCGGTTCCTCGTCGATGGGCACGTCGATGGATATGTCGAGGGATGCTCAGTCGTCATCGGCGTTCTTCCAGGCCCGCAGCGCATCGCCGAATCGGCGCGCGATCTCCTCGTTGACCTCGAGCCGGCTGTCACCCCAGAAACCCGACGAATACGGCGGTCCCCACATCGGCTGGGAATCCCAGTCCACGTTGATGTAGGCGAGGGCGTACAACACGTCCCGGTTGTCGGCCAGCAGCCCGAACAGGGGCGCGAACCAGTGTGTCCAGATCTCGTCGTCGCTCATCGCCGTCCGGTTCTCGCCGGGCGGGCCGTCCCAGATGGCGGCGTGATTGGCCATGAACCGTTCGCGCAGGTCGATGCCCTGCGGCGCGGCTTCGGCAATCATGACCGGCTTGCCGCGCTGTCTTGCGAAATCGAGCACCTCTTCGGTGAGCGCCAGCGGGCTCCGCGGCACGAAGCTGCCCGCGACCCCGACGGTTTCCTCCGGATGCATGAACCAGGAGACGCCCATCCAGTCGACGTACTCGTCACCGGGATACCATTGCCTGATGTCTTCGTCGCCGCCATCGATCACGTCGTCGGTCGTGGACGCGCTGGCCTGCCAGACGAATTCCACGTTGTCGACGCCGGATCGTTCGAGCACGTCGACGATACGCCGCCATGCGTCGACGTAGTTTTCCGTATTCTCGTAACCCTGGTTCCAGGCGCCGTCGAATTCGTAGCCGATACGCAGGTAGACGGGCCCTTCGATCAGGCCGCAAAACCGGCCGAGCTGGCGAATCTCGGCGTCGAAATCGCCGTCGATCAGGCGTTCGAGCTTGCCGGGATGCTCGTTTTCGGTGATCGACAGGCCGATCGCCAGGCGGTCGACATCGAACCCGGTCGCGGTGCGCCAGGCATTGACGGGACCTGCGCCCCAGTCGAAGTCGAAACCCGCGTCGTTGCCGTTGCCGTCGATGCCCAAGCCGCCGAAGTCTCCGGGCTTCAGGATGTCGTAGAAATCGACATAAGCGGTGAGTCCGTCGGGCGACGGACAGCAGCGGCTGTCCAGGTATCCGCGAATCGCGCCGAGGTCCTGACCGACGATGAACAGCCGGTCGCGGGCGTCGTGCTCCAGGCCGGTCTGCGCGGCCGTTGCGGCGGGGCCGCTGTCACATGCGCTCAACGACGACAGCAGCAGTGCCGGGAGCGCAGACAGCGTTCGCGTCGATCGTGATCCTGGCATTATCTTGGCATTGGTCTTGGCATTCTCGTAAAAGCGGCCGGGAACAGCCGCTCGTCCGTTGTGTTTCCGTAGCGGAAACCCCTAGACTCCGCACTGTAAACGTTTACACTCAGGCTTACAAGAAGACACCGACCAAGACGCCGACCAAGACTCCAAGATGCTTTTCTCCGCCGAACCGACACCCCGATGCCAGCGCCGCCGATCACCAACCCGATCCTGAAAGGATTCAATCCCGATCCGTCGATCTGCCGGGTCGGCGAGGACTACTACATCGCCGTGTCCACTTTCGAGTGGTATCCGGGCGTCGCGATCTACCGTTCCCGGGATCTTCGCAACTGGCGGCTGGTCGCAAGGCCCCTGAATCGTCGGGACCTTCTGGACATGCGCGGCGAGCCGGATTCCTGCGGAGTCTGGGCGCCTTGCCTGAGCTGGTCGGACGGGCTGTTCCACCTCGTCTACACCGACGTCCGCCGCTTCGACGGCAATTTCAAGGACACCCACAATTACCTGACCACCTCGGCTGCGATCGACGGCGAGTGGTCCGATCCGGTGTACCTGAACTCCAGCGGTTTCGATCCCTCCCTCTACCATGCCGAAGACGGCCGCAAGTGGCTGACGAACATGGTCTGGGACCACCGGCCCGACCGGACCTCGTTCGCGGGTATCGTGCTGCAGGAGTATTCGCCGGAGCAGCGCCGGCTGCTCGGCGATCGGCGCCGGATCTTCCGCGGCACGGCCCTGGATTACACCGAGGCGCCGCACCTCTATCGTTTTGGCGACTATTTCTACCTGATCACTGCCGAGGGCGGCACCGGTTACGGCCATGCGGTGACGATGGCGCGATCGAAGACCGTCGACGGCGACTACGAAGCCGACCCCGCCGGTCCGTTGTTGACTGCCAGGGACGCCCCCGACTGGCCCCTGCAGCGGGCGGGCCATGCCGACATCGTCGGGGCGGCCGACGGCGGGCTCTACCTCGTCCACCTTTGCGGCCGTCCCTTGCCCGGCACGCGCCGCTGTCCGCTGGGCCGAGAGACCGCGATACAGAAACTCGAGCGTACCGGCGAAGGCTGGTTTCGACTCGCCGGCGGCAGCCGGCTCCCGGCCTTGTCCATCGATCCGCCCGACTGCGTCCCAGACGCGCCGGCGACACCGGCGACACGCGACGATTTCGACCTGCCCGAGCTCGATCTCGCGTATCAATGGTTACGCACGCCGTTTCCGGAAGAGTTCATGGCCCTGTCGGAACGGCCCGGCCATTTGCGGCTCTACGGCATGGAGTCTCCGGGCAGCCTCTACCATCAGGCGCTCGTGGCGCGGCGCCAGACGGATTTCGTTTTCGAGGCCAGCACCGGGCTCGACTTCAGGCCGGAGTGTTTTCAGCAGCTCGCCGGGCTGATCTGTTATTACAATTCCCGCAAGTTCCACTACCTCTACGTTTCGACCGACAGCGAAATCGGCCGCCATATCGGCATCATGAGCTGTGAGGCCCGGCGCAGCCTGGCCTTGACCTATCCGATCCACGACCGGCGTATCCGGCTGGACTTCGACGGTCCCGTGCACCTGCGCGCAGCCGTCGATTACGCCGAGCTGGTCTTTTCCTGGTCGCGCGACGGATGCGACTGGCAGGCGATTCCGGCCCTGCTGGATCAAAGCCTGTTGTCGGACGAAGCCGGCATGAGCGGCGGCGAGCAGTTCACCGGCGCTTTCGTCGGCATGTGTTGCAACGACCTGACCGGCGCGCGCATCGCGGCCGACTTCGATTACTTCGAATACGTCGGCCGGGACCCGTAAGCAGCCCGGGTCACCCGGCGGGCCTCGCGACCGACTGTCGCACGATGAGCTTGTGCGGGACGATCTCGGGCGCGGTCTCGCCGTCCAGGCCATCCTCGATCTCCCGGCACAGGCGATACATGACGCGCTCGCCGATTTCCTCCGCCGGCTGGCCGATCGTGGTCAAGGGCGGGTCCGCGACTTCCGCGTAACGAATGTCGTCGAAGCCGATCACGGAGATGTCGTCCGGTATGCGCAAGCCGGCCGACTTGACGGCGTGCAGGCAAGCGATCGCCATTTCGTCGTTGGCGCAGAATATCGCCGTGGGCCGGTGCTGGTGATTGAGCAGCTTGCGGGTCGCGCGTATCGCACCGTCGAGGCTCAGCTCGCCCTCGACGACCCAGCCTTCCTCGATGGCCAGCCTGGACTGGTTCATCGCGGCCCGGTAACCGTACTCGCGGTCCTTGGTCAACAGTGACGAAGCCTGGCCGCAGATCATCGCGATGCGCCGGTGGCCCTGTGAGATCAGGTAGTTGGTGGCTTCCTTCGCCGCGGCGACATTGTCGATGTGCACACTGGGGAACTCGGACAACTCGGGCGAGATGGTCTCGCAACCGATGACGATCGGCAGCCGGCGCCGGCTTTTCGCCGACAGTATCTCGGTGCCGAAAGGCGACATACTCGCCAGCAGTATGATGCCGTCGGTTTGCTTGGAAACCAGCATCGCACCGATTTCATCCGCCGTCATCGTGTTGAACTGGGTTTCCTCGATGACCACCGAATAACCCTTGGCCTTCGCCGCCGTCCGAATGCCGCGCATGACGTCGGTGAAAAACGGATCGCCGATCGAGGGCAGGACCACCATGACGAGGTTGGTACGCCCGCGCCGGAAGCTCTGTGCCAGCGTGTTGGGCGAATACCCGGTCTCCAGGATGGCTTTCTGGACCCTGAGGCGGGTCTTCTCGGTGACCTTCTCCGGATTGTTGACACAGCGCGAGACCGTGGCGATCGATACGCCCGCCATCCGAGCCACTTCCTTGATCGATACCTCCGCCATCGATGGGTAGGTTCCTGAAACGGTTTTCAGCGCGGGATCCGGCACATTTCCTCCGCAGCGTAACCCAGGCGGCCGGCGGCCGCACTATGTCGGTGATTTCCAGCCAGATTCCGGTTCCGGCGCCGGCGTGCTTTTATCGTTGTAAACGTTTACAATTCTACCGTCAACCCGAGGATCCCGGTCCCGTGCCGGGCGATACTATGCTGCAAATGCATGCTCAGGCCCCGCTCAGAACGGTCACATTGAGGTCGGACAGCGGTTTCGAAGTCACGGTCGCCGATCGCGGCGCCGCGCTGACGTCGATTCTGGTGCCTGTCCGCGGCCGGCGCCTGAACACGGTGCTGACGTATGACGATCCCGAGGCGTATCTCGGCGACCGGTATTACCTGGGCTCGACCCTGGGCCGATACGCGAACCGGATTCGCCACGGCCGGCTGACCTTGAACGGCGGCAGTTACCAGCTTGCGACCGACCCCGGTGCCGGCGGTCATTGCCTGCACGGCGGGCCCGACGGCTTCCATCGCCGGCGCTGGACGCTGACCGAGGCGCCCGACCAATTGCAGCTACGCTGCCGTTACATCGCAAGCCATGGCGAACAGGGTTTTCCGGGCCGTCTCGACGTGGCCGTGGATTACCGTATCGTCGGCGAAAATGCGCTGGTCATCGATTATCTCGCGAAAACGGATCGGGCGACGGTCGTCAACATGGCAAACCACGCCTATTTCAATCTGAACGGCAATCTGAACGGCAATCTGAACGGCGACGGTTCGACAGGTGACGGATCGACAATCGAGAACCACCTGCTCGAGGTGCGCGCGGGGCATTACACAGCCACCGATGAATCGCGTATCCCGACCGGCGAGCTTGCGCCCGTGGAGGGTACGGACTTCGATTTCAGGACCCCGGTCCGAATCGGCGACAGATTGCGCCGCATCGGAGCGCTGGACGTCAACCTGGCGCTGGACCCGGGCGACGAATACATACGCCGTGCGGCAAGCCTGCATTCGCCCGACAGCGGCATCACCCTGAACCTGCATACGACACAAGCCGGACTGCAGGTCTACTCGGGCGGCAATCTCGGCGTTCCCTTCGGACCTGGCGCCGGCATCTGCCTCGAGGCCCAGGCTTTTCCGGACGCGCCCAACAATCCGGGTTTTCCGAGCACGGTGCTGGCCGCCGGCGAAACCTACCGGCAACGAACCGTTTACGAGTTCACGGTGGAGCCGGGGTGAGCACGGTGCTGGGTATCGACCTTGGGACCCAGAATCTCAAGGTCGTCTGCTACGATGCCGCGCGCCGGGAGACGGTCGCCGTCGAACACGCAGCGCTGGACCTGTATCGGGGCGATGCCGGCGAGGTCGAGCAGCAGGCCCACTGGTGGATCGATGCGCTCGAGGAGTCCTTGCTGAAGGTGGGCAGCGACGTGCGCGCCGGCGTTCGGGCGATCGGCGTATCGGGCCAGCAGCACGGCTTCGTGCCGGTCGACGCTGCCGGCGAAGTGCTGGCGCCGGTCAAGCTCTGGTGCGACACGTCGACCGGCGCGGAATGCGCCGCGATCATGGAAGCCTTCGGCGGCGTCGAGGCCTGTATCGAACAGGTCGGCAACCCGATACTGCCGGGGTATACGGCCTCCAAGGTCCGCTGGTTCCGTGATGCCCACCCCGGGCCGTACCGGCGCATGGACGGCATCCTGCTGCCGCACGACTATCTCAATTTCTATTTGACCGGCGAACGCTGCATGGAGGCCGGCGACGCCTCCGGTACCGGCTTCCTATCGATCCGCGAACGCAACTGGTCGAGTCGCATGCTCGGGGCAATCGACCCGGATCGCGATCTCGGCGCCTGTCTGCCGGAGCTGCGAAAAGACAACGAAGCCATCGGCACGCTGCGCTCGCAAGTAGCGGAAGTGCTGGGACTTCCGCCGAACATACCGGTGTCGATCGGCGGCGGCGACAACATGATGGGCGCGATCGGCACGGGCAACGTGACCCCCGGGATCGTGACGATGAGTCTCGGCACCTCGGGGACGGTTTATGCCTACTCCGATCGGCCCATCATCGATCCGCGCGGCAACATCGCCGCGTTCTGCTCATCCACCGGCGGCTGGCTGCCGCTTTTGTGCACGATGAATTGCACCGTCGGCACGGAGCTGATGCGCGGACTGCTGAATGCCGACATCGCGAGCTTCGAGGCGCAGATCGCCGCCGCCGGGCGCGGCGCCGGCGGCCTTTTGACCGTGCCGTTTTTCAACGGCGAGCGTACGCCGAACCTGCCGAAAGCCAAAGGCTGTGTCATCGGCATGGACACCCGCAACACGCAGCCGGAGAACCTGCTTCGCTCCGCGGTCGAGGGCGCCACGTTCGCCTTGCGCTTCGGTGTCGACGAGCTCCGGCAGCTCGGCATCGAGGCGAGGCAAATCGTCCTGACCGGCGGCGGCGTGAACAGCCCGACCTGGCGACAGGTCGTAGCCGACATCTGCAAGCTGCCGGTCGTGGTGCTCAAACAGGAAGAGGGCGCCGCCTTCGGCGCCGCGCTACAGGCACTGGCGATGTTGGAGGGTCCCGACGGCGATCTCAAGGCGCTGGTCGGACAACACCTGGAACCCGACGCTTCACGCTGCGCCGAGCCCCGGTCTTCCGCCGTCGGTTTTTACCAGGACAGCTATGAACGATACCAACTCGCAGTCGACAAAGTCGCCGAGCTCTACGCCTGAACGCCATTCGCAGCCGAGGCAACAACGATGACAAGAAACGTCCACACCGGTGAAACCGCGTACTTCCCTGGAATCCCCCGGATCCGGTACGAAGGGCCGGACTCCGACAATCCACTGGCATTCAAGGCCTACGATCCGGAGCGGGAGATTCGCGGCCGGTCCATGGAGGACCATCTGCGCTTTGCCGTCTGTTACTGGCATACGTTTTGCGCCACCGGCGCGGACCCTTTCGGGCCCGGTACCCGCGCGCCGGCCTGGGCCGCGAAACCGGACCCGCTGGCGCGGGCCACCGACCGCATCGACGCCGCATTCGAGTTTTTCAGCAAGCTCAATGTCCCGCACTGGTGTTTTCACGACTTCGACCTGGCCTGGGAGGGCGCAAGCGTCGCCGAATCGGAAAAAAACCTCGAGACCATGGTCGGGCTCGCGCAAGAACGCCAGAAGGCGACCGGGATGAAGCTTCTCTGGGGCACGGCCAACCTGTTCTCTCATCCGCGTTACATGAACGGTGCCGCGACCAACCCCGATTTTGCCGTCGTGACCCGTGCCGCGGCCCAGGTCAAGGCTGCGCTGGACGCGACGGTGGCATTAGGCGGCGAGAACTACGTGTTCTGGGGCGGACGCGAGGGATACGCCTGCCTGCAGACCACCGACACCCGGCGCGAGCTCGAGCACTTCGCGACGTTCCTGCACCAGGCACGGGATTACGGCCGGTCGATCGGCTTCGAGGGGACCTTCCTGATCGAACCGAAACCGATGGAGCCGATGAAACACCAGTACGATTTCGACGCGCAGACTGTCATCGGTTTTTTGCGGCATCACGGACTGGCCGGAGATTTCAAGCTCAACGTCGAAGCCAATCACGCAACCCTCGCGGGACACAGCTTCGCCCACGATCTGCGCATGGCCGCCGACGCGGGTTTGCTGGGATCGATCGACGCGAACCGCGGCGATCCACAAAACGGCTGGGACACCGATCAGTTCCCGACCGATCTCTACGACACCGTGCACGCGATGATGGTCGTGCTCGAAGCCGGCGGCCTGGGCGGCGGCGGCCTGAATTTCGACGCCAAGGTTCGCCGTGAGTCCATCGATCCCGAAGACCTGTTCATTGCCCATATCGGCGGGATGGACGCCTTCGCCCGGGGCCTGATCATCGCGGATCGTATCCTGGCGGACGAAAGGACGTCCGCGCTGCGGTTCGGACGTTACGAGAGTTTCGACGACGGCGACGGCAAACGCTTCGAAAACGGCGAGCTGGATTTGCCGGCCTTACGGAACCTGGCGGCCGAAAACGGCGAACCGGCGCAGCGCAGCGGTAAACAGGAACTGATGGAGAACCTGATCAACGACTACATCGTGCGCGGTGCCGCCTGACGGCGATGTAACGGTCGGCGTCACTCCGCCGGGGCCGGCACCGCCTGCCCGGGCACCTGCCACACTTCCGGCACTTCGGTATCCAGCCGGACCGCCGTCAACTGCCGGCCCCAAACGCAGCCGGTGTCGAGGCTGACCAACTCGGGCAGCACGATCAATCCCAGCGCCGACCAGTGACCGAACACGACGCGCGTTCCCGCCCAGGCCGGCTCGGGATAGTCGAACCATGGCACGGATCGGCTGCGCGAACGCCATGGAGAGCCGGTAAACCTGAGGTTCAGGCGCATGTCCGCCGACAGCATCCGCATTCGAGTGAGACAGTTGATGATGAACCTGAGCCGGTCGTATCCACGAAGTTTGCCCGACCAGCGCGTGGGCGTATTGCCGTACATGCTTCTTAGCAACTCGACGAAATCGTCGCCCCGCAAGGCCGTCTCGACTTCGCTTGCCCGCGCGAGCGTTTTTTTCGCGGTCCATTTCGGGTGGGTCCCGGCGTGCACGAGCAGCGTGTCCAGCGTCTCGCAATAGTGGGCCAGCGGCCTTTGACGCGTCCAATCGACGAGTTCGTCGAGCTCGGGCGCGCGCAGCAGCTTGCTCAGGGTCTCGAAGCGTTTTCCGTCGCGCAACAGGCCTTGCGACAGGGCCAGAAAATGCAGGTCGTGATTACCCAGTACCGTGATCGCCGACTCGCCCAGGCTGCGGACGAACCGTATCGTCTTCAAGGATTTGGGTCCGCGATTGACCAGGTCGCCGGTGAGCCACAGCGTGTCGCTCGCCGGGTCGAAGCGAATGAGTTCCAGGAGCCTCCGCAGGGGGTCGTAACAACCCTGCAAGTCTCCGATCGCGTAAACGGCCATCGAACCCGGAGAGGCGCCGGTGATTCAGTGAAGCAGACCCGGCACGGCCAGCGTGAACGGTGCGATCGGCGCATCGAAACTGACGCCGTCGTCGCCCCGCATGCGATACAGGCCCTGCATGGCGCCGACCGGCGTCTCGAGGACCGCGCCGCTGGAGTAACGGAATTGTTCGCCGGGTTTGAGATACGGCTGCTCGCCGACCACGCCGTCGCCGCTGACCTCCTGCACCTTGCCGTTGGCGTCGGTGATCACCCAGTGGCGGCTCAAGAGCTTCGCCGGGACCACGCCGTCGTTGGAGATCGTGATCGTGTACGCAAACACGTAGCGGCCGGATTCCGGCTCCGACTGGTCGTCCACGTAACTCGTGGCGACCTGGATGCGAATCTCGTTGCTGTAGTCTTCCATGCAGCGGTCCCAGTTTGGAGATTCCCGTTCAGCGGCTCTGCTCGAATAGCCTCGCCCGGAGATTCCCGTTCAGCGGTTCTGGTCGAATAGCCTCGCCCGGAGATTCCCGTTCAGCGGCTCTGGTCGAATAGCCTCGCCCGGAGGTTCCCGTTCAGCGGCTCCGGTCGGATGCCCTCGTCCGGAGATTCCCGTTCGGCGGTTCTGGTTCGATACCCTCGTCCGGTGTTCCGGTTTTCGGCGAACCCGTTTGGATATCCTCCCGCCCGGTTGCGGCATATTTTGTGACACATTCTAGCGTACCTGTGAGAAATGTGGCTCCCGATTGAAGACGGAAAACGGAAAACGGAAAACGGAAAACGGGACGCGGAACACGGCGTCGCGACGGCGGGCCGGCAAGGCGTCTACCGCCGCCCGTCATGTCCGCCGGCGGCAAGCAGGTTGCTGAGCGCCACGTATTGCCCGATGCCGATTGCCTCGGGACGTAGTTCGGGCTCGATGCCCGCGGCCGCCAGATCGTCGTCGTCGAGCAGGGTCTTCAGCGCGTTGCGCACCGTCTTGCGCCGTTGACTGAAGGCCTGGCGTACGATCCGTTCGAGCAAGGCCTGGTCGCTTATGTCGTATGGGCGACCGGCAAGGGGCTCGAGACGCGCGACCGCCGACATGACCGCCGGGGGTGGATCGAAACTGCCGGGAGCGACGTCGAACAAGGCCTCGACTTGCATGTGGCAGCCCAACATGATCGTGAGCCGGCCGTAAGCCTTGCGGCCGGGTGCGGCCGTCATCCGATCGACCACTTCCTTTTGCAGCATGAAGTGCATGTCGGTGATGACCCGGCGCTGGGCGACGAGCCGAAAAAGCAGCGGTGTCGAGATGTTGTAGGGCAGGTTGCCCACGATCCTGAGCGAGTTGCCGATCGAGCCGAAGTCGAAGTCCAGCGCGTCGGCTTCGTGTACCGTGACCCGATCGACCCCGGCAAACCGCCGTCGCAGCATCGCCGCCAAGTCCCGGTCGAGCTCGATCAGGTGCAATGCGCCGGCACGCGCCGCCAGCGGCCGGGTGATTGCGCCCAGGCCCGGGCCGATCTCGACGATGAGGTCGTCACCCGTCGGCCGGATGGAATGCACGATCTCGCCGATGACGCCGGGATCGGCCAGGAAGTGCTGTCCGAAACGCTTGCGCGCGCGGTGCCCGCTCATGACGACGGCCGGCTGCCGCAGGCCGCGAGCTCCGCTGCGAGCTCGATCGCCGCGATCAGGCTTCCGGGATCGGCCTTGCCGCTGCCGGCGAGATCCAGCGCGGTACCGTGATCGACCGAGGTGCGAACGATGGGCAGGCCGAGCGTGACGTTGACGGCATGGCCGAAACCGGCGTGTTTGATCACCGGCAGTCCCTGGTCGTGATACATGGCGAGCACGGCGTCGTTGTGGCCGGCGGCCGGTGTAAACGCCGTATCCGCGGGCAACGGGCCGTGTACGTTCATTCCCGCCGCGGCCAGCTCCGCGACGACCGGTGCGATGATGTCCCGGTCCTCGTGACCCAGATGGCCGCCCTCACCGGCATGGGGGTTGAGCCCGCAAACGGCGATACGCGGTTTAGCTATCCCGAAGCGCCGGCGAAGGTCGGTATCCAGGACCTGGAGCGTCCCGCGGATTTTTTCGCCGGTGACGGCGTCGGCGACCTCGCGGAGCGGCAGGTGCGTCGTCACCAGGGCAACTCGGAGCCGGCCGGCGACGAGCAGCATCACGGCCCGATCCGCGCCGCAGGCCTCGGCCAGATACTCGGTATGACCGGTGAACGGGATGCCGGCGTCGTTGACGACGCTTTTTTGCATCGGGCCCGTGACCAGGCCTGCGAAGCGCCCGCTCGACACCTCGGCTATCGCCAGGCCGAGGCCGTCGAGCAGGCTCGGCGCGTTGGCGGGATCGAGCACCCCGCAGGAGGACGGTTCGGGAAAGCGGATCGGCAGGACACGAAGCTCATCCGGGTCGGATCGGCGCTTCCGCGCTTCCACCGCGGCCGTCTCGGTAATACGGAGGTGAATGCCGAGCATCTCCGCGCGCGCGGCCAAGAGCGCCGGGTCCGAGACGACGACGACGTCCCGCCCCGCGCCGCCTGCCGCCAGCGCGAGGCACAGATCCGGCCCGATGCCGGCGGGCTCGCCGGCGTTCAGCAACAACGGCGCGGATGCGTTGACGCCGGCGGCCTGCATCGGCGACGCGACCTTCAGATGCGCTTGTCCACGTAGGCTTCGTCGCGCAGCCGGCGGATCCAGAGCTGGGTCTCTTCTTCCATTTTGCCGTTGCGGATTCTGAGGTCGCAATTGCGGCGTTTCATCTCCTCGGTGTTGTCGTAGACCCGCCGGTCCAACACCTGTACGACGTGCCAGCCGAACGGGCTTTGAAACGGCTGGCTGGTCTCACCGAGCTCCATCGAATCCAGTACCGCCTCGAATTCCGGCACGAAGGTCCCGGGGCCGGCCCAACCCAGGTCGCCGCCGATGTTCGCCGTGCCGGGGTCGTCCGACAGCAGTTTTGCGACTTCTGCGAAGTCCTCACCGTTATCCAGGCGTTCTAGCGCGTCGTCGAGGCGCTGTTTCGCCGTTTCGTCGTCGATGATCTCGTTCGGCGTCACGAGGATGTGACGCGCCTTGACCTGATCGACCTGACTGCGCTTCATCGCGCTCCTGAGCTCGTCGACCTTGATGATGTGAAAGCTGCTGGCGGAGCGGAACGGCTCCGACACGTCCCCATCCTCCATCGTCGCCAGGACCTCCGTGAACAGGGTGGGGACCTGCGGGCCGTCGATCCATCCCAGGTTGCCGCCCTCCAGCGCCGTATCGCCTTCGGAGTGACGGATGGCCATTTCGCGGAAGTCGGCGCCGTCCGCGATCTGCCGGCGGATGTCACGCATTCTGGTCTCGGTTTCCGCGACCGCTTCCGCGGAGGCGCCTTCGGGGAGTGAGACTCTGATGTGCGACAGCCTATAGGCGGAATTGGCGACGACATTGGTTTCGAGATCTTCGATACAAAGGTCGAGCTCCCGCGGCGAAACGTCGATCCGCTGGCCCACGTCGATGCGGCGCAACTGTTGCAGCGTGAGCTCGTCGCGCAGGGTTTCTCGCCATTTGCCGTACTCGATGCCTCGCGATGCCAGCACCTCGGGCATTCGCTCGAAGGTGACCCCTTCCGATGCGGCAATATCGGCAACCGTCTCGTTCAGCATCCGGTCGGAGATCTGCAAGCCGATCCGGTCCGCGCGCTGTAACTGGATTTCGTCCAGGATCAGGCGTTCCAGGACCTGATCGCGCAGGGTGTCTACCGGGGGGAGCGGGATCGGCTCGGGCGCCTGTCTCGCCTGTTGGACGATCGTCGAGATTCTTTCGCTGAGCTGGCTTTTGAGGACTACGCCCTCGTTGACGATTGCGGCGACGCCGTCCAGGAACAGGCCGGTGTCGGAGAGTTCCTCGGCCACGGCGCCGGATGTTGCCAGCAGGGCGATGCTGGTACTCAAGATTTTGATTTTCATGGGTTTTCTGAATGCAATCTCGCGGAATAGCCAAGAATACCACGTTCGAGCAGCTTGTCCGTCGGACTGCCGACGCTGGCCATCCCTTTCAATACCAGTTGCAGACTGAAGGACGAATCCCGAGTTCCGTCGCGGGTCGAGATGAAGCGCCGGGACACCAGCCGCAAACCCCAGCAGCAGCTTTCGTATTCCAGCCCGAAGAACTGTTCCAGCGTCTCCCGCTCGCGGAACGAATAATTGTAACGGCCCACGAAGTTCCAGCGCTTTGCGATCGGCCAGGACACCGACACGTCGCCCTGTTCGATCGAATCGCGGCGAAAGCGGTAACCGAGGTTCAGCACCTTGCCGTTCGACGGCCGGTACTGGAGTCGCGCCTCCGATCGGGTCGTTCCCCGGTCGCCGGTGCCCCACTGATGGCCGAAGTCGAAATTCAGGTTCTTGAATAACAAGAACCGGACTTCGGCAATGTAGTCGGACGAATCGTCGGTCGGGATCGGCGCGTCGGGCAGCGTAACGCCGCTGGCGCTCAGGTAACGCGTCTGGCCGATCGTCGCCGTGACGAGCTCCCGTCCCGTGTCGAGGTCCAGGATACGGGATGTGATGCCGAGGCTTAGCTGATCCGTATCGGCAATCCGGTCTACCCCCAGAAAACGATTCTTGCGGAATAGTTGCACGAGGTTGATGTCGGGCGTGATCGTGTCGAATACCGGCAGGTCGGACTGCTCGCGGTAGGGTATGTGCACGTACAGCAGGCGCGGTTCTATCGTCGCCAGTCGCGAGCCGTTCGCGCTTTCGATGACGCGTTCGAAGATCATCCCGGTATCGATGCTGCCGATCGGCACGGTCCGGCTCGGATCGGTCGGCTGTCCCGGCAGGGTGTCGTTCAACTCGTATCCGGTATAGTCCAGCGCCGCGCTGGGAATGACGAACCAGCCGGGGCCTCTCAGCGGCAATGCGATCTCCGGCGCCAGGTTGAGCCGCCAGCCGGTCACGCCCACGTCGCGATCGAAATTGACGAGTTCGCCGGCCAGGCGCAGGTCGGTACCGCCGGCCAGCCCGGGCCAGCGACCCGTTATCCCCAATTGCGGGAGACGGCGGTAGGGCTCGTTCGTCGGTTCTATCGCATCGTCCAGCGTCTGGTAGTCCTGAAACTGACCGAACAGGGACAGATTGTCGCCGTGGCGTTCGAACCGCAGGCTGCGATTCAAGTGGGTAATGCTGGTTTCGCTGAGGCTGCCTCCCAGGTCTTCGAAGTACTGGTTGTCCGAGACCTCCCTGAACTCGAGCCCGGCGCGCCAGCCGTCACCGAGATCGCTACGGTTTTCCAGGCCGAGCAGGTAACGGGAATCGTCGGTAATCGTATCGTCGCCGAGGTGATCGGCGACGATGACGCCGGAATGCCGGTCGCTCAGGTAACGAAATTCCGACTGCAATTGGAAGCCGCGATCCGTCAACAGGCGAGGCGTCAAGCTTAGGTCGTAGTTCGGCGCGATGTTCCAGTAGTACGGCACGCGGATCTCGTTGCCGCTGCGACCGGCGCTGCCGATCACCGGGGTCAGGATTCCGGACTTGCGCGCGTCGCCTATAGGGAAGGAAATATAGGGCACATACAGGATCGGAACGCTCTGAAAACGCAGCCGCACGTTACGTGCCGTGGCGATTCCGTTCCGTGTGTCGATGCGGATGTTGCCTGCCTTCAGCAGGTAGTCGTTGGAGCCCGGCGGGCAGGTCGTGTACTCCACGTCCTCGAGCCTCAGATTGCCGTCCTGCTGGATCAGCAGGTCCGCGGCCGCGCCGCGCGAGTTGTCGCTGTCCAGCGAGAACTCCGCACCGGTGAAGCGAACCCGTCCCGAGTCGTAGGCGAACTCCGCCGTCCGGCTGATGATCTGCGTTTCCGGATCCTGGTACCGGACCGAGCCGTCCAGGTACAGCGCGCGGTTCTGGAAATCGAAACGGGCGGCGTCCGCGCCGGCCAGCTTGTCGTCGCGGCGCAAGAGCACGCCGCCGGTCATCGCCGCGGACGGCGGCTCGCCGATGCGCGCGTCGATGCTGCCGGCTTCGAGTTGGATTGCGTTCGGATCGTCGAGTTGGGCCGGCGCCGGCGCCTCGTCCTCCAGATCGATCCCGAGCGAATTGCGGCAGGCGAGTGGTTCCTCGGCATGGACGACGGGCAGCCACAGTAGCAGGACGCTGGCGATGAACGGGGTTTTCGAAAGCAAGACGAACGATAGCAAAACGATCGGGAACCGGCCGGGCCGGGCAACGCCGGGATTCTATCAGGCATTGGTCTTTGGGCATGGGTATTTGTTACCTTCGCCTGTCCTTCGGCGCCGCGCGCCGCGACGGAGAGGTAATCGATCGAATGACCGCCGGACGGGATCCGCGACTCGCTGCGCTCGAAGACTGGCTGCACGGCATCGAAGCGGTCGGCGGCGGTCGCCCGGTACCGGCCTCCGAAGATGCGAGCTTCAGGCGTTACTTCCGGATCGCCCGCGAAGACCGGAGTTACATCGCGATGGACGCGCCGCCGCCGCGGGAGGACTGCCGGCCTTTCGTCCGGGTCGCCGCGGACCTTGCGGCGATGGGGCTCAATGCGCCGCGGGTAATCGCAGCGGATGTCGAGCAGGGTTTCTTGTTGCTGACGGACCTGGGTACGCGCCGCTACCTCGACGTGCTGCGGCAGACGCCGGTGCGCGCCGGCGCGCTCTATGCCGACGCCCTGGACGCCCTGGCGACGATGCAGGCGCGCGGCGCGTCGATACAGCACGAGCTGCCGCCTTACGACCAGGCTTTGCTGCGCGCCGAGTTGTCCCTGTTTCGAGACTGGTTGTGCGGCAAGCATCTCGGCATCGAGCTGACTCCCGCGGAAGAGACCTGCTGGCAGACTCTGTGTGACGAACTCGTGGCTGCAGCGCTGGCGCAGCCCAGGGTCTACGTGCACCGCGATTACCACTCGCGCAACCTGATGCTGACCGACGTCGACAACCCGGGTATCCTCGATTTCCAGGATGCCGTCGAAGGGCCGCTTACCTACGATCTCGTGTCACTGTTGAAGGATTGTTATCTGCGCTGGCCCGAAGAACGCGTGACCGGCTGGATGCACGGTTTCTACGATCGAATGCCGCCGGCGATGCGAAAACGGGTCGGAATCGACGAGTTCGCCCGTTACTTCGAGCTGATGGGCGTGCAGCGGCATCTGAAAGCGGCGGGGATTTTCGCCCGCCTGAGTCATCGCGACGGCAAGGATGCCTACCTGGCCGACGTGCCGCGCACGCTGTCTTACATCGTCGCGCTCGCCGATCGTCATCCGTCGCTGCGTTTTCCGATCGACCTGATTGCGACGCGGGTGCTGCCGAAGCTCGAGGCGTGCAGCGGATGATCGCGATGTTGCTGGCCGCCGGGCGCGGCGAACGCCTGCGACCGATTACCGCGACGATGCCGAAGGCGCTGGTCGAGGTGGCCGGGCAGAGCCTGATCGAACGCCATCTGACGACGCTCAGTGCCGCGGGAATCACCAATGTCGTCATCAATCTCGGCTGGTTGGGCGAGCAGATCGCCGAGCGGCTGGGTTCGGGCAGGGAGTACGGGGTCAGCATCGCATACAGCCCCGAGGGCGACGATATCCTCGAAACCGGCGGCGGCATCGTACGCGCCTTGCCCCTGTTGGGCGAGCGGAGTTTCGTCGTCGTCAACGCCGACGTTTTCACCGACATGCCGCTGCCGCCGCCGTTGCCGGCCGCCGGTGAAACCGGTCATTTGGTCATGGTGCCGCGCCCTGCCTATCGTGAGCGCGGCGATTTCGACGTCGCTTGCGGCAAGCTCGCAAGCTCGGCCGCGCCGGCATTCACCTTTTCCGGTATTGCCAGTTACCGGCCCGAGTTTTTCCGTGATGCGAAGCCGGGACGATTTTCGCTTGCGCCGATGTTGCGCGAGGCCGCGGACAAGCGCCTGATGGGCGCGTCGGTCTACCGCGGCCTTTGGGAGGACGTCGGAACGCCGGAGCGGCTGGAAGCCCTCAACCGGCGTTGTCCCGAAGGTCGTTGATGTCCTTGCGGCCCGGCCGGACGGCGGCGTCCTCGAGACCCAGCCGCGAAAGCAGCCTGGGCATCAAGTCCCGTCTGACATCGGCAACGTTTTCGCCCACCCCGAGCGCCGCAAGATCGGTGACTTCGAGCTCGGCATAACCGCAGGGATTGATGCGCAGGAACGGTTCGAGGTCCGGCGCGACGTTGAGCGCCATGCCGTGAAACGAGGCGCCGCGGCGGATTCTGAGGCCGACGCTGGCGATTTTCGCGCCTGCCACGTAAACGCCGGGCGCATCGGCGCGACACTCCGCCGCGATGCCGTGTTCGGCGACCAGGTCGATGACGCTTCGCTCCAGCGCCGTGACCAGCGCGCGAACCCCCAAGCCCAGCCGGCGCAGGTCGATCATCGGATAGACCATGAGCTGTCCGGGGCCGTGGTAGGTCACCTGCCCGCCGCGATCGATCTGCACCACCGGAATGTCGCCGGGCGCCAACAGGTGTTCGCGGCCGGCGTTGATGCCCAGGGTGAAGACCGGCAGGTGTTCGGTGAACCAGATCTCGTCCGGCGTGGACGAACCGCGGGTATCGGTGAACCGCTGCATCGCCCGCCAGACCGGCTCGTAGTCGGTCGTGCCGAGATCGCGAATGACGACCGGGTGCCGGGGTTCGCCGCGATCCCCGACCTCGACCGCGCGCGCCGTATCTGAGCCCGGACCTTTCACAGCGCCATCAAGACCGCTTCGTGCGCCGTCACTTCGCGATAGATCGCGTCGAGCTGCGCCCGGCTTTCCGCGATGACCGTGATCGTGATCGACACGAAGCGGCCGTTGCGGCTGAAGGCGTTGTTGATGGCCTCGTCCCTGAGCGGGCCGGTGTGTTTTTCGACCAACTTGCGGACCGTACGATGGAATTCCGGTGTGTCCTCTCCCATCAACTTGATCGGAAAATCGCAGGGAAACTCCATCAGTGCCTGTTCGTCGGTCTTCTCCGCCATTGATCGGTACCGGTTGGTCGGTGGTAGATGGCCTATGGTCGATAGTGGATGCCCGTCGACGGCTCATTCGAACCAGAGCTTCACGCCGTCCACGGTACGTTGCCAGATGGACCCCGCCGGATTGCCTTCCAGTGCGCGCAGGGGCTCTTTCAAGACTTCCTCGCCGTTGAGGCTGACGCGAAGCTCGGCCAGCGGCTGGCCTTCCGCGACGGGCGCCGTCAGCGCCGCCGGTACATCCAGCACCGATTCCAGCGAATCGTAGGCGCCGCGGGGCAAGGTGATGTAAAGATCGTCCAACACCCCCAGCGGTGTCTCCCCGGCCGCCGACTTCCAGATCCGGGCCTGCGTGACGGCCTCGCCGGCCTCGTAGAGCAGGCGGGTCTCGAAGAACCGGAAACCGTAGTTGATCAGCGCCTGGCTGCCGTCGGTCCTGGCTTTTTCGCTGGCGGTGCCGAACACGACCGAAATGACGCGCATCCCGTCGCGTTTCGCCGACGAGACGAGGCAATAGCCGGCGGCCTCGGTGTGGCCGGTCTTCATGCCGTCCACCGACGGGTCGCGCCACAACAGGGCATTGCGGTTCGGTTGCTTGATGTCGCCCCATTGATACTCTCGCGTGGAATACCACCGGTAGTACTCCGGAAACTCGCTGATCACCGCTTTCGCGAGCAGGGCCATGTCCCGTGCCGTCGTGTAATGCTCGTCGTCGGGTAAACCCGTTGCATTGACGAAATTGCTGGACGTCATGCCGAGGTCCCGCGCGTATTGATTCATCATCTCGGCGAACACGGATTCCGAACCGGCAACGTGTTCCGCCAGCGCGACGCTCGCGTCGTTGCCGGATTGCACGATGACGCCTAGCAGCAGGTCCTGAACGCCGACGCGCGTGCCCACTTCGATGAACATCCGCGAGCCCGGCATGCGCCAGGCTTTTTCACTGATGGTGACCTCGTCTTCCAGGTTCACCTGGCCGTCCCGCAGTGCGTTGAAGACGATGTAGGCGGTCATGATCTTGGTCAGACTCGCCGGCGGCACCGGTATGTCCGGTTTCAGCGAGGCCAGCGCGTGACCGGTCGTACCGTCGATCATCAGGTAACTGGTCGCGCCGACGATCGGCGGTGCCGGTACCGGCCGGAAGTCGGCGGCAAACACGTTGTTGGCCGCCAGAATCAGCGAAAACAGGAAAAGGAGTCGGGTTTTCATTGGCAATCGTCTAAAGGCTGACTAGATAGGGATCGTCGATACCGAGCGCCGCGAGACGGTCGACGAGCACATCGTATTCCGCGACCCCGGCGATCGGGCCGATCCGGACCCGGTACAGCGGCGGCCTCGCGGCCTTGTCGGCGTCGATAAAACTCTCGGCGATGCCGCCGCGAACCAGCAGCGACCGGCGACGTTCGGCATTGGCGCGATCGCCGAAAGCGCCGACCTGCACGAAGATCCGATGATCGGCGTCCGCCGCCGGCGTCGTTGCCGGCCAAGGCGCCGCGGTCGTCCTGCGGACGGGACGGTCGCCGTCCGGCTCGTCGAAGCTGATGGCCGTGACTTCGACCAGGCTCGTGCCGTCATCCACCATGTCGAGCTTCAACGCGGCGGCGTAGGACAGATCGATGATCCGGTTGTGCACGAACGGGCCGCGGTCGTTGACCCGGACGACGACGGTCCTGTCGTTGCGCAGGTTGCGCACGCGAACGTAGGTGGGAAGCGGCAAGGTCTTGTGCGCGGCCGTCATCGCGTACATGTCGTAGGGCTCGCGACTGGAGGTCAGCCTGCCGTGGAACTTCGTACCGTACCAGGACGCGACGCCGCGTTCGCGATAATTGCTGCCGTCTTCCATGACCCGGTAGCGTTTGCCGAATACCTCGTATTCGGGACCGTTGCCGTAACGGCTGCGGGGTTCGGGTCTCGGCACGGCATCGTCGGGCAGCCTCGCCATTTCGCCGCTGGGAGCGCCGTCGCGCGGCTCGTTGCTGCCGCAACTCGCTAATAGTATCGAAACGGCGATCAGCGCGGGAATCGTGCCGCGATCAGCCGGCGTCACGACGCACCTCGATGGCGATCTCCCGTCCGAGCTGGTGTACCGCCAGCGCGTACATCACGCTGCGGTTGTAACGCGTGATCACAAAAAAGTTGTGAAAGCCCACCCAGTACTCGAAACCGTTTTCGCCCTCGAACGCCAAAAGCTGGCTTTTGCTGTCGGCGGGCAGATCGCTTGCGAACAGCACGCCGCGTTCGCCGAGCGATTTGATCGTGTCGCGGGGCGTTAAGGTGTTCGCGGGCTCGGGTTGCGGTTCCCGCCAGCCGTTGCCCAGGGTTGCCCGCGTCGTCACCGATTCGCCGCTGCGCCAGCCGTGCTCGACGAAGTAGTTTGCGACGCTGCCGGCGACGTCGGCCCAGTTGCCCCAGATGTCGCGTTTGCCGTCGCCGGTGGAATCCACGGCATAAGCGCGAAAGCTCGACGGCATGAACTGCGGCCGGCCCATCGCGCCGGCGTAGGATCCGGTCGGCTCGCCGGCGTCCATGTCTTCTTCCCGGGTCAACAGCAGGTATTGTTCGAGCTCGCGGCGAAAGAAATCTGCTCGCGGCGGATAGTGGAACGCGAGTGTCGTCAACGCATCGAGGACGCGATAACTGCCGGTGATCCGGCCGTAATACGTCTCCACGCCGATGATGCCGACCAGGATTTCGATCGGCACGCCCGACTCGCCGCTGATGCGTTCGAGCATGTCCCGGTGGCTGCGCCAGAAATCGGCGCCTGCCTCGATACGTCTGCCGGTTACGAATATGTCGCGATATTCAGCCCAGCTCAGGGTCTTTTCGGCCGGTCTCGCGATGGCCTCGAGAATCGAGTCCTTGATCTCGGCCTCCGCAATGATCGCCTCGAGCTCGTCTCGGTCGAAGTCGTGCTCACGCACCATCGTATCGACGAATGTCTCGACGTCGGGTTGTTTGGGCTCGGCGGTCGTGCCGGCGAAGACGAACAGCAGCGCGGCGCCGGCGAACAGGTGCGATCTCATCAATGCGGTAACAACTTTCGGTGGGAGTGAATCGACATCAGAATACCGAATCCGGCCATGAGCGTCACCATCGACGTGCCGCCGAAGCTGACCAGCGGCAACGGGATGCCGACGACCGGTACCAGGCCCGTTACCATCGCCGTGTTGACGAATACGTAAATGAAAAAGGTCAGGCTGACGGTGCCGGCGAGCAGCCTCGAGAACGTGTCGCCGGCCTGGATGGCGATGAACAGGCCGCGCCCGATGACGAACATGTACAAACCGATCAGTGCCAGCACGCCGAGCAAGCCGAGTTCCTCGGCCATGACCGCGAATATGAAATCGGTGTCCCGCTCGGGCAGGAATTCGAGCTGCGCCTGCGAGCCGTTGGTCCAGCCCTTGCCGAACAGGCCGCCCGAGCCTATCGCGATCTTGGACTGGATGATGTTGTAACCGGCGCCAAGCGGGTCGCTGTCGGGGTTCAGCAGGGTCAGCACCCGCTGTCGCTGATAGTCCTGCATGAAAGTCCACAAGATCATTGCACCCGGAACCGATAGCACGGCGAGCCCGAGTATCAGCCGGATGGACAGGCCGGCGAGTACGACGACGATGAGCCCGGATGCCGCAATCAGCAGGGACGTGCCGAGGTCGGGCTGTCGCGCGATCATGAAAGTCGGAACGGCGATCACCAGCGTGATCACCAGCAGCGACGATATCCTGGGCGGGATCTGGCGATCGTGCAGGTACCAGGCGGCCATCATCGGCACGGCGAGTTTCATGATCTCGGACGGTTGAAAACGAACACCGAGGTCCAGCCAGCGGCGCGCGCCCTGGCTTACGTCGCCTGTGACCAGTACCAGCAACAGCAGGACCAGTCCGCCGGCGTAGGCCAGCGGGGTCCATCGACGCATGAAGTCCGGCGACAACTGTGCAACGATCAACATCGCCGCCACGGCGACGCCGAACCGCAGAAGTTGATTCACCCAGAGCCGCAGGTTCTCTCCGACGGCGCTGTACAGCACGAACAGACCGAAGACCGAAATCAGCAACAGCCCGCCCAGCAGCGGGCCGTCCACGTTCAGGCGCCGCATCAGGCGCCCGAAACCTCCCGATGGGGCCACCGCCCCGACGACGGCGCGCTGGGTCTGGCTAAGGCGCATGCCCGGCCCCGAGGTATGCGTCGATGACCGCTTTTGCGACCGGCGCGGCGACACGGCTGCCGCTGCTGCCGTTTTCGACGATGACGGACACCGCGATCTGCGGATTCTCCAGCGGCGCGAAAGCAATGAACAGCGCGTGATCCCACATGCGCTCCTCGAGCTCCTCCTCGTTGTACTCTGCATCCTGGGCAACGGAGAACACCTGCGCCGTACCGCTCTTGCCGGCGATTTCGTGGTCTGCGTCGGAGCCCACCTCGTAAGCCGTGCCGTCCGGCTCGTGCATGACGCCGTACATGGCTTCGACAATACCGTCCCAATAGAACGGGCTCGACAGGTTGACGTCGGCCAGTCGTTCGGGCGCGGTCAGCGTGCGCTCGCCCGTCAACGGGTTCTCATAGGCGGCCACCAGCCGCGGCCGATAGCGGATGCCCCGGGTTGCCACGGCCGCCGTCGCGCTGGCGAGCTGCAGCGGTGTCGCGAGCATGTAACCCTGGCCGATCGAGGCGATGATCGTCTCGCCCTGATACCAGCGGCCCTCGGGCGAAGGTCCGAAGCGCTGCCGCTTCCATTCCCGGTTGGGCACGAGGCCTGCGACCTCGCCGACGATGTCGATACCCGTCGGGTGGCCGAGACCGAAGCGATCGAGGTAGTCGTGCATCCGGTCGATTCCGATGTCGTTGCTGATCTCATAGAAGTACACGTCGCAGGACTGCGCGATCGCGCCGTGCAGGTCTATCTCGCCGTGGCCCTCGGGTTTCCAGTCGCGATAACGGTGGCTGGAGTTCGGCAGGCTGAACCAGCCTCGGCAGAGACTCTTGCGTGTCAGGTTTGTCGCTCCCGTCTCCAGCGCGGCAATGGCGAGCATCGGCTTGATCGTCGATCCCGGCGGATAGGTGCCGACCACGGCGCGGTTGAACAGGGGCTGGTCGGGGTCCCCGGTCAGGGCGCGGAACTCGGCGCTGCTCATGCCGAGCGCGAACAGGTTCGGGTCGAAGCTCGGTGCGCTGGTCAGCGCCAGGATTTCGCCGGACCAGGGGTCGATCGCCACGACCGCGCCGCGCCGGCCTTCGAGAGATTGGTACGCGGTTCGCTGCAGGTCGAGATCGATCGACAGGTAGACGTTGTCGCCGGGGGCCGGCTGCTTGTCCGTCGGCAAGGTATCGAGCAGGTCACGCGAGCTGGCCGGCACCTGCCGGCCTCGGGCGTTCGTGACGATGTGCCGGAAACCCGCGTGGCCGTGCAGGATGGATTCGTAACTGTTCTCGACACCCGTCTTGCCCGTCTGCGAAGTACCGGCATACCGGGCGGGGTCGAGCGCCTGGAGATCCTCGGTCGACAAGGCGCCGACGTAACCGACCGCATGCGCGACGGCCTCGCCGTCGGGATAGTGCCGTACCAGCCGCGGGCGAAAATCGACGCCGGGAAAACGCGGGCGCCGGATCGCGAAATCGGCGATCTGCTCGTCGGTCATCCTCAGGTTCAGCGCAACCGGCTTGAAGCGCGGCGCGCTTCGGCTGAGCTCCAGGAAACGCGGGATCGCTTCCTCGTCGATCAGCCCCAGCGCGGCGAGACGGGTCAGTGTTCCTTCGATGTCCCGGACCTGCTCCGGAATCAGCTCGAGCCGGTACGCCGGCAGGTTCTCGGCGAGCACCCGGCCCTGCCGGTCGAATACCAGGCCGCGAATCGGCGGCACCGCTTCGATCCGGACACGATTGCCTTGCGAGCGTTCGGCGAAATGCTCGTAGCCGAAGACCTGCAGTTGCACCAGCCGGGCGACGACCGTACCCAGCAGGACGAGCGCCAGCAAAACGCTGAATGCGACGCGGCCGACGAACAGTCGCCGTTCCGAATGATGGTCCTTGATCGACGACAGCAGGCTGGCCACTCAAGCTCCGGCGGGTGTGCGGTAACGAATCCCCGACAGGACTACCGACAAGATCGGCCACAGGATCGTTCCCGTGATCAGCGGTCCCCAGTAGGCGACTGCCGGCGCCGTGACACCGGCGACGCCGTTGATCCAGAACAGAAGGAACTGATAAAGCGACAACAGCGCCAGTACGGCGGCGGTCATTTGCGAGACCGGGAATACCCGCATCTGCAGGTGAAACCTGGCGGTAACCGCGGCGATGACGCAAAGCGCCAGCGCGTGCTGACCGAGCGGGGTCCCTTGTGCGACATCGAGAACGACACCGGCCATCCAGGCCGCTCCGACGCTGATGCCGCGCGGCAGCATCATGACCCAGAAGACCAGTACCAGCGCCAGCCAGTCCGGCCGGAACGGCCGCGCCGCCTCCGGCAAGGGCATCATCGTGAGCATCAGCGCGACGATCAGGGTCCCGAGGATCGACAGATAAGGCACTCTGGGACCGTCACTCATCGATCAGTGACTCCGTAGCCAACAGATGGTGCACTCTGGGACCGTCACTCATGGATCAGTGACTCCGTAGCCAACAGATGGTGCGCTCTGGGACCGTCACTCATCGATCAGTGACTCCGTAGCCAACAGATGGTGCACTTGGGGACCATCACTCATCGATCAGCGACCCGAGGACCGATAGACAGCTATGCGGTTACCGTCGCTCATCTTCTTCGCCCGCTGCCGCCGTCTCCGCCGCCTCGGGCTCGGCAGCGGACGGCCGATGCCAGATCAGCATGACTTCGCGGACCTGGTTCAAGGCCGCCGCCGGCGTCGCGACGACGTCGGCGAAGGGTTCCTGGGGGATGCGGTTGACCATGCCCACGGTGGCGACCGGGTAACCGGGCGGAAACGCGCCGCCGAGGCCGGAGGTGACCAGCAGGTCGCCGCTACGGATGTCGGCATTGTTGGGCAAGAACGGCAGGTCCAGGCGATCGAACGCGCCGGTGCCGAAGGCAATCGTACGCAGGCCGTTGCGATTGACCTCGACCGGGAGCGCATGGTCGGGGTCGCTGATCAGGATTGCCTGGGACGTAAAAAGGCCCGTCTCGATGACTTGTCCCACGACGCCGTTGGCGTCGATGATGGTCTGGCCGTCGTAGACGTCGTCGCGCCGGCCGATATCGAGCACGATGTTGTGCCGGTAGGGGTTGGCGTCCACCGACATGATCTCGGCAACCCGCACTTCGCCGCGGACCCGCTCGCGGGCGTCCAGTAAGGCGCGCAGCCGGTCGTTCTCGGCCCTCAGCGCCGCTAGTTCCTGGATCTGGCCCTTGCTGACCAGGGACTCGATTTGCAGGCGGCTGTTTTCGAGACGCAGCCGGTTGCGGCTGGCCGACCCGTCCCGCATCCGGTTCCACAAGCGGGACGGCGCGTCCACGGTGATCTGCAAGGGGTACACGGCGGCGCCGATCGTCTGCCGCACCGCGTCGAGATGCCCGTTACGCCGATCGAGGAGCATCAACAGAATGCTCAGGACGACCAGGGCCAGCACACGCAAGCCGAGTGCCGGTGTCTTGGTGGCGCGACTCTTTTTATAGGATCCGGCCAAGTTAACAGGACCCGCAAAGGCATCCGGCCACTGTCACGACATCCGACCGAGGCAACAGGACCCGCATTGGCATTCGGTTACTGTCATGCGATCCGACTAGACCAGATAGAACTCGCATTGGAATCCGGCTATTGTCACACGATCCGACCAAGCTTACCGGACCTGTATTGGAATCCGGCCTGCCATACGAGCCGGCGAAAACGCCCGGCGCCCCGGTCAGGCGGCTTGCTTACTCCAGGCCGAATACCGCGGGACCTTGCTCGTCGATCAGCTCTATCACCCGGCCGCCGCCGCGGGCGACGCAGGTCATCGGATCGTCGGCGATGACCACCGGCAGACCGGTTTCCTCCATCAGCAGCTTGTCGATGTCGCGTAGCAGTGCGCCGCCCCCGGTCAGCACGATGCCGCGTTCGGCGACATCCGCGCCGAGCTCCGGCGGCGTCTGTTCCAGCGCTTCCTTGACCGCGCCTACGATACCCTGCAGCGGTTCCTGCAAGGCTTCGAGGATCTCGTTGGAGTTGAGCGTGAAGCTCCGCGGCACGCCCTCCGACAGGTTGCGGCCCTTGACCGAAATCTCGAGCACTTCCTGGCCGGGGAATGCCGAACCGATCTCGTGTTTGATACGTTCGGCGGTCGCCTCGCCGATCAGGATGCCGTAGTTGCGGCGCACGTAGTTGGTGATCGCCTCGTCGAAGCGGTCGCCGCCGATGCGCACCGATGCCGCGTACACGATGCCGTTGAGAGAAATGACCGCGACCTCGGACGTGCCGCCGCCGATGTCCAGCACCATCGATCCACGCGCCTCGTGCACCGGCATGCCCGCGCCGATCGCCGCAGCCATCGGTTCGTCGATCAGGTGCACCTTACGCGCGCCGGCGCCCTCCGCCGATTCGCGGATGGCGCGTCGCTCCACCTGGGTGGAACCGTAGGGTACGCAGATCAATACCCGCGGGCTGGGGCGAAAATAGCGGTTACCGTGTGCCTTGCGAATGAAATGCTGTAGCATCTTCTCGGTGACCGTGAAGTCGGCGATGACGCCGTCCTTGAGCGGACGGATTGCCGTGATGTTGCCTGGCGTCCGGCCCAGCATGTTTTTTGCTTCGACACCCACGGCCTCGACGGAGCGACCGCCGCGGCCGGAATCTTCGCGAATCGCCACCACCGAAGGTTCGTCGAGAACAATTCCGTGGCCTCGGGAGTAGATCAGCGTGTTGGCGGTACCAAGATCGATAGACAGGTCATTCGAGAAATAACCCAGCACATTCCTGAACATCGTGGAGCGAGGCCCGAATCGAGATTAACGGCGTAATCTAGCAATGCCCACGACATTGCACAAGGCGCCGTGTATCATTATGTAGAGCGTGTCACTCGACGCTTCGCACAGGTTCTGACCCCGGATTTTACCCGTGTCACTCGATGAAGATCAGATCCGGCATATCGCTATGCTGGCAAGGCTCCGGATTGCCGATGACGAGGTTGCCGACACCGTCGACAAATTGACCCGCATCGTGGAATTCGTCGACCGGTTGTCCCAGGCGGCGACCGGGGACGTCGTGCCGATGGCGCATCCGCTGAACGCGTCGCAGCGACTCAGGCCGGATCTCGTGACGGAGCCGGACCGGCGCGACGAGCTGCAGCAAAACGCGCCCGCCGTGTCGGACGGCCTTTACCTCGTGCCCAGAGTAATAGAATGACCGTGCGGCCGGACAGCATCACTGTCCCGTTTAGTTAAGGTACGTTTAGTAAAGTACTAGAATGACCGACGCCGGTTCCCCGCTACATACGCTGACGCTGACGCAGATCGCCGACGGCCTGTCACGCGGCGATTTCTCGTCCCGCGAAGTGACCCGGGCCTGTCTCGATCGTATCGCGGCGCACGATCCCGCGCTCAACGCCTTCATCACCGTCACCGCCGACGAAGCGCTGGCCGCTGCGGACGCCGCCGATGCGAAGCGCGCAGGCGGCGACACCGGCGTCATGCTTGGCTTGCCGATGGCGCACAAGGACATCTTTTGTACCCGCGGCGTCAAGACGAGCTGCGGGTCGAGGATGCTCGACGACTTCGTCGCGCCTTACGATGCAACCGTCGTCGAACGTCTCGCCGGCGCGGGTATCGTCATGCTGGGCAAGACCAACATGGACGAGTTTGCGATGGGCTCGTCGAACGAGTCCAGCTTCTACGGGCCGGTCAGAAACCCCTGGGACCGCGAGCGTTCGCCGGGCGGCTCCTCCGGCGGTTCGTCGGCTGCCGTTGCCGCGCGACTGGTGCCGGCCGCCACCGGAACCGATACCGGCGGGTCGATTCGCCAGCCGGCCGCGTTGACCGGAACCGTCGGCCTCAAGCCGACCTATGGACGGGTGTCACGTTACGGCATGATTGCGTTCGCCTCGAGCCTCGATCAGGCCGGCGTGATTACGCGCAGCGTTGCCGATGCCGCCCTGCTGTTGGGGGTCATGGCGGGTTTCGACGAACGCGATTCGACGTCGATCGAGCAGCCCGTACCCGACTATGCCGCCGGCCTGGGCGAGTCCATCGACGGGCTCAAGGTCGGGATCGTGCGCCAGCATTTCGACGCCGGCCTCGACGCCGGTTGCGCGGGCGCCGTGCGCGAGGCGCTGGCGGTACTGGAGTCCCGCGGCGCGACACTGACCGAAGTCGATCTCCCGAATCTCGATCTGTCGGTGCCGACGTATTATGTCGTCGCGCCGGCGGAATGCTCGTCCAACCTGTCGCGTTTCGACGGCGTGCGCTTCGGTCATCGGGCCGAGGATCCGGCCGACCTCTTCGACCTCTATTGCCGCTCGCGAGCCGAGGGTTTCGGCGCCGAGGTCAAACGCCGCATCATGACCGGGACCTATGTCTTGTCCGCCGGCTATTACGACGCCTACTACCTGAAGGCGCAACAGGTCCGGCAGCTAATCAGCGACGACTTCCGGCAGGCGTTCGAACACGTCGACCTGATTGCGGGACCGACGTCACCGACGCCTGCGTTCAGGCTCGGCGACAAGACCGACGACCCGGTCACGATGTACCTGAACGACATCTACACGATCGGCGCAAACCTCGCCGGACTGCCCGGCTTGTCGGTGCCCTGCGGCTTAGTCGACGGTCTGCCGGTGGGACTGCATCTCGTCGGCCCGCACTTTGCGGAACAAAGCCTGCTTCGTTGCGGGCATCAGTACCAGCTCGAGACCGACTGGCACCGGCGCTGTCCCAATGACTATCGATGAGGGATTGTCGATGAGGGACTGTCGGTGAAGGACTGTTTGGTGAGGAACTGTCGATGAGCGCCGCCTGGGAAGTCATCATCGGGCTCGAGATCCACGCCCAGCTCGCCACCGCGAGCAAGATCTTTTCGGGCGCATCCACGGCCTACGGGTCCGAGCCGAACACCCAGGCCTGCCTGATCGACCTCG
The DNA here is from genome assembly GCA_028279985.1 of Woeseiaceae bacterium. Classification (GTDB taxonomy): domain Bacteria; phylum Pseudomonadota; class Gammaproteobacteria; order Steroidobacterales; family Woeseiaceae; genus UBA1847. Next base: position 135,465 of record JANQMR010000016.1, read on the forward strand.
GTTATCCCGGCGTATTGCCGGTGCTGAACCGGGAAGCAGTGCGCATGGCCTGCAAGTTCGGACTGGCCGTCAATGCCACGGTCGCCAGGCGTTCGGTGTTTGCGCGCAAGAACTACTTTTATCCCGACCTGCCCAAGGGTTACCAGATCAGCCAGTACGAGCTGCCTATCGTCGAACACGGCGAGCTTTTCATTACCGATGGCGGCGAAGCAAACGGGGAGCCCCGGCGTATCGGCATCACCCGCGCGCACCTGGAGGAAGATGCCGGCAAGTCGATCCACTCCATCCACGAGGGCCTAGACCGTTTTTCGGGTATCGACCTCAACCGCGCCGGTACGCCGCTGCTCGAGATCGTCTCCGAGCCCGATCTGCGTTCGGCAAGGGAAGCGGTCGCCTACATGCGCAAGATCCACAGCATCGTCCGTTATCTCGGCATCTCGGACGGCAACATGCAGGAGGGCTCGTTTCGCTGTGACGCCAACGTGTCGGTGCGGCCGCGCGGCCAACGAGAGCTTGGCACCCGCACCGAGCTCAAGAACCTGAACTCGTTCCGTTTTGTCGAAAAGGCCATCAATTTCGAGATCGAACGGCAGATCGACGTGCTCGAGGACGGCGGCGACATCGTCCAGGAGACGCGGCTCTACGACTCGGACCGCAACCAGACGCGGCCGATGCGCAGCAAGGAAGAAGCCAACGACTATCGTTATTTCCCGGACCCCGATCTGTTGCCGGTGGTCATCGACGATGCTTATGTCGAAGCGGTCAGGGCGACCCTGCCCGAGCTGCCGGATGCCAAGCGTGAGCGTTTCGTCGCCGAGTACCGGCTGCGAAACGAGGATGCCGGCATTCTGACGATGAGTCTGGCGCTGGCCGATTACTTCGAAGCGGCCACGGCCGCTGCCGCGGCGAAACCCGGACTGGTCGCAAACTGGGTGATCGGCGAGCTGTCCGCGGCGCTGAACCGCGACGGCATCGACATCGAGGCGAGCCGCGTCCCGCCGGCCGGACTTGCAGCGCTCGTGGACCGGATCGCCGACAGCACGATCTCCGGCAAGATCGCCAAGGAGGTCTTCGACGCGATGTGGGCCGGCGAGGGTAGCGCCGATCAGATCATCGAGGCCAAAGGCCTGCGGCAAATCACCGATGCGGCGGAGCTCGAGGGCGTCGTCGACGCGGTCATTGCGCAGAACCCGTCACAGGCCGCCGAGTATCGGGCCGGCAAGGACAAGTTGATCGGCTATTTCGTCGGTCAGGTCATGAAAGCCACCGGCGGCAAGGCCAATCCGGCGCAGGTCAACGCCTTGCTCAAAAACAAGCTCACAGGCGGCGAACTGTCGGATGGCGGCGGTTCATGATCGCCGACCGGGTTTTGCCGTTCCTCTTTAGAGTTCGTCTTGGAATTCGGCGGCGCCGTGACCTTGAGCGATTCATTCCAATAAGCCGGTTCTAAGCCGGTTCGGCGAGACCGCTCCCCGCCGTTTTCTCATCGCTGTTTTTTCATCGTTCGTAGATGTGACGTGGCATGGCACCCGCGATCCGCGACGTGTTAGACTATTCGGTCTTAAATATAAATAATTATTTATATATTTATGGAAACCCGCTCCGGGCAACTCATATCGCGCCTAAAAGCGCTCGCCGATCCGATACGCTTGCGGCTCGTCGCGCTGTGCGCGCAGGGTGAGTGCAGCGTCTCCGAGCTGACTCGGGTTTTGAGTCTCAGCCAGCCTCGAGCCTCGCAACACCTGCGGCAACTCTGTGATGCCGGCCTGCTGGAGCGATTCCGCGACGGCCATTTCGTGTATTACCGGGTTGCGACGGGCGGTGAGAACGCGGCCGGACGCCGCCGGCTGTTGTCACTGATGCCCGACGACGAGCCCCAGTTCGCGCGCGATGCCCGGAAACTCCGGGCGCACCGGCGGACCGAGGACGTCGATCCGGCGGGCCGGGAGGACGACCGCTTGCTGCATCGCGCGCTGCTGGAGTTGAGCGTCGCAACACCGCTCGGCGATCTGCTGGATATCGGCAGCGGACGGGGGCAAGTGCTCAAGCTGCTTGCCTCGCGGGCCCGAACGGCGGTGGGCGTGGATACCGATGCCGGCGCCCGGCGGCTTGCCCGCGCCGAGCTGCTGATGGCCGGTCTGCCGAATTGCAGCTTGCGGCAGGGCGACATGCATGCGCTGCCGTTCGACGACGGCCGCTTCGACACCGTCGTGCTCGATGACGTGCTGGTCGACGCAAGACGGCCGACCGAGGCGATCGGGGAAGCCGCACGCTGTTTGCGGAAGGGAGGGCGGCTCGTCATTTTGACGACGGTCGCGATGGAAGGGGCGGACGAGCTTGCGGACCGGCTCGCACGCTGGTGTCGGGATGCCGGTCTAAGACTCGCGCCGCCCAGATCGATACCGGTCGAATCGCCGCACTGGCTGCTCGCGATTGCGACGCTGTCAGAAGCCGCTCCATCGGGACTTGCCCTGTCGGAACCTGCCCTGTCGGAACCTGCCCAGGCGAAACCGTCCGGGGTTGCCGCCTGACCGAGGGATGAGAGCATGACTTCGAGTACCTGTGACACCGTCGAGGTGTCTTTCGAGTTTTTTCCGCCGAACTCGGAAAAGATGCAAAAGACCCTTTGGGAATCGGTGCAGCGGCTGTCGGTGTTGAACCCCCGTTTCGTCTCGGTGACCTATGGCGCCGACGGCTCGACTCGCGAACGTACCCACGATGCGGTGGCGCGCATCGCCGGCGAAACCGGGCTGACCGCCGCGCCGCATCTGACCTGCGTCGGCGCCGGCCGGGCCGAGATCGACGACATCGCCCGCGGCTACTGGGACATGGGTATCCGCCATGTCGTCGCTTTGCGCGGGGACCCGCCGAAGGACGACAGCGGATTTCAGCCGCATCCGGACGGCTACGCCTATGCCGCCGATCTGGTTGCGGGGCTCAAGCGGGTCGCCGATTTCGATATTTCGGTGGCCGCCTACCCGGAGGTGCATCCGGAGGCGCCCGATGCGGCTTTCGATCTCGACAACCTGAAAAGGAAGCTCGACGCGGGCGCTAGCCGCGCGATCACCCAGTTCTTTTTCGATGTCGAGCTGTTCCTGCATTTTCGCGACCGCTGCGCCGCGGCCGGCATCGAGTCGTCGATCGTGCCGGGCATACTGCCGATCACGCGTTTCCCGCAGCTCGAGCGTTTCGCTCGGCAATGCGGGGCCAGCGTGCCGGACTGGCTCGCCGAGCGTTTCGACGGGCTCGACGACGACCCGGAAACCCGCCGGATGATTGCCGCCAGCGTTGCGATCGAGCAGGTCCGCGCGCTGCAGGCCGAAGCGGTCGACGAGTTTCATTTTTATACGCTCAACCGCTCCGAGCTGACCTTTGCGATCTGTCACGCCCTGGGCGTGCGGCCGAAGCAGGCGGCAGCCTGAGCGGGCGGTCGCCTGAAATCCATCTACCGACGACTTACCGACAACAACGATCGACCGAGATCGACTGAGATCAACCGACAAGCAATGAACCGGCAAGAACGTATCCAGTCGCTGCATCGCGCGCTCGAGCAACGCATACTGCTGCTCGACGGCGCCATGGGCACGATGATCCAGAGTTACGGCCTGGGCGAGGACGAATACCGCGGCGAGCGGTTCGTCGACTGGGCGCAGGACCTCAAGGGCAACAACGACCTGTTGACCCTGACCCGACCGGAGGTGATCCGCGAGATCCACCGCCGGTTCCTGGACGCCGGCGCCGACATCGTCGAAACCAATACCTTCAATTCCAACGCGCCGTCGATGGCCGACTACGGCATGGAGTCGCTGGTAGGCGAACTGAATCTCGCCGCGGCCAGGCTGGCCCGAGAATGCGCCGATGATGCTTTTGCGAAAGACGGCCGGCCGCGTTACGTCGCCGGTGTATTGGGCCCCACCAATCGCACGGCCTCGATTTCCCCCGACGTGAACGACCCCGGTTATCGCAACATCACTTTCGAAAGTCTGGTGACGACCTACGAGCAGGCGGCGGCGGCGCTGATCGAGGGCGGCGCCGACTTCCTGATGGTCGAGACCATTTTCGACACACTGAACGCGAAGGCCGCGATCTTCGCGCTTGCACGTAGCTTCGAGCGGGCGGGCCTGCAACTCCCGGTGATGATATCCGGCACGATCACCGACGCCTCCGGGCGGACGCTCTCCGGGCAGACGACCGAGGCCTTCTGGAACTCGGTCCGGCATGCCCGGCCGTTCATGATCGGCCTGAATTGTGCGCTGGGCGCAAGCGAGCTCAGGCCGTATGTCAGTGAATTGTCACGGGTAGCCGGCGCCCGCGTCAGCGCGCATCCGAACGCGGGATTGCCCAACGAGTTCGGCGAATACGACGAAACGCCGGAGGCGATGGCGGCGGTCGTCGCCGAGTTCGCGCAAAGCGGGCTGGTGAATCTCGTCGGCGGTTGCTGCGGCACGCGCCCGGAACACATTGGCGCCCTGCGTGACGCGGTCGACGGCGTCGCTCCGCGGCCGTTGCCGGAACCTCCCGTCCGTTGCCGTCTGTCCGGCCTCGAGCCGCTGGACATCGGCCCCGAAGACCTGTTCGTCAACGTCGGCGAGCGCTGCAACGTCACAGGCTCGGCGAGATTTCGCAAGCTGATCGAAGCGGACGACTACGTCGAAGCCGTTCAGGTGGCCCGCCAGCAGGTCGAGGACGGCGCGCAGGTCATCGACGTGAACATGGACGAGGGGATGCTCGACTCCGAGCGGGCGATGGTGACTTTCCTGAACCTGATCGCGGCGGAGCCCGACGTCGCCCGGCTGCCGGTCATGATCGACTCGTCGAAATGGTCGGTGATCGAGGCGGGATTACGCTGCGTGCAGGGCAAGGCCGTCGTCAATTCGATCAGCCTCAAGGAAGGCGAGGCCGCGTTCGTCGAGCAGGCTGAGCTCGTGCGCCGTTACGGCGCGGCGGTGATCGTGATGGCTTTCGACGAGCGGGGCCAGGCGGACACCGTCGAGCGCAAGGTCGACATCTGCCGGCGGTCCTATGAGATATTGGTCGATACCGTCGGTTTCGATCCGGCCGATATCATCTTCGATCCGAACATCTTTGCCGTTGCCACCGGCATCGAGGAACACGCGGAATACGGCCTGGCCTTCATCGAGGCGACCCGCGGGATCAAGGCGGCCCTGCCGCATGCGATGGTCTCCGGCGGCGTCAGCAACGTGTCGTTCTCGTTCCGCGGCAACAACGTCGTGCGCGAGGCGATTCACTCGGTGTTCCTGTATCACGCGATTCGTGCCGGCATGGACATGGGTATCGTCAACGCGGGACAGCTCGCGATCTACGAGGACCTGCCGGAGGACCTGCGCGAGACCGTCGAGGACGTGGTGCTCAATCGCCGCGACGACGCCACCGAAAGGCTGCTCGACCTGGCGGATTCCTACAAGGACCAGGCGGGCGGCGCGACCCGCCGAAAACAGGACCTCGAATGGCGCGACTGGCCGGTCGAGAAACGGCTGGAACACGCGCTGGTCAACGGTATCGACGAGTATGTCGTCGACGACACGGAAGTCGCCCGGCTGGCGGCCGAGCGTCCGCTGGACGTCATCGAGGGGCCGCTGATGGCAGGCATGAACGTCGTCGGCGACCTGTTCGGCGCCGGCAAGATGTTCCTGCCCCAGGTCGTCAAGTCGGCGCGGGTCATGAAAAAGGCGGTGAGCCACCTGGTGCCGTTCATCGAGGCGGCCAAAGACGGCGGAACGGGTACCAACGGCAAGATCGTGCTCGCCACCGTCAAGGGCGACGTCCACGACATCGGCAAGAACATCGTCGGCGTGGTCTTGCAGTGCAACAACTTCGAGGTCGTGGACCTCGGTGTCATGGTGAGCTGCGAGAAAATCCTCGACGCGGCAACACGCGAGGGTGCGCAGATGATCGGCTTGTCCGGGCTGATCACGCCCTCGCTGGATGAAATGGTGCATGTCGCAGGCGAGATGCAGCGACTCGGATTCGAGTTGCCGCTGCTGATCGGCGGTGCGACGACCTCGCCGGCGCATACCGCGGTCAAGATCGAGCCCAAGTACGAGGGTCCCGTCATCTACGTCAAGGACGCGTCGCGCTCGGTGGGCGTGGCCCAGGCGCTGGTCGAACCGGGGACCCGGGATGCGCTGGTCGCAAAGACCCGGGCGGACAATGCGCGCCGGCGCGAGCAGCACGCCGGCAAGCGCCGGCTTGCGCCGCAGCTTTCGATCGGCGAAGCACGCCGCCGACGTCATCGGATCGAGTGGGACGCCTATCAACCGCCCAGGCCGGAACTCACGGGCGTCCGGACGTTTAACTCTTTGAGTCTTGCGACCCTTTGCGACTACATCGACTGGATGCCGTTTTTCAACGCCTGGCAATTCCACGGCAAGTATCCGGCGATTCTGCGTGACGAGCGGGTCGGCGAGGCGGCTAGCGCCCTGTTCGCCGATGCCCGCGCGATGCTGGAGCGGATCGTCGAGGAGCGCTGGCTCGAGGCTCGCGCGGTGCTGGGCCTGTTCCCGGCCGCAAGCGATCGGCACGACGACATCGTCGTACGGCCGGACGGCGGCTCGCTGCGCCTGTGTCACCTGCGGCAGCAGCGCTCCAAACCCAATGGACAGGCACAGCTTTGCCTTGCCGACTACGTCGCGCCGGCGGAAAGCGGCGTCGAGGACCATGTCGGCGCGTTTGCCGTCACGGCCGGGATCGGTATCGACGAGCACGTCGAACGTTTCGAGAAGGCGCAGGACGATTACAGCGCAATCATGCTCAAGGCGCTGGCGGACCGGCTGGCTGAAGCCGCAGCGGAATATCTGCACGAGCGAATCCGCCGCGAGTTCTGGGCATACGCACCGGACGAGTCCTTGAGCAACGAGGCGTTGATTGCGGAGCGTTACCGCGGTATCCGGCCGGCGCCGGGCTACCCGGCCTGCCCCGATCACACCGAGAAGGGCAAGCTATGGGCGCTGCTAGACGTCGAACGGCGAATCGGCCTGAGTCTTACGGATTCGTTTGCGATGTATCCCACTGCCGCGGTCAGCGGCTTCTATTTTTCGCACCCCGATGCGCAGTACTTCTCGGTGGGCCGCATCGATCGCGACCAGCTCGCGTCGTACGCGGAACGCAAGGACATGAGCCGGGCCGAGGCCGAGCGCTGGCTGGCGCCAAACCTGGGATACGAACCGGACGCCGACGCCGCCTGAGGCGCGATTGTTTGTCGCCGGCGCCCCGCCGTCAGCCGGCGATCGAAACCTCGAGTATCGTCACGGTCTCGACCGGCACGTCCTGATGGCCGGCGCGGTTACCGGTCTCGACGCCTGCGATGGCGTCGACCACGTCCATGCCGTCCGTGACCTCGCCGAAGACGGCGTAGCCGAAATCGCGGCCGCCGTGATCCAGGAAGTCGTTGTCGCTGAGATTGATGAAGAACTGCGAGGTTGCGCTGTTGATGTCCATCGTGCGGGCCATGGCCAGCGTGCCGCGGCGGTTGCTCTCGCCGTTGTCGGCCTCGTTTTTGATCGGATCGCGGGTGGGTTTCTGCCGCAGGCTCTCGTCCATGCCGCCGCCCTGGATCATGAAACCCGGGATGACGCGGTGAAAAATCGTATCGGCAAAAAAGCCGTCCTCGATGTAGCGGCGGAAGTTCTCGCAGCTAATCGGCGCCTTGTCCTCGAACAGCGTGACTTCGATGTCGCCGTGGTTGGTCTTGATCGTGATCATGGTGGTCCGCCGCCTTGCAAAGGCCGCGTTTGTAACACAGATTCGGGGCAGCGCCAAAAAGCCGCCGGCCGGCGCTTGCCGCGCCGCCGTCGTCTCGGTGTCCGGCATCGAATCGGCCGTCGAATCGGCCGTCGGATAGGCTATTGAATCCACCATCGGATGCGACGCTCCGGCAGCGCCGATCCGGGACCGCTTCGAGGGGCGATCAGGGTCTCCGCGCGCTCGTCACCCGAGGCAATCCGGCGAGATCCCGGCGGCATTCGACGTCGATCCAGGATCGGGCGGCAAGCAAATCGGCGACGGCCACCGCCTGGCCGGCGCCGTGTTCGAGCAACATCTTGCCGCCGCCCGCGAGCAGCGTCGGACAGTCGCGGGCAAGCACCCGGATGGCGTCCAGGCCGTCGACACCGGCAATGAGCGCGGCTTCGGGTTCCGCGCTCAGCGATGCCAGTGCCGGGTCCCCGGCGGCAACATACGGCGGGTTCGACACGATCAGGTCGAAAACCCGTCCGGTCACGGGTTCCGTCCAGTCTCCGGCTAGGAATTCCACATTGGCGATCGCGTGCTCCCGGGCATTGATTCTTGCGATGTCGAGCGCCGCGGCGCTCGAATCGGTCGCAGTGACCCGGCAGCGCGGCCGGTCGCGGGCGATGGCCAATGCGATCGCGCCGCTGCCGGTGCCGAGATCGAGCACGCGCAGCCCGGCCCGGCGAGGAATCTCCCGCAGGGCGAGCTCCACGAGTAGCTCGGTCTCCGGGCGGGGGATCAAGGTCGCCGGGGACACATGGAGGTCCAGCGACCAGAACTCGCGGGTTCCGGTGATGTAGGCCATCGGCTCGCCGGCGAGGCGCCTTTCGAGCAGCCGCTCCAGCCGTTCGCGGGATGCCCGGTCTAGCGCTTCCTCGGGATGCGCGAACAAATAGCTGCGCGGTACGTCGATCGTGCGCGCGAGCAACAGCTCGGCGTCCAGCCGGGCCGAGTCGCTGATCGAGGCCAGCCGTCCCGCGGCGTCGGCAACGATCTTCCCGATTCTAGAATCTTCGAACATGACCGTATTTGAAGGGCTGGTGGGCTTCGGCAGGCATCGCGTAAACTGCGAAGCACTTGCACCTGCAACTGTAGGCCCGATGAACGTCTATTCCAACATCCTCGATATGGTCGGCCGGACGCCGCTGCTCGAGGTCACCCGCCTGGACACGGGTCCATGCCGGCTGTTCCTGAAGCTCGAGCTGCTGAATCCCGGCGGTTCCATCAAGGACCGGATCGGCATCTCGATGATCGCCGAGGCCGAGCGGCGCGGCGACATCCGGCCCGGTGACACGCTGGTCGAGGCCACGGCGGGCAACACCGGCCTGGGTCTGGCGCTCGTCGCCGCGCAGAAGGGTTATCGGCTGATCCTGGTACTGCCGGACAAGATGAGCCAGGAGAAGATCTTCAACCTGCGCGCAATGGGCGCCGAGGTCGTTCTGACCCGCTCGGATGTCGGCCTGGGTCATCCCGAGTACTACCAGGACCTGGGACGGGCCATCGCCGAGGAGCGCGGCGCCTACTTCATCAACCAGTTCGGCAATCCGGACAATCCGCTGGCGCACGAGCAGACCACCGGCCCGGAAATCGTCGAGCAGATGGGGGGAGACGTCGATGCGATCGTGCTCGGCGTCGGTTCCAGCGGCACGGTCTCGGGACTCAGCAAACATCTTTCGGAACATGCGCCGGACGTCGAGCTGGTGCTGGCCGACCCGGTGGGCTCGGTACTCGCCGACTACATTAACGACGGCGAGCTCGGCGAGGGCGGCAGTTGGCTGGTAGAGGGTATCGGTGAGGATTTCATACCCTCGATCGCCGACTTCAGCAAAGTGACGAAGGCGTATTCGATCAGCGACGCGGAGTCTTTTGCCGCCGCGCGCGAGCTTCTGAAGACCGAGGGCCTGTTGGCCGGTTCCTCGTCCGGCACCTTGCTGGCGGCTGCCTTACGGTACTGCCGCGAGCAGGCCGAGCCGAAACGCGTCGTGACTTTCGCCTGCGACACCGGCAACAAGTACCTGTCGAAGCTCTACAACGACTTCTGGATGGCTGACCAGGGTTTCATCCAGCGTGAGCAGCACGGCGACCTGCGCGACCTGATCGGCCGGCCGCACGGCGAGCGTGCGACGATCACGGTCGGGCCGACCGACGTATTGACCACCGCGCACAACCGGCTGCGCAACGCCGGCTTTTCGCAGTTGCCGGTCATGGACGAGGGCAGGCTGGTCGGCGTCGTCACCGAGGATGCGATCATCCAGTACGTGTTCGGCAAGCCGGAACTGATGAACTCGCCGGTGGAATCGGCCATGGAGTCGGCTTTCATCCAGTTGGACAAGGAGACCAGCGTGAACAACCTGGTTGCGATGTTACACGTGCAGCCGTATGCGGCGATCATGGACGACGAGAGCTTTCTGGGCCTGATTACCCGCTCCGACGTGCTGAACTACCTGCGCCGGCAAATCCAGGATACGGCGGCGTGACCGGGGCCGAAGACAAGCGCGGATTTGCAACGCGTGTCATCCACGCCGGGCAGGCGCCCGATCCGGCGACCGGGGCGATCATGCCGCCGATTTACGCCACGTCCACCTACGTCCAGCAGAGTCCCGGCGTACACCAGGGTTACGAGTACTCACGTACCCACAATCCGACCCGGCAGGCTTACGAGCGTTGTATCGCGGATCTCGAATCCGGCTCGCAGGGTTTCGCCTTCGCCTCGGGCATGGCGGCGATTGCTACGGCGCTGGAACTGGTCGACGCCGGCAGTCACGTCGTCGCGATGGACGACCTGTACGGCGGCACCCGCCGTTTGTTCGACGGCGTACGCCGCCGCAGCGCCGGGCTCGATTTCAGTTTCGTGGACATGACCGACCCGGCCGCGGTCACCGGCGCGTTGCGCGACGACACGGCGATGATCTGGATCGAGAGCCCGACCAATCCCTTGTTGAAAATCGTCGATTTCGAGGCGATTGCCGACATGAGCGCCGGCCGCGGTCTGTTGCTGGTCGCCGACAACACCTTCGCGTCACCTTATCTGCAGCGGCCGCTGGAACTCGGTTGCGACATCGTCCTGCACTCGGCGACCAAATTCATCAACGGACATTCGGACATGGTCGGCGGCCTGGTCGTGACCGACGACGACGCGCTGGCCGAAAAACTCGCGTACCTGCAAAACTCGATCGGCGCGGTCGCCGGGCCCTTCGACAGTTTTTTGGGATTGCGGGGAATCAAGACCCTGGAAGTGCGCATGCAGCGGCATTGCGACAATGCGGCTAGGATTGCAGCCTGGCTCGAGCGACATCCTCGCGTGGACCGCGTGTTGTATCCGGGACTCGCGAGCCATCCGCAGCACGAGCTGGCAAAACGCCAGATGCGAAGCTTCGGCGGTATCGTGACCTTCTTCATCGAGGGCGGGCTTGCCGAAGCACGAAGCTTCCTCGAGCGTTGCCGGGTGTTCGCCTTGGCCGAAAGCCTGGGCGGCGTCGAAAGCCTGGTCGATCATCCGGCGATCATGACCCACGCATCGGTACCGGAGGATCTTCGCCGGGAGCTCGGGATCGACGATCGCCTGATCCGGCTGTCGGTTGGCATAGAAGACGCCGACGACCTGATTGCCGATCTCGAGCAGGCGTTGTCGTAGGCACTGCTCCTACGATAGCGCCGCAAGCCGGTCGGCCTGGTACTCGTTGATCAGCGGTTGTATGACCTGGTCCATGCCGCCCTCCAGGATCTCGTCGAGCTTGTACAAGGTCAGGTTGATGCGGTGGTCCGTCACACGGCCCTGGGGGAAATTGTAGGTGCGGATGCGTTCGGAACGGTCGCCCGAGCCGACCAGGAGCTTGCGTTTTTGCGCCTGTTCGCTCTCCTGTTCGGCGACACGCGCGTCCAGCAGCCTGGCCTGCAGCAGCGACATCGCCCGGGCCCGGTTCTTGTGTTGCGAGCGTTCGTCCTGGCACTCGACGACGATTCCGGTCGGCAAATGGGTCAGCCGCACGGCCGAGTCGGTCTTGTTGACGTGCTGGCCGCCGGCGCCGGATGCGCGGTAGGTATCCACCCGCAGGTCCGCGGGGTTGATGTCCACCGCTTCGACCTCGTCCGGCTCGGGCAACACGGCGACCGTGCACGCCGAGGTGTGAATACGGCCTTGCGACTCGGTGGCGGGGACGCGCTGCACGCGATGCGCGCCGGATTCGAACTTGAGTCTGGCGTAAATGCCGCTGCCGGTCACGCGACTGATGATTTCCTTGTAGCCGCCGTGCTCACCTTCTCGTGCACTCAGTATCTCGATCTTCCAACCCATGGCCTCGGCATGTTTCGTATACATGCGAAACAGGTCGCCGGCGAAAATGGCGGCTTCGTCACCGCCGGTACCGGCGCGAATCTCGAGATACACGTTACTGTCGTCGTGCGGGTCGGCCGGGATCAGGGACTTTTGCAGCTCCAGCAATAACTGTTCGCGACGCGCCGTCAGGCTGTCCAGTTCTTCCTGCCCCATCTTGCGCAGCGCTTCGTCGTCGTCCGCCGTCATCTCCTCGGCCGCGCCGATGTCGTCGCCCAGCACCTGGTACTGGCGAAACAGCTCGACCACCGGCTCGATGCGCGAATATTCCCTGGACAGGTCCCGGAATCGCGACGGCTCGGAGATCACGTCGGGATCGGCGAGTAACGCGGCGAGTTCCTCGAAGCGATCGCGAACGGTCTCGAGTTTGTGACGTATCGACGCTTTCATTGTTGTTGCATGGGTCGTTGCATGGGCCGTTGCACGGGTTTATAGCATGGGCAATTGTATGGACGATCGCAGGGCGGCCTGCGCTCAGTCGTCGATGCCGAACAAGCCGCGCGCCGCTTTTATCGTCTCTTCGTCGGCGGCCTCGCTGGCCTCGCGTATGCGCACACTGGGATTGTGCAGCAGTTTTTTCATCAAGGCCGAGGTGGCGTATTCGAGCACCTCGTTGCTATCGGCGCCCTGGCCGAGCCGGCGGCGCGCCTGGGCCAGCACCTGTTCGCGCATCGAATCGGCCTGGTCTCTAAGCGTCGTGATCAACGGCGCCACCTCTTTGGCGCGTTCTATCGTCAGATAACGGTCGATCTCCTCGTCGAGGATACGGTTTGCGTCCACGGCCGCGGCTTCGCGGTTATTCTGGCCTTCGAGGATCACCCGGTCGAGGTCGTCGATCGTGTACAGATAAACGTCGTCGAGCTGGCCTACGGCCGCTTCGATATCGCGTGGAACCGCGATGTCGACCGCAAATATCGGCCGGCGACGACGTGCCTTGAGCGCGCTTTTGATATGCGCCAGCGTAACCACGGTTTCCGGGCTTGCCGTCGAGCTGATCAGTATGTCCGCCTCCGGCAGCGTTCCCTCGAGCTCCGACAACGGCAGGGCAAAGCCGCCGAAGCGGCCGGCGAGATTGCGCGCGCGTTCGACGTCGCGGTTGGCGACGAACAGGCGACCGATGTTGTTGCTCTCCAGATGCCGGGCCAGGAGCTCCACGGTAACGCCGGCGCCGACCAGCAGCGCGGTCTGCCTGGAGAAATCCGCGAAAAACTGCTGCGCCAGGCTGACCGCGGCATAGGCAACCGAGACCGGGCTGGAGCCGATCTTGGTATCGGTCCTGACTTTCTTGGCGACCGAAAACGTGTGCTGGAACAGCCGGCTGAGCTGTTTCCCGACCGTGCCGCTCTGCTGGGCCTCGCGGTAGGCGTCCTTGAGCTGTCCCAATATCTGCGGCTCGCCCAGCACCATCGAGTCCAGCCCGCAGGCAACGCGGAAAATGTGCCGGATCGCATCGTCGTGCTTAATCGAGAAAATCGAATTTGCGAAAGAAGGATCGAGGTTTCGTTCGTCGTGCAGCCAGTCCTTGAGCCGGCGCTGGCCGCCGTCGTCGCTCATGACATAAAATTCGGTGCGGTTGCAGGTGGACAGCAACACCGCCTCGTCCACGCCGTCGATGTCGCGGACCCGCGTCAACGCACGCCCGATCTCCTTTCCCGAGAAGACGACCTGCTCGCGAATTTCCACACTCGCCGTGTTATGGTTCAACCCGAGTATTCTGAGCGGCATATTCAATGGTTGACGCCGTGCCGGACAGGCACCCGACGAATATCTTCCCCTATCGGGCGTATGATAAGCGAACTGAAGGTGCAGTTGCTTGTCTGTGTTACCAGTACCCCCATTTTGCCGCAACGCCTGTCTTTGGCCGACGGCGGCACCGAAACAAGACGCCATCATAATGTACGGAACTCTGGCACGGCTGCTCGTGCTCGGTTGCTTCGGGGCCTTTGTCCTCGCCTTGCCGGTCCGGGCTGCCGACGACGCAGGCGAGGCTGCCGGGCACCTGCTTGCGGCGGAAGCCGCGCTGAAGGACAAGGACTATCTCAGGGTCAGCAGCGAGTACCGCGAGGCGGCCGCAAGCAGCCAACGCGCCGAAGTCGCCCGCCGGGCGACCCTCGTTTCCTTCAACTTCGGTTTCCGGGACGATGCGCTGGCTTCCGCCGAACGCTGGCTCGAGCTCGAACCGGACAGCGATCAGGCGCTGTTTTTCGTCGCCAGGCTCAAGCTCCGCTCGGGCGACGTAAGGGCCGCGCGCAAGCACTTCAGGACGCTGATCGAACGAGGTGAGGAGCCCGCGGACAAGCGCCTGTTCTCGCTGATGCAGGTCATGGGCGAGGAGGACCCCGAGGATGCGGACCGGCTGATGCGGGCGCTGGCCAGGCCATATGCCGACTCGAAGTACGCCAATTACGCCGTCGCGGCGATGGCGCTGGCCGCCGAGGACGCGGCGCATGCGAAAAAGCGCGCCGCCCGCGTGATCGAGCTCGATCCGGAGTGGCTGCAGCCCAAGCTTCTGTACGCGCGCGCCTTGCTGCTGAGCGGCGAGCAGGAACAGGCCATTGACTACACGGCGCGGATCATCGGCGACGACCCGGACCCCGACCCGAACGCCCGCATGGAGCTTGCCATCATGATGATATCGGCGGGCCGCGACGACGATGCGCTGAGCCAGGTGAATCAGGTGCTGCTGGAGAATCCGTCGCGAGTCGATGCCTTGCGCCTGATGGCCATCATCAATTTCAGACAGGAGCACTACGACGCCGCGTGGGACGACTTCGAGGACGTGCTGGCCAGCCGGCGATACACGATGGAAGCCTTGTATTACCTGGCGCGCATCGCGGATATACGCGAGCAGACCGACCGGGCGATCCGGCTTTACGCGCAGGTCGACGAGGGCCAGTACGCGGTGGTGTCCCGGCGTCGCGCGAGCGCGCTGGTCGCTTTCCAAAACGACGATCCCGACGAGGCGATGGACCTGCTCGACCGTTTTGCCGAGAAGAATTCCGAGTTTGCGATCGACATGGTGCTGGCCCGGGCGCAGTTGTTGCAGTCGCTGGAGCGCTACGACGAGGCGCTGGTCGAGTACGACCGTTTTGTAGCCTATCGCCCGGAGAGCGAAGGCGCCGTGCTGGGCCGCGCCGAGTTGTTGCTCAGGATGGATCGACTCGAGGACGCGATTGCGGAATACCGGGACGCGGTCAAGCGTTGGCCCGATAGCGCCATGTCGCTGAATGCGCTCGGATATACGCTGGCCGATCGTACCGAGGAATACCGCGAGGCCGAAAAACTGATCCGCAAGGCCTTGAAGTTGAACCCGGACAGCCCGGCGATCATCGATAGCTGGGGTTGGGTCTTGTACCGGCTCGGCCGCCATGAAGAAGCGCTGGTAGCGCTCGAAAGAGCTTACGAAGGGCTGCCCGACCCCGAGATTGCGGCGCACATCGTCGAAGTGCTGGCGGCGCTGGGCCGGCATGACGAAGCGCTGGCTTTCCTCGAGACCTCGGAGGAAAAAACGCCGGACGACGAGCTGCTCAGGGACGTTCGCGAGCGTGTCTTCCCGGGCACGCCTTAATCCGGGCGGGCCGGCCGCGCTCCTGGCGGCGAGTTTCCTGTTGTTGTCCGCCTGCGCCGTGCGCCAGGGCGCCCTGTTGCCGGAGATCGGCGACTGGGAACAGCGCAAAGCCGTGCTGGGCGCGGTCGACGACTGGGAATTCGCCGGCCGGGTCGGTGTCCGCGCCGGCGACGAGGGATTCAACGGCAAGCTTCGCTGGACGCAAAAAAACGACCGGTTCAGGGCCACCGTCAGCGGGCCCCTGGGTATTGGCACGGTGCGCCTGGAGGGCGACGGGCGGCGGATCGTGCTGACCGACAAGGACGGCCTGCGAACGGTGCTGGACGATGCGGAGTCCGAGTTGTACCTGCGTTACGGCTGGACGATACCGGTGACAAGCCTGCGTTACTGGGCCCTGGGTATCCCGGACCCCTCGCTGGACGTGCGCACCGAGTTCGACGATGCGGGCCAGCTCGCCCGTCTCGAGCAGGGTGGCTGGATCGTCAGTATCGGCGCTTATCGCGAAGGGGGCGGCCAGTCGATGCCGCGGCGGCTGACGGCAAGCGGCAGCAACACCCGGGTGCGTATCGTCGTGGACAACTGGCGGTTCTGACTCGTTGCGGCGGCCTTGACAGCCCTCGTTGACAGCCTAGATGCCGCCCCGCACAATCGCGACTCGGCAGCTTTACGGCATACGATTGGGGCGTAGCCAAGCGGTAAGGCAACGGGTTTTGATCCCGTGATTCGCAGGTTCGAATCCTGCCGCCCCAGCCAAACCGGACGCTCCAAACCAGACTCTCAGGGAGATTGCGTGGACCTGGCATCAATGGCGGTCTTCTCCGGGAATGCCCACCCGGAACTGGCGCAGGACATCGCGCGTTCTCTGATGGTTCCGCTGGCGCGCGCCCAGGTCGGGCGTTTCTCGGACGGCGAGATCAGCGTCGAGATTCTGGAGAACATCCGCGGCCGGGAGACTTTCATCGTCCAGCCGACCTGTCCGCCGGCATCCGAGAACCTGATGGAGCTTCTGGTCATGGTGGACGCGGCGCGGCGCGCTTCCGCCTCGCGGATCATCGCCGTGATTCCGTACTTCGGTTATGCGCGGCAGGACCGGCGGCCGCGTGCGTCGCGCGTGCCGATCACGGCGAAACTGGTTGCGAATCTGATCGGCGCTGCCGGCGTCGACCGGGTACTCACCGTCGATCTGCATGCCGACCAGATCCAGGGATTTTTCGACATTGCCGTCGACAACGTTTATGCGTCGCCGATACTGCTGGGCGACGTCTGGAAACACGGCTACCGCGACATGGTGGTGGTCTCCCCGGACGTCGGCGGCGTGGTTCGGGCGCGGGCGCTGGCCAAGCGGCTGGACGACGCGGACCTGGTGATCATCGACAAGCGCCGGGCGAAAGCCAACCAGTCGGAAGTCATGAACATCATCGGTGAGGTCAAGGACAAGAACTGCATCCTGATCGACGACATGGTCGATACGGCAGGCACCTTGTGCCAGGCCGCCGCGGCGCTCAAGAAGCGCGGTGCCGAGACCGTGCATGCCTATATCACGCATCCCGTATTGTCGGGGCCTGCGGTCTCGCGGATTGCGGAATCCGCCTTGGATGAGATGGTGGTGACCGATACGATCCCGCTGAATGAAGAGGCCAGGGCTTGTAAGAAAATTCGCCAGCTCTCGACGGCGGAGTTGTTGGCCGAGACGATGCGGCGGATTTCCGAAGAGGAGTCGGTGAGCTCCTTGTACGTCGACTAGACGTTGGAGTGTTTATTACAGCGCTACCGTAGCTTGGAGACATCGGGTCGGTTGGTGCGGCGGGCTCGTTAAGTGCGATTTCGCCATCGTGGCCGGGGCGGGTACGGGGGGTGTTTCATTCGCTCAAACAGGAAAACTCGCTCGGTGAAACACCCCCCGCACCCGCCCCTCTCGCATTGGGGATCGTCTCCCGTGGTTGTGTTCCGGCGCGCAATGATGCCGCCCTTTGGGGGAGACGCGTGGGGCCGTCTGGTGCGACTGAGGAACGGGTTCCAAGGCTGGCGCTTGTCCGTCGCCTGCGTTACGATGCGCGGCCCGCAGCGGGTTGGTCGCAAGCCCCGTGGGCGCCAGGTTCTGGCGAATTGTCAAACGAATCAATCAGATAACGGAGTTCAGTCATGGCTGAAGAATTCGATCTGATTGCGGAAAACCGGGAAGACACGGGGAAAGGTGCGAGCCGCCGCCTGCGTCGACAAGGCCTGGTGCCCGCGATCATCTATGGCGCCGGCCGTCCGCCGCGTGCGCTTGCCTTCGACCACAACAAGGTCATCAAGCAGCTCGAAAGCGAGTCGTTTTATTCCAGCGTGCTCAATATCAAGGTCGGCGACAAGAGCCAGGCCGCGATCCTGAAAGACCTGCAGCGGCATCCGGCCAAGCGGCAGATTCTGCACATGGATTTCCAGCGCATCGTCGAGGACGAGGCGATTCGGATGAACGTGCCGATCCATTTCCTCGGCGAGGACATGGCGCCCGGCGTCAAGCAGGGCGGTGGCAAGGTTTCGCACCTGATGACCGACGTGGAAGTCACCTGTCTGCCGAAGGACCTGCCGGAGTTCCTGGAGGTCGACGTATCGGAGCTCGAACTGGACGGGATGTTGCACCTGTCCGATATCAAGTTGCCGAGCGGCGTCGAGATTCCCGAGCTCGCACAGGGGCCCGAGCACGACCAGGCGATCGTGTCGATCCACGTGATCAAGGCGGCGCCGGTCGAGGAGGCCGCGCCGGAGGAAGCGGAAGCGCCCGAAGAAGCCGCCCCGGCGGCCGAGGCGGAAGGCGAGCAGAGCGAGGACTGAGCCTCGCGAGGTTTTTCGCCGGCAAAAGACCGCCCGCGGGCGGTCTTTTTGTCAGCGTAGCGTGAAACCGTCATAAGCATGTCCAACGAGCTTCGAATCATCGCCGGGCTCGGCAACCCCGACGAGAAATATGCAAAAACCCTGCACAATGCGGGGTTTTGGTTCGTGGACGAGCTTGCGCGCCGGGGCGCGGCCGGATTCGCGTATCAGAAAAAGTTCGACGCCGACTGTTGCCGCGTCGGGTTGTCCGGCCAGGACATCCGGCTGGTCAAGCCGCAGAGTTACATGAACCTGAGCGGCGGGCCGGTGCGGGCGGTTCTCGACTATTATCGGTTGGCGCCTTCGCAGTTATTGGTCGTCCACGACGAGATCGACCTGCCGCCCGGGACGGTACGGCTCAAGCAGGGCGGCGGGCATGGCGGCCACAACGGGGTGCGCGACGTGATCAAGCACTGCGGCGCCGAATTCCTGCGCCTGCGGATCGGTGTCGGCCATCCCGGCGAAAAAACCCGGGTCAGGGGTTACGTGCTGAAACGCGGCAGCGGCGACGTCGAAGCGGCCGTGGAGAAGAACATCGATCAGGCGATCGACGTGTTGCCCTGGCTGATCGATGGCGATCTCGATGCGGCGATGAAAAAGCTGCACACCAAAAGCGAGTCCTGACATCCGCCATGGCGATTACCTGCGGCATCGTCGGATTACCCAACGTCGGCAAGTCCACTTTGTTCAACGCGCTGACCGCGGCCGAGATTGCGGCCGAGAATTATCCGTTTTGTACGATCGAACCCAATGTCGGCGTGGTGCCGGTGCCGGATGCCCGTCTCGATGTGCTGGCCGCGATTGTCGGACCCGAAAAGGTCATTCCGACGACGATGGAGTTCGTGGATATCGCAGGGCTGGTTGCGGGCGCTTCGAAGGGGGAGGGACTGGGCAACCAGTTTCTCGCCAACATCCGGGAAACCAGGGCGATTGCCCATGTCGTGCGTTGTTTCGAGAACGACGACGTGACCCATGTCGCCGGCAAGATCGATCCGATCGACGATATCGAAACGATCAACACCGAGCTTGCGCTGGCCGACCTGGAGTCCGCCGAAAAACAGTTCCTGAAGGCCGAGAAGAACGCCAAGACCGCGCAGAAGGAAGCGATTTACGTACGCGATACGATCGGCAGGATCAAGTCGCACCTGGAGGAGGGCAGGTCGGCGCGTTCGCTGGATCTGGACGATCGGGAGCGGGAGATATTGCAAGGCCTGCATCTGATTACCGCGAAACCCGTCATGTACGTTGCCAACGTCGACGAGGACGGTTTCGAGAACAACCCGCATCTCGACGCCGTCCGCGACTATGCGCAACGGGAAGGCGCGGAGGTCGTTGCAATCTGCGCCGCGATCGAGGCCGAGATTGCCGTGCTGGACGATGCGGACAAGGCGGAGTTCCTGGCCGATCTGGGTTTCGAGGAGCCCGGGCTCAACCGGGTGATCCGCACGGCTTACCGTCTGCTTGGCCTGCAGACCTATTTCACCGCGGGTCCGAAGGAAGTACGCGCCTGGACGATGAAGATCGGTGCGACGGCGCCGGAAGCTGCCGGTGAGATTCATACGGACTTTCAGAAGGGATTCATCCGCGCCGAGGTTGTCGGTTATGACGATTACGTGGCCGGCAACGGCGAGCAGGGCGCCAAAGAAGCCGGCCGGCTGCGCCTGGAAGGCAAGGACTACGTCGTCGCCGAAGGCGACGTGATGCACTTCCGTTTCAACGTCTAGCCTGGACAGCTCGTCGATAGAAACGGCGACGCCGTCGTGGACCGTAGCGACATCTTGCCGCGATCGGTGCACATCCGGCGCTCATCGCGCCTGCAACGCGATCCTATCGAGTGCGAGTCACACTCGCGCAATATCCGGGCAGGCATCGTCGGTCGACTCGAATCAGTCGCGACGACTGCGTGCCGAAGGCAAGGACCAGTTGAAATGGATGCTGAGCGCGCGGGTGACGAAACCGGCGATAACGGCAACCCCCAGCGCAATGCTGTCGTCCACGCCGGTGTAATCCATCAGCACAAACGACACGCCGGCCGCGAAGGCGGCGGTGGCGTATATCTCCCGCGACAACACCAGCGGAATCTCGTTGCAGATGATGTCGCGGATCATGCCGCCGGTAACGGCGGTTGCGACGCCGAGCATCACGGCGACGATGGGGCCTGCATTCATATTCAGGCTGATCTCGGTGCCGAGCGCGGCAAACAGCGCAAGCCCGAGCGCGTCCATCCAGATCAGGACCTGCCTGCGGGAACCGGGTTGATAAGCGGTCAGGAACACGGCCAGCGCGGCCAGGAGCGCCACGATCACGTAACTCACGTCGTCGATCCAGAATACCGGGTGCCGGTCGAGGATCACGTCGCGCAAGGTACCGCCACCGACGGCCGGCATCAGCGCGAGCACAAAAAAGCCGAAGATGTCCATGTTCTTGCGTGACGCGGCCAGGGCGCCGGATACGGCAAAAGCGGCGGTGCCGAGGATTTCCAGGATATAGACGAAGCTCATCGGGAGGCGGTATCGTTGCGTTCGCGCCAATCCTAATCGCCTGCCGCGAGAACTGCGAACGGAGCCCAGACCGGCTTGACAGCGCCGCCCGTCGAACGGACAATTCCCGACCCTCCGGGCGCCTCCATGCCCAGCAAGCCGCGCCCGCCGAAAATGGTGATGTAGCTCAGATGGTTAGAGCGGCGGACTCATAACCCGCAGGTCGGTGGTTCAATTCCACCCATCACCACCAAACCCCTGTTTACTGATGTTCGCTGATATCCGGCGAAGTCAGTAAACTTATGAAATAAAAAGAAAAAGCAGATCAGTGGTGTTCGGTCTTGCTCGTTGACAGCCCGGAAATTGCTGGGGTATAAGGTGGGGTCTGATGCCCCAACCCCGGTTCTCTTTTGCAGGTTACCCCACCTGCGCTCGCAATCACCTATGCAGCTTGGGATTCGGCATTTTTTGGCGAGTTAGAAACTGTGGAATTGAATGGACGGCGGTTCAATTCCACATGCCCAGCGGCGGGCGTCAGCCGTGTTAACGGCAAGCAAAATCAAGAACGCAAAGGCCAAAGACCGACCGTACAAACTATACGATGCGGCCGGATTGTTCCTACTTGTCAATCCGAACGGCAAGAAGCACTGGCGTTACCGGTATCAGTACAACAACAAGGCGAAGACCCTGAGCCTGGGGCCGTATCCGCTCGTGTCGCTGAAGAAAGCGAGAGACGAGCGTGATGCAATGCTACTCATGCTGAAGGTCGGCATCGACCCGAGCGCGGAACGCAAGCAGGCGAAGCTAAGGGCGGCAAGAGAGGCTGCCGCTGAGGAAACCGCGGAAAGGAACACGTTCGAATTCGTTGCGCTCGAGTACTTGCTGAAGCAGGCGGGGAAGCCGCCGAGATCGAACGCAAAGACTACGGTAGCGGATCTTCGTAGTAGATTCGATGGTGCGCTTGATGAATTGGCTGTCAATCCCAGAACTAAGGCGCGCGCCGGCACGCTCAAGACTATGCATCGCCGATTGGAGCGATGTGTTTTTCAGTATCTCGGCGGGCGTGTGATCAGTGAAATTACGCCGCCGGAAATACTCGCTGTGATTCGCAAGATTGAGGAACGCGGGGTTTTCGAGACGGCGCACCGGACGCTCGCGATCTGCCGGCGTGTCTGCCGGTTCGCCGTAAGTGAGGGAAAAGCAGACTTCGATGCAGCTAGTAGTATCGACTCACGTGAATCGCTGGTGCCGTTCAAACGCGAACACTTTCCGGCGATCACAAAGCCGCGGGAGGTCGGGGAACTGATGCGCGCAATCCACGGCTATCAAGGCCAGCCGGCAACGGAAGCGGCGTTGAGGTTGTTACCGCTGGTGTTCGTCCGGCCGGGTGAGTTCCGCGCTGCGGAATGGCAAGAGATCGATCTTGATGCGGCGGAATGGCGCATTCCAGGCAGGCGGATGAAGATGGGTCGCGAGCACGTCGTTCCGCTCGCCGACCAGGCCGTCGCGATACTCGAGGAGCTGCAGCCGCTGACCGGAGAAGGCCGCTACGTGTTTCCCGGCGTGCGTGGTCGAAATCGGTACATGTCCGAAAATACTCTGAACAGCGCACTACGCCGGCTCGGTTACTCGAAAGACCAGCACTGTCCGCACGGGTTTCGATCGACGGCGAGCACCTGTCTCAACGAATTGGGATTCCCGGGGGACGTCATCGAATTACAGCTTGCGCACAAACCGCTGGACAGGATCCGCGCCGCCTACAATCGGGCCGAACGACTCGAAGAGCGTCGGCAGATGATGCAGCAGTGGGCTGATTATCTCGATGAATTACGCATGGGTAAGAAAAAGATCGTATCGATCCGGAGGAAGTCATCGGTGTGAGCAGGTGCCGCTAGTAAGAACGGCAATTACGTGAGTTTTATCCGCCAGTCATATACACAAACATTGTCTACGTAAATTGTCGGCGCGAGATATGTTCAAGTATCTGCTTCGCTCTCGGGATGGCCATTCAATAAAGTTACTTTAACAGTCAGGGGGTGGCGCGCTGCAAACATTGAAAAACAGATACTTCAATGTCAGCTTTTAGTATAGACACTTGCCAAGACCGTAAGTCGAACCTGCAGCGGAATCTCAACGAAACACAGAATTCAATCTGCTGAAGAGAGAAGTGGTATCAACGACGGCACGTCATTCGGGCTCTTGCCTCGTGTCGGATAATTATCCATTTCCGTGCACCACTATGAGTGAGCTGTTGTCAGACGCGCATGTACTATACTTACTAAGCGTCTGCCGATACGGGAAGTAGAATTATGCAACCTTCCAACAACGCAGGAATCAGAAGCATCCAGATGGCTAGTTCTACAGACAGTGGCTGCGACACAACCTGTAATTTATGCAGCAAGCACGCGTTTGGAATGATGTCGCCGATCTCAATTAAGCGCCGCGGTCCAGCACAGCCTACGCGCCTGGTTCCTGACTTCGTTATTCCGACCTTAGCCCACATCGAAATCACGTATGCCTGCATGGAAGATTGCGTAATGTGCTACAACCCGGTCCGCACCAAGCCCGATCGTGGAAAGAAGGCTCTGGTTAGCAAAATTGTTAGTCGACTCGCTCGGAGCCAAGTGCCGCACACCTACCTTATTGGCGGGGAGCCAACTTATGGATTTTCATCACAGGAACTAAATGATTATGTAGAAGAGCTATTCAACGCGGGAAGCTCCGTAACTATTGTCACTAACGGTCAAATAAGACTGAAGAACATCACGTCGAACTTGGCTTGTTTCGGAGTCTCACTACATGGAGCCGACGCTGAGAGTCATGACAGCATCACGCGGTTGAAAGGCTCTTGGGAGCGAGCTGTTGCGACAGCTCGCTCTTACGTTGAAGAGGGGCACGACGTTAGAATTATCTCTGTTGTGATGGGTAGGAACTATGATCACATGTATCGCCTCGCAGAGTTGGCTTGGGAAATAGGCGCGCATGCAGTCTACTATGACATATACGAGCCAGGGGGTATTGGCGAACGAAACTCACATAGTGCTTCGCTCAACCTAGAACCAACCGCGAGTCAACTACGAGACGCCATATCGTTGATTCTGCAAGCGAAGGATGACTTCCCTTTTCGTGGAAGCATAGGGTTTGGAACGGCCGTTCCGTTCTGCTTCGATGAGCGGCTAATAGAACGTGGGATGCAATCTGCGTGCGGCGCTGGAACATGGTTCTGCGCAATTTCATCTACTGGGGATTTGAGAGTCTGTAACCAATCCAAGACCGTTTTTGGCAATGTCCTCCGACAAGACATGCCGGACATTTGGACTTGTCCAGAGTTGGATTCTAACTTCCGTGATCTCTCTTGGGTCGATGAACCATGCTCTTCCTGCCCGGTTCTCAGCGAATGTGGCGGAGGTTGCAAGGTAGATGAAGGGTGTGAGTCGGGGGAGTTCTGCATTGATCGGATTGTGCGAGGCCTTCCCGAAGAGACTAAGCTAAAGCTCGAGAAAAGCGACCTGAGACGGTTCCATGATTTCTCTATTCCAGAACACCATAGAGTTCTACGAACCTCTCGCTATTTGCGAGTTGTTGATCAGTATCGCGATCAAGGCGACGTATTTTTTAAGACGCGTTACCAAACGGTTCGGATTCAAGGGCAAGAAGAATCACTGATTCGTACAATCGCCAGTACTAGCGGGACTTTTGACGAGGGCGAATTTCTACGATCTTTCGAATCCGTCGCCAGTGTCGACGAGCTGCGGCGCTTCGTCTCTGTGCTTGTGAAAACCGGAGCCGTCGAGGTGGTGATCTAATATGGCTAATGCCATTCGCACTGAATATGAACTTGGAATCGCACTAGATGCGCTCTGGTCTGATATATCGAACGATTGCGCACAATGTACGGACCCCGATTGCAAGGGCTATGTCTGGCTAACGAAAGGAGACAAAGTCAGGTTCATTGACAACGGCATTCCGTTTATTCGAGCCAACGGTATCCATGGTCCGTGCTTCATTGACTCCTACCGTCGCACGGCCACCGGCGTTCTCGATCCGGCCGTACGATCGCCGGATTGTCCCCATAGATTATCGACGGGTCTCTGTACAATCCACGCTAATCGACCTTTACCTTGCCGGATGTATCCTCTCAGCCTCGAAGTTCTAGGCACGGGTGAGGCATTCTGGGTCCTCCATACAAATTGTGCTCACGTTCGACGCCTTACAGGTGGCGGCGGTTTGCAGCCCCTTATTGAGAAAATTGGGCAGCTACTTGACAGTCTTGCCCCCAAACTAACACAGGATGTGCTCGGCTCGTTTGCCAAAGTTTCAGAACTTTCTGAGCCAACGCTGGATGAAAGCGACATCATTCGAATCCGACCCACGAGTGTCTCGAACAAAAGAGTGGAGTACTTACAATGAGCAAATGTGTGGCAGAGCAATTTGGCGAGAGAATACTTTCGCTTGAGTTAATTGATCCCAACCCCGGCGGAAAGATTACGATCACTCCCCTTCCTACTATGTCCCGTCAAGAAATTCGCCTAAGACTGTCGAAGGTCCTGATAGACTACGCGCGTTGGGCGAAGGAACTGGAGCGCACCGCGAGACTCAGAAAGATTGAACTCGTAGAAATGGGCGAAAAGGAACTGGAGAAGATGATCGCGAACCTCTCTGGGAACGTCGAGCAGACTTTGCCGAAGCGGCACTATACGGATGTGGCGGCCGAACGGATAGTAGCCGACTATCAACTTGTCCAAGCAGGCTTCGCTCTTGCGAGCAGACGATTGGAGAAACTCAACACTGAAGAAGATGGGAAAAACAAGGTCCAAAAGCCTAAGAAAAAACCAAAACGGTAGACGATCTTGTTTCAGCGGCCAAATTGAAGGTGGCACCTTAGCTAGAGACTGCACAGAGAATGATTTTGTAGATTTGGAGCGTTAGCTCCAAAGTATTCGTGTTACTTGTGACGAAGGTGTGGTCCTAGGGACTGGTACGGCGCATACGATTCTGAAGGTGCTCGACCCTATTGCTTCTTGCATATGCAGATAACTTCGGCTCGACGCACCCGTCCACAACAACGCCCGGGGCCCCAAGACCGTATTAGAGCCGCGTGTTGCTATGAACTGGGCCAAGCGCTTAAAACACGTGTTCAGAATTGAAATCGAAACGTATAGACAGCGCGCTAGTGTGGAACCATCGATCCGTGCGAAAGTGATTTATAGGGGGCCTTCGGCGTGGGCGAAGAGTAAATCCTAGCTCAGTGGGGTGCTAGTGCTCGGGCGACGTGTTGTTGCGCCCGGACTTAGTGATAGCCGCATGAAGTAGCGTTCCCGACCACAACCTTGTGTTCCCGACGCAGGCGTCGGGCTGCGGAATCACTCCTTTTCCTAGCAAGTAGTAGAACTGCGTGCGGCCGATCGGCAGCAAACCCCGATGAGCCGGGCGTGTGTGAGTGGCCGGGCGACTGTATATGTCGCTGGCTCGATAGTAGATTTCCGTGTTTAAACCTATTTGCTGTGATGTTGAAGTTTGAACTTGGGCTGTAGTAATCATCGATAAGAGTCTCTCAAAATAGTTGCTTGCCCTTTTCTGCCATAGCTGGCAGTTACGACGTGCGTGAATAATTGAAGGGTACAAAGTACCCTCAGGATTAAGTTGTGAAAGTGAGCGTCGATCAGCCGCGTTTTTGGAAATCGTGGGCAGCCGCATGTCTGTGATGATGCGATACACTGAGGCCGTGCTGCACTTGGCTGCGCACATCACCTCGGCGGGGCGTAGAAGGCATTGGTGCCTTTACTCCGGGAGCGGGGTCGGTTGACCTGTGGGAACTGCGACTTCTCGCACGGCCCATTTCAGCTTGAGCAGAGTTTCTCAAGGCCTATTAGGCTAACATGGTTTGGCGACGGTTATTTCTCGTTAGTGGTCACTTTACGACCTCTACCGATGAATTTCCTGCCTACTCCGATTCTCCCGGTATGAACCGGCCCAGCATGCCGCGAGCAGCTGGGACAGTTCATATCAAGAGAACAGCAGTGACTCGGATAGTGCGCAAGAGGCGAGGTGATACGGATTTCTACCGAAGTCCTCTCGCAATTACAGGCAAAAGGCTAGTCCTCGTTCGGAAGTTTCGTGGGCGCATCGGGCTCTCGCGCTGATGCTGCTGAAGTTTCAGGTTTCGCGGCAGTCGACTTCTGTTTGTCAATCAAGGCATCGACTTCATTCAGAAGATTCCGCCCTCTGGACTGCAAGTCGCGCAAAACCATATACAAGCCTTGAGTGTTTGGCTCGGCTTCGTCAGATTTGAATAGTTCGTAGACCGCTTCGCCAACGAAACTATGGGCATCGTGAAGATTCAGCAAGTGGTCCCGGATATCTATGAGTTCAGTAACTGGAAGCGGTCCTTCCGCTTCTAACGTAGAATCGTTCGTGGTCATAACCTGCTCCTTAATCGGTAAGGTTGTGATTAGTCGTCCGTCTGGTGAGCCGAAATCTCGCCAGGCGGGCGCATTCGTAAGCGTCAAGTTTCTCGATTTTCTCTGGTCTGCAAACTCCTCCTTTGGCCCGCTCGGGCAGTTATTGTCTATATCGGATAGGCGATAGTTTGTATCATAAGCAATTGTTTATACTGAATCAATATAGCATATCTATTAATCAATATATTGTATCGAAATGACTCCCAAACAATGCAAAATGGCTCGTGTGGCCCTTGGCTGGACGGTAGCGGAGTTGGCCAAAAGGGCGGATGTAATGCCGAACACGGTATCCAATTTCGAGCTGGGCCGCGGTGTATTGATGTCTACCGCAAAGGTGCTTGAGCACGCATTAGTCGAGTCGGGCAAGGTGCGGTTTGAAGGTGACACGTGTGTATGTGTCGAAGATTAGATGCCAAGCGTGAAGAGCGGCAATTTACGCCTTCCCATATAAGAAGTGGTTGAAAGAGTTGCGTTATTCACGTATCTGATGAATAAAGTTACTCTACATAGATAGATTTAAGGTATAGTAGCGACACTATTTCACTATATACGTGAATTATGAGCTATTTGTCACAAAACACAGCTCTTCGGCTTGCGGATGACCTCGTCGCCGATGGCAAGATGCACTTCACCTTTGATGAGGCCCGCGAGCGCCTCGGCCAATCGCCGCCGGCCACCGGCAATTTGCTGCAACGCATGATTGCTGCAGGGCTCATCGACCGCGTGCGTCGTGGGCACTACGTTGTCCGTCCGCTAGGCGTACTTGGAACACCGTCGGTTGCCGAGGAGGTTTCGTTGGCGGTAGGTGCGGCCTTTGCCGGCATTCCTCATCGCATGGCCTATCGAACCGCACTGGACGAGCACGACCTCATCGTTCACCCGGCTCGGTCTATCTATGTCGCTACGCCCAAGCGCATCCGCTCGAAGACTTTGTCCGGCAGGCCGTTGCACATCGTTCAGGAGCCCGAGTCCGATATCAATGTCGGTGCGATTGCGTGTGGCCAATCATGGGTTTCCAGTGTGGAGCGGGCGCTACTGGATGCCGCAATGCGGCCGAACCTCGTGGGCGGCGCCACGGTTTTGGCGACGGCAATCGTCGCTGCTGGCAACAGAGTCGATGTCACGGCACTTACCCGTTACGCACAAGAACTGGCTTGGGCAGCCGCGTTGCGCCGGATTGGATCGATCGCCGACGCGCTTGAAGTCGAGGGCCTGGCAGGCCGGTTGCAGCCACTCAAACCGCCGACTGCCGACCTGGATCTCGAACCCGGTTCAGACAAGCCTCGGGTATGGCGAGATGCTCGCTGGCGCATGCGTTGGCCACAATCCGTTGCTGAAATTGCCAGTGTTGCGAAGCAATGACGACCAGGGCGCATATCACCCGGCGCGCAGCAAAAGACGGAGTTCCCGCAAGAACGGTTGAGCGAGACTATGTCCTGGCTCATGTCATTGCCGGCGTGGCAACGCTAGGGGATGAAACCTCTTTGGTGTTCAAGGGCGGAACGGCGCTGCGTCTCTGTCATTTCGATGAGTACCGCTACTCTGCGGACCTCGACTTCTCGCTAGTCTCGGGTTCTATCGATGACGGTTACGCTTCGATAAGCAGCGCGCTTGAGGCCACGAGTGGATCGATCGAGGGATTGCGCCTGACTGACGACGAACCGCCTCGGATTGCCTATGTTGGCCCGCTTGGCCGGGAGCGGACGTTAAAGCTCGATCTCGCCGGCGACGAACTGGTTTTGAATACGGAAAGGCAAGGACTTTTGCCGCGCTGGCCAGATTTGCCACAGAATGCGAGCGTGCTTGTATACACGCTAGATGAGATTGCGGGTGAAAAATTGCGCTGCGTGCTCCAACGTTTGCAGTGCCGGGACCTATACGATCTATTGGTCTTGTTTGAAGAAGGGCAGGTCGATGTCGCTGAGGCTGCTGCGATTTTCCGGCCGAAAGCGGAGCACCGCGAAATTGACCCTGATTCTTTTGCAGCGAAGTACCGCGAACGCATCGATCAATATCGGAAGCGATGGGACACAGAATTGAGCGAACACGTAGCCGGTGATGTGCCGCACTTCGGTGAGGTAGAACGCCGGGTTGCCCGCAACCTCCGTAAGGCCGGGTTGTTATAGTCGAATACAATTGCTATGCGTAATCTTCAAAGATAACTGCCGTTTTCGTCAGGCGAAATTTGGCTTCGTCTAAACGGTCGGCTCTGAATTGCCGAAGTCGACGCAACTCAACTCAACGCAGTTCAACCGCGTTCGCTCTGAGGTTATAAAGTATTTCTTGGGTTGCGAACGCAACTCAGCGCAGTTCAGCACAACTCAATTCAGCTCAGGTTTCTCTACGGTGCATGCACTGGGCCGTCGTTCGCATGGCTTCTCATCTGACTGCACAGGCTTGCAGTAGAAAAGATATAGTCACGGAAAGTTAGGGAGAGAGTCGAACTTCGACTCCCAATAAACATGCGGCCTGGAGACATTGCCGTCAAAGTGCAGTCGTGTGCTGCGGCGAAAAAGCGTTAACGGCTTCCAGTCGAAACGCGGCGAATTTGCATTGGAAAAAAGTCGTTGACAAATTCAACAAGGCAGGCGGATACTATTCCCGTTCGCGGAACGTAGGTTTACGTTCCTAGACTGGTCGCTCCCCAGTATAAACACAGAGCCTGTCTAGGGGGCTAAAGCCCTCACGCTATCTGGTCCCGGCACTGATGTAGTTTGTGTCGTTGCCATCGAGTCATATAGGAATTCGGACTCCGACCGACGTGCGTTCGTGCATCGGTTTGTGTTCTTCAGTCGAAAGGTAGCGAGCATCTGCTACCGAGCCTTCTCGGATATTCAGCGTCTTATAGCGTCGCTGTCTGTGCCCTCGTATTGGGAGGTCAGTTTGGTCGCCACAACGCATTGCGTATGCGGTGATTAGCTGACAGGGCGCAGCCGCAGTCAGTGGTGACTGCGGGTGTCTTCCACATCCGAGAAACGCTTAGGATTCTTCTTCGGTCTATACCGGCCCCGCGTTGGGCCCGGATTCACGCGTAGTTGACAGCTATCGGCTGTGCGGGCGCGTGTTTGACCGCATTGATTCGCTTAAGGTCCGCGACGCTCGCCCTCGCGCAAGCTCGCTCCCAACCCGCAGGGACTTAATCACCGCTCGTCCGCTGAGACGTTACTCACTACGAAAGACAACCAGATGACATTGGAACGACATTCGATGTGTCCGCACATGCCGAGACACACCAAGGAGAAAGCTCATGAAGCTACCAAAGATGAACCGGGCCCAGCGCAGGCTTTTCGACGACATTTGCGTATTCTGCAAACAGCACAATCACCAGCACGCCGTCCGCAGGAAGGAAGTCGCTAAATCTACAACACACACTAGATTCCAACATCTCGTTCGTGCTCTGGTCGTAGATCTGCACCATCTGGGTCATCGCAAAGAAAAGCTAAAACGGCTGAAACCGCGTGACGTTATTGCTTTGATTCGGTATTGGGAAACGCGGCTTGGGCCACGGACGATCCGTAATCGGCTCTCGACGCTGCGTTGGCTCTGCGCAAAGTTTGGCAAGACGGATATTGTGCCGGCCGACCCGCGCTTGTACATGGCGGACCCTGCCAACTACGATGCGCCAGCCTACGCCAGGACAGATGCCACGCCATCCGGTAAGGATGCAGATGTTGCCGATTTTCTCCGCCGCGTTGCCGAAATCGACCTGCTGGTGGCGTTGGTTCAGTTGCTCAAGATCGAGTGGGGCTTACGTCGAAGGGAAGCCATCCTGACTCGGCCACATGAGCAGGACAAGGGGGACTACTTCGTCGTAACGCGACGCCGTGGACCCAAGGGCGGCCGGCCGCGGGTCATAAGTCACTATGATTTTCGCGCCGAATGGAACGATGAGACCGGCGAACTCGACATTGTTGACCCCCGGCTCGATCCGGTGAAGCGCAATATTCTAGATCTGCTAAAACGTTTCACGAACAAACAGGGGTCTCTTATTCCCCAGGGTTACAATCTGAGTCGATGGATGCGATGGGAACGTACCGTTGTTGCGGAGTATTGCGGCTTGTCCATGCGGCGGCTGGGCATCACGTCGCACAATTTTCGCCATGAGTATGCTGCGCGGCGCTGTGAGATTGTGAGCGGTCTTGCGCGAGTCTCCCAGCGCACGGAGCCGCTGACGTCGAGCGAAATTGAGTGGGATCATGTTGCGCGTCAAATCGCGATCGGAGAGTTGGGTCATCGTGCGAAAGAGACTATGAATTTCTATGCCGGACAGGCTACAGAGCGGGCGCCCCGAGGGCTTGCGCAGAACGTTGATGCTGCCTTACAGGGCCGCCTGTTCGAACCCATCGTTCGCCGTGCGGCCGATGGCCGAATCGTCGGCGGCTCGGGTCTTCGTGTTTGCTACCGCAAACTTCCAGATCCGAATGAGCCGCTATCGTTTGAGCGAAATGCTGAAGAGGACCCCACAGATAGATCTACAGCTGAGGCAGTTTGACGTAGAAAGTGTCAGTTGAATCCGTTCTCTGGCGCTCAGATCCGCGGATCAAACGGCGCGCTAGTCAGATCAGCAGGCGTGTTTATGAGCAAAAACGTCAAACGTGCTCGCGAATGCGCATCTCCAAATCCGTTTCGGAGATACCCAGGTAACGAGCACAGCGCTGATGCGAAATTGCTTCTTCAGCTAACGCTCGATAGCAGAGTCGTTGAAATCGAGTTGGTGTCTCCGGCTCAATCGGATCTGGCTCAGGATACGGTGGGCTCCTCCATCCGTGCCGGGTCATCGCTTCAAACAGACCTCTATATAGCGAATGAGAAATAATGCCGAGATCTTTGCATCGATAGACGATCGCCTGAACGCTGACACCGAATATCTGCTTCAATGCGAATAGTTCCGGCCAGCTAATCGACTTGCGT
The DNA here is from genome assembly GCA_028279985.1 of Woeseiaceae bacterium. Taxonomy (GTDB): domain Bacteria; phylum Pseudomonadota; class Gammaproteobacteria; order Steroidobacterales; family Woeseiaceae; genus UBA1847. Next base: position 167,823 of record JANQMR010000016.1, read on the forward strand.
CGTTTGCCGATCTCCGACCAAATGACTTCTGCGGGCAACAAAAAAGCGCCGGCAAAGCGATGTGATGCTTTTTCTTCATCCATCGTCTTACCCACGCTCATCGCCATGTGCCCCACTTCATGGGCTACCGTGAAGCGTTGCCGTTCGCCAGTGTCATTTGAGTTGATGACGATCACTGGAAACTGATGGCCTGATTCGGTTCTGGCGTTCGCTGTAAGGCCATGTATGTTGCTCAAGGGTAGGACGTGGATTTTGATGCCACGCTCCTCCACCAATTCCACCAGGCTTGGTATCGGATCTAGACCGAGTCCCCAGTGAACACGTAGAGCGCGCGCGGCACGATCTGCATCTGACATCGAGTCGACGGGGTAGGGTGCCTCGCGAGGTGCATCCCAGGATACACTCTTCAAACCCAAGGACTCTTCGACATTCAGATAGCGTTCCAACAGCGTTATCGTGAGCGCCTGTACCTGCGATTCCTCTCGCTTGCTCGCGATCGCACTCTTTCTGAAATCAATATTTTCTAGGCGAAGTGGCGGACCGCCTGTCAAATACTCCACCGTGGTGTTCAATGCCTTGGCGAGTTCCTCAAGAATGGGCGACCCTGGCGTTGCCTCGTTGCGCTCGTATTTGCCGATGGACTGGGCGGTCACGAGATCCTTAATTTTTGTTTGCAGATCGCGGAGTGAAAGTCCAGCTGCCGTGCGCGCGAGTTTCAATCGCTGACCGATCACCAGTCCACCCCTCCGCTATGCCACCGCTCCCAGTTTACCGCAAAACCGCCTAGTGTAAACCAGTATAGGTGTCGTTTTCGACTCCTATCAGTCGTTTGTAAAGTGCTGCTAACTTCCATTTTCCTCATCATAATGCCAGTTTCCGGAAGATTCTGTGAATTCGTTGTTTTTTCGGCAAAATCCTCCCGAATTCATGTGGATCGTAGTTTACAAATATGCGAAACTTCGGCAAATTGTAACCCTCTAATGAGGAGGCACTGACAGTGACGGTCATTCAAGATCAGCGCCTGCTGCCCGACGATGAATTTCGCGGTGGTTGGCAGGCGATAAAAATACCCGATGAAGTCAGGGAGAGACTGACGGCGCAGGTGGCGTTGAGTATTCGTATCCGGTCTGCCTTCTCGTTCGAGATCATGCCCATACACGGGCTCATTGTGCTCGCTGGCCCACCTGGAACCGGTAAAACGACATTAGCGGGAGGCTTGGCCGATAGGGTAGCCGGGGCGCTCGACACGAAGGCGCAATTCATCGCGATCGATCCGCACGCGCTGACGGGTGCCGCGCTGGGGAAGAGTCAGCGCGAGGTGAGCAAGCTCTTCGATCAAACGATTCCGGAACTCGCGGCGCAGGATTTGTGTTTTGTATTGTTGGATGAGGTCGAGACTTTGGCCGTGGATCGTCAACAGCTTAGCTTGGATGCAAACCCCGTCGATGTTCATCGGGCGACTGATGCGGTGCTCGCCGGACTTGATGCGCTTACCCGCCGCAATTCAAATGTCATCCTGATTGCAACGACAAATTATCCTGATGCCGTCGATCCGGCATTCATGTCCAGGGCCGATCATGTCGAAGTGATCGGATTACCCGATCTCGCGGCGCGCAGAGAGATTATCACGGACGTGCTGACGACTCTTTCGAGGGAATGGCCGCCCATTCGCGAGTTGCTGGCCGACGTTGAACATTTTGCGAGCCGGTCCGAGGGCCTCGACGGCCGACGGCTACGAAAGACCATAGTCTCGGCGATGGCAGCATCGATTGATATTGCTCAGGATCCCGCGAAACTTGGGCGTGAGCATATTCTGCGAGCGATTTCTCGACAGACCGAAGATACGACAGGCGCAAAGCCAAAGGCGGTCGCATGAAAGTACGCAGGGACGTTCCAGCAACACCGAAGCAGACGGCCGCGGCGGCCTGGCGGTCGATTGTCGCACTCATTTCTGATGACACATCAACGGATGCTGATCAACTGACGGCGGCGGCTGGTGTCATGGAAACCCTGATTGCGGATGAGGTTCCGCAGCAAAAGCCAATTGCGGTCGCGGGTGAGTCTTTGCGAGTGGTGCTGTATTGCTTGTACGGCGATACGGCACTGGATGCGGATACAGAACTCGACAAACTGCCAGGCAACCCGACGAAGGGTGACTGGGTGCTATATGCACCGTGTGAGGCGGAAGATGTCGAGTGGATGAACCAAGCACTCTCCGAAAATGGTGATCGGGTACGCGTCTTCGATGTGGAGACGGATTGTCCCGTCGACACTGAGGATAAGGGCATGAAGAAGAAGGGAACAGTGACAATAGATTGGGAGGCATTGAAAAGCGCATGAGCACCTTGGCAACACGTACCTATTCGCGAACCATAACCGCGGTGTTCGTTGCGGACAAGCTGCGCGGGTTGATTCGGGATGTCATACGACGGTATGGATTGAGCCCGCAGCGCTTTGTCGACAGCTGGTCGGGCGTGCTTGGCAGCGCGGCTCGAATCTGGATGGAGTCGGAGCACTTAACCGCCGTTGTTATTGAGTTCTATCGTCCACGCTACTCCACATTAGAGACGTTTTGGGAGTTTCCAATCGAGTATGACGGTAACGGTGTTGACGATGATATGTGGACCGATCGCGCTTTCCTGGAAGGTGCCATCGCTAAGTCGCACTTTCCGTCAGCCGATTGTGTGTACCGCGTTGTGCTCAGCGTCGCGCCTGGTGCACCGCGCGTTGATGGAATGGAAGACACAGCGTTCAAATCGCGTTCACATCTGATCTCAAGGCAGGCCGGCACTGTGATCGCCACGCCGGACATAATGGCATCAGCCAAGTACGCAGGTGCCGCATGATTTCCGTTGATGAGGCGTTCGATACGTTTCGGCGCCGCTTGGAGCTCAGTAAAACCGAACAGGCCGATGCTAGTCGCCGACAACGCGATGTTCGGAAATGCATTGCTGCTGAGTTCGATATTGAGGATGATTTCCTGACCGGTTCGTATGCCCGGCATACAAAAACAAAGCCCCTTAAGGATGTTGACATCTTTTTCTGTCTTGGATCTGAGGATCGACACTGGCGAGACAAACCGCCCATAGAAGTTCTGCGCGAATTTGAAACGGTGTTGGCGGAACAGTACGGAGACGATGAAACGGAACTTGGTAGACGCTGTGTCACTGTCGAATTCGACAAGAAGAATCCGACGACTGACGAAGACGGTAAAGTCTTAAGTGTCGATGCGGTCCCCGCTATTAAGGTCGGTAACGATTTCGAGATACCGGATCGCGTGCTCGATCGCTGGATCAAGACCAACCCGAAAGCACATGCAGATGCTGCCGTAACAAAAAACAAGGCACTCAATCAACGGTGGAAGCCACTCGTCAAAATGCTTAAGCGATGGAACCGGTCCGCCGGGAAACCGATCAAGCCGGCATTTCTCATCGAGGTGATGGCGATGGATCTGATTCAGGGGCCGCTGACGACGGACTCCGAGGAGATTCAGCGTTTTTTTGCCGCCGCACGTACCGCCGTCACCCAGGATTGGCCTGATCCTGCTGGTCTCGGGCCACCGGTATCGGATCAAATGGACGCCGCACAGCGGGCCATTGCTGTTCCGGCCTTGCGGGATGCAGAGGTACGTGCGAGTCGTGCGCGACGTCTAGATGCGAGTGGCAGCACCGGTGACGCGCTGGCACTTTGGCGTGAGATTATGGGAAAGTACTTTCCGACGCGGTGAATTGAAGTGTCCAATGCCCTGAGCGCCATAAACGACGGTATTGACTATCAGGCGCGCTTGTTCTGGATTCAGGCATGCAATCTGCTCAATCCCAGCTCGAGTGTAGTGCGGGTGCGCTACGAACGTGGTCCGAAGGGCTTTGACGACATCAGTGTCGACTATGATCCGCCGCGCTACGAAGCAGGCCGGCACATAAACCGCGAGCATTTTCAGTGCAAATGGCACGTTCAGCCCGGAACGTTCACCGGAGTGGACTTGTGCCTGCCACGGTTCATTAATGCGAAGACGAAGTCGTTTCTCGAGCTCGCGCGTGATACGTATCGTGATCAATCGGAGAATCAGTGGTATCAGGTGCATCTTGCAACGAACTGGACCATAGACAAGGGCGACGCACTGGCGGCGGCCGTAAGGAGTAACGATGGGCGAATCGATCTTTCCCGAGTGTTCGATGGCTCTGGAGCAAGAAGCAAGATGGGCAAGTTGCGTAGCGAATGGCTGACACATCTGCAAGTTGATGAGGAAGAACTGACAGCAATATTGCAAAGGTTGGTCTTGCTCGGCCTACCATCGACACTTGTTGCAATTGATCAGTGGCTGGACGCGGCGCTGATTCGCGCGGGGCTTGAGCCAAATGACAAAGCTACGAGCTCACGGGAATACGATGACCTGGCGCGCAAATTACTTTCGCAGGGGCGCGTCGAGTTCGATCGCAAGGCGTTTCGCGAACTGTGCGAGAATGAAAAAAAATTGTCGCCGGTTGCGACAAAAGCCCAGCCGATGTGGACCGTTGGCATACGCTCTTTTCTCCACAAATTCGATAATATTGATGATCGATGCGACGCCGTTCTCGATTTGACTGAGCATTTTGACCGGCGATATCCTAAGTCGGTATCAGTGTGGAATGATCTGTTGCTGCCTCAGCTTGATCAGTTTCTAACTACACACGCAGGGCAATACGATTCGCTTCGCCTCGTGTTGGATGCACACACAAGCCTTGCTTACGCAGCAGGCACGGTGTTGGATGCCAAAGCTGGCAAGACCCTATCAATCGAGCAACGCGTTGGCGCCAAGCAGTACTGGTCGTATGATGATACGCCGGTCGATTCAGGTGCACCCGGACTTGACTTTTCGGTCCAAGGCGAATCACGTGCTAATACCGATATTTATTGTGGTGTCGGAATCACGCACGACGTTTCAGATGATATGCAACGCTACGTTGTGGAGACTTCGCAGGGCGGTTGTTTTCAGCTAGTAGCAACGATTACCGGTGGTGCGTCTAACTCCGCGGTGGAAAATGGGGCACATGCTTGGCGATTGAGCGAGGAACTGGTTCAGCAGCTGCGCCAACTTGGCGCCGGGCCCGGCGGCCCTCACGTTCACTTATTCATTGCGGCGCCGAACACCTTTACGTTCTTTCTTGGCCAACATAGTCGTGCGATCGGCCCGGTTACAGTGTATGAATTTGACTTCGATAGAGGTCGCGGCGCCGGTTACGCCCCGGGATTTTCAACGCTTTAATGCGGTGGGCGGCTGGCGCTTGCGGGCGGTGACGGAAAATCTGCAATTCATTGCCATGGGACTGGTTGCCACTGAGGGGCAACTTTTGATGCTGTAGTTGCGGCCGATTATGCAGATGGATCAGTAGACCGTCATCCGTTGCGTGAGACTAAGGGACATGTGGGTACGCAATTCGGTTCTGTGATCAGAATAAGTACGAGGTGAATGCAACCCGATTTGTGGCTGTCCTAGGTAGTTGACAAGGTGATTCAATCGATGACAGACAAAGTCTACAGCTTCAAGAATCATACCGTTTCAGGAGCAGACATGCTTTGGCTTAAAGCCGTCTGTAACTCAGCTCCGATCGACGTAAAAGCTCTGAAGGCGAAACTCTGGGATAAACTTCCTGATGGATTCGATCCGCTGAGTATCGACCAACGGCTTTATAGGAATAATCAACTTCAGCCTGTAGGCTTGTGGCACGTCGATGCCAATCGGGAGATCTTTGAGCAGATTGATTCGGTAATCTCTCATATCCGTGCCACCATTTTGGATGCGCCAGGAATAGAAAAAGTAGACGTCGATACTTTGGTATCAAACTTATCGATTTCACGAGAAGAAGTTTCACGGGTCTTCGAAATGCTTGGGTCACTTGGTCAATTTTATTCGTCCAAGTCGACAGAGCCCAATTCGTCAGTAGTCGTGTCAATCGGCCTCCAAGGGGACGATGCGTACGACGAGTATCTTGGCTATACCGACGTCGATGACTTGCTCGAACGATTCTATGAGTCGCGTGATCCGGCCGCGAGTGCAAACGCTTCTTGGCCAGCGTTGTCAATCGCGTCATTCTCTGAATATCCGGTAGTGCCTGTCGATAGTGTGCCGACAATTCGTCCAAATACAGCGTTTGTCTTGATGGCGATTGACGATGAGGTGCCGGAACTCGAAGACGTATTTATGGCGATTAGAGATACTTGTGACGGGTTTGGTATTACCGCATACAGAGCAAACGATATTGAGCACCAAGACCGGATAACCGATCGTATTTTGGAGGAGATTAGGACGTGCGAATATCTAATCGCCGATTTGAGCTTAGAAAGACCGAACGTATACTACGAAATTGGGTATGCGCACGCGATTCATAAAAAACCAATTCTCTTTCGGCGACGCGAGACCAAAGTGCATTTCGATCTATCGGTGCACAACGTTCCACCTTATAAAAATGCGACAGAACTTAAGGCTTTGTTGAAGGCGAGGTTCGAAGCAATCCTCGGCCGCATTGTCGCCTAGATCAAACCGCTCAAACTATCAATAGTCGATCAGGTACGCTGAGCAATTGATGAAGGAATCAGCGGATTCATGGCTCTCCCGGTTCCGCAGTCGATAGCGTTAATTTTAGTAGGCCCGTTGTCCGCGTGGTGCGCCGCTGGGCAACAATTTCTGCCGAGCTAAAGAACGTGGGGTATGTATTGGGGTATTTGTGGTCAAAGAATCGACTAAGGTAAGCACTAGCAAGGCTTGTACCGCCATCTTCAATTCCACCCATCACCACCAGCTTCACATAGCAGGCAATGTCGCCGCTAGGTCGGTTTTTATGTCGCAGTTCGCATCGCCGTCAACTTTGCTTTGCGATGAGATGGAATTGATGTGGTTCCATCAATCGCAAGAACTCCGTTGTCGGCATGATGATGGACCGGTCGAGTGATCCCGCGTTGAACCCGATCGTATCGGTTTCAAGGAAGCCGTGGTCGACGATGAGTTCTTCAATCATCGGGAAAACCGGTTTCGCGAATGGCGGCAAGCTGCCGGGAACTAGCCCGTAGGTAACGGTTTCGAATTCTTCCGGGCTGGCGAATCGGATCGACTTTACGCCGGAAGAGTGCTTACGAATTGCCTTGGAGTCCAGTCGAAGGGTTGCCGGAATGAGGGCGACCAAGTAACGGACTCGACTTGATTGCTGTCGCAGTCGAAGCAGCAGCGCTTTCGCGCCAACGGTGTTGGTGTAACCGAGTTCGGCGCGCGCGAGCGCGCTTTCTTCGGAAGTACGGCATGGTTCATGATCAACAACTTCGTAGATGATATCGAGCTGTTCAAGCGCATCCTTGATTGCGTCGAAGACCAAATTGTTCATTTGCTTCTCCTTGATGTCATCGATTCGCGAGATTTCATTGCAACACGAGCTGTTCGACCGCAAACACGTTTGGGCGAACTTCGATGCTCGCCGCCTTCAGTGCTTGTAGCGAAGGCGCGGCGTAGAGACGCTGGAGTAGACGTGTTCCAGCGAACAAAGGCCGTGCATGCAGACAGCGCAGGTTCGAGAACGCGACGACGGTACCGGGATCGGTCGGAATCGTGACGCTGACGTCATCCGCGGCGTCATGTAGCGCCTGAAGCGCGCGTTCCGCCTCCGGCGTATCGGCATGCGTATTGCTTGAGCTCAACGTGACAATTCTGCGTTCGAAATTGTCTCGTTCCAGAACCGGCGACGGCGGTGACCCGATAAGGCGACCGCCGAACAAATTGAATGTGGTTGGTGCGTGGTGTCGAAAGCGCGGTTGTTCAAGAATCTCGATCGAGTCATCGTCCAAACGAGAAACTGCGGCATCGATCGAAGCGATCCGGGTACCCGTATTTGACGGATTGTACCGCGTGGCCAGCATCAGAACCGGCGGGCGCAACGGCCAGCTCAGCACTCCGCCGTCGCCGTGCCACGCCAGATCACCATTTCCGTCACTCGACTGGACGTTCTTACCGACCGCTACTGGCCAAATGTTGGCCGGAATGTCTCCGTCCTTTTCTTGGTCGTAGCTAAACGCCTTAAGCCCACCGGCACTCGCGACCCCGCACAGGGCCAGTTCGGCGATCGCATCTTCCGGCAGCAAACCTGGCGGTGTACTCGAGAAAAATCCAGTGTCCTGCTCGCTCAGGGGCAACCCGTAGATGATAACGATGTCCGGGCCGGACGGTCCGCAGATGCTCTTGATCGCGGAACTCATAGCCGACGGCACGAAGCGCCGGGCAAGATCTCTGTTTTGCTGGTCGAGCACGTCGTCGCGCGAGAACCCCTGTTCATCCATGGTTTTGCGCCAGTCTTCGACACTGTCATCGTCAAACTCGTATTCAACGACGTTTGTGCCCATGCATCGATATAACTCCCTGATATTACTATGGTTGGACATTGTTCCCTCCCAAACTCATGGAGATTCGGCTTCCTGTCCCCCTTTACAACAACCAAAACATCACCGTTTACGCCAAAGTGTTACATAAAAACGCACTTTTTCGCAAGATTTTGGTTAAATCAAAATACTGTGACGTAGATTTCGTCGATCACGTCACTAAAAGGCGATCATCAATCTGGTTTCGGACTACAATTGATCGCTTTAGCACCCTGCAACAAACCGAGGAGTCATATGCAGCCCATGTCTGGCGGCGAAATTCTGAAAAAACTCCGCAAAAAGAAGGGATACACGCAGCGTGAACTAGCCGATAAGTCCGGAATATCACTCACGTATATCTCCCGGCTGGAGCGCGCCGGCGACGACATAGTGCCGAAGAAAAGCACTATTGACGCGTTGGTTAGCGCCTTGGAAGCAAGCCCGGAGGACACGGGTAATTTGTTGACTGCTTACCTTCCCGAGTTGGCGCATGCGCCTGGTGATTCGAGTAGCGATCGAAAACGGCAGTCTGGATTAGACGCGGGCTCAAGTATCTGGATTGTGTCAGACGAGCCGGCTGAGGTGGTTGACGACGACTATCGTCAAGTCGTTGCACAGAATTTGCGGGACGGCGTGCGCTACACCTATTGGACGAAAGACACGAAAGCATTTGATCGTCTTAGACGGCGGTTGCAGCCTCTCGTCGCCGATGTTGATGAGCGCATCGAATGCGTCAAAGTGCCGGAAGAAGCAAATTGGTTTAGCTTTGTGATTTACAACCCGCTGCGACCATTTGACGCCGAGACGCCACCAGAACTGCAGGTTGCGATGTACTCTGAGGACGGGACAACGCTAGCAAGGACGCAGTACATTGATTTCAAGACACTGTATCGGATAACGAATTTTATGAAAGGCACGTACGAATTCTTGGTGCAGCACCCAGGTGAAAGTGACGATGGCTACGAGTGGCATCACCGTATACCTTCACGGCATTTAAAGGAGTCAAAAGATGGGCGCGGTTGACCTGCTGACGGATCAGAGCGAACTTAGTTACGGGCAAGCATTTCGTGAGTTTCGAAAACTGACGAATGAAACCCAGATAATTAGCTCTTCTGTGGGCAGCATTGTTCAGTCCCATTCGACAGCGGAATTGCCGAGCGGTCGTCTGGTCGACATTGGGTGTGGTGATGGTTCTTTGACGGAATTAATTGCCAAAGCAGGCAGATGCGATTCAGCAATCCTTGTCGAGCCAGAAAAGCAGCTAATGGTGAACGCAGCTGGGGCGCTGAATCACAGTTTATCCCCGGTGAAATCGACCCGAGCCTTTCGACAGACGATTCAATCAGCGTACGCCGACGTGGCTGGCAGTTTGCCGACATCATTTGTCGTTCTTTCCCACGTTTGCTACTACATACCACAAGTTCTTTTTGCTGAGATTGTAGGCAAAGCCTCAGTGGGCGGGGTGGTTGTTGCGAATAGTAGCGGTTCGTTTTTTGATTCAATATGGCAACGGATAGCCCCCGAAAGATCACGCCGGTTGCGTGCATGTCACGGCTTAATGTCAGAGATTGGCGGTTGGCATCGTCAAAGATTTCAGGTGCGTATGGCAGTCCCATCTGCGCATTCAATTGAAGCAGAAGTTATCCTGCGACTGGCGCACGAATATTTGCCAATCGCGGAAGGGACCAGGCGATTCCTCGAGTCTGAGATTGACGCGTGCGACGGGGTCATCGAGTTACCAATTGAGATATACGTTCGGGGGCCCAGTGCATGAATAGGTCGTTGCTTTTATTGGTAAGCGTGTTTGTGGCTGGCGTTGTCGTTACGAACGTAATTGGTACGAAGATTATGACGCTCTTCGGTTTGAACTTTACCGCTGGCATGCTTGCCTACTGCGTGACTTTCCCGATAACGGACACCATCGGAGAGGTGTGGGGGAAACGTCACGCGCAGACGGCAGTTTGGGGCGGCCTGATCGGGAATTTCGTTATGGTCCTGCTCGTCTATCTTGCCATCGTGTCGGAGCCAGCGGTCTTCTGGGGCGGGCAACAACAGTATTCAGCGGTGCTTGGCATGGTGCCGAGAATTGTCTTCGCATCGATGCTCGCGTACTTGGTAAGTCAGCTGCATGATGTTTGGGCGTTTCATTTTTGGTCGAAGGTGACGAAAGGCAAGCACCTGTGGCTCAGAAACAACCTGTCGACGGCAACATCACAACTGATTGACAGCGCAATTTTCGTGTCTGTTGCTTTCTGGGGCGTGCTTCCGTCTGACGCAATTCTGACAATATTTGTCGGGCAGTACTTGATCAAGCTCCTGATTGCAGCAATAGACACGCCAGCGGTTTACGCGCTTGTGTGGCTGTGCAGAAAGAATCTGGCGCCGGATGGAGCCAACACTTCCAAATCAACGAATGACTGAGGATATCCGTTCGATGTCGCTCTGAAAGTGAACGACACCTGCCTATTTGCAGGCAGGTTTTTGTCAAGATATATTGATAGCCAGAGGACGCCGTTTCGCCCACATGGTGGGACTTCCGAACGACGACCGATGCCAATTCAAACCGCGCAGGCACGGCCCTGCACAACATGGTTGAGGTTCTGAATCTGGCGCACGACCCGATCCGTCGGGATGCGTAATCAGATTTGCAAGGAGCCTGACCATGGCCTCTTACGAAAGAATAGACCCAGACCACGCGGCTGTAGCTGAGATCACCGCTCGGCTCGTAACCGGCCGAATCATTGAAGCGCTGTATGAGAATCGCCCGCCGGTTCTTCCAGGCTGGTTGAACTTTGATTAGGCCGCCGCATACCCCGGTTACACGATGAATCACCCCGGCTTTCCCGGAGTCTCCATTTCTTGAGAGGATTGGAGCATGAACAAGAGAGCGAGGTATTCCCCGGAAGTGCGGGAACGGGCGGTGCGGCTGGTTTTCGAGCACGAGTCGGAGTATGACTCGCAGTGGGCAGCAATCGGCTCGGTGGCGTCGAAGATTGGCTGTACGGCAGAGACGCTACGCAAATGGGTGCGTCAGGCCGAGCATGATCGAGGTCGGCGTGACGGCACGACCACGAGTGATCGTGAGCGGCTCAAGGAACTGGAACGCGAGAACCGCGAGCTGAAGCGGGCTAACGAGATTCTGCGCACGGCGTCGGCCTATTTTGCTCAGGCGGAGCTCGACCGCCGACGCAAGTGATGGTGCGTTACATCGACGACTATCGGGAGCGATTCGGGGTCGAGCCGATCTGCAGGGTGCTGCCGATCGCCCCGTCGACGTACTACGAGATGAAAGCCCGGCAACGGGATCCGAGCCGCTTGCCGCGGCGAGCGGTTCGTGACGAAGCACTGAAGCGCGAGATCCGGCGCGTGCACGCTGAGAACTACGGGGTCTACGGCGCCCGCAAGGTCTGGAAGCAGCTCAACAGAGAAGGGATCCAGGTGGCACGCTGCACCGTGGCCCGGCTGATGCAGGAGATGGGGCTGCGCGGTGTCTCGCGCGGCAAGAAGGTCAAGACGACCTTGCCGGCGACAGCGGACGTCGTTCCGCTCGATCGAGTCAACCGTGACTTTGTTGTCAGCGCACCGAACCGCCTGTGGGTAGCCGATCTGACGCACGTCGCCACCTGGCGCGGCTTCGTGTACGTGGCGTTCGTCATCGATGCGTTCGCTCGCCGTATCGTTGGCTGGCGGGTCTCGGGTTCACTGAGAACAGACATCGCCCTGGATGCACTCGCACAGGCGCTCTACGACCGTCGTATCGCCGAGGAATCGGAACTTATCCATCATAGCGATCGCGAAGTGCAATACGTCTCAATCCGCTCGGCGACGTACCGCCGGCAGAATATGAGATGGCGTACTATCGCCAGCAGGACGAGTCAGCTATGGCAGTCTGACTCAAACTAACGAGCCTCCGGAAATCCTGGGGTGATTCATGCTGCAGGAAGAGCGAAAGCTCCAACGGCCGGAGCCGGTTGCTCCGTCAGACTTTATGAGTAGGGATTCCTCCGACCGTTTTCTAGAGAAGTATGCAGAGGCACTGCGGGAAAAGAATGAGAGGATTATGGGTCGCGCGTCGCAGTACCTTACAGGATCGGAGTATAAGCTACTGGAGCGAAAGCTGGCCGAAGAGGTGGAACGGATCTCAGAAGATACGGTCAGGGAGGATTTTGGCGGCTTATTTGGGGCGCCTTGAACGAAAACTAGAGAACTATGTGGTAGTTTATCTCTTCACGGTCTTTTTGGATTTGCCGTTACGGCGGTTGCCGGCAACGTCATCGGCCAGGTGCGAGTCGAACTCGCCTTCCAGCGCGGCTTCCGTCAGCTGTTTCACCAGCGGCGCCAGAACGCCGTCCTTGCCGCTGATCGCCTGGCCCGATTGAATCGCCTTCAGCGCCGCTTCAAAATCGAATTTCTCGCTCATTCGTCAATCCCCTTTCCTCTAGATTAAAGGATTGACACAGAATTTCTAACACTCCCAAATGGTCGGGTTCCGGCGTCGCTTCTCCCGTCTTAACTGGCTCAAGCTGGACTTTGTGTGTGTTTTGTTTTATCTGGATATTCGAGCTGTTCGGGCCTTACTTAACCGAAGCGGAAGAGCGCTTGGTATTAGGTGTCGCCCTAGCACTACCGGCGATTTTGGCGTTTGGCTATGGGCTGCGGTCTTTGGGAGCGGATGATCCGCCGGCCTCCCGTTAAACGAGTTCGATACGTAACTGATGCCCGAGCACCTGTGCGGCCTTAATGACCGTATTGAGCTGGATGTTCTCGTTGTCCGGATCCAAAATCCGGTCGAGTTGGCTGCGACTCGTATTCATTGCTTTTGCCATCTGATTCTTGCTCATGTGCTTTTCTTTCATCGCCTGGGCCAACTGCCACGCGAGTACTCGCTTTACAGCGATAGCGGTCGTTTCCTCGTACGTACCTTCTTCTTTGAGGAAGTCCTCAAACGTTGAGCCAATGCGGCCTTTCTGTTTGCTCATTGTCTGATTTCCTTATATCGCTTCTCTGCGAGGTCCAGGTCAGGTTTCGGTGTTTTCTGGCTTTTCTTCACGAAACCGTGCAGCAGCACCATTTGCTGATCGATGACGGCAAAGATAACGCGTGCAATCCGGCCACTGGAAATGTTCGAGTGAATCTCAAACAGTCCGTTCCCGAGCGATCGGCATAGGGGCATACCAATCGGCCAGCCATACTCTGCGGTAGCAATGTTTTGTCCTATCACGCGTCGGTCCGCCTCGTCCAAGCCAAGTAACCACTCTCTCACCGGCTCACTGCCGTTCGCGGTAGCGTAGAACGCTGCCGGGAGCTTCTTTAGTCCCGACATTGTACCGTGAAAGGTGCAACGTATCTTTTGAGGTACATACTGTCAAGTATTGAGTGGAGGGCGGTCAAACAGTCTTGTTCCTCGGTTTCGCAGAAACCATCGCTCGGTCCACAAACGGCTCTACGTCCTCGAAGGCCTTGTGCGCCCGACGGGCGACTTCGGAGACCAGGCTGCACTTTCGATCGTAGCTTGCCTGCAGGGCTCCCAGCGTCCGCTGTAGGGTCTCAAGACCCCTGTGACACGCCAGCTCGAGATCTTTCGATCAGCCGTTCTGTGGCCGCCGGGTCCAGGCACTGTGAGCGGGTCCTGGGCCAATTCCACAGAAGAAATTGAATGTGCGCAGCGTGAGCGCAATCTCATCGCGCTGCTGGCGATGTTGAGTCCGCTGACATCGACTACCGATTCCCGGCACGGCGTTACCTTGAACGGGTTGATGACTTAGATGTAACGTTATAACATTTCATCGCGTTATCTATGGGCATTATTGATTGGGCATACATCTATGAAGTCATCTATGAAGTACGGTTTGGCGCTATTGACGGGAATTGTCGGCATCGCTGGCCAAGTGCACGCGCAGGATATAAAGCGTGAGGAGGTCGAAGAAATCACTGTCTATGGCACGCGCGAGGACGGTTACCGTGCGACGGTCGCGCCACAGGTCAACAAGACCGATACGCCGCTTCAAGAGATTCCGTTCTCGGTGCAGGTTGTCACTCGCGAACTGATCGAGGATCGCGGCATTGCCACGCTTGGGGAAGCCCTTCGTTATACCCCTGGCCTCTCACCCCAGGTTGGCTTCGGTGCATCGAATGACAGGCTAACGATTCGCGGCTCCACCGTGCCGTTCAATTACAAGAATGGATTTAGGCGAAGCGGCTTTTCGGCGAATGACCAACTCGCCAATATCGAGCAGATCGAGATCCTTAAAGGCCCGGCCTCCGCCCTATACGGTCGTGCCGAAGCCGGTGGCGTGGTCAACATTGTGACCAAGCAGCCACTCAGTGAAGCCTACGCCAATGTAAGCGCAGAGTACGGCGACTTCGACGCTCTGCGCCTGACCGCGGATTTGAACGCGCCGCTCTCGGATGCGGTCAGCGCACGGCTCAACCTGTCCTACGATGATCGAGAGAGCTTTCGTGACCTCGTGTATTCGCGCGAGTATTTCGTTGCACCAGTGGTGCAATGGCGACCGAGTGACCGCACAACTTTGACGGTCGAAGGTGAGTATGCTGATCGCGAAGCATTCGCGGATCGTGGTTTCGGCAATAATCCGGTCTTTCTCGAAGCGCCGTTGGAGCGCCAGTTTGGAAATCAAGATGCGCGCCAAGACCGCAATGGCGGCCTTCTCACGGCGGTAATTGAACACAGCTTCTCCGACGCACTCAGCGGGCGCGTTGCTGCTTCTTACTCCGAAGTGGAACTCGACGGGCTTTTTTATAACTATGGCTTTCCTCCGGTCTCTGGTGCGGGAGGTCCCGACCCGCTTGTAAACGTGCGGCCGACGGATTCCACCGACAAACAGACGAATTTTACGACTCAAGCCGAGCTCTACGCCCAGCTCCGCATTGGGGCGGTCGACCACAAGCTCCTCCTCGGCGTTGAGTATGGCGAAGACACTTGGGAATACCTGTACCTGGGCGGGCAAACGGTCCAATTGGACTTTGACAATCCTGTTTTCCCAACGCCAACGGCGCAAGGGTCGTTCACACTGTCCTTCGGTGGCGACAACAATACGGAGTCCTGGGCGGTCTATATCCAAGACGAGATATCGTTTGGCGATTTTCGATTGCTGGTCGGTGGACGCTATGATCAGAGCGATAACGACGGCTTCGACAGTGTTTTCGGACCAAATCCCCGGGCGATACGAGAAGAATCCAAGTTCTCACCACGCGTCGGACTGACCTGGACGCCTGTTCAGCAAGTTTCGCTTTATGCGAGCTGGTCGAATTCCTTTGTACCGCAAACCTTCGCCGGTGTGTTGCGAGGGGGTGGGTTACCGAAGGCGCTCGAGGGTGAATCCTATGAGGCTGGAGCGAAGCTATCGTTCCTGGACGGACGGGTCAGACCAACAATCTCGCTGTTTGACATCGAACGCACAGGTGTTGCTGTATCGGATCCGGATGACTTCAATTTCGTCATTCAGATCGGAGAAACTCAAACCCGAGGGATTGAGGTTGAAGTTCCCGCGGCGATTACAGAGCGTTGGCGTCTTATTGCGAACTATACGTACCTCGACGCCGAGGTAACCAGGGACTCGTCGCTCCCTGAGGGCACGAGACTCGTTAACGTACCCGACCTCAGCGCTAGTTTGTGGACCAGCTACGACATCGGCGGTTCGTTTGAGGGACTCAGTGCGGGCGTGGGCGTCGTGTATATCGGGGAGCGTGCTGGGAACAGTTTCGGTTCAATCGAATTACCCGACTATACGAGGGTCGACGCAAATCTGGCTTATTCATTTGAGGTTGGCGGAAAGCCCCTCGAGGCGCAACTCAATGTGCTCAACGTGTTTGATGAGTTCTATTATGATAGTGGCGGAGGGTTTATCCCGCTTTACCCGGGTGCGCCGCGTACAGTAACTTTGCGAGTCTCGTACAGTTTCGGCGCGGGCCAGTAATCACCGTCACGGTGTTTAGGGTTCGCGATGTCTTGGCTCTGCACTTCTGCCGCGTAGGCCGCTCAGTTGCAGTCGCCCGAGCGGGGTGTTTCGTCTAAGGCCCGCAGCCGCGATCGAAGGAAGCTACGCCTCAAGTTTTGCGAACCAGGCTTCGCCGGCACACGCTAGGTCTGCATCGACACGGTCGGCCACTCGAATAGTCGCGGAGTGGCTCTGTTGCTCCGCATTATTTATTCTGTTTCGGTCCTCGGTCTCCTCACGGCGTGAATGCCAGTGAACTACGGGTCGTGAATACGTCGGACGAAACGGCTGCTACAGCAATGACAAAAGAGAATAGTGAGCAAACAAAAAACCCTATGTTGAAGGCAGTGGACCTGTCAAAGATCTATGACGACGTCACAGCACTTGACTCGCTGAACCTTACAGTAAGCGCAGAGGATGTGTACTGCCTGCTCGGGGCCAACGGAGCGGGTAAAACGACCACGATTAACCTGTTTTTGAACTTCGTTCAGCCGTCCGGCGGCAACGCCTTGATTAAGGGATTGGACGTCGTCGCGCATCCGCTCGAAACAAAAAAGTATGTCGCCTACATACCTGAGCAGGTAAATCTCTATCGCAATCTTTCGGGTATGGAAAACCTTGAGTACTTTTCGGCGCTGGCTGGGAACAAGGACTACACGAAGGAGGATTTTTTCGCGTTCTTCGACGAAGTCGGTTTACGACGAGTCGATGCGGAGCGCAGGGTGGCGGACTACTCCAAAGGTATGCGGCAGAAGGTGGGTATCGCCGTTGCGCTGGCTAAGAAGGCGGAGGTTCTACTGCTCGACGAACCGACCAGCGGGCTGGACCCGAAAGCATCGAACGAGTTTTCCAGGCTCTTGGCGAAGCTGGCATCGCATGGGTGTGCCATCCTGATGGCCACTCATGATCTTTTCCGCGCCAAGGAATCAGGAACGAAGGTTGGGATAATGAACGCCGGCCGTTTGATGATGGAAGTTGCAACCGAGGACCTCGGACATGCTGAATTGGAAAGACTCTATCTTGAGACGATTGAAGGCTGAATCTTGCTCTGTAGCGGCGATAGGTATGTTGCCGTTTTCGCGCAGCATCTAGGAACGATGAAAGTCGTACAAGACTGTGATTAGCGAAATCGCAAACAAGGAGTTTACAGAAACCGTACGCGACGGCCGATTTTGGCTGACGAGCTTGATCGTCTTTGTGTTGTTGGTCGTATCTTGCGTTGTTGGATGGAACTACTATGAAACCAATGCTCGAGAAAGGTCGGCGATGCAAGAGTCGTCGTATGAGCAATGGCTTAATCAGGGAAGGCGCAATGCACATTCCGCAACGCATTACGGCATCTATGTCTTCAGACCGCTGTTACCTCTGGCTTTAATCGACAAGGGAACCGACGGGTATACCGGGACGTCTATTTTTCTTGAATCGCATAAGCAGAACGAGTCGAAACTTCGTCCGGCGAAAGACATCGCCGGTGTATCACGTTTCGGAGAGTTGACGGCTGCGACTGTTCTGCAGATGTTTGTTCCGTTAGTCATCGTCTTCGTGGCGTTCTCGACGATTTCCAAGGAGAGAGAAGAAGGCACGCTTCGACAGACCTTGAGTCTCGGTGTTTCACGACTGACTGTAGGGATTGGTAAATTTGCTGGGATCGGGAGGGTTTTGCTTTGTATCTTCCTTCCAGTAGTGGCCATTGGTTCCACTTTCCTGCTCACCTCTGAGACGCAGGCGGAATTTGATTATCTGACCCGTGGAGCATTGTTTGTTCTTTCATACCTCGTCTACTTCACGATTTGGCTGCTTGTTGCGATCATAAGTTCTGCCTGGTTCTCGTCTCGTGTGTCGCTGATCTTCCTGCTCACTTTCTGGGTTCTGGCTGCGTTGCTTGTTCCTCGCGGCATAGCGGATGCCTCAAAATGGCTTTATCCGACGCCATCGGTTGCGGAGTTTTCAAGGGCCATGGAGCAGGAGATGCTCGCTGCAGAAAACACAAGGAACGAAAAGCTACGAGAGCGGGTGTTGTCACAATACGGCGTGTCGGAAGTGGACGAGCTGCCGTTCAACTTTGCTGGGTTGGATCTACAAGATTCTGAAGAGAAGGGTAATGTGATCATTGACCGATACTATCGGGGATTGAGCGACATACTGAATCGACAAGACCGCCTTCATCAATACGTCTCTTTTTTGTCTCCCACACAGGCTATCCGATTTGTCTCTATGGGGCTTGCCGGGACGGACACAGCCCAAAACCAGGATTTTGCGGCCGCAGCGGAGGCGTACAGGCGAACCATGGTCCGTGAGATGAACAATGCCGTAAGAGACAACGTTGGCGAAGTTGATGACGAATATCGTGGAACTCAGAGCCTAAGTCGCCAAACAGGCCGTGACACGTGGGCCAAGGTTGCAGAATTCCACTATACCGTGCCGGACGCCGCATGGGTTTTGCGAAACCACCGGTTGAGCGTCACCGCTCTACTCGGTTGGCTAATCGTGGCCGTTTTGTTCTCTATATGGTCAGTCAATAGAATGAGAGTCTGGTGATGCAAGATCTTTGCGATTTCTGCCCGCTATTCAATCGTGTCTCACCGTAAGCGTCCTTTACGAATACCTGTAGTGCCGCTTTCGTTAGTGATGCGGTACGAGTGGCGCCGGTTCAGCAGGCGTCGCATGTTTCAGCTAATGGTGGTTCTTCTCTCGGTACTCATGACCTACGCCGCATCCAACGGCGCACAGTGGATCGATTTTCAAGGCCGGATGATCGAGAAGAGTCTTCTTGAGGAGAATGAGCGACTTAGCGCGATGCGCCAGGAGCTACACCAGATCGATGCCGGTCAAGTTCAACCGAAATTGTTTCGCGACCCGGCTCGTGCGGGTTGGGTTGGCGAGTTCCTTGGAACGCGCACGGCGGCGCTTCCGATAGCAGTGCTTTCGCCGTTCTCGATCGGGCATCGGGACCTGTATCCGTACTATTTTCGCGTATCAACTTTGAGTGCGGAGAATTTTATCAATGAAGATGAGATTGAAAATTCTCTAAATTTGTTGGCCGGTCGATTCGATGTCGCTTTCGTCATCGTTTTTATCTTGCCGCTCTTCATCTTGGCAGTATCGTACGACGTGATTTCCGGCGAACGCGAGAACGGAACATTATCCATGCTCATGTCGCAGCCGGTTGACGTGAAGCGAGTCCTCCTGGGCCAGCTTCTACTTCGAGCAATAGTGTTGATTGGGTTAACGATTCTTCTCTGCTTTGTATCTGCCGCATTGGTTGGAATCAATGTTTTCGAGGCCGTGGCACTATCATTGTTGACTGCATGGTCGTTCGCTATTGTGGTCTACGCTGTATTCTGGTTCGTTGTTGCTGCTTTGGTAAACTCAATGGGAAATAGCTCGGCAACCAATGCGGTGTCGCTTTTTGCGGTTTGGTTGTCGCTTTCGATTATCATGCCGGCGGTGTTCGGCCTGATCGCTGCAAAGATCTACCCAGTGGAATCCCGTCTGGAACTCATCGCAGAAATCCGAGACGAACGGAATAGGGCGGCCGGACGAACGAATGAGAGGCTGGCAGAATTCTATCAAGAGCATCCAGAACTAAGGCCTTCGGAACCGATAAAGAATGACTACATGCCCGGTTTCTACGCAGCCCAGATCGCTCGGGAGAAGAAGTTCCTACCTGTTTTGCTAGGCCATGAAGAACAGCTAGCGCGACAGAATGCTTTCGTCGAGCGTTTCCGGGTGTTGTCGCCGAGTATGGCTATGGCATCGGTGCTAAACGACGTTGCGGGAACCAGTCTATCCAGATACCAGCGCTTTGTTGCGCAGGTCTATCGGTTCCACTCAGAATGGCAAGCGTTTTTTCTTCCCAAGATGTTCAAGGGTGAGCCGCTGTCGGTAGGAGATTACGATACGTTTCCGAAGTTCGAGTTCGTGGAAGAACCGCCCTTGGCAGTGCTGAGACGAGCCCTCTATGGGCTTGGTTCGGTATTGTTCTTAACATTTGTAAGTGGAATTGCGGTATCCCGGAAGTTGCAGACGTATTCGATTGCAGGATGATATCGGCTTGCACGGGCCCCGCCGCTCGCGAGTAAGGTGCCCATCTATCTGAGCGTCAAGTCGAATTGCACCATTCTGACTCAATTCTGTCGGTGACGTGCCCCAGTTTTCACGTTCGCTAAGAACGTGTTCGTCGAGCGTTTCACGGTGGAGTCCCGGGGTTCCGAGACGAGGATGACAACGCACGGTCGATCTTTCCGGCCATGCACAAGTCCGGCGTCGTGATCGTTCTTCCATAAGAAATCGTAGCGGATGACGAGGCCGGTTTTCGGCCGGATTTCCACGGCCTAGTCCAGCAAATGGTCGAGTTCCGGCGTTGCTTCCCCTTGATAGCCTTTCTCGAGTTCGGCCTTGAGTTCGTCGCTCAATTCGTGCGGATACAGGGCTTGTCTCGTATCGTATCGTTTGAGCCGTTCATATTCTTCGATATCGATCTTCGGCGTCGTGCTTGCAGCCGAGCCGTGCTTGTAAGTGTCGGTGTAGTCCGTCGAGGTGACTGCCAATGACGGCCTGTACGTTCAGCCGCGTTGCTACGGTTACCACCCGGATATCCTCACAATATAAGTCCGAAATTTGGGTGTACGCATAGCGTGCTGGTGTTTCAATAACGATTGACGAGCAGGCTCTTGAAACGGGCGGGGATCCTGACTGAGCTCGGGACGGCAACGAAGTGGCCGCCTAGGTTTCAAAAACAGTGGGCTCATCTTTGACTTACCCTTAAAGAACGTTAACCATGAACTTGTAGCCGCCGATCTCTGTAAAGAAGAGCTTGTTTCGGTTGGAGTCGTACCATTGGCGCCATTCGTCGGCAGTAGCAAACGATTCGTTGGTGTAACGGTGCAGTAATCGTTCACCAAGGTCGATCTGTTCGCCGTCCTCAAGCAACCCGATCGCCTTGTTCAATATCTCCGGATCGTCGTTTGCGATGCCTAGCGACTGTGCGTCGGCATCGATTGTAAAGGCATATGTGCTTCCGCTTTCCGGAATGATGTAGCCGCGGTTTTCCTCAAAGTAGGGCAGATACGCGCCCCAGTTGTCACCCAGGTCATTCCTTACGGACCCCGAGATGGAAAAGGCTGGCTGACTGCGATCAAATTCGCCGAGACCTCCGAATTCCACGTAGTAACGCTCGGACTCGGTGGCAGTTCCGTCCTCGACCTTCGCCCGCATCTCCTCGAAATTGGCTACACGTCGTTCATGAGATGCTTTCCGCCGTGCTGTGGTTTCGTCGGACAACAGATACGGACCGTCCATACCGGCCAATCGGTGAGCACTCAGTGGCTCGACAAACTTTGCTGCACCTTTGAATGGCGCGATGTAGTAAATCGAGTTGATAAACGCCAGCTTGGCTTCCTCAGTCATGAACGACGGCGATTGACGAAAGCCCCAGGTGAGAAAACTGCCTTGCCTGGCAATCGCAACCGCATGCTGCGATTTGATGCTGACGCCGCCTGAGATCACCTCGGCGTCGGGAGAGTCATGGATGCCCGGGTTGCTGACATGCCCCGGCGGGTAGGGGCTGTCTTCATTGATGTCTTCGATGCCAACCCTCCACATGGGGGCAACCTCCGGGAGATTGCGGCCGCTGTAGTAATTGAATACGCCTGGGGCGTGCTCGCGATCCTCATAGGTCAGCTGGACCTTGTAAGGAGTGTTGAAGATCGCGTGCTCGGTATCGACGTTGAACGCGTGTTTGTCAAGACAATGGCACAGCGTCGTGATCTTTAGTGATACATCGTCGGCGATATTCGAGATTGTTCCAGCGATAAAGATAGTGGGTGCGTCGAAGTCCTCGGGTAGCCAATTCCAGCCCATGAAGGGGCCGGCGTACTCGAACCGCGTGCCTTCGGCCATATCCTGGCCGTCCAGTTCCATCGGCAATGCATCAATCAGCGTTACATCAAAGTCGTCCGACATCTCGGGCTTGAAATCTTCGCCATACACCAGAGTTGCGTCGAAGTGCTGATCGAGAAACGCCATATAGTCGGCTGAGCGTGTTTTCTTCAATTCCCCGATGTACTCGGGTTTACCGCCGTAGGTGTAGCCTTCAACCGTATCGGGGTTCTGGCCAACGTACAGCACGCGTAGCTTTGGTGTGGTCTCTCCGGCAACAGCAACACCGGCCGTGAGCGCGGAGATCAAAGAGACCAGGAATAGGGCCAACTCTTTTTTCATCGTAGTCTCCCGGGATGCGCTCATTCCTGCGCAAACAAAGTATCGAGTTTGTGGTCCAGTGCTTCCTGGCGCAGGTCCTCCGCGACAATCTCGCCGGTTTCACCTTTTACCAGGTAGTTCTTGGGGATGCCGGCTACGCCATACATCCTGGCAACAGGGCTGGTGTAGGCCAGCAGATCCGAGGTGTTGGGCCACGGAATGCGGTGCTCAGCCGACGCGTTCTCCCAATCTTCCCGAACGTGATCCAGGGAGAACGAAACAATTTCAAAACCGTTCTTCTGGTGCCGCTCATACGCCGTATTCATATGCGGAATCTCCGCGATACAGGGTCCGCACCACGATGCCCAGAACTCGACCAGCACGTAGTCGTTATTCGCGAGAACGTCAGCGAGGTGAAACACGTTGCCATCCAGGTCTTCTGCCTCGAAGTCTTTGATGATCGTGCCAATCTCGATACCCGAGCTCGTTTCGCCCATGGTCATGATTTCGCGCGCCGTACGTAGTGCAAAACGATATTCAGGGTGCTCGCTGAAGTCATCATAGATCGCATTTAACGCCGTCAGGCGCTCCGCAGGCTCGCCAAAGGGCAATCTGGAAAGATGAAGCAGCTCGACGATTGAATCATCTTCGTTTGCAGACATTGCTGCCGCAAGCAGATCGGTCTTTTTCTCTTCAGCCGCATCCATGGATTCTCTGAATTTTGTTCTCAACTCCTGTCGACGGTCCGCGTCCGGCTCGACGCCGGCATCACGAGCTTCAACTAGGGATTCGAAGAGTGCCGATTGATTAGCAACGCTTTCAGCGAACAAAGTCTGATACTCAGGATTGGTTGCCCAGCTCTCTATGAAGATGCCGTTGTACTTCGGAGCGTCTAGCCCAGCAATTTCGTAAATGCCGTCCCCGTATTCCGCAGGCTGGAATGTAACAGTCAAGTCTCCCGGCTCAACGATAATCTGAGTACGGGCGATTGTCCGGGGAGATTCGTCATTCTCCAAAGCCAGGTTGAGGGTTGCGCGACGCACGAACTCGGCATCAACGTTGACTGAAAGTTGGCCGTCTAGCAGTGGCTCGCTGAACAAAACGACAAGTCCTTCTGGTGTCGCCTTCACGGTAGGAACGTATAAGGATGTTATCGTGCCGTCCGGAAGGCCCGGTGCAACTACAGTCAGTTGCAGGGTCTTGCTCTGCGGTTCCTGAGAAGCGCTCTGCTGACCGCTGGGCTGCTCGCACCCACCGACCAGCAGGGCGACAGCAGCAATCGCACTCGGCAACTTAAATTTCGATTTCATCGTATCCTCGTCCTGTTCGAATTGGTGTCTATGGCCTGAATTATGGGGGCGCTTGCTTACCATTATCTGACAAGCGAGTTTTTGTCGTGTCAGATTACGGCAAGCTGGTGTATTTATGATCCGCGGATAAACTAAGTCGCGCCTCGCGCTCACCCTCGGGAAATAGACATGAAACGACTAAGAACTTCACTCGTTCTTGTGCTGCTTGCATTCACTAGCAATGCGGTGGGACAGGATCTGAGTTCCATTGATATTCCGTACGGTAAGTACGTACTCGACAACGGTCTGACATTGATTGTGCACGAGGATCACTCGTCGCCACAGGCGTTCATCAGCGTGTACTACAAAGTTGGTTCCCGGGACGAGAAGCCCGGCAAGACTGGCTTCGCGCACCTGTTTGAACACCTGATGTTCAACGGAACCGAAAACTACGATAAGGACTACTTCGCCCCCGTGCAGGATGTTGGCGGCACGCTCAACGGTGATACGTGGTTCGACCGTACTCGTTACTATCAAACGGTACCCATAACGGCGGTCGATATGGTTCTGTGGCTCGAGTCGGAGCGCATGGGTCATCTGCTTGGTGCGGTTACGCAGGAAAAATTGGATAACCAGCGTGGTGTTGTGAAAAACGAAAAACGTCGTGGCGACAACAGGCCTTATGGCCTAATGCAATATCGCATGTTGGAGGGCTTGTTCCCCAAAGGTCATCCGTACAGTTGGTCAACTATCGGGTCACTTGAAGATCTTAATGCGGCATCATTGGACGACGTACACGCCTGGTTCAAGGATTACTACGGAGCTGCAAACACGATTGTGACGGTAGCAGGGGACGTTGAATCCGCCGAGGTATTGG
Organism: Woeseiaceae bacterium; assembly: GCA_028279985.1. GTDB lineage: Bacteria > Pseudomonadota > Gammaproteobacteria > Steroidobacterales > Woeseiaceae > UBA1847. Next base: position 192,527 of record JANQMR010000016.1, read on the forward strand.
AGTCCGTGAAGCTTTACTTCGGCGATATCGCACCAGGCAATCCGGTCAATCGTATAGATGACATGGTGCCCGTAAGAACCGTCAACACCTACGACTCGATGCAGGATGCAGCACCGAATCCGCTGCTTTCTCGAAACTGGGTTGCTCCGGGCCGGGATCACGAAGAAGCTGCCGCACTCCGACTGGCTACGAGTATCTTGGGTGGCGACGAAACGTCGCGCCTTTACCAGGCGCTGGTTAAGGACGCCGGAATTGCTGTGTCTACATCGGCGAGCACAAATAGTCACGACCTTGCATCAATGCCGAGCATTTCAATCGTTGGCAAAGCTGGGGCAAGCCTCGATGAGGCGCGCGACATTCTTGATCGTGAGCTTCGTGCCTTCTTTGAGGATGGTCCAACCGATGACGAGCTTGATCTTGCGAAGGTCGCGATCGCTACGCGCGAGATCAAGAGCTTGGATTCCATCGGCGCAAAGGCCACCAAGCTTACCGAGGCAGAGTTCTATATGGGCTCTCCGGACGCCTACAAGCAGATTTTTCGCTGGATTGATGACGCGACGACCGAATCGGTACGCGCCACGGCTGCCCGATGGCTTGACCAGGGATACAATGAAATCCGTGTAAGTCCATTTGGCCGGCTGGCCGCAGCCAGCGGGGGTGCCGACAGAAGTAAACTGCCTGAGGTCACGTCATACCCGGACGCGAAGGCACCGCTCATCGAAGACGCTGTGCTCTCGAACGGTGTCAAGGTCCGTTTCGTGTCTCGTCCCGGCGTCCCGGCGGCCTCGATTATGGCTGTATTTGATGGAAACTCGGTAAATGCCGGTGATCAGGAACTTGCGTACGAACTTGCGTCTGCGATGCTTGACAAGGGCACGGAGAATCGGACTGCTGAAGAGCTTAAGAAGGACCTGAAACGCGCAGGCACCTCGTTGATAGTGTTTACCGGTGCGAATAAGACATCTGTCAGCGTAAGCACACTTGGTTCAAAGCTGGGCGATGCTGTGGAGTTAATGAGTGACGTCATTCGGAACCCAAGGTTCGACGAAGCCGAGTTCCAAATCTTGAAGGATATGACTCGAGCAAACATCGATTTTGCTAAATCAACGCCCTCGTCTCTGGTCGCTCGGTACATCAACACAACAGTGTTTGGGTCAGATCATCCGCTCGGTCGCGCGCCGGCAACGGGAGCAGAGGTCGATTCGGTCTCGACGGATGACCTTCGTACGATTCACTCGGCGGCGTTTCGTCCTGAGCAGCTTACTTTCTTGGTTGTCGGTGGCGTTAAGAAAGATGACGTCATTAAAGAGCTAAACATGCGATTTGGCAAGTGGAAAGGCACGGGTGATGCCCTGCCTGAAATCCAGGTACCGGCGCAAGCCTCCACTCCGGCAAGCAATGTGAAAGTCATCCTATTCGATACCCCCGGGGCTCCGCAATCAAATATTTCGGCGGCGCATCAGATTGACGCGGCCTACGGCGATGATCACTATGCGCTGCGCCTCGGTAGCGCCATGTACGGCGGTACGTTCCTGTCTCGCATCAACGCAAATATTCGTGAGGACAAGGGTTGGAGCTACGGAGTATTCGCTGGTATCCGAAATGACCTTAATGTGGGTACCTTCAACATTTCTGCACAGGTTCAGACCGACAAGACCGCGGAAAGCATCACCGAGTTGTTGAACGAGATGACCGCTATCTCCGGTGATCGTCCGTATACCGATGAAGAACTCGACGCTGTTCGCAACGAAATCGTCAGGAAACTGCCACAGGCCACATCGTCGAGCGGTGGCATCATCCAGTACCTGACCACGCTTGATACGTATGGCTTTAATGACGACTTTATTGAACATGAGAAGGCAGCCTACGACGCAGTCACAACGGGCTCGGCGGCAGCAGCGTTTGACAAGCACGTTTCCGCTGACAACCTGATCTGGTTTATTGCCGGGGACGTTGCGAAGATCGAGGAACCGGTCCGTGATTTGGGTCTCGGCAAGCTCGAGATCTGGGACGCTGACGGCAACAAAGTTCGATAAGCTGCACACGCGCAAATCCGGCGCGACGAAAAGCCTACCCGGCAACCGGTGGGCTTTTCTTGTCTGGTGTCTGTGACCTGTTTTGCGCGACTATTCGACGGTGAGCTTAAGGGCGCGCGTTACCGTCTTCGGCGGTAGGCATATGTTCGGGTTACAAGCCTGGTACTTGATTGACATATGGATCTCAGATGCGCCGAGTGGGATGTCTTCGCCAATCTGCAACGGCTGTACGAAGCGGGCGTCGCCCGTGAAAATCAAAATATTCGGGTCGGCGTAGTAGGGCTTCGCGCGAGGGAGCTGCCATTTTTCGACGGCCATGACCTGCTCCGGCAGTTCCGTGTCGTAGTCTGTGACGATGAATGTGTAGGTTGGATCGAAAGCATAGATATGCCAACCCTTTTCCATCGTCGCTCGGATGGTTGCTTTGATTTGGTCCCCTGCAGCTACCGTTCGTATGCTCAGATACGCAGTGACTGTGACTGGATGATCATCCGAGGGAGAAACGTCGGATTGGGCGGCGATCGGTTCCTGTCCTACAGTGCCCAAGATCAACGCTACCGCCACGGCTATGGCTCGTCCGGGGCGATTATGTTGCGTTTGCAACATTCTCATAGTTCGGTCTGCCGTGTGTGAGTACTGCACAAGTTTGCCACTTCCACCTTACCGCTTCCTGACACGTACCAATAACAATGTCAGGCTACGGCAAGCGTCAGCGGTGAGAATTGGTGTATTTCGAGGGCCGGAAAGGCCTGACTTTGCGGAGAAATACCCATGAAAACCGGTGTTCGATCCAGTATTTTCCAGCTGCTGTTTGTCGTCCTCGTTTCGCTTGCGACGTCTGCATCGGCCACACCGAAGAAAACCGCTTATTCCACGGTCGATCTTCTTATCGAGCAGGAAAGCGTTCCCGCCGATGGCGGCACCATCACACTTGGTTTATACCTCAAGCCAGATCCGACCTGGCACACGTACTGGATCAACCCTGGCGATGCTGGTATGGCGCCGTCGGTCAAGTGGATGCTGCCCGATGGTTTTGAGGCTGGCGAGCTAATGTTTCCGGCACCTCACGTACTTCCCTTCGGCGAACTGAATACCTATGCCTATGAGGAAGAGTTGCTGCTCTTGACCGAGGTTACGGTTCCCGGCGACCAGGCGGTTGGTTCGGAGTTGATCATTTCGGGTGCCGCGAGCTGGGTGGTCTGTGACGACAAGATTTGTATTCCCGAGAAGGCTGATTTGCTTTCTGTTGTATATGTCGGCGACGGTGGTGCGAACAATGCTGTTGCCGACCAGTTCGCCGCGGCGCGTGATCTGCTGCCGCAGTGGGCCGAGTGGCCGGCCGAGTTTGAGCTCAAGGATGGCAAGGTCGCGTTCTACATCGCTCCGGACATCGGCGCCGACGAAGTCAACGAGCCGTACTTGTTCGTGGAATCCAAGAAGCTGGTCGAATACGACGAGCAGATCGTGTCGAATCGACGCAACGGCCTTGTGCTTACGATGCCGGTATCCAGCACGGCCGACGGAGTGGAATCTACGCGCGCGATCCTTGCCTACACGGATTCCGATGGTGAGCACAAGACAGCGCACATCAATCTGGTTCCGGGCAGCGGGAACTTTGCGGCCGTCGGCGGTGGCTCGGACAGTGGTATCGGCATCTTCAAGGCTGTCGTATTCGCCTTTCTGGGCGGTGTTATTTTGAATCTGATGCCTTGCGTTTTCCCGATTCTCTCGATGAAGATGCTGTCACTCGTTACTATGGGCCAGCAGGATCAGCGCGTGGCACGTGAAAGTGGCGTCATTTATACTGCCGGGATTCTCGTTGCATTCGCGGCGCTTGGTGCCGCTCTCCTCGGAGTTCGCGCTGCGGGCGACGCGGTTGGCTGGGGATTCCAGATGCAGAACCCGCTGATCAATGTGGGTCTCGGTCTGTTGATGGTGGCGATCGCCATGAATCTGCTCGGCGTGTTCGAGATTGGCACGCGTGTCATGGGCGTAGGCCAGGGTCTGACAGAGGGTGGCGAGCGCAAGTCGGCATTCTTCACTGGATTGTTGGCGGTCGTTGTTGCGACACCCTGCACGGCGCCCTTCATGGGCGTTGCTCTAGGCTATGCGCTGGCGCAGCCGCCGGCGGCATCGATGTCCGTCTTTCTCGCACTCGGCTTCGGCCTTGCGTTTCCGTACCTCGCGCTAAGTTTCGTGCCAGCGCTTGGTCGCATCATGCCCAAGCCGGGCGCGTGGATGGAGACCTTCAAGCATTTCCTTGCATTCCCGATGATCGTGACAGCCTTGTGGTTGTTCTGGGTGGTTGGAAAACAGCTGGGTGCCACGTCGATGTCAGTTGCGCTACTGGCTGCCGTCGCACTTTCGTTCGCGCTATGGGCGTACGGCAAAGGAGCGCTGTCAGGCCACAGGGGCGCCTGGTATGTCACGGCCGCGGTAGGCCTGATCGCCTGCGGGGTCTCGTTCTCCCAGGTCGAAGCCAACAAGTTTGTTCCACGCGCAGCGGGCGACGTCTCGGCCGGCACCCTCGGCGGATTGGAGCTTGAGTATTTTGATCCGGATCGACTGACACAATACGTTGCGGATGGTCAGCCAACGTTTGTGTACTTCACGGCAGACTGGTGCATCAGCTGTAAAGCGAACGAGCGGGTCGCACTGGCGACGGACGAAGTGGCGGAGGCGTTCAATTCCCGCGGCATCAAGGTAGTCGAAGGCGACTGGACGACAGAAGACCCTGCTATCACTGAGTGGCTGGCAAGGTACGATCGTGCCGGTGTGCCGCTGTATCTGTACTTCCCGCGGGGCTCTTCACTGGATACTGCGGCGATCCTGCCACAAGTACTGACGTCGGGAATCGTTATCGATGCCATCGTCGCGGCCGACACTGGTGCGCCGCTTCCGGTGCCTGAAAAGGCCATCGTCGAAGAGAAGCCACCGTACCGAATCCCGGATGCCGAACCGGACTGGGAACCGGTCCAGTACTACATCGATATCGACGCGGAGTGGCACGAACTCGACAACGAGATTCGCGCATCAGATGACACTGCTGAAGAGAAACAGCGTCGTCTTGAAGAAGAACTCGGTCCACATCCAGAGATTGAGGATGCGCTGGCAGCAGCGGTAGCCATCGTCAAGTCGCCAGGCGGTCATGATCGAGCCGCAGACGCTGCGGAGTTCCTGGTTGTGCACCCGTACGGATTCGAAGGTTATACCGAAGCAGCGTTACTTGGTGCGAATTGGTACAGGCGGGAAGACCCCAACTACAACAAGTGGACTACACTCCTGACCTCGCTCGATTTTGTAATCGATCCGGGAGCGTCGGACGAGTTTGAAGATATGTTGGTTGAATTCGGCAATGGTCATAGCGATCCAAAAGCACGCGCTGCAGCAAGGTATTATCTGGCATCAAGAAACATGCGCTTGGGGAACGCTGTTGGTACGCCGCATGATGAGCGAGAGGGTTACCATCAAGCGGCGATCGGCTTTGCCACGGACTTAAGTTCTGGTATCGAAGATGTCGAGTTTATGCGACGCGAGCGCTTCGACGCCGATGGTAATCGAATTCCAGATCGTACTTTTGCCGAGTATGAGGAAGATCTGTTGTACAACCTGAATTTTTTGTCCGTCGGGCAGGTTATTCCGGATTTGGCTGCAACCAACCTCGCAGGCACCGAAGAGACTATCGCATCCTACCGTGGCGAAACGGTATTGCTGGATTTTTGGGCTACCTGGTGTGGTCCCTGCATTGCGTCGATTCCAAAGATGATCGAACTCGACGAGACATTGCCGGAAGACGAATTCGAGATATTGTCGATAAGTGTGGATGAGGACTTGGCTGCCGTCATTGAGTTCCAAGAAGGCAAGCCAATGCCATGGGCGAATTGGCATGTCGGACCTAGGAGCCAGGTTCTTCAGGACTGGGCTGTGCGCGGTTATCCTACCTATATTCTGATTGACCGCGAGGGCCGAATAGTTGCCAGACAGCACGACCTGACGGACAATTTTGCGGATCTTGTTAAAGTAACAACTGTGATGTAATGAAAATACTGCTGGTTGAGGATGACAAGGAACTCGCGGACACCACACGGTGGATTCTCGAAAAGAACAAGATCGTCGTCGACGTTGCGGAGTCACTGTTGCTCGCAAAGGCAGCAATTCTCGATCACGAGTATTCAGTCGTGTTGTTGGATCGGCGTCTGCCAGATGGGGAGGGGACGGAACTCATCCACTACGCGAAACAACACGGCGTGGAAACGCGGTTTTTAGTGATCTCAGCAGTAGGCGATCTGGGAAGCCGAGTTGAAGGGCTCGATCTTGGGGCAGACGACTATTTGGTCAAACCGTACGAAGTCGACGAGCTGCTCGCTCGGATTCGAGCGGTTGAACGTCGGCCTCTGCAGGAAGGCGACCGAGTCTACGAACTCGGTAATGTGCGGTTCAATCGAGATACCCGAAATTTTCGCATTTGCGGCGAAACGCTGGTTTTTTCGCGTCGAGAGATGCTCGTGCTCGAGAGTCTGATTTCAGGTGCCGGCCGAGTCGTCGCGCGTGAATCGTTGCAGGCTCACGTGTATGGCTACGATGAAGAAGTGAAGCCGAATGCAGTGGAAGCACACGTCTCTCGGTTGCGGAAAACGCTGGCGACGCAGAACTCAGGCGTTAAAATCCATACCATTCGCGGCGTTGGCTACATGCTAAAGGAAAGCAACTGATGCTCCGCAAGGTCCGGATGTTACCGCAATCAATAGCCGGGCAATTAGCATTGTTGTCGCTTATCTTTGCTGTACTTGCGCTCGTCTATCTGGCTTTTCCGTTCTGGTCATACTTGTCGGATGGAGATCCGCTGGATCGCACCATTTCGTTTGCGGAGATAAGTATCGTCAGAGCGGCGTTGGCAGACTCTCCGGAAAGCGATCTGGCCCGTCGCCTTAGTGAATCGGTTGAGATTGCCGAGATTGCCGCTGCGAACTCTGGTTTTCGGTACTTTGTTGATCGCAATGATGAACAGGCACAATTCGGTGGTGATCCCCGATGGCAAGGTGCGATTGACTTTAGCCACCCGTCTCTTTCCAGCGAAGGCCTGCAAGACTCCACTGATTGTCAAAGCTCGGCATGGTGGCGTGCAAACTACGATGAAGATGGCGTGCCGGTAGTCATCGGCTACCAGAGCTGCGGTGTTGATTCGACCTATTACGAGTTCGCGGGGATAACCACGCCGATCGATAGCGCAACCCGATTCTTGGACCGCAGGAATCTCGAAATTATATGGAATGAAAGCCAGGAGACACTTGCCGGCATGGTCGGAATTGCTTTGATTGGGTTCATAGTTATCTGGGCAACAACACGATCGTTGCGTCGACTGATCGACGTTGCAGAATCGTTCGACGAAGAAAGCTCGGAACACATATTGCCCACAGACGGGTTGCCGCGAGAGATCATACCGCTGGTGCGGGCAATGAACAGGATGATGCGACGCATTGATGCTGCCAATAAGAAGCAAGCGTTTTTCCTGGCGACGGCAGCGCATGAGATGCGTACGCCAATGGCGATCCTCAGAAATCGTCTGGAGCGGCTACCCGAAAGTCAGGACAAGGAAGACCTTAGAAACGACATCCGACGCATTACGGGGCTGCTGGAACAACTGCTGCAGTTAATAGGTATCAGTGAGACTGAGCGATTTGAAGACACAGTGGACCTTGTGACAGCGGCGAAAGCTGTGGTGATGGATCGCGTACCTCTCGCCGTCGAAAAAGGTGTCGAAATTGAGTTCGTTCCAAATGTTGAGACGGCACCCGTTCTAGGAAATCAGCGTTTGTTGCAGGTTGCAATCTCAAATTTGATCGATAACGCCATTTCATTCAGCGATAGTGGCGATACGCTGACAGTTCGCGTTGACGAGGGTCCGCGCATAACAGTGATCGATGAGGGGCCGGGAATTGCGGAAGATGTTATCGATACAGTGTTTGAACCTTTCGTGAAGAATCCGCCGAATCGCCATGGGCATGGGCTCGGTCTCGCAATCGTGAAGGCCGTCGTGAATTTGCACAAAGGCGGTGTGTCCGTCACCAACAATGTCCGAGGCGGCACGAACATTAGCCTGCAGTTCTAGTTTGCTTATAACCGCTGCGAATATTCCCTGTACAATAGGTGGATGTTCCACTTTGGCCTCCAGCACGCAATTTCGTCCGGATGCACCCGAAAGGTCAAATTAATGTGGTCGGCCGGTCTGGTCATTTTGTCTGGGTGTGCTGATCAGTCCATTCGGGAAGTTGATACCTGGTCCAGCGGCGTTGGCGTAAACTGCCAGTCGGTAGTGTTCATTTACACAGCGAGCTTTGAAAGCCTGGACGCCGTCGTCGGCGTAAATCTGGTGCCATTGCTTCAGTCAGACGATCAATCAGTACTCCGGCTAGTATTCGTCAGTTGCCATTCCGAGAATGGTTCTAGCGAACCTGCTGAGGCACAGGTACTTATCGAACTGAACCCTGACCGACTTCCCGTGCAATTGGTCGGGAGTAGTGCCTGGGATGCCTATGTACTGCATCTTGCAAATAACGGCGCTACATCACACCAGGTCATGAATGAGAGTAAGTTGGCCACGTTACGCGCGGACGTGTCACTACACGTGTCGGAGGATACCGGCCTTGCGGTGGGCAAGCTCGAATTTTCCAATGGCAGTGTGACAGCCACGACCAGCCGCGACTGTGGAGGGGCTAGGTTCGTGCGAACAAGAATGCTCATCGGTACTGGGGCGGAGTATTCAGTGCTTTTTGGCGAGGAATCGGGATTTCGCTGCGCGCTTGATGAAAACTCGCTCTCAGTCAAGGGGTTGACGCCATTTGCGGGTCTCGACCTCGAAGCTCATGGAGCGGTGTGGATTCCCGAGTTGCGATGGGACTATACGGTGTGGCGAAACGTCGCAATTCAAGGGGTATCCGATGAAAACCAATGAGGGCATTGCGCGTTCGCTCGTTTATCTCCACAAGGCATATCGGGACAGGAGGTAGTGCGAGCGTGGCGGATCGGGTATCCGAGAACGTCGTTTTTCTGGAGCGCCGCAAGGGCTCAGAGTCGTCGCTGCTTGAAAAAGTGGCCTATGACCACGAGCCGGCATTGCGCAGGTTCTTGAGAATTCGGCTTTCGGGGCATCCTGACTATGAGGATCTGGTTCAGGATACGTTCGTCAGGCTTGCGCGCCAGGAGGACTTGGCGCGGAAGCTGTCGCAAGGCGAGTCAAGTACGCGTTCGTACCTGTTTTCGATCGCGGCGAATCTGGTCAATGACCGGCATCGGCAACTGGCAACGAGACAGTCGCATGACGAAAAATTGGCAAACGAGCCGCGTTCGTACCAATTTGGAGCGTCGGCTGAAGATCACGTGGCTCAGCGACAGCAACTGAAACTGGTACGCAAGGCGCTAGCCGGACTGAACGCGGAATCTCGCGATGCCTTTGTCTTGAGCCGTTTCGAAGCTATGAGTTACCGCGAGATCGCGGAACGTATGAGCATCTCGGTAAGTATGGTTGAGAAGCACATTATTCGTGCGCTTTCGGCCATTCGGAAGAAAACACGGACTTCTAAAGGATGAAGGAAGAAACAACAGTAAGCTCAGGCAATTCTGGAGCTTCGGACCTCACGGCATCGCGCGCCGAGCGCTATGTCGCTCGGCTGTATTCCGGTGAAATGAGTGCCAGGGAGGAGTCTGAGCTGTTTGAATGGCTCGAGGCGGATCAGCGAAATCGTCGAGAACTGGATCAGGCAATTGCGTTGTGGGACTCGATGACATGGATGACAGACGAAGACCCTATCGTTGCTATGCGTCTTGAAGCCCGTAGTCGACATCAACAGAGGGTGAGTCGGCGCTGGTTCAGTGCCGCTGCCGCGATCATCGTGATGGTGTCGGCGGCTATGTTGATTATCAATCCTCCGGGCGGCGAGGTCGCGGAGCCGACACCAATTACCTATGAGACTGCCATTGGCGGTTCGCAAGTTGTGTCGTTGCCCGATGGCAGCACCATGAACATGAATACGGCATCTCGCGTCATCGTCGACTATACGACTGAATCGCGACGAATTATTCTGGATTTTGGTGAGATATACCTCGATGTCGCGAAAGACCCAGACCGACCAATGTCTGTAGTTGCAGGTGATCTTGTGGTCACCGCACTAGGCACCAAGTTTAGTGTGAAGCGAGTTGGGCCGGACTTACAGGTGGCCGTTGAAGAAGGGACCGTGGCGGTGACTCGGCAGGGGTCGTTGACACCGGTAGGTTCTGTGGCAGTTGGAGATGACGACATTCTGTTGGGGGCTGGCGCGATTGCAGAAATTGTCGACAACAATGAGCCGATTGCGACTGAGAGCGCAGTGGCCGTTGAGCGCCTTCAAGGTTGGCGTCACGGAATCGTTCCATTTCATGATCAGCCGTTGATCGAAGTGATCGGCGAGTACAATCGCTACAGCGAGGCCAAGGCGCTGATTGAAGACAGCTCGATCACTGACCTCCGAATTACCGGTGCGTTGCGCCTGGACAACATCGAGTTGTTCTTGAGTTCGTTGGAAGCGATTCACCCCGTTCGCGTAATCCGTCACCCTGACCGTTATGTCCTTGTTGCAGAAACGAATTCGTCGCAGTAATTGAAATTCCGTTGAGGGATAGCCGCAGTCGCTCGTTTACTTCCCGGATAGCGAAAAATGTTGTTTTCGCGCAAAAAAAAGCACAAATCCGGGACTAGATTGGGGAGGAACCGCAATGTCATGTGAACTAAACGAGGCGCTTGCCGCGGCAGGACAGCCATTCAGAAGTGCTGTATCTCTGGCACTCGGCATTGGCCTTATGGTCAACGGCTCCGCGGCACTTGCCGACGAGTACGACTTCGACGTCGACGCACAGCGCACCGATGGCAGCTTGATTGAGATCGCCAAGACTGGCGACGTACAGGTCTTATTTGCCCCAGACCCAGTTGAGAAAAACCATTCACCTGAAGTGCGTGGCACTCAGAGCGTGGATTCGGCACTGGAAACCTCACTCTCCCAGTCGAATCTGTCCTACGAGTTCAAATCGGACGACTTCGTTGTGGTCACGGAGAGTGCACAGGGCGAGAAAGTCATGCATACCGCCAAAACCTCGTCCGTTTCTCCTGTCTTGCTTGCTCAACTGCAAGACGACCGTTCTCGCAATGACGTCGCCAGTACGCTGGAATCATCTGATGACGAGTCGACAGTAGCTACCGAACTGGATGTAATAACCGTCACAGGCACCCGAATGTCGGGCGCTAATGCGGCGGGTGCGCACGTCGTTTCTGTCGACCAAGCCGATTTTGAACTCCGAGGGTTTTCAAGTATATCTGACGTACTGCGCGCGATTCCGCAGAACCACGGAAGTGGGCTGAGTTCGTTCTTCGAAACCGGTGGCGGTGGATTGAACACCACCGCACTGGGTCTAGGTGCTCGAGATGCCACAAATATTGCGAATCTGCGCGGCCTTGGAGCAAATCGTACACTGGTTCTCGTCAACGGACGTCGGGTCGCTGACTCCCAAGCCGTTTTCGATCCTGCCACCGACCTCAACAGCATCCCGTTCAATTCAATCGAGCGGATCGAGATCATGCTTGACGGCGGTAGCGCGGTATACGGCGCTGATGCGCAGGGCGGTGTAATCAATATTATCACTCGTACAGACTACAGCGGTTTTGACGTTGGGGTGCGTTATCAGGACGAATCAACAGGCGGTAAGGACACTCGAGTTCAAGCGAATTTCGGGCACGGCTGGGACAGCGGCTCATTTATGGTGGGCGTGGCCTACAACGAGGTTGACCCGGTGGTGGCAGCGGAGACTCTTTACGGTGGTGCGCAAGATTTGACCGCTTTCGGCGGACCGGACAATCGTTCGATTTTTGGCAGCCGGATGCCATCTTTTGCTCCATTAGGCGGCGGGTTTTTTGATCCGCGTTTTGTGTTGCCGCTCGGAGACGCCGGCAGCGGACCGATCGAAGCGGACGACCTGGAAGGTACTACTGGGCGATTACAGTCGCTGCCGCCATCGTTCTTCTTTCCTGATGATCCCGTCGTGATCGCCAACAAGTTTGAAAATGGCAACCTGTACTGGGGATCGTTCAGAGAAAACGACAGTGCGTTTTTAGCCATTCGTCAGAGTCTCGGTGAGCGAGTGCAGACACGCCTCGATATTCGATATACGAAGAGTGATACCAGATACATTCAGCAGATTCCGAGCGCATCTTTCATCGTGCCGACCAGCAATGCATTCAACAACACTGGGCAGCCTTTGGAAGTCGAATATAGCTTCGTAAGCGAAATTGCCAACGGATTGATTTTGAGAGATCAGCAACTATCTGAATCAGAGTCGTTGACTTTTGATCTCAGCGGGGAAGTCAGTCTGACAGACGACTGGTTGCTCAAGGTGGCGGTGACCCAGAGTGATTCAGAATCCTCGAGCGCCAAAATCGGAACCTTCGAATTCTCTGCACCACCACCCGCAGAGTTTCTTGCAGCGGTAGCGAATTCCAATCCAGCTACGGCATTCAATCCCTTCGGTGACGGCTCGGGTAGTACCTTGGACCTGACAGGCCTCGCGCGAGCTATAGAGGGCGTGCGTCCCAGCAAAGGAAAGTCCAGAACATACGAGTTAAGTGTTGAAGGAGCATTGTTTGAACTCCCCGGCGGCGATGTTAGGACATTGTTCGGTGCAGAGGTGCGCAGTAACGAACGCGAACCGGCAACCTCGTTCTCCGAGTCTTTCGGCGATTTCGTGTTTGACGGCGGAAAGCAGGATACCGTGGCATACTTCGCAGAACTGGCAATTCCCGTGATTGGTGAGGGCAACGCACTGTCTTGGTTGCAGTCACTCGACATATCGCTGCAGGCTCGTGAGGACGACTATGATTACGTTCCAGATGTGACTGTTTTGGCAAGTCCGCTGGATGTTCTGGATCCCAACTTCGACCCGTTCAATCCGAATCTGAATTCCACCAAATACGATTTCAACAGCGGTCTGGTGCCGAGGTTCGGTGTCAGTATGCGGTTGTGGAATGATGTAACGCTCCGATACAGCTATTCTGAAGCGTTCAGGGCACCGGCACTGGGTGATGCATTCCTTAACTTATTTGTGTCGGCACCAAGTCCTTTCTTTCCGTTTGTGGATCCGCTCAGTCCTGCGAACCCACCGACATTTCCGTTCACCATTACCCAGTCCAACTTGTCGCTTGGGCCGGAAACCGGTGAAACAAGAACAGTTGGCTTGGACTGGACGCCATCCTTTATCGAGGGTTTGAGAGTGTCTGCGACTTACTCGGATATTCGGACGGAAGACGTGATTTCCAGTACAAATCAATTCTTGGCTGGTGATCTGGATGCTGTGGGCGCGCTCGTTGCGGCAAATGGCCCAGAGTTCATTGATCAGTTCATAGTCCGGGATGCCACTGGGTTGCCGGTTGCGACGATCACAACCCAGACAAATTTCGGAAATCTGAGGCAACGGGCAGTCGACTTCAATATTGAATACATGTTCAATGCAGCATCTGCCGATTTCGTCGTCGGTGTAGACGGCACGAGAAATCTGGAAAACGATCAACGTTTCCCATTTTTTAATAACCCAATCATTTCTGGCACGCTGCCGGATCGCGTAGGCACGGAAGTCGGGCCGGATGACTGGCTTGGCAAGATATTCGTAAGTATGAGTAGGGGCGATCTAGACTTGAGTGTTTTCTACAACTATTCAAGCTCTTACATCAATAGTGTCTCAAATGTTCCCGGTGCTAGTGATCCGGCGACCGATCTTGAAAAGGTGAGTAGCTATGCAACGTGGGATATTACCGGTTCTTATCGGTTCTCGGATTGGGGGTTGAAGCTCAACGCCGGAATTAGAAACGTCACTGATGCTGATGCACCGTTTTACAACTTTTCGACACCATTCGGTGGTTCGGGTCAGACCGGCATTGATGCGCAACGCGTCGACCTGCGCGGCCGTATGATCTTCCTCGAACTAATAAAGTCGTTTGAGTTCTAAAGTACGGAAATTATTCGTATCTCTGGAGCGATGTTGAAGTGACGGTTTTTCGAGCCATGGGGTGGTTTCTTTATTATGACGAGCCCGTCAACAGGGCGCTTGTCACGCAAAGCCGATCTGCACCGCGATCACAAGCGCGACGGCTGCCGCCGCGAGCAGTTTGAGAATCAGCGGGAACATGAAGCGGAACCAGCGCGTGTACGGGATACCGGCGAGGCCGATGATGCCCATGAGAACCGGATTGGTCGGCACGATCATGTTCATGAAGCCGTCGCCGTACAGGAAGGCGAGGACCGAAACCTGTCGTTCGATACCGACCAGATCGCCGATCGGCGCCATCAGCGGCATCGTCAGATAAGCCTGTCCGCTGCCCGACGACACGAAGATGTTCATGACGCTCTGGATGCCGAGCATGCCGACCGCCGAGATTTCGGCCGGCAGCCCGATCAGCGGGCTGGCCATGAAGTCGACGATCGTGTGCAGCACCAGGCCGTCTTCTAGCAGGAGCGAAATCGCGCGCGCGAAACCGATCAGCAGCGCGGTACCGGCAAGCTCTGCCGCGCCGTTGCTGAACACGATCGCGACGCGATTCAACTTGAGGCGGGCGACGAAGCCGACCACTATCGTCAACGCCACGAACAGCGCGCTCAGCTCCGTCAGGTACCAGCCGCGCTGCGTGATGCCCCACACGAGCAGCAGCAGGGCCGCGAGCGTCGTCAAGAGCACCGTCAGCCGCATACCGCTCATCGGCGGCGGCTCGACGTGCTCGGGCGGCTGTGCCTCTTCGATGTCGGCGACGAGGCTTTTCGAAGGATCCGCCTGCACGCGTTTCGCATAGCTCCAGACGTGATGGACACCGATCAGTACGAAGGGCAAGTACCAGGCCAGCCGATAGCCCCAACCGGAAATCGGCTGCAGCTCGGCCAGGTTCTGGGCGATGACGAGCGTGAACGGATTGGTCAGCGCCGCGCCGTAGCCGATACCGTAGCCCACGACGATGATGCCGATGGCGGCCACCGCGTCGAGCCGCATCGCCACGCAAAGCGTGATCAGTATGCCCGCCAGCGGTATGTACTCGACGGCCATCCCGATCGTCGCCGAACCGAACGCGAACATGAACACGCCGGCGAGTATCAGGAGGCTCGGCGCCGAGCCGAAGCGGACGATCACGCGCCCGAGCAGCGCGTCGATTGCACCGGTCTCGCGGATCACCGCCAGTGCGCCGCCGATGAGCAGCACGAAGAAGATGATGTCCTGTGCCTGACCGAGGGCGCGCGGGATCGCCGTGAACAGCGCCAGCGGCGACATCTTCGGATAGTCGTCGACGACGGCATAGGTCCCGGCGACGACGACTTCGCGACCGGCGTCGTTGACCTCGGTTTCGAAGCTGCCGGCCGGCAGCACCCAGGTCATCGCCAGCGCCAGAATCATCAGCCCGAACATCAGTACCAGCGTGTGCGGCATGCGAAAACGGGGCCTCGTGCCGGCCGGGTCGATGGTTGCGAATGATGCGGTTTGCTCGGTCATATCGGGTCGCCTGTTGTTCGTTTATTGTTGTCGTAGAGATTCGATTAAGTTAACAAAATTTAAAGGATTATCGGGCTTTAGGAGTCCAATGTGTAGCGTACACTGGAGCGTCTAGTTCACTTTCCATCACCTTGAATCGATGCATGATATTCACTACATTCTGACAGGTCACGAATATCATGGCCGAAAAAGGGGAAGCGGCATGTCGGACGGCCTGTCCCACATCGACCTGACGCCGGAGGATATCGAAAAGCTGCCGGCCGGCTTGCGACGGAAAATCGAAGCTGACCTCGATGTCGACAATGCCGAGCTGCGTACCGAGTACCTTCGAACGACACCGCTTCTGACTGTAATGGATGGCTCGATGGTGCCGAGCCGCAAGAGCGTTTGTCCAAGCCGGACGATGCGATCGACGCGGCCCGCAAGCTGGCCGAGCCCGCGATAGGCTAGTGTCCTGTCAGATTTATTCGTTGAACAATTCGCTGCGTCTTTTCGCGTCTGGCAGCAGCAAACCTCATGTTCGATTAGGCCACTGTATCAAGTCGACGTCCACGTTGCCGCCGGTCAGGATCATGCCAATACGCTTACCCCGGAATCTTGCGGGGTACTCGAGCATGGCCGCGTAGCCGACTGCGCCGGAGGGCTCTATGACTAGCTTGAGCCGGTCCCAGAGAGTCCGCATGGCCTCCAATATGCTTGCCTCGCCGACGGTGATAATGTCATCGACGTGACGCTGAATCACTCGGAATGGCCTTTCGCCTAGCACAGTACGCAGGCCTTCGGCTACCGTGTCTGACTTCGATTCCGTGACTCTCCGCCCCGACTTGAACGATCGGTATGCGGTGTCGACGGCTGATGGTTCGACGCCAAACACCTCTGCACCCCGTGACATCCGGCTTGAAACGACTGCAGTGCCGCTGAGAAGGCCGCCGCCGCCCACCGGGCAGAGTATAGTATCCAGTCCCGGGATGTCTTCGATCAGCTCGAGTGCCGCCGTTCCTTGACCCGCCATCACTCGCAAGTCATCGTAACCATGTATCAGCGTGGCCCCTGTCTCCCCGGCGATCGCCGCCGCGGCCTTTTCACGCGAAGCCAGCGTCGGGTCGCACCAGATGATACGGCCACCGAAGCTGCGGACTGCTTCTTGCTTGATCTTTGAAATATTACTCGGCATCACTACATAGGCGGGGATTCCGCGCAGTCGGGCCGCACGCGCGAGCGCCGCGCCGTGGTTGCCGGAGGAGTGGGTGCACACCCCAGCGTCGGCGACCGCCCCCGATAAAGCAAACACGGCATTGGTGGCTCCTCGTGCCTTGAACGCACCGGTCTTCTGCAAGTTCTCGCACTTGAAGTACACAGATGCAGCTACATCGGCGTTGATTTCATCATTTACGAGTACGGGCGTCCTCGACACCATGCCGGCGATCCGCTCGCGGGCTTCGCGCACCAAGCCGATCCCGAATTCTTCGCTCATCTTCAGATTACCCACAGTTCGCTATGTCCGGCACGAGAAATGTAGCAGAGATCGGGCTTTGGCCAATGTATAAAACCATGGCTCGGACCGCTTTACGAGAACTCGGCGGCGCGGCGGTGTCGAGTTGCTTCTTTCGCGCTCCGGGCGACGGCCCGGGAGCGGGCCCGATCCACGGCAGACCTCCGGCAAGCAGACAAACCTATCGCTGATGAACGGACACGGGAGCCCGCTCCTGCGGACCGTTCGATGCTAGCATGTCGGGGAGTCCAGGGAATGGACCCGCTCGACCAACTAAGCCCTTGGGATACTCCGTGTACTGAATCTCATGGACGGCGCCACACCACGGGTAAGACGTCATCCTGCGAAGGGCGGTCGCCGGGCCGCATCGCGTGTCGGGGTATGCCGGGAATGTTGATGCACTCCGGACGCGGATCCCACGTCACATCGTCGCCGAACCAGCGCGTGCTGAATGCAATGCGCGGCTGTGTCGGATGAAGGTTGGGGCCGCCGCCGTGGTAGGTGCGGGGATGAATGATCAGTGCGTCGCCGGGCTCCATATCGAATGCAAGGAACCGCACCGACGGATCGTTACGCCGGGTCTCGAAGTCGATGTACTCCAGGCGATCGTCCGGGCGGCCGAGGATCTTTGCATTGTACGTGTTCGGCCACGGCAATCGTTTGTCGTGGTGGCTTCCCGCCACGAACTCGAGGCTGCTCAGCTTGCGATCCACCGGCAGCAGGGGCATCCACATCGTGGGAACCTGTTCGCCTTCAGTAGGCCATGCCGACTGATCCGCGTGCCAGTAGGTACTCGTCTCGACACCCGGCTCTTTCATGAAAATGGCATCCAAGAAAAATCGAACTTCGTTGGCGCCGATCACCCGACCGATCAATGCGCCGGCCGGTGAGTGAAGCACGAACTCGCGGAACTCAGGCGACCACAAGCGCATATACTTGCAGCGTATGAAGCCCAGGGCCTGCTCCGTGTACATTTTGCGCTGACTTTCCTCCTTGTTGCGGATCGTCCTTATCTCGCGGGCGAGGTCGGGGTCGGCTTCCAGATACTCTGGAGGAAAACGGTAGGTGCTCGCCGGGTTCTCGAGAATTTCACGGCGCATGCGGTCCCAGGCATCCAGTAGGAGGTCAATCCAGTCTCCGTCGAAGGCCTGCTTGATTAGCACGACGCCGTCACTCCGATATGTAGAGATCTGTTCATCCGTGATCGGGGTCGAGAGTGTGCGATTCATCGAGTTTCCTACCGCGTAGTGACGTCTGGGCGCCGTAACAGGCATTGAGTCTAGCTACGGGTGAGTCTAGCTACAGGTAGTTCGATGTTGTTTCGTTAGAAGTAACGGCCAATAGAATTAAGTTATTGCCGGCGTGGGTGTTACCTTAAAGGGAAATACGCCGTGGGCTGATCTGGGTTTGGAAGCCCGAGTTGCTCCATTGGGCACCGAGGTAGGCGCTCGCTGCCCGACGACTTCAGCGACGTGTTCAGGTTTATAACTGAATACTGGAATGTCTTTCGCCCATTGAATAAAGACGCGAACGGGTTTAGGTCAAGCTCCGAAGCGAATGCGTATCGAACAACAGGCGAAAAAACTGCTCGGGGGGAGCCAAATCATGAAGCATGTTGACGGGATACAGGCGCTGGAAAGCTCCAGTTGGGTACTGCCGCAAAGGTTGATTAAAGCAGCAGCGGTTGCGGCATTACTCGTACCGCTCGGCGCCGCTCGGGTGTCGTTTGCCGAGCCTGCTGCTGAGCCGATCGCGGAAATCGTCGTGACAGCGCGCAAGCGCGAGGAATCGATACTCGAAGTGCCGATCGCAATTACGGCTGTCTCGGCTCAAGCATTGTCCGACTACAACATCAAAGACCTTAGCGATCTTCAGAGCATCACCCCGGGCTTCCAGCTCAGCGAGACGGCGTCCTTCCGTCGTGCGCGTGACGGTTTCAGCCTTGTGATGCGCGGATTGAACGTAGGAGGAACAGGAGACAGTGCGGCCGTCCTGCAGTCCGCGGCGACGATTTTTGTCGACGGCGCACCGTTCGTTGGCGGTCGACCGAGCAGCTTCCACGACGTGGAGCGAATCGAGGTGCTCAAGGGCCCGCAGACTGCGTATTTCGGTCGCGCGACCTTCAGCGGCGCGATAAACATAGTCACCAAGGACCCGGCAAGCGAATGGGGTGGGCAAGTTACCGGCGAGATTGGGGAGTTCAATACGTCCGACGCGCTCATCTCTGTCGAAGGACCGATCATCGCGGATACGCTGAGCTTCCGCGCGGCCGCCAGGAACCTCGTCAAAGGAGCCCAGTATTCCGAGAACGTCTTCAATAGTCCGGTCGGCGAACGGAAAACGCAAAGTGGCTCCCTGACGTTCCTTTTCACGCCGAGCGATTCGCTACGCGTGAAGGTCTTCGGCGAGTACGCCGAGTTCCACGACACGATGTCCATGGTTTGGGACTATCCGGTAAACGAGTTCGGCAATTGCAACCCGGGCGGCGGTTCAGCGCCGAGCTGGATCTGCGGCACGCCGCCTCCGCTCGGGATCGCGATTGAGCGCCTGGGGTTTCCCGCCGTCGTTGACGACGTGTTCATGGACACGATCGTTCCCTTTAGTATTTACGACAAGCTACTGCTCGAGCCGGGCGATAACCTGTTCTCGGGAAATACCACGACGCACGCGATTCTCGACTACGAGTTCGAGAACGGCATGACCTTCAGCTCGATCGTTGCTTACCACCATACGAAGCTGCAGGTGTTGGAGGAGTCCACGCACGACGCGGCGTTTGGCTTTTATCCCTGCATACTGCCGGCAGGCTGCGACCGCCCGTTCGCGCAGTACATCTTTCTCCGCGATCGGGAACAACGCGATCGCTCCTTCGAGGCGCGGTTGACGTCTGCGCCGGACCGCCGACTCCGATGGATCGTCGGTACCAGTTACTCTACCGCATCGTTGAGTGGCATTTCGATGGGTGAGATCCCGCAGCTCGGTCCGTATGTGTCTCGTCCCAATGAGTATCATGAGACCAGCACACTCGGCGTCTTTGGTGGATTCAATTTCGATATCACGGACAAGCTGCAGGCAAGTGCCGAGTTTCGACATCAGCGTGACAAGGTTCGCCTGAATCCGGATCAGAACGCTGTCACGCCGGTCAGCATAGAGGATCGGTTCGACTCGACGACACCCCGCGTGAGCCTCTCGTACAATTTCGCGCCGGGGTACATGCTGTATGCCAGCTACGCCATAGGTACGCGACCCGGGACGTTCAACGGTGCGCTACTCACGAGGCCGCAGTCGATTATCGACCTTCTCGAGCAGCAGTTCGGTGTTAGCCTCCGGGTGGACGAAGAGGAGCTGGATATGTACGAGCTTGGCGTGAAGGGCCGATTCTTCGACGACCGCATCCAGGCGACTCTCGGCATTTACAAGGGCCAGGTGACGAATCAACAGGTCCAACAGTCGATCTTTGTCGATACGCCGGAATTGGTAACGACTGTTACCTTCACCAATAACGCCGGCGAGACCGATATTCAGGGCGTGGAGTTGGAGGCTTCAATGCAGGTCACGGCCGGACTCCGCATCGACGGCAGCTTCGGGTACTACGACACGGAGATCGTTGCAGACTCCTGCGCGCAGTGCGTGCGCATCGGTGGAACGCTTACGTCCTCCCACGGCCAACGCATAGATGGTACCCCTGTTTCCTCGGGTAGCTTGGTGGGTACGTATACGGTACCGGTGCGAAGTGATGTAGATTGGTACGGCCGGGTCGAATACTTCTACAGAGGCAAGACATACGGTGACCGCATGAACCTCTCGCACGTTCCCGACTCCCATCGCGTGACCCTGCGAACAGGCATCATGACCGGTAAGTTCGATGTGGAGGCGTACCTCATTAATGCGTTCAATGACCGGACACCAGTGAATAATCAACTGAATACAGATCTACCAAGCTTCGGCGTTGCGCTGAAGATCGGTCTTCCTGAACAGCGTCAATGGGGCCTGCGAGGCACGTATCGATTCTGACTCTTGTCCGTCTGTCTGAGGCTATGTCCGGCTCAGATACGCGCCAACGTCATGCGCAAGTCGTTGTCGCCAATCCAGGCGATGCTCTGCACGGCGTCCAGTGTGTGGAAAGATCGGCCTGCCTGCGTTTCGGGCTTCCACGCCAGTAACCGGCCTCCAACTGACCGGTAACCTTGTAGTGTTCGTATGCCGCACTGCGGGAAACAGTCCGTCCGGCTGTCCCGTTTGGGAAGCGATCGTTCTAACGTGTACAAGGGTATAAATTCTGGTTATCGTACGGTGAGGCGGTGGTCGAGCTTCACAGGGGCGCAAATGTACACAAAGCAGATCCGCTATTTCCTGACGCTCGCCGAGATCGGTAGCTTCCGCCGCGCCGCGGAGAAACTGTCAATCAGCCAGCCGGCGCTTTCCAACAGCATCAAGAGCCTCGAGGCGCAGTACCAGATCGAACTCTTCGACCGTGGACCGCTTGGAACTCGCCTCACGGAGGCCGGAAAAGTGCTTCACGGATTCCTGCACAATGCGGTCGAATGCATCGAGCGAAGTAAACTCGAGATAGACCTGCTGCGTAAGGGGTCTCACGGACACCTATCGATCGGCGCTCCGACCGGTCTGATCGATCAGCTTCTACCGGACGTGATCGACCGTATGTTCGCCATTTCCGACGGGTTCTCGTTCGAAGTCGACTACCAATACCTGTCGGGCCTCCTGGAGGGGCTGCGCGGATGGCGGTTTGATGTTCTGCTGACGACGTATTGGCCCAACGCCCACCTTGGGCCCGACCTGGTTGTCGAGCGCTTCGCCGACCTGGAGGTTTCTATCTACTGCCGCGCCACACATCCAATCGCGCGTAAGCGCAAAGTGACGATTGACGACTTGATGAAGTCACGGTGGGTGCTACACGACTCACGGGGCATGCGAACGTTCCTCCAAGAATTATTCGGGGTCGAGCATTACGGAGGGTTGCAGCGTCCGATCGTACACGCATACCCGCCGTTCATGATCGGGATGCTCAAGCGCATGAATTTGCTATCGCTGATTCCCGACTACACGGTCGATGAGCACGTCCGGCGCGGTGTGCTCAAGCGAATCGAGTATCCGGACTTCCAGGGTAAGATCTCGGCGGGTGTAGTATACTT
This sequence comes from Woeseiaceae bacterium, assembly GCA_028279985.1. Classification (GTDB taxonomy): domain Bacteria; phylum Pseudomonadota; class Gammaproteobacteria; order Steroidobacterales; family Woeseiaceae; genus UBA1847. The sequence continues at coordinate 214,753 of JANQMR010000016.1, forward strand.
GCGCGATCGTCACTTGACGCCTGCGCTGCAAACCTTCATCAGATGCGCGAAGGAAGTCGGAACCGCTCGATACACGGATAGGGCGCACAGGCGGCCATAACGAGCGGGAACGAGCTGGTACCATTTCGAATTCGATTCCCTGTCTGCTACAAGAGAGTGCTCATGCAACACAAGCCGGTACTTACCCTCAGCGAATGCGAAACGGCCCTGGCCGCGGCCAAGCATGCGGCCGAAGGCGCGGGCTGGTGTGTCACCATTGCCGTGGTCGACGACGGCGGGCACTTGCTGGGTCTGCGTCGCCTGGACGGTTGCGCTCCGATCGCTTCGTATGTGGCGACCGAAAAGGCGCGAACCGCCGCACTCGCCCGGCGACCGTCTGCCGATTTCGAGGAGATGATCAACGGCGGCAGGCCGGCGTTCCTGTCGGTGCCGCTGATGCAGGCCACAATGACCGGCGGCGTGCCGATTAGTTTGAATGGGCAAGTTGTCGGCGCCGTGGGTGTGTCGGGCGTGAAGCCGGACCAGGACGCCGAAGTGGCGCAGGCCGCCGTGGACGCGCTGTCGGGCTGAAAGCCAATCTACCCTAATGGAGCATCACCCGACGATGCGCACCGCCTGCTCGGCGATTCGCTCCTTCCATCGGGCCGGACCGGCCTGGTGCACCGACTCGCCGTTCACGTCCACCGCCACGGTGACCGGCATGTCCTTCACTTCGAACTCGTAAATGGCCTCCATTCCCAGCTCCGGAAAGGCCACGGTACGGGAATCGACGATGGCCCGGGAAACCAGGTAGGCCGCACCGCCCACCGCCGTGAGGTAGACCGCCCGGTGCTTGCGGATGGCGTCGATGGCCGCCGGCCCACGCTCCGCCTTGCCGATCATGCCGAGCAGACCGGTATGTTCGAGCATCGAAGCGGTGAACTTGTCCATACGGGTCGCCGTCGTCGGGCCCGCCGGTCCCACCACTTCATCCCTGACCGGGTCCACCGGCCCGACGTAGTAGATGAAACGGCCCGCGAGATCGACACCTTCCGGTAATCCGGCGCCGGAATCGATGCGTTCGATGAGTTTCTTGTGGGCTGCATCGCGGCCGGTGAGCATACGGCCGTTGAGCAGCAGGGTTTCGCCCGGCTTCCAAGCCGCCACGTCCTCCCGGGTCACCGTGTCGAGGTCGACGCGACGCGCACCCGCGCCGGGGTCCGAGGCGATCTCGGGCCAGTCGTCCAGACTCGGCGGCGTCTGCAGGGCCGGTCCGGAGCCGTCCAGCACGAAATGGGCATGGCGCGTCGCCGCGCAGTTCGGGATCATGCATACGGGCAGTGATGCCGCATGGGTCGGGTAGTCGCGCAGCTTGACGTCGAGCACGGTGGTCAGCCCACCGAGACCCTGAGCGCCGATGCCGAGCGCATTCACCGCATCCATGATTTCCAGTCGCAGTGCTTCGGTCCGATTCGCCGGACCGCGGGCACGCAACTCGTGGATGTCGATGGGGTCCAGCAACGCTTCCTTGGCCAGCACCGCAGCCTTCTCCGCCGTACCGCCGATTCCCAAGCCGAGCATACCGGGCGGGCACCAGCCGGCACCCATCGTGGGCACGGTCTCAACCACCCAGTCGACGATGGAATCGGCGGGGTTCAGCATCGCCAGCTTGGACTTGTTCTCGGAGCCCCCGCCCTTGGCCGCAACCCGAACGTCCACCTTGTCGCCGGGGACGACTTCCATGTGGATCACGGCGGGGGTGTTGTCGCCGGTGTTACGGCGGGCACCGGCAGGGTCCGAGAGGATCGAGGCCCGCAAGACGTTGTCGGGGTGCGTATAGGCGCGCCGCACGCCCTCGTTGATCATCTCCGCCACGCTCAGGGTTGCATCCCAGCGTACGTCCATGCCAATCTTGATGAAGACCGTGACAATGCCGGTGTCCTGACAGATCGGCCGACGACCTTCGGCGCACATGCGCGAATTGACCAGGATCTGCGCCATGGCGTCCTTGGCGGCCCGGGATTCCTCTCGTTGCCAGGCCTCGTGGACGGCCCGAATGAAATCCACGGGATGGTAGTAGGAGACGAACTGCAGGGCGTCCGCGACGCTCGCCGTGAGATCATCCTGTCGGATCAGCGTCATGGCCGGGAACTCCGAGAAACGAAAGCACGCGATCGCAAAACTCGTCGGGACGGGTGCGTGGAAAGAAGTGACCGCCTTTTGCAAACACGTGCAGGCGGGCACCGCCTACGCGCTCGGCGAGTTCGCGCTGGAAGTGCTCGGGCGTAAGCTGGTCGTCGCCGGCGCCGAGCACGAATGTCGGCGTCGTTATGCCGCCAACGCGATCTCGGAGATCGTGTTGCATCACCGCCTCGAGTCGCGCTGCTTCTATCTCCAGCCCGGGATACCCAAGCTCGGTGTCCGATAGCTTGCGGCCTAAGATTTCGGGATGCCTGGCGATCCACGCCGGTGGGAATGCGAGCAATGCGCCGAGGGCATAGTACTCCCGTGCGCCGCAGTCCTCGAGCACTTTGCGGCGCAACTCGAATGTACGCAGGAATGTGGAATCGGGACCGCACCACGTGCCGGACAAAACGAGACTACGAAGACGGTCCGGCGCGTGCAGGGCGATGTGCTGGCCGATCGCGCCGCCCGTCGAGTGACCGACGAAGTCGGCCCGTGCGATTTCGAGTGCATCCATCAACTGGAGGACGTCGTCTGCCAAACGGGAGACGGAGTAACGACCGACCCAACGACTGCTGTCGCCGGTGCCGCGTTGATCGTGTGTGACGACTCGGAAATGTCTTGCCAATTCCTGGATGTGCGGGTCCCAAAAAGCGCCCCGACCGCCGAGTCCCGCGACCAGCAACAATGGCGGCCCATTCCCTTCGGACCACACCTGTAGCTCGCAATCGCCTATTGACACGAGTGGCATCGACATTCACCCGTAAACGGACTTCTCGATTGTACGTGAACCGATTCAGCCCGCGATCGAAAGCATGTCTAGCCTGATAGGCCCTTTGAATTCGACATCCGGCGCCGAAACATACTATTGATAGGTTCCGAGACTTCAGATGGAGACCAGGATGGATTCGTACCTGCACTCATACACCGCATCGATAAGCGATCCTGTTGAGTTCTGGCGCGAAGCAGCAGGTCACCTGGACTGGTTTGAGCCGTACGATTCCATCGCGCCGCCGGAGCAGGGACAGCGTCATGCCTGGTTCATCGGCGGGCGAGTCAACGCCTGTCATGAAGCCCTGGATCGCCACATCTCCGACGGTCGAGGCGACGAGCCCGCGCTGATCTACGAGAGTGGGTACAGGTCGGCGTCGGAGCAGCTTAGCTTTCGCCAGCTCAGGGATACTGTCGCGGAGCTCGCCGGATGCATGGCGCGGCGCGGTGTCGGGATTGGCGACGTGGTGCTCATATACATGCCGGCAATCCCGCAGGCGGTCGTCGCCATGCTCGCGTGCGTACGGCTCGGCGCTATTCATGCCGTCGTATTCGGCGGGTTCGGGCCACGCGAACTGTCCGCGCGTATCTCGCTCGCGCGCCCGAAGCTCATCCTTACCGCTTCCTGCGGCCTGGAACCGGGTCGCGTCGTGCCGTACATGCCTGCAATCGAGGAGGCGCTTGCACTAGCCGATCACGTCGTGCCGCGGGTCATTGTCTGGCAGAGGCCGGAATGCGTCGCGACGCTGCGCGAAGGGCGTGACGAGGAGTGGCAGGAGGCGGTTCCCGGATCGGCACCGGCGCCCTGCCACGGCGTGCCGGCGGAGCATCCCCTTTACGTGCTGTATACCTCGGGAACCACTGGACAGCCCAAAGGCGTCGTCCGAGACACTGCCGGCTATCTCGTGGCGCTACGCTACTCTATGCGTGCCGTTTACGGCCTTGGTCAGGACAGTGTTTTCTGGGCGGCATCGGACATCGGGTGGGTCGTGGGGCACTCTTACATGGTGTACGGTCCGCTGGTCGCAGGCTGTGCGACCGTGATGTACGAGGGCAAGCCGGTAGGGACTCCGGATGCGGGCGCTTACTGGCGGCTGATCGACCGTCATCGCGTGAACGTCCTATTCAGTGCGCCGACGGCGATGCGTGCGATCAAGCGCGATGACCCGGAGGCGCGCCATTTGACGGCGACCGAGTTGCCGTCGCTGCATGCCGTTTTCCTCGCCGGCGAGCGTTCCGATCCGGACACTGTCCGCTGGCTGGAGGAACGATTGCGCCGTCCCGTGATCGACCACTGGTGGCAGACGGAGTCCGGGTGGCCCATTACCGCGATCTGTCTCGGTTTGCCGCCGACAAGACCGGTCAGACATGGAAGTGCGGGAATGGCGGTACCTGGGTACAACGTATGCGTGCTCGACGGCGAAGGCGAACCGGTGCCGGCGGGGGACATGGGCACACTGACTCTCAAGCTGCCGCTGCCGCCCGGGTGTCTCATGTCTCTATGGGACGATCAGGAGGGTTACCGCCGCGCCTATCTCGGGCAATACCCAGGGTATTACTCCACCGGCGACGGCGGATTCGTCGACCCAGACGGGTACGTGCACGTGATGGGGAGGATCGACGATATCATCAACGTCGCCGGCCACCGCCTGTCCACAGGCGAGTTGGAACAAGTCATTGCATCGCATCCCGCCGTTGCCGAGTGCGCGGTTATCGCCATACCGGATACGATCAAGGGCCAAGTGCCCCTGGCTCTGGCGACGCTCAAGGCGGGAATTTCTCAGTCGCCAGTCGAAGCGAGTCGCGAAGTGCTCGCCTTAGTCCGTCACGACGTCGGTGCGGTTGCCAGCCTGCGTAAGTGTCTTATCGTCGACAGTCTGCCGAAGACGCGGTCCGGAAAGATATTGCGTGGCACGATGCGACGGATCGCGGCGAACGAACCTTGGTCCGTGCCGCCGACGATCGAGGATCCGAGTACGCTTGACTACATCGCACGCATTCTTGAAGAAACATCGAGTTCGTAAGCGCCTCGGGAATGCCCTACGGCCAGTGGCCCCAGTGCACGAGTATCGCGGCGTCCTCGAGCGCGGTCAGCATCGGCAGTTCTTCACCAAGTGGGTAGAAGCCGTAGGCCCCAGGGGGCAGAACTCGATCATTTGAGTCAAGCGTGCCCGAAACCAGCAAGATCTCGACCGGTAGCGCGTGCCATGCGCAGGTATCCAGTACCGCACCGGCGGGCACTCGCTTGAGGTCGATGGCGCCGCCGGGGATCGACCGGAGCGTCCGATGCTCGGGCACATCCGGCCAGCCGGTATCTATCAGCAGCGCCTGCGGCGAGTCGTCGCGGCCGTCCTCTCGATACGGCTGCGCGCTGCGCGGCGTCGGGACGCGCACCGCTTCGGTCGAGCCGCTGGTGCGAAGGTACAGTCGATAGCCGACAGGTACCTGGACATGCGCGCCGTGCACGACGCCGGCGGGGAAGCAGGCGTAGGCTCCCGGTCGAAACCAGTGCTCGCCGTCGAACGTGAACCGACCCTCGAGACAGAAGAACTCTTCCTCGCTCGCATGGAATTGCGCTTTCCGTTCCGTGCCCGGTCGCGGTGGCGAGGTCACGAATGCCGTGCGGGCACCCGTGGACGGGTCCCGGTTCAGTTCTTTGAGCATCAGGCCTGAAGTGCCGAGCGGTGCCCATGGTGTCGAGTCAGTCGGGCCGAGTGAGATTGCTGAGCGCATGTGACCTCGTCCTGATACGGACACTATCGATGAGCGCCGGAAGCCGGTCGGAGCGCCACACGGTCCGGGGCCGAGTACGACTCCGCCGCCTTGTGGTCGCGGACGATCATCTCCGCCGCCCTGGACGCAATCATTAGCGTCGGCGCATTGGTGTTACCGCTGGTGATCACCGGCATCACCGACGAGTCCGCTACGCGCAGGCCTGCCACGCCGTGTACCGTCAAGTCCGGCGACACGACGGCGTTCGGATCTATCCCCATCTTGCATGTCCCGGCAATATGGTAGATTGGTGCGACGCGTTCGCGCAGCACGCTTTCCCATTGCTCGTCGGACTCGATCGCCGGTCCCGGGAAAGACTCGACGGTGACTACATCGGCGAAGCTCGGTGCGGCGAAGATCCGCCGGACCAGACGGCAGGCGGCGGTCAACCGCTCTATGTCCCGCCGGGCCTCGAGCAGTCGCGGCTGGATCCGCGGCGGATCTTCGGGGTTCGTGCTGGAGAGGGTGAGTTCGCCGCGGCTGTCCGGCCGGTTCACGCTTGGCACCGCCATGATCGCGGGCGTTTTCAGTATTTCCATCGTGCTGTCGACGAAGCGGTAGCCCATCGGCATGAAGTGGATCTGAACGTCCGGAGTGCGTTCGTCAGGTGCTGTCCTGACGAATGCAAGCGCCTGTGCGGTGGGCGTGCCGACCGGGCCGCCCCGCGTCATGACGTAACGCAGCAACTGCCGCGCAACGCCCAGCGCGTTGTAGTCCATGTTGGCGGTGTGTATGCCGGATTGCACCCCCTGCACGATCCAAATCCCGGCATGCTCCTGCAGGTTCTTGCCAACACCGGGCAGCCGTGTCGTGGCCGGGATGCCGAGTCGGGACAGTTCCGCGGCCGGCCCTATGCCCGAACGCATCAGCAGGCAAGGGGAGCCGATTGCCCCCGCGCATACAATGATCTCGCGGCGTGCCGTAACGGTCTTGCGCTGACCGGCCTGTAGGAACTCGACACCGCAGGCGCGCGATCCCTCGAACCTGATGCGGTCCACGAGCGCACCCGATTCGAGCCGAACACGATCGGTGCGACGTGCCGGGTGGAGGAATGCGCGCGCGGCGCTTTGACGGAAGCCGCCGTGAATCGTCGTCTGCGCCAGCGCAGCGCCTTCCTGCACCCGGCCGTTGTAGTCGGTATTGGCTGCAATCCCCGTCTCGCCGGCGGCCTGAACAAACCGCTCGCTCAACCAATGCGGACTTGGCACATCCGAGACGTGCAAGGCGCCGCGCGTCCCTCGGTAGGCCGGATCGCCCTGTCCAGCGTACGACTCGAGGTCGCGGAAGTGGGGCAAAACATCGGCGTACGACCAGCCCTCGTTGCCGAGGCGAGCCCACAGGTCGAAATCGTCCGGATTGCCACGGACGTAGAACAAACCGTTGATCGTGGTGCTGCCGCCCACCACCTTGCCGCGTGGCCAGGTCTCCGAGCGGTCGAGACGCGAGGGATCCGGTTCGGTGCGGAATCGCCAGTCGTATCGGGGATTGCCCAGGGTAAAAAGCTTGCCTGCAGGCACGAGGTGCATTGGCGACCAGTCCGAACCGCCGGCTTCGAGGACCAGCACGGACCAAGGTCCGTCCTTCCCCAGCCGGTTCGCGAGCACGGAGCCGGCGGCGCCCGCCCCAACAATCACGAAGTCGTACGTGCCGATATTCACCATGATCGCTTCACTAACCGCTATCTGCCACGCGGTATTGTGGCGGCTTCCGGCGGATCGAGCGATAGGAAGCGCGTATAGCCTGATGTTCTTCTTTCATAGTGCCCCGGACACGATTGTGTTGGTATTACTACTGTCCGGCTACTGTCCGTCCAAGCATCGAACAGATTCAGTGGGTTAAGGAGTTTCGGGTTTGAATTGGCCACTGCGGGTTCATCGAGTGCCTGTTGCACCTGTTGCAAGGGCATTTTCTCGAACAGGGTGATGGCAAGGATCTGTAGAAGCACATGCATCGAGGCGGTCACATTGAGTGCCTTCCACCGGACAGTAGTGTGTTGATAGACAAACTCATTCAAGGGGGTTAGGACTTGAAAGAAGCTACGCCTCGTTCGCAAGCGCCCATTGCTCGTGGACTGAGCTTCGGAGCCGGGCAGGTGACCATCTCGGTTTTTTTCCAGGTTACCTCGTTGCTGCTGCTCCCGTTTATGACGAACATGCTCGCAATCCCTGCCGCAATCGCCGCGGCAGTGATTATGGTGCCCAAGGTTTTCTCGATGTTCCTCGATCCTGTCGTCGGGGTCGCCTCGGATCGTATACCGCCGTCCTGGAGATCGCGCAGACCGTTGCTCCTGTTTGGAGGGCTGACTACCGCGATCGTGTTCCCGCTGCTCTTCCATCCCTTCGGGGCCTGGTCGCCTGCCGTGTCGGCAGCCTACATGCTTGCAGCATTCACAATCGCCAATGTCGCGCTATCCTGCCTGACTGTCTCATACCTCGCATCGGCGGCCGATGTGACGGACGATCCCCGTGAACGCACTTACTTGATGTCCTGGCGGGTAGGCGCGCACATGGGCGGCGTTCTGCTTGGCGGGCTTGCGCCTGTAACCGTGGTATGGCTGGGCGGCGAGCGCCTCGCCTACACGCAGATGGCAACGATCCTCTCGGTCTTGTGTCTTGCCGCTGTGCTGATCAACTACCGTTTCATCGTCAAGGTTTCGCGACCGACGAGCGTGCCGCCGCAGGCGGCATTCCGTGACCTCTTGGCAACCTTGTGGCATCCCTCGATGTTCCGCAGCCTCGTTGCGATCTACGGCGTAAAGTACCTTGCCAACGGAGTGCAGTACGCAGCGACCGCTTACTTCGTCCTGTTCGTATTGGGCGGCGACCTGGCCCTATTGAGTGCCCTCGTGGTCACGATGACGCTCTTCGCGCTGGTCTCGCAACCGATATGGGTCCGCCTCGCGGCGGCGTTGGGAGAGGTGCGTGTGTTCGTGATTGCCACACTGGGCATTGGCGTAACGTTTTTCTCCTATCTATTTCTCAGCCCAGGTCAGTATCCGGCTGCTTTCGCGTTGATGGCAATGCAGGGACTGTTCGCCGGCGGTGGGGCGCTGATGTCTTGGTCCTTGTTCGTCAGCTCCATGCAGCGATACGGCGTGGATTGTGGCGAACACCGGCCGGAGCTGCTGTCGGGCGTCTGGTCGGCGGTGGAGAAGTCGAGCTTTGCGGTCGGTGTGTTCGTGACCGGCGCGCTACTGCAGTGGCTCGGGCTTTTGTCGACGCGATCCCTGGACGTCGTCCAGCCGGAAAGCGCGCTGCTCGGCGTACGCCTCGGGATGGCGGTTTTGCCGGCGATCGGCATGGCCCTCAACATTGTGATGATCCTCCGCTGGCTGGTGCCCAAGCTTGCGGCGGGTGACGTTGCACCGCGGCAGGCCGCCGACGGCGCCCGTCCGTCGTGAACGGCTGTGAATTGCCGTGAACGGCATGCACAAATCTGTGGCGAGTGAGGAAGCCATGAAAGAAGACCCCTCCGTCCGCGCTAAGCGAACGATCGACGTGGTGAACCCGCGTACCGGCTGCGTGGATTATCACGTGACCCCACCTACGAAGCGCGAAATCGCCGATGTATGCGCCAGCTTGCGGAGCGCGCAGAGCGCATGGTGCGACGTCGGCGTGGAAGCCCGGGCCGCCGCGCTGATGCGGTGGGCCGACGAGATCATGCGCGACCATGCCCAGATTGCCGCGGCGGAATGTCTCGACACGGGCCGCTACCGGTTGGCGGCCGAAAGCCCCGCAGGTCTTGCGGCGACCCTCCGTGCTTGGGCCGTCAAGGCACCTTCGGTCATTGAAGCGGCTGCGCTCGAAGGCAGGTCGAGTGCGGTTACCACCATCGGCTTTCGAACGAACTGCGTGCCTTTTGAGCTCGTCGGTGTCATCAGTCCGTGGAACTTTCCGCTGGCAATGTCGCTAGTGGATGCCGTGCCGGCCTTGCTGGCGGGCTGTGCCGTGATCATCAAGCCCAGCGAAGTTGCGCCCAGATTCGTCGAGCCGCTAGTGCGCACGCTGGAGCGGGTCCCGGAACTGGCCTCGGTCGTTCGCTACGTCGTCGGCGGTGCGGAGACCGGCCGGGAGCTGATCGACAACGTGGATGCCGTCTGCTTTACCGGCAGCGTGTCAACCGGCCGGCGCGTCGCGGAGCAGTGCGGCCGGCGACTGATTCCGGCTTTCATGGAGCTCGGTGGCAAGGATCCGGCGATCGTGACCGCCGAGGCGGACCTCGAGCGCGCCGTTGCAGCGGTGCTGCGGGGCGCGGTGTTTGCAACCGGCCAGATGTGCTTCTCCGTCGAACGCGTTTACGTGTCGGAATCGATACACGACGCCTTCGTGGATCGGCTGGTCGAGAGTTGCGAAGCGCTAGCGCTCAACTATCCCGATATCCATCGCGGGCACATCGGTCCGTTCATCCTTCCCCGCCAGGCGGCGCTGGTGGACGAACAGATCGACGATGCGATCGAGCGCGGCGCCCGTTTGCGAACGGGGGGCAAGTCGCAGATTCTCGGGGGCGGTCGCTACATGCGACCGACGGTGCTGACCGACGTTACGCATGACATGAAGATCATGCGGGAAGAGACCTTCGGCCCGGTGATTCCCGTCATGCGCTACGGATCTGTCGACGAGGCCGTACGGCTCGCAAACGATTCGATGTTTGGCTTGTCGGCCGCGGTGATCGCGGCTACGGAACGGGCTGCCGCCGACATCGGCGTACGCCTGCACGCGGGCGGCGTTAGCCTGCAGGACACGACGCTGAACGGCGCCGTCTTGCGGGATGCGGAGAAAAATTCCTTCAAGCAATCAGGCATTGGACCCTCCAGGATTGGCTCCAGTGCCTTGACGCGGTTCTTGAGGAAGCAGGCGCTGATAACGAATGCAGGTTCCTGCGCGGCGTTGCAAGACCTCGGTGAGTACCAGCCGAATGGCTGATTGTGGCCAAGGCCCTGTCGTCGGCCGCAGTCTTTGCCGGGTCCCGACCCCGAGCTGCGGCGTACCCTGCATCGTGGCATACCAAAGATGGCTCTATTGAGTTTCGAGTGGGTTACCTGCGCGCTACCGACTGACTAATACACTACCCATGCAGAATTCATCAGAATTGAAAAGAGACCGCATTTCCTGGGAGAAGAAAATGACTGAAACGAGATCAACCGGACCTAAGCGATGTTATCCGCAGTCTCTCGTCGTTGAGCCCGGATCGGCAAAAGCATACTGGCAGCCCCTGCCTTCACGGGGCTATGTAGAGGTTGCGCTGTCACCCTATAACACGGTGTACGATGACTTTTCCGCGGGTATCCAAGTGCTTCCGCCCGGCTGCTCCGTCAAGGAACACGGTCACGAGAGAAATCACGAGGTCTTGTTCATCTATCAGGGTACGGGAATCTGCGTCATTGACGGCGTCGAACACAAACTGTCCCCCGGAACCGTGGTCTTGTTCTCCCGCGATTCCGTGCACAGGCTGCACAATACCGGTGAAGAAGACCTGGAGCTATTCTGGCTGTTCATCCCGCCGGGACTGGAGAACTGGTTCGAGGCCATCGGACGCGAAAAGAAAGATGGGGAAAAGATGCCCCCACCGTTCGAACGACCGACGAATGTGGAGGCCGTACAAGAGGGCCTGCATTTCCTCAAACCCCGGAAAGATGGTGCGTAAAAATGCTGATTCTCGACGCCGCAGAGATAGACGGCATGCTCTCTTACGAGGAGTGCATTCCGGCAATCGAAATCGCAATGCGGGAGATTGCAGCCGGCGCGGCTTTGAATCCGCTACGACAGTTCTATCCAATCGGCACGAATGGCGGGAAACTTGCGATCATGCCCGGTCATCTACCCGCCAGCCGATTGTTCGGCGTCAAGATTGTCAGTAAGTTCCCCCGAAAACCGGAGGATCCACATGGTTCCCATGTCGGCGCGGTACTGGTCTTCGATGACGAAGCAGGCCTTCCAGTCGCGCTCCTTGAAGGTGGAGCGCTGACCGCGATACGGACGGCCGCGGCCTCGGCGTTTGCAACAAGACTGCTGGCACGACCTGACTCTCGGGTGCTGACCATAATGGGAACTGGCGAAGCAGCTCGTAGACATGCCGTGGCCCTGCGCCATGCCAGAGACTTTCGGGAGATCTTGCTATGGGGGCGTACCCTGCACCATGCAGAGTCCTTGTGCCGAGACCTTGCTGACCTACCTTGCGAAATTTCAGCCGTACAATCGGCGGAACAAGCCGTTAGCCAAGCCGATGTCGTCTGTACCGTCACCTCCGCTCGGGAGCCGATCCTGTTCGGTGCATGGATAAAACCCGGCACCCATGTAAATCTCGTTGGCGCTCCGAGCGCCGATGCGGCGGAAATAGACAGTCTTGGCGTCAAGAACGCAGTGTATTTCGTTGACCATCGGGAGTCGGCCGAAACGCAGGCAGGGGAGCTTTTACGGGCGATCGAGGCAAAACTGGTTGGGCTTGATCATATCGCCGGCGAAATCGGTCACGTGGCTTGCGGCAACGTGGATGGGCGACGTAGCGACAGCGAAATCACCATCTATAAATCACTCGGCATATCAGCTCAGGATATGGCGGCTGCACGAGTCGTCGTAGACAAAGCGTTGGCCTCACCAGAACGGGGTTTGGATTATTCTTGGTGAGGCACTGGTAATGACCCAGCGGTTTTCTACGCGCGGCATCGAGCACGCACTCGCGGTCCGTCCGGAGGACATCCGCGAGCAGTGCCAACGCCGGCTAAAGGGTCTGCAGAAAGGGAAATCATGAAGATTGAAGCTGTCATTTGCGCGTCGGGCAGCGGTGCTTATTATCATGACGACCGTGCGGCAATTTCGCAGGGAGCGCAATTGGACGGCTTCTATTATGCGGGCACCCCATTGACGAAGGGCTTTAGTGCCATACGAATTCCAGCAGTAAGTCTCAGTATCGGCCTTGTTCTGGATGACGGTTGTATTGTTTGGGGCGATACGGCCAGTGTGCAGTATGCCGGCGCGGCCGGTCGGGATCCGCTGCAGTCTTCGACTGAAATCGAAAGTACGGTCGAGTCGGACTTGCTCGCGCATCTTGTCGGGCGCACCGTGAATTCTTTTCTACAGTCGGAAGCGGTTTTGCATGATAGCGTGTTACCTAAATCGATCTCGTATGGGGTCAGTCAGGCGCTATTGAAAGCTGCCGCGTATTCCAGGGGGTGCATGCCGGCAGCGATTGTTCAGGAGGAATTCGATTTCACGTCCGATTGGTCCCGAGTCCCGATCCTGGCTCAGTGTGGTGACGAGCGGTATGGCAATGTCGACAAGATGATCATGAAGCGGGCCGAATACCTGCCTCACGGCTTGTTCAACAACGCGGCTCTTTTGGGTGCAAGTGGCACCGGCCTGCTTGAATATCTCGAGTGGCTCTCGAAGCGTATTGTATCCAAGCGTGAGGGGGAGTATGTCCCCGCAATCTATGTGGACCTTTATGGCACGCTAACGGACTTGTTCGGCCATGACCTCGATCGCATGGCTGATTTTTTGGGGCTTGCGGCGAACGCTGCAAGCCCTTATGCGTTGTTTGTAGAGTCTCCGGCCGATTTCGGATCCAAGTCGGCGCAAATCGAAGGCTTGTGCGATTTGCGTGAAACACTGCTCAGTAAATCGATTCCCGTATCGATCGTTGCCGATGAGTGGTGCAATACTTTGGAGGACATTGTCGACTTCGCCAAGGCCAAAGCGACCGACGTCATCCAGATAAAAATGCCTGATCTCGGGAGTGTTGGGCACTCTATCCGAGCAGTTGCGGCTTGCAAGGCGGAGGGCGTGAGGGCTTATCTTGGTGGAACGTCTGCCGAGACCGATCTTTCGGCAGCGCTTTCGGTTCACGTCGGCATTGCGGCACAGGCAGACATTATGCTGGCCAAACCCGCAATGGATGTTGACGCCGCGCTGACCATCGTAGGAAACGAGCAGGAACGCGTGCTTGCAGTAGACAGCTATCTTCGCTCCAGAAGCTTCGATGATTCCAACACTAGAAGGAAAACATGCGCTCAGGGCTAAACGGAGTGGATCTTGAGGGTATTGTCGTCGTATCGCTCGAACAAGCGGTAGCCGCCCCCTTGGCCTCCGCACGGCTTGCCGATGCTGGGGCTCGCGTGTTTAAGGTCGAGAGAGAGTCGGGTGACTTTTCCCGGCGCTATGATCGAATGGTCAAGGGCCAAAGCGCCTATTTCGTTTGGTTGAATCGCGGCAAGGAATCCGTTGTTGCCGATATCAAGGATCCGGAAGACATCCATAAATTGCGGCAGTTGTTGGCCAAGGCCGACGTCTTTATCGAGAATCTGAAACCCGGAACGATGGAACAAATCGGTCTCCCCGATGCCGAGCTCCACAGTCTCAATCCCGGTCTGGTGATTTGTCACATAACGGGTTTCGGCAAGCTTGGTCCTCGTGCGTACGACAAGGCCTACGACATGATCATGCAGGCTGAGACTGGAGTGAGCGCCATCACCGGAACAACCGATTCACCCGCGAGAGTCGGGATTTCAATTTGCGATATTTCTGCCGGAGTTACGGCGCATGCGGCCATTCTCCAAGGACTGTTCGCGCGCTATAGAACAGGTAAAGGCCGAACTATCGAGGTCTCGCTTTTCGACAGCATTGCCGACTGGATGAATGTGCCGTACCTGCAGTATCTTTACGGTGGCGTAGAGTTCAAAAGATGCGGCCTCAATCACCTGAGTATCGCTCCCTATGGGGCTTATGCAACCCGAGATAAGCGAGAAATAATATTTTCCATCCAGAATGAGCAGGAATGGGAAAGTTTCTGCGCCAAGGTCTTGGGTCGAAGAGAAATATTTTCGGATCGACGCTTTCATGACAACACGGCGAGACTGCAATACCGTGCCGAACTCGATGAGATCATTACTGACCGTTTTAGCTATTCCAATGCAGACGAAATCACAAAAGTATTGAACGAAGCAGGGATCGCAAACGGCTATTTGAGCGATGTTTCAGAGGCCGTTAAAAATCCGCATTTGCGCTTCGTCGAAGTATCGACGCCAAACGGCACCATAAGTATGGCGGCTCCAGCTCCGATCGTAGACGGACAGGAAGCGGAACTCGGCGGGGTTCCGGACATCGGCATCCGTACCTTGGACGAACTCATTGGGTCGGATAATCTTCAAGCCTAGTCGGTATGGGCTGCTCCGGCTAGAATCAGCCCTTGTGAGATAAAGCACAACCGGCGGCATTAATACCGCTTAGGCGCGTCAATGACCGCCGCCCGTTAAGCAATGCGCTAGACAAGCACCGAAAATATCAAGTCCTTCGTCAATTTCCTCATCGGTAATCGTCAATGCCGGAAGGAATCGAACAACGTTGCCGTTTATCCCACAGGACAAAATAACGAGGCCGTTTTGATGCGCACGGGACACGAGTCGTTTCACAAGATCAGGGTCCGGCTGATCCGCTCTTCCATCTGACACGAATTCCACGGCGATCATTGCACCTCTATTCGTGCGAAGCTGGCCCATTACTTCTGGGAATTGCGCTTGCATCTCCAATAGTCGCCCTTCGAATCTCGCACCGATTCCGACAGAACGACTGACGAGGTTTTTCTGCTCGATCTCCTCAATCACTGCGAGTGCAGCCGCGCAACCGATCGGCGACCCCGCGTATGTACCGCCCAGGCCGCCAGGAAGCGGGGCATCCATGATGTCCGCTTTGCCAACCACCGCCGCTAGAGGAAATCCGCCTGCAATACCCTTTGCCGCGGTTATGAGATCCGGTTCAATGTCCGCGTACTCCGTCGCAAAAAAACGTCCTGTGCGGCCGAATCCGGTTTGAATCTCGTCCATGACCAATACGATGCCGTGCTTGTCGCACAGTCTGCGAAGAGCTTGAAGAAACTCGTTCGGCGCCGCGTAGAAGCCGCCTTCTCCCTGTACCGGTTCGACGATGATCGCGGCGACATCACTGGCTGCTATTTCGACTTTGAACAACGTATCCAATGCGCTTAGCGCATCGTCGACGGAAATTCCATGGTAGTCGATGGGAAAAGGCGCGTGATAAACATTTCCAGGAAAAGGACCGAACAGGTTCTTATACGGTGTAATCTTGCCTGTGAGCCCCATCGCCAGCAGCGTTCGACCGTGAAAGCCGCCATTGAATGCGATAACGCCGCGACGGCCGGTATATGATCGCGCGATCTTAATCGTATTCTCGACAGCTTCAGCACCGGTGGTGACGAAAATCGTCTTCTTGACCGAATCTCCTGGCGCGAGGTCGTTGAGTCTTTCGGCGAGATCGACGGCGGATTCGTAGGGAGTAACCATCACACAGGTGTGCGAGAATCGGTCAAGTTGGTTTTTGACGGCTGTCACCACCGCCGGGTGACTATGCCCGAGGTTACAGACTGCGATTCCCGTTCCGAAATCTATGTATCGCTTACCTTCCACGTCCCACAATTCCGACCCTTGCGCCCGGTCGACGTAGACCGCTGCGACGTTTCCTTGACCTCTGGCGATTGCCTCGACTTTTCTTTTCTGCAACTCCTCGTTTGTCGACAATCCTGATGAAGCGCTGTTTTGTTGGGCGACGGTCATCTCAAATACCTCCCATACACATGTACTTGATCTCGAGATAGTCGTCGAGGCCGTACTTCGAGCCTTCGCGACCTTGCCCGGATTCTTTGACTCCGCCGAACGGTGCCATCTCATTCGAGATGATGCCTTCGTTGATACCGACAATGCCGTATTCGAGCCCTTCGGCTACACGCCAGATGCGACCGATGTCGCGCGAGTAAAAATAGCAGGCGAGACCGAACTCGGTGTCGTTCGCTATTGCGATTGCCTCGTCCTCCGTCCTGAACTTGAATAGCGGCGCGACGGGACCGAAGATCTCCTCGCTGAACACGCGCATGTTCTCGTTGACGTTGGTCAGCACGGTCGGCTCGACGAAACAACTGCCGAGATCGGAGCGGCTGCCGCCGGTAACGACGTTGGCGCCCTTGCTGACGGCGTCTTCGACGAACTCGAGCACGTCCCTGGCAGCGCCATCGTTGATGAGCGGACCCACCGATACACCTTCGTCCGCACCATTGCCCATTCTGAGGCTCGAGGTTGCTGCCCTGAGCTTCTCGGTAAACTCGTCGTAGATGCTTTCCTGCACGAGAATGCGGTTGGCACAAACACAGGTCTGTCCCGCATTGCGAAACTTGCAGACGATCGCGCCTTTGACGGCTTCATCGATATCGGCGTCGTCAAACACGATGAACGGTGCGTTGCCGCCGAGTTCCATTGAAGTGCGCTTCACCGTGCCCGCACACTGTTCCATGAGGAGCTTGCCGACCGGGGTCGAACCCGTGAACGTCAGTTTGCGCACGATTGGATTGGCAGTCAGCTCGGTCCCGATTTCGCGCGTAACACCGCCAAGAACGTTGATTACGCCGGGCGGCACGCCGGCGCGCTCGGCCAGTTCGACGATTGCAAGTGCGGACAATGGCGTTTCGTTGGCCGGTTTGCATATGACGGCGCAGCCTGCCGCCAAGGCCGGTGCGATTTTCCGCGTCAGCATTGCATTCGGAAAATTCCACGGCGTGATGCAGGCGACGACACCAACGGGCTGCTTGATGACGACGACGCGCCTGTCATTCGTCGGGCCCGGGATCGTGTCGCCGTAGATACGCTTCGCTTCTTCTGCGAACCATTCGATATAGCTTGCCCCGTAAACGACTTCGCCGCGCGCTTCGGCGAGCGGCTTGCCCTGTTCCGCGGTGAGGATCTGCGCGAGGTCTTCCTGCGCCTCCAGCATCAGGTCATACCAGCGGCGCAGAATCGCCGCGCGCTCTTTCGCCGTCGTCTGGCGCCAGCTTAGCTGAGCTTTCTCGGCAGCTTCGATCGCTCTTCGGGTCTCGGCCGTCCCGCACTTCGCGATCTCCGCGATGGTTTCGCCGTTCGCGGGATTCAGGACCGCCAGCGTTGCGCCGCTATCGGCATCGACCCACCGGCCGGCAATGTAGGCTTGGGCTCGTAAGAGGTTCTTGTCGTTCAGTTCCACGCGATTTCCTAAATAAGCACGCTGCCAAACTCGACTAGGCTGCGGTCGTTACGTCCTGCGTGCCGGCCATCCGGGCCACCGCGTTCAGCAATACATCGCATCCCGCGGAGAGGTCTTCCTGTTTAGCCGCTTCTTGTTCGTTGTGTGAGATGCCGCCTTCACAGGGCACGAATATCATCGATGTGGGAGCGATACGGGACACGTAGACAGAGTCATGTCCGGCGCCCGAAACGATCCGCATGGATTTGTAGCCCAGATTGTCGGCCGAATCTGCAATTGCTGCAACACATTCTGCATCGAATTCGACGGCTTCAGAGCTCCATTCGTCACGAACTTGTCCGGCTACGTTCGCATTCTCGGCCTCTTCAGAAACGATCTTGCGCATACGTTGATCAATCTCAGCTAGGATAGATTCATCGGGATGTCGCAGATCCAGCGCGATGATTATCTTCTCCGGAACGGTATTGCGAGATCCCGGCTCGAATCTGATGTCGCCAAACGTCACTCGACTCGACGGCGCGTACTTCGACACCAATTCGTACAGTCGTTCACAAATCGCATAAAAGGCGCGAACAGGATCGCGACGACTTTCCATTGGGGTAGGTCCGGCGTGTACGGCATCGCCATAGAGCTCGATGTCATACCATCGTATCCCTTGAACGCCGGTGACTACGCCAATTGTCCGGCCTTCGGCCTCGAGAACGGGCCCCTGTTCAATATGTGCTTCAAATGCTGCTCTGATCGCGCCGTAGGTGCATGGTCTGCTCCCCGCGTATCCAAGCCGATCCAGCTCTTCGCCAATCGTGACACCGTCTTTCGCGGCTCGGGATCGCCCGTATTCGAGATCGAATACCCCGGCGAAAACGCCCGAACCGGTCATCGCCGGCGAAAACCGGGCACCTTCTTCATTAGTCCAGACCACCACTTCGACAGGATGGTGTGTATCGATGTTCAGGTCATTTAACGACTCGATAACTTCCAGACCAGCCAGGACCCCATAGACACCGTCGAACTTTCCGCCGGTCGGCTGAGTGTCGAGATGGGAGCCCACTAGTACGGGCGGCAGAGAATCGTCGATACCCGACCGCCTCGCGAAGATGTTGCCCATCTCGTCGAACTCGATGCTGCATCTGGCGGCTATACACCAAGACTCGAACAGCTTTCGGCCTCGTTTGTCATCATCCGTCAAGGCCTGGCGGTTGCATCCACCGGCCGGTGTCGCGCCGATTGCCGCCATCTCCATGAGCCGGTCCCACAGCCGCTCGCCATTCGCTCGTAGCGTTTCGTTGCCCATCAGTAGCTCATCCATACCGATTTCGTTTCAAGATAGGCATCGAGCTGCTCCGGGCCCAGCTCGCGCCCATATCCGGAATGTTTCACGCCCCCGAACGGCAGCGAGGGGTCGACCGGGTTGTGTGTATTCACCCAGACAATGCCGGCACGAATTCTTGGCACCATGCGGTGGACTTTTCGTAGGTCGTTCGACCAAATGCTTGCCGACAGACCGAAGTTGCTTGCATTTGCGACTTCGATGACGGCGGTTTCGTCCTTGAACGGCGCTGCAACGAGCACCGGACCAAAAATCTCTTCGTTTACGACACGCATCTCGTCGGATGTATCTGCCAATACCGTCGGCCTGACGAAGAAGCCGGCGTCGGGCTTCGAGTCGGCCGATGTCGCAACACTTGCGCCTTCGCTAATGCCGATGTCGATGTAATCCTCAACGCGAACCTGCTGCTCGCTGGAAATCAGCGGGCCCATTTGACAACCGGGCGCCACTCCAGGCGCCAGCCGGATACCATCGGCAATAGCCGCTACGTCGGCGATAACTTCGTCGTAGATGTCCTGGTGGACATAAAGCCGCGAACCTGCCGTACACACCTGTCCCTGGTTGAAAAAAATCGCACCGGCTGCGCCCTGTGCCGCGGCAGCCGTATCGCTGTCGGCCAACACGATGACAGGCGATTTGCCGCCGAGCTCCAGAGTGACGCGCGCAAGCGTATCCGCTGCTGCGTGCGCAATCGTGCGCCCTATACCCGTGGACCCAGTGAATGCAATCTTGTCGATACCTGGGTGTGACGCGAGCGCCGCGCCGGCAGAAGTGCCGGTGCCTGTTACGACATTGAGTACGCCTTTCGGGAAGCCGACTTCCTCGGCAAGTTCCGCTAACCGCAGAACCGACAGTGATGTCTGCTCGGCCGGTTTCAGGACTATCGTGCACCCCGTCACAAGTGCCGGCACGATCTTCCAAGACGCCATTCCCAGCGGGAAATTCCATGGAATGATTGCGCCGACGACACCGACAGGTTCCTTTGTCGTGTACGCGAAGTGATCGCCAGGCACGGATACATTTGTCGTGCGGCCGTCGATTTTGGTTGCCCAACCTGCCATATACCGCATCAGACCCGCAACGCCATTGACGTCGATCTGCGATTCGCCGATAGGCTTCCCGTTGTCCCGCGTCTCGAGCTCGACGAGCTCGTCGAAGTTCTTCTCGACGAGATCCGCCAGGTTGAGCATTAGCTGCTGCCTGTCCGCCGGCTTCATCCTTGACCATTCCGGCGATTCGAATGCTCGCCTTGCGGCATCTACGGCAAGGTCGATATCCATGGGCCCGCCGGCGGGTATGTGACCATGTTCATTGCCTGTCGCCGGATCGAAGACGGGGAGTGTTTTTCCTTCAACGGCATGGCGCCACTCCCCGGCGATGAACATCTTGTGGTCGCGGCCGATATACGCCGTCACATCGGCGCTGTAAGCTTCAAATTCTGCAACCGGCACGTTTGCCTGTTTCACTATAACTTCCGCATCGTCAAGCCTGCCAAATCCCTTCCCGAGTAAAGTCATCCATTGTCATTTCGATCGCGTTTTTCAGTACGTCGACGATTTCATCAATCTCTGCCGTCGACATCGTAAGCGGCGGCGAAAGAATGATGTAATCGCCAACGTTGCGGGCGATGACACCCTGCTGATAGGCGTGGTCTGCGATGCGCTTACCGACAGCCACCGAGCTCTCGAAACAAGTCTTCGTCTTCTTGTTGCTGACCATTTCGATCGCCAGCATGAAATGGCTTCCGCGAGTGTCGCCGACGATCGGAAGATCTCTTAGTTCGCCGAGTCGCTTTTCAAAGTACGGCCCGGCTGAACGAACGTGCTCACAGAGCCTTTCCGACTCGATGATCTCGATATTCTTGAGTCCTGCGGCGCAGGCGACCGGATGACCTGAATAAGTAAAGCCATGACTAAACGGCTTACCGCCGATTTCGGGTGAGCTCAAAACCTCGAATATCTCGTCGGAGAAAAGTGTAGCGCCGAGCGGTATGTAGCCGGAAGAAATTCCCTTCGCCGTCGTAATGATGTCCGGCAGTACATTGAATACGGCCTCCGAGGCGAAGAAGTGCCCGAGTCGGCCGAACGACGTTACAACTTCGTCGGATACATAGAGAATATCGTTTTGCGTGCAGACCTCCTTGGCACGACCGTGATAACCCTTTGGCGCCACTTTGACGCCGCCCGCGCCGATGATGGGTTCGGCGATAAAACACGCAATGGCGTCGGCGCCGACTTCAGAGATCGTCTTTTCCAAATCCCGAATCAGAAGATCGCAATAGCCTTCTTCATTCATGCCGTCCGGGCGACGATACATGTTAGGTTCGGTTGTGTGGTGAATAAGCGGATCCGGCCCTTCGAGCAATGTATGAAAACCGTCGTGGTTCGGTCTGATGCCGGTAAGAGATGCGGCGAGGTAGGTGCTTCCATGATAGGCATTCTCGCGAGCGACGATCTTGTTCTTGGACGGACGGCCTTGGCGATTGAAGTAGTACTGGGCGAGACGTACCGCAGTATCGTTGGCGGCCGATCCGCTACAGGTAAAGAACACGTGGTTTATATCGCCTGGCGCGAGTTCGGCCAGCTTTGCCGCGAGATTCGCGGCCGGTGGCGACGTCATATCCGTAAACGTGTTGTAATACGGCAAAGCGGATGCCTGCTCTGCAATCGCCTCTGCCATTTCTTGCCGCCCATAGCCGATATTCACACACCACAATCCGCCGATGCCGTCGATAAACTTGCGACCGTCATCGGATTCCACGACGATGCCGTCTGCCTTCGTGAAAATTCGTGAGCCGGTTGTATTGAATTGCGGGAACTCCGCGAACGGGTGCAGCAGATGTCTGCGATCATTTCGCCATACTTGCGAACCCCGTCCCACATTATTTTTCATTCGAGCGTTTTCCTAATTGCAGTTGAGTGTCACGATCCGTCCAACGTGAGTAACTTTCCATAGAGTTCCGGACGGCGATCCCGGAACATCCCGAGGTTGTTTCGCCGTCTCAGGGCTACATCGGTATCAATCGTACTCACTATGGTCATGTCGCTTTCCTGATCTCCCTCGACGACGATCTCCCCAAGATGATCTGTAACGAACGACGAACCGTAGAAACGCAGTGAGTTCTCCGCCGAACCCTCGACACCCACCCTGTTTGATGCTACGACCGGTATGACGTTCGCGGCCGAATGGCCCTGCATGGTTCGCTGCCAGTGCCTGCGCGATTCCGTATCGTCACATCCCAGGTTGGACCCGATGGCCGACGGATACAGGAGAAGATCCGCTCCCTCGAGAGCCATGATTCGGGCCGCTTCCGGGAACCACTGATCCCAGCATATGGCAGTACCGATTTTCCCGTACTTCGTTTGCCACACGGCGAACCCCGTGTCGCCCGGATTGAAGTATCGCTTCTCCCAGTACCCGGCGGCCTGTGGAATATGCGACTTTCGATAGGTTCCGAGAATGGTGCCGCCTGCGTCGATCATTACCAGACTGTTGAAATACGATTTGTTTGCACGTTCGTACACGCTGACCGGCAGGACGACATCCAACTCGGCGGCCAGGTCACTCATCGTTCGAACGGTGTCGTTGCCGGAAACTGGAGACGCGAGGTCGAAGAACTTATCGTCATGCTCCCGGCAAAAGTACTCAGTCTCGAAAAACTCTTGCAACAGGATAACTTGCGCACCTTTTGACGCAGCTTCACGCACCAGTGCTTCGGCGTTGCGGACATTTCTCTTCTTGTCTGTCGTGCATGACATTTGCGTGGCTGCAACCGTAAGGGTGGTCATTTCTACCTCTCCGTTCAATCCAGGGTTTCTTCAATTCTCTGCCTGACTCTCTTATGTTTCGCCTCCGTCAGCGGGTACTTCCATAAGATGACCGCCGCGGGAATAAGCAAGGCCACCGGCAGTAAGTTTCCAACGATCTTTAGCGAAAAGAGAGCCAAACCCTCGTTCGAGGCTCCCGCCGTGGCGTCGAATCCAAGTACATCGAGAAGCGGTAAGCCAATGGCGACTCCGGTAGCCATCGCAACTTTCCACACGAGATTGAATGCGGCCATGTAAAGGCCCGTTTGGTCGCCACCGCCACTTAGCTGTCCAATGTCTGCGGCGTCCGCAACCATCGATGTCGGAATCGCCCAAAACCCCGAGATTGACAAACCGACTATCGCGTAGCCGACGGCGGCAAGCATGAAGTTGCCGGCCGGAATGAGCGCGATCACGATGCATCCGGTGGCGAACAGTAGTCCGGAACACGCGAACATTCGGTGTTTCCCGAACCGACTCGCCATGACGACGGTAAACGGCGTGAAGATGATCGCGCAGATATAGTCGATTGCGAGTAACTTCGGAAATGCACCCGGAAGCTGCAAGCTTCGCTCAACCACAAAAAGCATCGGCACTTCGAATAGCGCCAGCGCCGTATCCCACAAAAAGAATGCGAGCAAAAACAGACGAAACGGCTTGTTCTTTGCCATCGTCGAAAAGACGTCGCGCCACGTCACTGCCGTTCGCGAAGGATGATTCGGCTCGGGAACCGCGACGATGGCCACGATCACCGCGATGGGTAATAGGAACACCAGAACATTCGCATACAACCGTAACACCGATGCAGGCTCTGCGTCGTCGCCGAGGAAGATGACGGGTAGCATCGACGCCGCGAGGATTCCGATCATCGATCCGAAACTTCGAAACCCGACAATCCGGCCCCGTTCGCGGTAATCCGGCGATAGGTCGGCCGCCCATGCCATATGCGGAATTTGTACGACGGTCCAAAACGTATAGAAGCAGATCAAGGAGATGGCGAGGTAGGAAAGCGTTGCCGTAGCGGGAGGTACTTGGAGGAAATAACTCGCTACAACGAGAAATCCCGCACCAAACAACATCCACGGCTTTCGCCGCCCGAGTCTTGTCTGTATTCGATCGGAAAGCCCGCCGACGACCGGATCGCTGATCCCATCCCATAGTCTTGCAGCCAGGAAGACCAGACCGGTGGCCGTTAGACTAAGGCCCAACTCCTGCGTGTAGTACGCCGGAATCCAGAGAATGATCGGAATCCAGAGAAAGCTGAGCGGTGCAGCCGGAAAGCCATACGCCAGCAACCTGGTGTTCGATAAACGCTCCTTCTCTTTGGACATCGGTTGACTAACTCACTTTAGTTCCGGACTTGCACAGGTTTCCGGTGTGATGTCCGGGAGGTCGAACTAGTGCTGCTGTATTGGCCGAAGGTGTCCGCCGTAAGGCCCGGACGATCCCGCCGATCCTGTTTCGTAGCACACGAAAGCAGTTGCCGTTTTTGCGGCTGTCTAGTTCCAGTTGTAGCTTGCGGATATTCCGTAGGTCCTCGAGTAGCCGGCTGTCTTGAGTACTGCACCCAGACCGATCAAGTCGTTTATATACTGCGTGTATTCTTCATCTGCCAGATTTTGGACAAACAAGGAAACGTCCCATCTACCGTCGTCTGCCATCAAACCTACTCGAGCATTCAATAACACGTAGCTATCGATGGCAGCTACCGGTGTATTCGGTACTTCACCGAACTGATCGCCCTTGTAAGTTCCGTCAAACTGAAAATAGACTTCTTTGTCGGTTGCAAATGCTTGTTGATATCGCGCCAACCAGTTACCTTGCCACTCCGGCGTGTAGTTCAGGTTGCTGCCGTTCAGGTTTTCGTTGCCTACTGCCGCGTTCGTTAGCTCAGTATCCGAGTAGGCGATTCCTGCGCGAATTTCCAAAGCATCCGTAGGCAACCACTTGATGTCGGATTCCGCACCGAAGACGTCTGCATCTGCACCGTTGTTGAATCGAAAGACAGTGAACGACCCGCCTCCGGGTAATGGCAGTGTTTCACCGATTTGAAGAATTACATCCTGATAGTCGTACGCATAGATGGACGCGTTCCACTGCAGACGGCCATCGGCCAAGGTTGCCTTCGTTCCGATCTCGTATGCGATCAGTATTTCCTCGTTGAATGGCTGCAGTTCCGCATCCGAGAACGCCAGATTGCCGTTGAAGCCGCCACTCTTGAAGCCCTTGGATACGGTTCCATAGACCAGCCAGTCATCGTCCGGGAAGTAGTCCAAGCCAAGCTTCCAGGAGATATCGTCGAAAGATATCTCATCGGTCAGTGACGCGAGAATCACCGGCGGGTCGAACGACACGCCTTCACCGCCTATGACTGGCGGCGTAATCGTGGCCTCCGTAAATCCGTCAAATGACCGCTCTTCGTTGGTGTAACGAAGGCCGGTCGTTAGTCGGAACGTATCCGACAGTTGCCACTCTCCGCTGGCGAACAAAGCGATGGAGTCGGATTCTTGGACATAGATCGCATTCAAGCCGCCGGGAGCCGGGAAATCGGTACCTAGGAATTCCTGTTTCGGCGTATCGATCTTGTCGCTTGAGTAGTATGCACCGACAATCCAGCCAAATGAACCGTCGCCGTAGGAAGACAATCTCAATTCCTGGCTGAATTGATCGATTTCGTTTTGAAAGAGGTCATCGACAATGATTTGCGGAAAACCGTCGGCGTCTTCTGCCGAGAACCGCTCCAGATTGCCGTACGCTGTAATCGACGTTAACCGGAGGTCGCCTACGTCCCAGTTGACCGCGACATTTACTCCCACACTTTCCAAGATCTGTGAATTGGGCAGCCCGAGACTGCTGGTAAACGGGTCGTTATCAATCTCCTGGTTTCCGAGCAGGTCGAAGCAATCGGCTTCTCCTCCCTTCAATGATCCATCAAGATACGCCGGGCACGGTGCCGTCCCGGCCGCATTCAAGGCCGGCAACATATTGTATTGGGCCCCCTCCGAATCTTCGCGACCGCCATGGACATTCAGGTTGATGTCCAGCGTGTCTGACGGTGTGAAGTTGAGCTGCGCGCGAAGGCCCCACCATTGATCGATGCCGCCCAGGTCTCTGTTCAAGAACCGGCTGTACCAAGGTCCGTCGTCTTGTGTCTTGTAAAATCCCGATACGCGGCCGGCAACCGTGTCCGTCAGACCGCCGTTGAGATGAAAATCGACTCGGGCCGCGCCGTAACGCCCGTAGGTACCGGTGACGCCGGCGTCGAACTCCTGGCTTGGTTTCTTGCTAAAGAAGTTGACCGCGCCGCCTGTCGTATTTCTTCCGAAGAGCGTGCCCTGTGGCCCTTTGAGTATTTCGACGCGTTCCATATCGAAGAGCCCGAAATTGAGAAACGCAGAAAACGACTGATATACCTCGTCCAGATGAACAGCCACGGGAGAGCTGTTGTTCGGCGCGAAGTCGTTCAATCCTACGCCCCGCAATGCAAAGTTCGGCAAGTTACTACCCACGGAGTAGCTCACAACCAGGCCTGGCGTCTGCATCATCAAATCGCGCGGATCGTCGAAGCCGAGTTGATTCAGGTCGTCGCCGCTGAGCGCAGTGATTGTGATACCCACATCCTGAACGCTTTGTTCTCGCTTTTGTGCGGTGACGACCACTTCTTCCAACACCTGACTTTGAGCAATCGGAGTGCAAAGTACGCAGGATGCGAGAATGGGCAGCGAGAGGAATTGCTTACTTTTGGACATAGGTTTCCCCCTAAATGACGTATGGATGGAATCGGACCTTTCTCCGATCCAAGAAGAATCCATAGAAACCGTTTAAAATCGACAATAATCGAGATTAAACAAGAAAAGCAAGCATTTTCTGGCAGTTATTTTCGTGCAAGGTGGTTATTTGTCGATTTTTATTGGTTTTTGCGTCGAGAATTGAAGCATCGCGTACGCCGGGAAGTCTCCGCGATCAGGTGGTGAGTTTGATTCCGGCCTCTACCGGCCTTGCGCTCTTCTGTCCAGAATCGGCGGAAGGTACTCGGACAAATAGCCGATCGTGATCCTTTTGGCTTCTTCAACGGCACGTGAGGAGATCCGGCCACTCTCCATAACGGATAGGGAATAGACGAGATCAGTGATTTCCAGCACATAGAACCACATCGTTCGCTTGTTGCTTAGCGTCGGTACGACGAAATGGGTGGACAAAATGGAGTCGAATATCTCTGCGACTTTGTGGAAGTTTCTGCAGTCCGAAGAATGCTTGACCGCCGCTGGTACCCTCCCTGCAAGCAAGAGGCTGACGGCGGCAGGGTTTGCCCTATAGATGTCAACCGAGCGTTCGAGAATCAGCCCGACAAGGTCTGTCCACGTGTCCTTCTCGGCGACTTGATAAGGTTCTTGGTGAGCCTGGACGAAACGATCGCCGAGAATTTCCGCGACATCTTCAAATACGCCGAACTTGTTCGTATAGTAGTGATATGCCGATGCAGCGGGAACGGCGGCTTTTTCGCATATGTCGTTAAAACTGATCTCATCCGGCCGGCTATCGACAAGTAATTCCAGCGCTGCTTTTTGCAGCACTTTTCGGCGTTCGACGCCACGTGCATACTTCGTGGCGCTTTCACGTTTCTCGCCTAACTTGTTTCTGACTGCCATTCGAAAGAATTATCCAGAATCGAGAATCGATTGCCAGCCGGGTAACCGTCTCAAGATAGACAACTGTAGCCCGGATCACAACTGCGACGGGCGTATGGGTAGATACAACGACATTCCGTGTCCAGTTTCTCTTGCAGTGGAACGATATGTGAATAATCGGTGGGTAGCGGCGGCGGACCTGAGGTGGTCCGGTGAATGTCCGCCGTCTCCCGGTCGAGGTTCTGATCGACGCGCCGGCAGCCGATGACGACGAGTGCGCGCTGCTCGAAGGGGCCGCGTGAACCAACGACATGAGCTTTTGCAGCCGTTGATTACTTTTCCTACTTCGATCGCTTGCTTAGTGGGCGCTGAACACAAATAATGGGTCCGGGCTATTCGATTGGATCCAATGGGCTCAGAGCTGGCAGGCAAGCCGAGAACGACCGCAGAGTGGCTTTTTCACGAGTTGCGCGATGCGATCATTCGCGGCGCGTACCCGGCGGGAAGCCCGATCAGGCAGGATGAAGTCGCGTCGAAGTACGAGGTCAGTCGAATGCCGGTCAGAGAGGCGATGCGCCGCCTCGAGGCAGAAGGACTCGTCAACCAGCGTCCTCACCGTGGTGCCGTCGTTGCCGACCTGGACGCGGACGACGCCTTGGAGCTCTTCGAAATCCGGACCGAGCTCGAATCGCTTGCGGTCCGGCGTTCGTTTCCCCGATTGGACGAAACCCAGATTGCCGCAATCGAGTCCTCGCATCTCGCCTTGCAAAAGTCGTCGAAGAAGCAAATTCTTCAACGCCATCGGGATTTTCATCTGTCGCTATACGTCGGTGCCGGAAAGAGACTTCAGAAGCTCATCGGTGAACAGCTAGATTCCTCGCAGCGTTACCACCTGCGCTTCGGCCGGCCCGAGATGGAAGTTTCCAGACGGGACATGCAGGAACACCGGCAGCTAGTGGTTGCCGCCAAGAACCGTGATGTCGAGACTGCAACCCGCATCATTCGGGAGCACGTCGGCGGCGGTGGGGCTGCCATTGCAAGATCCATCGAAGAAAGAAGCAATAAGAATAAACAATAAGTTCCCAGACTCGTAGCCGTTACATCCTCGCGGCTATTCGCAGTCATTCATCTCCAGCCAAGTGCCTGGCGCGGGGTCGGTCAAGGGCCGGGTCTTCGGGTAGCCGTGAAGAAGTCCCTGGACAGTGGGTCTTCGGCTTAGGCATTACATCGCGAGACGAAATCCGCCTTGCTTGTTGACATTTCACGGAGATTGGCGTCTACTAAATTGGATCCAAGATCCAATTTCACAAGAACAACACAGACAGACGCAATCGAATGCGATGCCATGAACGCAGTTTGAAGGGGCGGGAATTCGGCGCTACAGGGGCGATACGCCGCTTTTTCGTGCTCGTTGTCCTGACCGCAGTATTCACGAATCCGGCTCGAGCCGATGACCTATCCAATGACCTATCCAATGACGTGTCCGATGAGGTATCCAATGAGGCATCCAGCGGGACGGTCGGGTATCCGGAATCGCTCATTCGCATCTGGAGTACGGTGCGAGTATCCCATCCTTGGGTCGGAGAAGACCTGTCGGGATGGGATCGGGCCTTCGTAAAAGCCGTCGAGCAGTCCCTGGACGGCGCGGATTGCGATTCGTTCGGGCTTGCACTTAGAGAAATGTTGGAATCCCTCGGGGACCCGGAAACTCGCGTGGCCCAAGCTCGAAATCGGAACGATGCCGGATTGCAACCGGTCGTCGCCGAGCGAGCGATAAGGCCAGCGCTGTCCTGGCTCGACGAGCAAACCGCGATCATCGACGTAAGAGACTGGCTGGGCTTGACCATCGGTGCAGGCGGGCTCAACGCGATGCACAATCCCATGTTCGTCGACGTCTTCGCCGAAGCCGAATCCGCCAGGACGCTTGTACTCGACCTTCGGAGAACGGACCGGCCTGCCGGCGCCGGCGGTTTCGATAGCGGCGCATTCATGCTCTCGGCCGTTCTGCGTCGCGAACTGCCGCTAATCCTTAAAAAACCGCTGGTAATGCCGACAACGGCGAGCCGCCAACACTACGGATACTCGAATCAGGGCATCACGAGTGAGTTCTATCACTCCGGCCACTACATACGCGACCACAAGCTCGTCGAAGCGGAAAACACAAACGCCGGGAAACCTGCCGCTATCGCGGTTTGGATAAACGAACCCGAGTCGGATGCTCACCTTGCAATCGTTGACCTGATCGCAGCGCTTCAAGACTCCGGCAACGGTATCGTAGTTGCCGCTTCAAAGCGCGCAACGCATGTCGACCCTTATGCGTATCCGGTTCCGGTGTTGACGGCATGCGGATTCGAAGCGCGCCTTCGCACGTCGGTGATGGTCAACTCGGACGGTTCGTTCGGGTTCTCGCCTGCCGCGTTCGTTCAAGCGGGCGGCTCGGACAAGTTATGGCTCAATGCGACCGAAGAAGCGTTCGTTTCCGATACCGGAGACAGGCCTGCCGGCGGGCGCAGGTTTCCGCTCGTCGCCGAGAGTGATCCGAAGTACGAAGGCATGCGCGAGTTGTCCGTCGGATATCGATTGCTCGCTCTCGCGAAATTCTGGTCGGCGTTCAATCATTTCTCACCCTACAAGGAACTGACGGATCGGCCCTGGGACGCGACGTTGGCCGAATTCATACCGAAGTTCATTGCTGCAAGAGATGACCTGGAGTATGCAAAGTTGGTCGCGAAGCTCGGCGTCGAAACGAATGATTCGCATACGAGTATCTCGGCGCCGGCATTGACGGAGTACTTCGGAACGGCAACGGTACCGATAATCGCGAGAGAAATCGAAGGCCGGAGCGTGGTCGTTTGGACCGGTGACGATGAAGCGCTCATGGACGTCGAACGAGGCGACATCATCGTGTCGATCGACGGGCAGGCGGCCGCGGATCGATTGTCCGATTTGCTGAGCTTGACGCCCGGATCGAATCGCGCGGCCCGAGTCAGGAATGCCCATTCCAGGATGTTCCACGGTCGGCCGGGTTCCCTGGCTAGCATCACATTGAAAGACGGCGACGGCCGAAGCAGGAAAGTTACGATTCGGCGAACAGATGGAGCCGCAGGGCGCTGGGTGCTCTACCGCGCTTCGAAAACAGCCGACGCCGCCGCGATCGTTTCCGACGACATTGGATACATCGACATCCCGAGAGTCGGACCGGCAGACCTGGAGGGCGTCATCGAATCGACCGCAGGCGCCCGCGACTTCATCTTCGATATGCGCGGTTATCCAAATCTGCCGGTAACCGATTTTCTCGCCGAGCTCTCGGACTCGAGTGGGGTAGGCGCACTAATCGCGGTACCGATCGTGCGCAGTGTCAGTCAGGACACAAGCACCAAAGAAGTATCGAGACAACGTTTTTTTGCTGACGCAGACGCTCCGATTCCCGGCCACGTCGTCATACTCGTCAACCGTTGGACCCAGAGCGCGGCCGAGCATGCGGCGCTGTTTTTGAAGTCTGCGTTCGGGGATCGGGCGGTCATCGCAGGTGAGCCATCGGCCGGCGCCAATGGAACGATTACCTATGCCTATCTGCCCGGCGGCGTGACCGTGTCGTTCACCGGGATGAGTGTCGCATGGGCGAACGGAGACAAGCTTCAGCGTCTGGGGATTATCCCCAATATCGTCGCGCGGCCGACGATCCGGGGTATCAGGGAGGGCCGCGATGAAGTGCTCGAAGCCGCCATCGCTCATCTCGAGTCCGTCCGATCGGTTAGCTCCGGGAGCGTGAGCAAAGTCGGCGAGTTCGCTGACGACGGACTCCGGTACCCGGGTACCGAAAGATGAACACTGCGTCATCGTTCGCATCAACAATCATCAAGTTCAGTTGCGCCGGAAAGGTGCGCCCGACGGGGGGAGGTTCTTATGATAATTAAAAATGGGACAAACACATCGGTCTCCAGATCGGAATATGCATTCCTGAGACCGCT
Organism: Woeseiaceae bacterium; assembly: GCA_028279985.1. Taxonomy (GTDB): domain Bacteria; phylum Pseudomonadota; class Gammaproteobacteria; order Steroidobacterales; family Woeseiaceae; genus UBA1847. Next base: position 246,208 of record JANQMR010000016.1, read on the forward strand.
ATTGTCGATAGCGTTTGGAGCTGCCGTTTTTTGCATTTGGGGGCTTGGCGGCAGCGCCAATGCGCAAGAGATCGGCGCGGAAGAACAGGAGATCCTGGACGAGATTATCGTAAGGGGTCGAAAGCGTGTGGAGTCTCTGCAGAACGTCCCGTCTTCCGTTTCCGTAGTCGATGGCGAAGATTTCGAACGATTCGGAGGGCGGAACCTCCGAGATATCGAGTTTCAGTTGGCAAACGTCGATTTCTTCGATCAATCGAATCTGGTCAACAACATCGTCTCCATTCGCGGCATAGGAACGAATACGCGAAGCGCCGGCCTTGAAACCGGAACCGCATACTATCTCGACGGTGTCCTGCTCAACAGGCCCGGGCTGTTTTCTCTTACGACGAACGACTTGCAGAACATCGAGGTCTTCAGGGGGCCTCAAGGCACGGAATTCGGTCGAAACGCGCTGGCTGGCGTCTTCTTTGCAACATCGGGCAGGCCGACTGACGAATGGATGTATCGCGGCATGCTCGGCTCCGGCAACTTCGAGTACTTCGAAACCTCACACGTCGTCAGTGGGCCCATCGTGAAAGACAGGCTCGGGATACGAGTGAGCTATCAAGAGCAGGCTCGAGAAGACGGCTACATCGAGAATTTCGAGGGCGAAAACGCCGGGACCACGGACCAGGTCGCCGCGAGACTCCATCTCACGTGGGCTCCGGGAGATTCGACTACCGTGGAGCTGATCGGCAATTTCGCGGAGGACACCATCGACTTCAACACCTTGGAAAACTTCGTCCAGGAGAACCCTGTTTTCGGCGCACAGTACGGCTGCGAGTATCCGGATGTGGCGACGGTAGATTTCGGTCCGCCATTCGGCGTATTCGAGTTTCCGTGCATTCCCGTTCCCGGGCCCCGCACGATCGCGGTCGCAGACCCGGTGTTTCAAGAGTCCGAAACCTCCGGTGTCCAGCTAAACCTCGAGCATGAACTGCAGAACGGTTGGACTATTCGATCGATCAACGCGCAGTACGACAACGAAACGGAGTTCCCGTTTTCCCTCGCACCGGGACCGCAGGCTTCCGGCACCGAGGCCAATTTCGCAGACGACGCCAAGCAGTTCAGCTCCGAGCTGCAGTTCATTTCCCCGGTAGGTTCACCCACGGGAACGCAATGGGACATGGTTGGCGGCTTGTTCTATCTCAATGAGGAAGTGGTGAGTAATCGGGTAGCGGATTTCGGCGCGCCCAGTATTCCCGTCGTAGACGAGAACGGAATTCCCACTGGAGAGTTTCTGAGCCTTCTGGGCCAATACGGCAGTCAGGAGCTCGACAGCTTCGCGGCCTACGTCAACGGCAACTATTATGTCGGAGACTTTACATTCAACGCAGGAATACGTGCATCTCGCGAGGAGCGGGATGCTACCCAGAGACAAGAAGGGAGTATTCAGTTCTTTGTCGGCCGCTTTATTACCCGATTATCCAGCCTGAAGGAGGATGTCGTAACCGGCACGCTGTCTGTCGGCTACGACTTTTCACCCGATGTGAAGACCTATGCCAAGTGGGCGCGCGGTTTCAAGCCCGGTGGCGTGAACCTCGACTCAACCGGTCCGATAGATACTTTCGGCATTCCGGCAGCCTTCGACAATGAAAGCAGTGACTTGTTCGAGTTGGGTTTGAGATCGACGCTGAACCGCAATCTGAGCTTGAACGTCACTGCTTTCTACCAGATCTACGAGGATCAGCAGAATACGATCTTGTTGCCTGGAAGCCCGCAGGCCGATCCGTCACAACCTGACGGCAACATCATCGTCAATATCGGCGATGCGACGTCCAAGGGGGTGGAGCTGGATCTCAGATACACGCCGACAGAGGCACTGAATATGTCGCTGGCCTACGGATACGTCGATGCCAGATACGACGAGAGTCAGCCGCGGAGCGATACCGTTGCCGCAATCGACGCGGTCATCGAAGGTTTCGCCGAGGGTATTGCGGGTTCCCCGTTGCCTTACTCGCGGCGGCATACCGGGATCGCGGATGCTTCCTATGTATTCGGGCTCGGCAAAGCCGGAAGCGTCATGTTGAGAGCGAATTACAGCTATCGTTCTCCAGCCGCCTCGGCGACCGCAAACAGCGGGGTTGGAACCGATGCGGTGCGCAATCTCAACGGCTTCGTTACGTGGACGAGCCCACAAGCTGCCTGGCAAGTCGAGATGTGGGGCCGAAATCTCACCGACGAGACCTACCTGCTCAGCGTTTTCGGAAACAGCTTTACGGGCGGCGCCTTTGGGGGCTCGTATAACGCCCCGAGAGAGTATGGGTTACGCGTCCGGGCGTACTTCGATTGACAGCGACAGGGCCCGGCATCTATTTCTCGGTGCCGAGAACCTTGCCGGGTCGTCCTTACCTGAATTGGTGGCGAATCTTGTGTACTACTAGGAAAAGTCTTGCGGCTACTCTGCTGCTGCTGCTGAATGCCGGCGTTTTCGCAGAGCCAGCAGTGTCCTCCGAAGTCTCCCCCGAAGTCTCCCCCGAAGTCTCCCCCGAAGTCTCCCCCGAAGTCTTCTCCGAAGTCTTCTCCGAGGTCTTCCCCGAGGTCTTCCCCGAGGTCTTCGATGAAACGGTGGATCGCCTTGATGCCCTGGGCCGTATCTGGGGCCAGGCGAGGTACTTTCACCCCGGCATCTTCGAAGGCCAAATCGACTGGGACGAGGCGGGCATCGAGGCTATTCGGGCGGCCTTGAATGCGCCGGACAGGGCTGCTTTTCGCGGTTCCGTAGCCTCGATGCTCTCCCGGCTCGGCGATAGCAACAGCCGGGTGGTTCCCGCCGGCGGCGCGGGCGAAGGCGCCGGAGCCGATCATCGCTTCGTCGCGCAAGAGAAGCCGGTCGTCGAGCGGCTCGACGAGAATACCGTCCTCGTTCGAGTCAATGATTGGACCGGCTTGTCGACTCGTGTGAACCCCCTGGCGGCGAACGTTTTTGACGAGGTTTTGCCTCAGATCGTGGATCTTCCGCATCTGATCTTCGACTTTCGTCGCTTCGATCAGCCGGTTCCGGGACCTTTGGATCTGGGAGCGTTCGTCATCTCCCGCTCTGTCCAGAACCTGGTCTCGAAGCTGTCTCCCGCGGATCTGATCCTGCCGTCGGTTGCTCAGGTGATTCACAGCGGGTATCCGAGCGAACGATGGCGTACGGACAACTACTACACGGCGACGATCAGGAGAAATCACCAAGGTCTGGCCGCCGCGGAGAGTGTACCTGGCGAACGGTTTATCGTCTTTGTCCACGATGAACATGGAGGGGCGATAACGCCGTTTGCGAATGCTCTCGCGCAAGCCGGGGCCGGCGCGTCGATTGTCGAGGGTAACGCAGGTAGTGCGGGACCTTCGTCGACCGTGCCCTTGCTCGACGAAGGGTATAGCGCGGTCATCAGCACGTCGATGCTTGTCAACGCAGACGGGTCGCGCGGTGCCATCGTCGCGAAGCAAGTCGAGACGCCGGGTGCTGAAGCGAAGGGTGATGCGGCGCTTGCCGCGGCAATGCTTGTCGTTACAGAAAGATATTCAGGCAGCCAGGGAGAGGGATCCGATACTCCCCTTGTCCAGATTTTCGAATCGAGCTCTCAAACCGGCGCCAAGTTGTCTGTCGAAGAACGCGTCCTGGCCGCATTCAAACTCTGGAACGCGATCGAGTTCTTTTTTCCGTATCACGATTTGACCGATCAGGACTGGGATTCCGCGCTAAAAGCGGCGATCCCGGCATTCATCAATGCCGATACCGACATCGAGTATGCGAAAGCAGTGGCTGCATTGGCGGCCCGTGCAAACGACACTCACATAACGATCGGGTCGATGGCATACGAAAGGTTTATGGGATCACACACGCCGAACGTGCAAACAATACTCGTAGGCGACGACACCCTGATCGTCAAGGAAGTGATCGATCCGGCATTGGCCGAGAGCGGCGTCGTGCGAACCGGGGATGTCATTACCCACGTCGATTCGGAACCGGTCGCCAGCAAGATCGAACGACTCCGGCCGTTCGTTCCTGCGTCAAACGAAGGGTCGTACAAGCTGAGGCTCGAATCACGTCTACTGGCCGGACAGGAAAACAGCGATGTCGAAGTAACGCTGAAACGGGCGAAAGAGCGGCGGCCGATTTCCGTGACGCTCAAGCGCGACACTTACTATTACTTTACGTCGATGACGCCTGAAGGGGTGGGACGGCGCGATCATCCGAAGATGGAGATGCTGGACGGTGATATCTCGTACTTCAATATCGGCCGCTTGGGCGCCGCGGACGAGGCTGCGACGCTGGATCTGCTTTTTCGGAGCCGCGGCGCGGTCATAGACATGCGCGGGTATCCGAACGGGGGACATCTGAGTCTGGCCATGGCATTGGCCGATTCGACGCAGCCCAGCGCCAGCATCGTGGAACCGTTCATCTTCCAGGCCGCCGACTTCAGCCCGGCGTGGAAGACGAACATCCAGGAAATCCAACCCGGACCCAGACATTACCCTCACCCTGTCGTACTTCTCGTCAATCACGTAGGAATCAGCGCGGCGGAGCACTACTCGATGATGGTAAAGGCAGCCGGCCAGGACCGCGTGACAATCGTCGGGAGCCCGACGAACGGTGCAAACGGTGTGATTACCGAAGTACCGCTTCCCGGAGCGACACGCGTGACTTTCACAGGCATGCAGGCTGCATGGGCTGACGGTTCGCAACTGCAAAGAAAAGGGGTGATTCCGGACGTGCATGCGGAGCCGACAGTAGCGAGCGTCAGGGCGGGGCGCGACGAGGTACTGGATGTCGCATTGAGAGTGTTGAAGAAAAAAATTGGCAAAAGGGATTAATGACGTGACAAAACATACGGTTACGAGTCTGTTCGTGATTTGGGCGTTCCTCCTCGCATCGTGCACTCAGGCGGACGGCCGGAACGGCGCCGCGAAGCCTGTCGACGAGACGACGGCTACAGCAGCGGAGACAGCTTCCGATGAGAGCCCGGTGGAATGGATTCGATCGAATGCCATAAGCCTGAATTCAGTTACCCCCGGCGGTTCGTTCGACGACCTGCGGGCGATCGGTCCGGCCATGGACGAGCTAAGGGTGATCGGGCTTGGAGAAGCCACCCATGGAACACGGGAGTTTTTTCAGTTCAAACACCGCATGTTGCAGTTTCTGGTCGAAGAGCATGGGTACAGGGTGTTCGGCATCGAGGCGAACTTCGTCGATTGTATTCCGATAAACGACTTCGTCACGACGGGAGAAGGAGATCCGGAAGCGCTCGTTCACGGGATGAACTTCTGGACCTGGGACACCGAGGAAGTCCTCGATCTCATACTCTGGATGCGGGATTACAATCTTAAAAACGACAAAAAGATCTACTTCCACGGATACGACGCCCAGTTTGCACCGCCAGCCCTAAGGTATGCGCTCGACGCATTGGCGCGGGCCGACTCCGAGAAGGCGGCCTACTTCGAAGAGCATCTGTCCGCCTACCTCCGTGAAACCTTTGTCTACGAAGAGTACAGCCTCCAGATATTCAACGAGTCGGATGCGCTCAAGACGGCGAGGCACGACCTGTCGATCGAACTCCTCGAAACATTCGACGCAAACGTCGAGCGTTACTCGCGTGAGTTGGGCGATAGAGACTTTCGGTTTGCAAGAACGGCGGCATTCAATGCCGAACGCGCGTTTGCCGCGTATCGGCCGTTGGAGGGGGAAGAGCCGGCCGCCGCCCAGATCAGGGCCTTCAATTCTCGGGATCGTGCGATGGCGGATCTTACCTTATGGGGCCTGGAGAACTACGAACCTGGACTAAAGGCGGTTCTATGGGCTCACAACGGGCATGTCCAGAATACCGGCTTCCCCTGGGCCGGCGGCAAGGCCGCGGTGATGGGGATGAATCTCAAGGATGACCTCGGGGCAGAGTATGCAAGTCTGGGATTCGGTTTTGGGGAAGGCGGCTTGCAGGCGCGAGGCATGGGGCAGGGTGAGAGTTACGCTGCGGACCTGCGGCCGTTGCAGGCTTTCGTCGTCGGGCCGGCGCCGGGCCACACCGTTGGCGGCGTCATGACTGCCGCGGTCGGCGGTGACTTCCTGTTGGACCTGACACGGCTGACTCCGGATACCCCTGCCTGGGAGTGGTTCATGTCGCCTCAACCGATGCGTGCCGGCGGCGGCGTTTTCGTCGATGCACCGGTCGAGGAATGGGGAAAGATCAGCATCGGTAAAGCGTTCGACTACTTCGTGTTTATCGAGAAGACCACCCGGGCCCGCCCTCTCGAACGAACCAGGGCCCGCTTCGGCCTCGAAAAGACCTGGTGAGAATGTCGTGAAGTTAGGCAAGCTTAAGAGGTCTGTAGCCCGGATAATTCTCGTTCTAGGTCTGTTGTCGGTCTCCGGGATTGTCGCGAGCTGCGCGGGTACCGGCAACGAGAGTCCCGCGCAGTCCGTGCAGGTCATACGTAACGTAACAGTCATCGACGGAACGGGCGGTCCTGCCCAAAAAGGCGTTACTGTCGTCATCAAGGACGGACTCATCGACGCGGTCTCTGTGGATGCGATTTACGATACAAATGCCGAGGTGATCGACGGAACCGGAATGACCGTGGTTCCGGGCTTGATCGATATGCACGGCCACCTCTTCGGGAGGGGAGCGACGGAAACCCTGCCCCAACATGAGACATACGCAAAGCTGTTCCTGGCTGGCGGTGTCACGACGGTATTCTCTCCAGGGAGCCGCGATCCCGACGCAGTGATCGAATTTCGGCGCAGGATAGAAGCCGGGGAATCCGTCGGTCCGAGGATCCATCTGGCCGGCCGATACGTCGACAAAGGACAGTCGGTTGTGTCGTGGATCGATGGATTTGGAGACGTTGCAGAAGCTGAATCCTATTTCGAGCCTTACCTGGGCGAACTGTCGGCCCTGAAGCTCTATACGGGCGTCGATAGGGATTTCGGCAAAAAAGCCGTCGAATACGCGCATCGGAACGGACTATTCGTTACGGGCCATATCGGCGCGATGACGGTCCATGAGGCGGTTGAGATCGGAATCGACGGACTGGAGCACGGACTATATACGATCACAGAACTCGTTGGCGAAGCAGGGTACCCGGCCATCATTTGCGCTACGGCAAACGCGGATGTCGATTCCCCGGAAGCCACTCGGTTGATTCGGATGCTTCGAGACAACGATGTTTACATCACTCCGACTACCGTGGTTCACCTTGCGATGAAGGGCGATGTATCGGTGTATCCGTATGACTGGATGAGATTCCTGTCGGAGCAGGGTAGGGCGGTTTGGAGCGACTTGAAGGGCACGGTTCTTTCTCTTCCGTCCGAAGTGAGGGATTGCTTCGATCGCGCGTTCGAGAATCACTTGCGGTTCGTCGCGAGGGCGCATCGTGCCGGAGTCAGGGTTCTGGCCGGCACGGATCCCATACCTCCGATGGTGTCGCCAGGGTTGTCGCTGCATCTGGAGATCAACTATCTGATGGCAGCGGGTATGTCGATCGAAGAGGCGATAAATGCGGCAAGCCTCAGTGCTGCGGAGGTCCTCGGCGTGGATCGGAGCTTCGGGTCCGTCGAGAAAGGGAAGGTCGCCGACTTGGTGGTCATAGACGGCAACGTATTGGAAGACCCTATGTCTTTGTTCAATACGTATCGAGTCTACAAATCGGGCGTTGCTTTCGACCCTTCGGAACTGAGGCAATCCGCGGAGGGCGGCATCCGGTAAGCCTTTCCACCGCGATGCACGTATACGATGAGGAAGGTGACAGTGTTATCGGAACACGCCGAGGCGATGTCGATTCTGGAAGCCGTTCCAACGGTTCCGCTGTGTCAATTGCCGACGGCGGTGGAGCGGATCACGGCACTGGACGGTCTTCGACCGGGTTCGCCTTGTTTCGTCAAACGTGACGACTGTACCGGTCTGGCGCTGGGCGGCAATAAGGCCAGAAAGCTCGAATACCTGCTCGCCCAGGCGCGCGCTGCCGATGCGCAAGTTCTGGTAACGGCAAGCGGGTTACAGTCGAACCATGTCAGGCAAACTGCGGCGGCGGCGGCGAAATCCGGGTTCCAGTTCGATGCGATCGTGGCGCCGCCGTTCAAAGGCGCGCCAAAGACGTTCTTTGAAAACGGAAACGCATTACTGGACCGGATCTTCGGGGCCAACCTCGTCCAGGTCGACGATGAGGCAATGCTGGACGAGGCGCTGGCAGAGCACCTCGAGAAACTGCGTAGGAGGGGCAAGCGATACTACGTAATCCCCTTGGGCGGCTCCGACGGTACCGGATCGCTCGGCTATGTGCGATGCGCCTGGGAGATTCTGGCCCAGGTCGCGACGTTGGCAGAGCGTGTAACGCACATTTTTCTGGCCACCGGCAGCGGCGGTACGCACGCTGGACTGCTCGCCGGACTGCGGCTTGCCGGCAGCGACATGAAGGTCGTCGGTATTTCCGTCAGCGATACCGCGTCGGAAAAGAAAGAAACGGTAAGAAACGTGCTGAGCCAACTATCGGACAGGTTCGGCGCCTTGCTGCCGCAAACCGTTTTCGAAGAAGTGACTGTGTACGACGACTGGTCCGGACAAGGATACGCGCGCCCGACGAGCGAGGGTGACGATTGGATCGTGAAAGCGGCCCGGTCCGACGGTCTCCTGCTGGACCCCGTTTACACGGGCAAGGCCTTTGCAGGGATGGCGGCGCTGATCAGAGACGGAAGCCTAGACAGCCTGGGCTCTCCGATGTTCCTACATACGGGGGGCGTTCCATCGTTGTTTGCGGATCCGCAAGTACTGGAACGTACCCGGCAGAGTACAGACGCGTTTTGCGCCGTAACACCGTGACGGCATTCGATGAAAATCCAAGAGATTCGAGCGCGGGCCGAGGACTTGCTGCAGGAAGATTTTGATCTGATGTCGTCATTATTGCCGGCGTCATCTCGCTGGCCGTGTTTCTGGTACTGGGCGTGCACGCCTGACTTCCCTGTCAGGCGTATACGAACTCATCCTACTGGTGCCCAAGCTGGTCCCACAAATAGCTGTATATGAAGGCGTCGTTTCTGGCTGCCTGCGTATTGTCCGACGCACCGGCATGTCCGCCGACCGTGTTTTCGAAGTACAGAACCGGATGCCCCATCTCATCCATCCGCGCCACCATCTTTCTTGCGTGTCCCGGATGAACGCGATCGTCGCGCGTTGATGTCGTAAAGAACGCCTTCGGATAGTCCGCGTCTCGCCGCAGATTGTGATAGGGCGAGTACTGCTTGATGTAGTCCCAGTCGTCGGTGTCCGGATTGCCGTACTCTGCCATCCACGAAGCTCCGGCCAGCAACCGGTTGAAACGCTTCATGTCGAGGAGCGGCACTTGCACGATGACGGCATTCCACAAATCGGGCCGCTGCGTAAGCATGACACCCGTAAGCAGGCCGCCGTTCGAGCCTCCACGTATTCCGAGGTGATCGGGGCTGGTGACGCCGCGATCGATCAGGTCTTCCGCCACGGCGATGAAGTCGTCGTACGCACGCTGTCGATTCTCTTTCAAGGCGGCCTGATGCCACCGCGGACCGTACTCTCCACCGCCGCGAATGTTCGCGACCACGAATGCCCCGCCGCGAGCCAGCCAACTGTGTCCGACGATCGCACTGTAGCTCGGCGCCATGCTAACGCGGAAGCCGCCGTAGCCGTAGAGCAGGGTCGGCGTGTCTCCCGTCGGCTCGAAGTCGGGCGGCAGGACGAGGAAGTAAGGGATTTTCTCGCCGTCCGAGCTGGTCGCGAATCGCTGCTCGACCGACATTCCCTCCGTGTCGAAGAACTCGGGCAGAGATTGCATCGCCTCGATGTCATCACCGCCTTCTCGCGCCACGTACAAGGTGTCGGGCTGAAGAAAACCCTCGTAAGAGAAGAAGAACGTATTTGTCGTGTCGGAGGCCGTGGAGATACTGATCCTGCCGTACGGTTCGGTGTCGAGATCCTCCGATACCCAGGCTCCGTCGAGGCGGGTGAGCCTGGCCATCCGGCTCACCACGTCTTCCAACACGGTCAGCAGAAGGTAGTCCTTTGTGGAAGCGACACTGCCCAGCGCCGACGTGGCCGTAGGAGCGAACAACTCGTCGAAGTCCCTATGGCCTTTCATGAATCGTTCGAAGTCGATACCAATCAAGGATCCGCCTGCAAACGTCTTGTTCGCGGGTGTCCAATCCGACTTGAGCGAAACGATCAGTTGGCCGTGGAAGATGCCGCGCAACGATGCGTCGTCGGGGATATCGATTCGAACCCGCTCGCCGTCTTCGACCATCAGGTACAGTTCCCGGGTGAAGAAGGTGGGGCTGCGTCTGGCGATATCATAGTGAGCGTCGCCGTCCCACGTCCGTGAGACCCCGACGGACACGTCCGACGATTTACCTGCAAATATCTCCTCGGCATCGGCCAGCGGCTCTCCCCGCCGCCACATGCGGGCGGTGCGCGCGTATCCCGAGTCCGTGAGCGTTCCGTCCCCGAAATCGCTGCCGATGAACACGGTGTCCCGGTCGACCCAGCCGACTCCGGTTTTGGCCTCGGGGACGTAGAACCCCCCTTTGACGAATGCTCCGGCGCCGACGTCAAACTCGCGTACGACAACGGCATCGGCGCCGCCGCGTGACAGTCTGAGCAAACACCGGCGATAGTCGGGCCGCAGGCAAGTCGACCCTTTGTAAACCCAATCTTCGCCCTCCTTTTCGGCAAGGGCATCGATATCCAGGACCGTCTCCCAAGCGGGGTCGCCGGTCAAATAGTCGTCGATCGACGTGCGCCGCCAAAGGCCCCGCTGGTTGGCGGCGTCACGCCAGAAATTGTAGACATGGTCGCCGAGAATGCTGGGGGCGGCAATTCGTTCGTTGGAATTCAATATCTCGAGATTGCGGCCATAGAGCTCGTCAAACGTGGGCAGCGATTCCAGATAGTCAATCGATTGTTCATTCTGTGACTCGACCCAGCCCAGGGCTTCCTCGCCTTCGACTTCCTCCAGCCAGAGGTAAGGGTCGTCGGCCTTCCCGAGCGCACTGCCAGCCGTCAACGCCGCCAGCACGCCGATCATAATCCGCCGAAATATCATTCAATATGCTCCTCTATTCTCCAAAAGTTCTTGTGGCAATGGCCTCTTCCCCGAGTGGGACCTTAGGCATGTTGCGCCACGACTTCAAGCATGACTTTCCGACTTTCAGGACCGACTTTCAGGACACCCACAATTCCTCCTCCGTCCGTTTTCGGGCGACTTCGTAGAGGTTCCTTAGGCTTAGAACGGCCGAACGGCGGCAGTCAAGATCGCTGGATTCTCGGACCTCGCCTGCGCGGCGTGATAAAGAAAACACCGCCCACTGAGACGCCCCAAATAAGCCACCCGAGACCGTCGTTGAGGTTTTGCAATGCAACAAACGCCTGGACCGCGGCGGCCCGATCTTCCTGTGAGCTCTCGGGGGCCGTGGAGACCGTGCACGGGAGCTCGCCGGCACAAGCCATTTGCGAGATCCGGTGGTTTGCAATCGCCGCCGTACCGACCCAACCACCGGCGGCGAGCACGACACAGATTGGCAGGATCACCCCCATGCGGTGCCCCAGGAAGTATGTCGCGATCGCAGCGATCGCCAAGAGGACTACGGTAAGAGCAATGACGATCAGCAAGACGGATACTCCATTGGTGAACGGCTGAAGCGGCCACCCGCCGCCAGCGGTCGAGGAGGCGTTCGAGGTTCGAGCGAGGTTCGACAGGTTCGAGGACATCCACAGTTTCTCGGTCCATTTTCCCGAGCAGGTTCGAGGACATCCACCAGAGGTTCGAGGACATCCACAGTTTCTCGGTCCATTTTCCAACATTGAGTTGAGAAATGCTTCGTGTGAACGATGGGTGTCCCAGTTTTCCCAGTTTTCCGGCGTGAACGATGAACGATGGGTGTCCCAGTTTTCCAGTTTTCTTCCCGTTCCCAGTTACTCCAGTTATTTCCCAGGTTATTTCTTATTCTCGACGGGACCACCGGGGGGCGCTTCTTCTTGAGCACCGCGCAACAAGCGCGCACGATCGCCACCAAGCAAGCTTTAGGCGACAATGCGCAGTTACCCGTATTGCATCCGGGTGGAGACAACGTCAGACTAACCGGCTGATTTTCGCGCAGATTTTTTCGATGAATTACGATATCGCCGTCGTCGGCGCCGGCCCCGCCGGTTTGAGTTTCGCGCGATCGCTGGCGGACACCGGGCTTCGTATTGCGCTGATCGAGAAGCAGTCGGAGCTTGCGCTCGCCGAGCCCGAATTCGACGGGCGTGATATCGCGCTCACTCATTTGTCGGTCCGGATACTGGAGGACCTGGGCGTCTGGGCACGCCTCACGGACGACGACAGGTCGCCGATCGAGGCGGCGAGAGTCCTGGACGGCCAGTCGCCCTATGTGATGAACATCGATACCAAAGGCGGCAAGCCCGGCGTGCTCGGTTACCTCGTGTCGAATCACATCCTTCGACGACTGTTGTTCGTCGAGGCGCGCCGCTTCGACAATATAGGCATCCACACCGACGTCGCCGTTACATCGGTGACGACGGACGCCGCGCGGGCATTGGTGAGCTTGTCGGATGGGCGCAGGATGGAGTCGCGGCTGCTGATCGCCGCCGACAGCCGCTTTTCGGAAACCCGCAGGATGCTCGGAATATCGGCATCGATGTACGATTTCGGGCGGGTCTGCATCGTCTGCCGCATGGAACACGAGCACGCGCACGAGCGCATTGCCTACGAGTGTTTTCAGTACGGCAGGACACTGGCCGTATTGCCGTTGACCGGAAAGTGTTGTTCGATCGTCGTCACCGCGCCGATGAGCGACAAAGACTCGATCATGTCGATGGACGCCGACCGTTTCAATGCGGACATCCAGGCGCGTTTCGGTCACCGCTACGGCGACATGCGACTGGTCGGCCGGCGGCATGCCTATCCGCTAGTGGCTGTTCACGCCTCGAAATTCGTCACGAGACGAGCCGCCCTGCTCGGCGATGCCGCCGTCGGCATGCACCCGGTTACTGCGCACGGTTTCAATCTCGGCTTGAGCGGGCAAAACCTGCTCGCCGGGGAGATCCGGAACGCTGTCGCGCGCGCTGCGGCCATCAGCACAGGTTCGCTGCTGCAACGATACGAACGCAGGCACATGCGGTCGACACGGCCGATGTTTCACGGCACCAACGAGATCGTCCGTCTGTTCACCGATGAGCGGCCGCTGGCGAAACTGGCGAGAACGCTCACCTTGCGCGTGGCCAACCGTCTCCCGCCGATCAAGCGAGCGATTCGGAACCGGCTGACGGAAATACCCCTGCGATAGCGTACATCCAGCTTCGGGTGATACGTCGCTGGGCTTGAGCCTGCTGATAACTCGTCGTCTTAGTGCTTTTCCGTGTCGGATTCGTGAGTGGTTCTCCGGGTTGCCGGCACCAGTCGACATGGGGTTGGAATCACCATGGATCGACAAAGAAAACGGAAGTGATCCAGATTCAGTAGCCGTTTTCCTGAGAAGATCACTCCTTATCCATACGGTCTGCAACGGGCCGGATGTCTGTTCGCTCGGAGATTTCGCTTGTCCATGGCCGCTATTGAAAGAAACTGCTTGATATTCTTTACGTTTCTCCTTTCGGCCACAGTCGCCCAGGCTCAGGTCGCCGGTGAACTGGTGTCGGCCGACAAGGGCGCCCAGCCAGGGTCTCGGACCGCGGTCGCCCTGAAGCTCACCCACGATCCGGGCTGGCACACCTACTGGGTCTCGCCGGGCATTGGTGAGGCAACCTCGATCGAGTGGACCCTCCCCGAAGGCTGGATCGCGAGCGATATCGACTGGCCGGTGCCGGTCAAGATCTACACTCAGGCCGGTGATGTTTCCGGGCATGGATTTGAAGGCGTAGCCTATCTGCCGCTTGACCTCATCGTGTCGGCCGACGCGCCGGTCGGGGAAACGGTGACGCTTGGAGCCAACGTCAAATGGCTGATGTGCGAGTACGAGATTTGCATCCCCGGCGGCGCCGAGCTCGAGTTGGCTTTGCCGATTGTCGGAGAAACCCCAACACCGAACGCCGACGTGCAAGCGGCACTCGCGGCGACGCCGATGCCGGAAGCCGGCGAAGGTTTCGAGATTTCCGCGACACGCGACGGTGAGCTGATGACGCTCACTGTCGAAGCTGACGCCGAGTTTTCTGATCCGCATTTCTTCAGCTTCGATGAACTGGTCTGGCACGATGCCGTGCAGGAGTACGCGCTCAGCGACGGCAAACTCGAAGCCACCTTGCCGATCGATTCCTACTACGAGCCCGAGATAACGACGCTCTCAGGCGTCTTGGCCTTCACCGACGGCGACGGCCACTACCGCGGTCTTCTTATCAATGCACCCTTGACCACCGCCAACTCCACGGGCGTCGGGGCAGCGTCTGCCAAGAACGTCACGTCCGGGTTTGGCGGTCTGAGCACACTCGGCGTGGGGCAGGCGCTGCTTTTTGCTTTCATCGGCGGTCTGATCCTGAATCTCATGCCCTGTGTGTTGCCGATCCTGTCGATGAAGGCATTGGGCCTGGCGAACGCCGGCGGCCTCGAAGCGGCGGCCGTGCGTCAGGAAGGCTGGCTCTACACCTTAGGTGTGGTGGTATCCATGGTCGCGCTCGCCGTACTACTGCTCGCGGCGTGTGCGGCCTTGGGTGCCGTTGGCTGGGGCTTTCACCTGCAAAACCCGATGGTGGTCCTGGCGCTTGCCCTGACGATGGTGGCGGTCGGCCTGAACCTGCTGGGCGTGTTCGAGTCCGGCTTAGGACTAACCGGCGCCGGCCAGAACCTGAGCAAAGGCCATAGCGCCGGCGCCTCGTTCATGACCGGCGTCCTAGCCGTTGTCGTCGCTGCCCCTTGTACGGCGCCCTTCATGGCCGCAGCCTTGGGTGCCGCGCTCATCCAACCGGCCCCGATTGCGTTGTCGATCTTCGCGATGCTCGGCCTCGGATTGGCATTTCCCTATTTGTTGATTGCCTTGTCGCCGGCGACTCGCCGGTGGTTGCCGAAGCCCGGCGCCTGGATGGCGGTGTTCCGGCAGCTTCTGGCGTTCCCGATGTTCGCAACCGCAATCTGGCTATTGTGGGTCGTGGGCGGTCAACGCGGCTCGGATGCGATGACCTTGGGGCTCATTGCGATACTACTGTTAGGAATTGGAGCCTGGGGCTACGGCGGTCTGCAAAAGAGCCAACGACGCCTACCCTGGGCAGTGACGACGGGCGCAGCGGTGCTGCTGCTCCCCTGGGTGTTCCTCCAAATCGACAAGCTGAATCCTGCGGACGCAAGCGCCCCGACGGCAACCGCCGAAGCGCCGTTCGAGGAAGTGGCCTACTCACCGGCGGCGCTCGATGCCGCGCTCGAAGACGGAAGGCCGGTGTTCGCCTACTTCACGGCCGACTGGTGCGTGACCTGCAAGGTCAACGAGCGTGTCGCGATCAAGACCGCGACGGCCGCCGCGGCCTTCAAGGAGAACGGCGTGACGGTGATGGTGGGCGACTGGACGAACCAGAACCCCGACATCACCGAGATCCTGATGCGCTACGAACGCGCGGGCGTACCGATGTACCTCTACTTCCCGCCAGGCGCCAGCGCCGACGAGGGCCAACTGCTGCCGCAAATCCTCACCCCGAGCCTACTCGCCGGCGCCGTCAGCAACGTGAGTCAACCCGCACGAGATGAGTAACCACCGAGCATAAGTATCTCAGCTTTACGACGGTGCTTGGTGCGGAGTGCTCTCGACGGCGGTCCGGTGCATGTTCGTCTCAAGTTGCGGTTCTTCCCGGTCTTGGGGTTCGCCTCGCTACCCAAATCTCGATTGATTGCCGCGATTAAGGGGCCGCTACCTGATGCGCGTCGAAGCACAATGGCATTGGGCATGTTCTCGATGAGCTTTTAGATATCAATCTGCTAGATATCAATCTGCTATAGAAGGCTCCAAGAGTAGTGCAAGCCTCGTAAAGCAATCTCTGTCAGATGTCAGTTGTCACTTGACAACCACCCGCAATTCGACCATTGTTTACCGGAAGACGACTCGATGGTACGCAGGCGACATCCAAAAAAGGAAGTCGAAGACGCCATCAGGTATGCCGAGGAATCCGGATGGCGGGTAGCGCTTGGCGGTTCTCATGTATGGGGCAAAATCTATTGCCCATACAATGAAACAGCGTGCCGATGCGGAGCATTCTGTATATCGAGCATCTCCAGTACTCCTCGAAACGCAACCGCTCATGCGAGGCAGATTCGCCGGGTTGTCGACAACTGTATCGGGAAAGAAGGCGAAACATAGGCAGGAGTGCTAGACGTGAGCCAGTACGATTTCACATTGAAGTTTGCACTAGCGCAGGACGATACGGATCCCGAGGCTTTTGTGGAACGACTCCTCTCCGAGGGTTGCGACGACGCGCTCGTTGGCGTTGGCCAGTACGGCCGTATTGCGCTCAACTTCACTCGCGAAGCAAGCTCCGCATCCAAGGCCATACTCACCGCACTGTCCGATGTCCAGCGGGTCATTCCGGGTGCCCGTTTGATTGAAGCATCGCCCGACTTCGTCGGGCTTACCGACATCGCCAACTTACTCGGTTTTTCCCGCCAGCACATGCGTAAGTTGGTCATGAAGAACGGGGCGAGATTTCCCCTGCCTGTTCACGACGGCAAGCCGGCAATTTGGCATCTTGCAACCGTGCTGACGTGGTTCAGAGACGAGAAGGGTCGTAAGCTGAACGGGGCTCTGTTGGAAATTTCTCGCGTCGCGATGCAGTGTAATCTGATCAAGGAAACCGCTGGTCTCGACCGCAAGATATCCGATCGTCTACGACAGCTCTTAGTTTAAAGTCGGCTCGTCCGTAACCGAAATACTCATTTTCGAAGCCGCAATTGCGTCTGCCTCAATATCAAATTTCTCAGATCAACAAGGGGAGTTCACGCAGCGCCACATAGAATCAACGTGAAGTCTGTTTGTACTTGCAATCACTTGTCCAACTTCCTTCATTGTCACTCAGGCACCGTAGCCGTGAAAGCGAGGCGGGGATCAAAGCGGAAAGGTTCTGTAGAGACTAGTTCAACGTCTTTCATACGCGGGTGAGCGGGATTGAGCATCGCATTCCGATCCCTGGGTGAGACGGCTGACGGCGCGCAGAGGATAAGCGTTTCGCCGCGATCCAGCCATGCGTCACCTGTTCTCTGGCGCCACGTTCTCCCGTCCTTACCTGCCCGGCTTGCGGTTCTCGGAATGTCCTCCAGTGCAACGATTTCGATCCCACCGTCGTCAGGCGCGTCGATTTCAACGAGCATGATGTTCTTCGGCAGCAGGATACGCATGGAGGGGCCGAAATGAACGAGCATTTCGAGAATACAGGTCGAGGCGTTGAGGCTTGTGTAGACAACCCCGCGGCCACGACCGGAGTTCCACCGTGCGCCGTGATCTCTGTTGCCACCGCCGTCGAGTTTCTCGGCATGGCGCCGTGTGGCTAGCCTGAAAAGCCGCATGTCGGCTAACTATAGTCGCCATAATCGATGCGACGCAGAACGATCTCAACACGCTTCGCCCCATCGTCGGTGATGAGCAAGTCGATGGGCGCCTCGGCGCCCAGCGCCGGATTCGACTCGTGTAGCCAGGTCTCCGCGTCTTCTTCGCCGTCGAATACGTCGGCAGCGTAAGCTTTCAAGCGGGCGAGCCTCGCAAGGCGGTCGCCTTCCTCGATGCTCAACGGCAGCCGTTCGCGGACTTTCCGGGCGAACGTGGATTTCGGGATAAAACGATGGACTTCGTCGAGCGTCAGCACATGGTGATCGATTGCCGATTTGACGATTGCCGCGTTGACACCGCTCAAAACCCGTTTGTGTGTCAGAGACCGGCAAAGCCCCTTTGCGGATCGGATATTGGTCGCGACTGCGGTCATTTTCTTGGTCTTGCGAGTCGAATCCCGGCCAGCGGTAGACATGATAGCGATCCCAAATGAGACAGGTAGCATACCATATGGCATTCTATCGCGTATATCGTCACTCTAAACTGACACAACAAAGTAGTGATGACCATGTCAATAACTGGAGACATTTGCTGATTATTGGTAGCTGCCAAAGTCCTGATCGAAACGAAGTCTTCGCCAATCAACTTCGGTTCGATCCAAATTCCGCCGGCTCGTCCAGTTCTTATTGGTGAAGCGCGGTCCGATTGCCTTCACTATCTTCGATCTCGGCTACAAAACCGAGCACACCGATAGATTTCTTGGGATACAGTAGCTTCCCGTTTCCGGCGATTGTCCTCTCGATGATCAGGTCAATATCATCGACGGAAAAATGTAGGACCGCGCTCTGCTTACCACCCCGACTGTCCAGCTCGCATCCTACTTGTCCTCGATTTCAGGAGGCGTGTAGAGACATAGGGTATCGCCTCACACCTAAAACTCAGTTTCGATGCCTCGTGCCGTCACAAGACCGCTTGATTTGAGTTCCGCCGCTGACCACGAAAACTCCGCCCGATCGCCATTTCGATACTCGACCCGCAGATTGAGGTCGTGCTCGCCGTGATAGCGGCATGATGCAGCCTGCACCGGTATGCGTATCCGTTGGGCGAGAGTATGCACCGGCGTAGGCTCGTCCGCGGCGGCGTCGCCGCACCACAGCTCGACCGACGCAAGGTTCGGCGCGCCACGCGCTGCGGTTACCCACAGCCGTACGTCGCCTGACGGCGTACCGGAGGTATCGGTTGCAAGCGCCACCTCGAACAGGTGGTCCGCCGTCGACTGATCCGCCAGGCGCGTTTCCTGCTCGGGCGGCTGCGGACCCATCAGCCGTTCGTACCAGAGAAAACAGAACAGCGCGCAGGCGACGAGCACGGGTGAGCTTGCAATCTGTGCCTTCGAGGGACCGGCCGTCTTCAGTCGTTTCCAGGTCAGCCACACCCCGGTGAACGATAGCGACGTCATCAGGGCGCCGAACAAAAACCAGATCAGCTTCGTGACGAGGCCGCCGAAGGTGCCGAAGTGCAGCGGATCGGCGAGGTCGTTGAGATAACGCAGCCAGGGGCTTTCGGTCGAGCGCTGTACGCGCAGCACGGAGGCATCGGTCGGGTTCAGCCAGACCGCATTGGCGCGCGGGCGCACCAGCCAGTCCCCCGTGCGGCCCTGCACCTGGGCTGCCGCACCCACGCGAGCGGGAAACCGGACCAAAACGGGCTCAAGCGCCGGAAATGCCGACTTGGCTGCCGCGACGAGTTGGCCGGCGTCGGCGAGCTCGATCGTCCGCGATGTGTCCCACTCGACGGTGTCGACCGCCTCCGGCGATTGGTAGTTCAACGGCAGCTCGCCGATGGTGCCGCCGAATTCGAACAGGTACCAGAGACCGGTAACGATCATGACGACAAAAAACCACATCGACCAGATGCTGGCGGCACGGTGATAGTCGCCCACCGCCACGCGGGCGGATTTGCCGAAACGAATACGCGTTGCCGCCTGGCCCCACTTGCGGGTCGTCTTGAGCCCGGTGTAAAGCGAAATCGCAAGCACGAATGCGAGCGACGTCACGAGCGGCAGCCCGATGACATTCGGCATGAACAAGTAACGGTGCAAGTCGCGCAACACGCGCTGCACAGTGAGCACCGAGGTCTCGCCCGTGACCTCGCCCGTCCATTGGTTGACGTGCAGGAAGTAGTGCTGCCCGTCGCGATTGATCAGGCGCGCGCGATAGGCGAAATAGTCGCCGGGCATGCGCGACAAGGTCAAAAGCGTGTCGCCGGGATTGTGACCGCGCGCCGCGGCCTCGAGCGCGGCCCAGTCGATGGCCGGCCGCTCGGACGGCGGCGTGACACGCATCTCGTCGTGAAACAGCCAGTCGATCTCGTGGGAGACGACGGCAAAGGTGCCCGTGAACAAGACGAGCGACATCACCCAGGCCAGGTGAAACCCGACCCAGGTATGCAGCTTGTAGAGTCTTCTGCGCGGTGTCGTCTGTTTGTCAGACGGGGCCTTGCTTATCATTCATCCCTGCTCACCATTCAGCATACACTTCGAGGAAGTAGGTCCGTGGATCGCCCGGGAAGTGACCGGTTCGCGACAGGAACCCGGACTCGGCATAGGTTTCGTCGAACAGGTTCTCGATGCGCAGTAGCAGCATGTAGGGACCGCGATCCCAGATCACCGAGGCATCGTATACGGTGTACGACTGGACACGCTGCCCGCTGAGGCTCAGGCGGTCGTCGACATAATCGCCGCCGAGCGCAAACGCCGTGTCGATGTCCGGGACCTGGTAGCGCGTCCAGAAGCCGAACTGGTGGCGCGGCGCGTTGGCAAAACGGTCGCCCACGCTGTTGCGGATCGTGCTACGGCCGTTGTCTTCCGTGATCCTGGTGTCGTTGTAGCCGTACGATGCGGTCAGGACCCAGTTCGGGGTGATGTCCGCGGCGATGTCGAATTCGAAACCCTGGCTGGTCACCTCACCGAACTGGACGGAGTTGTTCACGCCGTCACCCTCGGGATCGCCCGCGGGGTCGTTCTGCAGGATGTTCTCGCGAACGATCTCGTAGGCCGCCGCGCTGGCCTGGATGCGACCTTCCAGAAAGTCGGCCTTGATGCCGATCTCGGACATGACACCTTCGGTCGGATCGAACGGTCCCCCAGCCTCCGGAATCTGCGATCTGACGCTCTGCGGCTCGTAACTCTCGGCCCACTGTGCGAACAGCGACACGTTTTCCAACATCTTGTAGACGGCCCCGAGCCGTATCGACACATTGTCGTCGGAGAAGGTCCGGCCGGCCAGCTCGTCCTCGAACTCGTCGAAACGCACGCCGCCGGCAACAATCCAGCGGCCGATGCTCACTTCGTTGAGGAGATACGCGCCCCGACGCTCCTGCGCCGTCTCACGCGGAGGACGGAATGCCACGGCGTAGTTTTGCGGTTGCGTGATGCCGTACACCGGGTCCGTGATGGAGAGCGGAACGATGTCCGTAGGCAGCGATGCACCCAGCAGGAAACGTTGGAGCATGTCCCCGGTGGGGTTCAGGCCGCCGAGATTGGCGACCTCCTCACCCTCGAAATACTCGAAACCGGCCAGCAGGCGATTGCCGACCTTGCCGAAGGTCGTCGACCATACCCAGTTCGTGCCCAGCGAGAACTGTTCTTCCTTGCGCAACTGATCGCGGAACTGACGGGCGGCGAGATCCGGCGTGCCGTCGGTGGGCGCGCCGAGCAGGGCCTCGACGTCGATGAGCCGGATCGGCTCGTGGTAGTTCTGTTCCTGCATGCTGTCGGTGTAACGCAGCTTGAGGTCCCAGGTCAGATTGTCGCCGATTGCACCGTCGAACAGGGCCTGTACCAGGTCCGACTCGAGATCCAGGAAGTCGCTGGCCTCGTTGTGGTTCCAGCGCCGGTCGGTCAGGAAGTCCCCGTTGTCGGTGACCGGCACGCCGCGCAGGCGGTTGCCCTGCAGGTCTTGCACGTAACGCGTCGCCTGCAAGACGAGATTGGTGTCGCCGGGCAGTGCGAACGACACGCCGAGATCGTAAATACCGGTGTCGCTTGCGGTGTTGAAGCGCGGCGTGTCGCGTTCCTCGTAGAACACCCCGACACGCCATGCCGAGCCCGCGAGACCGGTGCTGCCGTTCACCTCCAGCGAACCGCCGTAACGGCTTTCGTCGCCGATCACGATGCGTGCGCGCGACGGTTGGCTGGCATCGGGTTTCTTGGTCACGTAATTGAACAGGCCGCCCGGCGCGCCGGGACCGTAAAGCATGCCGGCCGGGCCTTTGAGAAAGTCGACGCGCTCGATGTTGAAGAGCTGCGGCACGTTGAAGCCGACGTAAGGATCGCCGCGCAGGCCGTCGAAGAAGATCTCCTCCTGACGGAAGCCGCGTGCCGTGACGCCGGCATAACTGAACAGGTTGACGCCCGAGATGTTGCGGTAGATGTCCTGGGCGTCGCGCGCGCCCTGGTCCTGGATGAGCTGCGCGTTGATGCTGGTAACGAGCTGCGACGACGAGAGCGGATCGACGGTGAGTTTCCCCGTATCGGTCTCCTGCACGCGATAAAGCGCACGGGCGCGGCCCGTGACGACGATTTCGTCGATGCCGCCCTCGGACGCATCTCGATTGCCGTCAGCGTCGCCGGCTTGCTGAGCCTGGACGGGTATTGCGGACAGCAGCAGCGCAGACGCCGCGATGGCGGCGGCTAAGAGCTTTTCGGTCATGGTGACTCCCCGGGGTGCGGTGTTGTCGTTTGAGCACAAGGAATGTTGCGAAGTCTAATGAGAATCATTCCCATTTGCAATAAATTCCCCATGGGCGCTGACACCTTGATCTGTTCTTGTCGACCGGCCCTCGTCGATCTGCTCTTGGGCGTCCGCTCGACGTCGAGTGGCCCTATCATCCGTTTGGTATCGATACACCAATAGCGCTGGAGTCGGCGCCTAGTCGGTTTAAGATCTGAAAATACTTGTCTCGCCGGCTCACAGGCCAAGCTGTAGCGCGCGCAGTCGGTCGGCGATGAGGGCATTTGCGGCGCGTTTCATTGCGACAGGCATATAGCTTCGATCGACGGTTGCCGTGAGCGTCGGCATTTTGTTCGCAATGTCGGCTACGAAGGACCGCAGCGGTTTCTCCGGAATGCCGAATCGTTGTGCCAGCTCCAGGAAATCGTGACCGGTGTAGAAGCCATACTTTTCAAATGTGTCGCTGAAGCCATCGGCGAACATATCCAATGCCAGAAAGCCACCGGTATCTCGATTTTCGAATGCGCCGGCAAACAGGCAGTCATAGTTCGGTGTCAAGAAATCATAGAATCGCGTTGTGTTACCAGCGCTTCTTTGCAGGCTCGTATTCTTGAGGTGCATGTCGTCATTGCCGATCAGGTAGGCGTGTATGATACGGCGCAGGTAGTCGAGTACGACGGTCTTCCGGCCATTGGTCATGTCGAGAATGAGCGCGCCAGCTTCCTCGTAGCTGCGGTCGTACTTGTTGTCGCTCAGCATCGCAAAGCCTTGTACCAGGTCTTCCTGGTGTAGTTTTTGACCATCGTCTGCGCGATCGAATCGTCGTGTGATGTAGACGAACTCATCGTCGGCAAAACTCACGAGTCCGCAGCCGGCGGTTGGAATACCGAGCAAGGCGCCGGTCCGCATTGCGGCTTGCTCGTTTTCCGCAGCATGCGGAAACTCCTCCGGACTGGGCTTGAGGATATAGTTGCCGCCGGTGGTTACCGCTTCCAACTGATAATGCTCGTTGATGGCAATCGACAGTTTTTGTTGCACACCGGAAATTGAAAGGCCGGTCGTGTAACGAACACTCTCCCGCTTGAACGCGGCGCGGGTGAGGCTCATCGTCGGATCGACTCGCAGGCTTCCGAACAACGCAACAAACTCGCTGTCGCGGTAGTCCGGATACTTCGACCTGATATCGACAGGTTTGAGGCTGATTTTGCAGTTGGTCATGGCACCTTCTCGACTGGAGAATCGGCCGCAACAACAGTGACCGCGCCAATCAGGTCTCGGCCGTTCGATAGAAGTAGACCGAAGCGATCGTTTTCATCAATTTTCTGTTGTTGCGACTGCAATCTTCTGAGCCAGCCCTCCGAAACCAGGTTTTCGAAGAAAGGAAATAGCTGCCGACTGACAAAGACATCTCGTTGCAGCGGCAAATTGAAGCTCAACGGCGTGCCGCCAGCGAGATACTGTGTGTCGTAGCGGAACTGAAACCCGTCCGATGTTTCGGTAAGCACACCGGCGAGTCGGCCTTCGAAATAGACCTCGGCTATCCGATCCACAGTTTCAAACCGAGCGAGTCGAGTACATTGTTTAAGCTGCGCAACTGGATCGCGGTGTCACCGTTCTCGATCTTGCTCAGGGTGGAGTAGGCGACGTCGGACAGGTCGGACAATTCTTGTAACGTCAGCCGCTGCTTTTTTCGCTGGTCGCGAATCAGCACACCCATTTGCTCGATCGAGCTCAGGTGAGTTGCGTCGCCGGAGTGACTGTCTTGTCTGCTTGCTTCGAGATATTCCGTCCTGAGCTCGTCGATCAGGGTGTCGAAACGTGTTGCCGTGGACATATGAAAAAAACGATATATTTGGAGAAAAGTAAGAATATCGCTTGAAATACCGATAATCAATCCATTTTATTTAAAAATATAAATAAAATATAAAAAACATCTAAAAAGATATGGAAAAAGCGGTCTCAAAAGACGTGCGAGTTGAGGGGTGCCGAATTCGAATGCGCGAATTCGAATGCTCCAAACACATCGAACAGCGCGTTGAGCCACGCCGGGCTGCCGCATAATGGCCAGCAACGATAGGGTCCAACCCCGGACGATACCCTGTCTACCTCAATTACGGAGAACTACGACTCACGCCGGCGGCACCACGTGGAATCAGCGGACAATAGCGAAGATCTCGTCGACTGGTACGACCAGTGGCACCGGCTGATCGTCCGTATCCTCCGGCAGCGGCTGACGTCGGCCGCCGACGTGCAGGACTTGTCGCAGGAGGTTTACATGCGCCTGCTGCGGGTTCCGCATCTGGATCTGATCGAATACCCGCAGGCGTATCTGTACCGCGTCGTCGCCAGCGTCTGTAGCGAGTGGGCGCTGCGCGCACGGCAATCCAAGCCGCACCTCGAAGACGAGGTGGATGAGCTGCCCGCCGGTACGGATATCGAGCGGGACGTGCAGGGGCGTTATTCGTCGGAGCGTCTGCACAAGGCGCTGAAGGAGCTGCCGCCGGTCTGCCGGGCCGTGATCGTGCTGCAGTGGCGCGACGAGATGACCTACGCGCAGATTGCCGAGCACCTCGGCATTACGCCGCGCATGGTCAAGCGCCACATCGTCACCGGTTACGAACACCTGCGAAAACGCATGGCCGATCACCGGCGGCCGGAGCGGCGGGGGTGACGGGCATGGATCGTCCAGACGACATCCCCGACAGCATCCTGGCCGAAGCGGCGGAATGGCTGACGGCGCTGGCGTCCGGCGAGCTGCCGCAGGCGGAGCGCCGCGCGCTCGCGGCCTGGCTGACGCGTTCGCCGATGCACATCGAGGCGCTGTTGTCGGCCGGCGCGCTCAAGGCCCGGTTTGCCGGCGAGCTCAAGGCGCATCCCGAATGGTTTCCCGACGTGCTGGCGGAGCTCGAGCTGGATGAGAACGTCGTGCCGCTGATGGCGGAGGACGGTTCCCGTGCGGAGCGCGTTACCGCGGAAACGTCCGCGCGGCGAAATGTATGGGTAAAGTCGCGGCGAACGGCGGGCGGGCTGGCCGCGGGTGTCGCGGGGCTGGTCGTGAGCTTGTGGCTGGCCTTTGCCGCAAACGATGCCTGGCTGGATGGCTGGCAGACTTATCAAACCGAGTTGGGTGAGCAGCGCTCGCTGGTGCTGGGTGATGGTTCAGTGGTGCAACTGAACACGCAGTCGGCTTTGCGAGCACGTTTGAGCCAGGACGAGCGCAGGATCGAGTTGATCCGTGGAGAGGCGGTTTTCGACGTTGCAAAAGATCCCGCCCGGCCGTTTAGGGTGCAAAGTGGCGATGTTACAGTTGAGGCGATCGGTACCCGGTTCAATGTGTATCGGCAGGCTGGGAGCACCGTTGTCACCGTCGTGGAAGGGCGGGTATCGGTGTCACCGACGGGGTCCATGGACCAGGCAGCAGGCGGTATCGCCGACGTTCCCGAACCGGTGCCACCCGCTTTCGAGCTGACCGCCGGCGAGCAGGTCTCGCTGCCCCGACAGGGTGCCGTCGCCGAGGCCACACCGGTAGACGTCGAAGCGGCCACGGCCTGGACCCAACGGCGCATCGCCTTGTCCGGCCACACACTCGAACAGGCGGCGCGCGAATTTAATCGTTACAACCGTACACAATTGACGATCGTCGATCCGGCCCTGAGCGAACGCCGCATTACCGGTGTCTTCAACGCCAACGATCCCGATGCGTTCGTTGCGTTCATAGCGGGTTCGGTGCCGGTGCGCATTGTCGAGCGTCCTGATGGTGGCCGTGAAATACATACGCTCGACGGACCCGAATAAAAAAGTAGGGTCCAGTGCCGCGGGTTACCCTGTTTATTACGGGGAGGGCAACAACAACAAACGAATGCCCGGCTGACAAGCTGACCCAGGGGGACCAATAATGTCTGCACGAACAGCATTTCTACTACTCGCTTCCATTACGACGATGTCGTGGTGTTCTATCACTGCGATCGCGCAGGAAGCGGACGAACGTGAAATCGTACTTGCGGAACAGGCCCTGCCGGATTCGCTGAAGTTCGTTGCCGACGAGTTCGGACTGCAGCTTGCGTTTTTCAGCGAAGTCGCAGAGGACTTTGAAGCGCCGGCGCTGAACGGTTCATACACACAGGATCAGGCGCTCGAGGCGCTGCTTGCAGAGACCGTGCTCGAGCATAGTTATATCGACAACGGCACCGTCGTTGTCCGTGCCAAAAACCAGGGGGGTGACAGTGACTCAAAAAACTTGAGTTCAGCGCCAGTGCTGATGGCGCAGAACCAGACGACGCCGACTCAGACGGCGGTAAGCAGCAGGAGTGACGACAAACAGGATGACGAAACAGATGAGAGTTCGCAGACCCTGCGTATTCCGGAAATTCTGGTGATAGGGAAGACTCGCAACGTCGATATTGCGCGCACCAGGGACGATGTTCAGCCCTACGTCGTTCTAGGTGTTGCAGATATTGAAAATTCGCAAGCCACAACACTCGACGAGTTCTTCCGAACTCGCCTGCCAATGAATCAGGTGTTCGATTCCGCAGCTCAGTCCGGTGGCATAAATGGGGGCCTTAGTAGCATTGACCTTCGGGGCCTCGGCGCGGACCAAACACTGATACTCGTCAATGGTCGCCGCATGCCCGGCGTGTCGCTATTTGGCGAAAACCTTGAGCAATCGGACATCAACGGGATTCCCTTGGCTGCGGTGGAGCGAATAGAAATTCTGCCGGCAACCGCCTCAGGAATATATGGTGGTGGCGCGACGGGCGGCGCCATCAATATCATTCTGAAAAGCGACTACGACGGTTTCGACGTTTCTATCGGGTATGGCAACTCTTTCGATTGGGATATGGCGGAACGCAGGATTGATGCGACTGCCGGGTTCAGCCTTGAGGATGGACGAACCAATATTGTCTTCAGCGGTAGTCTTTCAGATAGCGACGTACTGCTCGAGGGGGCCAGACACTTTGCAAGAAAAACCAGGGCCCTGCAACTTGCAAATGACCCGGATGCCATTTTCGATTTTTCGATTGCGCCGCCCGCCGGCTATACGAGCAACATCAACGGATTCGGACCCTTACGTTTTGACGATGGCACACCTCTCGGATCGCGGCGAACCTATATTCCGGTCGGGTATCCGGGTGTCTCATCCGATGGCGGCGCTGCGCTCTTGGCTAATGCGGGCCAATACAATCTTGACATCTCAAACGATGAGATTGGTCTGCGAAATACGTTGTACTCGACACCGGATAGGGCGTCCGGAAACCTCAGTGTCCGAAGGAGCTTCACGAACAATCTTGATGCATACATTGATGTATCGCTGTTAACGACAGAGACGTCTTTCAGCTACCCAGGCTCGTCGAACATCACAGTCTTGGGTGCGGATGCGCCAAACAACCCATTTACCACGCCTATCATTGTGAAGTTTCCTTCGATGGGGACGGAACTGGATATAAGAACGGAATCCGAAGTCTTCTCCACAAACATAGGCGCCGTACTCCGACTGTCCGACACTTGGAGTGCGACGGCGAATGCGACTCTCAGTGAATCTAATTCATCAGTTTTTCGCTCACGGTTATCGCTAACGCCAGAAGGGAACGCTGCGCTCAGTAACGGAGATCTAGACGTCATGCGAGACCTCAACGAGTTTCCACTCGATTTCGGTCCGTATCTGCCGGATCGGGTACCGCCCTTTAAGGGTAAATCTACTCTTCGAAACTACAGCCTTCGCGCTGGCGGCGAGATATTTCAGACTCCGGCCGGCGGTGCGTCATTGTCCGCAATGATTGAATCCCGCGAGGACACCAAGGACCAGCGCATCAGTACAATCGAGGTTTTTGGCGGCGGTTCAGTATTCCTATTCTATCCGGAACGATCTCAATCGGTCGACAGCGTCTACTCTGAGCTTCTCGTGCCTATCTTCTCCGATGCAAATTCAACTAGAGGTGTCCAATCTCTCGAGTTACAAGCTTCGGTCCGTCATGATCGATATACGACGCGGGCTCCAATTGAGGCGCCAGGCGGTGGGGGATTTCTGCTACCAACTCTTGATACGCCTCGACCCGATGTGTCGTTTCAATCCACCGATCTGTCATCCACGGACTACACCATAGGATTCAAGTATCAACCTATTGCCAACCTCGCACTCAGGGCAAGTTTCGGCACGGGGTTTCTTCCTCCCTCTGTATCTCAGATGTCACCGATGCCAGTACAAACGCGTTTTTTCGGGGCATCAGATCCGAAAAGGGGCGGCACATCGGTAGATGGTCCCATAGAGACAACATTCGGCGGAAACTCGAATCTCTCAGCCGAGCAGTCCGAAAGCTGGTCTATTGGGTTGATCTGGACGCCTCGTTTCCTCAATGGCGCGAGGTTGTCTGCGGACTACGTGCGTATTGAAAAGACTGACGAGATTAGCAGCGCATTTGCGGTCGTTGAGACGCTTCTTGCATCGGAGGATGACTTTCCAGATCGCGTTGTACGCGGCGCTCTGACACCGGAGGATCAAGCGTTGGGTTACACAGCGGGTCCTGTCATTGGTCTGGACCTTACCTTGACCAATATCGCCAGCAAGACAGTTGAGGCCATCGATTTTCAGGCAGACTATTCGTGGGAAACGGATACGCTCGGCTCGTTCTATTGGCGCCTTGTCGCTACGCGCCAACTTGCTGCGGACCAACAAATCTTGCCAGGAGCAGCGGTGGATTCGCTGATCGGATATCTAAATGGTTCGATCGAGTGGCGAGGGAACATCGGCCTAGAATGGTCTCGCGACAAACTGTCTGTAGGTTGGAATTCCCGCTACCATAGTTCCTATTTGTTGACCTCATTTGCGGCCGAAGGTACCGTTTTCGACGAGGCGACGGTAGCTGGGAGTGGAACGGATCATATCGACGGTGAGTTTTTTCATGACCTCTATGTCAATTATAAGGTCACCGACTCAATTGACCTCAAGCTTGGCATCAAGAATGTCCTGGATACTGAGCCCCAATCCTACGCAACACCGCTCCTAACTACGGGCCTTTACAACCGACAAGGTGATCCTCGACTAAGACGATTCACTCTGTTGTTGAAGATGACGTTCTGATGCACATACGGCTTCGTCGCAAGCAGACAAACATCTATCGTTGCATAGCGCTGATCGGTCTGCTTGCGATGGGGGCGTGCGCCGACGATCGGCGCGCCGAGAAGACGGTGGCCGAGGTGGGAGATCCCGATCGCGGCAACGATCCCTTCATGGGCTCGGACCCGGACGAGGCCTGGAAGGCGATGATCGGCTTCGACATGCAGGATACGGATTCGCCGTCAACACCAAATGAGTTCTCCAGCTTCATCTCTCGCGTCGAGGTGTGGAAACAGAACTGGCGAGTGGAGGGTCAGGTGTTCTGGAAGCAGTACCCTGACGACGCTCGTCGTTACGACTGGCTGATTCTCGCCGCACACCTCGCACCGTCGTATCCAGTCAGTATGGAGGAGTGGTCGATTGAGGAAGGCACGCCCGGCGAGAATTGCGCACCGTTGGAGCCGGCGGCGCACGATGCCTGGCAAACGACCTACCCTGACTTGCGAGAGGCATTTTGGAACTCCGAGCACGTCACCTCGCAACAGCGGCGCTTCTTGTGGCTGGGTGAGATAATTCAATACCTTGAATCAATGGAGCGGGTGTCTGCCTGCGGTGGTGCGGTAGAGTTGAAGTCGGTGGCCGAGGAGATTGTCTCCTTTGCTTCCACTTTTTCATTGCCACTGAACGTGCAGGACGATGGCGAATTTGCTTGGGGGCTATCAGGCATCGTGTCGCGAGTATTGGCCCTGCAAGCATCATCTGCTTCAACTGAGGTCGATATCGAGGCTCTCCTGAACCGATTGAAGTTAGTGGGTCCGGACATTGCCGAGGTCGTCGCCAATACTCTGGCCAGCCGCGAGCGCTCAGATGAGCGCGATTCAATCCGCCGCCAACAACCATCATATGAGCCTAACGCCGAGGTATGGCATCATTTGCCCTGGCAATTCTCCGGTCAGCCCACGTCGATGGCGGCGCGAGTCGTGTTCTTCCACGATCGCGAGCTCCTGCTGCGCAAGCTTCGGAGTTCTGGCTTGTATCTTTGGCAGCACGCTCCGCTGAATCCGCACGGGCGCATCTATTGGTTGATGCGAGCAGTGTTTCCGGAACCCTATTACGCGAAACGATTCGGAACCGCGGTATTCGCAATGGCAAACGGAAACCACCATCAATTCGAGATTGACCAACGCAGTCGCGAGGACTGGGATATTCGGTATCCAGAGCTTCGAGCCGCTGTATGGGCAGCGCCTGAAGTCTCCGACGCGGAGCGCGCTACATTGCGTGTTGCAGAGGTTCGGCAGCTGGCTGCGAGCGTTCGTTCCGACGTTGCGCGGTATGGCGTAAGAAAAAGGTCGGTCGACCTTCTGACCGGAATCGGAGAACTACAAGCCCCATCGGGCGACCAAGGGCTGCCTCACATCATTGCGCGTCGGCTGATGGCGAACATTGTCTATGACTACCAGAGCTTCGGCCTTTCCAAACAGGAAGTCTCCGCTTTCCTGCAGCCCTTTTCGGAGCAGACTGATAGCCCATTAAAGGACATCGCCACCGGATGGTTTGAGACACAACGAGTCAGCACCGACGGGGAGGCAATTGAGTTTGCGGCTCCGACCTTGGCAGGAGATTCCTTCGATGTGTCCGATCTTCGCGGATACATCGTGCTCATGGATTTCTGGACAACAACGTGTTCGGCCTGCATCGCGGCTATGCCCAGAATCCACGAAATCTATCTCGAGTATCAGGACCGCGGCTTCGAGGTAGTGTCCGTCAACTTTGACGCTGAGCGCAACCGCCGCATGGTTGACCGAATTGATCAGGAGCTCGGCTTGACTTGGCCGACACTGAATGCCGAGTCGCAATGGCCGGAGGCCAATCAACGATTCGGCTGGGGCAACATACTGCCGCAATACATGCTATTGGATAGAGACGGCCTACTGGTTGCGGACACCAAGGCAATCGACTACGGTCGAAATCTGCGTAGCCTTCTTGAAGAGATGCTCGCTACCGAAGCAGCAGAGAAGGGGGGCTCGACAATCCACTGATACCCAATTTTCCGTCTGGCAACCGGATTCAAATAGCCATTTCTCGAGGGCAAGCACTCCTTGAAATTTCTTGGATCGACCGACCGAAGCCGCTTTTTTCTCGCTCCACCAGGTAGAGCGTGCGCGTCACCAACATGCTCATAACTTCGAGGAGTCCGATGGCTTGTATCTAGCCTCGTTGTAATACCCATGAGCTAATCAGATTGCAGAATTCGTGAGCTGCTAAGCCTCCACGTGATCAGCCTCGCAGTCGGATTTACTTGCGGCGTTCCCGTGCAGTTTTGACCAGGCGGTCCTGCACGTCTACCGACTCTTGCAAGACGCGCCGGTAGACTTTCTTCTTTTCGCCGCTGCTGGCTGTACGGATAAAAGAAGAGAACTCCCCAGAAGTCGCGCCATGGGATCTTGCTCGCTTTGATGTCAGGATTGCCATATCAATTCTCTTCCATGTCTTCGATGATTTGCCGAACCTCAGCTGCTGTGTATTGCTCGGGCACGTGGTCGTCAATCCGCCCTACGAGGATCGTCCGCTCGGTACGCCTGTGCCATCAGCAGGTGTACCGTGTGGAATCACTAGAAGTGGTCTCAAAAACCTCCGTGGGAGCGGCTTCCAGCCGCGATTAAACGCCAATCTTACGAAAATCGCGCCAAGATGGCGCTCCCACGATTGTCCTCTCGAACCTAGCCAGCTTTTTAAGACCGCTTCTAGACAACAGCGAGGACCTCTTGCCAGTCAGAACCCGGTATCAGCGATGACCGTGCCTGGTGCGTATCGAGACGTTCAGTGCATCCTTGTAGGTCATCGACAAGTCTTCCGGACCTTCGCCGCAGCTCACGAATCCGGCGCGCGTCAATAGCTGCTCGGGTTTGGTCCTGGTCCGCTCCGCCCGTTCGTAGAGGGCATCGATCGCCTGTTTGACGATGTCACTGACGTGTAAACCCGTTATCTGCATCAGATATTCCAGTTTGCGTTTATGGTCTTCATCCAGTCGTACGTTGATGTGCATAGTCGATATCTTTAGATGTTTCCGCGGAGGGATTCTGGCTGGTTTGGGGCTCTTGAAAAAAGTGAACGGGGACACTTACCTTTTTGCATTCTCCGCCTAGTAGGTGTCCCGGTTCAACAAGAAGTCGAGTTTGTGAAGAAATCGGCCAGATTTGCTGACCGATCTGATTCACCGATTGAAGTACGCTGTGAATCGTTTCGGGTAGTACCTAAGGCACATTCGGACATTGTCGCGGTAGCAAATGGTGATGTCGCCAACCACCTGAGCCGCTGACCACGTCTGCTACCTGTCACAACACCGCCCATCCTGGCGGGTAATTCCTAGGTTTCTGTACTTATCGGAGGATATATAAAATTCTTGATAACTTATCACTAATTTTGTATATTTGGCCACCTTGAAACTGCTCATTTTCGCCGGCTCAGCTCTTGAGGACCTGCGGGCTTTTCCTCGTGCGGCGCGCCGCGAAGCAGGGTACCAGTTGGATCGTGTCCAACAGGGAAAAGACCCGTCGGATTGGAAACCGATGAGCACGATCGGCGTTGGTGTCCGCGAGATCCGGATTCATCATGAGGGTCAGTATCGAGTGATATTTGTTGCTAGAGCCAAGAGTGTCGTCCACGTGTTACATGCGTTCCAGAAGAAAACTCGGAAGACAAGACAGCAGGATATAGAAACGGCAAGACGGCGGTTGAGACAGATAACGGAGAGCCGATCATGGTCAAAATGACAAAATCGAGCGGTAACGTCTTCAGCGACCTAGGTTTTGACGATACTGAGGCCGAAAATCTCAAACTGCGTTCGCAGTTGATGCAAGAGCTCGAGGCCCTGATTCGAACAAAAGGCCTGACTCAAACGGAGGCTGCGGAGCTGCTGGGTATTCAACAGTCACGAGTCAGCGACCTCGTGCGGGGCAAGATCGATCGGTTCAGTATCGATACGCTGGTGCATCTGTTGGCGAAGGCGGGCCGTTGTGTGGAGGTCAGAGTCAAGCGACGACGGGACGCTGCATAGTGGGCATCCTAATTCAACCAGAAGGTCGAATTTATGAAGAAATCGGGCAGATTCGCCAGTGGATCTGGTTGCAGACCGATATACCCTATATACCGTCTTGCGGTTTCGTTTATTGATGCAACCGCGATTTTGATTCGGTACTCGCCAGTCGCATCGCTGAACTGGGACACCCACCGTTCATACCTGTCAAATAGTGGGTGTCCTGGTTCACCCTCCTGGTTCACCTGCTGGTTCACCTACCTTCCCATGGCTAAAGCGCAAGAAAAGACGGCACCGCTCAGTATTCGGGTAGAAGCACCTTAGCGCACCTTGATTGAGCAGGCGGCTTCGGCTGCGGAGATGACGGTTTCCGATTTCGTCTGCGATGCGGCCCTGTTGTACGCGAAAGATGCGTTGCTAGATCGAACAAATTTCGCTTCGAGTGAGCAGGAATGGGCCGCCTTCGTCATAGCGCTCGACGTGCCACCGGCCTCGAACTCCAGAGCGACTCCGGCCGAAAATTAGCCTACAATTGGTCGAGACAACCTATAAAGGCGTATACGGTGACATCGATCACACAAAACACCATTGATTACGCCACCCGTCCTTGTGGGATCGCGAAAGGAGAAGAACAATGGCGACGTTTGGCGAACTCTCGGATGTTACCTTGTTACCCACCGGCGAAGCTGCCGAGTCTATTCGTGTGCTGGACCGGCGGGGTGGCCAGGAGGGTTTGGCGCTGCTCGATGCCGGCGACCGCCGATTTCGCCGACAACCCGAACGCAGCAGGTTCGAGTTCGACGATTCGTTTCGATTGTTCAACCTGGCTGCCGGCGCTGAGTCCGGGACCGCGGTATTCGTCGATCCGCACCAGTCGGTACCGAACATCGCCGGTACCGACGACGAACCCGATGTGATCACGAAAATCAACTTGACGGCATTTCATCCCGGTAGGCAGATCGAGAAGGAGATCGGTAAAAATGCGAGGGCAACCTTGAGGCTGGACATAGGCCAGGATGAGTTGTCCGACTCGCCGCTCGAGCCTTTGTTCTGGTCCATTGCCGCGGGACTCGATTTGTCGAATACGGCGCGGAACAAGGAGTCGCCTAATAAGTACCGGAGCGATTTCGACCAGGCGTTCGCGCGGCGTCCGATCGAAGTTGCAGGTGGGCTGGCCCAGGTGCGGTTCGAGGTTTTTGCACACGAAGAAAAACCCTGGTGGCAGAAGATCTTCAGCGCCCTGGGTAGTTCGTCGGCAACTTCGCTGATCAATGCGCTCGGCTTTCCCGGTATCGTCAATGAGGCTATCGACGTAGTCAACGAAGCATTCGACAAGTTCGACAAAAACACCAAACCGCTTTTCAAGAGCGCTAAAATGACCTTTGCCCTTTCCGAGCGTGCCAGGCAGTCGTACACCCTGGGTATGCCCGGCATACACATCGGTGTCCTGCCACACGGCTTTACGTTGATGGTGCCGCAGCGTCACTACGACCTGATTCGAAAGACCCGGCCCTATTTTCTTGGCGCTTACGGCAAGCTGGTGCCGGGCGAGGTCTCGGTTGACGAGTTTAATGCACCGGACTACCAGGATCCTTACGCAGAGATACCGTACGCGTTACTGAAAGTACAGAGCAGAGCTGCCGCGTTGCAGGCATTTTGAATGCCGCGGGAGCTCATTATCGATTGTGGGCTGGAAGGCATGGCTGACGGTGGGCGATTCGACGTCTGTCTGGTACCTGCAGACGACCCGGGCAAAACCGCGTTGCTGCGAGATATCGCACCGGGTCGATTCATCGAGGCGCCGTTTGATATCGAAGAGATTCACCTTCTCGCATGTGAAGGTGGCTATTGGGGACTGAGCTTTTCGTCACCGCCGAAAACGATCGGTGGTGTCATCCCGAGGCTGCCATCCGGTCCGGTAGGATGGTGGCATTTGGCGCACGGTCTTACTGTACCGGACGACCGCCTGGGTGCGGGAATACGTATCGGGGTTATCGATGAAGCACTTGCGGCGATCCCCGACAGCTCGCCGATCGGTCACGTGGTCAATCTCGGCAGCGAGGCGTGGGACGGCGATGATCCGCGCGGCTTCTTACCAAGTTCCAGTCATTCTCTGGCAGTATGCGGATTGATCGCCGCACGGGCAGCCTTTCACGCACCTTTCACCGGCGTTGCACCAGGCGCGGAGCTCGTGTTCGCCGCGGCGGGTGAAGACCAGTCCGAACGTCTGGATGTTGCGCGATTGGCCAACGCGATCGATCTTCTGGCCGAAGACTATCGCTGCGACATAATCTCATTCAGTGCGGGTGATTGCGCGGACCCGTTGCCGGAAATCGAATTGGCCGCGGAAGCAGCGATGGATTCAGGCTCCCTTTGTTTCGTCGCCGCCGGCAACCTGGGCGGCACGGCGCGGTATCCAGCCCGTTATCCTGAGTGCCTGGCTGTTGGCGCGTTGGGAAAGGTGGGTCTGGCACCACCCAATACCTTCGAATTTACCCAGGAACGGGCTTCCGCGGCCGCGGTTGATGATGATTTCTACGTGTGGTGCGATAGCGCCCAGGGTTCGGAAGTGAACTATGTCGGGGCGGGCCTGGCGGTTTTTGCAATGCAACAATCGGGTGTATACTCGGTCTGCGGAACCAGCTACGCAGCCCCCATCACCGCGGGTCTCGCGGCGGTCATTCTTTCGACGGATCCGGTATTTGCATCGTTGCCGCGAGATCAGAATCGTGCTACATACGCTATTGAGGCGATAAGCAGTTCAACCAAAAGGGTTTTTTTGAACGCTTGCGATCAGGGGATGGTCGTATTGAAGTAAGCAACCATGGCGAAGCGGACCCAAAGCAAATACGTAGTGGCATTGACTCGCGAGGGGCGGCGAGAGCGCCGGCAGCAGGAGCTCGCGCAGGTCCTTTCGAGGTCGCCGGGCATTCGCGTCATTGAGGGCAGTGGCCGGAATGCGGTGACCGTCATGATGCCCGACTCGCTGTGCCGGAAGCTCCGGGAAGACCTACCGTTTGCAACGGTCCTGCCGCATCGGTCTCTCGAACTGCTGATTTCGAAGCCTGCCCGTTCCTGACGGGGGACGTGCAGGTCGGTCGCGGAGCGCATGCTCGCGTTACTTGGCGGTCAGACGTCGTGAACGGCTGACAAAAGTCGTGCTCGATGGGTCGGTCGTGCTTGCACAGATCAGATTGCACACCGGAGATTGCACACCGGCGCAAACGGTCTACTATCTCCGAACCATCTTATCCGCCAGCGCATACCGCTGTAGCCGTTTCCGACAATGCGCCAGCCCCTTCGCCAGATACTTCTTCACCATCGCTTGCGACAAACCCATTCGCTCGGCAATCTCCAGTACCTTCAAGCCTTCGCACCACCGCAAGCGCAGCACCTTCTGACATTTGGGCGGTAGCTCCCGCACGGCACGGTTGACCTGCTGCCGGCGCAACGCGTCGATGGTGGCCGCTTCCGGCCCGGCGTCCCCTGATTCCAACTCGTCGAGCACGATGTCGTTGTCGATGAGCCGCCGCGCGTGATACCGGTAATGGCGATAGATCAGATGTTGTGCAATCCGGAAAAGATAGGCTCTTGGATTGTCGATCGATTCGGGCTGCTGTGCCTGTAACAGCTTCAGGCAGGCCTCCTGGGCGAGGTCGCTGGCGTCCTCCTCGCTCGCGAGACGCCTGCGCAGGTGCCGGCGCAGTCTTTCGACGTGCGTATCGATGGCGGTTTGCGTTTCCAGGCGGGATTCAGCGGCGGCCATCGTCGGCCGGGCCGCGGTAAACGGTAACGTGCGGGTTGTGGTGCGGATTCGGCATCGATCAGGGAAGCCCCGGGGACTAATAGATAAGAGTGGGCGAACCGGCAATCCGGTCTCCCGTTTCTTACCTCATTAGACGTATGAGCCCGGCCAGTGTGAAATGTGGACCCCGGGCGCGAGAGGCGCAGGGCGCCGGCCGGCTTGGCACGGCTACCGATCGAAGTAGCCGTTTTCCTGAGAGAATCACTCCTTACCGGCGGCCTGATCCTCAACCTCATGCCCTGCGTGTTGCCGATCCTGTCGACGAGGGCCAACTGCTGCCGCAAATCCTCACCCCGAGCCTACTCGCCGACGCCGTCAGCAACGCCAGAGAACCTCTGCATAAGTCTGCAGTGGAAATGTAGGGCCTTTCGTTACCTGCCTGGAGGCGGGTTAAGAAAACAAAGGCCCTACCTCGAACGGTAGCCTGCCTAGCCCCGGCGCCGGCGCGTGGCTCCGAACAGAAACAGCAGCCCGGTACCCAGCAACAGCAGCGAACCGGGCGTGGGTACGGCGGCGGCGGCCCCTCCTCGACCCACAATCACCTGAATGGCAGTCCTTGCCACCTCGATGTCGTTGAGGCTGGCGGCCAGGTAGAAGTCGTAAGTGCCATCCACCGTCGGGTCGAAACCGAAACCTGCAATGAACCAGTGGGGCTTCCAGGAGTTCTGGGCAACGTTGTTGGCGGCAAGACCCGCGGCGTAGCCTGCTGCGTTACAGCCGGAACCCGGCGTTGTGCCGCCGCCGTTGCCGGTGGAGTTGTCACCCTGCGCGTGATCCCAGGCCACGGAGCCGCACCCCGGGTTGACGTCATTGATCGGGTCGAAGGTCAGGAACGAGGTGCCCGCAGAGGCATCGTAGTCCAGAGCCAGTTCATAGACCAAGTCTTCCAGATCAAACTCTGTCAAGCCGTTGTAATCGGTATTGATGCTCCATTCAAAGCTCCACTCAGCAGTCGGAAAACTCTGGGTAGGAGCAACGCCGGCGTTAAAGCTATAGGTCCCGTCGCCGTTGCTGTTGAACGTATTCTCAGGCTGGCCTAACGCGTTGTGACGAAGCTTGGCCCGCAGCCCCACCTCGATGCCCCGAGCGCGGTCTACGGTAAAACTGCCGTTGGCGTTGCCCGAGCCGAAAATGACATCGGGTGTCACA
Organism: Woeseiaceae bacterium; assembly: GCA_028279985.1. GTDB lineage: Bacteria > Pseudomonadota > Gammaproteobacteria > Steroidobacterales > Woeseiaceae > UBA1847. The sequence continues at coordinate 284,476 of JANQMR010000016.1, forward strand.
TTTTCGTCGTAAATCGGGGCTGATGATGCCGAGACCGGGTAGAGCGCGGACAAGCCCAATAGCGCGCCCATGGCAAACGTGTACTTCCTGTTAAACATCATGGTGTCTCCACTGGTATCTCCGATCCTCACAGAAGGACCGGATGCCTTGGTTATCTCTTCTTCTTGGCGATTGGTTTTGCGGTCCAGATACGACTTAATTCAAAGCCTTATGTGAAGGAGCAAGCAAGATTTGCGCCACCGCAAAGTATTCTTTTCTACTCAGTGGTTTACGGATGTAAGAGCGATTCTGGCGCGCACGAGATGTAAAGTTTCCTGACGCTTCAACCAGGTCTTCAACTGCTGGCTTCAACCGCTGGAGAGAGCAAATCGGCCGAGGCCGCGCCCACGGATGGGGACTCACTGGAAATCGGGCTGTTTCTCGGGTGCCGACGCCTGAAACGCCGGCAACTCGTTGCACCGGTCCACTACCGAGACCAGCCGCGGATACTCGTCCAGCGGCACTTTGAAACGCCTCGCATTGTAAACCTGTGGCACCAGACACAAATCCGCGAGCGTCACGGCCTGGCCGAATGCATAGGGCCCGTCGCGATCCTCGAGCTGCAACTCAATTGCCCGAAATGCCTCGTGAATCCAGTGGGCGTACCACCGGTCGCGCTCGTCGTCCTCAAGGTCCAAACGCCAGCCGTGATACTTCAGCACCCGCAAGTTGTTCAGCGGGTGTACGTCGCAACAAATCAGGTCGCAAAACGAACGCACCGCCGCGCGCTCGGGAATTCCCGCGGGCAGTAAGGCCGGCTCCGGGTAGGTTTCTTCGAGGTACTCCAGAATTGCGAGCGACTGGCCTATGGCAACCGCCCCGTCTTCCAGAAACGGCACCAATCCCTGCGGATTCCGCTCGCGATAGGCGTTTTCCTTTTGTTCGCCTTTAACCAGGTTGATTGGAATCAGCTCATGCTCTAGCTGTTTCAGATTGAGTGCAATCCGCACCCGGTAGGCGGCCGAAGAGCGCCAGTAGGTATAGAGTTTGATGGTCACGGCATCAGCCCGTGTAATGTTCGACGAGCTGATCAATCGCACCGAAAATCGAACGCCCTTCGGCATCCAGCATTTCTATTCGCACCCGGTCGCCGAACCGCATGAACGGCGTCCGCGGCGTACCATGCTCGATGGTTTCGATGGTCCGGATCTCGGCGATACACGAATAACCGACGCCGCCGTCGGCAACAGGCTTACCCGGACCGCCGTCGAGCTTGTTCGAGACCGTCCCCGATCCGATGATGGTACCCGCAGCCAGCGGCCGGCTTTTTGCCGCATGGGCAATGAGCCGGCCGAAGTCGAAGGTCATATCGACCCCGGCCTCGGGCTTGCCGAAAGCCTCGCCGTTCAAATACGACAACAGCGGCAAATGCACCTTGCCGTCCCGCCAGGCATCGCCCAACTCGTCGGGCGTGACCGCCACCGGTGTGAAAGCGCTGGATGGCTTGGACTGGAAAAACCCGAAACCCTTCGCCAGCTCGCCGGGAATCAGGTTCCTGAGCGACACGTCGTTGACGAGCATCAACAGCTTGACGTGTGCCACCGCATCCGCCGCACTCACACCCATCGGCACGTCGTCGGTGATCACGGTGACTTCACCCTCGAAGTCGATGCCCCAGTCCTCGCTGGCTGCGAGCACCGGTTCCTGCGGCCCAATGAACGAGTCCGAGCCGCCCTGGTACATCAAGGGATCGGTCCAGAAACTTTCCGGCATCTCGGCGCCGCGCGCCTTGCGTACCAGCTCGACGTGGTTCACATACGCCGAACCGTCCGCCCACTGGTAAGCACGCGGCAACGGTGCCGAGCAGGCCGCCGGGTCGAAGGTCTCGCCGGCACCGCCTTCGAGGTCCTTCGCCAGCCCGGCAAGCGCCGGCCCGGCTGTCGCCCAATCATCCAGCGCCGCCTGCAAGGTCGGAGCAACGCTGCCCGCGTCCACGTAACGTTCGAGATCGCCGGACACGACGACCAGCCGGCCGTCCCGGCCGTGTTTCAAGGATGCCAGCTTCATCGAGTGTCGTTCATCGAGTATGGTTCATCGAGTATGGTTCATCGAGTATGGTTCATCGAGTATGGCTTGTCGTGCTTCCGGTGAACTCCAGCTCATGCAGCCACGCCGCATGCCGCGGGGCCTTCTTGGTGCGGCTCCATTCCTCCAGCATATCGGGTGCGACACGTCTCAGCTCGTCGAGTTGCTCTTGTGTCTGAGTATTCGCGACGAGCTCCAGCCGGTGTCCGTTCGGGTCGAAGAAATAAATCGACTGAAATATACCGTGATTCGTCGGCCCGATCACGTCGATCCCTTCCGCTTCCACTTGCGCCTTGGCGGCGAGCAGGGCGTCGTAGTCCTCGACTTCGAAAGCGATGTGCTGCACCCATTCCGGCGTATTGCGGTCGCGGTCCATGTCCGGTTGGGTCGGCAGCTCGAAAAACGCCAGCACGTTGCCCATGCCGGCGTCCAGGAAAACGTGCATGTACGGGTCCGGTTCCTTGGTGGACGGCACCTGATCCTCGGCAAACGCTACCGTAAAGTCCATGTTCAGGACACGCTGGTAGAACTCGACCGTCTCCTTGGCGTCCCTGCAACGGTAGGCGACGTGATGAATGCGCTTGATTTCCATCGAACCCGCTCCCTCAGGCGTCCGGCGCCGAGACGACGCCGCGCGCAATCTGGTCACGCTCTATTGACTCGAACAAGGCCTTGAAGTTGCCTTCGCCGAAACCCTCGTCCTGCTTGCGCTGGATGAACTCGAAGAAGACCGGACCGATCATCAGCTCCGAGAAGATTTGCAACAGCAATCTCGGCTCGCCGCCATCGGTGCTGCCGTCTAACAGGATGCCGCGCGACTGAAGCTCCCCGACCGGCTCGCCATGGCCCGGCAGGCGCTCGTCCAGCATCTCGTAATACGCCCCGGGCGGCGCCGTCATGAACGGCATGCCCCGCTCCTTGAGCCTGTCCCAACAGGCGTAGAGATCGTCGCAGGTCAGCGCGATGTGCTGGATGCCTTCGCCGTTGTACGCCATCAGGAATTCCTCGATCTGGCCGGTATTGGCGGAAGCTTCCTCGTTCAACGGAATCCGGATCTTGCCGTCCGGCGCCGTCATGGCCTTGGACAACAGCCCGGTGTACTCGCCTTTGATGTCGAAATACCGGATCTCGCGGAAGTTGAACAGGTCCTCGTAGAACTTCGCCCAGTATTCCATCCGCCCGCGATAAACGTTGTGGGTCAGGTGGTCGATCTCGGTGAAACCGCAACCTTCGGGATGGCGATCGACGCCGTCGAAGAACTCGAAGTCGATGTCGTAAATCGTATTGCCGGGTTTGTAACGGTCGATCAGGTACAGCGGCGCGCCGCCGATGCCCTTGATAGCCGGGAGTCTGAGTTCCATCGGCCCGGTCGGGATGTCGATCGGCTGCGCGCCGAGCTCGAGCGCCCGGTCGTAAGCGAAGTGTGCGTCCTTGACCCGAAACGCCATGCCGCAGGCCGAGGGTCCATGCTCCTGCGCGAAGTAGGCGGCGTGGCTCTTGGGCTCCTCGTTCAACACGAAGTTGATGCCGCCCTGGCGGTACAAGGTCACCTTCTTCGACCGGTGCCTGGCAACGGCCTCGAAGCCCATGGAGTGAAACACCGGTTCCAGCACACCCGGCTCTGGGGAAGCGAACTCGACGAACTCGAAGCCGTCGAGGTCCATTGGGTTTTCGAAAGAATCCGGGTTTTCGAAAGAACCGGGGTTTTCGAACGAATCGCTCATGCGTTTCTCCTGGGTTTCTTCTGCACGGACTGTTCTCAGACATTATGCGCAAATCCAAGGCACTTCGTGTTCTAAAGTATTAGAGAAGCTGCTATATTTGAAACATAAATTCCGAAATGATTCCATAAATAGACAAGGTGTTTCATGAAACTCTCGAGGGCGGACCGGCGGCTGCTCAACGAGCTGCAGCGCGACGCCACGCGCAACCAGGCGGAGCTGGCCCACTTGGCGGGGATGTCACGCACATCCTGTTGGCGGCGAATCCGGGATTTCGAAGACGCCGGGCTGATCGAAAGACAGGTCGCGCTCTTGAATCCGCGTCTTGCGGGCTTTCACATCCACGTGCTGCTTGCGGTATCGATGACCGAGCACACGGACGAGAACCGCCAGGCCTTCGAACGCCACGTTGCGGACCTCGACGCAGTCACCGAGTGTTTCACGGTGGCGGGCGATCGCGATTACGTGCTGCACGTCGTCGCCGAGGACATGGAGCGCTACACGGAGTTTTTGAACTCGTGGATACTGAAACATCCCGCCGTGCGCTCTGCCAGCTCGACCTTCGTTTTGAGGCGCGTCAAATACACGACAATGTTACCGATTGGTAACGAGTGAGCCTCCAAAGCGTCGCGCGCGACGCAGGCCTTCGGTCACGGGCAGGGGTGCCGGATGTGACCGGGTTCACAAGTCCGACAATCGGCCGGTTGCGTTGCGTTTTTCCAACAACAAGACGAATCTGCCGGCCGCAACGTTTGCCTCCATGTTGCCTAAATCGCAAAGGCGATTCTCCACGTCGGTGAAGACATAAAACTGTGTTGCGAGTCACCGACCCGTTCCGTCTCGGCTGATAAGCCATGACTTGTTTGCAAGCTGTCGAAAGAACGGGGAGGAGAGAACATGAAGTATCTGATACTGCTACTGGCCTTCTGCCTGACCGGATGCGTTCAGACGGCCACACTGGAGGAACTCGAGTTCGAGGCCATGCAAACCGGCGACTGGTCACAGGTCGAGAAGCGCGAGAGGATCCTGGCGCGGCGCATCGCGAGCCGCGGCATCAGTTGTCCGGTCGGCTATTCGAGTTATTGTGAGAACTTCGCGCTGGAGCAACGCTGCGCGTGCGTGTCCAGCGAGCAGTTGCGCAACATCTTGGCGATGCGCTGACCGATACGCCGACTCGACCGCTATCGTTCAGCGCGAGTCCATCGCGAGTTCAGCACGAGTCCAGCGCGAGTACGAGGCTCAAGGCGGGCAGCTCGAATTGTCCGCGACCCGTTTGCCTGGCGTCGTCGTCGGTGCCGAAGGCGGACCGCCAGGCCCGTCCGTGCTGCAATGCCGGCAGGTGAAAACGAACGTCGTCGTCGGATCCGTTCAGCAACACCGCAACCGTCGACGTCTCGCCGTCGGCATGGGTTTCCGAAAAGGCGACGCCGAATACTTGTCGTCCTTCCCAATCTTCATGCTGCATCGTCGAGCCGTTCGGGTGCAGCCAATGCAAATCGACGATGCCGCAACCGTTGTCGGTCCGGCCGTGCACGTAGCTTTGCTGGCGCAACAAGGGCAGCTCGCGCCTCAGCCGGATCAGTTCGCGGACCCGCTCCGTGAATGCCGGGTCGGTAGACAGCCCCGACCAGTCGATCCAGCCCGTCTCATTGTCCTGCGCGTAGGCGTTGTTGTTACCGGCCTGTGAGTTGCCCAGCTCGTCGCCTGCGAGCAGCAACGGCGTGCCCTGCGAGAAAAACAGCGTAGCCAGCAGATTGAGCCGGTGTTTGCGGCGTTTTTGCACGATCTCCGGGTCGTCGGTCGCGCCTTCGACGCCGTGATTGCAACTGTAGTTGTGCGAATGGCCATCGCGGTTGTTCTCACCGTTGGCCTCGTTGTGGCGCCGCTCGTAACTGACGACGTCGCTGAGCGTGAAACCGTCGTGCGCCGTGATCAGGTTGACGCTCGAGAACGGCGGCCTGCCCTGGGAATCGAAGAGCTCGGCCGAGCCGTGCAGGCGGCCGGCCAGCTCGCCGCTCATGTTCTCGTCGCCGCGCCAGAAGCGTCGCGCCGCGTCCCGAAAACGATCGTTCCATTCCGCCCATCGCGGCGGAAAACCGCCCAAGCGGTAACCGCCCGGACCGACGTCCCAGGGTTCGGCGATCATTTTCACCTGTGCGAGCTCAGGGTCCTCGCCGATCGCCTGCAACAGCGGGTGCCGGTTCGAGAACCCCCCGGCGTGACGTCCGAGCACCGTCGCCAGGTCGAAACGGAAGCCGTCGACGCCCATGTCCTTGGCCCAGTAGCGAAGGCTGTCGATGACGAGCTGGCGCGTCCTGGAATGATCGACGTTCAGTGTGTTGCCGGTGCCGGTGTCGTTCACGTAACGGCCGGGTTCGCCCGCCTCGCAGCGGTAATAGGCGGCGTTGTCGATGCCGCGGAACGACAGCGTCGGCCCGAAGCGGTCGCTCTCGCCGGTATGGTTGTAGGCGACGTCCATGATCAGCTCGAGTCCCGCATCGTGTACGGCGCTAACCATGTCGATGAACTCGGCGATCGCGTCCCCGCGCGCATACCGCGGCATCGGAGAAAAAAAACCGATCGTGTTGTATCCCCAGTAGTTGCGCAGGCCCAGATCGACGAGATGACGCTCGTCGATGAACGCCTGAACGGGCAAGAGCTCCAGCGAAGTGACGCCCAGCGCTTTGAGGTAGGCCAGCACTTCGCCGTTTCGCATCCCGGCGAAAGTGCCCCGGGCATCTTCCTCGACGGCGGGATGGCGCATCGTGTAGCCGCGGACATTGGCTTCGTAGAATACGGTTTCAGTCCACGGCGTTCTGCGGCCGGGTTTCGGTGGGCGCATGCGCTTGGCACAGACCACCGATTTCGGGACGAAGGCGGCGCTGTCCAGTTTGTTGATCGAAAGCGGACCGGAATCCGGGTAGCGACGATTATCGCCATAGTCGCCATAGTCGCCATAACTGCGATCATCGCAACGATAGTCGAATACCGCTTCGTTCCACACGAACTCGCCGTCGAGCAGCCGGGCGTAGGGGTCGATCAGCAGCTTGGCGGGGTTGCAGCGCAGTCCCTGTTCCGGTTCGTAAGGACCGTGAATCCGATAGCCGTAACGTTGTCCGGGACGGCAGCCGGGCAGGTAGCCATGCCAGACGTCGGCCGTTTTCCGAGGCAGTTCGTAACGGCCGGTCTCCTTTCCGTCTCGGTCGAACAGGCACAGCTCAACTCGTTCGGCAACCGACGAAAACAAGGCGAAATTGACGCCGTCCGCGTCCGCAGTCGCGCCCAGTGGCACATTGGCGCCGGCTTCCATCACGAGTATCCCGTCCCGCAGTTACCTTGTTTCATTCACCGCGTACTTCAGCGTCCGGCGGCCTTGCGGCTCCTCGCAACGGCTCACTCGTCGCCGCGCCGCTTGCGACAAACCGCACGCCCGACCGATACGGGATTATTGCGGGACAGGACGCTAGACCTCGAGCACGATCGGGTCCGCGTGCCAGATCTCGTCGTTGTAGTCCCGCATCGTGCGGTCGGTCGAGAAACGTCCGGAGGCGGCCGTGTTCAGTATGCTCTTGCGGGTCCAGTCGTCGACGTCCCGGAACGCCGCGTTGGCACGGGCCTGGGCGTCGACGTAACTGCGGAAGTCGGCGGCCGTCATCCACGGATCGGACGGCTCACGGATCGAGCGCAGCACGTCGTCGAAAACGCCGGGCTCGAAACGATTGAAGTGCCCGCTCTCGAGCAGCTTGACGACACGGCTGAAGTCGCTGTCGGCATCGATGATGTCGTCGGGCCTGTAGTGCCCCCGCATTGCCTGGACTTCTTCGACATTGAGGCCGAACAGGAAAAAGTTGTCCTCGCCGACCGCCTCGCGAATTTCGACATTGGCGCCGTCCAGGGTGCCGATCGTAATCGCCCCGTTCATCATGAATTTCATATTGCCGGTGCCGGACGCTTCCTTGCCGGCGGTAGAGATCTGCTCGGACAGATCGGCCGCCGGACAGATCAACTCCATCGCCGAGACGTTGTAGTCCGGATAGAAGATCATCCGCAGGCGGTCGGCCATGATCGGGTCCGAGTTGATCACGCGCGCGACGTTGTTGATGCACTTGATGGTCCGTTTCGCCATCGCGTAACCCGGCGCCGCTTTGCCGCCGATGATGATCGCGCGCGGCACGAGTTCGTCGCCGTCGCCGCGGCGGATCCGGTCGTAGAGGTGCACGGCATGCAGCACGTTCAGCAATTGCCGCTTGTATTCGTGAAGGCGCTTGACCTGCACGTCGAACATCATCGCCGGCGGGACTTCGATCCCGGTAAGCTCGGTCAACCGGCGCGACAGGCGAACCTTGTTGGCGAGCTTGACGTGACGCCACAGGCGCTGGAACTCGCGGTCGTCGGCATGGTCGCGCAGGCGGCCGATCTGCGACAGGTCGACGACCCAATCGTCGCCGATCGCCTCGGTGATCAGGTCGCTGAGCCCCGGGTTACAGGCGGCCAGCCAGCGGCGCTGGGTGACGCCGTTGGTCTTGTTGTTGAACTTGTGCGGCCAGAGTTCGGCAAAATCGCGGAACAGGCCTTCCCGCAACAGGCGCGAATGCAACCCGGCGACGCCGTTGACCGAGAAACTGCCGACGATGGCGAGATAGGCCATCCGGATCATCGGTTCGTCGCCTTCCTGGATCAAGGACATGCGCCGGATACGCTCGCTGTCGCCCGGCCAGCGATGGCTGATCTCGGCGATGAAGCGCGCGTTGATCTCGTAGATGATCTCGAGCAGCCGCGGCAGCAGCCGGCGGAACATCGCAACCGGCCACTTCTCGAGCGCCTCCGGCAGCAGCGTGTGATTGGTGTACGCCATCGTCCTGCCGGTGATATCCCAGGCTTCGTCCCAGCCCATGTGCAGCTCGTCGATCAAGAGGCGCATCAGTTCCGCGACGGCGATGGCTGGGTGGGTGTCGTTGAGCTGGAACACGTTTTTGTCGGCGAATCCCGCGAAGTCGTCACCGTGCAGCGACTGCCAGAACCGGATCGTGTCCTGCAGGCTCGCCGACGCCAGGAAATACTGCTGCTTGAGCCTCAACTCCTGGCCGTTGTAGGTTTCGGCGTTCGGGTACAACACCATCGTGATGTTCTCGGCCTCGTTCTTGGCCGCCACCGCATCGCCGTAGTCGCCGGCGTTGAACTCCTCGAGGTTGAAAGCGTCGGTCGCCGCGGCCGACCAGAGCCTCAGGGTATTGCAGACGTCGTTGCGATAGCCCGGTATCGGCACGTCGTAGGGGATCGCCATGACGTCATGCGTATCCACCCACAGGTAACGCGTCTCGCCCCGGGAGTCGACGTAACTGGTCGTGCGGCCGCCGAACTTGATGCGTTTGGCGAACTCGAATCGCTTGACCTCCCAAGGAAAGCCCTCGCGCAGCCACGGGTCCGGTTCTTCCACCTGGTAACCGTTGTCGATGCGCTGGTGGAACATGCCGTACTGATAACGGATGCCGTAACCGATGACCGGCAGCGACAGGGTCGCGCAGCTATCGAGGAAACAGGCGGCGAGCCTGCCCAGTCCGCCGTTGCCCAGGCCCGCGTCCAGCTCGCGTTCGTAGACCTCCTCGATCTCGAGCCCGAGCCGGCTCAGCGCCTCCCGGGTTTCCGCTTCGACGCCGAGATTCAACAGCGCGTTACGCAACAGCCTGCCCATCAGAAACTCCAGCGACAGGTAGGCGACGCGGCGGTTGTTGTTGCGTTCCAGCGCCATCCGGGTTTTGCCCCAGCGCTCCATCAGCCGGTCGCGGACAGCAAACACGACGGCCTGGTAGGGATAAGGCGAGCGCGTACGTATCGTGCGCCGGCCCAGCAGGCGGCCGAAGTAGTGCGTGAAGTCTTCGAGGATGGCGTCGGCGGTCATCGGCCGGTCGGGCGACTGCAGGAGCTCGATCTCGCCGATACCGGCTTTGTCGGATCTATTGCCTAAGGATCTGTTTTCCGAGGATCTGTTTTCCAAGGATGTATTTTCCGAGGATCTATTTTCCAATGGTTTATTGCCCAATGATTCATCGCCTAATCTGGTGGCCATGTCGTTCCCTTACGGGTGGATCATTCCGCCGCCGGGGCCAGCAGCACGGTGGCCAACGGCGGCAGGGTCAACACCAGCGAGTGCGGCCGTCCGTGGCAGCCGGTATCGCTTGCCTCGATGTCCGGGTGCGTCACCCCGCTGCCGCCATAGTGATCGGCATCCGTGTTGATCAGTTCGCGATAGCGCCCGGCACCCGGCACACCCAGCCTGAAATTATGCCGCACGATCGGCGTCAGATTGGTGACGCAGACGACAAATCCGCCATGCGAATCGCGGCGCAACCAAGAAAACACGCTGTTGTCGCGGTCGTTCCAGTCGATCCACTCGAAACCGTCGTGACTGAAGTCGACTTCGTACAATGCGGGGGTTGCGGCATACAGCCGGTTCAGGTCACGGACCAGCCTTTGTATCCCCTGGTGCGGCGGATACTCCAGCAGGTGCCAGTCCAGCGAGCGGTCGTGATTCCATTCGTCGTGCTGGGCGATCTCGCTGCCCATGAACAGCAGTTTCTTGCCGGGGTGTGCGTACATCGCACCGAAATAGGCGCGGAGATTCGCGAAGCGCTGCCAGATGTCCCCGGGCATGCGACCGAGCAGGGACCGTTTCCCATGCACTACCTCGTCGTGCGACAGCGGCAGGACGAAATTCTCGTTGAAGGCGTAGACGAGGCCGAAGGTCATCTTGTCGTGATGGTGCTTGCGGTGTACCGGGTCCTCGCCCATATAAGACAAGGTGTCGTTCATCCAGCCCATGTTCCATTTGTAGGTGAAACCCAGGCCGCCGGTATCGACCGGTCGCGACACGCCGGGCCAGGCGGTGGACTCCTCGGCGAACGACGTAGCGCCGTGCGCGTGCAGCTCGCGGTTCAGACGGCGCAGGAACTCCACCGCCTCGAGATTCTCGTTGCCGCCGAACTCGTTCGGCAGCCACTCGCCGTGGCCGCGCGAGTAATCGAGGTAGAGCATCGAGGCCACGGCGTCCACGCGCAAAGCGTCGATGTGGAATTCCTCGATCCAGTACAGCGCGCTGCCGATCAGGTAATTACAGACCTCGCGGCGGCCGAAATTGAATACCAAGGTGCCCCAGTCGGCGTGTTCGCCCTTGCGCGGATCGTCATGCTCGTACAAGGCGGTGCCGTCGAAGCGCCGCAGGCCGTGTTCGTCGCGCGGAAAATGGGCCGGTACCCAATCGACGATGACGCCCAGGCCCGCCGCGTGGCAGCGATCCACGAAGTAACGAAAGTCGTCGGGCTCGCCGAAGCGTTCCGTCGGCGCGAAAAGCCCGATCGGCTGATAGCCCCAGGAGCCGTCGAAAGGATGCTCGGTGACCGGTAACAGTTCGACATGGGTGAAACCCATGTCGCTGACGTAAGGCACCAGCTCCTCGGCGAGTTCGCGGTAGCTCAGGTAACGGTCGTCGTCTTCGGGTTTGCGCCGCCAGGAGCCCAGGTGCACCTCGTAGATACTGAGCGGGCGGTCGAGCGCCGGTTCGTTGCCGCGGCGCTCGAGCCACTCGCCGTCGGACCACTCGTAGCCGCTTTCGTAGACGATCGAGGCATTACCCGGCGGCGGCTCGTGATAGTTGGCGAAAGGATCGCCCTTGAACGGCAACAGATCGCCGTTGCGGTCGAGCAGCTCGTATTTGTACCGGTCGCCGGGACCGACGCCGGGAATGAAGATCTCCCAGATCCCGTTGCCCGGATGCAGGCGCATGACGTGGCGCCGGCCGTCCCAGTCGTTGAAGCTGCCGATGACGCTGACCCGCGAGGCGTTCGGCGCCCAGACGGCAAACCGCGTGCCCCTGACGCCGTCGAAGCTTCGGACCCGGGCGCCGAGCTTCTGGTAGATGTTCTTGTCGGATCCTTCGCCGAGCAGATAGAGGTCCACGTCCCCCAGGGTCTGCGAGAACCGGTAAGGGTCCTCGACGGTGTACTCGATGCCGTCCATCGTCGTGACGCGCAGGCGATAGTCGCCTGGTCGCGGCGGCATCGATGCGACGAAAAGGCCCGCTTCATGCGCGCGTTCCATCTCCGCCAGGTGCCCGCCGCCGGCATCGATCAGCTCGACCTGCGCCGCCTGCGGCTGAAACGTCCGGACCAGGTGGACGTCACCCGAGCGGTGCGGTCCGAGCACCGAGAACGGGTCGGCGTGCCTGCCGTCGACGACGGCCTCGAAGGCCGCCTTGTTGCGTTTGCTGTCCGCTACGATTGCGTCAGTCGGGCTCATAGAGTGTTTCCACGTACTGTTGCGCGGACGATGCCCAGTCGAAACGCTTGGCGGCGGCACGTTTTCTCATTGCCTGCCATTCGGCGGGATCGTTGCTTCGCAACGCCAGCGCGCGATCCACGCATTCGACGAAATCGGCGGCCTGTTCCGCCTGGGTATCGCCGTCGAACACGAAGCCTGTGACCCCGTCCTCGACCGTGTCGCGGAGTCCGCCGACGCCATGCACGACACAGGGTTGGCCCGCCCGCATGGCGAGCATCTGACTGATCCCGCAGGGCTCGAAGCTCGACGGCATCAAAAACAGGTTGCCCGCGCGATACAGGGTTTCCCCCAGCGTATCCGAATAACCGCGGAAAAACAGCAGGTTGTCCGAGAACTGGGCAATCCGTTCGAGTTCGGATTCGTAACGGGCCTCGCCGCTGCCCAAAAGCCAGATGAAGCCGCGCCGGCCCAGGCGTTCGAGGATGTGCTCTAGCGCCGTCCGGCCGTCGTCCAGGGGCTGGAGAAACAAGCGGATCTTTTGCGCGACGACCCTGCCGATCGATACCAGGACGTGCAAGGGTCTTCTCTTGGGCAGCCGCGACAAACGCTCCAGGGTCAGGAAATGCAATGCATCGCCCGGGTCCCGGTGGGTCCAGCCCTCGACGGTGGCGGTGGCGACGCGGATCAAATGCTGCCAGCCGGGCCGCCGGCCGAGCGGTTTGGAGTAATCGCAGCCGTTCAGGATGCCGTGCAGCCGGCCTTCGCCGGCGGCGGCCTGCAGCAAACCCTCTAGCCCCTCGCCGCCGACGAAGCCGTGCAAAGGATCGCTGGGCTTGCAGATCTCCTTCGCATAGGTCGGCGACACGACGTGGACCTTGTCCGCGCAGCGGATGGCGAAGGCCATCGGATTGATGCAGTCGCCGGCATTCGGATCGCCGATCAGGTCGATGTCGTAAGTCAGTCCCGGGAACCAGGCTTCCAGTGCCGAGCTGTCGCCGGTCTGGGGCCGCTGCCCCTGGTAGGAGAGGTTGTGGATCGTAAACACCGTTCGTATGTCCCGCAGCCGTTCACCGCCGATCGAAAACTCGCGCAACAACAGATAGAACGCCGCGTGCCAGTCGTGCAGGTGAACCACGTCGGGCGCCGGGTCCAGTGCGTCGACCCAGGCGGCAGCGGCGGTGCACAACAGGGCGAACTTGTCCGCATCGGTGGCATAAGGCCGGCCGTCTGCGTCGTTGTGATAGATCTCGCCGGGAGCAAGCGGCACGAAAGCCGGATGCTCGAACACGACGCTGGTCACGCCGGTGTCGCGGTCCTCGAGCTCGAAGCATCGAACCGTGGTCGCCGCGCCGCGGAAGACCACGTCCACGTCGGCCGTTTCTTCGGCGTCGGCCAGCGTGTGGAAGACGCCGTAGGACGGGGTTAGTACGCTTGCCTGCCAGCCGGCCTTGGCGAGCGCGACCGGCAGGTCGCGCACCACGTCGCCGATACCGCCGACCTTACCCCCGGGCAGGGCGCCGTTTTCCGCGGCAAGGATGATGATGCGTCCGGGATCGATCGCAGTTCACCTCACGGCTTGAACAGGGATGACTCGCACCGGGCACTAGCGGGTGAAATGCAGGTGCTGGCCCAGCATGTCGGGCGTCACCAGCGTGACGCCGTTCTCGGTGATGCGGAAACCGCGATCGATGTCCGCGTCCGGATCCTCGCCGATCACCGAGCCCGGCGGTATCCTTGCGCCGCGGTCGATGATCGCGTGGCGCACGCGGCTGCCTTCGCCGATGTCCACGTCCGGCAGGATGACCGAGTCGGTGACTTCGCTATAGGAATGGACCTTGCACCGGGAGAACAACAGCGAGCGGTTGACCAGCGCGCCCGAGACGACGCAGCCGCCGGAGACCATGGACTGGATCGCCATGCCCTTGCGGTCGTGCTCGTCGAACACGAACTTGGCCGGGGCGGCCTGGGCCTGGTGAGTGAATATCGGCCATTCCTCGTCGTACATATTGAGTTGCGGCGTCACCGATACCAGTTCCATGTTCGCCTCCCAGAAGGCGTCGAGGGTACCGACGTCGCGCCAATAGGCCTGCTTGTCGGTTTCGCTGTCGCGAAACGGGAAGGCGTAGACACGATAGTCCTTGATGATCGACGGGATGACGTTACGGCCGAAATCGTGTTGCGTGTCGGGCGTGTCGGCGTCCTTGATGCACTGTTCGTACAGGAACTCGGTGTTGAAGACGTAATTGCCCATCGAGGCCAGGCACAGGTCCGGCTTGCCGGGGATCGGATCCGGCTTCTCCGGTTTTTCGGTGAACTCGACGACCCGGCCGGTGTTGTCGACCGTCATGACGCCCAGCGCGCCCGCGGCCTCCGCAAGCGGCACCTCGATGCAGCTTACGGTCATGTCGGCTTCGTTTTCGACGTGTGCGGCGAGGAACTGGCCGTAGTCCATCTTGTAGACATGGTCGCCGGCCAGGATCAGCACGAAACGCGGATCGTGCGTGCGGATGATGTCCAGGTTCTGGTACACGGCATCGGCCGTGCCCCGGTACCATTCGCCGCCGACCCGCTGCGAGGCGGGCAGGACTTCGACGAATTCCCGGTCGCCGGCGGCGATACCGAACAAGGTCCAGCCCTGTATGACGTGGCGGATCAGGGAGTGCGCCTTGTATTGCGTCAGCACGCCCACTCGACGAATGCCGGAGTTGATACAGTTCGACAGCGGGAAATCGATGATTCGGAACTTGCCACCGAAATAAAGCGCCGGCTTTGCCCGCCAGCTCGTGAGTTCGTGCAGCCGCGACCCCTGTCCGCCGGCGAGTATCAGCGCCAACGTGTCGCGGGTGAGCCGGCTTACGTAACGCGCATCTTCCGTGGCGCTGGTGTTTGGCATGGGCAACTAACTCCGCGGTCCGGTAGAGCATACCATCGCGGGAGGATTCGAGTATTGTCTTATCGCGCCAAATCCCGCGTCAGTCGGGCTGTGCGCGGCCGGATGCCTCGACCATCGATGCGATGTCGTCGCAGAGCCGGTCGGACAGTTGGGTATCGAGGACCCGCCAGCGCCAGTTCTCGCTGGAGGTTCCGGGCGTGTTGATCCGGGCTTCCGAGCCCAGACCGAGATAATCCTGCAGCGGCGCGATGGCGAGCCTCGCCGGCGTCGAGAACGCCGCCCGGATCATGTCGAGATGGATGCTTGCCCGGGTCCCGCCTGTGACTGCGAGCGCCGCCGCCTGGTGCCGGCGGATCTCTTCACGCGAGCGCATGTCGCCCGGGCTGCCGTGGAACCAGCCGATCGTCGTATCGTTGTCGTGGGTCCCGGTGTAACACACCGAGTTGACGTCCACGTCCACCAGGTCGAATTCCGGATCGGTCACGTCGAATTGCAGCACGTGCATGCCGGGGATGTGGTGGCGGTCTCTGAGCGCCTCGACCTCGGGCGTGATGACGCCGAGATCCTCGGCGACGATCGGCAGGTTGCCCAGGGCGTCGGACATCGCGTCGAACAATTCGTCGCCGGCGCCCGGCAGCCAGGCGCCGTTCCTCGCCGTCTGCGAGTCCGCCGGGACGGACCAGTACGCCTCGAAGCCTCGGAAATGGTCGATCCGGACGATGTCGGTGAGATCCGCGGCCGACCGCAGGCGGTCGATCCACCAGCGATAACCGGTCGCCGCGTGCGTGTCCCAATCGTAGAGCGGATTGCCCCAGAGCTGCCCTTCTTCGCTGAAATAGTCCGGCGGCACGCCGGCGACGGCCTCGGGCCGGCCCGCGTCGTCGATCTCGAGCAGCTCGCGGCGCGCCCATGCATCGGCGCTGTCCAGCGCAATGTAAATCGGCATGTCGCCGAACAACATGACGCCCTTCGCGCGGGCGTAGTCGCGCAGGCGCTGCCACTGATAGTGGAAGATGCACTGGATGATCTTGATCCATTCGATCTGCTCGGCGGCGGACGCTTCCAGCCGGCGGATCGCCTTCTCTTCGCGGTAGACGTACTCGGGCCGCCATTCCGGCCAGGGCCGCTCGCCGTGCGCGGACTTCAAGATCCGAAACAGGGCGTAGTCGTGCAGCCAGGCTTTGTCGTGGCGCTCCAGGAAAGCGTCGAACTCGCCTTTGAGCTCGGCTTTGGCTTTTGTGCGAAAGCGCCTGGCAGCGAGGTTCAGTAACCGCGACTTGATCGGAATGAGGCTGCCGTAATCCACGTACCGGGCCGGCAGCAGTTTGAGCTCCGTAACTTCTTCGTCACTCAGAAAGCCGTGCGCGACCAGGTCGCCGATATCGATCAGCATCTCGTTACCGGCAAAGCTCGATAGCGGCTGGTAAGGGGAGTCGCCGTAAGCCGTAGGCCCGGTCGGCAAGAACTGCCAGACGCCGAGCCGCATGTGCTTCATCGTATCGATGAACTCCAGCGCATGGTGGCCGATCTCGCCGATGCCGTACGGCCCCGGCAGAGACGTAATATGCATGCAAACGCCTGCTCGCCGGTGGGTGGGCAGAATTCCCGGGTCGGCAGCGGGCTCAACGGCTCTCGCCTCTGATTGCTGGCTCATGCTCGCTTCTTTGGTCGTCGCTAATGACTTGTTGTCGCCTTGCGGCCGGGCAGCCCCTAGGCGCTTCCCCCAGGAAGGCAAGCATAAGCTATTCAGCCGCGTGCGGTATCGCAAGACCTGAATACGTATTCAGGCAATGAATACGTATTCATAACATTGCTACGCGATAGCCGCGTTCATAAGATAGTTAAGACAGCGAAAACAGTGAAAAACACGACCTTGCGGGGGGAATCCAAAATGGTCAAGAAAAGGCGCGCAAGCGCAAAGTCTCACGCCGACGCTTCGTCTTCTTCCCTGGCGCTCCTGCAGCGGTACCAACGTTCGAAAATTGCAGCCGGCGTATCGCTGGCCCTGGCGATGTCGGCGGGCGGCGCACATGCGCAGGACGTGGACGAAGAATCTATAGAGGAGATCGTCGTAACCGGTGTCAGAGCCAGCATCCTGAACTCCATCGACGCGAAGCGCAGTTCCGACCTGGTATCCGAGGTCGTCGATGCGAGCGACCTCGGGCAGCTTCCGGACGTATCGATTGCAGACGCGCTCGGGCGCCTGCCGGGCGTCACGACGGTTCGGGACAGCGGCCAGGGATCCCAGTTGAACATCCGCGGCATGAACGGCGACTTCGTGCAGACGACGCTCAACGGCCGCGAGCAGGCGAGCACCAGCGGATTCACGGCGGGAAGCCGCTGGATTGCATTCGACCAGTATCCGTCGGAGCTGATTAACCAGGCCGCGGTCTACAAGTCTCCGAAGGCCTCGTTGATCGAAGGCGGCGTCGCCGGCACGGTGGAATTGAGAACCGCCAATCCGCTGCTGGCTGAAGAGCAACATACCTTCACGTCGAATCTGCGTTATTCCTTCAACGACGGAGCCGACGACGTCGGTGCCGACGATACCGGTGCGCGCATCAGCGCCAGTTACCAGGGCAAGTACCTGGACGACAAGCTCGGGATCGCACTGGGTTTCGCCCAGCTCGACCAGCCCAACAGTGCGGAAGAGGCGATATCCTCGGGTGCCGCGAACGGCTATCGTACCAACGGTATCGACGCGAACGGCGACGGCGTCGAGGATCGCATATCGGATCAGTTCCTGATTCGCGGTGCCTCCGGAACGGACGACCGGCTCGGCATCCTGGGTTCCGTCGTGTTCGAGCCGACCAGCACGCTGTCGTTCCAGCTCGACTACTTCCGCTCGGAGTTCGAGTCGGAGGACATCAAGCGCGGCTTCGTGATCGAGGGACTGCACCGGAATGCCGATCTCTACGGTTTCTCCAACGGCACGGTACAGGACGGATTCGTCACGGGCGGCACGGTCACGCTGACGGGCACGACCGGGCCCTGGATCGAGGTGCGCAACGAAGACCAGTCCACGGACTCGACGACCGAAAGCTTCGGCCTCGGCGGCGAGTGGCTGATGACGGACAGGGCGTCGCTGAGCTTCGATATCGCGACCAGCAGCGGTGAAAAGACGCGCCTGGACCGGATTGCGACGATGCACGCCTACGAATTTGGCACCGGAACGCTTGCCGACGGAACGGTCGTCGACATCTGGCAGGAGGTTCTCGGTCAGTCGTTCACTTACCAGAACAATGCCGGTGACGTACCGATGCTCGCCTTTAACACCGACTACACTGATCTGAGCCAGATGCGGTTGTCGCAGTGGGAGCAGTTCCCCCACCTGTACACCGACGACATCGACAGCTTCCAGCTCGATTTCACCTATGAGATGGATGGTTTCATCTCCTACGTCCAGGTCGGCGGCCGGCATTCGGAACGTACCTTCGGTGACGACCGCGCGACCTTCCGCTACGGTCGGCGCGAAGGCCAGAGCCGCCAGGTCGTAGGCGGCGAGATCCAACAGCAGTTCTGTGAGAACAATCCCAGCGGCCTGCCCTGCGAGCCGCAGGACCTGAGCGGTTTCGTGACGACCGGCTCGTTCGGCGGATCGTTGAGCGGCTATCCCGATTACCTGGTTCTCGACATGGTCGGCATTGCTAACGACGTGTTCGGCCTGGGCAACTACGACGCGAACAAGGACTGGAGCCACAACTGGACCCTGATCGAATCGGGCGAGGTACAGGAGAAGGTCGATGCGTTTTACGTAGAGCTCGGTCTCGACTTCGAGATGTTCGGTGTGCCGGTCACCGGCAACCTCGGCCTGCGTCACGTCCGGACCGACACCAAGTCGGTCGGCATCCAACTCGTCGGCGATGTCGATGGCGACGGCATTCCCGACGGGGATCCGATCATGGACGACCTCGGCGTCACCAGCAACGACTATCGGAACATCAAGTACGGTCCCGAGTACGAGGACAACCTGCCGTCCCTGAACCTGAATTTTAAACTGTCCGAGCGGGACCAGATTCGTTTCGCGGCGGCGAAGGTCATGGGGCGTCCGCCCGTGTTCCAGCTTCGCGGCGGCGCCGGTTCGTGGACCGATACGGCCAACGACGGCGTGAGTCCCCGTTACAACGTCTGGGCGAAAGGCAATCCGAACCTCGATCCGTTCCGCGCCGACCAGCTCGACCTGTCCTACGAGCACTATTTCGACAACGGCGGTGCCGCGGTTGTGGCACTCTTCTGGAAGGACATCGAAACGCTGGTCGAGAACATCACCTATTTCGAAGGCGATGTCGATTGGGCCGACATCGGACTGGAGGCGCCGCCTGGATTCGTCGAAGGGCAGTATCAGACTGCGCAGAATAACGACAACGGCGGCTACATCCGCGGTATCGAGCTTGCTTATACGACCACGTTCAATCGTCTTCCCGGGCTGCTTTCCGGACTGGGCTTGAACGCCAATTACGCCTACACCGAAAGCGAGACCACGATCAACGGCGGCGGCAATTTCCCGGATCAGCAGCTACCGCTGCCGGGGCTGTCGGAGAACGTCTGGAGCGCCACGCTGTTCTGGGATGTCGACCGCTTCAGCACGCACCTGAACGCGCGTTATCGGGACGAGTACGTGTTCTCCGGCACCTCGCCGGGCGGCGCATCGCTGCAGTTCGCGGACGAGTACACGGTGCTGGACTGGCAGGCCTCATACCTGTTCGACAACGGCATCGGCCTGGTCGCGCAGGTGAACAATTTTACCGACGAGGTCAACAGCACGAACTTCGGCGCACCCGGCGCGGTCGGTGAAGCGAAACGCTTCGGACGCCAGTTCTATTTTGGCATCAACTACAAGACGAAGTAGCCTTCCCCCTGAAGCTGCTCGAGGAAGCCGCCCGGACAGGCAACTGTTGCGGGCGGTTTCCGCTTTCAGGAGAATGTTCGGGTGAGGAGCCGCAACGCCGCCAGACGCAAAAAGACGCGTCGACTTGTGCAACGAATTAATGAGACAGGACACTAGTAAGGCAGCGAAAAAGATCGTGATCCTCGGCGGCGGGACCGCCGGCTGGATGGCGGCCAACCTGATGGCCGCGCGCTGGCAGGACCGCGATTTCGACATCTCGCTGATCGAGGCGCCGGACATCGGCATCATCGGCGTCGGCGAAGGTTCCACCCCGCAGCTCAAAGGCTTCATGGATTCGATCGGCGTCGACGAGTCGGAGTGGATGCCGGCGTGCAAGGCGACGTACAAGGCCGGTATCACGTTTCGCGGCTGGTCGACGAAGTCGGGGTTTCCGAGCTACTTCCATCCCTTCCCGGCACAGCCCGACGACTACACGGCCCCGGCCTTTTTCTACAACAGTTATGTGCGGCGGCAGGGAATCGACGTCGAGGGCCATCCGGACCATTTTTTTCTTGCGACTTATCTGGCACAGCACAAACTGGCGCCCATCGCGCCGGAGCATTTTCCGTTCGAGATCAACTACGGTTATCACTTCGATTCGGGGCTGCTCGGACAGTTTCTGAGCAAGGTCGCAGCCGGTCGGGGCGTAGATCACGTGCGCGCCAAAGTCACCGACGTGAAGCTCGACGAACGCGGCGACATCGAGGCCTTGCTGACCGACGAGGGGCAGCGCATAGAAGCCGACGTCTTCGTCGATTCCTCGGGTTTCCGTGCCTTGTTGATCCAGCAGGCCCTGCGGGTTCCGTTCGTGAGTTTCGACAAGAATCTGTTCAACGACGCCGCGGTCGTGATGCCGACGCCGCCGGACGAGGACGTCGAATGCCAGACGATCTCGACTGCGTTGAAAAACGGCTGGGCCTGGCGTATTCCCTTGACGCACAGGATCGGCAACGGTTACGTGTACAGCTCGGGTTTTTGCTCGGCCGACGAAGCGGAGACCGAGCTGCGCGAGCACCTGGGGCTCCTGGACTCCGACGTCGAGGCGCGGCATCTGAAGATGCGTGTCGGACGCGTCGAACGGCATTGGGAAAAGAACTGCCTCGCGATCGGCTTGTCGCAGGGTTTCATCGAGCCGCTGGAGGCGACAGCGCTGCATCTGGTGCAGGAGACCGTCGTAGGCTTCATCGAAGCTTACGAGGAAGGCGGTTTCACCGATCGATACCGGCAGCGATTCAACGACAGCGTGAACGAGCGTTTCGAGAACGTCCGCAACTACATCGTCTGCCACTATCGGGTCAATTCCCGGACCGACACGGAATACTGGATCGAAAACGGCCGCAACAATCACCTGTCCTCGTCGTTGCGTGGCGTACTCGAGACCTGGGTCGGCAGCAAGAACCTGAGCGACGAACTCGACCGCCAGAAAATAGACAACTACTACCCGTCGATGTCCTGGCACTGCCTGCTGGCCGGCTACGGGCTTTATCCGACCGACGAGCAACTGAAGCCCGGCAACGAGACGGCAACCAAGTTCAAGCTGCCGGTGATTCACGACTTCATCCGCCGCTGCGGCATGAACTTCAAGCCACACAAGGAACTGCTCGCCGAGTTGGGCTCGGCGCGCGACGGTTCGTCGCCGGATACGCCGGCGTATTCGGCGGCGGACGCCGATCGCCTCTACCGCGCGGTTCGCTGACGGTTGTCTGCAACCGCCGCACAATACCGAATTAGGCAAGTTATTTGCGGGACAGGACACTAGAAGCGGTCTCAAAAACACTCGTGGGAGCGGCTTCTAGCCGCGATTGCTTCCCCAATCGCGCCTGGAAGGCGCTCCCACGCGTCGCGTTTTAATCAAGTGCCATTGCTTATAAAGATGCCCGGTGTTCGATATCCTTCTCGCCGACGCGGAGAACGAGCGATTCGAGTGGGTCCAGTTCGACGGTAAAACTCGCCGTGCCCCCGTCGACGAGCAGCCGACTGTCCGTTTCCGCGTAAAGCTGCTCGTCGAGCCGATAGCGGCTGTCGGTCAGTTGCCAAGTGTCGACAATCGCTGCCGGGAGTTCCAGCCGTAGGGAATAACCACGCCCGGCGTCGAAATTACTGACGATAATCAGCCGCTCGTCTCCCGACCAGCGTACGAAAGCAAACAGCCGCTCACCGTAGCCGGCGCTGACAGCGCGGTTGTGTGTATGGATTTCCGCGTACTCGCCGTTCAAGGCCGGGTTGTCGGCGCTGAAATGCATCAGGCGCACGTAGAAGTCGCGAAGCGCTTTTTCGCGTTCGCTCAACGCACCGCCGTCGAAACGTCCGTCGTTCATCCAGCGCTGATGGCTGGGCACGCCCCAGTAATCGAATATCGTGGTCCGCGTCGGGTCGCCGAAACCGGCGTCGCCGTCGCCCGCTTCGCCTACGTCTTGTGCGAAGTAAATCATCGTCGGCGACCGGCTGATCAAAGCCGAGACCACCATCGCCGGTTTACCCTTGTCTGCGTCACCGGCGAAACCCGGGCTTGCGATCCGCTGCTCGTCGTGATTTTCGAGAAAGTGCAGCATGTGCTCGGCAATATCGGCGACCTCGGCGTGGATCGGTGCGATTGCGTCGGTGCTTTCCCGATCCTGCATGATCGGTTTCAGCGTGTCGTATAAACCGACCTTGTCGTACAGGTAGTCCATCCGGCCGAGCTCGATGTAGTCGCGGTACAGTGACGGGTTGTAAACTTCCGCCAACAGGAAGGCGTCAGGGTTGACGTTTTTGATCGACGCGTTCATGTAACTCCAGAACTCGACCGGCACCATCTCAGCCATGTCGTACCTGAAGCCGTCGACGCCCTTTGCCGTCCAGTACAGCGCGATGTTGCTAAACTTGATCCAACTGTCCGGCAGGTCCTTGTTCTGCCAGAACCGGAAGTGTTCTTCCGTAGACCATTGCCGGGCGCTGTCGGGCAGCGTATCGAAGGCGTAAGAACCGTCCGGCCGCACGCCGTAGTTGACCTTTACGGTCTCGAACCAGTCGTTAAAATCCGGCTGCGGCGCGCGTGCGCCGTTACCGGTCCATTTGGCCGGGGACTCGGCAAACCGGCCGTCCGCGAGGGGGTGCGGGTCGCCGCCGAGCGGAGCGTATCCCGCCGGCGATTCGGGTACGGCAAAATCCTCGCCGACTACGTAATAGAAATTGTTGTCACGGGCCCATGCCACCGTCGTATTGTCGTTTGCGCCGAAATCCTCGACGCCGTCCGGCTTCGACAGCGACTCGTAACCGCGGGCGACGTGGTTGGGCACGATGTCGATGAGGACCTTCATGCCGTGCCGGTGCGTGCGTGCGATCAGCGCCTCGAATTCCGCCAGCCGCTGCGCCGGATCGACGGCGAGGTCCGGGTTGACGTTGTAATAGTCCTTGACCGCGTAGGGCGACCCGGCGCGCCCCTTGACCACGTCCGGATCGTCGTTGCCGATGCCGTAATCGGTGTAGTCGCGGATCACTGCGTGATGCGGCACGCCGGTATACCAGATGTGGGACACACCGAGTTCGCGGATGCCCGCCAGCGCCTCGTCGGTGAAGTCGGCGAACTTGCCGACGCCGTTTTCCTCGATCGTGCCCCAGGGTTTGTTGGCCGTCTGCCGGTTGCCGAACAGCCGCGTGAATACTTGGTATACGACGGGTTTGCCCATGCGCCCTTCCTCCGCTCGATCCTGTTCAGGCGCCGTGGTTTGCGTACTCTCGTCGATGTCGTGGGGTATCTCGTCCGCTTGTCGCTCCGACGGCGTACAGGCAGCCATGCCGCAGGCGCCGGCAATGAGCAGGGTGGTAATGGCAAACCGGCTTGCGGCTCTGGATCGAATCATGGTCTCGTCTCGTTGATGTTCAGGTGCACCGGCTCGTGACCCCTGTGCACTCGCACCGTCGGCTTGCGACTGGATCGAATCATGGTTCCGTCCGGTTGATGTTCAGGCGCGCCGGCTCGTGATCCCAGTTCACTCTCACCGTCAGCTTGCGAGCGGTCTGATCGTAACTCGCTGCGATCCCGCGTTTGGGTATCCGGTCCCTGACACGAATCGCCCGGCCGTTGAACTCGACCGATGCGACCGGTTCCGTCCAGTTATGGACAACGATCGTGACCTGCCGGGATTCGGGCCGTCCGTCATAGTTGCCGCCTTCCCGTGTCAGCTCGATTTCGAGGCTGCCGGTATCGTCGTGGTCAGCGCCAAAACGCAGCAGCTCGAAGGCGCCGGCGTCGAGGTTGCCGCGGCGCTTGCCGTCGTCTTCGTACATGACGCCACCGGATTGGCCGACCGTCTCGTCGGCGTAATAGTGTAACGACAGGTTTTCGCTGTCGTAGTCGTCCGTGTGGTTCACGACCTCGGCCATCGGCACGAAATAACCGGCGCGAACCAGGACCGGAATGGTCGCGAGGCTCACCGGCACCGATACCTTGCGGCCGCCGTCGTAAACACGGCCGTCGAAAAAATCGATCCAGCGGCCGGCGGGCAGCTTCACGTCGACCTCGGTGACCCCGGGGTCGGTGACGGGCGCAACCAGGAAGGCGTCACCCCACAGGTAGGCACCGGTTTCGTCGATCAGCGACGGATCGGATTCGTCCTCGAAAAACAGCGGCCGCATCAGCGGCATGCCGGTCGTGCTGTTCTCCCAGGCAAGCGTGTAGATGTAAGGGAGCAGGGAGTACCGCAGCCGGATGTAGTCGCGGACGATCGAGCGGGTCTCGCTGTCGTGGAATACGGGTTCCGGTGGAATGTGCTCCTGTGCATGCGGGCGATAGATCGGCTGGAACACGCCGTACTGGAGCCAGCGTATGTAAAGCTCTTTGTCGAATACTTCGCCGCCGGCAAAACCGCCCAGATCCGAATGGATGTAGGCAAGCCCCAGCAGGCTCATCTGCAGGCCGAGCTCGACCTGCGGCTTCAGGCCGCCCCAGCTCCGGCTGACGTCACCGGTCCAGGGCACCATGCCGTAACGCTGCGAGCCCAGAAAACCGGAACGCATCAGGATCACGGGCCGGGTGTCCGGATAACGGCGGGTCTGGTTCTCGTACACCATTTTCGCCCAGACGTGGCCGTAAGCGTTGTGGACCTCGTCGGCGGTTGCCTCGATCCCTGCATCGCTCAGCCAGTGCAGGGTGTCCGGCGGGTGTACCTCGGGCTCGCCCAGGTCCCCCCAGGTGCCGGCGATACCGATGTCGAACAGCGACTCGTAGGCGTGCCAGAACCATTGCCTGGCGCCTTCGTCGAAGATGTCGATGAGTCCGGTGTTACCGAAATAGAAGTCGAAACGTTTGGGCGCGCCCGTGGCGTTGCGGGCCAGTACTCCGTTCGCCGCCGCATCCTGCCAGCGCTTCGACGTGGTCAGGACGAACGGTTCGGTTATCGGCACCGTGCGGATTCCACGCCGGGCAAAGTCCCCGATCATGTCCCGCGGATTCGGCCAGGCCTCACGGTCCCAGTCGAGATTACCCATGTGTCCCTGGATGTCGGGCCCGAACCAGTAGATGTCTAGGACGACGGCGTCCAGCGGGATGTCCGCGCGTTCGAATCGTCTGACGACGTCGCGGGTTTCGGCCTCGTTGCGGTAGCCGAATCGCGAGGCGTAGTTGCCGAAGGCCCAGCGCGGCAGCAGCGGCTGGCGGCCGGTCGCGTCGGTATAGTTGCCGATCAGCGCCGGATAACTGTCGCCCGCGACGACGATGTAGGCCGTGCGTCCGCCCACCGCCTCGAACTGCAACACGTTCTCCTCGGTGGCGGCGATGTCCAGCCAGCCGCTGGCGCTGTTGTCGAAGGCGATGATGTACTTGTCGCTCGACAGCACCGCCGGCAGGCTGTAGTACATCTGCTCCGATTCGGTCTCGTAGCCGTAGTGCGCGCGGTTGTAGAGCGGCATGCGCCGGCCGCGCCGGTCCATGCCCATGACGCGCTGGCCTCCGCCCAGGATTTTTTCGTCTTCGTCCAGTCGAAACCGGAACCCGCGAAGCGTATCGTGCGCGAAATAGCCGTGTTCCTCGGCAACGAGTATCCGGCCGTCTTTTTCGAATCTCAGCCGTACCGGCGATTTGTCGACGATCGCGGTCAGCCCGTCGATCCGGAACCGGAGTTGCGACTCGTTGTCGCGGACGTCGGTCGCCACGTTTCGGGGAACCTCGGCGAGCGCGAAAGACGGTAGCTGCTTGATGCCGTCCTCCCGGTAGTGCACCTCGAAAGCCGCGTCGTCGACAGCCCTGACGCGCAGCTCGCCGATGCTCGTTTCGACGACCAGCGACTGATCGACGATTGCATGGTTCCGGTATTCGCCGAAATCGGCGCTGGAAACGGAAGCGGCAAAGCCGGCTGCGAATGCATACGCGGCAACGGCAAGCTGTCTCGGTATCGGCACCCGGGTTCCCTCAGTCTTCGATCTCGAGCAACAGCACCGATTTCGGCTCGAGCCTGATCGGGCGCTCGATGTTGAATCGTTTGCCGCTCAAGACGTCGCTTGCAAAACGACGTCCGGCCAGACGTTCCTCGAATCTCGCCGTGTCGACGTCGATCGTCTCGTCGCCGCGGTTCATGATCACCATGACCGTATCGCGCTCGTCGTAGCGGAAGTAGGCGTAAACCTGTTGCTCGATCGGTGTGTAGTGCATCAGCTTGCCGCCATGGACGACGGTCGCCTGTTTACGCCAGTTGAACAGCCTGCGGACCATCGCCTGTGCCTCCCGCTGGTCCCGCCGCAGGCCCTTGCCTGTGAAACCGTTGATCCGATCGCCCGGCCAGCCGCCTGGGAAGTCCATTCGCAATGCGCCGTGACTGTCCGTGCCCGGGTGCGACAGCAGGATTTCGGTACCGTAGAAAAACTGCGGGATACCGCGCATCGTCGCCAGGTATACCATCGCCATTCGATACAAGGCGTAATCCTCTGCGACCTGCGTATAGATCCGGTTCATGTCGTGGTTGTCGACCATGATGACGAGTTCGAACGGGTCCGGGTACAGATGATCCGAGCCCAGTACCTGATACAGGCGATACCAGGGGCCTTCCCACGGCACGTAGTCGCCGGCGAAAGCGTCCCCGAGCGCCATCTGGCCCGGAAAATCGAACAGGCTCGGCAAGTGCGAGACGTAGCCGTCGCTATTCGTCTTGCCGCGTTGCCAGTACGACACGACAGCCGGGTTGGCGCTCCATTCCTCGCCCACGATGTTGAAATGCGGGTACTCCTCGGTGATCCGGCGCGCCCATTCGGCCATGAAAAACTTGTCGGGATACGGCCAGGTGTCCATGCGAATCCCGGCAAGGCCCAGGTATTCGATCCACCAGATCGCGTTCTGGATCAGGTAGTCCGCCAGTAAGGGATTACGCTGGTTGAGGTCCGGCATCGCGGCGGCAAACCAGCCGTCGGTCATGCCCGCCTTGTCGTATGCCGACGCATAGGGATCCTGGTGCGTCGTGCGCGCGTGGTTGGAAACCCGGAACTCGCCGCCGAAACCGATCCAGTCCGGCGTCGGAGTATCGGCCATCCATGGGTGTCCGGCGCCGATGTGGTTGGCGATCATGTCCATGATCATGCCGATGCCCCTGGCGCGCGCTTCCGCGACCAGCCGGCGATACTGCTCGTTGTCGCCGTAGCGTGGGTCGACCTCGTAGAAATCGGTGGTCGCGTAGCCGTGATAGGAGCTCTCGGGCATCGCATTCTCGAGGATCGGATTCAGCCATAGTTGGGTGAATCCCAGATCGTTTATGTAGTCGAGGTTCGCGCCGATGCCGGCGAGATCGCCGCCGTGCCGGCCGTAGTCGTCGTCTCGATTTGCCTTGTCGGCGAGCCCCGGATGGTTGTCGTTGCCGGGGTCGCCGTTGGCGAAACGGTCGGGCGTGATCAGGTAGATCGCGTCGGCGGCCGTGAAGCTTTTCGTGTGGTCCGGATCGCTGTTCTTCGCGCGGAGCTCGTAGCGATGCACGAGTTGCCGGCCGGCGGCGTCGAAAACGATGTCGAAGCTGCCGGGCTTCGCGTCGCGGCCTATGTCGAGATACACGAACAGGTAGTTCGGGCTGGCCACCGCCACGCTGCGTGTCAGTGTGACGCCGGGGTAGTCGATCGACGGCCGGTACCTGCCGATGTCCGGGCCCGTGACCATTAACTGCAGCTCGGTGTGTTCGAATCCCTGCCACCAGAACGGCGGGTCCACGCGTTCGATCTCGGCGGCGGCGGAAGGCGCGAGCCCCAGGCATAAGAAGATGAGGGCAACCAGGGAGCCTCTGCACGAGTCGTGGCGGGTTTCATTCTGCGTCAGACTCGTGCAGAGGCTCCCTGGTGAGCGATACGGCATCGATACCCCCGATGTGACGGTTGCTGTTCACCGGCGGGCCGGCCGGTGTTCCGATCTTTCCCCGATCTTTCCCCGATCTTTTCAACGGATTCTAATCAGGCGCCTCTGCCGTAACCAGGTGAATACGTATTCATCCTTTAGCGGCAGACACTTGTTGCTAACATACCCGTGCGACTATCCGTTCGACGAGCAGCGGTGCGGCCATCCCGTTCCTGCGACTGCAACAGGCGGCAACACTAATGAACAAAAAACCACCGCTTTCATTCTGGCAGATCTGGAACATGTGTTTCGGATTTCTTGGAATACAGTTCGGTTTTGCCTTACAGAACGCCAACGTCAGCCGGATCTTCCAGACACTCGGCGCGGAGATCGAACAGCTTCCGATCCTATGGGTCGCCGCGCCGCTGACCGGATTGCTGGTGCAGCCCGTCATCGGCTATATGAGCGACCGGACCTGGAACCGCTTCGGCCGCCGTCGCCCTTACTTCACGGTCGGTGCGATCTGCGCCTCTCTGGCCTTGTTCGTCATGCCGAATTCACCGACCCTGTGGATTGCGGCCGGCATGCTCTGGATCATGGATGCCAGCATCAACATCTCGATGGAGCCGTTTCGCGCCTTCGTCGGCGACATGCTGCCCGAGCGCCAGCGCACGCAGGGGTTTGCGATGCAGAGCTTTTTCATCGGCATTGGCGCCGTTGTTGCATCGGCCCTGCCGTGGATGATGAGCAACTGGTTCGACATCAGCAATACCGCGCCGCCCGGACAAATCCCGGACTCGGTCAAATGGGCATTCTATTGCGGCGGCGCCGTGTTTTTCGCCGCGGTCATGTGGACGGTTTTCAGGACGCGGGAATATTCGCCGGAACAGTTGGTCGAATTCGACGCCGCAAGGCCTCAGGGTCACGTCGTCATGGATACCGGACTGCGGCCTGCGAGCCGGTATCGAAACGGCGGCCTTGTGTGGTTTGCCGTGGGCGCTGTCGGCTGGTACCTGATCGCAGGCAACGACCTCGACAAGCAGCTCTACGTACTTGCGGGCGGTTTCATGTTCTTCGGACTGTTGCAGATCATCGTAAGCCTGCTGCAAAACGCCGGCAGGACCGAGAACGGCCTGTACCAGATCATGCACGACTTGTTTCACATGCCGAAGGTCATGCGCCAGCTCGCCGTCGTGCAGTTTTTCTCCTGGTTTGCGCTGTTCGCGATGTGGATCTACGGCACCGCGGCCGTCACCAGCCATCACTATGGCACGATGGACGTCACCTCGGCCGCGTACAACGACGGCGCGGACTGGGTCGGCGTGCTGTTTGCCGCCTACAACGGATTTGCCGCGCTCGCGGCGATTGCGATCCCGCTCGTGGCGCAGCGTCTCGGCTGCCGGTTGAGCCACTTGGTGAACGTTTCGATCGGCGGTTTGAGCCTGATCGGTTTCTTTTTCATCGAGGACCCGAAGCTGTTGCTGATTCCGATGATCGGGGTCGGCATCGCCTGGGCGTCCATCCTGTCGCTGCCCTATGCGCTCTTGTCCAACAAGCTGCCGTCGAACAAGATGGGCATCTACATGGGTATCTTCAACTTTTTCATCGTCATCCCACAACTCGTCGCGGCGAGCGTGCTGGGGCTGATCCTGCGTGAGGTTTTCGACCGGCAGGCGATCTTCGGGCTGGTGATCGGCGGTGCGTTGATGATCCTGTCGGGACTTGCAACGTTGCTGGTGGACAAGTCGGCGGAGCCGCAATGAGGTTGACGCGAAGGATCTTGCCGCTGGCTGCGGTACTGTTGTTGATTGCCTGCTCCGACGAGCCGACAGACCCGCGCCCGGCCGAAGGACCCTTGCCCGAAGAACCCTTGCCTGAAGAATCTTCGCCTGAGGAACTTTTGCCCGAGTTCTACGGCACGCTCGAACCCTTTGCATCCGAGGCCGTGTACTTCCTGCTCACCGATCGCTTCGTCGACGGCGACGCGAGCAACAACCACGTCGATCAGGGCGGCGCGGAACGTGGCACCTTCGACCGGCCGATACAGCTCGAAGGACGCGAGCCCGCGAACATCGGGTACCTGGGCGGCGATTTCAAGGGCATCTTGGACAATGCCGGCTACATCGCCGACATGGGATTCACCGCCATCTGGATCACGCCGATCGTCGACAATCCGGACGAGGCGTTCATGGGCGGCATACCGCCCGGCGAAGAGGGCGGCGCCGACCACGGCAAGACCGGTTATCACGGTTACTGGGGCGTGAACTTCTTCGAGGTCGACGAACACCTCGAATCGGCCGATCTGAGCTTCGTCGATCTGACGAGACGTCTCGAAGACGAGCACGGACTGGGCTTGGTGCTCGACGTCGTCTGCAACCACGGCTCGCCCGCATACACGATGCCCGAGGACCAGCCGAAGTTCGGCGAGTTGTACGACGCGGCCGGCCGGCTGGTCGCCGATCACATGAACCTGCATCCCAGCGAGCTGGATCAGAACAATCCCTTGCACGCGATGTATCGCCGCGAGCCGGACTTAGCGGAGCTGTCGGATCTCGATTACGACAATCCGGCCGTGCTCGACTACTGCGTGGAGGCGCATTCGAAATGGCTGGCCCAGGGTGCGTCCGCAATGCGTATCGACACGATCAAACACATGCCGATCGATTTCTGGCGAGACTTCGCCGAGCATATTCGTGGGCGATTCCCGGGACTGTTCATGTTTGCCGAGGCTTTTTCCTACGACGCCGAGTTCATCGGCCGTTACACGTTCCCGGAAAACGGCGGCATCAGCGTGCTCGACTTTCCAGGCAGGGAGGCGATGAACGCCGTGTTCGCCGACGGCGCGCCGTATTCGACGCTCGAAACCTACTTGCATCTCGACAGCGGCGTATACGGCAATCCCTACGATCTGATGACCTTTTACGACAACCACGACGTGCCGCGCATGGCCGCCGACGACAAGGGCTTCATCGACGCTCACAACTGGTTGTTCACGTCCAGGGGCATCCCGGTCGTTTACTATGGTTCCGAATCGACGTTTCGCGCCGGCACCGATCAGCACGGCGGCAATCGCGATTATTTTGGCCAGGTCAACATCGAGCTGGCGAAATCCGACGAAGTGCGCGAGGCCCTGTCACGTATTGCCAAGCTACGTAAACGTTCGGTCGCTCTGCAACGTGGACTGCAGGTCAACCTGGAATTGGCGGAAGACACCGCCGTGTTCTACCGCGTCTACCAGCGGGACGGTGTCAGCGAGACCGCGCTGGTGTTACTGAACAAGGGCGATGAGGCTGTCACGCTGACCGTCACCGAATGGATCGGAGACGAGCTCTGGAAGGACGCGATCACGGCGGAAACCGTGCAGCGGACTGTCGAGAACCCGAATGTAAACGTCACGATCGGCGCACACGACGTGCGCGTATTGATCAGCAAGGCGCCCCGCAGAAGCCTCTGACGATCAACCGCGGCAGCCATCAGCGTCAATTCCAGCCGCTGCCGGCGGTAGGAGCTAGTAGCGGGTAGAGGCATCAGATCAAAATCACGGTGCGGCGCTGCGCCCAGAGAGATTGAACGGCAGCTTCGCTGCCTCGCACTTCGTGCGTCTGTCTGGCGGCTACGTCGGCCTCGGCGCGAACTCCTGACCGCCTGGTTCGTAGCCGTAAACGCCATTATAACTTGTTGATTTACATAGCTTGAAGACGGCGTTCGTTGCAGATTTCGCCTTACAAAGCACAACAATACACAGCTGATGTCGGAAATTTGTCGGAAACCCGTCCCAGTGGATTCGTAAATTGGGCAGCGGGAATAGTACTACCTAGCCGGTGTTGGTTGAACGTCATTACCTAACTAGTCGGCCCTGAAAAAGAGCTAAGCGACTGAGTGCGTTGGGGATAGCGGGGATTTTATTGAGAAGGAATTCGCAGCAGAGGGTAAAATACGGACCCGAAGCTGGCAATTTCGGACGACAAAATGAAGCCTCGCACGCCGCCTGATGTTCCCGCCGACGATCTGTTTCGCAATCGACTTGAGCACCTCATCGATCACCGTCACGAACTGGTGCGACTGGCGGCGCTGATTGACTGGGAGCGCTTCGATGACGAATGGGGAGAAGCCTTTTGTGAGCACGGTCGACCGGCAATTGCCACGCGCTTGATTGCGGGTTTGCACTATCTCAAGCACACGTATGGTCTGTCGGAT
>JANQMR010000004.1 GCA_028279985.1 Woeseiaceae bacterium
GTAGTTTTTCCCCGTGCGTTGATCGATGCCGCAGAGCAAGGCCTGCCGCACACAGCGGGAGGAGATGTGGTAGTAGGGGGTGTTGGACAAACACACCAGGTGTTTACGGGCTCTGGGCATGCGGAGAACCGTACGGGATCGATACCGGGCAGCCAAGTCGAAAATCTCCTGGGTTTTGGCTGATATGCGGCGGTTGATATGTGACTGTCCAATGTCTGCGAACAGCGGCTGCGTCGTCATCGAAGTCAAGGTCGGTGAGGCTAAGGATTCGGCTATTGGCCAGATCGCCCGTTATCTGGGTTGGTATGCATCCGTCGATAGCAAGCGGACAAGAGGAATCCTAATAGCGGCAGAGTTTCCGGAGCCTGTCCAATACTCCGTTGATGGTGTGCCTGTCCATAGGTGTCGTCCATAGGCGTCCACCTGAGCTATTGGCGCCCCGACCGCGATTCGAACACGGGACCCTCAGATTAGGAATCTGATGCTCTATCCTGCTGAGCTACCGGGGCGTCAGGTACCGGATTTTAGCAGATCGCGTGCCTGTCCATAGGTGTCCAGCGCGCGCTGTCGGGCCTTGGCGTGATCGACTAGCGGTTGTGGGTAGTCCTCGCCGATGACAATACCCGCGGTGCGTTGTGTCGTGGTGTCCGCCAGCCAGGGTTCGTGGATGAGTTGTTTGGGGATGCCCGCGAGCTCCGGTACGTATCGGCGCACGTAATCGCCGTCCGGATCGAACTTCTTGCCCTGAGCGATCGGGTTGAAAATCCGGAAGTAGGGCGCTGCATCGGTACCTGAGCCTGCGACCCATTGCCAGCTTGCCGAATTATTGGCGAGATCGGCGTCCACCAGCGTGTCGAGGAACCAGTCGGCGCCCCGCTGCCACGGGATCAGCAGGTGTTTGACCAGGAACGAGGCGACGATCATGCGCACCCGATTGTGCATCCAGCCGGTCTCCCAGAGCTGCCGCATTCCGGCATCGACGATCGGATAACCGGTACGACCGGCTTGCCAGGCAGCCAGCGCGTCCGGGTCTTCGATCCACCGGAAATGCTCGAACTCGGGTCGCAACGGCCGGCTCGGCAAGGTCGGGAAGTGGTAGAGCAGATACATGCTGAAATCCCGCCAGTAGAGTTGTCTGAGCAACATCTCCGCGGAAACTTCATCCCCGGGCCGCAACGCCGCCGCCTTCACGGCGTGCCAGACCTGCCTTGCGCTGAGCTCGCCGAAGTGCAGATGCGGCGACAAGCGCGAGGTCTTGTCGGCCGACGGATAATCGCGTTGCCTGGCGTAGGCGCCGAGCTGTTCCACCGCCGCGTCCAGTCGCTTCAGCGCACCGTTCTCGCCCGGCTCCCAGGTCCGCTGCAGCCCGGAAGACCAGT
Organism: Woeseiaceae bacterium; assembly: GCA_028279985.1. Lineage (GTDB taxonomy): Bacteria > Pseudomonadota > Gammaproteobacteria > Steroidobacterales > Woeseiaceae > UBA1847. The sequence goes on from JANQMR010000004.1 coordinate 1,380, forward strand.
CGGGACCGCGCGGCAAAAGGCCGAGATCGTCGATAGGGATAGCTTCGATCGCAGCGGTCTCGAATTCCGCTTCCCCGGTAGCCGTGTCGGGTAATGCGGGTTCGCCGATGGCGGTCGCCCGTCTGTAATAGGGCGTGAAAACCTTGTACACCGAGCCGCCTTGCGTCCTGACCGAGTCCGGATGTCGCAGCACCTGACCGTGACGACCCACCAGATCGACGGCGCTACCGATAGACCGTGCGAGCGCTTGCTCCTGGCGGATTGCCGCCGGTTCATAACGATGGCCGAAATACACCGCCGAGGCGCCGGTGCTCGTGACGAGCTCTGGGATGATCTCCGCCGGGTCGCCGGCGCGAACCAATAATCTGCCGCCCCGCAGCCGGATGTCGGCTTCCAGACTGACCAGGCTGTGATGCAGCCACCAGCGCCCGGCGCCGCCGGCATCCAGCGCGTCGGAGACGTACACAGGCAAGATCGGCTGGCCCTGCGCCATCGCGGCGGCAAGCGCCGGGTTGTCGATCAGACGCAAATCACGCCTGAACCAGAGCAGGACGGGCGGCATCGGCAAAGCTCGTTTCGGCTGCATTCATGGTAGCCTCAGTGGCCATGAACTCTAGTTGCGATAGGTTCTACTTGTAATCGAATGTAACAAACCTTGTCAGGCCGTTGGCGGTCCCGGCCAGCGTTTGTATAGTCATGCTCAGATTGAACGGGGATTCGACATGAGCGTCGTGACCGCAAAAGCCGTGAGCTGGACCGAAACGGGCCTGGTGCCCGATCCGGTGATTCGCGCGGGGATTCGCCGCCTGATGGAGCGCAAGCTCAAGGAGATCAAGGCCGGTGACGAGGAACATGCCGCGATCATACAGAACCGCTTTGTGGAAATGATGAACGGTTCGCCGGTTGCGCTGGCGCCGGAGCGGGCGAACGAGCAGCATTACGAGGTACCGGCGGCGTTTTTCGGTGAGATCCTGGGCGAAAACCGCAAATACAGTAGCTGCTACTGGCCGCACGGCATCGGCACGCTGGAGGAAGCCGAGGCTGCGGCCCTGCAGAAAACCGTCGTTCGCGCCGAGATCGAAGACGGCATGGACGTACTCGATCTCGGTTGCGGCTGGGGCTCGCTGTCCTTATGGATCGCCGAACACTTCCCGTCCAGTTCGGTAACCGCGGTATCCAACTCGAATTCGCAACGACGGTTCATCACCGCCGCTGCCGAGGAGCGCGGCATCGAAAATCTGCAAGTCGTCACGGCCGATATGAACGACTTCGACGCGCCCGGGCATTACGACCGCATCGTTTCGGTAGAGATGTTCGAGCACATGCGCAACTGGAACGAGTTGTTCCGCCGGATCAGGGCTTGGCTGAAGGACGATGGCCGGTTCTTCATGCACGTGTTCTGCCATCGAACGACGCCCTACGAGTACATCGACCGCGGCCCCAGCGACTGGATGAGCCGGCATTTTTTCTCGGGCGGGATCATGCCCAGCGCCGATCTGCCGCTCCGATTCCCCGAGCACCTGTCGGTGGACAGGCGCTGGCACTGGAACGGCCGGCACTATGCGAAGACCCTCAGAGCGTGGTTGCAGCGCATGGACTCGCGTAAGGACGCCGTGATGCCGATCCTCAGGGAAACCTACGGCGACGAAAACACCGATCGTTGGTGGATGCGCTGGCGTATGTTTTTCATGGCCTGCGAGGAGCTGTTCGCCTTCAACGGCGGACACGAGTGGTACGTCGGCCACTATCTCCTCGAAAAATCGGGTCTGAAGGAATCCGGCACCAAGAAATCGGCGGACTGAGATGCCCCTGATCGCCAATTTCATAATCTTTCAGATCGGCTGGTTCTCATCGGTGATCGGCGCCGCACATCAGCTTCCATTGATGGGGCCGTTTGCCGCACTGGTCGCTATCGTCGTGCATTTGCGCTTCGCGCAACGCCCGTTACCTGAGCTCGCGCTGATCGTGGCCTGCGGCGTCATCGGTGCTTTCTACGACAGTATCCTGGTGATCTTCGGTTGGGTAGCCTATCCATCCGGCATGTTCCACGAGCTGCTTGCACCCTACTGGATCATCGGCATGTGGATGTTGTTTGCCACGACCCTGAACGTGTCGCTCGGCTGGTTGCGCGGGCGTCCCTGGCTTGCCGCCGTTCTCGGTTTGTTCGCCGGGCCGCTGTCCTACATCGGTGGGCAGAAACTCGGCGGCATCGCGTTCGTGGACCAGACCGCGGCGCTACTGACCCTGGGCATCGGCTGGGCGATCATGCTTCCCGCGCTTTCGCTCCTGGCCGAGGCGCTGGACGGAATCAGGTCCGGACCCGCGGGCGTTGTCGCCGGACACTAGGCGGTCGCCATGGACGTAACGGTCTATTTCATTGCGCTGGCGATTGTACTCGCCGTCGGTTTCGCTGCCTGGGCGGTCAGCGTCGCCGTTCGAAACGCCGCTTTCGTGGACAGTCTGTGGTCGCTGTTCTTCCTGATCGCCGCCGTCGTGTTCGCCCTGTCCGTCGAGACGCTCGGTGCACGCGGCATGCTGGTGTTGGCCCTGGTAACCGTTTGGGCACTGAGGCTCAGTGTGTACATCACCGCCCGTAACTGGGGAGAGCCGGAAGACCATCGCTACCGCCGGATCCGCGCCAACAACGAGCCGTTCTGGATTCGGAGCCTTTACCTGGTGTTCGGGCTGCAGGGGGTGCTTGCTTGGTTCATCGCCATGCCGTTGTTGCCGGCGATTACACAAAGCGGCGGTCTGGGCGCGCTGGAAATCGCTGCGGCGATCCTCTGGCTGATCGGCTTTTCCTTCGAGGCGGGCGGCGACTATCAACTCGCCAGATTCAAGGCGAATCCCGACAATCGGGGCAGGGTCATGGATCGCGGCCTGTGGCGTTACACCCGCCACCCGAACTACTTCGGCGACTTCTGCGTCTGGTGGGCCTTCTATCTGTTCGCCGTCTCCGCCGGGGCCTGGTGGACGATCGCCTCGCCGGTCCTGATGTCGTTTCTACTACTGAAGGTCTCGGGCGTCGCGATGCTGGAGCGGACGATCACCGAGCGCCGACCCGAGTACGCCGACTATATCGCGCGGACCAACGCGTTTTTCCCCGGTCCACCAAAGGATATCGATCGTGTCCGCGAGGTTCGGCCATGAAACTGGCCATAAACTCGGCCATAAACTCGGCCATGAGATCGGCCATGAGATCGGCTATGAAAACCGACCTGAAGATCCGGCATTTACCCGAGAAGCAGTGGCTGGCGCTGGAATCGGGCGCCAAGAATAGGTGGTCAAAAATCGGTCGTCAAAAATCGCCGCTGAGCGCGGCCGCACCATTCGGTACGAGCGATCGTGAATTATGAACATACCCGCCCGACACCTGCTCATGCTGCTCACCGCCCTGTGCTTGAGTGCCTGTGCCGCGAAAGGACCGGACATGAAAACCGTAGCGTACGTGGATCTCGACCGGTACATGGGTGACTGGTACGTCATCGCCAATATCCCGACTTTCGTCGAAAAGGGCGCCCACAATGCCGTTGAGACCTACGCAATGAATCCCGACGGCACGATTGCGACCACTTTTCGATTCCGCAAAAACGGCTTCGACGGCAAGCTCAAGGAATACACACCGAAGGGTTTTGTGCGGGACACCGCTTCCAATGCGCTCTGGGGCATGCAATTCATCTGGCCCTTCAAAGGCGACTTTCGCATCGTCTACCTGGACGACGCCTACACACAGACGATCATCGGCCGGCAGAAACGGGACTTCGTCTGGATCATGGCGCGCACGCCGGAGATCCCGGAACACGAACTGGAACGCCTGATCGAGTTCACCGGGTCGATCGGATACGACGTCTCGAAGATTCAGCGGGTCCCGCAACAGTGGTAAACGTTCGTCTGAATACCGAAGGGCATGCCGGCTGCGGAGCGCCGTCATGAAGATTGCGGTCGTCGGCACCGGCATCGCCGGTAACGTGGTCGCCTACAAGCTGCGGCGTGAGCACGACATTACCGTCTACGAGGCGGCGGACTATGTCGGCGGTCATACCAACACGATCGACGTCATGGAAGGCAATTGCAGGATTGCCGTCGACACCGGTTTCATCGTCTACAACGACCGCACTTATCCGAACTTCATCCGGCTGCTGGACGAGATCGGGCAGCTTGCAAGCCCGAGCTGCATGAGCTTCAGCGTCAGCAGCGACGACGGCAAGCTCGAGTATTGCGGCTCGAGCCTGAACACGCTGTTCGCGCAGCGCCTTAACCTAGTACGCCCGTCGTTTCATCGCATGCTGATGGACATCTTGCGCTTCAACCGCGAGGCTCAGCCGTCGCTGGTCTTCGAAGACGACACCGACACGATCGGTGAGTATCTCGAGCGCCATCGTTACGGCGCCGAATTCCGCGACAATTACCTGTTGCCGATGGCAGCGGCCATCTGGTCGGCGGAACCCGGCGCGGCTGCCGACATGCCGGTCGGATTCCTGGTCCGGTTTTTCCACAATCACGGACTTTTGCAACTCCGGGACCGGCCGCAATGGCGTGTCATCAGCGGCGGTTCCAGGCAGTACGTCGAAAAGCTCGTGGCCGGTCATCGCGACCGGATCCGGCTGAATACCCCGGTGCGTGCGATTCGGCGCGACCCGGACTTTGTCGAAATCCTGACCGGCGACGGCGGCAGCGAGCGGTTCGATCGCGTGTTCGTCGCCTGCCACAGCGACCAGGCGCTGGACCTGCTTCAGGATGCGACGCCGGCCGAGCAGGAAGTGTTGGGCGCGATGCATTATCAGGACAACGAGGCGGTGTTACATTTCGACGAGCGGGCCATGCCCAGACGAAGACTGGCCTGGGCAGCTTGGAACTATCACATTCCAGCCGATCCCCGGGAACAGGTGGCAGTGACCTACAACATGAATATCCTGCAGGGTCTGAATGCGAGGCGGCAGTATTGTGTCACACTGAACGACGACCGGCGGATCGATCCGGCGAAGATCGTTCGACGTGTGGCATACCAGCACCCGGTTTATTCGCGTGACGCCGTGCGGGCGCAGGCCCGGCAGGCCGAGCTCAACGCCGGCCGGACTTACTACTGCGGAGCCTACTGGCGCAACGGCTTCCACGAAGACGGCGTCGTCAGTGCGCTCGATGCCGTCGCGCACTTCGAGGAGAGAGCGAGTCTTGGAGAGTTGCATCTACGAAGGGCGGGTTAGGCACACGCGCAAGACACCCGCGCTGCACCGCTTCCGCTACCGGTTATTCATGCTGTACCTGGACCTCGACGAATTGCCGGGGCTGTTCCGCGGGCGCTGGTTCTGGTCGGCATCGCGGCCGGCGCTGGCGCGGTTCAGGCGTACCGACCACCTAGGCCCGGAAGACCAGCCGCTGAAGGACTCCGTTTGCGACCTCGTGGAACAGCAAACCGGTGAACGTCCGCAAGGACCGGTCCGTTTGCTGACCCATCTGAGCTACTTCGGCTACTGCTTCAATCCGGTTAGTTTCTACTATTGTTATTCGGTGGATGGAGAGCGGCTGGAGACGATCGTCGCAGAGGTCAACAATACCCCCTGGGGCGAACGGGACGTTTATGTGTTGCCGCGCTCGGCCGATGTCGGCGCGGGCAAGGTCCCGCGATTCCGGCCCGGGAAAAAGATGCATGTATCGCCGTTTATGCCGATGGAAATCGAATACGATTGGTGTTTTACTCGGCCGGGGCACCGTTTGACCGTCTACATGGCGAACTCCACCGACGGGCAGCGGTTTTTCGACGCGGCCTTGGTTCTGGAGCGCACCGAAATCAGCGGCCTTGCGCTGGCCCGGGTGCTGCTGGCCTTTCCGTTCATGACGATGAAGGTCATCGCGGGCATCTACTGGGAGGCCCTACGGCTATGGCTCAAGCGTGTGCCGTACGTCCCGCACCCTGGGAAAGCGGGTCACGCTGTCTTCAACTCGCGGGAGGTTGAACCGCCGGAAGTGGGGCTGCCGGAGGCGGGCGCATCGGAAGCGGGACAAACGAAAGCGGGACAAACGAAAAAGAAATCCGACAGGATCCCAGTACAGCAACCATAGTACAGCAACCATGAAACCCGTATCGATCGATTCTCGCGAGTTCCTGGAGGGAACCCGCAAACCCGGCGGCCTCGATTCGCTGGCGCGACGCATCGTCCGCTCACGCCTCGCCGAAATGCGCCATGGCCAACTCGTATTGTGTGAAAACGGCCGCGAGGAGGCTTTCGGCGAGGTGAGCGAGGACTGTCCACTCACCGCGCGGCTGATCGTCAACGATCCACGGTGTTACAGCGAAGTCGCCTTCGGCGGTTCCATCGGCGCCGGCGAGGCGTACATACACGACTACTGGGCCACCGACAATCTCACCAACGTCGTTCGGATTTTCGTCAGGAATCGCGACGTGCTGGCGGACATGGATACCGGTACCGCGCTGGTCACCCGGCCGTTCCAGAAGCTTTTTCACTGGATGCACCGCAATACCCAAAAAGGCAGCCGTCGAAACATCGCCGCACATTACGATCTCGGCAACGAGTTCTACCAGCTTTGGCTGGATGCGCGCATGATGTATTCCAACGCGTTCTTCGAGGGCCCGGACATGTCGCTGGATGCCGCGTCGACGGCGAAACTCGACCGCATCTGCCGCAAACTCGATCTGGCGCCGGACGATCACGTCATCGAGATCGGCTCCGGCTGGGGCGGATTCGCGATCTTCGCTGCCGGGAAGTACGGCTGCCGCGTGACGACGACGACGATCTCCAGGCGGCAGTACGAGTACGCGCGACGCGAGATCGAGCGGGCCGGTCTTGCCGATCGGATCACCTTGTTGCTGAAGGATTACCGCGAGCTCGAGGGCGAGTTCGACAAACTCGTGTCGATCGAGATGATCGAGGCGGTCGGTCATCGGTATCACGACACTTTTTTTCGCAAATGCGCCGGTTTGCTGAAACCGCATGGGGAGATGTTGTTGCAGTCGATAACGATCGCCGATCAGTACTACGGACAGGCGAAAAAGGGTGTGGACTTCATCAAGCGCTACGTTTTTCCGGGCGGCTGCCTGACGTCCGTGACCGCGATGGCGGCGAGCCTGACGCGAGTCACCGACATGCGGGTTACCCACCTCGAAGACATCGGCCCGCATTACGCAACGACCCTCAAACGCTGGCACGACCGCTTTTTCGCCAGCGCCGACAAGGTGCGAAGGCTCGGGTTTTCCGATGAGTTCATTCGGATGTGGCAGTATTACCTGTGTTATTGCGAGGGCGGCTTCATCGAGCGCGCGATCGGCAACGTGCAGATGCACGTGGTCAAACCCGGCGCGAGACCGGCGGTCTTTTTGTCCTGACCGGGACTTTCATCGTCGGGACTTTCATCGCCCGGCATAAGCACGGATAATCCGCGCATGCAGGGTATCGTCATACGCACGCTGATCACCATGCTGGGGCTGTTCGTTGCGTCCAGCCTCGTCCCTGGTGTCGCGATTACCGGCTTCGGTAACTTCTTGCTTGCGGCCTTGCTGCTCGGCCTCGTCAATGCGTTGATTCGACCGATCGCCTTCGTTTTGACATTACCGATTACGATCGTGACGCTGGGCTTGTTCCTGCTGGTGTTGAATGCGGCGATGTTCGGTTTGGTTGCCGCATTGATCGAGGGTTTTCGCGTGTCCGGATTCTGGGCCGCCCTGTTCGGCGCCTTGATCGTCGGCATCACCGGCACGATCGCGTCCTGGTACGTCGGTCCGAACGGCCGATATGAAATCTTGGTCCCACGGCGCCGGTGAGCCGGTATCGCCGTACGCACGAAACTCGAGCCGGACCGGGCAGCCGTCGAGAACGCGGAGTTCGTATTCGTCGGCTACGGCATCCAGGCGCCCGAGGGAGCTGCCAGCCGGCGACGAACCGCGATCGACGAATGACGCGAGGAGTCGCGAATCCACCACTGGACGCTCAGTCCGGATAGACGATCAGCACATCGCAGGCCAGGTGGTCGAGCGACCGCTCGGCCGTGTTGCCGATGACGCGGCGCTTGATCCCCGAACGCGCGATGGCGCCCATCACGACCAGGCTTGCGCCGTGACCGTGGGCGAAAGCCGGCAGGATCTCCTCCGTCCTGCCGGGTAGCTGGTGCACGGCACCGGCGTCGATGTCGTTTTCCGCGGCAAAGGCATCGAGCGCGGCGCGGTGCTCGTCGCGGATTTTGGCGTCGAGTGCCTCGACCGACAGCTTCAAGGGCTTGAAGGTCTTCATCGCCTTCGAACCGATCTCGGCCATCCGCTGATAACTGTGTAGCAGTTCGAGGCGCCCACCGCAGCGGGATGCCAGCGAGCGCCCGGCGTCGACGATCTTTTGGTCGAGACGGGCCGGCTTGTCGTGACCGTGGGTCGGGTCCACCGCGGCGACAATCAGCGGCGCTTCGGACCAGTCCCGCGATTTGACGAACCACAACGGCGTTTCGAGGCTGCGGATGAGCTGCCAGTCGGCAGCCACGAAGGTCGCCCGTTCCGCGGCGCTGTGGTATCGCGTGCCCTTGACGACGAATCGGGGTTCCAGCTCTAGCGCACGCGCGACGATCGCGTCGGCCACCGGCCGGTCTTGACTGACGGCGGTTCTTACCGCGATGCCTTGGGCCTTCGCGGTGCCCGCATAATCCTCGAGGATCCGGTCCTGTGCCTCGCGGACATCCTCCGCAAGGTCCCGGACCTCGGTTGATACGATGAACGAGTCTTTGAGGAAGCTCGCCGTCGGATCGCTGAGCAGCAACTCCAGCTCACAATCGTACAACCCGGCCAGCCAGGACGCCCTGGCGACAAGCTGGTCCGGATAGTTGTCCATTTCGACGATGGCGAGGATGCTTGCGCTCATTCGAATCTCCGTTCTCTAGGACTGATGTTTTAGGACTGATGTTCTAGGATTGATTTTCTAGGGTTAATTTTCTCGGGGTTGATTCTCTAGGAGTTGGCTCTCTAGGGGAATGAGGTCAACGGATTGGATCAGGTAAAACCGGCCTGGAGTTGCTTCCGGTCGACCCCGGCGGGGTTCTTCGGCACCTCTAGGATGACGGCATGGCCGGTCTTCGCCGACAAGGCTGGCCGCAAGTGGCCCAGGAAACGCGGATCACAAATCAACACGACGCGATCCACCGTTCCGTCGGCGACGGCCTTGTCGAGACGGCCCGCCACCTCTCTCGCGAATCGCTTGAGCTCGGTATCCTGCGCCGATTCCCGCGGCGCCATCGCGTGGCGTCCGCTGCCGAAGCTGTCGAACGATCGTCCCGGCCGATCGGAGACCAGGTCCCTGTCGCTGGCCTTTGCGTCTTCGTTTTCGAGTCTGTCCAAGGACGTCCATTCGCCAAACCGCGATTCCGAACGCCACAACCGCGCCTCCGCGGCCGTGCAGGCGGCAATACAGGTGGGTTCGTTGGGAAGCAGAAAACCTTTGAATTGCTTCATCGAAGCGGTGTTCGCGGCCGGATTCGCCAATCCCGCACAGATTAGTAGAGCGCGGCCGTGGCTGCAATCCGTAGCGCATGCGCCGGGTTTCGGCGACTACTTATCGACCTAAGGTTATCGACCTAAGGTTATCGGCCTGGGGATATCGGCCTGGGGATATCGGCCTAAGCTTATCGGCGTAAGGCCTGTGTCCCGTCTTTCAGCTTCGTCCGCCGCAGCCGACGTTTCCGCCGCGAACCGGATCGCCCCCCGTAACGACGCTGGTGCTCGCGCTCAGTTCGCTGCCTTGCGCTCCTGCGCCTGTTTGATGACTTCGTCCGCAACGTTTTGCGGGCAGGGCGCATAATGCGAGAACTCCATCGAGAACTGGCCGCGCCCCGAGGTCAGCGTACGCAGGTGACCGATGTAACCGAACATGTCGGCCAGCGGCGCCTCGGCCTTGACGCGCACGCCGGTCGCGCCGGCGTCCTGCGACTTAATCATGCCGCGACGCCGGTTCAGGTCGCCGATGACGTCGCCGACGTTCTGCTCGGGCGTAAACACGTCGACCTTCATGATCGGTTCCAGAAGCTGCGGGGCGGCCTTGGGAACCGACTGCCGGTAAGCGGCCTTGGTGGCGATTTCGAAGGCCAGAGCGGAGGAATCCACGGCGTGGAAGGCGCCGTCGAGCAAGGTGAATTTGACGTCCAGCAGTGGATAACCCGCCAGCGTGCCTTCGTCCATGCTGACATCGAAAGCCTTCTCGATCGCGCCCCAGTACTCCCGAGGCACGTTACCGCCGGTGACCTGCGACTCGAACTCGTAGCCGGCATTCTTCTCGGCCGGCTCGATCCGGTAATCGATCTTCGCGAACTGCCCCGAACCGCCGGTCTGCTTCTTGTGGGTGTAAGTGTCGTCGACCGGCATCGTGATCGTTTCCCGGTAGGCGACCTGTGGCTTGCCCATGTCCACTTCGACACCGTGCGTGCGCTTCAGGATATCCACCTTGATGTCCAGGTGGAGCTCGCCCATGCCCTTGATCAAGGTCTCGCCCGAGTCCTCGTCGGTAGCCACCTGGAACGACGGGTCTTCCTGAATCATCTTGTTCAGGGCCACACCCATTTTCTCCATGCCGGCCTTGTCTTTCGGTGCGATCGCAACGGAGATCACCGGGTCCGGGAACACCATCGGTTCCAGGGTTGCCGGATTGTCGACGTCCGCCAGCGTGTGACCGGTGCGCGTGTTCTTCATGCCGAGCAGTGCCACGATGTCGCCGGCCTGCGCCGAATCCAGTTCCGCGCGGGAGTCGGCATGCATCTCGACGATGCGGCCGATGCGCTCGGTCTTGCCGGTGAAGGTGTTCAGCACGTTGTCGCCCTTTTTGAGCTGACCGGAGTAAATCCGCGTAAACGTCAAAGCGCCGTAACGGTCGTCCATGATCTTGAAGGCAAGCGCGCGCAGCGGCTTGGCCGGATCGACGGTTGCGACACCGCCGGTTTCGTTGCCCTCGAGATCGATCTCGGGTTGCGGCTTGACTTCGGTCGGATCGGGCAAGTAGTCGACGACGGCATTAAGAACGAGCTGTATGCCTTTGTTTTTGAATGCAGATCCGCAATAGGTCGGGAAGAAGTCGAGGCTGATCGTACCCTGGCGGATACAACGCTTGAGATCCTCGATCGACGGCTCCGTACCTTCGAGATACTGCTCCAGCAACGCGTCGTCCTGCTCCACGGCCGTTTCGATCAGTTTTTCACGCCACTCCTCGATCTTGTCGGCCATGTCGGCGGGCGGCTCCTGGATCTCGTAGGCTTCGGGATCGCCCGAATCATTCCAAACCCACGCTTTGCGGGTGAGGAGATCGACGATGCCGGTGAAATTGTCTTCGATGCCGATCGGTAGCACCATGACCAGCGGATTGGCTGCGAGCACCGACTCGATCTGATCGACGACCCGATAGAAATCGGCGCCGACGCGATCGAGCTTGTTGACGAAAATGATGCGCGCGACCTCGGAATCGTTGGCGTAACGCCAGTTCGTTTCCGACTGCGGCTCGACGCCGCCGGAACCGCAGAACACGCCGACGCCGCCGTCGAGGACCTTCAGCGAGCGATAGACCTCGATCGTGAAGTCCACGTGCCCCGGGGTGTCGATGATGTTCAGGCGGTGCGCGTTCCACTCGCAGCTCGTAGCGGCCGACTGGATCGTGATGCCGCGTTCCTGCTCCTGCTCCATGAAGTCGGTGGTTGCCTCGCCGTCATGGACTTCACCGGTACGGTGGATTTTGCCCGTGAGCTTCAGGATACGCTCGGTCGTCGTGGTCTTGCCTGCGTCCACGTGCGCAAAAATACCGATGTTGCGATAGGTGCTAAGGTCTTTCATGTCGATTCTTCAGCTATGTCGTCTTCAACCGAGGCCGCCTGTCCGCCTTCATTGGCCTCAGGTGTCGTCTCTCGTCCAGAGAGCGACACCCGGGTGGTGCGAGCGGATAGGGTGCCTGCGTTCTGTGCCGGTCGCAGCAGGCTTCATCGCGGGTGCACGAGACACTAAACACCCGGCCCCGACCGGCTTTCGGGCGCGGATGATAGCAGTGCCGGAGCGCCCGAACCAGAGAAATCTCCCGCTGCGGCGCCTGTCTCGGCAATATGGTGCCCGATGCCCCGAAATCAATGGCTTATCGGTGTTCTTGCGTCTTCCCCGGGCACCCGCTCAGCGTCTCAGGATTGCCCACCAGCGGGCGATGTTCAGGAGACTCATCAGCGAGGCCGCGACGTAGGTCAGGGCCGCGGCGGCCAGCAGCCGCCGCGCGTGAGGCCGATCGACCGTTTTCAAGATCGAATGCCGATCCAGCATCGGTAGCGCGCGCCCGAAGCTGGCGTCGAACTCGGTCGGCAAGGTAACCAGGTGCACGAGGGTCGAAGTGGCCAGGGTCAGGAACCCGGCGACGAAAGTAAGGATGCCGAGGCTGGGCACCTTGGCCGTGATGCCGATGAACGGTGCCGCCATCAGCGCGCCGGCACCCAGGCGCTGGATCGGGCCCGCGATCCGCACGAGCCGGGTCCGGAGCTTGAGCGGGCCGTAGCCGGTATGGTCCTGGACGGCGTGGCCGACCTCGTGCGCGGCCACCGTGATCGCCGTCAACGAGCGGCCGCCGTACTTGTCCGGGGTCAGACGGACCGATTTCGCGGTCGGGTCGTAGTGGTCGCCCTGATCGGTTTCCTCGACCGAAACGCCGGAGATTCCGTGCCTGTCCAGCAGGTGCCGTGCAAGCTCGGCGCCGGTGCCGGAGTATCGGTCCGCGGGCTTGCTGTAACGCGCCAGCACGCGGCGCACCCAGATTCCGGGTCCGAACAGCAAGATCAAGAACAACAATCCGATCAGCAGATATCCCATGTCACAAGCCTCAGCCGGGTAAAGCCTCGGTCGGTGAGCCTTCGGTTCCCGGTCTTAGAGCCTCCGGCTCACTCACGATCTTCAATAGATCAGTCGTCGGGCAGATCGAGACGGCACCGGACATCGACGTTAGTCGGTGCCCGGCGTTTCGCGTATGGTCGCGATCAGGGGCTTCGGCCGCAACTCTGCATGGCAGGCCTTATGACCACCGATCAGGCGATGTTGTTCGTTTTGCTGTTTTCGGTCTTCGTGCTGCTGATCTGGGGCCGCTGGCGATACGACCTGGTGGCCTTCGTCGCGCTGCTGGTGGCGGTCGTGGCCGGGTTGGTGCCGGTCGACCAGGCCTTTTCCGGCTTCGGTCACCCGGCGACGATCATCATTGCGCTCGTCCTGGTCGTCAGTCGCGGATTGTCGAATTCCGGCGTCATCGAGTTGATCGCGCGTTACGTGGTCGACGCCGGCCGCAGCCTGGCGGCGCACGTCGGGATCATGTCCTCGCTGGCGGCGGCGCTTTCCGCCGTCATGAACAACGTCGCCGCCCTGGCGCTGTTGATGCCGGTGGACCTGCAGGCAGCGAAGAAGAGCGGCCGCAGCCCGTCCCTGTCGCTGATGGCCCTGTCCTTCGCGTCGATACTGGGCGGCATGATCACGCTGATCGGGACGCCGCCGAACATCGTGATTGCCGAGTACCGCAACGATGCGCTTGGCGCGCCGTTCGCGATGTTCGATTTCGCCCCGGTCGGGATCGCCTGCGCCGCCGTCGGCGTCGCCTATGTCGCGTTGCTCGGCTGGCGTCTGTTGCCGGCCGGACGGAAGACCGCCGACGCAGGAAAGGAGCTGTTCGAGCTGGCCGACTACGTGGCCGAGCTGCGGGTTCGGGAGGACTCGAGCGTCATCGGCAAACGCGTTCGGGAACTCGACGACGAAGCGGCCAAAAGCGACATCGAGATCATCGGGCTGATCCGGAAGGGCAGGCGTCTGCCGGGCCTTGCCCGTGTTGCCGAGATACAGAAAGGCGACATCCTGGTCGTCGAAGCAAGTCCCGAGAGCATCGAGGAATCGCAGGGTGCGCTTGGCCTCGAATACGTTGCGACGGGCACCGAGGCGCTCAAGGCGGAGGATCTCGTCCTGAGCGAGGCCGTCGTACAGGAATCCTCGCGGCTGGCCGGCCGCTCGGTGGTGCAGCAGCGCCTGCTGTATCGGTATCGCGTGGCGCTCATCGGCGTATCCAGGCAGGGCATGCGCTTTCGCGACAAGCTGCGCAAACTGGTGCTCAAGCCCGGCGACGTGCTGTTGTTGCTCGGCGGCGAGGACCGGCTCGCCGACGTCACCGGCAGGCTGCGTCTGCTGCCGCTTGCGGACCGGGGACAACGCGTCGTTCAGCGCAATAAGGCCTGGATCGCGGTATCGGTGTTCGCCGCGGCGATTGTCGTTGCGAGCATCGGGCTCGTCTACCTGCCCATTGCCCTGGGTTTTGCCGCCGCCGCCTATCTGCTGTGCAATATCGTCCCGATCCGGGAGGTCTACGATTCGATCGAATGGCCGGTGATCGTGTTGCTGGGGTCGATGATTCCGATCGGCGGGGCGCTGCAATCCACCGGCGCTACGACATTGATTGCGGACGGGGTCGTGGGTCTGTCGGCGGGGATGTCGGCGGTGGCGGTATTGACGGTTTTGATCGTGATTACGATGACCTTGTCCGATGTGATGAACAACACGGCAACTGCGGTGATTGCGGCGCCGATCGCCGTCGAGATTGCCGACCGCCTCAACGTCAATCCGGATGCGTTCCTGATGGGGGTCGCGGTCGCCGCTTCCTCCGCTTTTCTCACGCCGATCGGACACAAGAACAACACGCTGATCATGGGCCCGGGGGGCTATCGGTTCGCCGACTATTGGCGTATGGGGTTGCCGCTGGAAGTGCTGGTCATCCTGGTTTCGGTGCCGATGATTCTGCTCGTTTGGCCGCTGTGAAGGTTCGGTTTATGTCAACCGGGTGTCGCCAATCGCATGATGGATGGGTCCGAAAGTGACACTGCGGGGCATCAGAAAGTTTTTGATAGTTAACTTCAATAAAAACTTATAATCATTTGTTTTTAAAATATAAAATACACAGATATCACATTCCATTCTATTTGGCACGCCGCTTGCAAAACTTCGCTTGACGCTTGGGCGGTCTCGATCTCGACGGCCGCCGGCAATCAGGAGAGAGGCATGACCGAGACCAATGTCCAGGAGTGGGCCGACAGCACCGTGTCGTTGAAGCCGGGACGTCAACGCGATGTCAGATATCGTGTGTATCGTGACGATCAAGGGCTGTTTCTCGAGATGCGGAACCCCGACGATTCGCCGATCCATACACTGGAGTTGCCCGAGGGAATGAAACTCGAGCGCAGCAGTTACGAAGTGTTGCTGCGCTACGTCCTGCTCGATCTCGTCACTGCCGCCTGACGCTGTCGAGGCCGGTGTTGAAAACCGGTCCGAATGTAACCATATTGTCTCCACGGCGATCCGGCGTCGCAAAGCGGACGCGGGATTCGCGGGACTGGGTTTCAGGAGCAACAGACATGAGTAACGAGAATCCGCCGGCCGACGACGTGGCCATTGAAGACAGCGGGTCCGGGAGCGAGTTCGAGAAGCACGTCAAATCGCGTTCGACCTGGTTGAGGTTGATGTTCATGCTGATCTACTACGTGCTGATCAGCATCGCGGGCATGGTGGGTACGGTGGTCGTCGTGCTCGGTTTCCTCTGGGTGCTGTTTACCGGCGAGGTCAACCGGCAGCTTCGACAGGCCGGGCAGGGCGTCGCGGCGTACGTGTACGAGATCATCCGTTACCTGAGCTTCAACACCGACGACAGGCCGTTTCCGTTCGGCCAGGACTGGCCTTCCGGTCCGACCAAGGAGTAGGCTTCGGGGACAGCCCCGGTTTGAGCCGGGGCGGGCGGCCCGGTTTCGTTTTGCTCCTTGCCGCTGTCTCCACACGCAGTCCGCCAGGGAGTGACGCCCGTGGAACCCATGCGCATCGAAAGTGTCAACGTCGGCCGTGCCGAAACCATTGCCCACGAACGCCGCGAGATCACGACGGGGATTCGCAAGCGCCCGAGCAGCGGGCCGGTCGTCATCGGCCCGACGGCCGTTGCCGAAGACGTGGTCGTGGACACTCAATACCACGGCGGTGCGGATCAGGCGGTTTATGCCTACAGCAGCGACGACTACGATTGGTGGAGCGATCAACTCGGCCGGTCCGTCGAGCCCGGTACCTTCGGCGAAAACCTGACGATACGCGGGCTGCCTAGCGACATGAACGTCGGCGACCGCCTGCTGATCGGCGAGGTGCTGCTGGAGGCGACGGCGCCGCGAATTCCCTGCAACACGCTGGCGGTGCAGATGCAGGACAAAGGCTTCGGCATGCGTTTTCGAAAAGCGGAACGGCCGGGCATCTATCTTCGCGTACTGAATGCCGGCACGGTCGCTCCGGGCGATTCCGTCACCTATGTCGTAAACCCGGCGCCTGCGGCCTCGATAGTCGACCTGTTCCGTCTCGCTTACGACCTGAACCCCGAGCCCGACCGGTTGCGGCGTTATCTCGAGGCGCCGCTGGCCGAACGCGTTCGCGCCGATATCGAGCGGCGGCTCGCGCGGGAGACTGGCTAACCGCCTCGTGACCGCCCTTTGATCGCCCAGTAGCGGCCCGGGAAACCGCGATAACGCGACATAAACATGACCAAAATCCTCATCATCGACGACGACCGCAAGCACTCGGAGCTGCTACAGGCCTATTTCAGGCGCTTCGGTATCAGCCTGGTCTGCGCCTACGATGCGGACGAGGGGTTTCGCAAACTCAGCGTGGAAGACCCGGATCTACTGTTGCTCGACGTCATGCTGCCGGGCCGGGACGGATTCGAGGTCTGTCGCGAGCTGCGCAAGACCAGCAATCTCCCGATCGTCATGCTGACGGCGCGGGGTGACGTGATCGATCGGGTATCGGGTCTCGAGCTCGGCGCAGACGATTACATCGGCAAGCCTTTCGAGCCGCGAGAGCTGGTGGCGCGAGTGCAGGCCATCCTCAGACGGACGGACCCTGCCGGGCCCGCCCAGGGCAAGCTGCGTTTCGAAGGTCTGGTGATCGACACCGGGTCGAGGTCCGTCACCGTGGACGCCAGACCCGCGGAGCTGACCTCGATGGAATACGAGCTGCTGCTGATTCTCGCGCGCCGCCACGGCAAGAAACTGTCGCGCGACGACATCCTCGGTGAGCTGCGCGGTATCGACGCCGCGATACTGACCCGTTCGGTAGACATCATGATCAGCCGTTTGCGGCAGAAACTCGGCGACTCGGTCAAACCGCCGAGGTTCATTCAAACCGTGTGGGGCCGGGGCTACTCTTTCATCGGAGTGCCAGTCGCCGATGCAGAGTTTCCCTAGACGCCTCTCGCGCTCGCTGTCGTTCAGGCTGCTGCTCATCTTTCTGTTACTCGGCGGCTCGTTCGTCTACGGTACTTTCGCGGCGATTCGCTGGGTCTATAACAGCGACGACATTCGCGGCTTGATCAGCGGCCACCTGTCCCTGCACGTTCAGTACGTGCGTGACGACATCGGATCGCCGCCGCGGATCGATCGCGCTATCGCGATCACCGAAAGGGTACCGGTCGACATCCGGATACTCGGGCCGGACCTCGACTGGGCTTCGGACCCGGCCTTCCCGGTCCTGCCGGCGCTCGAGTTCGGGCCCAGCCCGGCTTTCAGCGACGCGCCCGGCGCCTGGGTCGACGAGCTCTCCGGCGTCGAGTTCGCGAGCCTGAACGGGCACACCTTCCTTAAAATGAACGCCGGCGACTACGCAATCGTCGTATCGACACCGCGCATCGCAGACGATCGAAGCGGCCTCGACCTGCGGCTGATCATCGTCGGTCTCGGTCTGTTCTCGCTGCTGATCGGTTATGCGGCGGTCAGTTGGTTGTTCAAGCCGATTCGTGCGATCCGCGACGGGACGGCGCGTATCGGCCGCGGTCACTTCGACTACCGCATCACCAACATCCGCCACGATCAACTGGGCGATCTGGCGGGCGACATCAATCAGCTCGCGTACAACGTGGAG
>JANQMR010000015.1 GCA_028279985.1 Woeseiaceae bacterium
GTCGTCATCGTTGGTTTCGTGGAGTTCGTAGTAGGTTGCGCCCGTCGAACTGCCCCAGGACAGTGTAAACGTGCCATCGTCGTCACTGTCCGGACCAAATGGCCCCGTCGGTGTGGGCGGCGGTGTCGCAAACACCGCTTCGGCTGACCACAACAGCAACACCGTAAGCGCGTGCAGGCAGAAAGACGCTCGACCAACGCGTCGATGCTTCATGATCCCAGCCTCCCTAAGTTCCTTTTCGGGAAACTAAGTCAAACGAGTGGTGAAAGTCTAAGTATGCGCAAACATGACCATCAGAAGTATTTCATTCCGCTGTTCAGTTTCTCGTCGAAGTATTTGGGAACAAAGGCCTTTTGCACGGCAGGAACAAGCCCGCATACAAGAGTTGCGAATTTGCGACCGTCGGTAACATTGCGTTCACGATCAGCCTGATCGTAACAAATGTTGCGGTCGTCCAACTCTGACGTGCGATATGGGTACATCGACCGAACTGTTGTCTATACGGTACAACACCCAAATCGCAGTTCTTCCAAGTGGTTGGGTTTAACTACCCGAACCTTGGGCTGTCACCGGGCGTTTATACCACTTCTGCGTTCAGTCAGCGCGCCATGGCCGCCTTAGCCTCGAATCTGACCCGCTCGAACAGCTTCGCAAACGGCGATTGCGCCTCACCGCCGAATACCGGATCGTTGGCGGAGAGATGTGATACGTCCACGCTGGCACTGCGGTCTTCGGCACACATCCTGTCGGCACGTTTGAACAGGTCGCTTTCCTCCCATTGCATGTGATCTCGCAGCCGGCGGGTATATTCGTCGGCATCCCCGATCACCTGTTCCCGCTGCACGGCCGTGCCCGAGATGACGGCGTCGAAGTCGTTACGCAGCCTGATGCTGAGCACCGCAATCTCCTCGTGGTCCGGTTCTATGCCGTCCAGGCCGTCGGCGAAGCCGCCGCCGCGGGACCGCATCTCGGCATAGACCAGGTCCTCCCGCGGATGGTGAATTGCGTCGGCGTATACCGCCATGTAGTGCATGATGTCGTGCAGGAGCTCGAAATCCGGTTCCTCGTCGTCCTCGACCCGCTGTATCTCATGTTCCATCAGCCGGAGCAGCATCGCCATGTTGCGGTGGTCGCTGCGGAGTGCGGCCAATACCTCCGATACTTTCGATACTTTCGCGGTCATGCGGCGTCCTCGTGCCGGGCTGCTGCTCGGCTGTGAGCATACTGGATTCGGGATTGCTGCGTCGGTAATAATCGAGTAACAAAACCGCAATACATGCGTAAACCGGCTGTAAAGCGCCTGTGGTGTTCTGCTCCGTCAATCTCTTGCGAGCAGGTACGATGACCTTGGCTTCGATTCTGGTTGTAGACTCCGACTCCGCGACCCGCGCGCGGATGGCGGCGGAGCTGCGTGAGCTCGGTCACGACGTGAGCGAGAGCGAGGATGCAGGCTCGGCGCTCAGGCTCGTCCGCCGCAAGAAGCCGGATCTGCTCGTCTGCGATTTCACCTTGCCGGACCTCGCCGGGGTCGAGTTGCTGAGCGACGTGCGCAGCAGCGACGAGCTCAAGTCGATGCGCGTGCTGATGACCTCGGCGCGCTCGGATTCCGACGACGTGGTCACGGCGCTCGAGTCCGGGGCCGACGATTTCATCGGCAAACCGATTAATACGCTGGAATTACGCGCCCGCGTCGGCGCCTGTCTCAGGCGGCCGGCCAACCTGTCCCAGGCCCGGGAGATCCGTGCCGGCGGCATTATGATCGACAACGTCGGCCATCGCGTTGTCGTGGACGGCAATTTCGTGTCCCTCGCGCCGCGCGAATACCGCCTGCTCCTGTTTCTGCTTTCCAACCAGGACCGGGTGTTCAGCCGCAAGCAATTGCTGGTCCACGTCTGGGATCGCGACGTTGCGGTCGGCGCCAGGACCGTGGATGTGCACATCCGCAGGCTGAGGGGCCTGCTGGAGCCTTTCGGCTACGATCGGTACCTGCAAACCGTCCGCGGCAGCGGCTACCGGTTTTCGCTCGAATCCTGAGGCGTTCCGTGCCGTAATGATTTCGTAATATTTTTGTCACACGCCATCCACATAGCACCGATAGAGTTTCGTGCACGGTGGCCAGCGCCGGGGGAGCGCAAGCGCGAGTGGCATGGCGCATACCGGGCGTCACCAGGGAAATATCTACCAGGAAAACAACAACGACGACCCGACAGCCGAGCTGGCCGAAACACTGAAACGTCACAATACGCCTCGTGCGAGGTGTGGCGAATCGCTTACACGAACACGAAATTGCTTACACGTTATAAAGTCTGGAGAGGATTAATGAATCGCAGCAAACTGTTCGCCGTCGTGGTTGCCGGTGGTTTCGTAGCCGCCTGCGACAGCGGGGACATCAACATCGCGCCGTCGACCACCGTGACGGATAGCAACAACACGACGATCGAAGGCGGCACCGGCGATCCGAATGCCAATTGTGCCTCTTACATCCGCGCCGGTCAGGAGATCTCCGGCACGTCGGACGGCAACGGCAACTGCACCTACGGTTCGGCCTTCGTCGGGCCCAAGAACAACCTGACGGAAGACCTGTTCATTCGGGCGCTTCCGGACGGCGGTGCGCACATCTTCACGTCCAGCCTGTTCGTCGGGGAAACCTTCCGCACCCAGGCCGAGCTGGCCGCCGCCGGTATTTTCGAAGGCGGCGACGGTCCGACGCTGACGATCGAGGCCGGCGCGACGCTGGCGTTCCAGACCAACAAGGATTTCGTCATCATCAACCGCGGCTCGCGCATCCTGGCCGACGGCCGTGCCGATGCGCCGATTACGTTCACGTCGGTGTCCGACGTGAACGGCACCGTATCGCCGGAGGACGTGCAGCAATGGGGCGGCATGGTCATCAACGGTTTCGGTGTCAGCAACAAGTGCGATTATGACGGCGTGCGTGGCGAGCCTGGATTTCAGTTACGGGCCGGCGAAGAGTGTTCGATCGAAGCCGAGGGCTCGGCCGGCGACGACGAATCGCAGTATGGCGGCGACAACGACGACGACGATTCGGGCATCATGCGCTACGTCGTCGTCAAGCACACCGGCGCCGAGGTGGGCAACGGCGACGAACTGAACGGTATTTCCTTCGGCGGCGTCGGCCGCAGCACGGTCATCGAGAACCTGCAGGTGTATTCGACCTACGACGACGGCATCGAGATGTTCGGCGGTTCGGTGAACTTCACGAACTTCGTTGCGCTATACGTTCGTGACGATTCGATCGACATGGACGAGGGCTACAATGGCACGATCACCAACGCGTTGGTCGTGCAGCAGGCAGAGGACGGCAACACCTGCATCGAATCGGACGGTATCGGCAGTTACGGCGACGCCTCTGAGGCGAAAAGGCAGGACATCATTGCCCGCGGTCTCAACAGCGCGCCGACGATCAACAGCCTGACCTGCATCATCTCCCCCAACCGGCCGGGTACGCACGACGCCGGCGCAGGCTGGCGCTTCCGCGAGGGTATCGAGCCGACGATCAACAATTCGATAATCGTATCCACGTACGCGGCCAACAACACCGACGACGACGACGACAACTACTGCCTGCGGATCGACAACGAGGAAACGCAGAATGCAGCCATCGCCGGCGACCTGTCGCTGAACGGCGTAATCATCGCCTGCCAGGAGCCGGAAAAGGGTAACGCTTTCGGCACCTTTGCCGGCGAACGGGAATTCGCCGAATCCGGCAATGCCCAGTTCTCCGCCGAGGCGGCAGCGGCAAACGGTGCGGCGCTGGACCCGACCACGGGTAGTCTGGTGTTGCTCGAGGGCGCGCAGGGCATCTATTCGGTGCCGCTTGCCTCCGTCATCGTCGATGGCGCGGCGCCTACAGTGACGGCTGTCGAAGTGGATGGGGTGACGCCCGACTTCCTGGGTGGTGTCAGCGCTGCTGACGACTGGACGGCCGGTTGGACCTACGGCATCGATCCGGCGAACCGCGGCCAGGCGTTGCCCTGGGAATAACGGGCAGCTCGCAAAGCCATGAGCAGGGCACCTGTTCCCGCAGGCGGAGCGGGTGCCCTTTTGCGATTCAAGAGCGGCGGGTTCGTCTAAAGCCGCTCCGACAAGACAGGCTCAAGCATGAAAACAAACGCTAACAGCAAGAAGTTGCCGCTGGCCTTCGCCATCGCGGCAGCGATGGCCGCCTGGCATCTCCCGGCAGTGGGGCAGGAAGCCGACGAAGACGCAGTTCCGTCACCGACGACCCCCACCGAGGAGGCCGAGATCGAGGAAGTCGTCGTACTCGGCCGGTTCATCAGCTCCAGCCAGCAGCTCGTCAACGAACGTATGAGCGATGCGTTCGCCACCGACCTCCTGGGCGCCGATACGATCAGTCGCCTCGGCGATTCCACGGTCGCCGCCGCGCTGCGGCGCGTACCGGGTTTGACCCTGGTTCAAGACAAGTTCGTCTATATCCGCGGATTGGGCGAGCGCTATTCGCAGACGACCTTGAACGGCGCTTTCATTCCGTCACCCGACCTGACGCGTAACGTGATTCCGCTGAACGTCTTTCCGACTTCGGTGGTCGAGTCGCTCAGGGTGCAGAAATCCTATTCGCCCGGGCTGTCCGCCAACTTCGGCGGCGGCGCGGTGGACATCCGCACCAAGGGGATTCCCGATGCCTTCACACTGCGCTTCGAGGCCGGCATTGGCGACAACAGTGAAAACCCGGGCAGCGTCCTGACCTACAACGGCGGCGGCGACGACGATTTTGGCACCGACGACGGCTTCCGGGCCTTGCCGCAGTCCATTCGCGACGGCATTGCCGAGTTCCAGGGTAATCCCAGCGTCAACCAGATCCTGACTTTCCTGCAGCGCCAGGACCCGTCCGCTGGTCTATTCGACGCCCAGACCGTCAACCGGCAGTTTGCCCTGGCGCTGAACCGGGACGTGAGCGTACGCGAAACCAGCGCCGATCCCGATTACAAGCTGCGCGGCAGCATCGGTAACGCTTTTCAGTTCGGCAGCGACTGGGAAGCCGGGTTTGCGCTCGGCGCCTCGTACGAGACCGACTGGCGTTTCCGCCGCACCCGGACCGCGACCTTCGCGCTGCCGGAGGAACAAAACGGCATCCGCGAGGAAACGACGCGCAGCGTCAACATCTCGGGCACGGCGAACTTCGGGCTCAAGTTCCTGGCGGATCACGAGATCGAGACCACGACGCTGTTCCTTCGGAACACGGACGATGAGACCGAGATCTTCGATTTCTTCAACGAGAACCGGCAGCGCTCGGGTAACCGCGGCTTTCGCGACTACCGGCTGGAGTTCGAAGAGCGCAACATGACCACCAACCAGATTCGCGGCACGCACTATCTCGGCACGGATACCCGCGAGCGGTTGCCTTTCGTAGGCACGCTGTTCGGCTGGCTGCCGACCGAGACGATGGTCGAGTGGTTCTATTCCGACTCCACCGCGGAAACCGACATCCCCAATCGCGTCATCGTTCGCTCCGACACCGAGACCGAGAACGGCGTCGTCCAGGACGAGTCCGTGCGTCTCGGCTCGTCCGCCGCCGACTATCGTTTCACCGAGCTCGAAGACCAGGTCGAGAACTATGGCTGGAGCGCAATGCTGCCGTTGGAGTTCGGCAACAACATTCTCGAGCTGAGCGGCGGCTACGATCATGCGCAAAAGGCGCGCACGTACGCGCAGACCGAAATCAGCCTCGGTTATCTGGACGTATCCGACCTTTCGGTGCTGGAAGGCTCGCTGAGCGGCGTGTTTTCGGACGGGAATATCACGGCCAGGCTGCCGGACAATCCGCTGACGGCCATCGACGAGTCGCGCAACTATGTGAACAACATCGTCTTCGACCGCCAGGGCGCGAATACCAACAGCTATATCGCCGCGACGATGACCGACTCGATCTGGGGCAAGTTCGATTGGACGATTGCCGACACCTGGCGGATTGCCGCGGGTGCCCGCTGGGAGGACTACCGGCAGGCGTCCGTGCCGTGGAACCCGTGGGGTTTCTCGGAGGACGATCCGCAGGTGCGTATCGACGCCGAAGACGAGGACTTCGATCCGAGCGAGTTCGCGTTCAACGAGGACGAGATTTACCCGGCGGCCGCCTTGACCTACATGGGAAGTTTCTGGGCGGACACCTTCCAGCTCCGGCTCGGCTACAGCGAGACGGCCGTGCGTCCGGATCTTCGCGAAATCACGTTCTCGAGTTACATCGATCCGATTACCGACACGCTGACCCAGGGTCAACCGGGCCTCAGGCCGTCGGAAGTCGAGAACATCGATCTGCGCGCCGAATGGTACTTCGCGAACAGCGACACGCTGTCGATCACGGTGTTCCAGAAGGACATCACCGACCCGATCGAATTCGTCGAGATCCCGGCTTCGGATACGACCATCGCGCGCCGTATCCAGAACCTGGAGTCGGCCAGCATCCAGGGCATGGAGTTCGAGTTCCTGAAAGAGCTGGCCTTCCTCGGCGGCTATTGGGACACACTCTTCGTCCAGGGTAACTTCACCTATCAGTGGGATAAAGACCTCGAGGCCGGACCGAACGGTAGCGACCTGTTTTGCGCGCAGACCGACGCCGATCCGGCGCCGCCTTCCTGTGAGCTCTCGGGCGCCTCGGAGCTGGTTGCCAATTTCATGTTCGGCTACGACTCGCGCGACTCCAGGCACACGGCCTCGCTGATCCTGAATTACTTCGACGAGCGCCTGTTTTCCTTCGGCCGTTTCGGGCCCGACGCGATCGAGCAGCCGTTCACGTCGCTGGATTTCACGTATTTCTGGTATCCCACCGACCGGCTGACGCTCAAGGCCAAGGCGCAGAACGTCCTGAACGAGACCGTCTCGATCGAACGCGAAGGCGTTGTCGTCTTCGAGGAAGACCCGGGAACCACGTACTCGCTCGCGCTGCAGTGGGGGTTCTAACCCCCCGGTAATCGGTCGCGCCCCGGTAACCGGAATCGACCTGGTGACCGGGCCGGCCAAGCCGGCGTATCATCGAAGGCCCTGCCGGTAACGGCGGGGCCTTTTTCGTTGACGTCGGAGGATGACCCGAATGCGTCTAAGGCTGGCCGTCGCCATTGCAGGTCGTATTGCCGCGCGGCCCGCTCGGCATCATGGCGGGCCGGGGCCGCTGAACGGTCCGCAGCCCCGGCCGGGTTGCTGGATAAAGCGCTCTCCCCGTTGCAGAATGACCGCCGTCACCGGTTCGTAACGCCGCCATTGTCGATTCTTCGCTACACGATCCCGAACGGCTTCACCGCATTGAGCCTCTTGCTCGGCGTCGCCTCGATTGCGACCGCGCAATTCGGCAGCCTGGAGCTCGCGGCGTGGATCATCGTTTGGTGCGGCCTGCTCGATACGATGGACGGGGTCGCGGCCCGGCTGCTCAAGGCAACCTCGGAGTTCGGCGCCGAATTCGATTCGATGGCCGATCTGGTCGCTTTCGGGGTCGCCCCGGCCGTGCTGGTGCTCAACGCCGGCCTCGACCTGGCCGGCGTCGAATACGACACGGGTCAGTTCTACGTGCTCGCCGCGGCCTGCGGCGTATTCGTGCTGGCCGGCGCCATGCGGCTTGCGCGCTTCAACATCGCAACGTCCAGGCCCAGGGCCGGCTGGTTCATCGGCGTGCCCATCACGGCGGCAGGTGGCGGCATGTTGTCGTCCACGGTCCTGGTCATGTCGTATCATCCGGAGGTCGCCGCGTCGCTGCCGCTCAATCTGTACCTGCCGATACTGATGTTCGTGCTGGCCTTGCTGATGATCTCACGGCTGCGTTTCCCGAAAGCGACCATCCGCAAAAGCCGTTTCATCAACGGCTTTCAAGCGGTTAACATCGCGCTGATCTTCTACTGTGCCATCACGCGATCCTGGCCCGAGTACCTGTTCGGCATTGCCGTTTTCCTGCTGATTGCGGGCGTGATCGCCGGCCGTATCGCCAAGGACACCGACGAAGTCCGGCGTTAGGAGACCACGTGACCAGGGTAATTGTCCTCGTGCTCGATTCTTTCGGCATCGGTGCCGCCAGGGACGCCGACCGCTTCGGCGACGCCGGCGCCGATACGCTGGGCAGCATCGCGCGCGTACGTGCCGCGGGCGAAAACGGGGCGCTAAGGCTGCCGAATCTCGCAAGCTTAGGCCTATACGAGGCGGGCAGGGAAAGCACGGGCCGCTACGCCGAGGGTGTCGAAACCGAGGTCGAGATCCGCGGTGCCTATGGATATGCCGAGGAGCTTTCCAGCGGCAAGGATACGCCCAGCGGTCACTGGGAGCTCGCCGGCGTGCCGGTATTGTTCGAGTGGGGCTACTTCAAGAACGCGACCGACTCGTTCCCTCCCGCGTTGCTGAACAAACTCACCCAAAAAGCCGCATTACCCGGCATCCTGGGCAACTGCCACGCATCCGGCACCGCCATCATCCACGAGCTCGGCGACGAACACGTCCGCACCGGCAAGCCGATCGTCTACACCTCCGCCGACAGCGTGTTGCAGATTGCCTGTCACGAGGAGGCGTTCGGCCTGGAGCGCCTGTACGCCTTGTGCGACATCGCACGCGAGCTGGTCGATGAGTACCGGATCGGTCGCGTCATCGCGCGGCCTTTCGTCGGCGATTCCGCCGATACTTACGTCCGGACCGGCAACCGCCGCGATCTGACGACGCCGCCACCGGCGCCGACGGTGCTCGACAAGCTCGTCGAGGCCGGCGGCGAGGTCATCAGCATCGGCAAGATCGCCGACATCTACGCCCATCGCGGCATCACGCAAAAGATCAAGGCAACCGGCAACGCCGCGTTGTTCGACGCCACCCTGGATGCGCTGGCCGAAGCCCCCGAGCGGTCGATCGTCTTCACGAACTTCGTCGATTTCGACATGCTCTACGGTCACCGCCGCGACGTCGAGGGTTATGCCGCGGCGCTCGAGTATTTCGACGAACGGTTGCCCGAGTTGCTCAGGCGAATGCGGGACGAGGACGTGCTGTTCCTCACGGCCGATCACGGTTGCGATCCCACCTGGCCGGGCACCGATCACACCCGCGAACATGTTCCGGTGCTGGCCTATGGACGCCGCGTGAGTCCCGGTTCGCTGGGTAAGCGTAAAACCTTTGCCGACATCGGCCAGAGTATCGCGACGCTCTTCGAGCTCACGCCGATGGACTACGGCAGGAGCTTCCTATGAACCCGATTGCAGTGAGGATCCGACCGCAAAGGTTCCCACGGTCCGGTAGAGCAAGGCACGGGTAGCGGAGCGGCCCGACCCGTAGGAAGCCGCGGGGGCTGCCCCGAAAAACTCAAAGTCAATCAGGCAAAGGAGGCACGGTGCCGCCTTCGCCGCGCCAGCCCTATCAGGGCGAGCAAACCCAGCACCCAGGGACCGGCTGCACCGCCACCGCTGTCGTCGCCGGTGCTCGCCGCATTGACGCTCACGCTGAGGTCCAGCGAATTGTTGGACGGGTCCAGGTCCGTCTGCGCGGCGGCAGTCGACAGCGAGAGCGCTTGCAGGCCCACCGTCGTGCCTGTCAGGCGAAGCTCCAGCGCCGACGACGACTGCGCCGCGAGCCGCGTCGCCTCGCAGTCGACGGCCGTCGCGGAGACGTTACAGCTACCCGCCGACCAGCTCGCGCCGTTCGCGCGCAGTCCGGCATCCAGCGTAACGTCGATCGACACGCCGGTCGCGTCCAGCGTCGATTCGTTGCCGAGCGACACGTTGATCGTCACGGTCCGGTCCACCGTTACTTCGGAAGTAGCAGGCCCCGCGAGCGTCAATTCGACCGCCGGCTCGACGTCGAGCTGAACGGACTGCCGATCGTTCCCGGCGTTGCCGTCGTCGCTTGCGCTGACCGTGGCATTGAAGGACGCGGTGCCGACGTCCACCGTCATGACCGTCACGGTTACCGTATTCGTCGCGCCGCCTTCGACGTTGCCCAGCGAACAATCGACGAGACCGGCGCCGTCGGTGCAGGTCCCGACCGAGCTTGCGGCAGACGTCAATGACACACCGTTCGGAATCGAGACCTCGACGGCGACGTCGGATGCGGCCAGCGTGCCGCTGTTCTCCACGTCGAAGCCGATCGTCGCCGAGTTGCCGAGCAAAACGCTCGGCGCCGGGTCCGGCGTCGTGATACTCATGTCCACCGCCGGCAGCGGCGTGATACAGGCGCCGGCGCGGGCGATGTCGTCCGACATCTGGTCGATGCTGCATTGGGAGAAGGTCGTGTTCGACGGACTGAGCGACGTCGCCATGATGAAGGTCGACGGCGTGGACTCGCAGGGCCCCGAAACGCCGTCGTGCGGCGCGCCGAAGTTGTGGCCGATCTCGTGCGCGGCAATCAGGCTATCGAAGGTCGTGCTGCGATTCCCTTCGCTCAAGCCCGCACCGAAAAAGCTGTGGCACAGCGTGCCGACGAAGGCAATACCGACCGTGTTTCCGTCGAGATCGCGGCCCGTGTAGAGATGCGTCAGTCCCAGGCTCCTCTGCCCGGCAGTGTTTTGCCGATAGCCGGCGAGCTCGTCGAGCAGCGCGCCGGCGTCGCCGGTGTCGGAGAACGGATCGTCGGTATCGCCGAAGGTCTCGATCAGCGGAACGTTGATCTGTATGCCGAGTTGCTCGCTGAAGATGCCGTCCACGTTGTTCAGCCGGTTGACGATCGCGCTCTCGGCATTACTGCCCTTGCTGCTCGTGAACTCGAAGTCGGCGACGGCGCCCATATCGATCTGCGATACGGCGCCCTCGGCGCGGGCCACCCGTACCGACAGCTCGTCGATCAGCGCGGCGTACGCTTTGTCGCCGCTGCCGTGCAAGCTGCCGGCGCCGCAGCTCATCGTACCGGGCGCTATGACGACGTCCGACAGCCGGTAGATCACCGGAGCGCCGCTTGCGACGATGCTGTCGCCCGGAGACTCGATGGCATAAAGCTCCGCGCCGTCCCAGACCAAACCGGCGGGCCGGCCGTCGGTGAGTACGATGCGTGTCCAGGAGCCGGCAACGCCGGCAATGTTGCCGCGGTAAGCCGCGATACCCGCCGGCAAGTCCTCGCGAGCCGTATCGGAGAGCAGCCGGGAATTCGGCGCGAGCTCGAGCTCGAAGCGCCGTCCCAGTGCATCGAAACGCATCGTCGCGGCCCCGGCGCTCGCGGCCGATCGCGTTTTCTGGTGACCGCCGGATTCGGTCGACGAAAGAGCCGCAGCCTCGGAGATCGTCAAAGCCTCGAGCGGTTCGTAATGCGTCAGGGAGATACCGTCGGCCGCGTTCGAAAAACCGGGCACCGCAAGCGCCAGCAGCATGCCGGCAAGACTGCTTCTGAAGACCGTCATAACGCCCTCCGCGGACGGGCTTTCCGCCGCTATTCATAGCTAAGCAAACGGATACCGCCGCGGCAAGGCAATCTCTGTCGGCTCCTGGCGACAAATGCGCGAGAAGTGTGTCGCAGTTCTCAGTTCGGGCGGTTTTGCCGGGCCAGCGCGCAGGGGTCGCGCCGGCCGCTCTCGATCATGCGCCGGTGCTCGCCGGTGGTGAGCAGGTAGGCGGCGGAGCCGCTTTCCCGATGCACGTACAGCGGTTCCAGTGTACGACCGTCGTTCGCCGCGAGCTCGAGCCGTTTGCCGTCCCGGGAATAACGGCCGTAAATCGGATAATCCGGAAACGGATCGATCCGATTGCCGCGAGAGTCGATTTCCACCGCATCGGTGAACCGGTCCCAGACGAATTCCCCACCGTCGAGCGTGATGACGTCACCCTCGAAGGCGGGGCAATCCGGCCGGTAAACGCCGTCGATCGAGGCCGCGCAACCGCCGAGACTCGCGGCGAGCAGGCAAGCGGCAGCCGCGACGAAACGTCCGTTCATGCGCGCCAGCTAGGCGGCACGCGCACCGCGACCACCTCGCCTTTGGCCGTCATCTTGCCGTCGGACGAGACCGTACACTCGAGCACGGTTTTTCTCTCGGTACTGTCGATCACCGTAGCGCGAAGCTCGACCGGCCGGTCGATCGGCGTGGGTTTGACGTAGCTCACCGTCAGGCTGCCGGTGACGCACCAGATCGGCTCACCCTCGCCGATCTCCCGGCCTTCGCGCCGGTAATGCGCCGCGATGGCCGTGCTGACGCAGTGGCAGTCGATCAGGCTTGCGATCGTGCCGCCGTAGACGAACTGCTCGGGACCGGCGCATTGTTCCGGGCGCGGCTGGTAACGGCAGGTGGAGACCGCGCCGTCCCAGTAGCTCTTGATCCGCATGCCGGCCGGATTCTCGGGCCCGCAGCCGTAACAATGATTGTCCGGGATGCTGTCCTGTATCGCTTTCATTCACCGACCCCGGTTTCTCGACGCCAGCGACCGCTTTATCTCGGCGGCCAGCGCTTCGGCTTCGCGGCGCACGCGTTCGGTGTCTATTGTCAGGATCTTGCGATCGTGCATCAGCAACTGCCCGTCCACGATCACGTTGACGACGTCCTGCTCGTCGGTGACATAAACGAGATGTGACACGACGTCGTAAGTGGGGACGTGATGGACGTCGTCGAAGGCAACCTGAATGAGGTCTGCGCGTTTTCCGGGTTCGAGCGCGCCGATGCCGTCGCCGAGACCGATGGCTTCCGCACCGCCGCGGGTGGCCATCGTAAGGACGGTCATCGCCGGCAGTTGCTCGGGGTCCATGCTGTCGACTTTTTGCAGGAAGGCGGCAAGACGCATCTCTTCCCACAGATCGAGATCGTTGTTGCTCGCCGCGCCGTCGGTGCCGATGCCGATGAGTACGCCGGCCTCGAGCATTTTTGCCACCGGCGAGATGCCGGAGGCGATTTTCATGTTCGAGGTCGGGTTGTGGATCACGCCGATGCGGCGCTCGACCAGTATCGGGATCTCGGCGTCGGTCGGCCAGACGACGTGCGCGGCAATCGTCGGCCCTTCGAAAAAGCCGATCTCGTCCAGCATCTCGATGCTGGTCTTGCCGTAGGTGTCTTTCGAATACTGTACCTCGAACGGCGACTCCGAGAGATGGATGCTGATCGGCACGCCGTGTTCGAGCGCCGCGCGCCGCGTGGCCGCAAGCTGCGCGGCATCGAGGGTGTAATTGGCGTGCGGACCGTAGATCGGGGTGATGCGCGGATGCCGGTTTTTCCAGCGCTCGATATACCCTTCACCCTTGTCCAGGGAGTCGGCGGCGCTCTCCGCGTCGGGGCTGCGCTGGTCGATGACCGTTGTCGAGATCAGCGCGCGCAGGCCGCAGCGTTCGACCACCTCGGCGATCGTGTCCGGGAAATAGTACATGTCGACGAAGGTCGTCGTGCCGCCGCGGATCATTTCCCAGCAGGCGAGTTCGGTGCCGATCCGCACGAACTCCGGGTCCACGAACTCGACCTCGGCCGGGAAGATGTAGTTGTTCAGCCAGTCCATCAGCGCGAGATCGTCGGCGACGCCGCGCAACAGGGTCATCGCCGCGTGCGAATGGCCGTTGATCAGGCCCGGCATCAGGACGCGCCGCTCGCCGTGCAGCGTCCGGCTCGCCCGGTATTCGGCGTCGATGGCGGCCGCCGTGCCGACGGCCAGAATGAGGCCGTCGTCGATCGCCACCGCGCCGCCGCCGATGATCCGGCCCGACGCATCCATCGTTACGACCGTGTCGCCGTAGACGATCCAGTCGATCGTGCCGTCGTCTTCGATTGCCGCGGTCTCCGCCGGCGGACGCTCGCCGTCGCAGGCAGTCAGGCCCAGAAGTACCAGCGCCGGCAGCAAGCCGGCGCGAGAGGGGGTTCTCGGAGTGATCATGGCGCCGTAGTCTAACACCGGCTCGAGATCGACTATTGCCGTTCGTCGGCCATGCAACGTAGAGTTGAGTCCATGAGTCGTGAACCTGCCGCAACGGACCGCCTGTCGCCGTTCGACGCCCCTGCCGGTGGCAGGCCGGGCCGGGAGATGCTCGAGACCTGCCGCGGCGGCGTTATACTGATACTGCTGCGCGGCTTCGTGGACTGAGAGCCGTGCTATTCACCGACGTCATAAGGACCAAGCGCGACGGGGGCGAGCTGTCGGACGAGCAGATCGCAATCCTCGTCGACGGACTCGCGGACGGCAGCCTGCCCGCCGAACAAGTGTCGGCGCTCGCGATGGCGATCTTCCTGAACTCGATGAGCTTGGAGGAAGCCGGCAAGCTGACCCTGGCGATGGCGTCGTCGGGTACCGTGCTGGATTGGTCGGACGCCGGCCTCGACGGTCCGGTCGTGGACAAGCACTCCACCGGCGGCGTCGGCGACAAGGTTAGTTTTCTGCTGGCGCCGATCGTCGCGGCTTGCGGCGGCTACGTGCCGATGATCTCGGGGCGCGGCCTGGGTCATACCGGCGGGACCACCGACAAGGCCGAGAGCATACCCGGATACAATACTGCCCCCGACTTCGATGTTTTCCGCAAGGTCGTCGCGTCGGTCGGCTGCGCCGTCATCGGCCAGACCGCGGACCTGGCGCCCGCGGATCGCCGCTTTTATGCGATCCGCGACGTCACCGGCACGGTCGAATCGATACCGTTGATCACCGCCTCGATCCTGGCCAAGAAGATTGCGGCGGGCCTGGAGGCCCTGGTCATGGACGTCAAGGTCGGCAACGGCGCGTTCATGCAAACGCCCGACAGGGCACTGGCGCTCGCGAACAGCATCATCGGCACGGCGGCGAGGGCCGGTCTCGTGACCCACGCGGTGGTCACGGACATGAACGAGGTGCTCGGGAGCACCGCGGGTAACGCCGTCGAGATTGCCGAGTCGGTCGCCTATCTTCGAAACGAGCGGCGGGAGCGGCGCCTCGACGAGGTCACGCTGGCTCTTTGCGCCGAAATGCTCGTCGTCACCGGTCTCGCGGACGACCGTGAGACGGCGAGACGAGCTTGCGATCGGGCCGTGACCAGCGGTCGCGCGGCGGAGGTGTTCGCCCGGATGGTCGCAGCGCTAGGCGGTCCGGGCGACTTCGTGGACGACTATCGTAGCCACCTGCCGGCCGCGTCCGTCGTTCGCCCGGTCCACGCCGAGGGGTACCTCACGGCGATGGACACGCGGGTCGTCGGCAACACGATCATCGAGCTGGGCGGGGGCCGTCGCCGGGTCGGCGAAACCCTGGACCTGTCGGTCGGCTTTACCGACATCGCGGCCGTCGGCACCCGGCTCGACGCCGACACGCCGCTGGCGCTGGTACACGCGGCGTCCGAGGCAGATGCCGATCGGGCGGCCGGGCTGCTGCGTTCGGCCTGCGGTTTCTCGGAACAGGCACCCGGTGCGCGGCCGGTCGTGACGGACATCCTGGGCGCCCGGCCGTAGCCGCCGCGTCGAAACGCCGGGCGCGGGCTTTGCGGTATCCTAGCGCGAAAGAACAACAACACCTCATGGGGGAATCATGCCGGACAGACTGATCGGGCTCCTCGGAGTCCTGGTAATCCTTGCGATAGCCGTTCTGTTATCCGCCAATCGCCGCGCGGTTAACCTGCGTGTCGTCGGTGCCGCGTTCGCCCTGCAGATCGCGGTTGCCGTTTTCGTGTTGTATTTCGAGGCCGGCCGGAATGTCATCGATGCGATGTCCGACGGCGTGCTGGCCGTGGTCAATTTCTCCAGGGACGGCATCGACATGGTGTTCGGTCCGCTGGCGGACGCGGACATCATCGGCTTCAGTTTTGCCGTCAATGTGCTGCCGATCATCATCTTTTTCTCGGCTCTGATGTCCGTGCTCTACCACCTGCGGATCATGGAATGGGTGGTCAAGCTCCTCGGCGGCGCCTTGCACCGGATCATCGGCACCGGTGCCGTCGAGTCGATGAACGCAGCCGCAAACATTTTCGTGGGCCAGACCGAGGCGCCGCTGGTCGTGAGGCCCTATCTGAAGCGCCTGACCG
Source organism: Woeseiaceae bacterium (assembly GCA_028279985.1). Classification (GTDB taxonomy): domain Bacteria; phylum Pseudomonadota; class Gammaproteobacteria; order Steroidobacterales; family Woeseiaceae; genus UBA1847. The sequence goes on from JANQMR010000015.1 coordinate 15,865, forward strand.
AGCCGCAGATGTTTACAATCATGACTTCGGGCCTGGCTTCGGTGGCCGGCACCGTGCTGGCCGCCTACATGCTGATGGGCGCCGAGCTCAAATACCTCCTGGCCGCGAGTTTCATGGCCGCACCGGGCGGCCTGCTGATGGCCAAGCTGATCATGCCCGACCCGAAGACCGAAGGCGGCATCCGGCGCGAGAAACCGGTCATGGAACGCAGCCGCCACGAGAACGTGATACTGGCGGCGGCCGTCGGCGCCAGCGACGGTCTCAGGCTCGCGGTCAACATCGGTGCGATGCTGATCGCCTTCGTGGCGTTGATTGCCTTGTTCAACGGCCTGGTCGGCGGTGTGTTCGGCCTGTTCGGCATCGAAGGCATCACCCTGCAACTGATCCTCGGCAAGCTCTTCGCACCGCTGATGTGGACGCTCGGCATCCCCTGGGCGGAGGCCCAGGCCGCGGGCTCGCTGTTCGGCGAGAAGCTGATCCTGAACGAGTTCGTCGCCTTTTCGCACCTGAACGAATACCTGGCCGGCATGAGCGAGCGCACGATCGCGATCTCGACGTTCATGTTGTGCGGCTTTGCCAACCTGTCGTCGATCGCGATATTGCTCGGCGGGCTGGGCGTGCTGGTCCCGGAGAAACGCGAGCTGATTGCGCGTTTCGGCCTGCGTGCCGTTGCCGCCGGCTCGCTGTCCAACCTGATGAGCGCCGCGCTGGCGGGCCTGTTGTTGACATTCTGACCAGAGTTTCGATGAGGCGCCGATCAAGCCGCGGTCCATCATTACCGTATTGCTACTACTGTATTGCCGTGCCCGGGCCGGCCGGGTCGATGCCGATGGCTGCCACGCGCCGCTGACGTCGCCACTGGCGGTCTTCGGCGGCGCTACGGCAGCGTAAACCCCTTCGGCAACAAGGCCTCGATCGACCACGCGCGCCATTCCTTGCCGTCCAGCAGCAGGACGCGCGTGTCGCCATCGGCGAACTCGCTAATACGCTGGCGGCAGCCGCCACAGGGCACACAGTCACTCAGTGTTTCGCCGCCGCCGGCGACGGCAATCGTCCGGATGCGCCGTCCGCCGGCCGCGACCATCGCGGCAATCGCGCCCGTCTCGGCACAGGTGCCGAGCGGATAAGATGCGTTTTCGACGTTGCAGCCGACGTGTAGCCCGCCGGTGTCGTCCACGATAGCCGCGCCGACCCGGTAGCCGGAGTACGCGGCATACGCGGCGTCCCGCGCTTCGATCGCCGCGTCGATGACGGTCTGGTTGTTGTTCGTCATTGCTTCGTGCCTCGAGGCTGGCCTGCCGTTCCAACTATAGCCCGGATGGCAACCGACCAAAAAAAAGACCCACGGCGAGCCGTGGGTCGTAAGTCGTGGGCGACCACCTGCCGCCCCGTTTAGCCGGTGGATGTCAGAACCGATAACGGACGCCGAGCTGGATCCGGTACACGGAGTCGTCAACGTCGCGTCTGTTGATCGGGTCGAACCCGAAATTCGAGCTGTTGCGGCCGCCCGGGTTGAAGTTGTCGTAGACGTACTGGGTTCCGTCGGCGCTGAGTGACGCATCCAGCAACGGCACGCCTTCCTGCACGTCGCCGTCGTCGATGAACCGGCGGATGTTGTCGTTATCGGAGAACAGGTTCAACACGTTCTCGATGTCGAGGAACACCTCCAATTCGTGCTCCAGCCACGGCAACGGGAAGTCCTGCTGGATACGCAGGTCGATATCCGTGATATACGGCTCGTTGAAAGCGTTCTTAGGCGCAATCGAGCCGGCGTAGGCGCTGAGACCCGACGCCTGGAGGAAATCGAAAAAGGCCTCGGTCGTGCCGTCGGCGTCCAGCCCCGAGAAGTCGACCAGCGGATCGTTGGGGCCGGTCGGGACGTAGAACAGGTTACGTTCTTCGTTGTCCGAGTCGCCGAACAGGGTCGTCGGGGTGTTGTTGTCGTAAAAGCGCAGAGCTTAGATCCCAAATGTGACAAAAAGATGTCGGCACGGGATTGACTACGGTCGTTTCGCCGCCTCCGAAATGTTTTCCGAAATCTTATCGAAACATTACAGTAAACAATTTAGCTCAGGAAAATTGCTTGTGCAATAAAGACTTGTGCAGCCTCGGGCCGCCAAGCCTCGAAATACCCGACGTCGAGCTGCACGTTATCGAGAGCCCATATTACGATAGTGTCACAAGCTCTTGTTTTTCGATGATTCGATTGAGATCGTCAGAGGCCAGTGATCCGAAACCCCGGCGCCACCCGGCATCTCGAAGCGCCAGGGCGTGCCATCGGTTCGCGTCTGGCCCGGCGCCCGATTCGGGATGCGCACGGATTTTTCGTCCAGCCGCCATGTTGCGTCTTCGCCACGCGCGCCGCCCGGCGACCAGAGAATCATGTCCAGGAACGACCAGTCGTCGCGGGGTGCGAAGTACGAAGTCCCGCGGCAAGCTTCGCAGCCGACTTCGTGAGCAACGATCCAGTGGGGACGAACGTACCGGGCCAACATGTTCTTGTCGCGGTCTTCGACCGATGTCGTGTTGAAATCCCCGGCGGCGAACGTCGCCCGGCCCGGCGGTAAGGCTGCTTTGAGCGCGTTCAGGTGCTCGTAAGCCACTTCGCGCATCGGGGTCGGGTGAAACGGCGCCGGGAAATGCACGGAGAAGCCGGTCAAAAGACTGCCGTCAGGCAGCAGGAAAGTCGCCTCGAGGATGCCGCGGGTGTCGTCCACTCGCGCCTGCTCGACGCGCGGAAACTCGGGATGGTGCAGCCTCGCCGGTTCGGCGAGCTCCAGTCTGGACAGGAATGCGACGTCGATGCCGCGCCGGTCGTTACCCTCGATCAGGATCGCGGGGCCGTAAGCCGCGTCGGCGAGGTATTCGGTGCGCAGGCGCTCGAGGATGCCGAGGTTTTCGACTTCCTGCAAGGCCACGATATCGGGTCCCCGTCCGTCTCCGACCTGCAGGATCGCCCCTGCCACAGCCGAGAGCTTGCGGTCGATCGTCGCATCGCTCCAGTCCCAGTCCAGGCATTGCTTCCGCCAGCGCTCGACCTCGATCTTCGCGCACTCGGCTTTGTGCGCCGCCGACCGTTTCGCCGCGATCGGCAGGAAGGTCTTGTCGTCCTTGTCCGGATCGTCGCGATTGTCGAACAGGTTCTCGACGTTGAAGGCCATGATCGAAACGCTCGCGACCGGCTCTTCGCCGGGGCGGGCATCGGTGGGCCGCTGGCCCGGGCAGCCGGCAAGCGCGAGCAGTATCAGCGCGCCGGGGATCCATACTCTGATGTCTTTGCTCATTCCGGAAACTCACCACTCGTGTCGATACGGATCAAAGGCGGCTGGCGGTGTTCGATCGTGACGAACACGGTAGCCGCCGTGTCGCCGAAGGCAACGGCCTCGGCATTCGGTATGTTGCCGAGGCCGACGACGGTAGTCGATTCCGCATTCAGCGCCGCCGGCCAGGTTTCGCCGTCGGCGCGCTCGTAGACGTACACCGCCCGGTAGGTCAGGATCGCGGCGGCCGCGCCGTCCGGCCGGATGTCGAGACCGGTCGGCTGCCAGTGCCAGTTCCGGGTGATGGGCGCATTCTCGATGTCGCGTTTGCCAGGTTCCGGCAGACTGGTCACCGGACCCAGCCGCGCGGCCGTCACGACGCCGTCGCCGTCGGGTCGCAAGGGCACCGAATACAGCACCGGCGGCAGGTCGCGTTTGCTGAGCACCAGCACGGTTTGGCCGGCGATGTCGACGGCAACCGACTCGGCATCGCGCGGGCCATCCGGATAACGGAAGCGGATTCGCCAGGCATACTCCTGCCGGCGCACCTGCCTTCCATCCGGGTTTGGTTCACCCGGCGCGGGTTCCTCGACGATGTACAGCGTCAGATGGTCGCGCTTCGCTTCGTTGTCGCCGACATCGGCGACCAGCAGGTAGGGTTTGCCGTCGAGCTCGAAGCTCGCGAGGTCTTCCCAGTCCACGTTTTCGGCGTTGCCGATGTCGACACGGCCCCGGTTGCCGCCGTCGCGATCGAAGGCATGCAGCCTGGGCGGCGAACCGCCGTCGTTGATGGCCCACAACACGCCGTCCGCCCGGTTCGAGCGTGCCAGGCCGCTGGCTTCGATTAGGGACTCGTCCCTGAGCGTGCCCGCCATCGTGATCTTGGGTCGCTGGCTCTCGGACAGCACGTCGTCCGTGGGCCCGGAACAGGCGCCGACAAACGGCAGCAGGACGGCCGGCAGGGCAGGGATCAGGCGGTGCATCGGTTCCTCCGGGATGGTTCGACGAACTCACCGGACAGGACACTAGCCGAGCCGGATGACAGCGGCAATCTCATGCCCGGTAACGAAAAGCCCGGCCACACTGGCCGGGCTTTGTCGATCGACGGTTTCCCGGAGTCTATTCCTCTATTCCCGGCGCCTACTCCTGGAGCCTAGAACGAACCGAAATTCACCCGGAACGTCGCACCGACGATCCGCCGGTCGTTGACGAAGCCCGTGTTGTTGTTGAAGTCGATGACGCCCTTGAGGTTCTCTTCGTCGGTGATGTTGCGGCCGAAGATGCTGGCCTGCCAGCGGCCGCTGCCGGCGATGTAACCGGCGCGCACGCCGCCCTCGTAGGTGCCGCCGCTGTTGAACTCCGCCGTGTCGTAAATCAGGAACTGCATGTCGCTCTGGTACATCCAGTCTGTGGCGAGAAACAGCTCTCCGGCGGCCAGCGGCACCGTGTACTGCAGGCGCAGGTTGGCGTTCCATTCCGGCGCGTTGGGCAGGGGATTGCCGTCTACGAACGCGAAGCCGTCGGCATCGACCGGATCCAGCACGGTACAGGCGCCGGAGCCGCAGCTTGCGATCCTGAGCGCGGGGTCGTCGATCTCGGTGTCGTTGTATCCCACCGCAAGCTGCGCGAGGAGGTTCTCGGCCAGCAGTGCGTCGATGTCCAGGTCGAAACCGAAGGCCGTGACCTTGTTCGCGTTGACGAGCTGGATCGCGTTGGTCGCGCCGCCGACGGCGGTGATCTGCTGATCGTCCACCTGGTAGTAGAACACGGCGCCGTTGATCCGGAACCGGTTGTCGGCCAGGGTGGTCTTGAAGCCGAACTCGGTCGAGGTAATCGTCTCCGAGTCGGCGGTCGTCGGCCCGCCGAAAAATGCGATGTCACGTCCCTGGATCGATGGCCCGCGGAAGCCGCTGGCGACACGCCCGTAGTAGTTCGTATTGTCGCCGGCGGCGTAGGCGAGGCTCAGGTCCCAGCTCACCTGCTCGTCGCTGACGTTGACCGGGTCGCCGACGATCGGTGCCGCGACCGTCGTCAGGTCCTTCTCGTCGCTGGTGAAACGCAGGCCCGCCGTCAGGTTCCACCGGTCCGCCATGTCGTAACTGAATTGGCCGAATATCGCATAAGCCTCGCTTTCGTGTTTACGGGTCGTCGCATCGACGAAAAACGGATCGGTGACGACGTCGAATTCCTCGGTGAAATAGAACAAACCGGCCTGCCAGAACAGTCGCTCGCTGGCATCGGAGGCTAGCCTCACTTCCTGTGTGAACTGGCTCAGGTCCTCGATGCCGTCCGCCGTCTGCGACTGGAAGGGGATGAACCCCGGACCGTCCGGATTGCCCCCGTCGATGTCGCCCAGGCTGTCGTCCTCCGCGGTCTCGATCGCCGTGATCGTCGTCAAGCTGAGCCTGTCGTTCAGGTCGAAGTCCAGCCTCAGCGAGCCGCCGGCGGCCTCCGCCCCCTGCGGGTTGTTGTCGCCCTCGTTGAAGGCGACGACGTCGCGGTCGAAGTTCTCGTTGAGCTCGTCGCTGCCGGTGGTCAGTATGTTGGCGCGGAAGATCTCGGACGTGCCCGAGTAGTCGCGATAATGCACCTTGAGATGGGCGCTCATGGCTTCGCCGATCATCGTGAGCTGGCCGCGGACCGCGAAGTCCTCGTTTTCGCCCAGTGCGTCGTTCTCACCCGTGAAGCTGTTGTCGATCCAGTCGTCGCGGCTCAGGCTGAATACCGAAAGGCGCCCGAGCATCGTTCCCTCGGCGTTCAGGCCGCCGCCGACGGCGCCTTCGAAGTTCAGCGTGCCGGCCTCCCCGACCGTGGCCTGGAAATAACCGTCGAGCGCCTCGCTAGGCCTGACCGAATCGAATTTGATGATGCCGGCCGGGGTGTTGCGGCCGAACAGGGTACCCTGCGGCCCGCGCAGTACCTCGACCCGCTCCTGGTCGAATATCGGGAAACTCTTCAGTATTACGTTGTCCTGCACCACCTCGTCCATGACGATCAGCACCGGCTGCGAAGCCGCCAGGTCGAAGTCCGTATTGCCGAGCCCACGGAGGTAGAAGCGCGGCGCAACCCGGCCGTTGGACGACTCGGCGTTGAGACCCGGGACGCGCCCGGCCAGGGCCCGGATGTCCTCGCCGCCCTCGAAAATCGTCCTGAGGTCGTCGCCGGTCATCGTCGATATCGAGATCGGCACATCCTGCAGGCGTTCCTCGCGGCGCTGCGCGGTGACGGTGATCTCTTCGAGCACGCCCTCGATTTGATTTTGCGCCTGGGCCGGCGCGCCGGCGAGTGTGATGCATAGCGCGAGCGCCGCGGGCGCCAGGAATCCCGGCCTGAGCGTCGCGGACTCCTTGCAGATTGTTGTGAATTGGCAACACATTGGGGTATCTCCAATAAAGAATGGCTGCAGTATACCGCCGACGTACCGGTATATCGGCGTTTCACAAGCGTTTCGTCGGCGGTTCGTTAGCGATTCGGCTGCCACCCGGCGCCGGCCCGAAGTGTGGCTTGCAGACCACGGTTCGTTTTGTGGCAGTGCCAGGGGGCTCCCAATACCGGGATTTACGCGGTAAGGTCTCGATTCACCCCGGGCGAGCAACGATGAGCACCAAACACATAAACGCGGCAGCGGGCGACTTCGCTGAAACCGTGCTGATGCCGGGCGATCCGCTGCGGGCACGGTATGTCGCCGAGTCCCACCTCGACGGCGCGCGACGGGTGACCGACGTCCGCAACATGTGGGGATACACCGGCGAGTACAAAGGCCTGCCGGTCTCGGTCATGCCGCACGGCATGGGTATTCCGTCGGCGTCGATCTACGCCACCGAGCTGATCGAGGCTTACGGGGTCAAACGTCTGATCCGGGTGGGAAGCTGCGGTACCTCGCACCCGGCCGTCAAGCTTCGCGACATCGTCATCGGCATGGGGGCCTGCACCGATTCGAACGTCAACCGCATGCGTTTCGGCGGTTACGATTTCGCGGCTATCGCGAGTTTCGACCTGCTGCAAAAAGCCGTTGCCACGGCGCGCGATCTCGGCGTGCGTTACCATGTCGGCAACCTGTTCTCGGCGGACCTGTTTTACACACCGGACCCCGGGATGTTCGAGACCATGGCGAGATACGGCGTTTACGGTATCGAGATGGAAGCGGCCGGCATCTACGCGATCGCAGCCGAACACGGCGTCGAAGCCCTGGCGATCTGCACCGTTAGCGACGATATCCCGTCCGGCGACGCGCTGAGTTCGGACGAGCGCGTCACGACCTTCGACGAGATGATCACGGTGGCGCTGGAGACAGCCATTAGACGGCCATTACCTGAGCCGGGCCGATGAGCGTAAGCGCACTCGAAACCAGACCGATCCTGCCGGACCTGAGCAAAGTGCCGGCGGTCGACGAAGTCGGTGTCGACGAACGGGTCGCGCGGTTTTGCAGCCGGTCGATCAAGACGACCGCCAAGCTCGAGGCCCTGAAGCTCGCATTGAGCATGATCGACCTGACGACCCTCGAGGGCCAGGACACGCCCGGCAAGGTCCGTCAGTTGTGCCAGAAGGCGATACACCTGCACGACGCGATGCCGGGCCTGCCGCAGGTTGCCGCCGTCTGCGTGTATCCGACCATGGTCGGCGTCGCGCGCAAGGCCCTCGAAGGGCACGACATCAACGTCGCCTCGGTGGCGACCGCCTTTCCTAGCGGCATGGCGCCGCTTAACGTCAAGCTCGAGGACACGCGGATGGCCGTCGCGGAAGGCGCCGACGAGATCGACATGGTGATCTCGCGCGGCGCATTCCTGGCCGGCGAATACGGTTTCGTGTTCGACGAGATCGCCGCGATCGAGGAGGCCTGCGGCGACGCCCATCTCAAGGTGATACTCGAAACCGGCGAGCTCGGTACCCTGGACCGGGTGCGACGGGCGAGCGTGCTCTCCATGCACGCCGGCGCGGACTTCATCAAGACCTCCACCGGCAAGATCCAGCCGGCGGCGACGATGCAGGTGACTCTGGTCATGTTGCAGGCGATTCGCGACTATTTTCGCGAAACGGGACGCCGGGTCGGCATGAAGCCGGCCGGCGGCATTTCGAACGCCAAGCTCGCGATACACTACCTGGTCATGCTCAAGGAAACCCTGGGCAACGCGTGGATGACGCCTGAACGATTTCGTTTCGGCGCGAGTTCGCTGGCCAACGACCTGCTGATGCAATTGATGAAACAGTCCACCGGCGCGTATCAGTCGGCGGACTATTTTTCCAAGGATTAGTAAGGAAAGGATTTAGTAAGGATTAGTAATGGCGACCCCGGAAAATACTCTGGCTTTCGACGGCGGCTGGGAATACGCGCCGGCGCCCGAGAGCACGGACCACGTCGAAATCGACAAACGTTACGGGCTTTTCATCGGCGGCGATTTCGTCAAGCCGGAAAAGGGCCGCTACTTCGACACGATCAATCCGGCCACCGAAGAGCGCCTGGCGCGGATTGCGGAAGCCGACGCCGCCGACGTCGATCGCGCCGTCAAGGCGGCGCGCAAGGCTTTCGGTCCCTGGTCCCGGATGAAAGCGGCCGAGCGCGGCAAATACGTTTACCGGATTGCGCGGATCATTCAGGAACGCGCACGCGAGTTCGCCGCGATCGAATCGCTGGACGGCGGCAAGCCGATCCGGGAATCGCGCGACGTCGACGTACCGCTGGCGGCGGCGCATTTTTTCTACTACGCGGGCTGGTCCGACAAGCTCGAATACGCGTTCCCGGGCCGGAAAGTAAAGCCGCTGGGCGTCGCCGGGCAGGTCATCCCGTGGAATTTCCCGCTGCTGATGGCCGCGTGGAAACTCGCACCGGCCTTGGCCTGCGGTAATACCGTCGTTTTGAAACCGGCCGAAACCACGCCGCTGACGGCATTGAAGCTCGCCGAGGTCATCGCCGACGCGGGATTACCCGACGGTGTCGTCAATATCGTCACCGGTGCCGGTGAGACCGGCGCAGCCGTAGTCGAACACCCGCGCGTGGACAAGATTGCATTCACCGGCTCGACGGCCGTCGGCCGGGTCATCCAGAAGGCGCTGGCCGGCACCCGCAAGAAATACACACTGGAGTTGGGCGGCAAGGCCGCGAACGTCATTTTTGCCGACGCCGCGATCGACCAGGCCGTAGAAGGCATCGTCAACGGCATCTTTTTCAACCAGGGTCATGTGTGTTGCGCCGGATCGCGGCTGTTCGTCCAGGAGGCGGTGGCCGACGAGGTCGTCGAGAAGCTCAAGGACCGCATGGAGACGCTGATCGTCGGCGATCCGCTGGACAAGAACACCGACATCGGCGCGATCAACTCCGCAGCGCAACTGGAGAAGATCGAGTCCTATCTGGAGATCGGACGCAGCGAGGGCGGCGAGATGTTCCAGAGTTCCTGCACCGTGCCCGACACGGGTTACTGGTGCCGCCCGACGATATTCACCGGCGTGTCGCAATCGAACCGCGTGGTCCAGGAAGAGATTTTCGGGCCGGTGCTGGCGATCCAGACCTTCCGCAGCTATAGCGAGGCGATCGCCAAGGCCAACAACACGCCCTACGGCCTGTCCGGTGGCGTCTGGACCGACAAGGGCGCAAAAATCTTCAAGATGACACAGAACGTACGTGCGGGCGTCGTCTGGGCCAACACCTTCAACAAGTTCGATCCGACGTCGCCTTTCGGCGGCTACAAGGAATCCGGCGTCGGCCGCGAGGGCGGCCTGCACGGGCTGGACGCTTATCTGAGCCTGGAGGCCTGACGTGGCGACGGCGGCAGAGAAAACACGCGAACGCCTGTCGGTCGCAAAGACTTACAAACTCTATATCGGCGGCAAGTTCCCGCGTACCGAGTCCGGACGCTATTTCAAGCTGACGGACAAAAACGGGGTCGTCGTCGCCAACGTCTGCCGGGGCAGCCGCAAGGATTTTCGTAATGCCGTCGTCGCGGCGCGCAAGGCGCAGCCGGGCTGGGCCGGGGCGAGTGCGTACCTGCGCGGACAGATTTTGTACCGCATCGCTGAAATGCTGGAGGGGCGCCGCGAGCAGTTCACGGCGGAGCTCAATCGCCAGGGTATTGCCGTGCGTGCCGCCGAAAAGGAAGTCGACGCGTCGGTCGACCGGCTGGTTTACTACGCCGGCTGGGCCGACAAATACCAGCAGGTGTTTTCGGCGGTCAATCCCGTCAGCTCCTCACACTTCAATTTCTCGGTACTCGAACCCACCGGGCTGGTCGCGATACTGGCGCCCGAAGACAGCGGTCTGCTGGGCCTGGTATCGAACCTCGCGCCCGCCATCGTCGGCGGCAACACCGCGGTCGTGCTCGCGTCGGCGTCGCGGCCCCTGAGCGCGATCAGCTTCGCCGAAGTCTTGCACGCTTCGGACCTGCCCGCCGGCGTTGTGAATCTCTTGACGGGTTACCGCGACGAGCTGACCGAACACTTCGCGTCACACATGGATGTCAACGCGATCGTCTACTGCGACGGCGGCAAGCGCGCGGCCAGGCAGATCCAGTCGCTGGCCGCAGGCAACATCAAGCGGGTCGTCGAGCGCAGCGGCATCGAGTGGTCCAAGCCGGGCGCCCAGCACCCCTACCTGATACGCGATACACAGGAAGTAAAGACTACCTGGCATCCGATTGGTACTTGAGTGTCGGATAATGCGAATGTTGCAAACCACGCAGCATCCGATTGGTACTTGAGTGTCGGGTCAGTTTCATCCCGCATCGGCGTCCCGCCGCTCCTCGTATCGCTCCAGCAGCTCGGGCTCGATCCGGGCGCCGACATGTTGGATCACGTGGGTGGCACAGTAAGTTCCGAGGCGCGCGCACTCGGCCAGTGAGCGGTCGTCGGCCCAGCCGTACAGGAATCCCGCCGCGTAGGCGTCACCGGCGCCGGTCGTGTCGACGATTTCGGCTACGGGTGTCGCCGGCTGCTCGACTTTTTTGTCACCGTGCACGATGACCGAGCCTTTCTCCGATCGCGTCACGACGAACAGGTTGTCGTAATCGCGGATTGCCTCGAGCGTCGAATCGAAGTCGTCGCACTCGACCAGCGCGTTGATCTCGTCCTCGTCGGCGACGACAATGCTTGCGCCGTCTTTGATCGCATCCTCGAACGACTGCCGGTGCCGTTGAACGCACAACGCATCCGAGAGCGACAAGGCTACCGTCGTGCCGGTATCCGCGGCGATGCGCATGGCTTGCTCCGCCAACGCCGGTCCCTCCGGGATGTCCCAAACGTAACCCTCGATCAGCATGACCCTGGGGCTGCCGACCGTGGCGGCCGTGATGTCCGCCACGCCGAGCTCGGTACACGCGCCGAGATAGGTCTGCATCGTGCGTTGTCCGTTGGAACTGATCATGACGTAACTGCGTGCCGTCGGCGCACCGTCGATTGCCGGTGCCAGACGCACGTCCACGCGGAGCGCGCGCAGGTCGTGATTGAAGACTTCGCCGAACTGGTCGTCGCGAACCTTGCCGATATAGGCGGCGCGGCCGCCCAGCGTCGCAAAGCCCGCGATCGTATTCGCAACCGACCCGCCCGACACCTCGGTCGCCGGCCCCATGATGTCGTAGATTTCTCGCGCGCGGTCGCTATCGATCAGTGTCATCGAACCGGGCTCGGCGCCGATTTGCTCGAGAAATCCGTCTTCGACGTGCGTGAGCACGTCTACGATGGCGTTACTGATGCCCAGTAGCTGGATAGGCTCGTCCATGATGTCTTTCATGCATGTCCTTGTGTCGTTGCCAAAAACGGCGCACAGCCTAACACCGTCGAGTTCGCCGCAGCGCCGTCTTCGGGTTTCCGCAGCCGGCATTACCGCAGGGTTCTCCGGTTTTCGACCAATATAAATTTTGGCAAGCTTGCCGTCGAGGTACCCGGGTGGCATACCACCGCGGCGTTTTGGGAGATCGGACACGATGCAACAGGCTTTCCGCGCGGCAATCCTGCACTGCCTGGCCGATCCGGGCGAATCGGGCGACTCGGCGGCGCATCAGTATTTCGAGGACGGGATACTCGTCGTCGAAGACGGCCTCGTCGTCATGCTCGGCGAGGCCGAAGCGGTTCTGCCGCAACTGGATGACGGGGCCGAGCTCCGCGATCGTCGGGGCAGCTTGATCGTCCCCGGGCTGATCGACTGCCATGTGCATTATCCGCAGATCGGCATTGTCGGCGCCTACGGCGAGAAGCTGCTCGACTGGCTGGAACGTTACGCCTTCCCGGCGGAGCGGCGTTTTGCCGATGCGGACCACGCCCGCGAGGTCGCGCGCATTTTCGTCGAGGAATTGATCCGCAACGGCACGACGACGGCGCTGGTTTTCGCGAGCGTGCATGCACATTCGGTGGACGCGGTATTCGAGGCCGCCGCCGCCCGCAACATGCGGCTGATCGCCGGCAAGGTACTGATGGACAGCCACAGTCCCGAAAGCCTCAGCGACGATGTCGAAACGGGCTACCGGGACAGCCGGGCGCTGATCGAGCGCTGGCACGGCCGGGGGCGGCTGGGTTACGCGATCACGCCGCGTTATGCGCTGTCGTCGTCCCTGGCGCAACTGGGCTCGGCCGGCCGCCTGGCCGAAGCGTTTCCGGACACCTGGATACAGACGCATCTCGCCGAAAACGTCGACGAGGTCGCCCGGGTCCGGCGGCGCTTTCCGGACGCGGGCAACTATCTCGACGTCTACGACCGGGTCGGCCTGCTTCGCGAACGCGCCGTTTTCGCGCACTGCCTGCACCTGGAGCCGGCCGAGGTCGGCCGGTTGGCGGCGGCCGGCGGCGCCGTCGCGCACTGTCCGACATCGAATCTGTTCCTTGGCAGCGGTTTGTTCGATCTGCGGACTTTGGCCGACGCCGCGGTGCGGGTCGGTCTCGGCACCGACGTCGGCGCCGGCACCAGCCTGTCGCTGCTCGCGACGATGTCGGAGGCCTACAAGGTGCTACAGCTTCAGGATCAGACGTTGCCGCCGACGCGGGCCTTGTATCTCGCGACGCTCGGCGCCGCGCGGGCGCTGTACCTCGACGACGTGATCGGTAACTTCGCGATCGGTAAGGAAGCCGATTTCGTCGTGCTCGATCCGGCCGCCACGCCTTTCAGCGCGCAGCGGACCCGGGACGTCGAGTCGGTCGAGGCGTTGTTGTCCGCCCTGATCGTCCTGGGTGACGACCGTCACGTTGCGGAGACCTGGATCTACGGCCGCGAGCAGACCGTGTAAAGCGGGGCGCCGGCCTTTCATTGACCACGCGATCTCATCGGCATGCTCGACGTCGTGACCCAACACCGCCGTCACGTGCTGCTCCCGGGACACATCGGGAGGCGGTTCGAGGCGCCCGGCCGGCAGCGGCGGGACGTTTGAGCTTTCAGTTGTCCTGGACGAAAGGCTTGAGCCTTTAGTCTTCTTCCACGAAAGGCCTTAGCCTTTCGATGATCGACCCCAGCTCCGGTCGATTGCGCATCAATTCGTCGATCGACAGGCCGGTGAGCTCGTAGGGCAATACCAGCCAGTCGCCGGTCTCGTGGACGTAGAAGTCGGGGACGCGCAGCGTCCTCTCGGTGGGTCGATACCAGACCGTCGCGATACGGATGTCGTGCGGCAGATTGCGCCGCGTCTTGCGGGCGAGCTGGTCGATGACGGCGGCGACGCTGGAGCCCGTGCTGTAGACGTCGTCCACGATCAGTAGGGCGTGGTGCGAGCACAGGTTCTCGAGCAGGTACTGCAGGCCGTGGACGCGAATTGCGCTGCCGCTGTTCACCATGGCCTGGTAGTCGGCCGCGCCGCTGTAGGACGTGCGGATCGCAATGTGATCCGTGGCCACGCCGAAGTGCTCCAGGCCCTCCTGCACCGCGATGCCGATAGCGCTGCCGCCGCGCCACAAGCCGACCAGGAAATCCGGCCTGAAGCCGCTGTCGTGGACCCGGGCGGCCAGCTCGAACGAATCGCGGAGCAGGTCGTCGGCGGCAATGAAACGTTTGTGCATCTGACGGTGGACCGTAGAATCGGCAGGACTGCATGATCAGAACTGCATTATATCGACGGCAAAACGCGACGGAGCAACATGAAGAAAATCGTCCTGTCCGCCCAGGAACTGCTCGAGGATTCCTTTCGACTCGGATTGAGGGTGCGGGAGAGCGGCTTCGAGCCGACGATGATCATCGCGATTTGGCGCGGCGGCACGCCGGTCGGGATGGCGGTGCAGGAGATTCTCGCTTACTGCGGGGTCGCGTCGGATCACATTGCCATCCGGACCTCGTCCTATACCGGCGTCGACGAGCGCGGCTACGTCAGCGTTTACGGCCTGAGTTACATCATCAAGAAGATCTGCCACGACGACCGGGTCTTGATCGTGGACGACGTGTTCGATACCGGACATACGATCCGGGCCGTCATCGCGGAGCTCAGCCGACTCGCGCGGGACAATACGCCGACCGACATCCGGATTGCGGTGCCCTGGTACAAACCGTCCCGCAACGAAACCGGGCTCGAGCCCGACTACTTCATCCACGAGACCGGCGAATGGCTGGTGTTTCCGCACGAACTCGACGCTTTGACGCCCGCCGAGTTACGCCGCGCCCGGCCCGCAATTGCCGCCATCGTCGAAGGCGTCAAGTCGGCGGCGGCAGGTTGAGTCCGATGTCGCAAGGATTCTTGCAAGGATTCGTGTGTACCGAGGGTCCGGCAGCGGCACCCGCAGCCGTCGATCTCGCGAAGGAGATTGCCCGCTCCGGCTACCAGAGCCGCATGTGCCAAAGACCGTTGCCGCCGGGTGTCTGGCGGCGCTTGCGCATCCGCGCATGCAGGGCCGCGCGCTTGTCGGCGAGCCATTCCTCGCGGCCGACCGAAACGTCTTCGCCACGGCCTTTACGCCGGGCCTCCTCGGCCTTGCGGAAAGCGCAAAATTCCTCGTAGGGTTCGATCTCGTTGCGCAGCTCGCTGATGACGATCTCTGCGTAAATCGCGTCATCGAGAAAGCCGAGTCCCGGGACGTGATCGGGAATCAGGTCCTCGGAGTCGACGAGATAGGCGAGTGCGCTCAGAACCTGGCGCCGTTCTTCATCTCTGAGCTGCCACTCGTCGTCGTTGATCATGTCTAATACGACGCCGAGTTTTTGCATCCGGCTGGAGATGAAGTCCGGAAGATCCGAAGCGTCGATCTCCCTGATCAGCTTTCGCGCGGCATCTTCGATCTGCCGGGCCGCGCCTTGGTCTTCCAGGGCTGAACGCGCCTTGTCGACGATACTCTGGAAGCGTTTCAGGTCGTCGTCGCTCAGGGTAAAGGTTACGTCGAGGGGCATGAGTATCGTCCGTTGTCGTCGTAAAGCCGTTCAGGTCCTGTTGTACGGGTCGAAACCCTGTTCCGCGTCAGGCCTGTCGTCGTCCGAGGACTCGTCCGCGTCGAGCATGCGACGCAGTGCCTGCGTGCTGACCAGGGAGAACTCCGGTTCGCCTTCGGTTCCAAGAGAAACCTGCTCCAGTACGACGTCGCCGGGCTTCGATTCGGCTTCGGCGCCGCCGGCGCTGTCCAGGGCTGCTTTCAGGTCGTCGTCGTCGATGATCTGGAACTCGCGGCTGACGGTTTCGCGGGCCACTATCCCGTCCTTCTGTTGTGCCACCTGCCGCAGACGCTGCTTTCGCGCCTCGTCGCCGGAATCGATCATCTTTGTCAACACCGCCGTGGACAGCAGCTCGAACTCGGCGGTTTCGACGGGACCGGTCCAAATCGTGCGGCCGCGCTCGTCGGTTTCGACCCGCGGTTTTCTGATGCGGACTGTCCGCTTGAGCTCGTCCCCCATCTCAGGTTCACTCCTCCGCCATGTGACGCCGGTCACAGGGGTCAGCCATCGTATGGCACATCATACCGCCGGTACCTTTGGAATCAATGAGTTAATCTACGTATTCGCTGCGGTCCCGGGGTTTCGCCGCGCGGCCTCGGGCAATAACGACCAGAAGCCACGCGGCCGGCTGCCCAAAGCTGAGAAACAGTTCCGGTAATCAAAGGTTTAGCGACAGTAATATGGTGCCGATTTTTCGATGCGGGGCCCCGGCTAGATGAGTCTGGACGTAGCACTGGCCATTCTGTTGAGTTTCACGGCAGCCTGTTACCTGCTGCTGGGGATGCAGCTTGCCTTGGTCCGGCGCGAAACCAGCAGCATGCCTCTGGGGACGCTGTTCCTGGTGATCAGTGTCTGGGTATTCGGCGGCGCAACCGAGTTGATGGCGACGTCCTTCGACGTGTTCTTGCTCGGTCGTACCGGGCACTTCATCGGCGCGGCCCTGCTGCCGGTGGTGATCTACGTCTGTTTCCGCGAATACATGGGTTACGAGACCCCGATGCGCACGATCGTCCTGTTGATGATCATCCCGGTCGTGTCGATCGCGCTGGCGGTAACCAATCAATACCACGAGTTCATGTGGTACGCGCCCTATGTCGACGCCGACGGAGCGTTCCTGACCCGTCCCGGCAAATGGGGGCCCTGGTTCTTGTTCGTCCACGTTCCGCACAGTTACCTCCTCCTGGTGGCGGCGTTGCTGAAACTGTTCCTACACAGCTCGTCCGTCGCCTCCGCCCAGCGGCGCGGCCTGTTCCTGTTCGTCGCGGTCAGCGTCGTGCCCCTTTGCGCCACCATGGCTTACGACCTGGGCTTCGGGCCGAACACGATGTCCTTCGTGCCGCTTGCGTTTGCGGTCACCTTGCCGGCTTATGCCTGGTTGATTCTCGGCGAACGCATCGTCGAGTTCGCGCCGCTTGCCTATGAGACCGTGTTCCAGAACATGCGCGATCCGGTCGTGGTCCTCGACGATCGGAACCGTGTCATAGGCCTCAATCGGGGCGCCGAGGACCTCCTGGAAGTGTCGGAGCAGGATGCCTTGCGCGTGACCCTGGACGGACTGTTCAAAGACGGCGCCACCGACGTCTTCGAAGCGCTGTCTACCGGGCGGCCGCAAAAGATGATGACCGACACGGGACGTTTCCTGCATGTGCAGGCATCGCCGATCCAGTCCGGGCGGCGGTCCACGCGCGGCGGCCGGGTGCTGATGTTCCGCGACGTGAGCGACGTGGAAAAAGCCCAGCTCGAGGTGCGCAAGAGCGAAAAACTGCTCCGAACCCTGATCGACCACTCGGCCAACGGCATCGTCAGGATGCGTTGGGTGCGGGAGGAGGAGAGCGGCGGCCAGAGCTTGCGGTGCATATTCGCGAACGCGGCGGTGGGACGGTTTCTCGGCGTAGACTCCAAAGATCTGGTGGGTCGCCGCGGTGAAGACGTGATCCAGCTTGCCACCAGCGGCATGAGCGCGGCGGCCGCGCGGGCGACGATGAGGCGGTTTGCCGAGGCCGCCGAACAGGGGATCAGCGTCGACACCGAAGTCCAGCAGGAGTCGGGCGAAAAGGGCCGCTGGATGCGCCTGATCTGCGAACCGGTGGATGACGATATCGCCGCAACCTTCATCGATATCACCGATCGCAAGGCGAAGGAACGGCAGATGGAGTCCATCGCCTGGTCGGACCCGCTGACCGGCGTGCTCAACCGGCGCGGGTTCGAGCGCGATGCGGCCAGGCGGCTGAGCGGCAGCGCCGACGATGCGACCGGCGCGCTGTTGTTCATCGACCTCAACCAATTCAAGCAGATCAACGACCGTTGCGGTCACGAAGTCGGCGACCAGCTTCTGACCATCGCGGCCAAGCGCTTGACGCAGGGTTTGCGGCCCCGCGACATCATAGGCCGGCCCGGCGGCGACGAGTTCGTGGCGCTGGTTCCGGACGTCACGACCGACGTCGCCGACCAGCTCGCCAGGCGCCTGGCCAGATCCCTGGAGGAGCCGTATCTGATCGGCTCGCGATCCTTACGCTGCGCAGCTTCGATTGGCCTTGCGCTTTATCCCGAACACGCCAACACGCTGACCGGCCTGCTGCGCGAGGCGGACCAGGCCATGTATCGCGCGAAGGCGCGTACGCGCGGACTGTCGGACGCCGGCGATCGGGACCTGTTCGAGCGCGCCGGCTGACAGCCGCGCGACAAATCGCTTTCACCGGATTCCGGTCGCGTTCGCCGCAGACTGCATCGGCGTCGCGTTGTGCAGCGGCCTCCTGGCCGGCCCATGCCGGCGATGGTACGCTCTCGGCTTCGTGCCCGTCGCGGGCTGGAGAGCCACATGGTGACAGCAATCGTCTTGATCAAGGCGGAGACCGACCGGATACCGGAACTGGCGCAGAGCATCGCCGAGATGGACGGCGTGCAGGAAGTGTTCTCCGTCGCAGGCCGGCATGATCTGGTTGCCATCGTCAAGGCGAGCCGCAACGAAGACCTCGCGGATGTCATCAGCGACCGGATGCGCCATCTCGACGGTATCGTCGCCAGCGAGACGCTGATCGCGTTTCGCGCCTATTCCAAAAAAGAACTCGAGGCCGGCTTCGAGCTCGGCCTCGACTGAACGGCGCCCCGCGGCAGCGGCCGGCATGATGCCGTGCAGGAGAATACCGTCATGAACGTCCACGAACACGCATCTCCGCCGGCGCGAAGACCAGCGGCATGACCGAGGTCCTGATCTGCGATGCGGTCCGGACGCCGATCGGGCGTTACGGCGGCGCGCTGTCGGCGGTGCGGGCCGACGACCTCGGCGCGCTGCCGATCCGGGAGCTGCTCAGCCGCAACCCGGAGCTCGATCCGGCGTCGATCGACGACGTGGTCTACGGCTGCGCCAACCAGGCCGGCGAGGACAATCGCAACGTCGCCCGGATGTCGTCCTTGCTCGCCGGCCTGCCGGTGACCGTTCCCGCCGGAACGGTCAACCGATTGTGCGGCTCGGGCATGAACGCGCTGGGCAATGCGGCCGACGGCCTGCGGGCCGGAAGTATCGAGCTAGCGATTGCCGGCGGCGTCGAATCGATGTCGCGGGCGCCTTTCGTGATGCCCAAGCAGAGCGCGGCGTACGGCCGCAAGGCCGAGATTTACGATACGACCCTGGGCTGGCGATTCGTCAACCGCGAGCTGGAAAGGCAATACGGCATCGATTCGATGGCGGAGACGGCCGAGAACGTCGCCGCGGACTTCGGTGTGTCCCGCGCCGACCAGGACCGGTTTGCGCTCAGAAGCCAGCAACGCGTCGAGGCGGCGGTCGCCGCGGGTCGCTTCGACGACGAGATCATGTCGGTGACGATACCGGCTCGCCGCGGGGACCCGGTCGTCGTCACCGCCGACGAGCATCCGCGGCCGGGGTCGACCCTCGAGGCGCTACAAAAGCTGAGACCCATCGTTCGCCAGGACGGTTGTGTGACGGCCGGTAACGCGTCCGGGATCAACGACGGCGCTTGCGCCTTGTTGCTGGCTTCCGACGCGGTTGCGGCGCGACGGGGATTGACCCCGCTGGCGCGCATCGTGAGCTGGGCCGTCGCCGGGGTGGAGCCGCGGGTCATGGGCATGGGCCCGGTGCCGGCGTCGAAACGGGCGCTCGCGGCGGCGGGCCTTGCGATCGGGCAGATGGATGTCATCGAGCTCAATGAGGCATTTGCCGCGCAGGGTCTTGCCGTGCTGCGCGAGCTGGGCGTCGACGACGATGCCGAACACGTAAATCCGAACGGCGGTGCGATCGCCCTCGGTCATCCACTGGGGATGTCGGGGGCAAGGCTCGTCGCGACCGCGGCCCGCGAGCTTGCCCGCAGCGGCGGACGTCATGCCCTGTGCACGATGTGTATCGGGGTCGGACAGGGTATTGCGATGATCATCGAGAACGCCGCGTGAGCCGAGTGAGCCGGTCCGCGCCGAGCTTCGAATCGCAGTCGATGCGCGAGCTCGCGGAGCTGATCCGCAGCCGGCGCACGATCAACCTCTATCTGCAGACAGCGGTGCCCGACGAGCTCGTTCGCGAGGCGATCGACGCGGCGATCTGGGCGCCGAATCATCACGTTACCGAGCCTTGGCGTTTCTACCTGCTGGGCCGGGAGACGATTGGCCGCTCCGTGGAACTGGTGCGGCAGATCGTCACCGAGCACAAGGGGCAGAAGGCCGGCGATTTCAAAGCGAAGAGCTGGGCCGAGAAACCGGGCTGGCTGCTCGTTACCTGCCGGCGTTCCGAGGACGAGCTGACACAGCAAGAAGACTATGCTGCCTGCAGCGCCGCGGTGCAGAATCTGCTGCTGTACCTGTGGCAGGCCGGCGTCGGCTCGAAATGGACCACCGGTCCGATCACCCGCGATCCACGTTTTTTCGAACTGCTGGGGATCGATGCGGACGCGGAGCTCGTCGTCGGCTTGATCTGGTACGGTTACGCCAAGGTCACGCCGACGCAGAAACGCCGGCCTGCCGGCGAAGTGTTGACCGAGCTGCCCTAGAAGAAGAAACAACAAAGAAGAAACAATAAAGAAGAAACACATGGGGTCAGACTCCAAAAACGGAGTCGGACCGCGTTGTTGCGTTTCCGGGCAGTCGCCGCGGTTTTTCGAAAGAATGGCCCGACCCTCGATCAGGGGCGGACCCCACGTTCTCAGTCGCGCGCCAGTTCGTCCGGATGGTGCACCAACGGTTTCCGGCAGATGACCGGCCGCATCAGGAAAACCACGGCGGTCAAGAGGCCGGCGGAACCCATCATCAGCACGGCATTGCGAACCGTACCGTCGTAAAGCAGTGCGCCGAACACCGCGCCGCCCGCGCCGATCAGGTTTTGCAGGGTACCGATTATGGACGAGGCAACTCCCGCGATCGTCGGCAGGGGATCGAGCGCGAGCACCATCGCATTCGACATCAGGATCGGAATCGCGAACATGTACAGGCAGACGCTGCCCCAAAGCCAGGCGAACGGCGCGGCGTCCAGCCAGGCGATCAACAATAGCAGCAGGCTCGCCGCCGCGATCAGCGCCGCGCCGAGCGAGATGATCCGTATCGAGTCCAGGCGGGTGACCAGCAGGCGGTTCAACGCCGAGCCGACCAGGATCGAGAGGCCGGCGCAGGCGAAAATGATCCCGTAGGCGCTGAGCGAGAAGCCGTACATCTCGACCGTCAACGCGGCCGAGACGGCGATGATCGACATGAAGCCCGCCGGCGGGATCACGATCAGCAGCAGGCCGAAAATGCTTTGCCCATGGGAAAAAAACTCGCGTGTGCTGTTCGCCAGTTGCCGGACCGGGTGACCCTGCGGATTCGGGTGATGCGTTTCGACCAGATTCAAGCGGATCGCCACCAGCATCAAAACGCCGCAGATGGCAATCGTCGTGAACGGACCGCGCCAGCCGAATTGCGCGACCAGCAGCGCACCGATCGTGGGTGCTATGACCGGCGCGGCCGTGAAGATCATCGTCATCAGCGACATCAGTTTCGCGGCGTCCTTGCCCTGCGCCACGTCGCGCACGATCGCGCGTGACAACACCACCGCGGAGGCGGCGCCCATGCCCTGCACGAATCGGGCGGCCAGCATCGTTTCGATATTGCCGGCAAGCGCGGCAACGACCGCGGCGAGTGTGAACAGCGTCATGCCGGCGTAGAGCACCGGCAAGCGTCCCAGGCGATCGGCAAACAGGCCGGCCGGCACCTGGCCCGCGGCCATACCGGCCATGAACACACCGACGATGAGCTGGCCCTTGGGCAGCGTCGTCGGCAGGTTGCGGACCATCTCCGGTACCGCCGGCAGGCTCAGGTCGACCGTCAGTGCGGCAACGCCGATCAGAAAACCGAGCGTGACGACAAATCTGCGCTGTTCGATCAGGGCGGGCATGCGCTCTCCGGCGGGGTGGGGCGGGCAGCATAGGCCCGCGGGGTAGATGAGTAAAGCGCCGCGAAGCCTCAGCTAAGATCGAATTCCGCGCCGCCGATCAGAAGTGTCCGCAGCGGCTTGTCGCCGAGCCAGTAGGCAAGATCGCGCGGGTGCTCGAAATCCCAGATCGCGATATCGGCTCGCTTGCCGGCCTCGAGTACGCCGCGGTCGTCGAGCCCGAGCACGCGCGCCGCTTCGCGCGTGGCGCCGGCAAGACATTCCTCGGGTGTGAGACCGAAAACGCGGGCGGCCAGTGCCATCGCGACCGGTAACGACGCAAGCGGTGAGGTGCCCGGGTTCAGGTCGGTTGCAACCGCAATCGGCACGCCGGTGCTGCGCATCAGATCGACGGGCGGTAGCTGCGTTTCGCCGAGCGTGACGAAGGCGCCGGGCAACAGGACCGCAACGGTGCCGGCTTCGGCCATCGCACGAATGCCGGTTTCCGAAGCGTATTCGAGATGGTCGGCGGACAGCGCCCCGAAATGTGCCGCGAGTTCCGCGCCGCCGCCGTCGCCGAGCTGGTCCGCGTGCAGGCGCGCCGGCAGTCCCAGCTCGCGGGCGCGGCGGAAGAGTTTCGCGATCTGGGGTGCGCTGAACGCGAAGGTTTCGCAGTAGGCGTCTACCGCGTCGGCAAGTTCGTGTTCGACGACCTCCGGTAGCAGTTTTCCGCAGATCATGTCGATGTACTGGTCGCTTCGGCCATCGAATTCGGCCGGTACCGCGTGGGCCGCGAGCAGGCTGGTTCGAATCGTCAGTCCCGAAGACCGCCCGAGGTTTCGGGCAACGGCGAGCATCTTGAGCTCGTTCGCCACGTCGAGACCGTAACCCGACTTGATCTCGACGGTCGCAACCCCGGTCGCGGCAAGTGTGCGCAGGCGGCGCAGGGCGCTGTCGTAGAGCGTATCGAGGCCGGCCTCGCGGGTCGCGCGGACCGTGGACAGGATCCCGCCGCCGGCCGCGGCAATCTCGGCGTAACTCGTCCCGCCGAGGCGCTGTTCGAACTCGTCGCCGCGATCCCCGCCGAACACCAGGTGCGTGTGGCAATCGATCAGGGCAGGAGTGATGCAGCGCCCGTTGAGCGTTCGGGTTTCTTCGGCGAACCGCTTGGGCAAACGGTCGGCCGGCCCGACCCAGGCGATTTTCTCGTCCCTGATCGCAAGCGCACCCTGTTCGATCAATCCGTAGGCATCGCCGCCGGCACGCATCGTTGCGATGCGGGCATCGACGAAAAGCAGGTCCCAGTCGGCCATTCCGGTTCTCCCGGTATCGTAAAGACGGTATTATGGGTCAACCTGTATATACAATTAAGTCCGGACGTTTCCCCGGCTGAGGCGACCCCATTGCCCGCAGTTTTCGCAGACAAGGCCCTGCTTGTCGATGGCTGGGCCGACAATGTGCGTTTCGAGATTTGCGACGGTCTCGTCACCGGCGTCGAAATCGGCGTCGAACCGGCCGCTGGCGACACCGCCGCCGGGATCGTCCTGCCGGGCCTTGCCAATGCCCATAGCCATGCCTTCCAGCGGGCGCTGGCCGGTCACACCGAGCAGCGCTCGCCCGCGGGCAAGGACAACTTCTGGACCTGGCGCGAACGCATGTACGCGCTCGCCGCTTCGATTGACGCCGCCGCGCTGCATGCGATTGCGCGGCAGGTGTATTCCGAGATGCTGGCGGCGGGTTACACGGCCGTCGCCGAATTCCACTACCTGCATCGGCAGGCAGGGAGCGCCGCGCTGGACGACTCGATGTTCGAGGCCTTGCGGAAAGCCGCGGAAGAGGCCGGGATACGCCTGACTTACGTACCGGTGCTCTACGAACGATCCGGCTTCGGCGCCGACCGGCCCGACGACGGCCAGCGCGGTTTTGCGCTGTCGGTGGACGAGTTCCTGGACCATCATGCCGCGGCGGCCGGGCAGGCTCGCGGGTTGATCGGCGTCGGCATCGGTGCGCACAGCCTGCGCGCGGTCGGTGAGGTGTCCCTGAACGCGATCGTCGAGGCCCGCAAGGGCGACATGCCGCTGCACATCCACGTGGCCGAGCAACAGCGTGAGGTCGAGCAGTGCCTGGCGAAGCTCGGCCGGCGGCCCGTGCGCTGGCTGCTGGAGCAATTCGACGTCGATCGGCACTGGTGCCTGGTGCATGCCACGCACATGGATTTCGACGAGGTCGAACGGCTGGCGGCAAGCCAGGCGGTGATCTGCCTTTGTCCCAGCACCGAAGCCAATCTGGGCGACGGGCTGTTTCCGCTGGCCGACTACCTCGAGGCGGGCGGACGGATTGCGATCGGCTCCGACAGCCACGTCTCGATCAATCCTTACGAGGAACTGCGCTGGCTGGAGTACGGCCAGCGACTGGCGAGCCGGTCGCGTAACGTCGCCGCGTTCCGTCACAGCCACGTCGGCAGCGAGCTCTACTGCCGGGCGCTTGCCGGCGGCGTGCAGGCCCTAGGAGGCGTTGGAGTGGGAGGCGCTGGAGTGGGTAGCGTTGGAGCGGGCAGCGCTGGAGTGGGTCACGTCGCAGGGGGTCGTGTTGGAGAGAACGGCGCCGGCGGCGGCATAGGAGTGGATCGCATCGGCGCCGACGCCGCGCACGCGGGCCTCGAAACCGGATCACCCGCGGACCTGGTCGGCTTCTACAGAGACGACGCGATGTTCTCGGGCCACGGCGATGCATCGCGGCTGGACGCACTGGTGTTTTCGGGTTACCGGCTCCCCATCGACCGCGTGATGGTGGCCGGCGAATGGCGCGTCGTCAACGGTCGCCATGTCGAACACGAGAAAGTCCGTAAGGCGTTCGCGGCGACTCTGGATCGCATCGGGGTAACGTCGTGAGGGTGCGCCGGTTCGCGGCGCCGCTCGAGCGGATCGGGTCACGGTCGTGAAGCCGCGTTACCAGGCGCTCAAAGACCTGATCGTCGGCCGCATCTCCTCGGGCGAGCTGCGTCCGGGGGACCGCGTGCCTTCCGAGCACGAACTGGTCGATACGATGGCCGTGTCGCGCATGACCGCCAACCGCGCGCTGCGCGAACTGACCGACGAGGGTTACGTCGAGCGCATAGCCGGCCGCGGCAGCTTCGTCGCCGATTATCGCTCCCGCTCGCATGTGCTCGAAGTGCGGAACATCGCCGATGAAATCGAAGGGCGGGGTCATGTGCACGCCTGCGAGGTCCTGCGTCACTCGTTACTGCAGGCGCGCGGCGAGATCGCGAAAGCCCTGCACGTGTCCCCCGGCAGCGACGTGTTCCGCGTGCTGCTGGTGCACTACGAGCAGGACGTGCCGGTGCAGGTCGAGGACCGTCACATCCTCGCGTCCTTTGCGCCGGATTGCCTGGCGCAGGATTTCGCGGCCGTGACGCCGAGCGCGTACCTGAGCGCGATCGCACCGCTGACGGAAGCGGAGCAGATCGTACGTGCCCAGAACGCCGACCGGGCCACCCGGGCGCGGTTACGAATGGCCGACGCCGAGCCCTGCCTGGTCGTACTCAGGCGCACCTGGGCCGACGGCCGCCCGGTGACTTTCGCGCGGCTGCAACACCCGGGCAGCCGGTACGAGCTTGCCGGGCATTACACGCCGCCCGGCAGGGCAAGATCGGCGCCCGCCGGCGTCGTACAACTCGAGGAGATCAAACCATGAAGACCACGCGGATCGTGCGCGCACCGACGGGCACGCAACGCCGGGCAAAAAGCTGGTTGACCGAAGCGCCGCTCAGGATGCTGATGAACAATCTCGATCCCGACGTCGCCGAGCGGCCCCGGGACCTGGTGGTCTACGGCGGTATCGGCAAGGCGGCCCGCAACTGGGATGCCTTCGATACGATCGTTGCCTGTCTCGAGCAACTCGACGACGATGAAACCCTGCTGGTGCAATCCGGCAAACCGGTGGGCGTGTTCCGCACCCACCCGGACGCGCCGCGGGTCCTGATTGCCAACTCCAATCTCGTGCCGGCCTGGGCGAACTGGAAGCACTTCCGCGAGCTGGATCGTAAAGGCTTGATGATGTTCGGCCAGATGACGGCCGGCTCCTGGATCTACATCGGCAGCCAGGGCATCGTGCAGGGAACCTACGAGACCTTTGCCGAAATGGGCCGGCAGCACTACGGCGGCGATCTCAAGGGCCGCTGGATACTGACCGCGGGCCTCGGCGGCATGGGCGGCGCGCAACCGCTGGCCGCGACGATGGCCGGGGCGTCGATGCTGGCCATCGAATGCCAGCGGGATCGCATCGACAAGCGCCTGGAAACCGGGTATCTGGACACCGGTGTCGAAGATATCGACGAGGCGTTGGGGCTGATTCGAAAATCGGTGACGGACGGCGAGCCGATCTCAGTGGGCCTGCTCGGCAATGCCGCGGAGATTCTTCCCGAACTCGTAGCCCGCGGCGTTCGCCCGGACGCGGTCACCGACCAGACTTCGGCGCACGATCCCGCAAACGGTTACCTGCCGGCGGGCTGGAGCGTGGCCGAGTGGATCGAAAAACGCGAAAGCGACCCGGACGGCGTCGCGGCCGCGGCCGTCGAATCGATTGCGGTACACGTGCGCGCGATGCTGGATTTCCATGCCGCCGGCGTGCCCACTTTCGACTACGGCAACAACATCCGCCAGGTGGCGCTGGACCAGGGTGTCGCCAACGCCTTCGACTTCCCGGGCTTCGTGCCCGCCTACGTGCGCCCGCTGTTCTGCCGCGGTATCGGCCCGTTTCGCTGGGCGGCCCTGTCGGGGAATCCCGAAGACATCTACCGTACCGATGCGAAGGTCAAGGCCCTGATACCCGACGACGAGCACCTGCACCGCTGGCTCGACGCGGCGGCCGACAGGATTCGTTTCCAGGGATTGCCGGCGCGCATCTGCTGGGTCGGACTGGGCCAACGCCACCGTCTGGGCCTCGCCTTCAACGAGATGGTCAGAAACGGTGAGCTCGAGGCACCGGTCGTCATCGGTCGCGATCACCTGGACAGCGGCTCGGTCGCGAGCCCGAACCGCGAAACCGAGGCGATGCGCGACAGTTCCGACGCCGTGTCGGACTGGCCGCTGCTGAACGCGCTTCTGAATACCGCGAGCGGTGCCACCTGGGTCTCGATTCACCATGGCGGCGGCGTCGGCATGGGCTATTCGCAACATGCCGGCGTGGTCGTCGTCTGCGATGGCAGCGAGGCCGCCGACAGGCGTATCGAACGCGTATTGTGGAACGATCCGGCCTCGGGAGTCATGCGACACGCCGACGCCGGTTACGACGAAGCCGTGAGCTGCGCCAGGGAGCAGGGGCTCAGGCTGCCGATGCTCGATTCGGAGCCTGTCTCGTGAGCCCGGCCGTGAGTTTGGTAATCGACAATCAGCACGTCAATCTGGCGGAGCTGCGCAGGGTCTGGCTGGGTCCGGTCGCGCTGGAACTCGGTTTGAACGCAAAACGTTGTATCGCGGAGAGCAACGAGGTCGTTCGCGAGCTGATACATGGGGGCAACGCGATCTACGGCGTAAACACCGGTTTCGGCCAGCTCGCCGGAGTACGCATCGACGACGACGAGCTCGCGCATCTGCAGGAGAATCTCGTGCGTTCGCACGCCGTCGGCGTCGGCGACGATCTCGACGACGTCGTCGTCAGGCTTGCGATGTTGCTCAAGGTCGTCGCCCTGGCCGAGGGTTTCTCCGGCGTGCGCCTGGAGCTCGTCGAATCCCTGTGCGCGCTGCTCGACAACGGCATTTATCCGCGGATCCCGGCCAAGGGTTCGGTCGGCGCTTCGGGCGACCTGGCGCCGCTCGCACACATGGCCGAAGTGCTGATCGGCGTGGGCGAGGCCCGTGTCGACGGCGTCGTCGTCCCGGCACAAACGGCGCTTGAAGCCGCGGGACTGAAGCCGCTTAAGCTTGCGCCCAAGGAGGGCCTGGCGCTCCTGAACGGCACGCAGGTGTCCACCGCGCTGGCGCTCGCGGCCGTGTTCCGGCTCGAAAACGTGCTGGCCGCGTCGCTGCTCGCCGGCGCGATGTCCGCCGACGCCGTCAAGGGCAGCGACACGCCGTTCGACCGGCGGATACAGAGCGTCCGCGGTCACGGCGGCCAGATCGCGGTGGCCGGCGTATTGCGCGAGCTGATGCGCGGCAGCGAGATCCGCGAGTCGCATCGCGGCTGCAGCCACGTGCAGGACCCCTACTCGATGCGGTGCCAGCCCCAGGTGATCGGCTCCTGTCTGGACGTGTTGCGCCACGTCTGCGGCGTGCTCGAGGTCGAGGCCAACGCGGTCAGCGACAATCCGCTGGTGTTCACCGAGTCCAAAAGCGTGTTGTCGGGCGGGAATTTCCATGCCGAGCCGGTTGCGATGGCGGCCGATTATCTGGCGCTCGCGGTCGCCGAGATCGGTGCGCTGTCCGAGCGGCGGGTCGCCTTGCTGATCGATTCGAACCTGAGCGGGCTGCCGGCCTTCCTGGTCGAGCAAAGCGGTCTCAACAGCGGTTTCATGTTGCCGCAGGTGGCGGCGGCGGCGCTGGCGTCGGAGAACAAGCTGCTCGCGCATCCGGCGAGCGTGGACAGCATCCCGACTTCGGCGAATCAGGAGGATCACGTCAGCATGGCGACCTTCGCCGCCAGGCGTTTGCACGACATGATCGACAATACCGCGACGATCGTCGCGATCGAGCTCTTGGCCGCCGCCCAGGGTATCGAGTTCCATCGTCCGGCCCGGAGCTCGGATACGATCGAAGCGGCGATCGCGCGGATTCGCGAGCTCTCGCCGCGTTACGTCGAGGACCGGTCCCTGTCGGCAGACGTGACGCGGGTCGCGGCGCTGGTCGAAGACGGCGTGTTTCTCGACTGCGCCGCGTCGGTGTTGCCGAGCCAGGCGGCGTGACGGCCGTCTTCGACTTCTACCGCGGCGAGTCGCCGCTGTTGATCAGCGTGCCGCACGACGGCCGCGAGGTGCCGGAAGGCGTTCGCTCGCGGATGACGGACATCGGACAGGCACTGCCCGATACCGACTGGCATGTTGCGCGCCTGTACGGTTTCGCGCGGGCATTCGGCGCTTCGATGCTGGTTGCCAACTACTCGCGCTATGTCGTCGACCTGAACCGGCCGCCAGACGACGGCAGCCTTTACCCGGGGCAGCTCTCGACCGGAATCTGTCCCTCGAAGACTTTTGCCGGCGAACCGATATACCGGGCCGGAGCGGGTTTGGAGCCCGGCGAGCAGGCACGGCGGATCGACGTTTATTGGCGGCCGTATCACGTTCGGATTGCCGAGACGCTGGACGAGCTCCGTTCCACTCACGGTTACGCGCTGCTGTGGGATGCGCATTCGATCCCCAGCCGCGTACCCAGCCTGTTCGAGGGCGAGCTGCCGGTGCTGAATCTCGGCAGTTTCGATCGCAGGAGCGCCGGTCCCTCGCTCATCGACAAGGTCGCGGCGATCGCCGAAAGCAGCGGTTACCAGTTCGCGTGCGACGGCCGGTTCAAGGGCGGTTACATCACGCGGCACTATGGCGCTCCGGCCGGCGGCGTCCACGCGCTGCAGCTCGAGATCGCCCAGCGAGGCTACATGGACGAGAGGACCGGAGAATACGACGAGGCGAAAGCCGATCGGCTGCGCGCGACACTTGAGGCCATGCTGGCGGCGATGCAGCCCCCGGCGCGGTCCGGTCCGGGCTCGGCGCCTTAAACGGCGGACGATTCACCATCGATTCAGTCTTCGGCGCTAAACTGGCGCGTCTTCAGTGAGTTATGATGGGTATCCGCAGCGGCGGCCGCCTCGATGTACGAGGCCGGGGAGCGCCTGCATCAGTCTGATGCAAAATGGGGCCGGCATGACTTGTGCGGAGGCTTCCTTGCAGAAACTCCCTTGCAGGAGTTCTCCAGGCCGCTACGCCCCACGACGGTAACAAGGGGAACGAAATGTTGAACATGCTCGAGAAGTTTTTTCTTTCGGTCGTGTTGACGGGACAGGACACTAGAGTCCGTTAACCGGACCTCGCGGTATGGCCAGGCGAACCGACAAACCGGCCAAGAAGAAAAAGCCCGGCTTCGGCAAGCGCGTGCGTGACCGCGCGCGAACCCTGGGCGAGCTCGGCAGCGATGTCGTGCATCAACCCCGGGTCATTCCGGGCAAGGCACACGGTTGGTTCCGGCACTGGGCGGGCAAAGTGTGGCGGCTGCGCGGCGGCGGCCTGTACGCCTGCGGCTTTATCGTCACCTTCTTGTATCTGGAGACCTTGACGATTTTCGGCGACATCGCCGAAAGCAGCGGCGTGATCGACTTTTTCGCAACCCAGCTTTTCGAGTTCTTCTTCCGTTTCGTCATCGAATCGCTGATGAACACGATCAGCGCGTTCTTGTGGCCCATTCACGTCATACAGTTCGCGCCCCCATGGGGTGTGATCGGTCTCGGCCTGGCCTTCGCGCTGTTCGACCGCGTCCTCAAAAAACCTGTAGAGAACTATCTGTTCAAGGACTAAGAAGCCGAGGTCTGAGGTCGACCGACTACGCGATTCCCCTCACCGCTGTCGTATACCACTTATCGGTACTAACCGCGTCCGCGCGGGTGGCGCGGCGTTCACCGTCGACTCTGGCGATCTCCACGGCAAGGCTGTCTGCGGTCATGGCTCCCTGCGCCGAATGCTAATAAGAATCGTTCTCAAACATATTGATTTTAAAACGTTTTTCGTTATGCATCCGTTCAGCTTCCTCGGTTACAATGCGCGCATCTCGACACCGATTCGGATGCGCAGCCATGCCGCGATTTCCGTTGGCGGCTGCATCGTTCGGTTGCTGATGACGCCGCAGATAGAGTCAAGGAGAGTCCGTTGAGCACAATTCCTCGTCGCAAATTCATCCAGTTGTCCGCCGTTGCCGCTGCGGGTTGCCTCGTACAGGCGGGTCGCCAGGCGCACGCGGAGGACATGCCGAAACTGTCGGAAGACGACCCGATGGCAAAGGGCATGAAGTACGTCCACGACGCGAGCAAGGTCGATCCGGCAAGTCGTATCAACCCGGCGCCGGAACAAAACTGCGCCAACTGTGCGTTGATCCAGGGCGAAGAAGGTGACGAATGGCGTCCCTGCCAGATCTTCCCGGGCAAGCTGGTCAATGCCAACGGGTGGTGTTCGGTCTGGGCGCCTAAAGCCTGATCGAACGGGAAGCCCCGTCGAAAACGCCGGCAGACAGCCGGCGTTTTTTTGTGTGTACAATTCCGGCCTCCTCCAAACCACAAACCATCGATAACCGCCACTGGAGCCGAACCGTGTTCGAACCGCTGAAGCAGGTGCCGCCCGATGCCATACTCGGGTTGATCGCCGAGCATGCAAACGACCCGCGCGAGCAAAAAATCGACCTCGGTGTCGGCGTCTACCGGGACGCGGCCGGCGAGACGCCGGTGCTCGAGGTCATCAAGGCGGCGGAGCAACGTCTGATCGATACACAGGATAGCAAGGCGTACATCGGTTCCGCCGGCGATGCGGGTTTCAACCGCCGGATGCAGGCGCTGACGTTCGCGGGCTCGGCGCCCGACGACCGGCTGGCGACGCTGCAGGCGCCGGGCGGTTCCGGATCGCTGCGCGTCGCCGCGAGCCTGATCCTGCGGGCGAGGTCCGATGCCACCGTGTGGGTCAGCGATCCGACCTGGGCGAACCACGTTCCGCTGTTGGGCGGCGCGGGCCTGAAACTCGAGCCGTACCCGTACTACGATGCCGAGCGCAACAGCTTGCGTATCGATGCAATGCTCGAAACGCTGCGCGGGGCGCCCAAGGGAGACATCGTTCTACTACACGCCTGTTGTCACAACCCCAGCGGACTCGATCCCGACGCATCCGAATGGCGTGCGATCGGCGATGTGATCGTCGAACGGGAGCTCGTGCCCTTCATCGACATGGCCTACCAGGGGTTTGCCCGAGACATCGACGCCGACGCTTTTGCGATACGTGACCTGGCGGCGCGCGTTCCGGAGATGATCGTCAGCAACTCCTGCTCGAAGAACTTCGGCCTGTACCGCGACCGTGTCGGCAGCCTGTCGCTGCTGACCGCGGACGCGGCATCGCGGGACATCGTCCGCTCGCAAGCCAACAACGTCGTGCGCACGATCTACTCGGTGCCGCCGGACCACGGCGCGGCGGCGGTGCGTATCGTGCTCGAAGACGAGGCGCTCGAGGCGCAATGGCTGGAGGAACTCGGCGCCATGCGTTCGCGGCTCGGTGCCATGCGATCGTTGTTGCACGACGCGCTGGCGGACAAGGCGCCGGATCACGACTTCTCGCACCTGCTGCGGGCGACCGGCATGTTCTGTTTTCTCGGCGTGTCCGAAGACCGGGTCGAACGCCTGAAACGCGATTTCGGCGTCTACATGGTCGGCTCGAGCCGGATCAACGTCGCCGGCATTACCGAGTCGAACGTCGGCTATTTGGCCGATTCGATAGCGGCGGTCCTTTAGTCGCCCTTCCAGCCGAATTGCAGGGGGTCGGACCCATGGTCGAATCCATGGGGTCCGATCGCGGCGTTTCGCCGTGAACCGCTCGCGGTTCGGGAATCGCCGCTACATGAATTCGTCAGTCCCTGACCAGATAGCTGTTTTCACCGATCGAAAGTGCCGCGGTCACCCCTGCGTTGAGTTCCAGCACGTATCGAACGGGTTCCGTCGCTCCGATCGGTCTCAGGGACTGCGGTTCGGTGTTTTGCACGATGGACGCGACGCTGCCGTCGGCGCGAACGAACAGCATGTCCAGCGGGATGAAGGTGTTTTTCATCCACATCGAATGCAGATCGTCGCGCCCGTGTACGAACAGCATCCCGGTCCTCTCGGGGAGACTGCGCACGTACATCAGTCCGCGCCGCCGTTGTTCCGGACTGACTGCGAGATAGACGTCGAACCGGTGGCAACCGAGCCGGTCCGCGACGACGACCAACACATCGCGATCGAAAGCCTCGTCGAGACCCGGGCCTGCACCCTGTGCCATGGGCCGGCCGGCTGCAAGCATGAGCAGGACGAGCGCGAGCAACGCGGCTGTCAAGGGGCCGCCGGCGCCGGCCGGCCGGACGGTATCCTCGAGCCTGCCGGAAAAAGATCCGCTAATTCGATGCAATGTAACGCGTCCGTTGCGGTCGTAGTTGCTTTGACATCATATCGGGAATTACACCGTGACGGCCTGTCCGCGACCGGTTGGCCTGTCCCGGCATCCTCTCTAGAATAGCGCGCCCTATGTATAGTAAGGCTCCGGAGTGCTTGATGAGCGTCGCAGAACAATTCCAACAACTCGAGGCGCACGCGAGCCGCCTGATTATCGGTCAGGCGCGGCTGATCAACCGCATGCTGATCGCGCTGTTGTGCGACGGTCATCTGCTCGTGGAGGGCGCGCCCGGGCTTGCCAAGACGCGTGCGATCAAGGTGCTTGCCGAGAGTATCGAAGGGGATTTCCATCGGCTGCAATTCACACCCGACCTGCTGCCGGCGGACCTAACCGGCACCGACATCTACCGGCCGCAGGAAGGTACCTTCGAGTTTCGCAAAGGCCCGCTGTTTCACAACCTGATTCTGGCCGACGAGATCAACCGCGCGCCGGCCAAGGTCCAGTCGGCGCTGCTCGAAGCCATGGAGGAGCGTCAGATTTCGGTCGGAGACAAGAGTTATCCGCTGGACGAACTGTTCATGGTCATGGCGACCCAGAATCCGATCGAGCAGGAAGGCACCTATCCGCTGCCGGAAGCCCAGCTCGACCGTTTCCTGTTGCACGTGCAGGTCGACTACCCGAGCGCCGGCGACGAACGCCGCATCCTGGTATTGAATCGGGACGAAGCGAAGGCGGGTGAGCGCGATGCCTTCCAGCCGCCCGCCGAATTGCCGTCGACCGCGATCAGGCAGGCGCGAAAGGCCATTCTCGAGCTGCATCTCGCCGAGGAACTCGAGGAGTACATCGTCAACATCGTCCTGGCGACCCGCGACGGGTCCGCCGTCGATCGATCGCTGGCCGGACAAATCCTCTACGGCGCAAGCCCGCGCGCGAGCATCGGCATCGATCGCGCGGCACGCGCACACGCATGGCTCGCCGGCCGGGACTACGTCGATCCCGAGGACATTCAGGACGTGACGCCCGACGTGCTCAGGCATCGACTGGTGCTGAGTTTCGAGGCCGAGGCCGACGGCGTGGACGCCAACTCGATTATCGCGCGTATCCTGAACGGCGTCGGGGTGCCCTGATGCCGCCGCTCGATCGCCTGCCGCCGGACGCGTCGCCGGTCAGCGTGACACAGGCGGGCCTGATCCGTCTCAACGGTCCGGCGCGCCTGATCGCGCTCGACGTGCTGCGGGTCAATTCGCTGCAAACCGGCGCCTACGTGTCACATTTTCGCGGGCGCGGCATGGAGTTCGACGAATCGCGCCCCTACCAGCCCGGCGACGACCCGCGGAGCATCGACTGGCGGGTTACCGCGCGCAGCACGACCGCCTATACGAAGCTGTTTCGCGAGGAACGCGAACGGCCGGTGCTCGTCGTCACCGACCTGCGCGAGAACATGCATTTCGCCACCCGCGGCTGCTTCAAGTCGGTCAACGCCAGCCGTGCGGCCGCGCTTTTGGCCTGGGCGGCGCATCATCGCGGCGACCGGCTCGGCGGACTGATCTTCGGCGACGGCAGTCATCGCGAGCTCAAACCGAGGCTGGGGCGCCAGGCGGCGCTGCGTTTCGTTCACGCGCTGGCCGAGCATCCGGACTGGCAACGCCGCCCGCGCGTCGACGGTGACGACGGCGAGACGGCGATGACGACCGCGATGGCGGCGCTCAGGCGTGTCGCGAGGCCGGGCAGCCTCGTCGTCGTCCTGAGCGATTTCGCCGGTTTCGGTCGCGCCGCACAGTCCTACCTGTCGAGCGTGGCGCGCCACAACGAGGTGCTGGCGGTGTTCCTGAGCGATCCGGTCGAGCGTGATCTGCCGCCGCCCGGCCGCTACCGCCTCGTGTCCGGCGACGACGAGCTGGCCATCGACACCGGCGCGACCCGCGCCCGCAACGACTATCATGCGGCATTCGAGAAACGCGTCCACGCGCTCGACAGGTTTTGCCAACGTTACGGCGTGCACCTGATGCCGATGTCGACCGACGCCGATCCGGTCGGCAGCTTGCAGGCCGCGCTCGGTCGACGAACACACTGACCGGGACGGGGAGCGAGACGCGTCGAACGAGGAGCTCGAAGCCAGTATGGATCCAGCCGAGATACCGCTACGCGACCTGCAGCTTCCGGCCGAGATCGGTTGGTGGCCGCCGGCGCCCGGCTGGTGGCTCCTGATCGGCTTTGCAGGCGTCGGCCTGCTGGCGCTGATCGTGCACCTGCGCAAGGTCCGCGCCTTTAACGCGGCGCGCCGCCACGCGCTCAGGACGCTCGACGAATACGCCGGCGATTACCGGCGACATCGAAACCCGGTCGTGTTGGCGACCCAGGTCTCGGCCTTGCTGCGCCGGGTCATGCTCGCGTATGTGCCGCGTTCGGAAGTCGCGGGCCTGACCGGCGACGACTGGCTCAAATGGCTGGACCGCGATCTCGACGACCCGGCTTTCGCGAGCGGGGTAGGTCGTCAGCTACTCGAGCTGCCGTATCGGAATCCGGATACGCCGCCCGGCGACTACGACGTCGATGCCCTGCTCGATGTCGTGCGCCGCCGCATCGAAACACCGATCGGAGGCCTCGTCTGATGCTGACGCTTGCCTGGCCCTGGGTGTTGCTGGTTCTGCCGCTGCCTTTCGTGTTGAGGGCCTTGTTGCCCGAGGCGCGCGGGTTACGGGAAGCCGGCCTCAACGTACCCAGCCTGACCGGGTTTGCGATGCTCGCGGATCGCGCGCGGACCGAGGTCCTGTCGAACTGGCGTTTCTGGATTGCGACCGTCGCGTGGCTGTTGCTGGTGCTCGCCGCCGCCCGGCCGGAACGGGTCGGCGAGGAGCTCGACGTGCCGGTCTCTGGCCGCAACCTGATGCTTGCGGTCGATCTGTCGGGCAGCATGGACCAGAAGGACTTCGAGCTCGGCAATCGCAGGGTGGACCGGCTGACGGCCACCAAGGCGGTGGCCAGCGACTTCATCGGGCGCCGCGAAGGCGACCGGATCGGGCTGATCCTGTTCGGCGAACGCGCTTACCTGCAAGTGCCCCTGACCCTCGACCGCGAAACCGTCAAGGTCTTGCTGATGGAAGCGTTCATCGGCCTCGCGGGCGAAAAAACCGCCATCGGCGACGCGATCACGCTGGCGGTCAAACGTATCCACGATCAAGAATCCGACGCCGGCGAGCAGGTGCTGGTGCTGCTCACCGATGGCGCCAATACCGCGGGCGAGGTCGATCCGCTCAAAGCCGCGGAGCTGGCGGCGCAGGTAGGGCTTCGCGTTTACACGATCGGTATCGGCGCCGAGCAGCTCGAGGTGGCTTCGATCATCGGCGGGCGGCGCAGCGTCAATCCGTCCGCGGATCTCGACGAGGAAACCCTGACGGGCATCGCGGAGCTGACCGGCGGGCGTTACTTCCGGGCCACCGACACGGCCACGCTGCAGGACATCTACCGGCTGGTGGACGAGCTCGAGCCCGTGGAGGAACCCGAAACCGGATTCAGGCCGGTCCAGTCGCTGTACCACTGGCCGCTGGGCGGTGCGTTCGTCCTGGCGTCGCTGGCCTGCCTGATCAGCCTCATTCGCTCGCTCGCCATGCCGGGCCTCGCGAGGCGCGGCCGACCCGGAGCGCAAACCGATGCCGGCTGACTTTCATTTCCTGAGACCGGAATGGCTGTGGGCCGTGCCGCTGGCGGTGCTCGCGGCCTGGACGCTCGCGCGCCGTAGTCTGGGTCCCGGTAGCTGGGAACAGGTGGTCGATCCCGCGCTCGCCCCGCATGTATTGTCCGGCGCGGCCAACCGTCGCGGCGACGGGCGCTGGTGGTTATTGGGGGTGACCGGCGCCATCGCGGCCGTGGCGCTGGCGGGTCCGGCCTGGGAGCGTGTCGAACAACCCGTGTTTCGTTCGGACCAGGCCCTGGTCATCGCTCTCGACCTGTCGCGGTCGATGGACGCCCAGGACGTATCGCCGAGCCGCATGGCACGCGCGCGGCTGAAAATTCTCGACATCCTGGAGCGCCGGGCCGACGGCCAGACGGCGCTGATCGTCTATTCGGCCAATGCGTTCACCGTTACGCCGCTTACGACCGATACCGATACGATCGCCGCGTTGGTCAACAGCCTCAGCACCGACATCATGCCGAGTCGCGGCAGCTATCCGCTTGCCGCAATGACCAAAGGCCGGGACCTGCTCGACCAGGCCGGCGTCGGCGCCGGCGAGGTGCTGCTGGTCACCGACGGCGGCTCGTCACCGGCAGCCCAGCGGGTCGCCGGCGATCTCCGGGAACTCGGTTATCGCGTGTCGGTGCTTGGCGTCGGTACCGCGCAGGGTGCGCCGATTCCGAAGTCCACCGGCGGTTTCGTCACCGATCGGGCCGGCAGGATTGCCGTACCGCAACTCGAGGAGCGCTCGTTGCGGGCGCTGGCGGCTGCCGGCGGCGGCCGTTATGCGACCCTGACCGCCGACACCCGCGACCTCGATTACCTGTTGTCGGGTGAAGTCGGCGGTCGCGAGGCCGGCGACGAATCGCTGGCGACGGATCAATGGCGCGAAGAAGGGCCCTGGCTCGCGCTCTTGTTGTTGCCGCTTGCGGCGCTCGCGTTCAGGCGCGGATGGGTGCCGGTCGTCGCGCTCATGCTGTTCCCGTTTGCCGGGCAGGTCCATGCGTCGGTCTGGGACGATCTCTGGCAAACCAGGGACCAGCAGGCGCGACGGGCGCTCGAAGCCGGCGATGCGGCTGAAGCCGCCGCGCTGTTCGAGAATTCCGACTGGCAGGCGGTCGCGCGGTACCGCGCCGGCGACTACGCGGAGAGCGCCGCGCGATTCGCCGAGCAGGGGGACACGCGTAATCTGTACAACCTCGGCAATGCGCTCGCGAGGCTCGGAGAACTCGAGTCCGCGATCGATGCTTACGAAACCGTGCTGGAGATGGAGCCCGACCACTCCGACGCCGCTTACAATCGCGATCTGTTGCGCCAGTTGCAGCAACGGCAGCAAGAACAATCCGAGCAGCAGGGCCAGGGTGACGAGGAACAGTCCTCCGACCAGCAAGGCGGAGAGAATCAGGAATCGGCCGGTGACGCCGGACAGCAGGGCGAAGACGGCAGCTCGGCGTCGTCGAGCGAGAACGATGAGTCGTCGCAGCCGAATGAGCGGCAGTCGAGCGAGGAGGACCTCCAGGCGCTGCGGGAGGAGCTCGATCGCGCCGCCGAGGAAGCCGAGCGCGCCAATCAAGAGCTGACCGAT
Organism: Woeseiaceae bacterium; assembly: GCA_028279985.1. Taxonomy (GTDB): domain Bacteria; phylum Pseudomonadota; class Gammaproteobacteria; order Steroidobacterales; family Woeseiaceae; genus UBA1847. Next base: position 54,143 of record JANQMR010000015.1, read on the forward strand.
CCGCAATACACCCCGCAATACACAGAAGAACAGCTCGAAGCGCTGCGCCGCGCGCAGGAGCAACAGCAGGCCATGGAGCAATGGCTGAGGCGCATTCCCAACGATCCGGGCGGCTTGTTGCGCCGCAAGTTCCGTTACCAGTATCAACGCATGGGCAAGGATCAGGACGGCAACAACCTGTGGCCTGACGACGAGGTGCAGCCGTGGTGATACCGGCGGTTCGACGGCGTCGCTACGCCTGCTTGTTGGCGGCCGTCATTCTGCTGCCGGGCGCCGACGCGCTTGCCGCGGTCGCGGCGAAGCTCAGCCGTTCCAACGTCGAGCTCAACGAGTCGTTTACGCTCGAAATCGTCGCCGATATGCAGGCCGTCTCCGGATCGCCCGATGTTTCGCCGCTGTACGCGGATTTCGACGTCGGTCAGAGCTTGCAGCAAGAAAACACGACGATCGTCAACGGACAGATCAGCCGCACGCTGACCTGGAGTTACGCGCTGATGGCAAAGCGAACCGGACAGCTCGAGATACCGCCGATCACCGTCGGCAACGCACAAACCCGGCCGCTGACGATCGTCGTCAACGAACCCAGCGAGCTGCCGCCGGGCGAGGCCGATGTGTTCATCACCGCCGAGGTGGACCAGGAATACACCTACGTGCAGGCGCAGGTCCTGTACCGGATCAAGATCTATCGCGCCGTGCCGACCCGGCAGCCGGCCTTACGCGATCCGGGCTTCACAGGCGCCGAGGTACTGGTCGAAAACGCCGGCGACGATCGCAGTTACGAGGCAATCCTGAACGGCCGGGCCTACAATGTCGTCGAGAGAACCTACGCCGTCTTTCCGCAGCAAAGCGGTGAAATCGCGATATCGCCCGCCCGCTTCGAGGCACGTGTGCTGCGCAACGGGCGAATCACCGGGCGCAAGGTCTTCGAGTCGGAGGCGCTCACAATCGATGTGCAGCCGATCCCGCCGCCGCCGGCCGAGTTTCCGGACGCGGTCTGGTTGCCTGCCCGCGATCTCGAGCTCAGTGAGGACTGGTCGCGCGATGTCGACGAGCTGACTGCGGGCGAGCCGATCACACGCAACCTGACGATCAGCGCGCTGGGCCAGCTCGAAACGCAGATCCCGCAAATCGATCCGCCCGAGGTTGCAGGCGTACGTATCTATCCCGACAAACCCGAACTGTCGCGCCTCGTTCAGGCCGGCGGCATTCGCGGCCAGCGCAAGGATGAATATGCGCTGATCGGAGTGAGCGCGGGTATCGTCGAGTTGCCCGAGATGGCCCTGCCCTGGTGGGATGTCTCCGCCGGCGAATGGCGCGTGGCGCGCCTGCCGGGCCGGATGTTCAGCATACTGGCGGCTTCCGATCCGGCGCCTGCTGAGCCCGTCACGAGGACGGTCGAGACCGAGCTCAGCGCGGAGCCGGGCACCCTGACGGTGTACTCCGGTTTCTGGCGTCGAGTCAGCGAGGCCCTGGCCGTGGCGTGGCTGCTCACAGTAGTCGCCTGGTGGTGGTCGTCGCGCCCGGCGCGCGACAGGCCGACCGCCAGGCGCCAGGAACCCGGGACGCCGCCGCACAAGCAACAAACGCAAGCCCTGAAGGCGGCGCGCAAGGCAGCGCTCGCCGGCGACCCCAAGACCCTCAGGCGTGCAATGCTGCAATGGGCCGAGCTCGAATGGCCGGGCCGGGCGCCGCGCAGCATCGGCGCGCTCGCCACGCGCGTTTCCGCGCCCCTGGCCGACGAGCTCAGACGCCTGTCCAGCGCGAGTTACGGCCCCGGCGCCGCGGATTGGGACGGTCAGGGCCTGGCGAAAGCCTTGCGCTCGTTCTCGGTCGTCGATGCCGTCGACGTCGACAATAGCGGCCGCGCAGCGCAGCGCCTGCCGCCTTTGATGCCGTCGAGCTGAGCAGCCGACGCGCCCTAGCCGACGCGCCCTCGCCGATGCCGCCGGTTCATACGCCGCTGATTCTTTACGTTCCCGGGCTGTTGCCCAAGCCCGAGCCGTCCTTGCACAAGGACGCGTTGTTCCGCTGTCTGATCGCGGGCGTCGAAAGGCAGGCGCCCGCGGTTGCGGCCTCGCTGCGCGAAACCGGGCGGAGCTTCGACATCGTCGCCTGGACCTACGATTTTTATCGACGGCATCGCGATATCGGGCTCGACCGCGATGCCATCGAAGTCGTCATTACGCGGGCGGGAGCCACCGAAGCCGACATCGTCGAGGCGGCGTCGCCGACCCGCCGCGTGCTCCGCTCCCTGTATCGCGCGGGTAACCTGTTTCCGTTCCTGATTCCGCATCTCGCCAACGAACGGATCCAGCTACATCTCCGCGATCTCCGGCGGTATTCGGCCGACCGCAACGGCATCGCCGAACACGTACGCGAGATGCTCAAGGTCCCACTCAGGGCGGCCCGTGCCTCCGGCAGAAAGATTCTGTTGATCGGCCACAGCATGGGCTCGGTGATCGCCTACGACAGCCTCTGGCAGTTGACACACGAATCCCGCGGCGACGTGGAAATCGACCTGTTCCTGACGATGGGGAGTCCCTTAGGCCAGAACTACGTGCGGCGGCACATACTCGGGCGGGACAGGCGGGGTGCGGCGCGTTATCCGGCGGGGATTCGCCGCTGGGTGAACCTGACCGCCGTCGGCGACATGACCGCGATCGACCCGAGGCTCGCACGCGACTTTGCCGAGATGACCGAGCTGGGCCTGGTACCGGCGATCGAGGACATCGAGGTGTTCAACTATTTCCGGCTGAACGGGGAGCTCAACGTGCATGCGGAGTACGGTTATCTGGTGAACGACGTCACCGCCCGGGTCGTCGCGGACTGGTGGCGAGCGCAGGCGGGCTGAAAGACTTGGGGGCTTCCGGAAAGCCCCCCTTTAGGATGGCCAGGATGGCTAGGACGGCTCGAGATTCGGCTTGATCACGATGTCGATGCGGCGGTTCTTGTCCCGCCCCGACGCCGTTTCGTTACTGGCGACCGGGCGCGTCTCGCCATAGCCGGTGGCGATCAGGCGATAACTCGGGATGCGCATCGCGTTGATCATGTATTGCTGCACCGACTCGGCACGCTCCTGTGACAGCTTCTGATTGAAATCGTCGCCGCCGAAGGAATCGGTATGGCCTTCGATCGTGAGCTCGCTGCGCGGGAATACGTCGATGGCTTTCTCGACCTTGCCGAGCAGGCCGAAATTCGCCGGGTCGAGTTCGGATTCGCCGCTGTCGAAGCTCAGGCCGACGAGTCTCAGTATCACCGAGTCGCCCTGGCGGAACACACGCGCCTCTTCCGCGGTGAATATCTTCTCGACGCGTTCGAATTGTTCCTTGACGCGAGCCTGCGCCTCGAGGCGCTGGATCAGTGCGGCGCGCTCCGCCGTCGCGCCGCCCAGCCGTTCGTCCAGGACCCTGAGCTCCTCTTCCATGTCCGCGAGCCTGACCTCGTTCTCCGACTGCTCCTGTTCGAGGCGTTGAATGTTTGCGCGCAAGGTATCGACATACGCGATGAGCTCGGCCGCCAGGCGTTCCGGTCCGTCCTGCATGTCGGGCACGATGTCGGCGGCGCCGGCGATCGCGGTGAGTGTCTGCTCCCATTCGAGCACGATCTCTTCCACCGTGACGTCGCGGTCGCGTTCCCGGCCGACGATCTCTGCCAGGTAAATGGCGTGCTTGGCCTCGTAATTCGCCCGTTTGGCCAGGCTGCGCGGCAGGTCCGTATCGTAGCGGTTCTCGTTGAGCTCCCGCTCGGCGTCGGCAAGCAGTTGCTTGGCCCTGCCGAGCGTGATCGGCGCGTAACGGCCGATGCGCATGCGTTCGGCGTCGGCAAGCAGCTCGCGCGTCTCGGTCAGATACTGCGCCTTGATCGCAAACAGTTCGGCATCGCGGTACAAGGCGGTCGCCTCGATGCCCCGGCGTTGGGCGAGCTTGAGGTCGCCTCGCTCGAGAATGCGGATCGTCTCGCCGAACTTGCGTTGCGCCTCCTGCCAGATCTCGGCCGATAGCTCGGGCGCCAGCGCGTTGGCGGCATCCTGGCGGCTTTTCATCACCTGGGCCAATGTCGTTGTCGCGAGTCCGGCGGCATCGGTCGCCGCCTCGAAGTGGCTCGTCGCCTCGCCGGCCTTGTCGCGGACGACGTCGATGTTGCGGCCTCGTTCCAGCGCCAACTCGGCGTCGCGATACTCCTTCATGCCGCGTTCGTAGCTGCGCGGCGCCAGCAGCGGGGCGTCGGCTTCGTCTGCCGCGGCCCTGGCGGCATCGGCCTCCCTGAAGAAAGTTTCTCTGAGCTCGTTCTGAGCACCGACCGGAGCGACAAGAAACAGCAGTGCGCCGAGGGCACACAGCACCGAATTCGTCGTTTTTGCGACCATAGACGGGTCCCCGTTGTGTGTAGATCGGAGAACTGCCCGATATTACATATCCCACGCGGCAAAAACTGTGCATTGTGTCGCCTAAATGCCGCGGCTTTTTCGTATGGAACCTCGATTCCACGGAGCCGCGCCAGGCTTATGCAGAAGCTACCTGGTTTCCTTCCGGTGAAATCGTCGAACCATTCGGCGTGCCTTTTCACATCCGGCGGCCATGGCGGGCACGAACTCCGAATTTGTGCTGCACCTCACAGACGGGCCGGCCCCCGATGCGTAGTCTTATCCCGCATGTCGGCCAAGTACTACACCCAGTTCGTATTGACGGACGCCCAGTATCGCGGTGGCAATGAATTCAGCGGTGTAGTCGAGCTCAGCCATCCGATGGAGGAGAACTCGGACAAACGGGACATCGAGGCGGTGTTGGCCAAGAATTTCGATCTGGCGAAGAGCGCGGTGAAGCTCGTGAGCTGGTCGCGACTGCACTGAACATTCTGGATCCGGTTAATTCCCCCCTGACTCTCCCGGCTTCGGCCGGGATTTTTTTGCCTGAGGCGAACCGCGGCCGCCGAAGAGACAGGTCGGGGGATGTTTCATTCGCTCAAACGGCTTCGCAAACTCGCTCGGTGAAACATCCCCCGACCTGCCTCTTCGGCTTCGAGCCCGTGTGCCGGGAATGGGACTCGTTGCGGCAAGTATGAGACAATGACCAGTTCTACTTGCGCCTCAATTTTTTCCCGCATGTTTTCCCCGCATGGCCAACAGTAAACAGTTCCGCGGCATTCCCATCGTCGAGAGCGGCAGTAAGTACCGAACCGATGCCGGCTTCTCCGCGATCAAAAACGGCGTCAAGCAACGCCGGGACAGCGAGCCCGTGGTCGCCGGACAGAAGCCGCGTTGGCTGAGGGCGAAGATGCCGTCCGGCCATGGTTATTCGGCGGTCAAGGGTATCGTCCGCGAGCATCGCCTGAGCACGGTGTGCGAGGAGTCGATGTGCCCGAACATCGGCGAATGTTGGAACGCCGGCACCGCGACGATCATGGTCATGGGTTCGGTCTGCACGCGCGCGTGCCGGTTCTGCGCCGTCGATACCGGCAATCCGAAAGGCTGGCTCGATCCGGAAGAACCCGTCAACACGGGCAGGGCCGTGAGGCTCATGGGCTTGAGTTACGTCGTGATTACCTCGGTCGATCGCGACGATCTGGCGGACGGCGGCGCGGGACACTACGCTGCCTGTGTGCGCGAGATCAAGCGCCTGAATCCCGGCACCGCGGTCGAGGCGCTGACGCCGGACTTCGACGGCGTCACCGAACACGTCGCGACGGTCGTCGATTCCGGCCTGGAGGTCTTTGCCCAAAACGTCGAAACCGTGCGTCGTCTGACCCATCCGGTGCGCGACCCCCGCGCCGGTTACGAGCAGACGCTGGGCGTGTTGGCGCATGCCAAAAAGCACCGCCCCGACGTGCTCACCAAGACCAGCCTGATGCTGGGTCTGGGTGAGCGCGACAACGAGATCATGCAGACGATGGACGACCTGCGTGACGCCGGCGTCGATATTCTCACCCTCGGCCAGTACCTGCGGCCGACGCCCAATCATCTGGCCGTGGAGCGTTTCGTCACACCCGACGAGTTCGACGCCTACCGCCGCGAAGGCCTGGACAAGGGTTTCGTCGAAGTCGTCGCCGGCCCGATGGTGCGTTCGAGTTATCGCGCCGAGCAGGTACTGCAAGGAAACAACGTCGGTCTCGCGGTCGGTTCGGATTAGGCGTTTCGATCCAATGCGAGTAATCCCCGCCGGGCCGACGAGCCCTTGCGTCCCCGAGCGTCCCCGAACGGATACGTCATGACCGAATTCCTGGCCGAGTACGGCTTGTTCCTGTTGAAAGTCGCGACGGTCGTCGCGGCCGTTGTCGTCGTCATCGTCGTTGCGGCCGGCGCCGGCAGGAAGTCCGCCGTCGACGGTCTGGAGGTCGAGAGCCTGAACAAGAAGTACAGGAAGCTCGCCGGCGTCTTGCGCAAGGCCGTGCTGAAAAAAGAGGCGCAAAAAAAACAGGCCAAGGAAGAAAAACGTCATGCCAAGGCGGAGGCGAAAGCCGACCCGCGGCCGCGAGGCTTCGTCATCGACTTCAAGGGTGACCTGAAGGCCAGCGGTGCAGCCTCGCTGCGCGAAGAGGTCAGCGCGATCCTCGACGTTGCAAGCCCCGAAGACCAGGTGATCCTGCGCCTGGAGAACCATGGCGGCATGGTGCACGAGCACGGTCTCGCCGCTTCGCAGTTGGCGCGTCTGAGAGACCGCGAGATACCGCTGGTCGTTTGTGTAGACAAAGTCGCCGCCAGCGGCGGTTATCTGATGGCTTGTGTCGCGAGCAGGATCCATGCCGCGCCGTTTGCGGTCCTGGGTTCGATCGGCGTGTTGGCGCAGATACCGAATTTCAATCGCCTGCTCGATCAGAAGGGAGTGGACTTCGAGCAGATCACGGCCGGCAAGTACAAACGGACCGTGACGATGTTCGGCAGGAATACCGACGCGGATCGTACAAAACTTCGGGAAGAGCTCGAGGACGTACATGCTCTCTTCAAGTCCGCCGTCAGCCGTTACCGGCCGGCGCTGGATCTCGAACGGGTCGCCACCGGCGAACACTGGTACGGTACGCGTGCGCTGGAGCTCGGGCTCGTGGACGAGATCGGCACCAGCGACGAGCTTCTGACCGGGCTTGCCGCCGAGCGGGACCTGTTCCGGGTCAGTTACCGGATTCGCCAGCCGATCCAGAAGCGGCTGATGTCCCAGGTCGACGGCGCCTTGCAGCGCCTGGATGCTGCGCGTTGGCAACGGGACCTCGAGTCCCGGCTGCCGCGTTAGGGACCGGTAGCGCCGGGACGTACTGGAACCGCGACCGTCCTTGGGGGTCGAATCGAGAGGTACCGATGGCGCTATCCGATGGCGCTATACTGGGTGCCTGATCTGGAGGTGAGAATCGTCATGCGAGCCGCGAAAACCACTGTCGCAGCCGGATTGGCCGCTCTAGTACTGACGGCCTGTGCCACCGTGTCCGAGCAGGACATGGCCGTCGAGGCGGCGAAACAGTTCTCGGAAATGAAAGCCTCGATGCCGCTGGAAACCGACCGGGCGACGATCGACTACATCGCTTGCGTGGCGAATGCGATTGTCGCCCAGTTGGAGTATCCGTACTCCGAAATTGATTGGGAGATGGCGGTTTTCGACCACGAAGCGGTCAATGCCTTCGCAATGCCCGGCGGCAAGATCGGTGTCATGACCGGCATACTCAAGGCCGCGCAAAACCAGGACCAGCTCGCCGCGGTCATCGGCCACGAGATTGCACACGTAACGGCAAAACATTCCGCCGAGCGGGCGTCGCGTACCAACGTGTCGGGGGTTGGCATCCAGGTTGCGGCCGTGCTGCTCGGCGGCGGTCACCAGGGCGCAACCTACACGGCATACGAAGCGCTGCAGCAGGGCGCGGCCCTCGGCATCATGCTGCCGTTCTCGCGGGGGCAGGAAACCGAAGCCGACGTCATCGGCTTGAGTTACATGGCCAGAGCCGGCTTCGATCCGCGCGAGAGCGTAGCTCTGTGGCAGAACATGAGCGAGGAAGCGGGCAAGGCGCCGGCCGAATTCCTGTCCACACACCCGTCGAGCGAAACCCGTATCGACAATCTGGTCTCGCAGTTCGGCGATACGCTCAAGCTTTACAACCAGGCGCTGAACGAAGGGCGCCGGCCGAACTGCGAAAGATAAGCCGGCGGCCGGATACCGATTTCCGACATGAGACGATCCGAAGCCACCGGGCGCGAGGGCGCGCAGCGTGAGGAAGCGCCGCTTTGAACGACTGGCTCGACGTCATGCTCGAGGAGATCGCACGCAAGAAACGCGAAGCCGAAGAGGCGCAGGCGGAGCTCGAACGCCGCGAATCCGACGACGACGGCAAACCGCCCGGCGGTCAACCGATCGCCGACCGGTCGGACGACCAGTCGAGATAAGAACGGAACTCCGCCGGCAGCCTGCCGTGGCCAGGCGCGCCAGCGCCGGGAAAGCCGAGGGAAGATAGTCCACACGGGTGTCCGTCATCGTTCTAAAATACTGCCACGTTTGTCTGAACGTCGCGGAGACCAGCTTGTCGGACGTGCCCGATCGTGGCATCACGGTCACCGAAATCGCGGCGATGGGGGAGCCCATCGACGTGTGGCCCGAAACGTCGGTTGCTTTCATAGGCCGAACGCTGCGCGGCCCGCTGAACACGCCGGTTGCCGTCGGCAGCTTTGCCGACTTTCGCAAACGTTTCGGCGCCGGTTGGTCCCGGTCGAGCCTCGGGCCGGCCGTAGAGCAGTTCTTCGAGCACGGCGGCCGGAGGCTTACCGTGGTGCGGGTCGCCAACAACGCGCGCGGTGCGACGATCTGCCTGCCCGCCGCCGGTTCGACCCTGGTGTTACGGGTGCTGGAGCCGGGTTCCACCGAGCGCGTTCGGGCATCGGTGGACTACGACGGCGCCGAGGGCGACGCGATTTTCAATCTGGTCTTGCAGCGTATCGATCCGGGAACGGGACTGGTGTCGGACCAGGAAGTGTATCGACGCCTGTCTTGCCGGGAGCGGGACGACCGTTTCGTCGCCGATGTCCTGCTGAACTCTCGAATGGTCCGCGTCGAGCAGCCGTATCCAAGGCACCGTCCCGAGGCGACGCTGGCGGGTAATGCCGGTTACGACATCGGCTATGTCGAGCTCGCACAGGCGGGGACGGACGGCGACGAACTGACCGATTACGACCTCGTCGGCTCGCGCAGCGACGGCACCGGCCTGTTCGCCCTCGAGCAACTCGAACAACTGGACCTGGTGTATCTACCGCCGCCCGGCAAAGGCCGCGACCTCGGTCCGGCGGCGGTCCTCGCCGCCGAACGCTTCTGTCGTACGCAGCACGCGATACTGGTGCTCGATCCGCCGTCGACCTGGAAGGCCACGGCCGACGTCGTCGCGGGGGTCCGCCGCGGCGGTCTGCAAAGCGAGAATCTCATTACTTATTTTCCGCGAATGCACCTGCGCGGCGACGTCGATCGGGCGCCGCGTGCGGCCGGCGGTGCGCTGGCGGGGCTGTTATGTAAAAACGATCGGCTCCACGGCCGCTGGTACGCCCTAGACGACGCGCCCGGGTTCAAACGCGATTTGCGGCCCACGATCGATCTGGACGACGAGGCGTCGAGCAGGCTCACGGGTCTCGGCGTGAACGTGATTCGTATCGGGCCGGCCGGTACCGCGCGGCTCGCGGGTTCGGTGACCCTCGGATACGGTAACGGCATGGACACCGATTCCGCGCGCCTGACGGCGCGGCGCCTGTGTCTCGGCATTGTCTCGAGCGTCGATCGCGCAACGCGGTGGGCCATTTTCGAACGGCTGGGCGAGCGCCTGGTCCAAGGCTTAAGGAGACAGTTGAAAACCTACCTTGCGGGCCTCGCCGCCAGCGGTGCGTTCGCCGACGACGGCTTCGACGTCGCATGCGACGTCCGGCGATCGCCCGGCGATGTCAACGCTGCGAACGAGGTCACGTTACTAATGACGTTCCGGCCGGTAGGATGCAGTAAACCGATTTCCGTCACGATGCACCAATCGATCGGCGGATGTCGTGTCAGCCGCACGGCATTCGCGCCGGCCGGCAGCATGCCGCCGGACAGCGCATCCGCCTGATCGAGTACACGGCACCGCGTACGGCATCGCCAAATGGGATGACGGCATGAACAAGCTCGGACGTTTCGTCTGGCTACTCGTCTGGCTACCGGCGCTGGCGGCCACCGGCTGTAGCGGCGGCTCGGACGGCGGCGACACACAGCCGCTGCCACCGCCGACAGCCGAGATCTCGAAGGCAGAGGCCTTTCAGTTCCTCAATCAGGCGACTTTCGGCGCCACCGAGGCCGAAGCCGAGCGTTTGATCGACATCGGTTACGAGGCCTGGATCGACGATCAGCTCGCAAGGTCCGCGTCGCTGCAGCTCCCCTACCTTCAGTCGCTGCCGCGTCCAGGCGCGCTGTTCGAGCTACAGCCGGACCGCTCGGATATCTGGTTTCGCAACGCGATCGAAGGGGATGACCAACTTCGCCAGCGCGTCGCGTTCGCCCTGTCGGAGATTCTCGTCATCTCCCAGCTCGGCGCGCTCGTCAACCAGACTTTCGGCATGGCCGACTATTACGATCTGCTTGCGGTCAACGCTTTCGGCAACTATCGCGAGCTCCTGGAGCAGGTCACCTTGCATCCCGCGATGGGTGTGTACCTGAGCATGTTGGGTAACGAGAAACCGAACCCGGCGCTCAATATCCGTCCCGACGAGAATTATGCGCGCGAGCTGATGCAGTTGTTCTTGATCGGACTGGTCGAGCTGAATCCCGACGGCACCGAGAAGCTCGACGCAGAAGGGCGGCCGATACCGACTTACGACCAGTCGGTCATCGAGGGTTTTGCGCATGTGTTCACCGGGTGGACCTACGCCGGCGCCGCCGGGTTTCGCGAGGCTTTTCCGACCCGATTGAATCAGGTCGTGCCGATGGAGCTGTATCCCGAATTCCACGATACCGGCGAGAAAAAACTGCTGGGCGGGACGGTGCTTGCCGCCGGCCGGACCGGCGAGCAGGATCTCTCGGATGCGCTCGACAACGTCTTCCAGCACCCCAATGTCGGTCCGTTCATTGCCATCCGCCTGATTCAACGGCTGGCGGCCAGCAATCCCTCACCGGCCTATGTCGAACGGATTGCCCGAACCTTCGACGACAATGGCTCCGGAGTCCGCGGCGATCTGGGCGCCGTCGTCAAGGCCATCCTGCTCGACCCGGAGGCCCGACCCGGGATCCGCGGTGAGACGGACGGCAAGCTCAAGGAGCCGCTGTTGCGTTTCACGCAGCTTTATCGCGCGTTCGACGGGGCGTCGCAAAGCGGTCGGTATCGCCCGCTGGACATTGCTTACGTCCTGTTCGGTCAGGGTCCGTTACAGTCGCCCTCGGTGTTCAATTTTTTCAGTCCGTTCTACGCGCCGCCGGGAGAGATTCGCGACGCGGGCCTGGTTGCACCCGAACTCGAGATCGCCACCGAATACCAGAACACTTACGTGACCAACTGGTTTTTCTACCAGGTTTTTTTGCTCAATCAGGATGCCGACACGTCCGGCGATTTTCCGACGCCGGATACCGTGCTCATCGACTATGCGGCCGAGGTCGAACTGGCCGGCGACGTGGACGCGCTGGTCGACAGCGTCGCCGGCAAGCTCTTGGGAGGCGAGATTTCCGAAGCACTGAGGCAGGAGATAGCCGGCGTCGTCGCCGGCATACCTGCCGAGGACGACGTCGTGCGGGCGGCCGAGACGATTTATCTGGTTGCGACGTCACCCGAATACGCTTACCAGAAATAAGCGATACGGTGGGAGAAGCTGCATGGCAAAACTGAATCGACGCGATTTCCTGAAGACCGGCAGTGCCGCGGCAGCGGCGGCGTTTGCCGGAACGCCGGGCCTCGCTTACTCGCAGGTCGTGGGTTCTTCCGGACCGTTCGACGATTATCGCGCGCTGGTTTGCGTGTTCCTGTTCGGCGGCAACGACTCGTTCAACATGCTCGTCCCGCGCAGCGCGGCCGAACACGCCGTTTACGCTCGGTCGCGACAAAACCTCGCGATCGACAGGGATAGCCTGCTGCCGGTCGATCCCCTGTCGGGCGGCGGCTCCGTCCAATACGGATTACATCCGGCCATGGGTTCCACGCAACTGCTGTTCGAACAGGAAGCCGCGGCATTCGTCGCCAACGTCGGACCGCTGATCGCGCCGACCGGCCGGGACGACGTCTTCAACGGATCGGCGCTGTTGCCGCCGCAGCTTTTCTCCCATAACGACCAGCAGGATCAGTGGCAGTCGCTCAAGGGAGACGCGCAGAGCAAGACCGGCTGGGCGGGCCGCATGGCCGACCTGATACGGACCGGTGTAAGCAGCCAGCGCATGGCGACCAATGCTTCGTTGTTCGGCAACAATCTGATGCAGTCCGCCGACGAAACCGTCGCCTACGTGATGGGCCCGACCGGGCCGCTGGAGTTTCTCGGCTTCTCCGATACGCCGGGCGAAGCGGGCTACGAGCAGCGGCAGGTATTCGAACGGATACTCGGCGCGCGTTACGACTCGGTTTACGAGCGTGCCTTCGCCGAAGTGCAGCGGCGAGCGCTCGCCAGTGCCGACGTCGTGAGTGCCGCGATTCAGTCGTCGGCCGTGGCCGGCCTGTTCCCGAATCCGCCGGCGTCGCAACTCGAAACTCAGTTACGGACCGTCGCGCGGTTGATTGCGGCACGTGACGAGCTACAGATGAGGCGGCAGGTTTTCTTTGTCGCCGCGGGCGGATTCGACTCTCACGACAATCAGAACGAGGTCCAGCCGGGCCTGCTCGCCGACGTCAGCGAGTCGATCGCCGCATTCTATCGGGCGACCGTGGATCTCGGCGTCGCCGGGAAGGTTACGACCTTTACGCAGTCCGACTTCGGCCGCACCCTGACGTCCAACGGCGACGGGACCGATCACGCCTGGGGCGGCAATCAACTCGTCGTCGGCGGCGCCGTTCGGGGCCGGGACATCTACGGCGATTATCCGCTGCTCGAGATCGGCGGCGCCGAGGACGTGGGCGGCGGGCGCATGATTCCGGGCCTCTCCGCCGACCAGTACGCTGCAACGCTTGCGAAGTGGTTTGGCATCGCGGATGTCGACCTGGCTGTGGTCGCGCCGAACCTCGCCAATTTCCCGGTTCGGGATCTCGGTTTCCTGCAAGGGTAAGCGGGGTGACGCCGCTGCCGGATTGCCGCGGGGAGGGGTGCGAACTTCGAGCCGGAACGCCGTTTTAGAGTTCGGGGTACCTTGCTGCCGCGGTCTTGCTTGCGCTCGCCGCCTCGCTCGGTGCATTCGCTCGCGCCTCGGGTTTGCTAGGATAAACCGGTTTGCAGCTTCAATCGCAGTTCTAAGCAGTTTTAGTCAGTTTTAGTCAGTTTTAATCGGTGGGGTCGACAAGATACGGACATGGATAGACACGGCGGAGTTGTAGTTCGATTCGGGAGAAAGATCTGGGCCTTGTTCGCCGGGATTCTCGTCTGGCATACGGCCCTGGGCGACGGTTTGCCGCCGCTAGAGGCATACGGCTCGCTGCCGGAGATCAGCATGGTGGCCTTGTCGCCGAGCGGCGAGCGCGTGGCGTTCCGCCATTTCGACGGCGAGGAAGAGATCGTCGGAATCAGGGACGTCGAGTCGGGCCGTATTCTCGGCGCCACGAATGTCGACGGCGTCAAGCCGCGCTGGCTGACTTTCGTGAATGACGACTACTTGCTGCTGGTTGCAAGCGACCTGATGCGACATCATCGTGTTCGCGGCTCCTTCGAGTACAGCGGTGCATGGGTTTTCGACGTCGCCTCGGGCAAGCTCAGGCGCTTGCTCACCGGCGCAGAGGAGCTGTTTCCTTACCAGGGCAGTATCGGGCGCGTCATCGGCAAGAACGCCGGCGGCGACCGCGTCTACATGCCGGCGTTTTCCGGCGGCGACCGTGCCCAACCGAGATACAGCCTGTTCGAGGTCGATCTCGACAGAAAACGGCAACGCATCATCGCCGACGGCAGGACCAGCACGCAGGACTGGTTCATTGACGATCGTGCGCGGCCGCTGATCCGCGAGGATTTCGACAATCAGTACAACGAGCATCGCCTGTGGGTCGTTTCGGAGCGAGAGCCGCGTCTGGTTTACGAGAAGGAGACCAACAGACCGTCGATAGCACCGGTTGGCCTCACCCGGGACCGCAGCACCCTGATTTATCAATCCCGCGCCGACGACGCCGACGTAAACGCCTATTTCAGCCTGCGTCTCTCCGATGGCGAGCTCGGCGGTCCGATCCTCGGGCGAGACGATGCAAGCGTCGAGCGCGTCATACGCGATACGAACCGGATCGTGTACGGCGTCGAATACGCCGGATTCCTTCCTTCGTACCAGTTTTTCGAAGATGAACTCACGGTCCGTTTCGAAGCCATTCAATCCAGGCTGAGCGGAACGTCCGTCAAGCTCGCGAGCTGGAGCGACGACTTCCAGGATCTGGTCGTCAGCGCAAGCGGCGGCTGGACCTCCGGCATGTATCTGCTGTTTCGCGACGGCGGTACCGAGCCGCAGTTGCTCGCCCGGCAGCGGCCGGCGGTCGGCGACGAACACGTGGCGCGTACGCTGATCGACGAATACGAGGCGGCCGACGGTCTGACGATTCCGGCCTTGATCACCGCCCGGCCCGACGTGCTGGAAGCAGGAGACGCGGCCCTGATTCTCTTGCCGCACGGCGGGCCCTCCGCCCACGACCGGTTTCAGTTCGATTGGCTGGCGCAGTTTTTCGCCAGCCGCGGCTACGTCGTGATGCAGCCGCAGTTTCGCGGTTCCACCGGTTTCGGCCTGAGCTTCGGCGAGGCCGGCAACGGCGAGTGGGGCGACAAGATGCAGTCGGATCTCGACGACGGCGTCCGCCACCTGGTGAAAAAAGGCCTCGTCGACGAGGAGCGCGTCTGTATTCTCGGTGCCAGTTACGGGGGCTATGCGGCGCTGTGGGCGGGCGTGTTCTCACCGCGGATGTATCGCTGTCATGTGTCGGTCAACGGCGTGTCGGATCTTCGCGCAATGATCAACCGGGCGCGCCGCGCCGCGGGCGAGGATCACTGGGTCGTCGACTATTGGGAGACCTGGTACGGTGCCGAAGCCTCGGAGCGCGACGCAATCGATGCGATCTCGCCGGCGTATCACGCGGAGTCCTTCATCGCGCCGGTGCTGCTGGTTCACGGCAAGGACGATACCGTGGTCCCGATCGAGCAGAGCAGGCGCATGCACAGCGCGCTGAGGCGCGCCGGCAAGCAGACCACGCTGGTTGCGCTGGACGGGGAGGACCACTGGCTGTCGCGAGGGGAAACCCGCGTGGAAACCCTCCGGGTCATCGCCGACTTCATCGCAAGCCATCTGCCGCCGAACTGACGGCGCGGATGCCGGATGCGGTTTTGGCCGAACCGGCGACTTCCTGAGTCACACTCGAGGTCGGCCCGGCAGCTTTTTATCTTGGCTGAAATACGGCAGGCTGGCGCTCCATGAAGCTCGACCGGTTCATTCGCGTTGCCCTTGGGCTGCTGATTTTTGTCGTATTCCTGGTCGCGATCGGCGGTCTGCTGTTTTTCACTCAGACGGCGCTCAACGTCTGGGACCGGTTGGCGGAAGGGCCGGCAGTACTTCGTTACGTTTACACCGGCGCCATGCTGGCGCTGTTTGCCGCCGCCGTGTACCTGGTCTGGCGCCTGCTGGTGCGCCGGCCGGTGCGTGCGGTCGAGCCGCCTTCCGCGGACCGGCTCACCCGCTCCGAGATCGAGGACCGTTTGCGGCATGCGGATGCGGTCGGCGTCGACGTTGCCGAGGCGCAGGCGGAGCTTCGCGAGCTTGCTGAACGCCAGGAATCGGGCGCCGTGCATCTGTGTTTTTTCGGCGAGGTCAGCACCGGCAAGAGCTCGCTGATCAAGGCGCTGGTGCCCGAGGCCGAGGTCCGGATCGATGTTGCCGGCGGTTCGACGGTCGACGTACGCCATTATCGCTGGCGCGACGATCGGGGTACCGAGATACGGCTGGCCGACGTGCCCGGCACCGGCGGGCACGACGCGGGCCTGGACGAAATGGCGCTGGAAGAGGCGCGTCGCGCCGAAGTCGTGTTGTACGTCTGCGAGGGTGACCTGAATCGTGCCGAGGCAAGCTCGATTGCCCGTTTGCTGGAGCTCGACAAGCCGTTGATCCTGGTCATGAATAAGTCGGATCGTTACACGCACGAAGAGCAGGCGGCCCTGATGCAGCGGCTGCTGGAACGCCTCGATACCTTGGGCGGCGACGTGCGGCGCGACCGCATCGTCGCCGTGTCCGCCGGCGGCGTCGCCGACATCGTCGAGCGCCGGCCGGACGGTTCGGAAACCGTCGTACGCCGTCGCCGGCCGGCCGATATCGGCGTGTTGGTCGTAGCAATCAACCGCCTGCTCGAATTCGGGGCCGAGCCGATCGACGTACGGCGCAATCGCGCCGTGTTTCGTCTCGCCGCGGAAAAACTGGCCGAGGCCGAGGAGCAGTACCGGGCACAGCGCTCGGAGCAGATCGTCCGCAACGCGACCCGCCGTGCGGTGATCGGCGCGTTGGCGGCGGTGAGCCCCGGCACCGACATACTGATCCAGGGTTACGTCGGCACGACGATGACCCGCGAGCTTTGTAAGCTGTATGGTGCCGCGCCGCGCGATCTCGACATCGAGGAGTTTTTGAACCTGAGCCAGAGCCGGGTCGGCAATGCCCTGCCCCTGACCCTGGCCGTCGCCGGCAACGGTCTCAAGGCCTTCCCGGGCATCGGCACCGTGGCCGGCGGGCTGGTACACGCGGTGGCTTACGGGCTGATATTCGACGCACTCGGCAGGAGCCTGATGCTGACTTTGAGCAAACACGGCGAGCTGATGCCGGATCAGGCCGCACAGGAATTCGAGGAGGGTATCGGTGAGCGTCTGGAAGCGGGTGTACGGCGCGTTGCCAAGATGGCCCTGGCGGAAAAAGCCAAAGGCCGCTGAGGCGGATTCGGACGACGGCGCGGACCACCTGGAGATGGCCCGCGAGAGTCTTCGCGAGCTGATCGAGGATTCGCGTTTGCCCGCCGGCGTGCGCGATTCCCTGGCGCACGATTACGCCGCCGTCGAATCGATGCTGGACAAGCTGGAGCACGGTCACCTGCACCTGGCCGCCTTCGGGCGGGTCAGTACCGGTAAGTCGTCTCTGCTGAACGCCCTGATCGGCAAGCCGGTGTTCGCCGCGAGTCCCTTGCACGGCGAGACCAAGTTCTCGGCGATCGAGGCCTGGCAGGAGGTGGAGGCCGGCGGCGTCTACCTGATCGACACGCCGGGCCTGGACGAAGCCGGCGGCGAGCAACGCGAGGAACTCGCTCGCGAGGTGGCCGGCCGCGCGGATCTGGTGCTCTTCGTGCTCGACGGCGATATCACCGAAACCGAGCTCGATGCGCTCAAGACCCTGCTGGCACAGGGCAGGCCGGTCATCGTCGTGCTCAACAAGCGCGACCTGTACACCGACGAAGAAGTCGAGGCCCTGCTCGCGTCGATACGGCGGCGGACGGTGGACATCGTCGACGATGCGCACGTGATCGCGGCGGCGGCCGAGCCCAGGTCGCGCACGGTCGTATCGATCGCCGAGGACGGCGGTGAAACGACGTCGCTACGCGAGCAGCCGCCCGACGTCGAGGCCTTGCGCCTCAGGCTTTGGGAGATTCTCGAAGCCGAGGGCAAGACGCTCGCGGCCCTGAACGCCAGCCTGTTCGCATCGGACCTGAGCGATCAGGTCGGCCGCCGCATTCTCTCGGCGCGCCGCGAGATCGGCGACCGGCTCACCCGCACCTATTGCGTGGCCAAAGGCGTTGCCGTCGCGTTCAATCCGGTGCCGGTGGCCGACCTGTTCGCCGCCGCGTTCATCGACGTCGGCATGATCGTGCACCTCTCGCGGGTGTACGGATTGCCCCTCAGCCGGCGCGAGGCCGGTTCGCTGATCGCCGTCATCATGGCCGAGTCGGCGGCGCTGATGGGCACGGTCTGGGCGCTGCACTTCGTGTCTTCCGCGCTCAAAGTCGGTACCGGCGGGCTGTCCACCGTGGTCACGGCAGGCGCGCAAGGCGCGATTGCGTATTACAGCACCTATCTCGTGGGTCGCGTCGCCGCCGAGTATCTCGCGCAGGGTAAATCCTGGGGCGACGGCGGCCCCAAACGGGTCGTGCAACAAATCCTGGACAGCCTGGACCGCGACACGGTACTGAGAGACGCCAGGCGCGAAATCCAGGCACGCCTGGGCAAGCGGCGGGAGCAAAGCGCTGGATAAGGAAACCCGGCTCAAGCGATTATGGGAAACGATCCTCGAAGTGCCGCCGGGGGCGGTCGCAAGTTACGGCCAGATCGCCGAGCTCGCCGGCATTCCGCGAGGCGCCCGGCAGACGGCTTACGCGTTGCGGGTTGCTCCGGACGGGCTCGAGCTGCCGTGGTTTCGTATTATCACCGCGTCGGGCAAACTGGCTTTCGCCGAGGACAGCGCGCCGTTTCGCAAACAAAAACGCCTGCTCGAAGCCGAGGGGGTGCGGGTGATCGGGGGCCGGGTGGACATGGCGAAGTATCGCTGGCAACCGGACCTCGACGAGCTGTTGTGGAAGCCCACTGCGGCATGGGACGAAGGCGATTGATCCCCGTCGTCGTTGCCGGAAGCTTGCCGCGGAATAAACACTCAACTCAAAGCAAAACACTCAAAGCACGAGAGACGACAAATGACGACGGTGATTTTCTCGCACGGCCAGGAGAGCGGCCCCTGGGGCACCAAGATTCGCGCGATGGCGGCGATGGTGAGAGGACTGGGCCTTACGGCGGACAGTATCGACTACCAGGGTATCCCCGATCCGGGCGACCGGGTGGACAAGCTGATTGCCGAATGCCGCGACATCGACGAGTCGCCGATCCTCGTCGGGTCGAGCATGGGCGGGCACGTCGCAACCGCGGCCGCCGACACGCTCGGCGCCGCCGGGGTTTTCGTACTGGCCCCTGCGTATTACATGCCCGGTTACGAGGCGCTGACGCCGAATCCGCCCAAGGCTCCGCTGACGATCGTACACGGCTGGCATGACGACGTCGTGCCGGTGGACAACAGCATCCGCTTCGCCAGGTCGTGCAGCGCGACCTTACATCTCGTCGACAGCGGCCACCGGTTGACGTCGCACATCGACGAGATCAACGATCACCTCGAACGTTTCGTCAAGACTATTTCGTGAAGCGAGCGATCCCTGAGCCGGCCTGCAGCCGCACAGGTTCATCGGAAAATCAACGGTTTGTTCGGCGCCGCTTTTGGGTAGACTTGCCGCCATGAACGCCGCTGGCCTCATCTTCAGGCCGCTTTATTGGTTCGCCGGCCAGATGTTCGCAATATGGGCGCGGCCGACCGTTCAGCCCGACGCACCGGCGGACCTGATCACCGACAAGACCGCGGCCGTTTGCTACGTGCTTGAGACGGGCGGTCTGGCGGACCTGCTCGCCGTGGAACGCGCCTGCCGGAAACACTACCTGCCGAGCCCGAGCGAGCCGTTCACCTGCCGCGGCCTGAAAGAGGCGCGGCGGGTGATCGCGTTGCGACGCAAGAAGGGTTTCATGTTCCGGCGCCCGTCGCCGAAAGGTTCGCCGCGACTCAAACGACTGGTCGAAACGGCTTGCGATACGCGGCAGGAGCTGTTGTTGGTTCCGGTAGCGCTTTATTGGGGACGGACGCCGCATCGCGAACGTTCGGTGTTCAAGCTGTTGTTCTCGGAGAACTGGGACGTCATGGGGCGTACCCGCAAGTTCTTCGCGACGCTCTTGTTCGGTCGCAACACGCTGCTCAGATTCAGCCGGCCGCTGCCGCTGAGCTCGATCGTCTCCGAGGACCTGGAACCCAATCTCGCCTATCGCAAGGTCTCGCGGATATTGCGGGTTCACTTCCGGCAGGGCAGGGCCGCGACGGTCGGTCCCGATCTGTCCAATCGGGCGGCGATGCTCGACTATGTGATGAACACGCCGGGCGTGCGCCGGGTGATCGATGCCGATGCGGGCAGCAGCCCGCGGGCGCGCGAGCGCGCGGAGCGCAAGGCGCGCAAGTACGTGACCGAGATCGCGGCCGACATGTCCTATGGCACCGTGCTGGTCGCCGAGCGGTTCCTGCGCTGGTTGTGGAACCAGATTTACGACGGCATCGAGCTCGGACACGTCGAACGGCTACACGCCGTCGCGGGTGACAGCACCATCGTTTACGTGCCCTGTCACCGCAGCCATTTCGATTACCTGTTGTTGAGTTACATCGTCTACGAAGAATCGCTGCAGATTCCGCACGTCGCGGCGGGCATCAATCTCAACCTGCCGGTCGTCGGCAGGATACTGCGCCATGGCGGTGCGTTTTATCTGCGCCGAAGCTTCAAGGGTAACCGGCTCTATGCTGCGGTGTTCGATGCGTATCTGCACCACATCCTCGCACGCGGCAATTCGGTCGAATACTTCGTCGAGGGCACCCGCAGCCGCACCGGACGGCTCCTGGAGCCCAAAGGCGGCCTGCTGGTCATGACCGCACATTCCTACGTCCGTAATCCGCGTCGTCCGCTGGTGTTCGTGCCGGTGTACTTCGGCTATGAAAAGCTGATCGAAGGGGGCTCGTTCATCAGCGAGCTGGGCGGTGCGGAAAAAGAACGGGAATCGCTGCTGGGATTGCTGCGCTCGGTGAAATCGCTGCGCGAGAACTTCGGCAAGGTTTACGTCAACATCGGTCACCCGATCGAGCTCGGGCCGCTGTTGGATCGGATACACCCCGACTGGCGCGACGACACCGGCAACAACGGCGAACGGCCCGCGTGGCTGGGCGACGTCGTCGACGAGCTCGGCCGCGAGATCATCGACGGAATCAACGCGGCAGCGGCGGTGACGCCGATCAGCCTGCTGGCCTTCGTGCTGCTGTCGACGCCCAAACAGAAGATCGGTGAAATCGAGCTCAAGCGCCAGCTACGATTGAGCCTCGATTTGCTCGAGCGTTTCCGATACTCCGATTCGGTGACCCTGCCCGATCTCGATCCCGACCAGATTATCGCCCACGGCGAGTCTCTGCGCGCGATCAGCCGAAGTTCGCACGTCACCGGCGACGTCATCCACATGGCCGAGCGCACGGCCGTGCTGATGACCTACTTTCGCAACAACATCCTGCACCTTCTGGCCGTGCCGGCGGCGGTGGCCTGCTGTTTCATCCAGGGCCGGCAGCTCGAACACGCCGAGCTGCAGCGGCTGGTCCGGCTGATCTATCCGTTCGTACGCAAGGAACTCTCCCTGCACTGGGAAACGGGAGACATCGACGACGTCACGACCGAGGCGATCGAGGCCTTGATCGCGCGCGAGCTTCTGACCCGCGGCAGCGACAAGAAGATGCTGGTCCGGCCTCCCGCCGGGTCCGCCAAGGCCTTCCAGTTACTCATGCTCGGCCAGTCGACGGTGCCGATGCTACAGCGGTTTTATCTTGCAATCGCGATCCTCGTCAGCCACGGCCCGGGAACCCTCAGCCGCAGCCGCCTCGAAAGTCTCTGCGAGCAAAGTGCGGAACGCCTGTCGCTGATTTACGGCCTGCACTCGCCGGACTTTTTCAACCGGACCCTGTTCCAGGACTTCATCAGGAAACTGCAGGAGTTGAACGTCGTGCGCAAGAACGACGATGGCAAGCTCGAGTTCGACGACAAGATCAACAGCATCGGCGCCGACGCGCGGCTGGTGCTCGGCGAGGAGATACGTCACAGCATCCTGTCGATGACGCTGCCGGCACCGGGGGGTGAGGAATGAAGTCCGTTACGATGTCTTGTCGATAGCGCTGCCGGCACCGGGAGACGAGGAATGAAATCCGTTACGGTGTCTTGTCGGTAGCCGCGCCCGCGCCCGGGGATGAAGAATGAAAGTCGCGTCGTTTTATCGTTTTCTGGATGTCGACCGGGTGGAGCCGTTTCGCGACGAGCTGCTGTCGTGTTGCCGGCAGTCGGACCTGCTCGGTACCGTGCTGGTGGCGGCCGAGGGAATCAACGGTACCTTGGCGGGGGACGGCGACGCGATACGCGGTATTTTCCGGTGGATCGAAGAACGCCTGGCCTTGGCCGCTCCGATCGAAGCTCGCTGGACGGAGGCGCAAACGGCGCCGTTCAGGCGCCTGCGCGTGCGACTCAAAAAGGAGATCGTGACCTTGGGCCGCCCCGACGTCCAGCCGCAGCGAAAAACCGGTGTCCGTGTTCCGCCCGGGGAGTGGAATACGCTGATCGAGAATCCCGAGGTGCTGGTCATCGACACCCGCAATCGCTACGAAGTCGAAGTCGGAACCTTTCCACGCGCGATGGACCCCGGTACCGCCAGCTTTCGCGACTTCCCGAAGTTCGCCGAGGCCCTGGCCGAGTCGGAGCGCAAGCGGCCGCTGGCCATGTTCTGTACCGGCGGGATTCGCTGCGAAAAAGCCACCGCGCTGATGCTCGAGCTCGGTTTCGAGGAGGTCTATCAGCTAGAGGGCGGCGTGCTCAACTACCTTTCGACCGTACCGGCGGCAGAGAATCGCTGGGATGGCGAGTGTTTCGTATTCGACACCCGGGTGGCGGTCGATCGTGACCTTGCCGAAGGCGGTTATGTGCAATGCCATGCCTGCCGCCGCCCGTTGGCCAGCGAAGATATCGCGTCGCCGGATTACCGCGAGGGTGTGTCCTGCCCGCATTGTGTCGGCGATCTCGCGCCGGACCGCAGGGAGCGCCTCGAGGAACGGCGCCGCCAGGTTGCGCTCGGCGAGGCGCGCGGCACGCCGCATATCGGCCCGACCAAGCCCTGACTCGAGAACCCCGGTTCCTGTCTGCCCGGGTCCCGGTCAGGCGTCGAGATCCGGTATCAACTCGCTTTCCAGCGTCGCGATCATGTCCTTTAGCAAGAGCTTTCGTTTTTTCAGCCGGCGGATACGCAATTGATCGACCATCGGATCGTGCTGCAGACGGTCGATCAGGTAGTCGAGGTCCCTGTGACTGACGCGCAATTCGCGCAGGCGTTCGAGCTGCTTGAAGGATTCGGTGTCTACTTTGCCCGTCATTCAGGTCCGTGCCGGCGCTCACCTCTGTCAGATGGCACCGTATGCCTCCGCCATTACAGGGATGCTACTCGCGCTCGGGTATCAGCGCCAGCCAGTCGCGGTCCGCCGGCCCGACGACCACGAAGTCGGGGTTTAAGATCTGTTCTTTTTCATTGTAGGACAGCGGATTGCCATCGAGCCGAAGGACTGCGCCACCGGCCTGCTCGACGACTGCCTGCGCAGCCGCGGTGTCCCATTCGGAAGTCGGTCCGAGGCGCGGGTAGACGTCGGCGCGGCCTTCGGCGACGACACAGAACTTGAGCGAGCTGCCCATTGCCACCAGTTCGGGCGCCAGCCCGCAATCGTCTAGCGCCGCGAGGAAGGCGTCGAGGCTCTTGCCCCGGTGCGAGCGGCTGCCCACGACCCGTACCCGTTCGCCGCTCGTTTCGGCGACGCGTATCGGCTCGGGCGGCGTGCCGGCGACACGCAATTCCGCGCCATGACCTTCACAGCCCACGTAGGTTCGGGCTTGCACCGGTACGTGAACGACGCCCAATACCGGCCGCCGGCCTTCGATCAGGGCGATGTTCACGGTGAATTCGCCGTTCCTGTTGACGAACTCCCGCGTGCCGTCCAGCGGGTCGATCAACCAGTAACGCGGCCAGGTCCGCCTGAGCTCGAACGGCGGCAGGCCGGATTCCTCGGAGATGATCGGGATGTCTGGCGTCAAGGCCTCGAGGCCCGCGGCGATGCGCCGGTGGGCGGCGAGGTCCGCCTGCGTCAGCGGCGAGTCGTCCCCTTTGCTTTGAACGTCGAAATCGGTGGCGTAGACTTCGAGTATTGCCCGGCCCGCGTCCTCGGCAAGATCCACGGCGGGTGTCATCAGTTTTTCGAGGTTCATGTGTTAAATCCCGGCTGGCGGATGCGCAGTATAAGGCAGTGAAAAAAGATCCGAAAACGGCATTGGCGCGCTGCGAAACCCTGATGCTCGACATGGACGGCACCGTCCTCGATCTGGCCTTCGACAATTTCATGTGGTTGCACCACGTCCCCGAGCAGTTCGCCGAAGCCCGGGGCATGGCGACCGACGAAGCGCGCCGGCACCTGTATGCCAAATTCGAGGAAATGCTGGGGCGACTGGAGTGGTATTGCCTGGACCATTGGAGTGAATTCCTCGGCCTGGACGTAGCCAGACTGCACCGCGAGCAGCACCACCGAATCGGCTACCTGCCGGGGGCCGAAGATTTCCTGCAGCGGGTGGCCCGGCACGAGCTGCGCCTGTTGCTGGTCACGAACTCGCATCTCGAAGTGCTCGAGATCAAACACGAGGCGACCGGCATCAAGGCTCACTTCGACGGCATCCACAGCTCTCACGAGTTCGGCGCGCCCAAGGAAAGCCAGGAGTTCTGGCATGCCCTGCGGGAAGCGGAAGGCTTCGACCCCGCGACCACGCTGTTCGTCGACGATACCCGCCGGGTTTTGGACAGCGCCGCAAAGTTCGGCATCGAGCAGTTAGTCGAAGTTTCGCGTCCGGATACTTCCGAGCCCGAGCGTGATCGGGGCGAGTATGCGGCCGTTGAGGGACTCAAAGACCTGCTGTAGCCAAATGGCAGGGGCGCTGATCTTGAGTTCGGACTCCGACGTTTACCCACCCTGGTACCAGCGCGCCGAAGTGTGAGCGGAGCGACTCGGTTACCGTCGACGGACTCAAGGATCTGCCGCAGCCAAAAGGTTTTTCCGGTCGGGGATGTGTTCGACCGAAATAAAGCGCAGCGAAGTGAGCCATTCGGTCGAACACATCCCCGACCGGAAAAACCGCCTGCGCCCAAGCCAAAGGCGCCCAAGCTACCCTCGACTCCGCCTCCTCGGCCGCCGCTCCCCGTCGCCGCGTCTTTGCTGCGGTTTGCGCCGGGGCCGCGCTTTGGGTTTCACGAGCTCCGGCAACAACGAGTGATCGTAGTTGGCCACCGGGATCTTGTGGCCGATGTAATCCTCGATGTCCGGCAGCGAAATCGCGTAAGTCTCGCAACCGAAGCTGATCGCATCACCCGCGGCGCCGGCGCGGGCCGTGCGGCCGATCCGGTGCACGTAGTCCTCGGCATCCTGCGGCAGGTCGTAGTTGATGACGTACTGGACGTCGGGGATATGCAAACCGCGTGATGCGACGTCGGTGCCGATCAGCACCGGCAGCTCGCCGCTTTGGAACTGCATCAGCATCCGCAGGCGTTTTTTCTGCGGGACGTCGCCGGAAATCGCGCTGGCGTCGATGCCGTTCGCCTGTAGGTAGGCCTGTACGCGATCGGCTTCGCGTTTCATGTTGACGAATACCATGATCCGCGCCTGCCCCATCTCGCGGATCAGGCCGACTAAAAGCGGCATCTTGTCCTCGTTGGACGGAAAAAAGATGGCTTGCCGGACACGGTCGGCGGTGACCTTATCCGGCTCGATACGCACGAGCTCCGGTTCGTTCATGTGCTCGTAAGCGAGCTCCATGACCCGGTGCGACAGGGTTGCCGAAAACAGCATATTGAGACGTTTCTCGGGGGCCGGCAGTCGCCGCAGCAGGTAACGGATGTCCTTGATGAATCCCAGATCGAACATGCGATCCGCTTCATCCAGCACGGCGACTTCGACCTCGTTCAACTTGAAGACGCCCTGTTTGTAGTAGTCGATGATCCGGCCCGGCGTGCCGATCAGAAGGTCGACGCCTGCCTCGAGTTGGCGGCGCTGTTTTTCGTAGTCCGTGCCGCCGAAGGCGAGACCGATGCCGAAACCCGTGTGCCTGCCCAGCGTCTCCGCGTCCTTGGCGATCTGCACGGCAAGCTCGCGGGTCGGCGCCAGCATGAAGGCGCGCGGCTGCCGTTTGCCGTCGTTCGACGGCGCCGCGCTCAAAAGCTTCTGGTAAGTGGCGAGCAGAAATGCTGCCGTCTTGCCGGTGCCGGTCTGTGCCTGGCCGGCGACGTCGCGGCCCTCGAGGGCGATCGGCAAGGCCGTCGCCTGGATCGGAGTGCAATACTCGAATCCGGCGTCACGGACACCGGCCTGGACGTCGGGATGTAAGGCCAGTGCGTCGAATCTGAGGTCGCTCAGATGGTTTTGGGTCATGAATACCGGACCGGAAAAAGTGAACTAAAGGCTTGCAAAATGGCGCTCGACGCGTTCAAATTAGCAATAATTCGACGCGACAGCCGTCGCACCCGCCAGTTTCAAACGCATCGATTCCTGAGTACTCGCTGGTATTAGCGGAATAATTCGCCGGAAACAGTCGGCTACAAAGCTGCGACAGTTTGCCTGATATAACGGGCAGCGTCATCCATTTTGCGGTGTTTGTCGATCGGGGGATCAGCGACGGACACGCCATAAACCCAATCAGACCACGACTACAGGTGGAGGTAGTAGCCGGTGAACGACAAAATCGTGCACACCACAGACAGCAGTTTCGAAGCCGACGTGCTTCATTCCGAAAAACCCGTTCTGCTCGATTTCTGGGCGGAATGGTGCGGCCCCTGCAAGATGATCGCCCCGATCTTGGACGAGGCCGCGAACGAGTACGAGGATCGTGTGGCCATCGTCAAACTGAACATCGACGAGAATCCCAACACGCCTCAGAAATTCGGCATTCGCAGCATCCCGACCTTGATGTTATTCAAGGACGGCGAGGTCCAGGCGCAAAAACTCGGTGCGATGTCGAAATCCCAGTTAACTGAATTCCTGGACAATCATCTGTGAGAGGATACTTGGGTACTTCAACGAAAGCCCGGCCAAAACAGTCCGGCAACAAGAGCAAAGGCGGCGGCAATCGGCGTCGTCGCAGACGCCAACCGCAGGACGAGTTTCCTGACGACGACGGCAACCTGGAGATCATCCCGCCGGAGCAGCTCGAGCAGAGCAAGAACATCATGAATCTCTCCGAGCTCAAGACGCGCCCGGCTGCGGACTTGGTCGCGCTCGGCGAAACCCTGGGGCTCGAGAATCTCGCCCGCTCACGCAAGCAGGACATCATCTTTTCGATCCTGAAGGCGCACGCGAAGCAGGGCGAGGACATTTACGGCGAAGGCGTGCTGGAAATTCTGCAGGACGGCTTCGGGTTCCTGCGCTCCGCGGACAGCTCCTATCTTGCGGGACCCGACGACATCTACGTCAGCCCCAGCCAGATTCGCCGTTTTGCGCTTCGCACCGGCGACACGGTCTCGGGCCTGATTCGTCCGCCCAAAGACGGCGAACGCTATTTTGCGCTGCTCAAGGTCGGACAGATCAACCACGACGCGCCCGAGAACGCGCGCACCAAGGTGTTGTTCGAAAACCTGACCCCGTTGTTTCCCAAAAACCGGCTGAAGCTCGAACAGGGTAACGGCAGCACCGAGGACCTGACCGCACGCATCATCGACATGGTGGCGCCGATCGGCAAGGGCCAGCGCGGCCTGATCGTCTCGCCGCCCAAGGCCGGCAAGACGATACTGTTGCAGAACATCGCGTCGGCCATTGCCGCCAATTCTCCGGAAGTGGACCTGATGGTGCTGCTGATCGACGAGCGGCCCGAGGAGGTCACCGAGATGGAGCGCACCGTGCGCGGTGAGGTCGTCTCGTCCACCTTCGACGAGCCGGCCAGCCGTCACGTGCAGGTTGCCGACATGGTGATCGAGAAGGCGAAACGGCTGGTCGAGCACAAGCGCGACGTCGTGATCCTGCTCGACTCGATCACGCGCCTGGCGCGCGCCTACAACACGGTCGTACCGTCGTCGGGCAAGGTGCTGACGGGTGGCGTGGACGCCAATGCGCTGCATCGCCCGAAACGTTTCTTCGGCGCCGCGCGCAACATCGAGGAAGGCGGCAGCCTGACGATCCTCGCCACGGCGCTGGTGGACACCGGCTCGAAGATGGACGAGGTGATCTACGAGGAGTTCAAGGGCACCGGTAACATGGAGATCCACCTGGATCGCCGGATTGCCGAGAAGCGGGTGTTCCCGTCGATCAACATCAACCGCTCCGGCACGCGCAAGGAAGAGCTTTTGACCGATCCGGACGAGCTGCAGAAGATGTGGGTGTTGCGCAAGGTCCTGCACCCGATGGACGAATTGGCGGCGGTCGAGTTCCTGCTCAACAAGCTGCAGGATACCAAGACCAATACCCAGTTCTTCGAGGCGATGAAGCGCTGATCTGATCGACGGCGTTGCGGTTTCCCTGTCTCCGACAGCTCTATTCGGGGTTGCTCAGGGTTACTCAGGGGGGCTGCGATAGTCTTCAGGCTGTCGCGGCCCGGGAATCGCCGCGCCTATCCCGGCTGCCGGCCGTTACGCCGGAGTATTTCCACCGTCTTCCAGTTTTCCTTGCGCCTGGCGACGTCGGGGTCGGGTACCGTCGAGACGGTTGCGATGCGCTCCACGTAGTCGTCGGGAAAACCCTGCCGGCGGCAGCCGGCCAACACCAGTTCCAGGTACCAGTCGAAGGGCTCTAGCCCTTCGACGATATGCGTGTGCTCCGCGACGTAAACATGGCAGTCGCCGAACTGCGCCAGCGTGACTCGTTCGCTTTGATAGCCGCGGCCGACGCCTTCGATCACATCGAGCTGCCGCTTGTCGGCCGCGGACAGCTCGTAGACCGCGAGGAACACGCCGTCGCCGGGGTCTTGGATGTTGCATTTGCCCGACGCGTCGGCGCCGCGCTTGTGAAAGTGCAAGGCGTGTGATTCCAGACGCGCCGTTCCGACGAAACGGGAGCGTACGCCCCGCCGCTTAAGGCGCAGCGGATGCAGGTTGGAACCGTAAGCGGCGTAGAACACGCACTCAGGGTACCGGTCCGCCGCGCGCCGCCGCAAACAGCCGGTACCAGTCCTCGCGGCTCAAATCGACGCCGTCGGCCGCGCAGCAGGCATCCAGGCGGTCCTCGCGCGTCGTGCCGACGATGGGCTGTATGCCGACCGGATGTCTGAGCAGCCAGGCAAGGGCGATGGCCTCGGGCGGCAGGCCTTCGCGCTCGGCCAGTGCGGCGACTTCCCGTGCGCAGGCGCGAATTCGCGGTGAGGCGTCTTCCGGGACGCGGACCAGCGCACCGCCGGCCAGCGGCGACCAGGCCTGCACCAGAATGTCCCGTTCACGGCAGTAGTCCAGGGTGCCCGCGGCGGCGGGGTAGTCGGCGCTGACGATGTTCGAGCGTATGCCCTCGGCGATCAAGCCGTTGTGTAACAGACTGATCTCCAACTGGTTGATCACCAGCCGCTGATCGAGATGTTTCTGCAGCAAGGCGATCTGGCCGGCGTTGTGGTTACTGACGCCGAAGTAACGGACCTTGCCGGCGCTTGCGAGCTCGTCGAACGCGCGTGCGATCTGTTCCGGTTCGGCAAGCGGGTCGGGCCGGTGCAGTAACAGGATGTCCAGCCGGTCGGTGTCGAGACGGCGGAGGCTTGCCTCGACCGAGCGGACGATGTGATCGCGGCTGAATTCGTAGCGCTGCGGGTCGCCGGGTTGGGGGTCGTTCTCCAGGCGGATGCCGCATTTCGACTGGATGACGATTTGGTCGCGAATCCCGGGTATCTGCTGCATGACTTCGCCGAACACGCTTTCCGACCGGCCCATGCAGTAGATGTCGGCGTGATCGAACAGCGTGATGCCCTGGTCGATCGCCTTGGCGACGATGCGGGTTGCCGCATCGACCGAATCGCGGTCGATCGGCTCCCGGCTTCCGCCGATCTGCATGCAGCCGTAGCCGAGTCGCGAGAATTCGATGTCGGTGTCAGCCAGGCCGTAGGTTTTCATCACACTGAGTTCTCATCACACTAAGTTCTCGTCACACAATGTCCCGTCGTCAATCCGCTCCGCGACGCGTTCCGCCCACTCGGCGTAGACTTCCGGCCCCGGGTGAAACCCGTCGGCCGCCATCAGCGTAACGTTCTCGGTGAAACGCAGGCTCACGAACCGGCAATCCGGTTCCCTGGAGAGGTCGGCGTGCAGGTCCGAGTCGAACAACGTCGCGCGCGCGCCGATGTACCGGCGCAAGGGTTGCGGCAGCGCCGGAAAGCCGTGAATGGGCGGCAGGCCGGAGATCACGATCCGCGATACCCGGAATTTGTCGCGGAGCAGCTCGCGCAACCGCGCCTGTTCGGAACGCCAACGGCGGCGGCCGACCAGCCCGACCACGTCGTTGACCCCGAGCGAGGTCACGGCGACGTCGAAGAGCCCGCCGTCGAAGGTCTCGAGGCTCGCGAGGGCGTCGGCCGTCTTGTGGCCGGTTCTGGCGCGCAGTTGCCATTCGACCCGATACCGCGGCGACAACTGCGACACGAGCCGGCCCGTCAATGCCTGGTCCTGGTGCGGCGCGCCGACGCCGGCCGCCGCCGAGTCGCCGAGCACCAGCAGGCGCAGCAGCGGGCCGCTGCCCGTTACGCCCTTGCGGTCACCGGGCGGCTCGGGCAACACGGGCGTGTTTCGGCGTGTGGCAATACCCTGCGCCAGCAGGATGGGGCCGAGCGCGATCATCGTCAGCGTCTGTTTCATCGTCGACTGTTTCGGGTCAATCGTTCAGGCTGGCTTACTCGATGCCTGGATGCCTGGATTCCATCGAGTTTCAGGCGTTTCCGGATCGCTTGTCAAAACCGTAGGGCCGAACCCAGTACCAACTCGCGATGACGGCCGCGCCGAACAGCGTGTAACAAAGCGCAAAAACCCACGGCGGCGCCCTGTAGTAGAGGATGGCTTCGAGCCAGTGCGCAATGAAAGAACCGGTGTAGGTGGCTTCGCCGCCGCGCTCGCGGAGCTCCATTTCGAGGATCGTCAGTGGGCAGATCATGCCCAGCCAGGACTGCAGCACGACCACGCCGATTGCGGCGAGATGCGCGGTCCGGAACCAGGGGTTGCGCACCCAGGACCAGTGTCGCCCTTTGCCGACCAGAATCAGGACCAGGCCGACGACCACGAAGGCGACGAACAGCACATGCAGAAACAATATGAGATCCGCGGCAAGGATGTAAAGCTGTGCGGTGTTCATCCCGGTCTGCTATGGAGGTTTGAGGCGTATCGGGAACCCAGGCGGTGCGGATTCAAGTCAGCTTCCGAAGGACGTCGCCGACTTCGGAAGAGCCCGGCTGCACCCGGCGCAGGTCATGTGGAGAATCCTGGGCCCGGTCGAGTCCCGCTTCGAGCACTTCGCTGTCAAGATGTGCTACGGCATCCATGATTTCACACTGCCTACCTTGAATTTCCTGAACGGCTCATTCCAGCAAAAACCGCTGCTCGGTTACTGGTCTTGGACGTCTGATATCGCGAAAAAAGTCTACGATCAGTTTGAGAAGCTTAAAGTTCTACCATTGAACCACAGCCTCAAGATGTCTGGTTTCCTCGCAATTCTACTGTTTTCAACAGTTTTGATCGACCGTCCCATGGTAGGGGAACTGTGACAGCTTAACTTCAGTCCGATACGAATTGCTCTAATCGTCCTGTTCGTTTGTTGAGCACCAATCCTAGGTGTTCAATTCGATCCTCAATATCGGAAAGGTGAAGATCAGTCACAGAGATTCCGTTTGACATCGCTTCTTTAAGAACGGACAGATAGATGTGACTAGATGTTAGTCCGACCAAGCTAGACTCTTCAACTTCCATGTCTTGTACTAATACTGTAGACGTATCCTCTAATGAAGTACGTATATGCGTTTCTCTGTCCTTCGTACTTGTCTTTTGAACGGTAACTATCAAGTCAAGAGTTGCCACACTCTCGAAACCGGAATTCAGGCCCTTAACGCTTCTCTGGCCTTTGTCGAGGATTGCAATGTGTCGTGGAGTTGAGCCGAATCCCGACTCAGCAAGACCATTCTGCACCATTGACCAGATACTTCCTTTGCTGTTGCCAAACACCAGGCAAAGGTGCCCACCAGGCTTCAATACTCGATATGCTTCTGCTAACGCGTCTACAATAAGAGACTCATACCTTTCAGCAGATCCGTTCTTGCGCGTACCGGTTGTATGAATGACGGCTTCGGTCGTCGCGTCTGTCTTTCCATCCAACCATGCTTCTTGAAACAAGCTCATGTCGGAGTAGAAGATATTACTTCCAAACGGGGGGTCTGCGAAAACAAGATCAACTGAGTTGTCCCCCAGATACCTCAGCTTGTCAGCAGAACATATCTCGTATTTTTGTTCTGTTGGAGAATAAACACCATACGCATGTTGCCGACTAAGGATCTCTTTGTCAGCACGGATTATTGCTTCCACCTTTCGTTCAAATAGCTCGAATACGTTCCATTCATAGAATACTGGAGCTACATAGTAATTCTGATTTGCGGCATTCAGAGGTCGCTTCTTACTCCACTGATATCTCTTCGAGGCTCGGGGGAGAATTGCCGTGAATGCAAAGAGGAGTTTCTGTCTGACAGAGGGGGGATTGATGCCCACTATCTCCTGCCAGATTGATTTTAGGACGTGAGCATTCCTGCCTGAGAAGAAATCGCTTGTCGCACGGTATCCCCATTTTTCCAATGCAGAACGTTTGTACATCTCTCTGTCTTTGGCGATCTCGAGGGACGGAATGCTAGGTCGTGTCTCGTCTGCTAGGGCAATGTTGTCCAGATCGATTCTGGCAACTTCTTGTTCAACCTGCTTACCGTTAGCTCCCTTGACGACTACGATCAATGGGGCGTCAGAGATGTATTTGGCACCCTTTTTGGAGAAGCTACCTTCACAGTGATAGCAGGTTGACGGTGCCCTCCAAGAATTGCGTTCAAGTGCTTTATAGAACACGATCCCTTCTGAGCAATGTGAGCACTCGTAAATGTAGGACCAGACCGTCCGAACCATCACCGCGTTGGATCCGTCCTCCTGACGAATGGTCTTGTATAGATGCTCCGATTCCTTTCGCGCAGCTTCCAAGACCTGCTTCGAAGCATCCCGAATATCGACTTCATTGACCTCGGCTAGATACCCGGATGCGATATGCCTTCCGAGATGTGAGATATCACTGACGATCGCATTTCTGCCCGTGATCTTTGCCGCGATAGCAGTCATGCCTGATCCGGCAAAGGGGTCAACCACTAGATCACCGGGTTCGGTAAGAGATTCGAGATAGGGAATGATTGCATCGACCGGAACCTTGGTGAGGTAGCCGTGTGCGTTGTAGATAGGATCGGTACGTGGTGCTCTAACGACCTCCGGGATTGGAAATTTTTCAGGCATTAAGTCTCTTCAGTTCAATAAGTTAGATAATTTGGGGGTCCGGCGGAATCCTTGTAGGACCCCGACCTACATGATACAAGAGTCTTCTGTGTCAGTTAACGAGACTTTCTGTGGGATTCAAGGTCGATTCAAGTTTTTTGAAGTTTCTCACCATGGGTGCACTTGGGACGCTATACGTTATCGATCTAATGCGTAGTCGAGGAATGAACCCTATTGAGTTGGAAAGACATTCAAGTTCTAACAAGATTTGGACCACAAAAGTAAAAAGACTCCGAGTTCCGGATCTGATTTGTACCAAGACTGGAATTCGTCTCGAGGTACGAGCAAAGAGCAAACTCGCAGTCAAGATGAGTGACGCTCCGAATAACCCAGATCGACGTTGGTTTACCAGTATACACCCTGAAGATATGATCGCTTTTGTCCATGCGTACGAGCAAGACGGAAAACTTGCGATTTCAGACAGTATTGAACTTTTTTCGGTGCAAGATCTGTTGAATGTGCCGGAAAGTGACACCCGGCTAGGGGCACCTAAGTCACCTGGAGAGGGTGCCGAACAAGACCGTGAATGGCCAACTACGGTTACAAAGAAGAACGGAGAGGTTTTGGAGATAACCGATCAGCGAATCGTCGTCTCGCAAAGCACCCGACGGCAACCGTACCGATTGAATGGGAAGGTTCCCTATGTCGCAGTAGGGGATCAAGTAAAAGGGCTTTGTCAGTTCATTGCCGGACCCCCAAGGTCGGCTACCTTTCCAAATCTCTGAGGGATCTTCGTGGAACCCTCGAAAGTTGTTGAGTTCTGACTCGCAACTGGATCGGTTCGCTGCTGTGAAGGTCCTGGGTGTAATAGGTACAAGTGACGATATTCCAGCGCTGATTGCGATTGCCGAGAATGATCCCGAGACTCGTGTGCGTCTAGAAGCTTACGGCTCGCTTTCCAAGCTTGGTTCTGGACAAGGAGTCGATGGTCTGAGGGAGACTATCCAAAACCCGGAAGAAACCTACTTCCGCATGGAAGCAGTATTCATACTGTCTGAGGTAGGCAAGCAATCGGACATCGCAACTGTTTCTGACGTTCTTGTTGAAGTGGCATGTGATCCAGAGTTTGTGGATAACGAGGTCCGGCAAGCAGCAATATGGGGACTGGGAAAATCCGGTCTAATGCAGTTCGATCTACTGTCTCAGTTCTTGGGAGCAGAGGACCTAGATGAGCGAATACACGCGATTAATGCATACGGTGAAGAATTGCCAGAGTCCACCGTTGCGCATCTTGTAGATAATCTTGATTCAGATATTGATACAGAGATTAAGGCAAGTATCGTCTATGTGTTGAGCAATTCTGCTCCGACCGATTCCATGCTCGGACGATTGACAGGGCTCGCAGAAAGTGAAAGTAACCCGAACTCAGCATGGGCAATTGCAGTTCTTGGATCGATGAATCCAGCTGTGGTTAACGATTTCGTGAATAATGCAGCTACGAGAGATCGTTTGACTCCGATGCAGCTACTCTCCGAGGAACGCAATTGGATAATGGGCTCGAATCGTCTCGAAGAGATAATGTTTGTCAGCAAGCAATCTCTGTGACTGATCTCGATATTGAGGATTGAATTGAGTACCTAGGATTGGTGCTCAACGAACGAACAGGACAATCCTCAATATTTCCAAACTGACATGCGTCAATCAACAATTCGATAATTCTAGAAATTTAGTTGACACAACCCAGGTTTCGTGCTTAATTGCCGTCATGAAGCTTGAAAGCGCAGCCGCGCAACTCGAAGCACTGGGCAATCCGACCCGGCTCGCGATTTACCGCATACTGATAGAGGCGGGGCGCACAGGAAGCCCTGTCGGCGACGTGAGGGAACGTATCGGCATTCCCGGATCGACGCTGTCACATCATATCTCGAAGCTCGTCCAGGCGGGCTTGGTGGTGCAGGAGCGTGAGAGCCGAACGCTTTGCTGCAAGGCCAACTTCAGAACTATGGAGAATTTGTTGGCGTTTCTTCTTCAAGACTGCTGTGTCGCCGACGCTCGCGATCGAGTATTGAAATAGAGCGTTTTTTTACCTTTTTATTTCTATATTTCTAGAAAAATGGACTCTATGACGATGCCAGCGCAACAGAACCGGTCGGCCATGAAAACGACCGCCCGTTTCCTGTTCGTCATGGACCCCTACGACTCGCTCAATCTCGACACCGAAACCTCCTTGCTGTTGATGCAAGCCTTGATCGACCGGGGGCAAACGGTCTTCTATCTACCCTACGAAGACCTGGCCTTGATCGACGGCAAACCCGCCGGCCGGGCGCTGCCGGTCGAGCAGGCGGCACCCTATCGGCCCGGGGAACCGGCGTGGATGGATCTGAATCGCTTCGACGTCGTGCTGATACGCAAGGACCCGCCGGTCGACGGCCGCTACCTGCACCTTACCCTCATCCTCGACCATCTCGATCCCCGGATTCTTCGGATCAACGACATCGACGCGCTCAGGCGCTTCAACGAAAAACTGCTACCCTTGCGCTGGCCGCATGCCGCGCCGCCGTCCGTCGTCAGCATGAACGCCGAGCGTCTGGCTGAATTCACCGCCGCACATCGTGAGGTCGTGTTGAAACCCCTCGACGATTGTTCCGGCCGTGGCATCTCGAAGCTCGCCTGGGACGAGCGGGGCGCCTTCCGTGCCGAGATCGAGGCGGCGCTGTGCGACGCCAACGACAATCCGCGTTATCTCATGGCGCAGAAGTACCTCGGCGACGTCAAGAAGGGAGACAAGCGCGTTTTCCTCGTAAACGGAGACCCGGTGGGCATTGTCAACCGGATCCCGGGTCCAGGCCGGTTTCTGGCGAATATCCACCAGGGTGCGACATGTGAGCCTGCGGGGCTCACCGGGGCGGAGCGACGAATCATCGACACCATCAAAACCTTCCTGATCGACAAGGGTATTTTTCTCGCCGGGGCGGATTTCATCGGCGGATATTTGACGGAGCTAAACATCACGAGTCCATCGGCGGTCCGTCAGATCAACGAAGTCACCGGTGAAGTCGTCGAATACCGGATCGTCGATGCAATGCTGGGAAAACTGCATCGACATCGACAATCGATGTGGGGTCGCCGGAAAATCCCTTCTTGGTCAGACGGGTAGCGTGCCCGGCGACAAGGACGTCAATCGATCGAAACATGCCGCGGAACTGTTTCGTTACCTTTGATCCGGTTCGCCGTCCGAGCCGCCCTGCCATACGGGGCCGACGGTGTGGATGACATACCGCGCGGGCAGATCGTAGCCGCGGGTCAACTTGGCATCACCGGTAACGCAACCGCCGAGAAGCCGGCACTCTTTCAGCAACTCGGGACCTGCAGCCCGGTGTATGGCGCCGTCCACACCTCCACCGCCGAGCAGGGACCGGTTCGCCGCGTTGACGATGGCATCAACGTCGAGCGTCGTGATGTCCGCTCGAATGGCACGTAGATCTGCGTTCATTTCGGGACAGCCTGAGTTCGACGTCAGTATAACTCGCCAAAGATCGGTGTGTCCGTCGTCATCGCCGTTTAAAAGTCGTCGTCGGAGGCAGAAGGGTTGTGATGCGTCAGCGTGACGAAAGTCTGCTCGCCGTCTTCCCCGAGGTCTACGAACAGGCCTCATTTTGAGGCTTGGCGGTGTCCACCGTCCTAGGACCACTCCAAATGTCTCGCTATGTGCTTGTTGAATGTGTACAAGCCCAACTCGTCCAGGGGGGATGCCAATTCGAAGTCCTCGGCTTCCACCCGAACCACGATGGCCCCTTTCATCGTGCAAATCGAGCAGTCACAAACGATACTCTCGGCCAGGTCCAGCGTGGTTCGGAACCGGACTTCTCCACAGTGGCAGGACCCTTCGAAATGGGTTTTCATCACACAACGATTCGTTGGCGCTCCGCCCTGTCAGGCGGCGGTCAGACGGCGTACGGACAGAATATCCTCTGCACCGATAGTACGGACTTTGTCCTTGGACAGCGTGATCAGAGCCTGAGTGTGTCCGGAGGCCGTTACAAATTCGACCTCAATAGTGTGTGCCGGGTACACGGCAACAACGGCACCGAGATCGCCCGCTTTGAGTCCATGAGCCGGAACGTCTTCGGTCAAAGCTACAGTGTCCAGTTCTTCGATGGCCATCACAATCATTCAGGATAAGCAGTTATGAAGCGGGGAAAATCCTCGCCGGTCCGGATTATCCAAATACTAACTATATCTTCAGTTCGACCGCTTGGCCCATGAATGGCGCCCCGAATCGCATATTTTGTCCCGAAATCAGAGGCCTCTAACTTCTCTGCGTTAAGAATCAATAGGTTACGTAAGTCTTCGAGCAGTGTCTCCCAGTTCTCCGATGTGTATCCCAGTGAGCGGAATACGGCGGCTTTGTAGCGCCCGATCGGATGAGTGTCTGACAAAAGATACTCGCGTACTTTCTCCGACGCGATCTGAGCATTCTGATGGTTGGGCAACTGCATGATGCGGAGTGCTACCAGGTTCGGTTCGTTGAACGCCACACGTTGGATAGTGACTGAATTCACCAGAGCACAATAGAGTTCGAGGCTGAACAACGTCAACGCGCGAATTCATAGATTCGGCGCAATAACATGCGTGGCCTCGAGCCGGCATATGGCGTTACCTGTCGGTTCAGATGCTTCATGGTTGGTTACCGCGCCGGAACGAAGCATCGCAGCTCCACAATATGCCAGGAGTGGCTATGGCTGTCGCCAGCGGTGTAACGGAATCACCGTGCCAACCGGAAACTCATTCTGCTCGCGCGGGAGCTCGAGATACCCGTCGGTGCCGGCGAGAGATGCAAAATCGCCGGAGGTGTTGGTTGGCACCGGTAACGCGAGTACGGTGCCGGCGGCGTTCGAGATCAGTCTGGTCGGCATGAAACAGGTCAGATCCGGTTTGAACGTCACCGCTTGGGCGAGCGACGCAAACTCGGGTTTTCCGGCGGGTATACCGGACGCTCTGCAAAGCGCCGGGATGACGTACTGGCGACAGCACACCAGCGTCGATACCGGATTTCCCGGCAGCGCGAACACGAGCTGGTCTTGCGGCCCGACGCCGAACCACATCGGTTTGCCCGGGCGCTGGCTTATCTTGTGGAACACCACGCGGACGCCGAGCTCGCTCAGGACACCGGGTACAAAATCCGCTTTACCCATAGAAACGCCGCCGGACAGTACCAGGACCCCGGCTTCGTCGAGGTGTTTCGCGAGTCGCTCCCGCAACAGCGCCGGGTTGTCAACGAGATGATCGTGCGTACAGTCATCGAAGCCATGTTGCCGAAGTATCGCGACGACGGCCGGGCCGTTCGACAGGCGAATCTGCTGCGGCGCGATCGGCTCGCCCGCAGCCACGAGCTCGTTGCCTGTAGAGATAACGCGGATCGTCGGATTCTCGCTGACGGCAACCCTCGGCTGGCCGGCCGAAGCGATGACGGCGATGTCCATCGGCGCGATCCTGGTTCCGCCTGCCAGAAGCTCGGCACCGGCAGCGTGATCCGATCCCCTGGGATGGATGAACTGCCTGGCCTCCGCCGAATAATCGGCTTCGACGACCGCAACACCGCCGCCGACCTCGATACGCTCGACCGGGACGATACAGTCGGCATTCATCGGCAACTCGGCGCCGGTCATGATCTCGATACACTGGCCGGCGTCCAGCGTTTCGACGGCATCACCGGCATGTTGTGTTGCCTGTATCGCGAACTCGCGCCTTCCCGCCGCAAAGTCGGCATGTCGTATCGCGATACCATCCATCATCACGCGGTCGAACGGCGGCTGGTCGCGTTCGGCGACGACACTCTGTCGTAACACGCGGCCCAGCGCATCCTCGATCGCGACGTCTTCCGTACCGAAAGTCGGCAATTCACCGAGAATCGCGTCTTGCGCTTCGGCGACCGTCAACATGGTATTACCCGTTTTCGCGGGCGATCGCGCGGTGGCCGATGTCGTGCCTGAGGTACACGTCGTCCCAATGGATTTTCGCGGCAGCGTCGTAAGCGCGCTCTGCAGCCTGCGACACGCTGACACCAAGGCCTACCACACACAACACCCGGCCGCCGCTGGTTACGACGGTATTGCCGTCTTCTCGCGTTCCGGCGTGGAATACCTTCTGAACCTCACTGTCCACGCCGTTCAGCCCCGCAATCTCCCGATCCTTCGCATAACTGCCAGGATAACCGCCCGCCGCCATCACGACACCCAGCGCGGCACGGTCATCCCACTGAACTTCGACGGTGTCGAGCTCACCGTCGAGCGTCGCCTTGCAGATGGCGGCGAGATCGGACTGGAGCCGCATCAGGATCGGCTGGGTCTCCGGATCACCCATCCGGCAGTTGAACTCGATCACCTTCGGTGAGCCGTCGGCCATGATCATCAGACCGGCGTAAAGGAAACCCACGTAGTTGGCGCCGTCCACCCTCATGCCGCCCAGCGTCGGTCGGATCACTTCGTCCATGATCCGCCGTTCGACCTCCGCCGTCACGACCGGCGCCGGCGAATAGGCACCCATGCCGCCGGTGTTCGGGCCCGTGTCACCCTCATCACGCGCCTTGTGATCCTGCGACGTCGCCAGAGGCACCACGGTTGTGCCGTCGGTGACGACGATAAAACTCGCTTCCTCGCCGTTTAGGTATTCCTCGACGACAATGCGTGCGCCGGCCTCACCGAAACGATTACCCGACAACATGTCTTTCGCGGCGCCTTCGGCTTCTTCGAGCGTCATCGCCACGATGACGCCTTTGCCGGCGGCGAGGCCGTCGGCCTTGATGACGATGGGTGCTCCCTTCGCACGTATGTATTCGAGCGCCGGTCCGATCTCTGAAAAGTTGCGATAGGCGGCGGTGGGGATGCCGTGGCGGGCGAGAAAGTCCTTGGTAAATGCTTTCGAGCCCTCGAGCCGCGCGGCCGCGGCGCTCGGACCGAAGCAGCGCAGCCCGGCCGCCTCGAAACGATCGACGATGCCGGCCACCAGCGGCGCTTCGGGGCCGACGATCGTCAAGTCGACGTTCTCTTCGGCGGCGAGCGCGATCAGGCCGTCGATGTCGTCCGACGACACCGGCACGTTGCGGCATTTGGCTTCGCGGGCAGTCCCCGCATTTCCCGGTGCGACGAGCACTTCGCCGACCTCGGCCGATTGCGCGCACTGCCAGGCCAGCGCATGCTCGCGGCCGCCGCCGCCGATGACCAGGAGTTTCATCAATGCCGGAAGTGCCGCATGCCGGTGAAAACCATCGCCAGGCCGTGTTCGTTCGCCGCCTGGACGACCTCCTCGTCCCGCTTCGAGCCGCCCGGCTGAATGATGGCGCCGATGCCGGTCTCGGCGGCAGCGTCGATGCCGTCGCGAAACGGAAAAAAGGCATCCGAGGCCATGACCGCGCCGGCAAGCTCCAAACCTTCGTCACCCGCCTTGATGGCGGCGATTCTGGTCGAGTAAACGCGGCTCATCTGGCCGGCGCCGACGCCGACCGTCATACCGTCCCGGCAAAACACGATCGCGTTCGATTTCACGTACTTGACGACTTTCCAGGCGAACAACAGATCGTCGACCTCGGCCGGCGTCGGCGCCCTGTCGGTGACCACTTCGATGTCCTCAGGACCGACATGCCCTCGATCCGCCGTCTGCACGAGCAGGCCGCCCGAGACCTTTTTGTAATCCAGCGCTCGTGCTGCCGCGGCCGGCCACTCACCGGTCGCCAGCAAGCGCAGGTTTTTTTTGGCGGCGCAGACTTCCGCCGCATCGGCATCGACGGCCGGCGCGACGATGACTTCGACGAACTGCCGCTCGACGATGGCCGCGGCGGTTTTCGCGTCCAGCCGGCGGTTGAACGCGATGATGCCGCCAAAAGCCGAGGTCGGGTCGGTCCTGAAGGCCTTGTCGTAGGCGTCGAGGATGTCTTCGGCCACCGCAACGCCGCAGGGATTGGCGTGTTTGACGATGACGCAGGCCGGCGTATCGAATTGCTTGACGCAGTCCAGCGCCGCGTCGCCGTCGGCGATGTTGTTGTATGACAGTGCCTTGCCCTGCAATTGCCGCGCGGTCGCAAGGGAGCCGTCCGGCGCCCGCGGATCGACGTAAAAGGCCGCGTCCTGGTGCGGATTTTCACCGTAACGCAGTGTTTCGACTCGCCGTCCGGCATACAAGTGCCGCTCGCCCAACGGATCGTCGTCCAGCGAATCCGACAGATATCCGGCAATCGCGGTGTCGTAGGCCGCCGTATGCGCGAATGCCTTGGCCGCGAGCCGGCGGCGGTCCTCGGGCGACAAGGTCTCCGATTCCAGTGCCGCGAGCACTGCGTCGTAGTCCGCCGGATCCACGATCACGGCGACGCCGGCGTGGTTTTTCGCCGCTGCCCGGATCATCGCCGGTCCGCCGATGTCGATGTTCTCGATGGCGTCGTCGAGCGTGGCTTTCGGATCGGCTACCGTTTGTTCGAAGGGATACAGGTTGACGCACAACAGATCGATGGCGTCGATGCCGTGTGTTTGCATCACCGCTTCGTCCGTGCCGCGGCGGCCGAGCAGCCCGCCGTGTATCGCCGGGTGCAGCGTCTTGACGCGGCCGTCCATGATCTCCGGGAATCCGGTGCGATCCGAGACTTCGACCACGTCGATGCCGGCCTTGCGGACCTCGCGCGCCGTGCCGCCTGTGGAGAGTATCTCGACGCCGAGCCGGGCCAAGCCCGAGACGAAAGGAATCAGGTCGCGCTTGTCAGATACGCTGACCAGCGCGCGCCGCAGCTTGAACATGGATGTCCCCAAACGAACCTAAACTAAAGTATCAAGCGGCGACTGCGGCATCCTGGAAGATGGATGTCCCCAAAACACCGGCTGGAAGATGAACGTCCCTGAAACACCTTCTCTAAAACACCCGAAACAGATGTCCCCAAAACACCTCGCCCAAAACAATCGTAATCGGATCAACCGCTACGCCGCGGATCTTCGCGCCGGGCCGTGGCCATCCGCACCACGCCATGACCGGCGAAACTCATTGAATCAGCGAATAATCCCTGAGTTTCTTGCGTAAGGTACCACGGTTGATGCCGAGGATACCGGCTGCCTGGCTCTGGTTGCCGTCGGTATATTCCATGACGGCTTTCAGCAGCGGACGTTCGACTTCGCCGATCACCAGGTCGTAAAGATCGCCCGGCCGGTCGCCGTTCAGGCTTGCGAAGTAGCTCTTCAACGCATCTTCCGTATGTTTGCAAAGCGGTTTTTTACTTTTGGAGGCCTTGAGTTTGTGTTTGTTCTTGCCCTTGGTCTTGGCCACGGTCGTTTTCCCCGCAGACTACGCCGCCAAGGAAACACGCCCGCCGCCACGGGAAGTATTCCTCAATCAGGCGTAGTTGTTCTGAAGCACTGTCGACGCGCACCAGGCGGTTACGGAACTCGTCTGAATTGGCGAGCTTGTCGCAATACCGGCTCAGGCGCTTTCGAGCCACCCGGACACCGGTGGACTCCCCATAAACCGGCGTCGTTCTCTCAGGTGGTCGAACATAATATCACGCAATTCGTTTTTTTCTACTCGTGCTTTCGGAATGGCACATCCGTCACGCTCGCGTGACTTGTGCAGAGGCTCGCTAGTGCAAAAGCTCCCTAGTAAACGTCCTGGGCAAACGTCCTGGGCAGACGTCCTCAGCAGAAATTCTCAGCAGAAATCTTCAGCGGAAATCCTCCATCGCGCAACGCAGGCGGCCGTCCGCCTGACGATAACAGGCGCTGAGCCGGTAACTCGTTGCCAGGGCATCGGGGGCCGCGAGTGAAATCACCGCCTCGAAGCTCTGCTCGGGCGGGACGAGACCCCCGCTGTCGATATCCTCGGCCAGGTATTCGGCGGGTTCGACGACACGGCTGCCGATCATCTCCTCGAAACGGTCGGTCAAGGAAACGGTAATCAACGGATAGGGTAGGGCATCCGGTGACTTGTTGCCGATGCGCGAGTAAATCGTCAGGATTTCGTCGGCCTGGTCGGTGCTGCCGCGCGTCGCCTCGAAGCGCCAGCCCGCAATGTCCCAGGCCGGCGTGACCGGCCGGCCCAACAGTCGATACACGGCCCCGAGCGTCTTGTCGAAAGCCGGTGTCGTCGCCAGCGATTCACGCGATTGATGCACGAGCTGCGCCGCCAAGATCAGCGCAAGCGCCGCGACACCCGCCAACATGCCGTAGTGGACGGGCCGGCTTTCCGGCGGCGTCTCTTTCGGCGGCAATACGATCTCGTCGGGCGCGACCGCTTCGTCGAGGTCCTCCGCGGCGGATGCTTCGTCGGTCAGGCGCTGCTCTTCCACGGCGTCGCGGAAGTCCTCGCCTTCCATGATGATCGTTTCTACCTGCATCACGTCGCCCGGCGCGGTCGCTTTCCCGGTGACCGTCGAGGCAAGGTCCTCGTCGTCGGACGCGGCGAGCGCCAGCAGGTCCCGGTCGATCATTCGGTTGATCGTCTGCTCTTCCTCGGTTTCCGGGGGGACTTCGAGCTCCGCTGCGCTTTCGCCGTCGACAGCTTCGTCAGCTTCGTCTTGCGCTTTCGCAGCCGATCGGTCGTCGGGGTCTTCTTCGAGCGACGAATCCTCGCTATCGGACGCTGTGTCGTCCGGAGCCGCTTCGACTCCGGAATCGTCGACGGCATCGGACGAATCTTCGCCAGCGGTTTCCTCCTGCTCCTCTAGGGCCTGGGCTTCAGCAGCGGGCGCTTCGATGTCGGCCGGTTCGTCGGGCTCTTCGCCAGCGGCTTCCTGCGCGTCCTCGTCGGCCGTGTGTTTCGCTGCGGACGCCTCCGGCGTATCGTCGACCTCATCGAGCAGTTGCTCCCATTCGTCCGGATCGCCGAGCGCGAGGTCGACCTGCAGGTCCCGGTCGTCGACCGACGGCTGCCCGGCATCGCCCTCCGTCCCGGCGTCGGAAGGGTCCCGGACTT
Source organism: Woeseiaceae bacterium (assembly GCA_028279985.1). Taxonomy (GTDB): domain Bacteria; phylum Pseudomonadota; class Gammaproteobacteria; order Steroidobacterales; family Woeseiaceae; genus UBA1847. The sequence continues at coordinate 98,259 of JANQMR010000015.1, forward strand.
CCGGGGCTGCGTTCCCGGCATCGTTTTCGCCGGGGGCCAAATCGTCGGGCAACGGCGTATCGTCGTCGAAGCGCATCTCGCCGGACTCGGTTTCCGCCGGGGACTCGCCGGCTGCGGCGGAGTCCGCGCCGGGGTCCGGGGCCGCCTGAGAGCCGCTCTCCGGTTCGGGGCCAAGCTCGTCGTCCGGGCTTGCTTCCCGGTCGTCGTCGGGCAGTTCGTCGGGGCTGGCGTCGTCCGTATCTTCGAGTGACGCTTCGGCGCTCGAGGCTTCCGTCTCGGTTTGTCGGTCGCTGTCGTCGTCGTCTTCGAGAAAAAAGCGCATGGAGCCGGTCTGGTCCGCCTCGGCGGTCCCGGACGCGGTTTGGTCGTCTTGGTCGTCCGATTGGTTGTCCGACAATTGCCGCTCGGCAGCCTCGTCGATCACCCGCCATTCTATCCCGGTGTCCTCGATGCGAACTTCCGAGCCTGCCAGCTCGTCCAGCGTCTTCAACAACGCGACGCTTTGCTCGGCCGCCCCGGTCGGTTCCTCGGCCCGATCGGCGGCGTCGCTTGGTTCCGCCAACGGGTCGTCGGGTTCCGGTTTGAGTTCGGGGAGCGATGTCGTCTCGTGTTCGCGGACCTTGGGATCCGGCTTTTGCTCGGACAGGTAGTCGAGGGCGCTGAACGCGATGCCGCAGCCGCCGCAACGGACCCGGCCGGATGCCTGTTTGAGAACCTCGGCCGTGACCCGAAACGCCGTGTTGCAATCAGGACATTGCGTGTACATCGTATCTTCCGGTTCTGGTTCCCGACAGGCGCGCCCAGGTTTGCCCGTCCTGTGGCAACATCGCGGGTTCGTCGAACTCGAACCATTCCTCGTAGGCGGCCGCGAGCCCGTCCACTTGCTCGGCGAGCACGCCGGAAAGCGCGAGCAAGCCGTTCGCGCGGACCGCGGCGGCAAGCACCGGCGCCAATTCGGCGAGCGGGCCCGCGAGTATGTTCGCGACGACGACGTCGTACTGCCCGCCGGCGCCCGCCGCAGCCATCCCGAGGCCAAGACGCCGGTCCACGCCGTTGCGCGCCGCGTTGCGCTTCGACGCCGCGATCGCCTGAGCGTCGATGTCGATGCCAAAGGCGCTGATAGCGCCGAGCTTCAAAGCCGCGATTGCCAGCACCCCTGAGCCGCAGCCGTAGTCGAGCACGGTTTTTCCGGCAAGCTCGAGGCCGTCCAGCCATTCCAGGCACAGCGCGGTCGTCGCATGGGAGCCGGTTCCGAAGGCGAGGCCCGGATCGAGTTTCACGACGACGGCATTCGCCGCCGCCACGGGCATTTCGTCGGGGGCGATCCAGAGGCGCTCGCCGAACCGCCTCGGGCGGAAATCCCTGAGCCACTCGCGTTCCCAGGCCCGGTCGCGTAGCGACTCCAGCCGGTGCTCGGGCAGGCTGTCGATGGCCAGTGAGTCCTTCAGGTCGCGTTTCAGTGCTTCGACGTCGAAGTCCGCATCGAACAGCCCGGCGATCCGGGTATCGTTCCAAAGCGGCGTCTCGCCGGGCGCGGGTTCCAGCACGGCCGCGCCGCCGGCGTCGGTCAAGCTCACGGCTTTTGCGCCATGCCGAACCAGGATCGCTTCGACCCGGTCCGGGTTCAAGGCTTCAAGACTCATGACAAACTGCCGCCATAACATGACTATTGTACGACTGCCGCGCGAGTTGGCCTCACCCGGGCGGGTGTCGCGTCGATCAATCCTAGTTAGGCCAGCCCAAGTTAGGCCAGCCCAAGCCGCTTCTCCAGATAATGGATGTCGGTGCCGCCTTCCTGAAACGCCGCATGCTGGAAAATCTCCTGGTGCAAGGGCACGTTGGTCTTGATGCCTTCGATCACGATTTCGGTCAAAGCCATTTTCATCCGCTGGAGTGCCGAGTCCCGGTCCCGGCCGTGGGCAATCAGCTTGCCGATCATCGAGTCGTAAAACGGCGGAACCTTGTATCCGGAGTACACATGGCTGTCGAGGCGAATCCCGGGGCCGCCCGGCGCGTGCCACAATGTGACCATCCCGGGAGACGGCATGAACGTCTTGGGATCCTCCGCATTGATGCGACACTCGATGGCGTGGCCCTGGAACGTCACCTGGTCCTGCGTGATGTCGAGGGTCTCACCGCTCGCAATCCTGAGTTGCTCACGGACGAGATCGATTCCCGTGATCATCTCGGTCACCGGATGTTCGACCTGTAGCCTTGTATTCATCTCTATGAAATAGAACTCGCCGTCTTCATACAGGAATTCGAAGGTACCGGCGCTGCGATAGCCGATCTCGAGGCAGGCGTTGACGCAGCGCGCGCCGACTTTCTGCCGCTGTTCCTCGGTGATTCCGGGGGCCGGCGCTTCCTCGATGACTTTCTGGTGACGGCGCTGCATCGAGCAATCGCGTTCGCCTAAGTGAATGGCGTTACCCTGGCCGTCGGCCAGTAGCTGAAACTCGACATGTCTCGGTTTCTCGAGGAACTTCTCCATGTAGACGACGTCGTTGCCGAACGCCGATCTCGCTTCCGCCTTGGTCACCGTGATCGCGGCCGTCAGCGACGCTTCCGAGTGCACGACCCGCATGCCGCGGCCGCCGCCGCCGCCCGAGGCCTTGATGATGATCGGATAGCCGATGTCGCGCGCGAGCCTCAGGTTCTCGTCGTGATCTTCGCCGAGCGGGCCGTCGGATCCCGGCACGCAGGGCACGCCGGCGGCTTTCATCGCGCGAATCGCCGACACCTTGTCGCCCATCAGCCGGATCGCCGAGGCCGGCGGGCCGACGAAGGTAAAACCCGAAGATTCGACGCGCTCCGCGAAGTCCGCGTTCTCCGAGAGAAAACCGTATCCCGGATGAACCGCGACCGCATCGGTGACTTCGGCGGCGCTGATGATCGCCGGCATGTTCAGGTAACTCTCGTTGGATTGCGGCGGACCGATACAAACCGTCTCGTCGGCCAGCAGCACGTGTTTGAGATTATTGTCGGCGCTGGAGTGGACGGCGACGGTCTTGATGCCGAGCTCACGACAGGCGCGCAACACCCTTAAGGCGATTTCGCCGCGGTTGGCGATGACGATTTTCTCGAGCATGCTGCCTGTGTCCGCTCAGTCGGACTGACGCTGATCGATGACGAACAGCGTCTGGCCGTATTCCACCGGCTCGCCGTTTTGCACCCGGATCGATTTGATGACCCCCGAGACGTCCGACTCGATCTGGTTCATCATCTTCATCGCCTCGATGATGCAGAGGGTGTCGCCTTCATCGACCCGATCGCCGATCTGCACATACGGCGCCGAACCGGGTGACGATGCCGCGTAAAATGTGCCGACCATCGGCGCCGTGACCAGAAAGCCGTCGTCCTCGGCAGCCGGCGCCGGGGCGGCCGCCGGTTCTTCGCCGGCTGTGGCGGCCGGCGTGGCCTGGGGCGGCGCGGCAACCGGCATCGGCGCAGGCGAGGCGACCTGGGTTACCGCAGTACCCTGGGGATAACGGCTGATGCGAACCGACTCTTCTCCCTCGGTGATCTCGATTTCGGCGATGCCGGATTCGTCGAGCAGCTCGATCAGTTTCTTGACTTTTCGGATGTCCATTAAGTTTTCCTTGATTCATTGTCCGTTTTTTGCGCGACATACCGGCTGGCGGCGACGACGGCGAGCTCGTAGCCGTAGGCGCCGAATCCAAACAGACAACTCTCTGCAATGTCGGAGAAAAAGCTCAGGTGACGGAATTCTTCGCGAGCGAAGGTGTTGCTCAAATGCAGCTCGATGAACGGAATGCCGACCGCCAGCATAGCGTCCCGCAAGGCGATGCTCGTGTGCGTGAACGCCGCCGGATTGAAGATGATGAAATCCACCCGATCGGCGGCGGCCTGGTGTATGCGCTCGATCAACTCGTGTTCGGCGTTGCTCTGAAAGCAGCGTAGCGAGTGGCCGTGCTCCTTGGCCACCGCGATCGCGCGGGACTCGATGGCATCGAGCGTCGTCGCGCCGTAGACATCCGGTTCGCGCGTGCCGAGCAGGTTCAGATTCGGTCCGTTGAGCAGTAGAAAAGCCGACATTTTCCGTCGATCCCAACCAGATAGCCGAAGATGGCGGCAATTCTAACGCTATTCCGCCGGCGTGACGCAAGCTTTATTGCCGCTCCGGAGGCGGGCGTCGAATCGGCGCTCTGAAGACGCCCTAAAGACGCCCTAAAGACGCCCTAAAGACGGCCTGCGGACGGCCTGGAAACGGCCTGTTCCGGGGCGTCGACCGCATCGGTGACGCCCCGGATCGCATTCCTACGCCGCGATGTCGGGACCGGACCGTGTCTGTCTGCTGCGAGCATGGTTCGAGCCCCGTCACTCGCGCCATTTCGCCCGAAATGGAAATCACACAAGTCTTTGAAATAAAAAAGAATTAGCGGTTCCGTTTGGATTTCTTTGTCTAAATTGGCCGGAAATTGTGGACCAAATTGGGACCAATTTGTGGACCAATGGTCGGCGTCATGAAACGCGTCGAAGACAATTCATACCTCGAACAAAGAGGCCGGGTCTGGTGGTACAACCGCCGGGTGCCGAGAAAGTTCGCACACCTCGATACTCGAAAACGCATCAAGGTATCTTTCAGGCTAAGACCAATCGACTTTCTGAAGTCGTTCATCATCTACCCATTGCTCCGGCGAAACACTGAACTTTTCTCCGAGAAACTCACAGATCGCATGAACCCCCGCCTTGTTGAACCATAGGCGCCAGGTCTGGTTTTGTGACGGTGCAGGTGCTGCGAAGGCTTCACAGGTCAGGATGGCTGCATTCGGATTGTGATCTGGGTCTCTGACGGATGCATAGCGGATGAGCTGGATACCTTCTGCGCGCGCGACCTCTTCGAGTTGCTGGCAGGGCTCGTAGTCAGTCGGGTGCATCCAAATATCGCTGGCGTCTGAGAACGGCTTTGTTGTGAGGTCGATGGCGGTTTTCGTTGTGACGGGAACATCGAAAGCCGTGTGTTCGCTTGGCTGGGCCGGAAAGGGCGTGCCAGGGGAGTCCGCATAGAAGAGCAGTAGATGGAACGCCGTTTCGATGATTGCGGTCCTAGGTTCTTCTGAGACGTAGTAGACACCGGGTGTCGGTCCGGCTCTGCGGAAACGAGAGCCATTCGGGTATAGTGCGTAGCGGAACGGTGTCATGTAGAGATAGTGCAGACCTTCGCATTCCGGCGGAACGGGCGGCTTGGTGTTTTCCAGAATATCTTCCAGCAGGTGTTGCTCATCCAGCGTGTCGACGAGTTGAAGCGTGGAGATAACGTGCTGCGCCTCCACGCAACGCCAGAAAGTTTTGTCGACGAGCGTCAGCTCATAGCGGAGCGCGTCTGGAATCCAGATAGGCAAGGCCATGGGTCAGTCCTGTAATCGTCTTGATCTGATCGAGAGGACGACCGCCAAGCGCCCGGTTGTCATTGCGCAGCCAGGCATGGGCCACTGTTCCATCGCCGCCTGTGATGGCATCAAGCGACCGGAACAGGCGAACGAACAGCGCGCCGAGTTCAAAGGCCTTTGAGCCTTCTTCAAGCCGAAACTCATCCTTTCGCATCCTGGATACGGTCGGTTCCGAAACCCCCAGAATCGTGGCGAGATCCTTTCCGGAAAGCCCTAGCTTCTCGGCAGCGCGCACAACCGCCATGGTCATGACGCGTGTCCGTTCCTGGCCATCCACTGCGAGTGTCTGTGACATCGAATTATCCTTTCTTTAGAAAGAATATATAACGCTTCTTTCTGTAGAAATCAAGGTGGTGGGCTTTCGCGTTGAATTTCAGGGACTTGCCGACCGATTGCCGCTTCAATCCGATCAGCGGCGGACCGGCGCTTTTGCACCTCACGGTCAAAGCGATCGAAGAGCGGAAAGTACTTCTCGCCACAATAACGCACGACGAGGGCAGCGATCCTGCGACCTTCTTCGAGCTCTTTGAGAGAAATACTCATCGGATCGCTCGTTACCGGTTTAGCTGGCTTTCGCCCGGTTCCAGACCATCACGCCCGTACCTTCGTTTTCATTCTCGAAGAAGGCGGCACGCACGGGGCCCGCGCTGCGAGCGCGCCCGTCTGCCGCGAGCGTGGTTCGAGCCCCGTCAAAGCGCTTGCAGCGCGCTGCTTGCGGCGGCCTTGTCGATCTCGCCGCGATCGAGACGGCCTAGCACGGCGGCAATCCGATCGAGCTCTTCCTGATGAATCTCGCCCAAGTGGGTGTTGATCAACTCGCCGTCGGCGGCGACGATCATCGTAAACGGCAGGCCGATCATCTCGACGCCGGAGTTCTCCGCAATGGCTATCGCCTCTTGCTGGCCGACCAGGATCGGGTAGTTGAACTCGGCCGCCTCGGCGTAGATAACGACTTCCTCGGGTTTGTCCACCGCGATGCCTATGACCTGGATGCCCGCGTCCGCGTGCTGTTCCTGGAACTTTTTCAGAAGCGGGATCTCGCGGCGGCAGGGCGGGCACCAGGTTGCCCAGAAATTGACCACGCGGTGTTTGCCGTGCCATTCCGAGAAGTCGCGCGGCCGGCCGGTTTCGTCGGGCAGTGAGAACGACGGATAGACGCCGCCCTGCATGTCCGGTGTCGCAGCGGTTTCGGTTGCCGCGGGTGCCTGGAGTTCAGATGCCTGTCGCGCGACGTAAAGCAGCGCGCCGGCCATCAGGGCGACGAGCGCGGTCCCGAAGACGAGAAGCGTTCTGGCCATCTATTGTTCTCGATTCCGTCGTTTAGTTACCTGAGGTCGCCTGCATTTGCGGTGCCGGCGCCGACAGGGCCTTTTCTACGTGTTCGGCAAAGTCCCTTGCCTTCATGAAGCCCACGACCTCATAGCCGCTGCGCTGGACGCCGTCGGGGCCGAAGAAAACGATCGTCGGCGGGCCGTAAACGCCGAAGCGCCTGAGGAGCGCCTGGTCCGCCTCGTCGTTGGCCGTCACGTCGGCCTGCAACAGCACCGTGTCGGCGAGTACGTCCTGCACGGTTTCGTCGGTGAACGTGTAAGCCTCCATTTCCTTGCAGGCGACGCACCAGTCCGCGTAGAAATCGAGCATCGCCGTGCGCCCGCTCGCCGCCGCGGCTGCAACTTCGCGATCCAGGTCGTCGACGGTCTTGATCCGTTCGAACTCGAGACCGCGATGTTCCACCACGATCGCGCCGCCGCCGAAGTTCACGCCGGCCAGCGGCTGCAACGGGTTGCTTGCGCCGACCATCGAGCCGAACAGGAGTACGAGGCCGTACAACATGCCGAGCACGCCGAAACCCTTGCCGACCTTTTGCGCACCGCCCGCGTCCGTCCCGAGTGTCGTCAGGCCGCCCAGGAACACGCCGATCATGAATACCAGCACGCCCCACAGCGCCATCGTCACCGGTCCCGGCAGCATCCTCGACAACATCCAGATTGCAAGACCCAGCAGCATGAAGCCGAAGGCGTGTTTGACCGCCACCATCCAGGCGCCGGCTTTGGGCAGCAGGTGACCCTGCGCCGCGCCGACCAGGAGCAGCGGCGCACCCATGCCGAGGCTCATCGCAAACAGCGAGAGGCCGCCGCGGAACATGTCGCCGGTCTGTGCCATGACCGTCAGCGCCGCGATCAGGGCCGGTGCGACGCAGGCCGTGACGATCAAGGCCGACAGTGCGCCCATCACGAAGGCGCCCACCGTGGTACCGCTTTTCTGGTTGCCGCTGATCGCCGCCAGGCGGCTCTGGATGCCGGAGGGCATCTGCAAGTCGTAGCCGCCGAACATCGCGATCGCAAGCAGGACGAAAAGCCCGGAAAAAATGCTCAGCACCCAGGGCTGATTGAATATCGCCTGCACCTGCAACCCGGCGGCAACGGCGATCACGCCGGCCGCGGTGTAGACGATCGACATCCCCATGACGTAACTGAAAGCGAGCACGAAGCCGCGGGTCGGCGTGGTTTTGCCGCCCTCGCCGGCGATGATCGAGGTCAGTATCGGCACCATCGGCAGGACGCAGGGCGTCAGCGAAAGCAGCAGGCCGATGCCGAAAAAGCTCAACAGGACCAGGCCCAGCTTGCCCTCTGTGATCAGTTTTGCGAGGCGTCCTTGCTCGGAAACCGGTTGACCGGGTCCGGCGGACAGGGCTGCAACGGCGCTTGCCGCCGGCAGCGAGACATCGATCGTCCGGGTCGTCGGCGGATAACAGAGGCCGTCTTCGGCGCAGCCCTGGTAACCGAGCGTCAAGCTCAGGTCCATTGCCTCGGGGGTGGCGCGGGCGAGCGGCAGTCTCGCGAATACGTCTTCGAGATAGACTTCGGACTCGCCGAAGAACTCGTCGTATTTGATTTTGCCTTCGGGCAACTCGAGCCGGCCGAGCTGGACATCGGTGCTCGCCGTCTCGACCGACATCTTGTCCTTGTACAAGTAATAACCGTCCGCGACCTGCCAGCTCACTTCGATCGTGTTGGCGTCGATCGGGATCAGAACCGGCTTGAAGGCCTCTTCGACCGGCAGGAACCCGAAGCCGTTGCTGTTGCCGAAAGCGCCGAAATCGAGTTTCGGCCTGCCGTCGGCCGCTTCGGCTTGCGCCACGGCCGGGCCGGCCGCGGTGGCGGCAATAGCGACAATTGCCGTGGCGACGACGGCAAGACGGATGCTGATCGCGCGCGGGTTCGTCATGTGCGGTCGGTCCTTCCCTGAAGCTCGTCGAGGCCGGGCGCCGCTGCCCGGTCATGCAGTCCTTAGGACCGCGCCAATGCGGTGTTTGTTACCGCCGGTACCGGTTTCGGGTGAGCTCGGACGATCTCGGACGATCTCGGCGCGGGGGCCGTCGGAGCATACCGCCGGTACCGTAGCTTGTCATCGGCGGCGGTCGCGTTTTCGTAGACATTCCGGCCGCAAATGCTTGAAATTTGGCGTTTCATGCCTATCATTAGCACTCCTCGCGGCCGAGTGCTAATCGCCTGTGCCCGAAGACTCAAAAGAAACATTTATTAATCAATGGCTTATAGGAGATTAACCCATGAAAATCCGTCCGCTTCATGATCGGGTTATCGTCAAGCGAATGGAGGAAGAGCGTACGTCGCCCGGCGGCATCGTGATTCCTGATGCCGCGACCGAAAAACCGATCAAAGGTGAGATCATCGCTGCCGGCAACGGCAAGATCCTGGACAACGGCGAGGTTCGTGCGCTGGACGTCAAGGTTGGCGACAAG
>JANQMR010000017.1 GCA_028279985.1 Woeseiaceae bacterium
AACTGAACTACCACTCCGAACCTGGTGGGTGCTGACGGGATCGAACCGCCGACCCTCGCCTTGTAAGGGCGATGCTCTACCAGCTGAGCTAAGCACCCGGAAATCGGGCGTATGGCCCCCCGAAAGGGCGCGCTAGTTTACGGCATCCTTCAGGGCTTTGCCAGCCTTGAATCCGGGCACGTTACTGGCCGGAATCTGGATGGTTTCGCCGGTCCGCGGGTTGCGGCCGGCCCTTGCGGCGCGCGCCTTGACCGAAAACGTGCCGAAGCCAACCAGTGACACCGAACCGCCGTTCGCGAGCGTGCCGGTAATCGTATCGAGGACCGAATCCACGGCCTTGGACGCATCACCCTTCGACAAGCCGGCTGCCGCAGCAACCGCGTCCACGAGTTCTCCCTTGTTCATACATTCACCCTTGCAGATTGATCTTGGTAGTCACCATGCGGTCGCCCCGCATGTCCCCAACGCCCGGACAGGCCCGGGACGCTTCCATCAATCCAGCGAGCTCCCCCAAACAGTCGCAATCCGCTGAACCGCCACCAGCGGCTCCGTGCATCCGCCCATGGCTGCGATGCTTATACCAACTGCCCTATAAACCGTCAAATATCCAGTAACGGCGCGGGTTTCGGGAGATTAGTGAGGACGGACGACGTCTTCGGATTTTTGCTCTTCGGCGGAGCCGGCCGATTCGCCTTCGGTTTCCTTGGCCGGCGTCTCGGGAACGGGCATGTGGATCAGCGCGTGCTCCAGTACCTGGTCTATCCATTTCACTGGAACTATCTTCAGCTTGTCCTTGATGTTCCTGGGGATTTCTACGAGGTCCTTCTCGTTTTCCTGGGGGATCAGCACCCTATTGATACCGCCGCGGTGGGCCGCCAAGAGCTTCTCCTTGAGGCCGCCGATCGGCAGCACCTCGCCTCGCAAGGTAATCTCGCCGGTCATCGCAACATCGCTTCTGACGGGCACCTCGGTCAGCGCGGAGACCAGCGCCGTACACATCCCGACTCCCGCACTCGGTCCGTCCTTGGGCGTGGCGCCCTCGGGGACGTGAATATGCACGTCGAGCTTCTGGTGGAAGTCCTCGGCCACCCCCAGTATCGCCGACCGGCTGCGTACCACCGTCATCGCCGCCTGGATCGACTCGGTCATCACGTCACCGAGCTGGCCGGTATGCGTCAGCTTGCCTTTACCCGGCACGACGGCGGCCTCGATCGTCAACAACTCGCCGCCGACCTCGGTCCAGGCGAGCCCGGTCACCTGCCCGACCTGGTTCTTCTCGTCGGCGCGGCCGTAACGGAAGCGCCTGACGCCCAGGTATTTGTTCACGTTCCTCGGCGTCACGATCACCCGGCTGTCGCGCGGCTTCAACAGCAGCGACTTGACGACCTTGCGGCAAATCTTCGAGACCTCCCGCTCCAGGTTACGAACCCCGGCTTCGCGGGTGTAGTGCTGAATGATGTCCAACACGGACTTGTCGGTGACCTTGAGCTCGTGATCCTTGAGCCCGTTTTCCTTCATCTGCTTGGGAATCAGGTAACGCGTTGCAATATTGAGTTTCTCGTCCTCGGTGTAACCCGGGATGCGAATGACTTCCATGCGATCGAGCAGGGGCGCCGGAATGTTCAGGCTGTTCGCCGTACACACGAACATGACTTCGGACAAGTCGAAATCGACCTCCAGATAATGGTCCTGGAACGTCGAATTCTGCTCGGGATCCAGCACCTCGAGTAAGGCCGACGACGGATCGCCGCGGAAGTCCATCGCCATCTTGTCCACTTCGTCGAGCAGGAACAGCGGATTGCGCACGCCGGTCTTGGCGAGGTTCTGGATGATCTTGCCCGGCATCGAGCCGATGTAGGTGCGGCGGTGGCCGCGAATCTCGGCCTCGTCGCGCACGCCGCCCAATGACATCCGCACGAACTTGCGGTTGGTCGCGCGGGCGATGCTCTGACCCAGCGAGGTCTTGCCCACGCCGGGCGGGCCGACCAGGCAGAGGATCGGGCCCTTGAGCTTTTTGACGCGCTGTTGCACGGCCAGGTACTCGAGAATACGTTCCTTGACCTTGTCCAGGCCGTAGTGATCCTGCTCGAGCACGGTTTCCGCGCGAGTCAGCTCGCGCACGACCTTGCTGCGCTTTTTCCAGGGTGCCTTCAAAAGCCAGTCGACGTAGTTGCGCACGACGGTGGCTTCGGCCGACATCGGCGACATCAGCTTGAGCTTGTTCAGCTCGGAGCTCGCCTTCTCCTTCGCTTCTTCCGGCATGCCGGCTTTTTCGATGCGGTCCTCGAGGTCGGCGATCTCGTTCGGCGCGTCCTCCATTTCGCCCAGCTCTTTCTGAATGGCCTTCATCTGCTCATTCAGGTAGTACTCGCGCTGGCTTTTTTCCATCTGCTGCTTGACGCGCCCGCGTATGCGCTTCTCGATCTGCAGCACGTCGATTTCACCCTCGATGATCCCGAGGATCTGCTCGAGCCTGAGCTTTACGTCCTGGATCTCCAGGATGCGCTGCTTCTCGGAGAGCTTCAGCGCCATGTGCGCGGCGACCGTATCCGCAAGCCTGCCGGGCTCGTCGATGCCCGACAGGGAGGTCAGGATCTCCGGCGGCACTTTCTTGTTGAGCTTCACGTATTGTTCGAACTGGGCGATGATCGAGCGCACCAGCACGTCCACCTCGCGCTCGTCGTAACGGTCGTCCTCGACCAGCACGCTGACGTCGGCCATGAAACAACCGTCGACGCGCATCGCATCGACCTGCGCGCGCTCGCCGCCTTCGACCAGCACCTTCACGGTACCGTCCGGCAGTTTCAGGAGCTGGAGGATCGTCGCAAGCGTTCCGACCCGGTACAGATCCGACGGCTGCGGATCGTCCAGGTCCGCTTTTTGCTGCGCCACCAAGAGGATACGCTTGCCGGCGGCCATCGCCCGGTCGAGCGCGATGATCGATTTGTCGCGGCCGACGAACAGCGGGATCACCATGTGCGGGTACACGACCACGTCCCGTAGCGGCAATACCGCGATACCGGGCGGGTCGTCGTTTCTTTCGGGCGCTTCGATCAGATCTTGTTCAGACACGTATCGGATTCCTCAATTCGGGTTCCCGCCGACATGCGGGCGGGTGCCGGGATATCAAGCCGGACGCGTTTCGGCGATGCGCGTTGAGGGCTTACGCCCCGTCGGACCCCGTGGGCCGCGGCGGCTGCTCGATGCTCACGGTCGGCGACTCGTCCGACTCGTAGATCACGTAAGGCGCGTTCTCTCCGGTCACGACCGTCTCGTCGACCACGACCTTTTTCGCGCTGGACGTGGCGGGCAGGTCGTACATCGTGTCGAGCAGCACGTTTTCGAGAATGGTGCGCAAGCCGCGCGCGCCGGTCTTGCGCTCCATCGCGCGCCTCGCGACCGCGCGCAGGGCATCCTCGCGGAACTCGAGCTCGACGCCTTCCATGTCGAAGAGCTTTCGATACTGCTTGGTCAGCGCGTTTTTCGGCTCTAGCAGGATCTGCACCAGGGCATCCTCGTCGAGCTCCTCCAGGGTCGCGACCACCGGCAGGCGGCCGACGAACTCGGGTATCAGCCCGTAGCGGATCAGGTCTTCCGGCTCCACGTCATGCAGGAGCTCGCCGATTTTCTGCTCTTCCTCGCCGGTTTTGACCTCGGCGACGAAGCCGATACCGCTCTTGGAGGAGCGGTTCAGGATGATCTTCTCCAGACCCGCGAAGGCGCCGCCGCAGATGAACAGGATGTTACCGGTGTCCACCTGCAGGAATTCCTGCTGCGGGTGCTTGCGACCGCCCTGGGGCGGCACGGATGCGATCGTGCCTTCGATCAGCTTGAGCAGCGCCTGCTGGACGCCCTCGCCCGAGACGTCGCGGGTGATCGACGGGTTGTCGGATTTACGCGAGATCTTGTCGATCTCGTCGATGTAGACGATGCCGGTCTGCGCTTTGTCAACGTCGTAATCGCACTTCTGCAACAGCTTCTGGATGATGTTCTCGACGTCCTCGCCGACATAACCGGCTTCGGTCAGCGTCGTCGCATCGGCGATCGTGAACGGCACGTTCAAAAGCCTTGCCAACGTCTCGGCCAACAGCGTCTTGCCGCAGCCCGTAGGACCGATCAGCAGGATATTGCTCTTGGCGAGCTCGATGTCGTCTTTCGAGCGATCGTCGAGACGGTCGTTCAGACGCTTGTAGTGGTTGTACACCGCAACCGACAGCACTTTCTTGGCGCGCTGTTGGCCGATGACGTATTCGTCCAGCACGGCCTTGATCTCGTGCGGCCGGGGCAGCTTGTCGCGACCGGCCTCGCCGCTGTCTTCGAGCTCCTCGCGAATGATGTCGTTGCAGAGTTCGACACACTCGTCACAGATGAATACCGAAGGACCCGCAATCAGTTTACGGACTTCATGTTGGCTTTTGCCGCAAAAAGAACAGTAGAGGAGCTTGCCGTCCTCGTTCTTACCGCGGGAATCATCACTCATGCGAGAAGTGCCTCTGTGACAAAGAAATCAGTCTGTTACGACTGATAGTGTATATAACACGCGTCAAAAAAGCGTGCAAAGCGACCCGTCTCAATCGGGGCGCGGGGGCTCGTAACAGACTGAAAAATAAGAAATCAGTCTTTTTCGGATCCACCCATCTCGGTGCGCTGCGCCAGCACCGTGTCGACGATGCCGTATTCTACGGCGGCGCTTGCGCTCATGAAATTGTCGCGTTCGAGATCCTGTTCGACGCGCTCGACCGGCTGGCCCGTGTGCTTGGCCATGATTTCGTTCAGGCGCCGCTTGAGCTCCAGCACTTCCTGGGCGTGAATGCCGATATCCGTCGCCTGGCCCTGAAAACCGGCACTGGGCTGATGCACCATGATGCGCGAATGCGGCAGCGCAAAACGCTTGCCCTTTTCACCGCCGGCGAGCAACAGCGCACCCATGCTGGCAGCCTGGCCGACACAGATCGTGGACACGTCGCAGTTGACGAACTGCATCGTGTCGTAAATCGACAGGCCGGACGTCACCGAACCGCCGGGCGAGTTGATATAGAGATGGATATCCTTGTCCGGGTTCTCGGATTCGAGAAACAAGAGCTGCGCGACGACGAGATTCGCCATGTGATCCTCGACCGGCCCGACGATGAACACGACCCGCTCCTTGAGCAGCCGCGAGTAGATGTCGTAGGCCCGCTCGCCGCGCGCGGTCTGCTCGACGACCATCGGGACCAGATTCAATGCCGTTGGGTTCATAAGCTGTCGGTCCTAGAAGTCCATTAGTTATCGGTATTTTGTCACGAATCGCCCGGGGTCTGTTAGCGCCGTACCGGGCCGTCCCGCCGGGCCCTATTGTCCGGTATTCATGTACTCGCTGAACGACACGGTACGGTCCTTGACCTTGCCGTGCTCCAGCAGCCAATCGAGTGCCATCTGTTCCAGCACTTGCGGTTCGAGTTGCTGGCGTATCTGCGAATTGCCCATGTACATGGCGACCATCTCGTCGCGGTTGTCGTAACCCGCGCACAGTTCCTCGACGTGCGCCTTGAGCCGCTCCTCGTCGACGCTCAGTTGCTCATCCGCGATGAGCTGTCGGATCAAAAGCCCGAGCCTGACCCGCTTTTCGGCGGACTCCGCGAAGTTCTCCAGTGCCGGAGCCTGGCCGGGATCCTCGATTCCGAGCTGGCGCATCGCCTCCTGCTGCATTGCGTGCATTTCCTGGCGCACCAGGGTCTTCGGTATCTCGATCGGATTGGCCTCGAGCAGGCCCTGCATCAGGCTTTCGCGCATCTGACTTTTGACCTTCTGCGCCGCCTCGCGTTGCATGTTCTCGCGGACATCGGATTTCAGTCGCTCGATGCCGCCCTCGGCGACGTCGAAGGCCGCCGCCAGGCTGTCGTCCAGCGGCGGCAGCTCGACTTCCTCGACGCGATGCGTCTTGATCGCGAACTCCACTTTCTCGCCGCGGAGCTCCTCGGCGTGATAATCCTTTGGAAACCTGAGCTTGAACCGTTTTTCGTCGCCGGCTTTGAGGCCGAGCAGCGCCTTTTCGAAATCCGGCAGCATTTGCCCCTGGCCGAGCACGACCGGTACCTCGGTGCCCTTGCCGCCCTCGACCGGCTCGCCTTTCAGCCGGCCGTCGAAATCGACGACGACCCGATCGCCGTCGGCGCCGGGTCGATCGACTGCGTTCCAAGTCGCCTTCTGCAGGCGCAGGTTTTCGATCATCGCATCGACATCGCGATCGCCGATCGAAACCTCGGGACGCTCGACCTTGATTTTGTCGAGATCCTTGAGTTCGACTTCGGGCAAGACCTCGAAGGTCGCGACGTAGGCAAAACTCGCATCGTCCGCCGCCGGCGCAGGCTCGATCCTCGGTCCGCCGGCCGGATTCAGGTTCTCCTGCAGCACGGCATCGGAGTAACTCTTTTGCATCAGGTCCGACAGCACTTCCTCGCGAATCTGCTTGCCGTAGCGTTGCCTGACTACCTTAGGCGGCACTTTGCCGGGCCTGAAACCCTTGATCTTCGCGCTGCGCCCGACCGATTTCAGGCGCGACGCCACTTCATTCTCGATACGTTCCGCCGGCAACTCGACGCGCATGCGCCGTTCCAGCGTTCCGGTGGACTCGACCGTTACCTGCATGATTTACGAATTCCTCAAAGCGTGCTTGGTGTTGTTACTGGCGGTTTGTTGTGGGAGTCGGCTGAGACCGGCATTCGCCTCGAGCGTTCTTTTCGGTACTCCGAATCAAGCCACAACCGTAATTTACCCGCAATGGCGAGCTGAAACCGCAATTCGGCTTAAGCGATCCTGTCGGTACTCCGAATCGACTACGAGCGTAACTCCACTACAATCTTTCTATTTGAGATGGTGCGAAAGGAGAGACTCGAACTCTCACGGGTTGCCCCACAGGAACCTAAATCCTGCGCGTCTACCAATTCCGCCACTTTCGCCCGATATCGCGACCGGCAACCGTTACCGGTTCGACCCGACCTCCCAGTTCCCATCCGGGATATCCATCATCGCCGGATTTGGTCCGAACCCGCGGCCCGACCCAGCCGGGTAGTATAACCGAAGCGTCGAGCGCCCAGGACCTCCGCCGCCCAATCAACGCCCGATCGGCACCTTTTTGACGCCCGTATCGACCGAGTGGGTATCCGAACCGGCACCGAACATGGGATCATCCTGTGCCGATGAACGACGACACCCCCAAGCTGCACCACGACGGCATGGACGTATCCGACCTGCGCCGCTCGATCAGCGGCGGCAAAATCGAACGGAGCGACCTGCTGGACGACCCGGTGGACCAGTTCGAACGCTGGTTTCGCGAAGCCTGCAAGGCGATCAAGCTCGACCCGAATGCGATGTGTCTCGCAACCGTGGACGAGGGCCGAAGGCCGTCGAGCCGGACCGTGCTGCTCAAGTACTTCGACCACGCCGGTTATGTGTTTTTCACCAACCTGTCGAGCAACAAGGCACAGGACATTGCGCAAAACCCGAACGTCTCCCTGCTGTTCTTCTGGTCCGAGCTGGCGCGGCAGATCCGTATCGACGGCACGGCCGAGAAGATCCCGACCGGCGAAACCCTGAAGTATTTCATGACTCGCCCGCGCGGCAGCCAGATCGGCGCCTGGGTATCGGCGCAGAGCAGCATCGTCCAGTCGCGTTCGCTGCTGGAAGCGAAGTTCGACGAGCTCAAACGCAAGTTCGGCGAGGGCGAAGTGCCGCTACCCTCGTTCTGGGGCGGCTACCGGGTGGTTCCCAGGGAATACGAGTTCTGGCAGGGACGCTCGAACCGCCTCCACGACCGCTTCCGTTACACGGCCGACGGCGACGCCTGGCGCATCGAAAGGCTGTGCCCCTGACGGCGGGGCGGGCTCGGAGGCCGCGATGTCCGGCGGCCGGCGGAGAAAGCCGGCCCGCTTGCCTTCGGTGTCGCGGTTCCTGGTGTCGATGCCTCGCTCACTCCCAGGCATACCGAATCCGGACACCCACCGTGCGCGGCCGCCGGTGTCCGAAGAAATGTGCCGGGATGATGCCGCCGTTGTTGTTCATACCGTCGTAAGTGAACTCGTCGGTCAGGTTCTCGGCGTAGGCGCCGAAAGTCCAGCCGCTACCGGCGACGTAGTCCACGCGCGCCGCAAGCTCGACGTAGGCGTCTATCCGGGTTTCGGGGAAGTTGCCCCAGCCGCCGCCACGCCCGGACTCCCAGAAGCCTTCGACAACACCGACGATCTCTCCGGCGCCCATCGGAAAGCTGACCGTCAGCGTACCCGCCCCGGTCCATTCCGGCGCCCAGAAGAGCTTTCGGCCCTCGCAACCCGTCGGCGTCTCGCCGTCGCAGACCGGTTCCAGGCCGTTCGCCTCGGTATCGAGCCAGCTCAGGCCGAGATACAGATCCCAATGCTCACCGACCGCGGCCGTGATCGATCCCTCGACGCCCACGCCGTCCACCTGGCCTATGTTCTCGACCGTGTTGGCGCCAGTGTCGTCATCGAAAAAGCTGATCTGCAGGTCCGTGTAGTCGTAGAAAAAACCCGAGAGATCGACGTCGGCGCGCCCCCTAAACAGGGTGCCCTTGTAACCGATCTCATAGGAATCGACGTTCTCGGGCTGGAAGGTCCGCGCACGGAAACCGTCCGCTTCGGTCAGGTCCGTCTCGCAGCAGGCGACACGCTCGCCGGCGGCGTCCACCAGCGAGAAACTGCCGAAACCGCCCGACTTGAACCCCTGGGCGTAACTTGCGAACAGCAGCGTATCGTCGTTCGGCCGGTAACGCAGGATCGCGCGTAAGCTCGTGTCGGACCAGCCATCGCCGGTGCTTATGTCGCCGTCGGTCGAGTAACCGTAGGTGAACAGCGGCCCGAGTTGGCTTTCGGGCAGCGGGACGTTGACCGTGAAGTCTTTTTCGTCATCGGTGTAACGGGCGCCCAGGCCTAAGTCGAGAGAGTCGCTCAGCCGGTAGTCGAGATCGACGTAGGCCGCCCAGCCCGTGTACTTGCCGGAAACGAAACCGGGTTCGGTCAAAAGGCCGTCGGAGCTCGGCGACCACGGCGAACCGAGATAGTCGTAATAACTCTGGCAGTCCGCGATCCCGTTGCCGGGATAGTAGGCGTTGCCGTAATAATTGCAGAACGCGTCCTCGGCGCCGGACGAATTGAAAAGTACGTCGGTCTCCTCCCGATAGAACGAGACGCCGGCATACCAGGACAGCGCGTCGTCGACGTCCGAGACGATGCGGAGTTCCTGCTGGAAATAGTCGCCGCTTTGATCCTGTCGATAGTTGTTGATGTTGACCGGGGTGCCGTCGTAGTCCTCGGTATAGAAGTAATCGTGGTCCTTGTACCCGGTATTCGACACCAGGGTCAGCACGTCGAAATCGTATTCGACATGCAGCCCCAAGGACAGGATCTCGGAGTCGTCGTCGTCGCCGAAAGACTGGTCGAGACCCGCATCGCGCTCGCCCCCGCCGGGAACGATGCTGTCGCCGAAAATACCGGCCAGGTTCTCCCAGGTGTCGCCTTCGGTGACGGCACGGTAAACCGAACCGGACTGCACGCGGTCCTCGAACTCGACCATCGTGTCTACGGACAGGCGACCGGCGGCGTAGGCCGTGGACCAGCGCAGGGCCTGCTTGTCGTGTTCGATCAGATCGCGACCGTTGAACAGGTTGTCGACAAAACCGTCTTCCTGCGACGAGTAGGCCGCGAAACGCATTGCGAACGCATCGTTGACCGGGACGTTAACCGCGCCGTCGAAGGTGAAACGATTGCGCTCGGCGGCGTCGAAGTTGACATAGGCATCCAGCACGCCGATTTCGGCCTTGCGGGTGTGTACGCTGACCGCGCCGCCAATGGAATTCCTGCCGAACAGAAAACCCTGCGGCCCGCGCAGGATCTCAGCCCGTTCGAGATCGTAGACGCTGGTGACGACGGCGCCGTTACGCCCCTCGTAGAGATCGTTCTTGAAAAACGCCGCCGACGGGTCGCCGCCGACGCCGAAATCCTGGGTACGCACGCCGCGCACGCTGACCGCGTCGATGAAGCTGTCCTGGCTGTTGCCGCTGATCCCCGGCGTAAACGAGATCAGGTCCTTGACGTCGCCGAGATTGACCTTGTCGACGAACGCGCCGGTAAAGACCGTCATCGCCAGCGGCACGTCCTGGACCGACTCCTCGCGCTTGGTCGCGGTGACGGTGATTTCCTCGATCTCCTGCGCGTATAGCGGCGACCCGACGGTACCGCCGATGGCGGCGGCAACGGCGGCCGAGAGCGCACGCTGACGCGGCCGCTGCCAATGCGGCACTGTTGGTTTGCTTTTCATGGACTGCCCTGCGGGTCCCACCGGCGGCGCCAATTTAGCGGAAACGTCTGAGCTTAGGAAGTGTCTTGCGACAGCATTCCATCAGCCGCCGGTATCGGCAGTGATGCCGTCGACGGTCATGCATGCGGATCAACCGCAGCTAATGTGCTGTCCGGGGGGATGTGTCCGTCGCACGCGGAGTCGTGCCGAAACAGTGCGGCAAATCTGAAATCCCGACGAGATCGGGACCAAAAACAATCGATACGAAGCCTTATTCTCTCGAGTCCGAAAAGCGAATTGGTGGGCCCCCGGGGACTCGAACCCCGAACCAATGGATTAAGAGTCCACTGCTCTACCAATTGAGCTAGAGGCCCTGATGTATCGAATCGGCAGACTACGCTTCTTATCCGCTACCCGACGCCGGAGACGATGGCTGGACGATGGCTGGACGATGGCTGGAAGATCTGGGGTGGACGATGGGACTCGAACCCACGACGACCGGGATCACAACCCGGGGCTCTACCAACTGAGCTACGCCCACCATGGTTTTGGTGTATTGTACCTGAGTCTTGCGTTCTGGCGCGCCCGGCAGGACTCGAACCTGCAACCGCCGGCTTAGAAGGCCGATGCTCTATCCGGTTGAGCTACAGGCGCGAAACGAAACAAGAATCCTGGTCGGGGCAGACGGATTCGAACCGCCGACCCTCTGCTCCCAAAGCAGATGCGCTACCAGACTGCGCCATGCCCCGATGCCAGACATTCTGCCACACGGGACCGGCAGGCGGGCCCGGTTCCGCGGGGGCGCAATCATACGGGGCGGTCCCAGAACCGTCAATGAACCGTCAGTTCGGCCGCCAGACAGCCGCAACGGTTCGAGAACCGCTGCGATTCTGGTATCTTCGCGCTTCGATTGGCGCTGTTGAGAGATACTCCGGAAATGCGAAAAACCCTGATCGCGATCGTAATGCTCCTTGCCATGCCCCTGGCAGATGCGGCCGACAAGCTGCCGGAACACCCGCACATCCTGGTCGAGACCACGGAGGGAACGTTCAAGCTCGAACTCGAGGCTGAGCTCGCGCCGCTGACCGTCGCGAATTTCGTCGAGCTCGTCGATTCCGGTTTCTACGACGGCCTGATTTTCCATCGCGTCATACCGGGTTTCATGGCGCAGGGCGGCGGCTACACGCCCGGACTCGAGCTCAGGAAGACGGACGACACGATTCCGAACGAATCCGGCAACGGCATCAGCAACGTGCGCGGCACGATCGCGATGGCGCGCACCGGCGACCCGCATTCGGCGGGCTCACAGTTTTTCATCAACGTCGTCGACAACACCCGCCTGGATACGGGCGAAAACCGCTGGGGTTATGCGGCGTTCGGTCATGTCATCGAAGGCATGGAGGTCGTCGACCGGATCGTCTCGGTCGAAACCGGGCCGCAAGGCCCGCTGCGCTCGGACGTGCCCAAGGTGCCGGTCGTGATCGAGAAAATGAGCCGCGTTCGCTACGATTGACGGTTCGAGGAATCCGCCGGCGTTTGGTCTGCCGGCGGTCCGGAGTGAAAACGAAACTCGGGGTCGGGGTCGGTAATCAGCACAGCCTCGACGGCCTTGAGCGCGGTCAGCCGCCGCTCGACATCGTCCCTGCCCAAACCGCACTCCCGGTGCGCAAACGCGACGTAGTGCTCGAAGTGCCGGGCTTCCGAGGCCAACAGGCCCGAGTAGAACCTGCCCAGCGTCTCCGGCAACCGTGGCGCGATCCTGGCGAAACGCTCGCAGGAGCGCGCCTCGATCAGGGCGCCGACCAACAGCATGTCCAGCAGCTTGTAAGGCTCCCGGTCGCGAACTTCGTCCCTGAGCGCCCCCGCGTATCGCGAGGCGCCGAGCCGCCGGAAAGGGATGTCCAGCTCCGCCATGATGCCCCGCACCTGCTCGAAGTGGCGCAGCTCTTCGCGCGCCAGGTGCGACATGCGTTGCGCCAGCGCCGTCCGCTCCGGATAACGGTACAGGAACCCCATCGCGGTGGACGCCGCCTTGAGCTCGCAGTTCGCATGGTCCAACAGCAGATCGGGGAGACGGCTCGTCGCCGCGTCCAGCCATCGGTCAGGCGTAGGCGTGTCCAGGAAGGCCGCGATGTTCGGCGGCACGTCGTTCGAAGCACCGCCGGCGGTCACAGCCATTCCTCGATCTCGGCCGCGGTGCTCGGGCGGTCTTGCGGTTTTTTTGCCAGCATCGTGTCGATCAGGGCCTGATACCGGGACAGGCACGGTTTCAGCAAGGGCAGCGGCGCATGCGCATGCTTGTAGATGATCCCCATCGCCGTGTCGGCCCGATACGGTTTTTCGCCGGTCAGCATCTCGTAGAACAGCACGCCGAGGCTGTAGATGTCGGCGCGCTCGTCGGTATCGCCGCCATGACCCTGCTCGGGACTCATGTAATACGGCGTGCCGAAGATCTCCCCGCCGCCGGTAATCTCCTGTTTCAGGCGCATGCGCTTGGCGAGACCGAAATCGATCAGGGCCACCGAGCCGTCGCTTCTGAACATGATGTTGCCGGGTTTGAGATCCCGATGCAGGATGCCGGTCTCGTGGATCGCGCCCAGGGCGCCGGCAATCTCGCCGAGGCAACGCACGGCTTCAGGCTCCGTCATGCCGGTCTCGATTCTGGCCTTCAGGTCGCCGCCTTCGAGATACTCCATCGCAATGTGCGAATGATCGTCCGCGACCCCGAGATCGTAAATCCGAACGATGTTCGGATGATCGATCTCGGCGATCATCTCGTATTCCTGCAGGAAGCGCTCGAACGCGGCGATGCTGGACTCGTCCTCCAGATCTTGTCGCAGTACCTTCAGCGCCACCTTCCGGTCCGCGGACTCCCGTTCGGCGAGGTACACCGCCGAGTGCTCGGTAGCGCTCAGCTTTTTCAAGAACCGGTAACCGCGAATCGGCGGATGGATACCGGTCTCGAGGTCGCCCGAGAACAACGAACTGGTAGACGCCACCCGGCGCCGGGCAACCAGGATGTCGCTGAGCCCGACGATCAGCTCGTCGTGGCGAATCGCGTTGCGCCTGATGAAGGCGTCCGCGCCGGCTTTGACCGCCGCCTTTTCTTCCCCATCCTCGCCGAAATAGATCAAGGCGGGAAAACCGGGTGATTGGGCGTATCGCCTGAGCGTGTCGATCCCCTCGCGGTCTCCACCCTGATCGTTGCCCAGTAAGACGATGTCGTTGCCCGCGCCCGAAAACTCGTCGGGCAAATGGCCGGCCGTGGTCGGGTCGTAGGCAGAGACGATCGCGTCGGGCCAATGGGTCGTCACGTGGTGCATCAACAGGCTACGGAAATCGGCCTGTCCGTCGATGATCATGACCTTGATACCGACCTTGATACCCAACTTGATACCCACCTTGATACCAATGGCGCATCGGCCGCGTGCGCGATGACCTACATGCCGACGACCGCGTCCGTACCGGTCTCGTCACCGCCAGTTCCTTTGAGCTTGGCCTTACGCCGCTGCTTCTCGGCATCGTTGCGGCGCCGCTCCAGATCGTCCAGATACTCCGGGGTGACGTCGCCTGTGATGTACTCGCCGGAAAAACAGGACGTGTCGAACTCCGTGATCGCCGAGTTGTCGTGGCGCACCGAGCGGATCAGGCCGTCGAGATCCTGATAGATCAGCCGGTCGGCGCCGATCAGACGCTGAACTTCCTCGACCGTACGGCCGTTGGCGATCAGCTCGGACGCAGCCGGCATGTCGATGCCGTACACGTTCGGATACCGCACGGGCGGCGCGGCGGACGCAAAATAGACCTTGGCCGCCCCGGCTTCGCGCGCCAGCTTGATGATCTGCCTCGAGGTCGTGCCGCGGACGATGGAGTCGTCCACCAGCAACACGTTCTTGCCGCGAAACTCGAGGTCGATCGCGTTCAGCTTGCGGCGCACCGATTCCGCCCGTTCCGCCTGTCCGGGCATGATGAACGTGCGGCCGATGTAGCGGTTCTTGATGAAGCCTTCGCGATACTTGACGCCCAGGTGATAGGCGACCTGCAGCGCCGAGGTGCGCGACGTATCCGGTATCGGAATCACGACGTCGACATCGTGTTGCGGAAAATCGCGCACGATCTTGCCGGCAAGCTGCTCGCCCATGCGCAGCCGCGCCTTGTAGACTGAGATGTCGTCCAGGATCGAATCCGGACGGGCGAAGTACACGTACTCGAATATGCACGGTGTATGACGGACCGCGTGCTCGTAGACCCGGCTGTGCAAACGCCCCCCGTTTTCGATGACGACGGTCTCCCCGGGCCTGAGATCGCGCAGGCGCTCGAACTGCAGCACGTCGAGCGCGACGCTTTCGGAGGCCACCATGTAGTCGCTACCGCTTTCGGTCCGGCGTTCGCCGAGCACCAGCGGGCGGATGCCGTTCGGATCGCGAAAGGCGACGATCCCGAAACCGACGATCATCGCGACGACGGCATAGCCGCCGCGACAGCGATCGTGTACGGCCGAAACTGCGGCGAACACCTGTTCGGCGGTGAGCCGGGCATTGGCCCGGGTTTGCAGCTCGTGAGCAAACACGTTCAACAAGACCTCGGAATCGGACCCGGTATTCAGGTGCCGCAGGTCCTCACCGACCAGGTGTTCGGTCAACTCGTCATGGTTGGTCAGATTACCGTTGTGCGCAAGGCAGATGCCATAGGGCGAGTTCACGTAGAACGGCTGGGCTTCGGACGACTGCGAACCGCCCGCGGTCGGATAACGCGCGTGCGCGATACCGACCTTGCCCTTGAGCCGCAACATGTGCCGCGTGCGGAACACGTCCCGCACGAGCCCGTTGGTGCGCCGCTGATGCAGCCCGCCCTCCTCGCTCCAGGTGCAGATACCGGCCGCATCCTGGCCGCGATGCTGCAGGATGGTAAGCGCGTCGTACAAGGCCTGGTTGACCGGCCGGCTGCTGACTATTCCGATGACCCCACACATCGTCTGTTCGTCCGTCCTCAGTCTTTAGCTCAATCTCGAGCTGGAATGATGCGTTCCGCCGGCACGGAGAGCGACAAGGACTCCGCCGCCCCGTCCGACGTCAGTATCTCAAAGCCTTTCGGCGCCATCACCTCTATCCACTCGGCGACGAGCTCGAGATGCGGTATCGCGCGCGAGCTCGACCACCAGTCGTCGTTGTCGAATCCGACGAACCGGCCGCCGATGACTAAGACGGCGATCAGGAGCACGCCGCGGCACACGCCGAAAATCGCGCCGAGGAATCGATCGACCCCGGACAATACCGACCAGCGAACTAACTTGGACAGCGCCCAACTCAGAAGCCCGCCGGCCGCCAGGATCACGGCAAAAACCAGAATGCGGCCGAACCAGGTCTGAAGTTCCTCGGAACTCAGCCAGCTCTCCGCGACATTACCGATATCGGGACCGAAATACAGGGCCGCCCAGATCGCAAACAACAGGCTCGCAAGCGACAGCGCCTCCTTGACCAGGCCGCGAAAGATGCCGACCACCACGGACAAGAGGATCGCGGCGCCGATGATGATGTCGATGACGGCCATCAGGGATGCGGCACGACCTGGCCTGTGTGACCGGCGGCGCTCAGCCTGCCGGCCATCGCCTCGGCGTCGTCGCGGTCTTTCTGCGGGCCGATACGCACCCGGTGGAGTTCGCCCGAGCCGGTCGAAAGCCTGCTTAGGAACGCGGCAAAACCTTGTCTTCTGAGATCCGCCGCAAGACGCTCGGCATTATCCCGGCTGGAGAAACTGCCGAGCTGCACGGCCCACATGCCCGTCGCGGAAGTGCTCGCCTCGTTCGCGGTTGCAAGCGTGTTGCTTTCCGGCGGCAATCTCGCCGGCGGCTCGGCTCCGCGTCCCGATGACGCCGCAGGCGCAGGCTCGTCATCGGCCGCATCGTCTGCGGAACCGCCTGCGGAAACCCGGCCGCCGTCACCCGACCGCCCGGCGCTCGCCTGCGCCGGCTCGAGCGGTGTTTCCCTGACCGGCGCCGGTGTCCGATCGCGGAGCTCTGGCCTCGTCGCCGCGGCCGCCGGCACCGGCTCGTCGCGGTCGCGATCGAGAATAACGGTCTGGGTGGTTTGCGGGTTCTGACCGGGCAGGCTCACCTGATGGGAAACGACTTCATCCTCTTCGGGCGGCCCGTCCAGGAATACCGGGACGACGAGCACGACGAACACGACCAGGACGGAGGCGCCGACTATCCGTTCTTTCAAGGCTCGTTCCATCGTCGATCAGCGTTTCGCGAGGCGGCAATTATAGCCCAAGCGCCGAGAGCGCGGGGCCGACGACATAGAACGACCCCGTCACCAGCACCCGGTCGTCATCGGCCGCGATTTCGCGCGCGACCCGAACGGCCTCCTCGATCGAATCGGCGATCGCGACCGGCTTATTGCACGCGTTTGCGATACGCCGGCCGAGCTCCGCCGCCGGTATCGCGTGCGAACTATCGGCGTCGACCGCAATCCAGTGATCGGTGATGTCGTCCACTGCCGATACGATGCCCTCGGCGTCCTTGTCGTCCAGCATCCCGATGACAGTCACGGTGCTCCCGGAGAACGAATCCCGGCCGAGCGTATCCGCCAGCGCGCGGGCCGCGGCCGGGTTGTGCGCCACGTCGAACAGCCACTCGCCGTCCGCCTCCAGGCGCTGCATCCGTCCGGTGAGCGCCACGCCTCCCAGAGACCGTCCGACAGTCTGTGGATCGAGCAGCGTTTCCAATCCGATCGCCTCGAGCAGCGCCAGTACCGCCGCGGCATTCGCGAGCTGGAACTCACCGGCCAGGGACGGCCGGGCCAGCGATTCCAGCGTCCGGTCCCTGCCGCGCCAGCTCCAGCGCCCGCCGCCCTCCACCGACCAATCGTAGTCGCGACCCGCGGCAATCAGGACGGCGCCCAGCGTCGCCGCGTGACCTTCGACCGAGGTCGGCATATCGCAGGCGCCGAACACGACCGGCTTCGCCGGACGCATGATGCCGGCTTTCTCGTAGCCGATGGATTCGACGTCGTTGCCGAGCCAGTTACAGTGATCCAGCGCAATGTTGGTGATGATCGACGCCTCCGCTTCGACCGCGTTGACGGCGTCCAGCCGTCCGCCCATGCCCACCTCCAGGATTGCGCAGTCCACCTCGAGCGATTCGAAGACGGCCAGCGCCGCCAGCGTACCGAATTCGAAGTAGGTCAGCGGAACGTCGCCGCGCGCCGCTTCGATGCGCTCGAATGCCGCAACGATCGGCGCATCCTCGACCGCCTGCCCGGCAACGCGAATGCGTTCGTTGTAGCGAATGACATGCGGCGAGGTATAGCATCCGAGCCTGTCGTGGGTGTTCTGCAGCAGGGCTTCGAGCATCGCGACGGTCGATCCCTTGCCGTTGGTGCCGGCGACGTGGAGCACACGGCGCGGCAATGCGATTTCCAGGCGATCGAGGACCTCGGCGACCCTCTCCAGGCCCATGACGATTTCGGCGGACGACAGGCCTTCCAGCCGCCGCAGCCAGCCGTCCAGACTCGACGGTCCGGGACAGGACACTAGCCGGGCTGCGCTTCGACCGGGCTCGGTCGATGCTCGAACTTGGCGAGCAATTCCGCAATCTGTTCGCGCATCCGGCGGCGATCGACGATCATGTCGATCGCGCCGTGGTCGAGCAGGAACTCGCTGCGCTGGAACCCCTCCGGCAGGGTCTGGCGGACCGTCTGTTCGATGACCCGCGGGCCGGCGAAACCGATCAACGCGCCCGGCTCGGCGATGTTGACGTCGCCCAGCATCGCCAGGCTCGCCGACACGCCCCCGGTCGTCGGATCGGTCAGCACCGACACGAAAGGCACCTCGAGCTCACCCAGGCGCGCCAGCGAAGCCGAGGTCTTCGCCATTTGAAACAGCGAGAACAGCGCCTCCTGCATGCGCGCGCCGCCGCTGGCCGAAAACGAAATCAGCGGCATGTGGTTGTCGGCCGAGTGACCTGCCGCGCGGGTAAACCGTTCGCCGACGACCGAGCCCATCGATCCGCCCATGAAGGCGAACTCGAACGCACAGACGACGACCGGACGCCCGAGCAACGTGCCTGTCGCTGCAACCAGCGCATCCTTTTCGCCGGTTTTTTTCTGCGCGGCCGCAATGCGATCGCGATACCGTTTGCTGTCGCGGAATTTGAGCGGGTCGCGCGGTTCGAGGTTGTCCGCAATCTCCTGCTGGGAATCCGGGTCCAGGAAACAATCCAGTCGCTCCCGCGCGCCGATGCGCATGTGAAAATCGCACTTGGGGCACACCTTGAGGTTGCGCTCCAGCTCATTGCGATAAAGCTGCGCGTCGCATCGCGGACATTTGATCCACACCCCTTCGGGAACCGACCGGGTGCGTTTCTCGGTGCTGATGCGCGAGGGCATCAGTTTCTCGAACCAGCTCATGGCGCAATCATAAGAGAGTGTTCCCGAGCTTGCTACTGCGCGGCAAGCCGTAAGTCTCCGGATACGTCACGTCGGTCAGGGTCAGGCCATGAGGCGGGGCGGCAACCCCGGCCCGGCGGCGGTCACGGCTGCGTAACACGTCGGCAAGCCAGTCGCTCGTGCACTGACCGGCGCCGACCGCAGCCAGGCTGCCGGCGATGTTGCGGACCATGTGCTGCAGGAACGCGTTGGCGGTGACGCCCAGAATTACCCACGAAGCTTCACGGCGAACCTCGATCGCCAGAATCTCGCGGACCGGCGACGAGGCCTGACAGCCGGCCGCCCGGAATGCCGAAAAATCGTGCTCGCCGACCAGGCCTTGCGCGGCGGCATGCATCGCGTCCGCATCCAGCGGCTCGTGCACCCACCAGGCGCGGTATCGGTAAAGCGCCGAGCGCACGAGCCTGTTCAGGATTACATAACGATAAGTCCGTGCCGTTGCCGAATAACGGGCGTGGAAGGCCGGATCGACGCGGCGCGCCCAGCTCAGGCTGATGTCCCCGGGCAACAGGCTGTTGATGCCGAGCAACCAGCCGCGATCGTCGCGCCGGCTTTCGGTGTCGAAATGGGCGACCTGGGCGGAAGCGTGAACACCGGCGTCGGTACGGCCGGCGCAACTCACTTCGACGTCGTGATCGGCAACGGCCGCGACGGCCGCCTCGAGTTTTTCCTGGATACCGGTACCGTTTTGCTGCCGTTGCCAGCCGTTGTAGGCGGTGCCGTCGTATTCGACGCCAATTGCAATACGCATGACGGCCGCCGGGGCCGGAGCTCAGCCGGGTAAGGTGTCCAGTAGCTGTTGTGCCTGCTGGCGCTGGCTTTCGTCACCTTCGTCCAGCACTTCTTCGAGGATGCTGCGGGCGCCGCCGGGATCTCCCATGTCCACGTAAGCGCGCGCGAGGTCGAGCTTGGTGCCGACCTCGGTCATCGTACGCGCCTCCTGCAGCTCCTCGCTCATGTCGTCGGGACCGAGCTCCATCGTTTCCGCATCGGCGTATTCGTCCGCCATCTGCAGCCGTGGCTGCTCCACGGTCTTGTCGTCGCTCGGCATGTCGACCGTGTCGCCCGCCTCGCTGATCTTGAGCGCCGCGGTCAGGTCGTCGAGATCGAGATCGACATCCGTGCTCGCAACGGCCGGCAGCTCGCCCGTCTGCTCGAGGTCCGCGTTGCCGGAAAACGCATCGGCGGGCAGCGATTCGGTTTTCGCAAAGTCGAAATCCCCCTCTCCGATGCCCGGGGCCAGCAAGGTCGCATCTTCGTCACCCAGCGCCTCGTCGTCGTCGGCCGCATCGTCCGTGTCGTCCGCATCGTCGAGGCCGGCAAGCACGGTGGCATCCTGCTCGTCCTGCTTATCGTCCTGCTTGTCGTCCTGCTGATCGTCCTGCTGATCGTCCTTATCGTCCCGGTCGTCCGGCTCCGGCTCCTGCCCCGCCGCCGCTTCGACGGCCAGGTCTTCGCTCAAGACCTGGGTCCGCCCGGTGGCGTCGAGCAGGCTTCGATCGACACCGGCGTCGGAATCCTCCTCGACCGTATCCATGAAAGGATCGACACCGGTCTCGTCGGGCGCCGGATGCATGCCGGTTTGTGCGGACGTGAGCGCCTCCTCGGCCTCTTCCTGTGCTTCGCCGGCCGCCGAATCCGGGTCCAGCGCCGCTTGCAGACCGGTCGCATCGGCGGCCGGTTGCTCGGCGGCGTCGCCTTCGGACTCATCGAGGGCCTCGTTGACACCGGTAATCTCCAGCACCTCGTTTTCGCCGGTCTCGTCCAGGTCGTCGAGCGAGGCAACCTCCGTTTCCTCCAGGCCGCTCAGATCGAGCCCCAGATCGTCGAGATCGATTTCCGCGGTTTCGTCGCTCGCCTGCCCGCGATCCGCGATCGCACCCCCAATCGTCTCCTCGTCGATCGACGGCAGCTCCGAGATCGCGTCCGGCGCCACGTCGGCAAAGCTGCCTGCCCGTTCTTCTATCGTGGGCGTTTCGACGGTCGGATCCTCCGCCGGCATCTCGACGGTCGGATCCTCGGCCGGCATTTCGACGGTTTTTTCCGCCATCGAGTCTTCGATCGCCGGCACTTCACGCGTCGTCGCCGCCTCGTCCTCATCCTCGCCGAAATCGAAGTCGAGGACTGAATCGTCACTCGAAGGCGCCGCATCGGCGGCGCCCAAGTCCAGAAGGTCGCCGTCGGAATCGGCCGCCCCGAGATCGATGACCTCACTGCGGCTGCCGTCGTCACCGAATTCCATGTCCAGCGCGCCCGCGCCCCCGGTATCGGATTCGAAAGCGAGGTCCATGGCCTTGGTTACGCCGGTCACGTCGGCCCCGGCGAACAACGCGTGGTCGGCGGCGATCTGCCGGCCCATGATGACGATCTTGTCCCAGTCGGCACTGTCGCCGTCACCGATGACCGCACGGACGCGGTCGGCCGCGTCGACGAATGCATCCCGGTTACCCCAGACGAAATAGATTTCACAAAGCTTGGCGAGCAGGTCCCGACGTTCCGGCTCGACCGCCAGAACGCCGTTGACCAGATCGGCAGCCTGGTCGTACAGACCGTAAGCCATGTGGAAATCGGCTTCGGCGATCGGATCGGTCTGATCGACGTTGACGCCGTCTTCGCTAGAGAAGGTATCCTCGAGCGACACGGCGTCGCCGGCGTCGAGACCGGTCATCTCCGTTTCGACCGTATCGTCTGCGAAATCGTCTTCGAACGGCTGTCCCGTCGATCCCTGTTCGACGACGACAATCGAGCCGTCGTCACGCATCGGCGCTTTCAGCGACTCCGTCGCCGTCAAGCTGCCTTCTTCGTCGGAGTCCAGATCGGCGAGCGGCTCGCTGGTCCAGGGACCGGTGTCTTCTTCTCCGCGATCGCGACGCATGAACCAGAACAGGATGCCGGCGACGACGACCAACAAACCGCCGATCAAAGCCCAGACGCTGGTCAACGCACCGAGTAGCCGGTCGACCAGCGTCGGCTGCGACACGGTGCGAACGACGGCCGGCGGCGTGCTCGTATCCTCCGCCGCGGCCGCTTCCGCCGGTTCTTCGGCGGCTGCGGACTCGTCCTCAACCACGGTCTCGTCAACGAAATCGGGTGACAGCTCATCGCCTGCAACCGCGTCCGCCGGCGCCTCGTCGACGAACGGACTCTCGTCGGTCGTATCGGCAAGGACATCGTCGGCCACGAGCTCGTCGACGGGCGCTTCGTCCACCGGCGGCGGGTAAACCTCGCCGCGAATCCGCGCCAGTTCCTGGCGCAATGCGGCCAACTCGTTGTCCCGGATTTCGATCAAACCCCGGTCCAACGGCACGTCGGCTTCCAGCTCGGCGATACGGTTTTCGATTTCCTGCTCGCGGCTCAGCGGCATTTCGCCGGCAACGTCGCCGCCGGTGTCGACACCCGTCGTATCTTCAATCGTATCTTCGTCGGGCGGCACCAGGATCAGGTTGGGCCGGCGGTCGCCGGCAGGCGGCGCGCTTGCGGCGGTCCCGTCGTCCCAGGCCGTGTTTTGCCGCCTTACCTCGCTCAGCGCGTCACCGCGATCGATCTGGAATATCTCGTCGGCGCTGGGAACGCGTAAGGACGCGCCTTCGCGCAAGATATTGATGTTGCCTCCGAAAGCATCCCGATTGGCCTCGTAGATCGCCAGCATCGTCTGGTTCATCGTCAGGCGGCTATCCGGGCGGAAGCGCTGGGCGATCCCCCAAAGGGTGTCGTTGCGTGCGACGACATAGTCGCCGCCCGCGGCGGTATCGACGGGCGCAGGGTCGGCCACCCGGTTCTCGGGCGGCGGGGGCGGCGGGGAAGCCGGCGAAGGCGCGGGCCGGCTCGCCGGCGGTGTCGCGGCGCGGGCCGGCGGCTCGGAGGTCGTCGCACGCGGCGGCGCTTCGCGCCGGATGCTGCCGCTGTCCGCCGGCGCCGTGCGCTGGGGTGCGGCAACTGCCGGTCGCGCCGGCGTCGGCGGAGCAAACGTCGGCGGATCGAGCAACAGTGTGTATTCGCGCAAGAGCCGGCCGCGCGGCCAGTTGGCCTCTACGAGAAACGTCAGGAACGGCTCGGTAATCGGACTGCGCGAACGGATACGAACGATGTTCCCATCCAGGCGGCCGGAGCGGACAATCTCGAATTCAAGCCCTTGCAGGTCGGCCGGGCGGTCCAGGTCGTAGCGCTCGAAGATTTCTGCAGGTGCGAGCGTGACGGTCAGATTGTCGAGTTCTTCGGGTGTCGCGGAGAGGAGTTCGATCTCCGCTCGCAGCGGTGAATTCAACGACGAGTCGAGCCTTATTTCACCAAGTCCCAACGCCCAGACATTGCTGCATGACAGCAAGACGAGCGCAGGCGAAAAGCGAGTGAATCGTCGCAGCATGGTTTTCTCCAAACTCCCCATTATCCCCCTGACGCCAGTTTAAGGGGACCCTAGCATTGCCCGCGGGCGGCCCGTTTCAGCGAGCAAACTATAGCTTATAAATAGTTTTTCGCCAAAATTTCAGCAATTTGGACGCTATTTAGAGCCGCGCCCTTACGTATGTTATCGGCAACGACCCACAGGTCTAAACCGCGCGGATGGGAGATGTCCTCACGCACGCGACCGACGAACACGGCATCGTTTCCGGAGCTGTCGGTCACGGCCGTCGGATATGCGCCGGTCGCGGCGCCGTCCAGCAAGCTGACGCCGGGCGCCGATGCGAAGAGCTCGCGTGCGCGAGCCGCCGTTATCTTGGTCTTGGTCTCGATATGAACGGACTCGGAATGGCCGTAGAACACCGGAATACGGACCGCGGTCGGATTGACCAGGATGGCGTCGTCACCGAGGATCTTGCGGGTTTCCCAGACCATTTTCATTTCTTCGCGTGTATAACCGTTGTCCTGGAAGCTGTCGATATGTGGCACGGCATTGAACGCGATTTGCTTTGCGTCTCCTTCGATCTCCAGCGGCCGGCCGTTCAGCAAGGCCGTCGTCTGTTGCGCAAGTACTTCGATGGCGCTGCGCCCGGCGCCGGACACCGCCTGGTAGGTGCAAACGTTGATCCGCTCGATGCCGGCTTCGTCGTAGATCGGCTTGAGCGCCACAACCATCTGGATCGTGGAGCAATTCGGGTTGGCGATGATGCCGCATTGCCGATAGTCGCCGATGGCATCGGCATTGACTTCGGGCACGACCAGCGGAATGTCGTCGTCGTAGCGAAAATGTGACGTGTTGTCGATGACGATACAGCCGGCCTGCGCGGCTTTGGGCGCATAGTCGGCGGAAATCGACCCACCTGCCGAGAACAGCCCGATACGCGTTTTGGAAAAATCGAATGCTGCGAGATCGCCTACCTCGAGCTCGCGGTCGCCGAAGGCGACCCGCTTGCCGACGGACCGCTGCGAGGCGAGCGCATAGACCTCACCCACCGGGAACTCGCGTTCGGCGAGTATGGACAACATGGCCTCGCCCACGGCGCCGGTGGCGCCGACTACGGCTACGTCGATGCGGTCGGTCATGTCGGTCTATCCCTGTTTGCCGAACGTCGGCTTTGCCGGCGTCGACGTTTCCAGCGTCGAGAGGGTCTGCTCCACGTCGGCGTTTTGCGCTCGATTGCGAAGATAGTGATCGATCAGCACCAAGGCGACCATGGCTTCGGCAATCGGCGTAGCCCGCAGGCCCACGCAGGGGTCGTGCCGTCCCTTGGTGACGATGTCCGTTTCCTTGCCCTGTTTGTCGATGGTCTTGCCCGGCACCGAGATGCTCGAGGTGGGCTTGAGCGCAATACTCGTCAACAAGTCCTGCCCCGAGGAGATTCCGCCCAAAGTCCCTCCCGCATCGTTCTTGGCGAAGCCGGTCGCCGAAATCTCGTCGCGATGCTGGCTGCCGCGCTGCGAAACGGCGCCGAAACCGGCGCCGACCTCGACGCCTTTGACCGCGTTGATGCTCATCAGGCCTTTGGCGAGATCCGCCTCCAGCTTGTCGAACACCGGCTCACCCAGGCCCGGCGGTATGTTGCTGGCGAGCACGCTGATTTTCGCGCCGATGGAATCGCCCTCCTCGCGCAAGGCGTCCATGAATTGCTCGAGCTCTCCGATGCGGTCGGGATCGGCGCAGAAAAAAGGGTTCTGATCGACGAAATCCAGATCCGGCGCATCCAACCCGATCGGCCCGAGTTGCGACAGATAGCCGCGGATCTCGATGCCGAGACGCTCGTTGAGATACTTGCGCGCCACGGCGCCGGCCGCGACCCGCATCGTGGTTTCGCGGGCCGACGAGCGGCCGCCGCCGCGGTAGTCGCGGATGCCGTACTTTTGCTGGTAGGTATAGTCGGCATGACCCGGCCTGAACTTGTCCTTGATGTCGCCGTAGTCCTTCGAGCGCTGATCCAGGTTTTCGATCAGCAGTCCAATCGGCGTGCCGGTGGTCAGACCGTCGAAGACGCCCGACAGGATTTGCACCCGATCGGGCTCCTTGCGCTGGGTCGTATGCCGCGAGCGTCCCGGCCGGCGGCGGTCGAGATCGCGCTGGATGTCCGATTCCGAAAGCCCGAGTCCGGGCGGGCAACCGTCGATGACGCAGCCGAGCGCGCGACCGTGGCTTTCGCCGAAGGTCGTAACGACATACATGCGTCCAAAACTGTTGCCTGACACCTTAAATCTCTTGCAAATCGCGCCTGTTCAAGACGAATACGCCCGTCCCGCCATGTTCGAACGCGAGCCAGACGAATGCAATCCCCGGATAACGCCGTTCCAGTGCTGCCTGGCTTGCGCCGACCTCGCAGACCAGCACGCCGTCGTCGTTCAGAAAACGCGACGCATCATGCAGGATCGTCTCAACCGAATCCAGGCCGTCGCCGCCGGCGGCAAGACCCAGCGACGGCTCGTGGCGAAACTCCGGCGTCAGCGCCGCCATGTCGGCGGCGTCCACATACGGCGGATTGCTGACGATCAGGTCGTATCGCGATCCTTCGAGGCCTTCGAAAAAATCCGACTCGACGAGCCGCACGCGATCGGCGACGGCGTGCCGCTCTACGTTGATCGCGGCGACAGCCAAGGCATCCGCCGATATGTCGACGGCATCCACCAGGGCTTCGGGAAATGCCCGCGCGGCGGCAATGGCGATGCAGCCGCTGCCGGTGCCGAGATCCGCGATGGAATGCACCGTGTCGGGATCGACCCACGGCGCGAAACGCGCGCCGATCAACTCGGCGATCGGCGATCGCGGGACCAATACGCGCTCATCGACGTAGAACGCCAGTCCCGCGAACCAGGCCCGACGGAGCAGATAGGCCATCGGTACGCGATCCTCGATACGCCTCGCCGCCAATCGCTCTATCTCTTCGAGTTTCGCATCGGAGACGTGTCGCCCGTAGGCGGCTTCCGCGTCTTCATGTGCCAAGCCCATCACCGCGAACACCAGCCACGCGGCCTCGTCGATCGGATTGGCCGTGCCGTGGCCGTAACTCAAGCCCGCCGCGTCGAACCGGGCTGCGACAGCCTCGATAGATGCAACAACGGTTTTTCCGTCGTGGCGGCTACTCGTCACGATGACCTCGCCCTTCAGGCTGCTCTATAATGCGCCGGAACCAAACTCGCGAATCTATCATAAGTCCTGATGAATCCTCGTATTGTCATTCTCGCGGCCGTATTCATGGTCGGGGCGGCGGCCGGCGCCTGGTTTTTCAATCAACCCGGCGCTTCGTCGGCCGAGCTGCGCCGTGCCACGGTGCTGCCCGTGCGCAACGAGCTGCCGGCCTTCACCGCCTTGAGTCACGGCGGTGAAGTCGTCGACGCGTCCACGTTCCAAGGCCAGTGGGACCTCGTATTCTTCGGTTTCACCCACTGCCCGGACATCTGTCCGTTGACCCTGCAACTCCTGGGCGAAGTTCGCAGCGAGCTCGCCAATGCCGGCGCCGATCCGCTGCCGCGCATCGTGCTCGTCAGCGTCGACCCGGAACGCGACACGCCCGAGGTACTCGCCAGGTACGTCGGTCATTTCGGTGAAGAAAATCTGGGTATCACCGGCGAGCTCGAGGAAATCCGCAAGCTCACCGATGCGCTGGGTGTCTTCTTCGAAAAGGTGTCGGTAGCGGAAGACACTTACACCGTGGATCATTCGGCGGTCGTGCTGGCCGTCGATCCCGAAGGTCGCCCGCGCGCTCTGTTCAGCACGCCGCACAAAGCCGAGGATCTGATGAACGATCTCCCAATCTTGATGGCACAACGATGAGGCAGGTCGCGCCGGCGCTTGCCGTATTGATCCTGGCACTCGCAGTAACCGGTTGCGCGGACAATAGCGCAGACAATCGGGAGCCAGGACCGTCGCTGACCGCGACAGCCGTCTCGATCCCGGCCGCGCCGCCCGGCGCGCGCATGCGGGCCGCCTATATGGAACTCCAGAACCGGACCGGGGAGCCCATCCGCATCACGCATGTCACCAGCCCCGATTTCGGCAGGGTCGAAATCCACGAAACCACGACGATCGACGGCATCGCCCGCATGCGGCAGCTCGAGGCGCTGGAAATCCCCCCGCAGGGCAGCGTCCGCCTGGAACGCGGCGGCAAACACTTGATGCTGATGAAGCCGGTCGGCGACCCCGACGCGGTGGCCTTCGAGTTACACGCGGGTGACGACCTGGTGTTGCGTGTCGTGGCGCAGGTATCCTCGCGCTAACAGACCCCGGTGTCGACGTTCCTGGCGCTGTTTCAGTATCTGCTGCCGCGCCACGCGCTGACGGCGCTGGCCTACCGGGTGACGCGCATACGGATCGTGCGGGTCAAGGACTGGATGATACGCATTTACCTGCGCCTGTTTGCCGTCGAGCTCGACGAGGTCGATGGACGGGTGCCGGAAGACTTCGAAAGCCTCAACGATTTTTTTACCCGCGAGCTCACTTCCGGTGCACGGCCCGTCGACGACGCGGTAAACGCGATCGTGTCGCCGGTGGACGGCACGGTAAGCCAGGCCGGCCGCCTCGACGCCGAGGTCATCCTGCAGGCGAAGGGGCTGACCTACACGCTGAAAGACCTGCTGGCCGCCGATATCGACGAGGCGCAGGCCTTTCGGGACGGTAGCTTCGCGACCATCTACCTCGCACCGCGGGATTACCACCGCGTGCACGCACCCGTCGACGGCAGGCTTGCGGCAGTGTATTACGTGCCGGGCGACCTCTTCAGCGTCAGTGAGCGCACGGTGGCGCGTATTCCGGGCCTGTTCGCCAGGAACGAACGCCTGATACTCCATCTCGAGACCGAAGCCGGCCGAGTCGCGGTCGTCATGGTCGGTGCACTGAACGTCGGCAGCATGAGCACGCCCTGGACCGGGGAGATTCGGCCGAAACGTTCGGGTGTCGTCGAACTGCCCGAGCTCGGCGATCGTTCCAGGCAGCTTGCCAAAGGCGACCTGCTGGGTTGGTTCAACATGGGTTCTACCGTCATCGTGCTGCTGCCGCCCAGCGCCGGCGGCTGGCTGCCGGGGCTCGAGGCAGGAAAGCGGGTGCGCATGGGCCAGAAAATCGGCGAGAAGACCGGCTGGTCCGGGCCGTCGTGAGCTGGCGACCGTCGTCGGATGCGGCGGCGGCAGGCCGCAGGGCTTCGTTAATGGAGCGAGCCCGCGGCTTTTTCTCGGCCCGCGGCGTGCTTGCCGTCGATACCCCGGCGCTTGCTTGCGCGGCCGCCAGCGATCCGAACCTCGAGAACCTGACGGTGCAGTCCTCGCTCTCCGACCGGCCCTTGTATCTGATGACCTCGCCGGAGTCGGCGATGAAACGCCTGCTGGCCGCCGGATACCCGGACATCTACTCGATTTGCCGGGTGTTTCGCGACGCCGAGCTCGGCCGGAGGCACGAGCTCGAATTCACGATGATCGAATGGTATCGCCGCGGGTATTCGCTGGACGAGATGGCGCGGGAAACCTGCGCGCTGATCGCCGCCGTACTGGATCGACCGACGCTGGAAAACGGCGTCGATCGGGTCGAGTACCGGCAGGTATTCGGTGAAGCGACCGGCGTCGATCCATTGCGGGCGGCGGTGGAAGAGCTGGCGGATGCGGCCGATGCCGACCGGGGCTTGCGCGGAGCGCTCGGCGACGATCGCGACGCCTGGCTGGACCTGGTATTCGCAACCCGGGTCGTGCCTGTCCTGGATCCGAAACGGATCACCGTCGTCGGGCACTACCCTGCCGGCCAGGCGGCACAGGCGCGGCTATTCCCGGACGACCCGCGCCTGGCCGATCGTTTCGAGGTTTTTCTCGCGGGCCTGGAACTCGCCAACGGATACGTCGAGCTCACCGACGCCCGGGAACTGGGCCGGCGCATCGAAGCCGATCTCGAAAAAAGACGCATCGGCGGGCGCGATCCGGTGCCCGCGGACACGCAACTGCTGGCGGCGCTGGAGCACGGTTTACCGGAATGCGCCGGCGTTGCGGTAGGATTCGAGCGATTGCAGATGATTCACGACAATGCCGGAGATATCGCCGACGTTGTTCCGTTTTCCTTTCGAAACCACACAGCCGACGACTGAGCACGATCCCGTTATTCTTCCCGAACACACAGCCGACGACTGAGCGCGATTCCGTTATCCTTTGTGGGTACGCAGCCGACAACCGAGCGTAACGCCGCTTTCCTTCCAAAATACGATGCCGACCACCGACTACGAAGGGCTGAACGCCCAGCTTGCCGCCCTGATCGGCGACGAGCCCGACCCCCTCGCCAGCACGGCCAACTTCGTCGCCTTACTTTACCAGGGCATGGACGACGTCAACTGGCTGGGCGTCTACGTGTTACGCGGGGACGCGCTCGTGCTCGGACCGTTCCAGGGCAACCCGGCGTGTGTGCGTATTCCACTCGGCGACGGCGTTTGCGGAACGGCCGCGGCGACCGGCAAGACCCAGCGCGTCGAAGACGTGCATACCTTCCCCGGACACATCGTCTGTGACGCGGCATCCCGGTCGGAACTGGTGGTGCCGCTCAAGATCGACGGCAAACTGGTCGGTGTGCTGGACATCGATAGCCCTTCGCTCGCGCGCTTCGACGACGACGACCGCGCAGGCGTCGAAAGGCTGTGCCGGACGTTTTGCGATTCGCGATCCGGCAGCCGGGCGTTCATTTGAACGTCCCGGTACTGAACATCCCGGTACCGCGCTACTTGACGCGGCCGACGTATTCGCGCGACCGCGTATCGACCTTGATGACCTCGCCCTGATCCACGAACAGCGGGACTCGCACGACCGCGCCGGTAGACAAGGTCGCCGGCTTGACGCCGCCGCTGGCCGTATCCCCCTTGACGCCCGGATCGGTCTCGGTGATTTCGAGTTCGACGAAATTCGGCGCTTCCACGATCAACGGTGAATTGTTCCACAGGGTGATCTGACAGATATCGCCGTCGGTAATCCAGTCGCTGGCGTCGCCGACGGCCTTCCCGTCCGCTGCGTACTGTTCGAACGTATCCGGCACCATGAAATGCCAGAACTCGCCGTCCGCGTAGAGATACTGCATCTCGGTATCGAGGACGTCGGCCGCCTCGACGCTCTCGCCCGATTTGAAGGTCTTGTCCACGGTCTTGCCGGTCTTCAGGTTCTTGACCCGGACGCGGTTGAACGCCTGACCCTTGCCGGGCTTGACGAATTCGTTTTCGACGATGATGTAAGGGTCGGCGTCCAGAATGATCCGCAAACCGGCGCGGAATTCGTTGGTACTGTAACTGGCCATGTTGTATGCCGGCTCTCGCCGGATCGCTCCTCAGTTCTTGGAATCGACACACTCGAGATCGACGAACGGCCGCATCCGGCACGCTCGCTCGGGCTTTGGGCCTTGAGCTTTGGACCCTCGAGCTTTGGACCCTCGAGCTTTGGGCCCTCGAGCTTTGGACTATGATACCCGAGTCGATATCAGGCGCCAGCCGCTAGAGCCCAGGAAAATCGCCGGAATCCGGGTCCGCGGCACTCGCCACGGGTCGTGCCCGCCTCGGGACGAACCCGGTCGAACGGATCGATTCGCTCCAGCCGTCAGCCAGGTCCCGAAGAAGGCCCGGCCAAACAGGCCTGGCGCTCGACGCCGGCCGAGTACGTCTCGAAGAGAAACTTGATGCCCGTCACGGTATGCAGCCATGCCGGACGATAGTCTGTTTTCTCAACCCGGAACCGCAGCTTTTTTACAGAACATGGACAACAAGCGACTCCGCCCGGAGTCTGCAGGGATCGCAGTTTGAACGGGCGCCACAGCATTTCGATCGCCGTACTATCCGGAAATCAGGACGACGTCGCGATCATCGATAGCACGCTGCGAGACGCCGGTCACGCCGCACATTGCCACTGGGTCAAAAGCCCCAAAAACCTGAGCGACGCGCTCGAACAGGCGCCGGTCGAACTGATCATCGTCAATTGCGATCAGTATCCCGAATCGATCCGCGAAGTGATCGGGCAAAAAGACCGCTTCGATCCGGAGGTACCGGTCATCGCCTTGAGGCGGGAGGTGGACGAAAGCCTGATCGAATCGGCGATGCGCGACGGTGCCTGCGATCTGGTGTCGATCGCGCTCAAGAAACGCCTGCAATCCGTCGTCGGCCGCGAGTTGCGGGCGCTGCGCGTCGAACGCGCACTGAACTCGACCCTGCGCTCGGCGACGGAATACCGGCGCCAGATCAAAGACCACATGCGAAGCTCGAAGGACGCTATTGCAGTGGTGCAGGAAGGCATCGTCGTCGAGAGCAACGAGGCCTGGCTCAAACTGTTCAAGGCGGCGAATGCCGACGAAGTCGAGGGAATGCCCCTGATGGACAGCTTCGACGCCGAGAGCCATTCGGCCGTGAAAGGCGCGCTGATTGCAAGCCTCGAGGGCAAGTGGCAGAAAGGCGAGAAACTTGCTGCAAAACCGGTCCACGAGGCCGGCGAAGGCATCGAGTTCCAGGTGGGCTTCAGCACGATGGATTACGATGGCGCCCCCGGCGTCCAATTACGTATCGACGCGCAGGACAGGGTCGTACAGGAGCCGACCGCACTGGTCCACAACGCGCTGAAACGCGACCCGACGACGCTGTTTTTTCACCGTGCACAGTTTATCGAACGCTTGAAAAAACGTCTCAGCCGCAAACCTTCGTCGGGCCTGCACGTGCTCGCCTATATCAAGCCCGACAATTTCACGGAGGCGCGCGAGAGGGTCGGCATACTCGATTCGGAAGAGCTTCTGGGCCTGTTTGCCGAGGAAGTCCGCAAGCGCCTGCACCCGCGCGACCTCGCCGGGCGATTCGAAGGGACCTCGGTCATGGTATTGCTCGAGCGCGGCAACTCGCGCGATGCGCAGGTCTGGGGCTCGCAACTCGTCGAGCATATCCGGCGCAAGACCTTCGAGGTCGGTCAGACGTCCACCAACCTGAGCTGCACCGTGGGCATATGCCGCGTCAGCGACGTGTTCCACGACCTCGAGGAACTCGTTGCGGCGACCCTGGAAACCTACGACTCGGGCAAGAAAGCCGGCGGCGACACGGCATATCTCAACGATGCGGCGGACGAGGACACGAAGCAACGGCAGTTCGACGCGATCTGGGTCAAGCACCTGAAAGCCGCGTTGATGGAGGAACGCTTCCGGCTGGCGCAACTACCGATCGCGGGTTTGAGAAGCGATTCCGTCGACATGTACGACCTGCTCGTGAGGATGATCGACGAACAGGGCAATCCGGTGCTGCCCTCGGAGTTCCTGCCCGCGGCCGAGCGCAACAACCTGATGAAAAACATCGATCGCTGGATGTACAAGGCCGCGATCGAGTTCTGCAACGACAATAAGGCCGATCGCGTTTTCGTACGGATGTCCACGCAGTCGATCCTGGACCCGAACACGATGGCGTGGATGGAACAGGAGTTCGACAAGTCCAGTTTCGACTGTTCACGGCTGGTCACGCAGGTGCCGGAACAGGAGGCGTCCAAACACATCAAGCAGACTCGGACAATTGCCGAAAAGCTGCGCCGACTGGGCGTCGGTTTTGCGATAGAACACTATGGGACCGATCAGGAACGCTTTCAGATTCTCGACTTGCTGAAACCCGACTACATCAAGATCGACGGCGAGCTGATGCACACGCTGATTACCGACAAGCAGATGCAGGAGAGCGTGGAGAAAATCGTCCGCGCGGCGGAGGAACGCAACATCAAGACGATCGCCGAAAGGGTCGAAAACGCCAATGCGATGGCGGTGCTGTTCCAGCTAGGGCTCGACTTCATGCAAGGCTATTACGTCCGCGAGCCTGAAGTCGTGCTCGCCGACACGTCGGAAAATGTCGAGCGACGGACGCTCGCCGAGGTCGTCGGCAGCTCGAATTAGCCTGCGCAAACGCTACGGAGTGTGACGCAGTTCACATAATGAAGGCTGACACACGCGCTACACAGCGGTAAAACGCAAAACATAGAATAGGGTTCACGACATAAGCGCATGAATCGCCTATCGTGGTTCATGGTAAAAGCCTCAAGGATCGTCGCTGTGAAACAGGCGCCAAACACAAAACCAGCAGTCATTCGCAAAGCACCGACGAGGGCGAATTCCACGCTGCTGCCCGCGCTCGTCGCCGTCGGCGGTGGCCTGGGCGCCCTGCCGGCAACGGCGCTAGAACTCGGCGGACTGAATGTTCAATCCACGCTGGGAGAGCCTCTCAGAGCCAGTATCGCCTACG
This sequence comes from Woeseiaceae bacterium, assembly GCA_028279985.1. Lineage (GTDB taxonomy): Bacteria > Pseudomonadota > Gammaproteobacteria > Steroidobacterales > Woeseiaceae > UBA1847. Next base: position 33,356 of record JANQMR010000017.1, read on the forward strand.
CGCTGGGGCCGAACGAGGCGCTGGCCGACTACTGCATCAGTCTGAGGCCCGCCAGCAGCGCGGACAGCCTGCCGACGCTGCGCCAGGCCGATATCCGCGTCGGCAACGGCGTGATTGTGCTGAGCGGCCGGCGAGCGCTTCAAGAACCGCTCATGATGTTGCGTCTCGGCATCGACTGCCCGTACGCGCCGAGACTGACCCGGGAATACACCTTGCTGGTCGATCCGCCGGGCAGACAATCGTCCGAGGTCCGGGTGGCCGCGACGCCGGCGCGTCAGCCTGCCGCCGTTGCCGCCCCTGCCAGGGTCGAACCCGCGCCGCGACCGCTTGCACCGGCGCCGCAGAAAATGCCGGCGCCGATCTTCGAAGGAACCCGCTACCGCGTGCAGCCAGGCGACACGCTGTCGCAGATTGCAGCCGACATCGAGAATCGCCCGATCGGGCTTTGGGCCGCCGCCAATGTAATCTTCGAAGCCAATCCGGACGCTTTCATCGACAACGACCCGAACCTTCTTAAGGCCGGTAGCTGGCTGTCCATTCCGAGCTTCGCCGAAACCGGCGAACCGGTTCGCTTCGCGGAGGCGACCGGCGCAACGACGCCCATGCAATCGATCGACGGCAGCGCCTATGAGGACGCCGGCCAGGTTTCGAAAAACGCCGGCGAGACGCCGCTTGAATCGTCACTGGAACCGTCGTCCGGGTCCTTGTCCGAAACCTCGTTCGAATCCTCGTTCGAATACGGGGACCAGGCAACGGACGTCGCCGTCGAAACCGCAGCCGCGCCGCAGGCCGCTGTCCCGACCGACCGGCTCGCGGAGGCGCCGACGACCCGCGAGACACAAGCCACAATCGACGCGCTGAGCGGCGGAGTCAAGCTGGCGGAGGAAGTGGCCGAGGATAGCAGCGAGCTCAAGCCGGGCGACGTCGTGTTCGACGAGAATCCCTACATCGCACCCGGCGCATCCGCCAATGCCGCCCCGGAGGCGGACACCTGGGCCTCGAACTGGCTGTGGTGGCTGGCCGGCAGCGGCCTCGCGCTGATCGCGGCCCTGCTGTTTTTCGGCCGCCGCCTTCGCGAAGGATTCAGCGCTCCACCGCTGGACGAAGCCCCGGCAAACCCGATGCGTCGCAGCACGGACGACCCGGCACAAACGGTCAACGTACACGACGTACACGCGGAGACCGAATACCCGGCCGGCGATGCTTACCGGATCGGCGACGACGCGCCGACCGAGGAGAACACCGTCCTCGATGCCGACCTGATTGACGGTACCGGTCTCAACAAGGGTATCGAAGTCGAAGTCAACGAGGATTTTGCGTTCGAGACTTCGACGAACCTCGATTTCGAACTGCCGCAAGACGCCGAGAAAGACGACTCGGAAACGGACGTGATCCCGCCGCCGGAACGCAGCGGTCGCCTCGAATCCATACTCGATAGCGAAGTCCTCCCCGAGGACAACGATTACGACATGTCGGTCATCATAGACGCAACCAAGATGCCGGATCCGGCGGATGCCACCGAACGCGACTTCAAGGCAGTCGAAGTCGATGACAAGCCCGACAACTATACGATCAGCCAGGAGATCGACTACAAGATCCTGGAGCAAGACTACGAGGACGAGCTGACGGCCACGCAGGTGCTCAACGACGAAATCGAACGGGCGGCCGCCGAGCTCGCATTGCGGATGGAAACTACGGACAAGGCCGCCGAAGACAATGAAGCCACGACCGAAATGCAGTTCGCGAACGTGACCGAACTCGACGTGACGCCCAATGTTCGCGCTGGCAACGACGATCGTGATGAAGCAGCCGGTGATGACGCAACCGGCAATACGACGGACGTTGCGACCCGGCTGGCGGCGGGCGACGAGACGGTCGAAATGCCGGCCGCGGATACCGCAAGGACCGTCGAGATGCCGACTGCCGAAACCGACAGAACCGTCGAAATGCCAGTCGCCGAAACCGACAGGACTGTCGAGATGCCGGCTGCTGAAACCGACAGAACCGTCGAGATGCCGGCCGCCGAAACCGACGGGACCGTCGAGTTCGTGGCCGATGACAGCGAAAGGACGATGGAGATGGAAATCGAGTCCGGGCGCGTCAACACCAAGTCGGGCAGAGGCTGACGCCTCCGTTACGGCGACACGCCGGCGATCCGGTCAACGTTACGCCAGCCCCTGGGCAACAGGCTACCGCGCAAGCCGCGGTCTCCGTAGTAATCGTCGCTGTCGTTCCATCGGATGGTCATCGTGCGGCTGCCGCTCGAGACCTTCAGGTCTCCGCCTTCCGGCACGACCGTGGCGCCGACCAGTTTTTCCTCGCCCGCCTGGTACTTTTTCCCCGGGATGTTCAAGAGCTTCAAACCCTTGCCCTTTGCAAGCTCCGGTAACTCGTCCATTTCGAACATCAGCAGGCGTCCGATCGAGCTGACGGCCGCAATCAGGCACTCGACGCCGGGCGGCACCGGCGACGGCACGACCGCCCTGCCGCCGGAAGGTACGCGCAGCACGGCTTTGCCGGCCCGGTTGCGCGTGACCAGGTCTTCGAGCCTGGCGATGAAACCGTATCCGGCGTCGCTCGCCAGCAAGTAGCGCTGCCCCGGCTCGCCGATCATCGTGCCGCAGAACACGGCGCCATCCGGCGGCTTGAAGCGGCCGGACAGCGGTTCTCCCTGCCCGCGTGCCGACGGCAAGGCGCCGGCCATGACGCTGTATACCCGGCCGGTGCTGTCGATGAACATGGCGAGCTGGTTGCTGCGGCCTTTCGCGGCGGCAAGAAAACCGTCGCCCGACTTGTAGCTCAAGGTCTCGGCGTCAACCTCGTGACCCTTGGCGGCGCGGGCGAAGCCGCGTTGCGACAAAACCACGGTCACCGGCTCGCTGGCCACGAGCTCGGTCTCGTCCATCGCCTGTGCGGCCTCACGTTCGACGATCAGAGTGCGGCGTTCGTCGCCGTGAGCCTCCGCGTCCTCGAGCAACTCCTTTTTGATCAAGGTCTTGAGCCGGGCCGCGCTCTTGAGCGTCTTCTCCAGCACGTCGCGTTCTTCGTTGAGCTGGTCTTGCTCGCCGCGGATCTTCATTTCCTCGAGCTTGGCGAGATTCCGCAAGCGCAGATTCAGGATCGCCTCGGCCTGGATGTCGGTGAGCCTGAAGGTTTTCATCAGGACGGGTTTGGGCTCGTCCTCGCTGCGGATGATGCGGATCACCTCGTCGATGTTCAGGTAGGCGACCAGCAGGCCGTCGAGGATGTGCAGGCGATCTTTGACGATCTCCAGACGGTGGGCGAGGCGCCGTTTTACCGTCTCCTTGCGAAAGCTGATCCACTCGGACAACAGCCCGACCAACTTGAACAAGCTCGGCCGGCCGTTCAGGCCGATCACGTTCAGGTTGACGCGCAGCGTGCGTTCCAGCGACGTGGTCGAGAACAGGTGTGACATCAACTGATCCGCATCGACCCCGCGCTTTTTGTCGATGACCAGCCGGATCGGTTCCTCGAGATCGGACTCGTCGCGGATGTTATTGACCTGCGGGAGCTTCTTGCTCGTCACCTGGGCGGCGATCTGCTCCTGGATCTTGTTGCCGGATACCTGGTAGGGCAATTCGGTGATCACGATGTCGTCGCCCTCGACCTTGTAGGCCGCCCGCAGCCTGAGCGTTCCCGAGCCCGTCTCGTAGATCTCCCGGATGTCCGCTGCCGAAGAGACGATCTCGCCGCCGGTGGCAAAGTCGGGGCCCTTGATGTGTTTCATGAGCTGGGCGACCGTGGCCTTCGGGTTGTCGATCAGGTGCACCAGCGCGCTGACGACTTCGTTCAGGTTATGCGGGGGCACATCGGTGGACATGCCGACCGCAATACCGGTAGTGCCGTTCAGCAGCAGGTTGGGCAGCCGCGCCGGCAGCACGGCAGGCTCTTCGAGGGTGCCGTCGAAATTCGGTATCCAGTCGACCGTGCCCTGGCCGAGCTCGGACAACAGGCTTTTGGCGTAGGCGGCCAGCCGCGATTCGGTGTAACGCATCGCGGCAAAGGATTTCGGATCGTCGGTGGAGCCCCAGTTGCCCTGGCCGTCTATGAGCGGATAACGATAGGAGAAATCCTGCGCCATCAGCACCATGGCTTCGTAACAAGCCGAGTCGCCGTGCGGATGGAACTTGCCGATCACATCACCCACCGTACGCGCCGACTTCTTGGGCTTGGAGCCGGCGGACAGCCCGAGCTCACTCATGGCGTAAACGATGCGCCGTTGTACCGGCTTCAAGCCGTCGCCGATCGATGGCAGCGCACGATCGAGAATGACGTACATCGAATAGTCGAGATACGCTTTCTCGGCATACTCCCTGAGCGATTGCCGTTCGACGCCTTCGAGATTGAGTGAGTTCTGCATGCGGTTCATACCTCGGCGAGATCGCCTTTGGTTTCGAGCCACCGCCGGCGATCCTTGGCGCGCTTTTTGGCCAGCAGCATGTCGACGAGCTGGTCGGTCTTGTCGCGTCCGCTGACGGTGAGTTGCACCAGCCGGCGCGTATCGCGGTGCATCGTCGTATCGCGTAGCTGTTCCGGGTCCATCTCACCCAGACCCTTGAACCGGGTTTCGGTAACCTTGCCGCGCATTTTCTCGGCCGCGATGCGGTCGAGGATACCGCGGCGTTCGCTGTCGTCGAGGGCGTAGAAGACCGCCTTGCCGACGTCGATGCGGTACAGCGGCGGCATCGCCACATACACGTGACCGGCCAGCACCAGCTCGCGGAAATGCCTGAGAAACAGCGCACACAGCAGCGTTGCGATGTGCAGGCCGTCCGAATCGGCGTCGGCGAGAATACAGATCTTGTGATAACGCAGGCCCTCGATGTCGTCGGAGCCCGGATCGACCCCCAGTGCCACGCTGATGTCGTGGACTTCCTGCGAGCCCAGGATCTCGCCGGAATCGACTTCCCAGGTGTTCAGGATCTTGCCCCTGAGCGGCATGATGGCCTGGGTCGTGCGATCGCGCGCCTGTTTCGCCGAACCGCCGGCCGAGTCGCCCTCGACCAGGAACAACTCACAAAGATCGGGCTCCTGTGACGTGCAGTCGGCGAGCTTGCCCGGCAGAGCCGGTCCGGACACGAGCTTCTTCCGGACGACCTTCTTGGCGGCTCTAAGCCGCTTTTGTGCCTTGGTGATTGCAAGCTGGGCAATCTGGTCGCCGGTTTCGGGATGCTGGTTGAGCCACAGGGAGAAATTGTCCTTGACGACACCGGCGACGAACGTCGCCGACTCGCGGGAGGACAGGCGCTCTTTGGTTTGGCCGGAGAACTGCGGGTCTTCGAGCTTGGCGCTCAACACGAAGTTGAGTCCGTCCCAGACATCCTCGGGCGCAATCGTGACGCCGCGCGGCAACAGGCTTCTGAAATCGGAGAACTCACGCAGGGCGTTGGTGAGGCCGGTGCGCAGGCCGTTGACGTGGGTGCCGCCCTGGGCGGTCGGAATCAGGTTGACGTAACTTTCGTTGACCGCCGTGCCCTCGTCCGTGGTCCAGGTGAGCGCCCAGTCCACGGCCTCGTTGTTGCCGGCCAGACTGCCCGAGAACGGCTCCGCCGGCAGCGTCTCGGCGCCGCCGATGGTTTCGAGCAGGTATTCTTCGAGGCCGCCCGAGTAACACCATTCGTGACTCTCTTTCGGTTTTTCGAGCTTGAGCCTGACCTTGAGGCCCGGACACAACACGGCCTTGGCGCGCAGGGCATGTTTCAGCCGCGAGATCGAGAATTTGGAGGAATCGAAGTACTGGGGATCGGGCCAGAAACGGATGGTCGTACCGGTATTGGCCTTGCCGACCTTGCCGACTTCTTCGAGCTTGCCGCGTTTTTTGCCGCCGGCAAAGCTCATGTTGTATTCCTGGCCGCCGCGGCGAATCCAGACTTCGAGGTTTTTCGACAGCGCGTTGACGACCGACACGCCGACGCCGTGCAAACCGCCGGAGTACTGGTAGTTCTTGTTCGAGAACTTGCCGCCGGCATGGAGCCGGGTCAGGATCAGCTCGACGCCGGGCATTTTCTCTTTCGGGTGCATGTCCACCGGCATGCCGCGGCCGTCGTCGGAGACCTCCAGCGAACCGTCCTCGTAGATCGTGACGTCGATTTTTTTTGCGTGCCCGGCTAGGGCTTCGTCAACGCTATTGTCCACGACTTCGTGGGCAAGATGGTTCGGACGGGTCGTGTCCGTGTACATGCCCGGCCGGCGCCGGACGGGCTCGAGACCGCTTAAGACCTCGATGTCCGCAGCGTCATAACGTCTGCTCATTACTTTTACTTTGCCACTGGTTGCCAAGCGATAGCAGCGGGATTCTAGCCCGAACGCATCGCGCTTTCATCAGCGGCATGAGATTGCGGCCCGGCGAGGCCGCGCGGCATCAGCCGGAGGCGATGGCGATCATCTCCGGATTGACGGGCAGGACGTGCCAGACCACGGCCAGGTAGTGGCAGAGACCGCCCGCCAGCACGAACAGGTGCCAGACCGCGTGGCTGAATTTGAGTCGCTTTTGCACGTAGAACAGGACGCCGACCGTATAAAAGATACCGCCGGCGGCGAGCCAGGCGATCGCCTCGAAGCCGAGGGCGTCCACGACCTGCGGTCCGGCGATGACGACCAGCCAGCCCATCAGCAGATAACTGGCGAGCTTGAGCTTAGGGAACCGGTCCTTGAACCAGAGCTGGGTCAGAATGCCCGCGGTTGCCAACGCCCAGATCGTGCCGAACAGGACCCAGCCGGTGCCGGTTCGCATCGCGACCAGCAGGAAGGGGGTATAGGTGCCCGCGATCAACACATAGATCGCGCAGTGGTCGAGCGTCTCGAACAGCGCCCGTTTGGAATGCGAGTGTAAGGAGTGATAGAGCGTCGAGGCGGTGAAAAGGGCAATCAGGCTGAGTCCGTAGACGATGCTGGCGGTAATACGCCACGGATCCGACGCACTGATCGAAAGATAAAGCATCCACGACAGCCCGGCGATGCTGAGTATGGCGCCAGCGCCGTGCGTCAGGACGTGCACGATTTCCTCAGCGAGCGTGTAGCCGTTCCCAAGCTTTTTCATGCTCCGCGGTTTGGCGGCCAGAGATACGCTTAAGCTACAGCAAGTCTGTCACCGATGTTTTCGGATTCGCGCCAAAATTTCGGATGCCAGGTGAAGAATATTCACGTGTTTCAGGGTGGTTTCGGTCCGTTCCGGCCAGCCGTTTCATGCGCGCCGCTTGCTTCCGAGTCACCGCAATCTGCACCCACTTTCAAATTGATGTTCCTGTGCGGCCGCTGATGCCGTTCGCAAACGAGGCCGAAGATCGAGCTTAATCAATGCTCCCCATGAAACAGCGTGATTATCTCGAACTGGTTGATCGCACCGGACGTATCGCGGTTCACAACACATCATGCTTTTAAAGCGCTTTTCTTTCAATCAAGTCTTCTCCCCAAGTCTGTTCAGATCATCCAATGCGCTCTCAGACATGATTATCTTGCGCTTTTTCCTTAACTTGACCACCGCAGGATCGAAGTTCTTCTGAATATGTTGGTGATTCTCGGCTAACCAAGTACTCACCCTATCAATTTCTTCTGCCAGCATCTTCTCCACTTCCACATATTCAGACATCAGTGGTTCGCAGTCTAGAAGAAAATGGCGCCAGCGAATTTGCTTTAGGGTTGCTTCGTTAGCAAAAATAAAAGACCTTTGGGGATCGTCATCGAAATCCTCGTCTTGCGCATAAACTATAGCCGGCAGTGCTCTATTGACTTCACTCAGTGCAATCCAGCGTTCTTGCTGATAGGCATACCAACGGCTTTTCAATTCATCCAGTTGCGCTTCCTGCCCGGCAGCGTCGACTTGCACGTCCCAGAGAAATCCACCTTTTTCCGGCTTGCCGTGATTCTTGCCGTCGACATATTCGTGAGGAATGAGCTGGCCGATGGTTTCGCTACCGGCAGCCTCGATTTCGTCAAGCAAGTAGGTGGCCAGTGAGGTAAATGTTGAATAATAGAACTGCTCCTTTATTAGCAACCTTACCCAGGAAGGATGTCTACAGGCATAGTAGTCTGTGCCTTTGTAATCTGGAAAATCCCGCTTACGAGCTTCTTCTTGAAACAGGTAATCGGCATAGTCGTAGTCATAAAGTGTCGCGAAGTCCAGCAACGTTTTGTCTTTCGCCATGCACTCATTGAGATAAATGTAGTCATCACCAATGCCTGTCGTCAGGAGGCTCGCCCAGTTGAGTTGGTTGATATCTGAAATCGGAATATCGTTCCAGACGTCTTCCACTTCTTCGGTTGAGCATGTGATATCGAGCAAGTCATCCAGCAGCACACACTGTATCTTGCGACGCGTTTCATCGCCCATGGTTGCCCGAAAGCGTTCCTGTTCGCACGGTGACCAGGCGTAGTAATGTGCATCTGCTACTATCAACGCTTTTCGAGCAGCAGAAAGAATCTTGATTTTGTCGAGATAGGCAAGTTTGTAGGCCGAATCCTTCACCATCAGGAACTCCTCATTAAACCCAGTTCCCCAGACATCAGAGAGCTTCCCGCTCAGATTAGATGTAGAAGCGCCAGAGGATTTGCAAAACTTCAGACACCCCACTCGCCTGTTGGCCACCCTACAGACAATACCTTCCCCAAGCACGGCCACACCGTCCACGCTATCCTTAAAGTTGGACAGGCACATTTTGGACGCGATTTCCAAAGTTGGACAGGCGCATTTCGGGCGATTTTGGCCGTTTTCTTGCCTGTGCACCAAGCTGGTTATGCCCTACCGTCCCCCCATGCCTCGCGCCCGCAAACACCTCGTCTGCCTTTCCGAGACACCCTACTACCACGTGACCTCTCGCTGCGTCCGGCGTGCATTTCTTTGCGGCTTCGATCGTGTATCCGGCAGGAGCTATGAACACCGACGCGGTTGGATCGAAGACCGGATAAGGCTCCTGTCATCACTTTTTAGCGTGACGCTGTGTGCTTACGCGGTGATGAGCAACCACTATCATCTAGTGGTCCGACTGAGCCCGGACGAATCCGACCGCTGGACCGACGATCAGGTCCTTGAGCACTGGACCACCCTGTTCAGAGGCCCGCTGCTCGTGCAGCGCTACCGGGCCGGGGAGCCGATGTCCACTGCAGAAGCCGCCACGCTGCGTGACATCGCGGCCGTGTATAGGAAGCGACTGGGCAGCCTCAGCTGGTTCATGAAATGCCTGAATGAACCCGTCGCTCGTCAGGCCAATGCCGAGGACGGCTGCACCGGGCATTTCTGGGAAGCGCGCTTTCACTCCCAGCCGTTGCGATCCGAGGCAGCACTGCTGACTGCCATGGCGTACGTCGATCTGAACCCGGTTCGCGCCGGTATTGCGTCTACACCGGAGCGGTCAGAGTACACCAGCATCCGGGCACGCATCGAAGGCAGCTACCGTGCGTCGACCCTGCGCGGAGCGGTCTCACGGCTGTCGGAGCGGCGTGAGGTCAATCACTTCGATGTCCCTATGCGGCCGCTGATGCGATTCGCAGACGAGGCGGAAGATCCAGTCGAGCCAATGCTACCTATGAAACAGCATGAGTATCTCAAACTGGTCGATCAAACCGGACGTATCGCCGTTCACGGCAAGCGTAGCAGGATCGATGCCTCACTTTCGCCGATTCTCGCTAGGCTTGGGCTTTCGACCGAAGACTGGCTCAGGTGCAGTACCGCCTTCCGCCAGTACTACCGAAGCGGCGACCTGCGCATCGCGCGATCTGCCTGATCGGGGCAACCCATCCATGCAGGTCTCAGACCTGAGGCAACCCGCTGCCTGCGTTTTGCCCATCAGACTTCCTTAGCCAATTACGATCACTCGTTATCGCTGCATCGCGGCGTCTGAGCAACAGCGTCCGGTAATGGGTAAGTGTGCCTGTCCCGGTCGAGACGAATGTGCCTGTCCCGGTCGAGACGGCGGCCGAGCCGGCCAGAATCAAACTTCGGCTGGATTTGATCCATTGACACGCACCCGGCGACCCGGAGGGCCGACATAGTACTATGCGGGGGATCGAGGTGCCCGATGGGCACGCCGCGCGGCAATTCGGCTCAGGCGAGATCCGCCACCAGCGCGTCGCGGATGTTGTCCGGGATCGACGAGATTTCGACCCGGTAGTTCTCGTGCTCGATGCCGGCGCCCAGCGCCGAGCCGTTTTTCAATGCCGCCACCTGATCGGCAGGGAGCTCGAAACGCATGAAATGGACCGCGGAGGTCTTGGTCTCGTCGCTGCGGTCGAGATCCTCGTCGGCGATGGCGAAGATCCGGTCGAACCCGTCGACCTGCACGTAAACCAGGTCCTCGATACCGCGTAGCTGCTTCAACATCGCGCGGCGCTCTTCGACCTCCGGGAACTCGACCATGAAAGTCGCTTTCCAGTTGGAACCGTCGGGAATCAGCGGATTGTAGGCCTCGAGTTCCTCCTCGATACCCTCGGCCTCGAAAATGCGCTCGATCCGCAACATCTCCTGCACCTGGTACTGCATCGTCAGCCGGTCCTCGAAATACAACGCGGCATTCGTGCCCAGCGCCACGCGCCGGTTGCGCTTGTGTTCGATGACTTTCTTACGGAATTCCTCGCGCAGGTCGGAGTACTGTTCGAGACTGTACAAGTCTTCGCGCGTCAGTTTTTGCATGGTGTTCATATTCCGTAGGCCTCCCGTAACAGGTGCATCGGGTGGCCCGATTCGTGACTATCGAGCTCCTGGGCGATCTGGTCGGCCGCCATCGGACAGTCGCTGACGAAATGATCCGCTTCCGCTTTCCTGACCTTGTTGACCACCGGCCGCGCGATCTTTTTCGAAATCTCGTGAAACTCCTTTTTCACGGCGTAGGTGCCGTCGTGGCCCGAGCAGCGTTCGATCGCGGTGACCTCGGTGTCGGGAACCAGTTGCAGCAGGTCGCGCGTCTTCAGGCCGATGTTCTGCACGCGCAGGTGGCACGGTACCTGGTAGGACACCTTGCCCAGCGGATGCTTGAAATCGGTCTTGAGCCTGCCGTCCTTGTACCTGAGCATCAGGTACTCGAAGGGATCGTACATCGCGTCACGTACTTTGACCACGTCCGGATCATCCGGATACATCAGCGGCAACTCCTGCTTGTACATCAAGGTGCAGGACGGAATCGGCGTAACGATGTCCCAACCCTTGTCCACCCATGCGGACAGGACCGGGATGTTGATCCGTTTGGCTTTATCGACCGCTTCGAGGTCCCCGAGCTCGAGCTTGGCCATTCCGCAGCAAGCCTCTTTATCGGCCAGGGCCACCGGGATGCTATTGTGCTCGAACACGGCCACCAGGTCCTCGTCCATCTCGGGCCGATTGCGGCTGCCGTAACAGGTTGCGTACAGCACGACCCTGCCGCGGGTCGTTTCGGTCGCTTCGGCGCCCACACCGTCCGCACCCCGCAGATGCTTGAGCCGTTTACGCGCGTTATTCGAATGATACTCCGGTACCGGCGCCTTGTGGTGTACGCCCAGGGTACTTTCGAGCAGCTTTCTACCGGTCTTGCTGCGATTCGTCGCATTGACGACATTCGACACGATCGGTATGCCGGCGAACTTGCCGACCGCATCGGTCGCGGCCAGCATCTTGTCCCGGAACGAGGCGCCCTGCTTTTTGAAACGCGCGGCCTTGGCGCGCAGCATCAGGTGCGGGAAGTCGACGTTCCACTCATGCGGCGGCACGTAGGGGCACTTGCTCATGAAACACATGTCGCACAGGTAACAGTTGTCGACCACGTTCCAGTAGGCTTTCTTGGGCACGGTGTCGAGCTCGCCGCTGTCGGATTCGTCCACGGCGTCGAACAGGACCGGGAAGGCATTACAGAGGTTGAAACAGCGCCGGCATCCGTGACAGATGTCGAATACGCGTTCCATCTCGGCATACAAGGCGTCGTCGTCGTAGAACGCATCGGAGCGCCAGTCGATGGGATGGCGTGTCGGTGCCTCGAGGCTCCCCTCGCGGCGAGTGTCGGTATCGGCCATAAAGAAAAAAGCCACGCCCGCGGGCGTGGCTTCCCGTCAGGGTGACTCAGTCGTCGAGCTGGTCGAGCGCCTTTTGAAAGCGGTTGGCGTGCGAACGTTCGGCTTTGGCCAGGGTTTCGAACCAGTCGGCAATCTCGTCGAAGTCCTCGTCGCGCGCGGTCTTGGCCATGCCCGGATACATGTCGGTGTACTCGTGGGTCTCGCCGGCGATGGCCGATGCGAGGTTTTCGGACGTCGACCCGATCGGCAGGCCGGTGGCCGGATCGCCGACTTCCTCGAGGTATTCGAGATGGCCATGCGCGTGGCCGGTTTCACCTTCGGCAGTCGAACGGAAGACGGCTGCCACGTCGTTGTAACCTTCGACGTCGGCCTTCGCTGCAAAGTAGAGGTAGCGGCGGTTCGCCTGCGACTCGCCCGCGAAAGCGTCCTTTAGATTCTGTTCGGTCTTGCTGCCCTTCAGTGACATGGTCGCTCCTCTCGTTGAGATTGATTTTTCGTTGCGATTGATTTTCATTTAGACTGTGTCTAAGAGAGCGCAGACTGTATGCCGGACGGACCGTGATGTCAATCTGGGAGACGCGGCTGGCGACCTTCCCGCAACGATCCCGGGATTGACGGCCCGCCGTGTCGGCGGTTAGCGTAGCGCCGCTGGAAAACGGATGGCACGGCATGGCGAGCGACAAACCCCTGAACCTCGAGAAGGCCCTGAAGGACCTCGAAACCATCGTCGATGAACTCGAGTCCGGCGACCTCCCGCTGGACAAGGCGATGAAACGCTTCGAAGACGGCATCAAGCTCACCCGGAGCTGCCAGGCCGCGCTGAAGGACGCCGAGCAAAAGGTCGAGATCCTGCTGAAAAGCGTCGGCGGCGAAGAGGCGCTCGAGGACTTCGAGATCGACGAGGACTGATCGGCCGGAGCCAACAGGCTCACATGGCTAATGGCGCTCCTTACTGACCGGCGCCGGCACCGCTCGCCGCGTCCGTCCCCATCAGCTCCATCAAGGCGACGACCGTCGACTCGACGCCGGCACGCACCGACGGCTCCGGCGCGATCTTGAACAGCGGCGAATGGTGGCTCGGCACCGGCGGCCCGCCCGCGGCCTCGCGGTCGAAGTCCTCCTTCGGCGTGCCGCCTACGGCCCAGTAGACACTCGGGATCTCGGGATCGACCGTGAAGAACGGAAAGTCCTCCGCACCCATGCCCTTGGTAGGCACGTGCACGACACGTTCCTCACCGATATTGCCCGCCCACGCCTCCCTCAGCCGGCGGGCGAGCGCCGGATCGTTGTTCGTCGGCGGCACGCTTTCGTCGGAAACGATGACTTCCGGCAGCTTGTCCTCCGGCAAGCCGGCGACCCTGCCCATGTTCTCGGCGATACGCTCGATGCCGGCGAGTAACGTTTGCCGGGTCTCCTCGCTGATGTTCCGAACGGTGAGCTGCAGGTGGGCCCGGTCCGGGATGATGTTGTGTTTGGTACCGGAGTGGAACGAGCCGACGGTCACGACGCCGGGATCGCGCGGCGACAACTCGCGGGACACCAGCGTCTGCAGAGCCAGCACGATCTGGCTACCCAGCACGATCGGATCCCTGGCGCGATGCGGGCTCGCACCGTGCGCGCCGACGCCGTGCACGATGATATCGACGGTGTCGGCGCCGGCGTAGGGCGAGCCTTCGGAGACATTGACCACACCGGCGACGTTGCTTGAAGACACATGAAAGGCGAGCGCATAATCGGGCGTGCCGAAGCGTTCCCAAAGACCGTCGTCGCGCATGGCTCTGGCACCCAAAACACGTTCTTCCGCAGGCTGGACGATCAGCATTAAAGTGCCCCGCCAGTCGTCCCGGCGCGCCGCCATCTGGCGCGCGGTACCCACCAGACTCGTGATGTGCACGTCGTGGCCGCAGGCGTGCATGGTATAGACGATATTGCCGGTGACGGGATCGCGCTGTTGTTTGCGGGAAGCGTTCTCCAGGCCCGATTTCTCCTCGATCGGCAGGCCGTCCATGTCCGCGCGCATCATGACCGTCGGGCCGTCACCGTTTTCCAGTATCGCCACGACCCCGGTTCCGCCGACCTGTTCGGTGACTTCGTAGCCGGCTTTACGCAGCTCCTCGGCCATGCGCCGGGCCGTCTTGAACTCCACGGTCGAGAGCTCGGGATTTCGGTGAAAATGATCGAACAGCGGCCACAGGTATTCGTCGTAGTCTTTCTTGACGGCTTCGCCGAGCTCGCTAGCCGATGCAGTGGCAGCAGCAAGCAAGGCGACCAGCAGTATGGCGGTACGGTGTGGCATGCGGATTCCCGGAACGTCATGGATCTCGTCCGCGCAAGTGTAACCGCTGCGGCGCCGGATTTGGATCGAAGTAAAAACCGGATCGCTGTACGACGCCCCCAATGCTTCTCAACCCAACAGAGGCGAGCTCAACTAAATGCTGAGGGGCGGGTCCGGGGGTGTCCGACCGAGCGAGTTCTCCTGTTTGAGCGAATCGGACACCCCCGGACCCGCCCCGCCCCAATCTCGACCGGACCGAGTTGCGCTAGCCGGACCGGAAGGCAGTACCACTCAGTGGCGCCACGGCATGAACCCGGAGCAATCAGGTATTGGCCGCCCCTCTGTTTTGCAGCCGCGTAATCAGCGCACGCAGAAAAACCTTGTTGAACCGGAGCTGGCAGGCGGACGACACCTGCTCCATCAAGGTGGAGCTCACGCGCAATATCGTCACCGGCCCGTCCGCCTCGATCGAAGCCTGGCGTTTCGCCCCGCGGACGTAGCTGGTTTCCCCGAAACAGTCGCCGTTTTCGAGACCGCCGATCGGCTTGCCGTTGGCCTGCACGAGTACCTTGCCCGAGACGATGATGTAGAAGCGATCGTCGATCTCGCCTTCCCTGACGATATCCTCGCCGTCCCGGTACTCGTGCCAATCGCTGGCGCGCAACACTTCCCAGATTTCGGCGTGCGAGAACTCGTGGAAAAACGTCAGGCTGCGCAGCAGGTCGAAATGTTCCTGATTGTCCAGGCTGTCGTATTTCTGCCTGAGATCCTTGTAGACCCGCGTCAACTCGGCCGCCATGGTCGCGCCGCTCGCCGTACGCTTGTCGGCGTCTTTCTGCATCGTCATCGCGACGACGTGTTCCAGTTCCTCGGGCAGATCGTCGCGATAGGTATGAATCGGCGGCGGCGTCGCGTAAACGATCTGGTGCAGCAACTTCGACAGGTTGTCGGCGCGGAACGGCCTGAATCCGGTCAGCAGTTCGTACATCACGGCGCCCAGGGAATACAGATCGGAGCGCGGCGTCAGTTCCTCGGACTGCACCTGCTCGGGCGACATGTAACTCGGACTGCCGGCGATGCCTTCGATACGCGACACCTCGGAATCGTTGACGATGGCGATCCCGAAATCGATGATGCGCACGTCGTTGTCGATGGTCAGCATGACGTTCGACGGCTTGATGTCGCGATGAATCACGCCGCGGCCATGCGAATAATGCAGGGCCTTGGCACATTTGTAGATGATCTCCACGACGTCGTCGACCCGCAGCAGATTGTCGGGACGGCAATACGCGGCCAGGGTGCGCGCGCCCTGTATGTGCTCGGTGACGACGTAATACTTGCCGTTTTCCTCACCCGCGTCGTAGATCGGCATGATGTTCGGGTGCTGCAGCATGCCGACCATGTGCGCTTCGTTGAAGAACATCTTGCGGGAAACCTTGGCCCGGTCGGCGTCGGTGTCTTCCTCAAGATTGTAGACCTTGATCGCAACGTCGCGACGGTAATACGGATCGTGTGAAAGATAGACCGTACCGGTGCTGCCCTTGCCGATCTTGTTGATGATGACGTACTTGCCGACCTTCTCGAGTACGTCACTCTCGCGCTGCAGTTCGCTTGCTGGACTGGCCATGTCGTCCTTGAATCAGTCGTCCCTGAATCGACGGCTAGTGTCCTGTCCGACTAATTCGTTGAACTAATCAGACAGGGCACTAAGTCGTAAACCACCTGTAAATTCCGAGAAAAACAACGGCATACAGAGCGGCCAACAGGTCGTCCAGCATAATTCCCAGGCCTCCGCCGAGTCTGTGATCCAGGTCCCGAATCGGCCACGGTTTGACAATGTCGAAAAACCTGAAAGCCACGAACGCCAATGCCCAGGCCGCGATCGTCGGCGGCGCGAACAACAGCGTCACGTACATTGCCGCGATCTCGTCCCAGACGATTCCGCCATGATCGTGGACACCGATCCGGCGCGCGCTCTCGCCACAGATCCAGACCCCCGATACCACCAGTATCGCGGCGACTGAGGCCTGTATCGCAAACCCGGCTTCCAGGGTCGCGTATGCCAGCGGAAGCGCCAGCAGGCTGCCGACAGTGCCGGGCGCGAGCGGCGATAGTCCGGCGGCAAAACCGAACGCAAGCAGGTTGACGGGGTCCGTCAGAACCTTCCGCGCCAAACCGTCGACTTTCGTCTTCATCGGAAATGGACGTATCCGCGGTCTTCGTAAGGCACGGTCTTGCCGTTTTCGGTCAACACGATACCCGGCGTGCCGGTGATCCGGCCGACAGCGGTTACCGGGACACCCGCGATTTCGGTAGCCGACATCTCGGGCGCAGTGAAACAGAGCTCGTAGTCGTCGCCGCCCGACAATGCGAAACGTCGCGCCTGCTCGATGCCGAAACCGTCGATCAGCGCCGGGGACAAGGGCAACCGTCCAATGTCGATTGCGGCGCCGACGCCGCTGGCCTCCAGCAGCTTTCCCAGGTCGCCGTGAAAACCGTCGGACAGGTCGATCGCCGCGCTGGCGACCCCGGCGAGCGCGCGGCCAAGCCTAATCCTCGCCGTCGGCCGCCTGAATCTCGAAACCAGGTACGCAGCCGTCTCGCCGCCGCGGGACGGCCTGAAACCGGACGCCGGCCCGACACCCGCGGCCGCGTTCTGCACGAGTGTGAGTCCCGCCGCCGCATCGCCGATCGTTCCGGAGACGTAAACCGTATCGCCGACCCGCGCACCGGATCGCAGGATCGCGCTACCGGCGTCGACGAAACCCGTAACGTGCACGGTCACGACGATCGTCTCGCCGCGGGTCGTGTCGCCCCCGACCAGCCGCGCGGCGTACGGGTCGGCCGCATCCCGCAGACCTTGGGCAAAGCCGGCGAGCCAGTCGTCGTCGGCACGACTAAGCGTCAGCGCAAGCGTCATCCAGCGCGGTTCGGCGCCCATCGCGGCAATATCCGACAGGTTGACGGCCACCGCACGAAAGCCCAGGTCGGCGGCGTCGAAGCCTTGCGTGAAATGCACCGTCTCGACCAGCGTGTCGATGACGGCGACGAGCTCTTTACCCGGCGGCGGGCGTAGCACGGCGCCATCGTCCCCGATGCCCAAGACCACGTCCCCGGCGGCGGAATCGCGGACGAAGTGCCGCCGGATCAGCTCGAACTCATCCACTGCCGTTGGCGGCAACCTCGACCGCACGCAGCGACTGCGCGGCATTATCCAGGCAGGCATTGACGTATTTATGGCCGTCGGTCGCACCGAAGCGTTTGGCGAGATTGACGCCCTCGTTGATCACGACCCGATAAGGCACGTCGACACGCGACTCGAGCTCGTAGACGCCGATCATCAGGATGGCGTATTCGATCGGGTCGAGCTGATTCAGCGGCCGGTCGATCAGGCCGTCGATCGTGGTTTCGAGCGCCGTTCGGGTCGCGAGGATCGCGGCGAGCGCTTGTTCGAAAAAGTCCCGGTCCACGCGCGCGTAGGCGCTCTGTTCCCTGAACTGTTCCAACAACTCACCGGTATCGTGCCCGGCAATCTGCTGCTGATACAAAGCCTGCACCAGCAGCTCGCGCGCGCGAGTGCGGGCTCCGGACGACGTGCCGCCGCTCATGCGATTCCGGCTGGCGCGGACGGCATTGCTCAGCGCCTGTCGACACGATGAGCGTTGCGGATGCCGGGTAAAGTCGAAAACACGGGTCAGCCGATCCGCCGGTCTTGCTTGTCGGAGTACGGACCGGACATGTTTCAGTCGATTCTCCGAAGTAAATTGACCATCTCGATGACGGCGAGCGTGGCTTCCTCACCCTTGTTGCCGGCCTTGGTGCCGGCGCGCTCGATCGCCTGTTCGACGGTATCCACCGTCAGGATACCGAAACCGACGGGCACGCCGTGTGTTTGCGACGCGGCGGCGATGCCGCGCACGCACTCCCCGGCCACGTAGTCGAAATGCGGCGTACCGCCGCGGATGACCGCACCCAGTGCGACGATACCGTCGGCGCGCCGGCTCGCGGCAACCTTGCCAACGGCGAGCGGCAACTCCCAGGCGCCGGGCACCCGCAGGATTTCGATATCGGCGTCCGCCGCTCCGTGCTGGCGCAGGCAATGCACCGATGCCTTGATCAGCGACTCGACGATGAAATCGTTGAACCGGGACGCCACGATCGCGAAACGCAGGTCCCGGACGATCCGGTCGCCTTCTGTGGTCTTGATGCCTTGCATCTTATTCCTCGACGTATTCGGTGATTTCGAGATCGAAGCCCGAAATCGCATGCATGTTCTTGGGCGCGGATAATACACGCATTCGCGACAGGCCGAGGTCGCGCAGGATCTGCGCGCCGACGCCGTAGGTCCTGAGCGTCGAACCGCCCCGACGGCCTTCCAGCTCGTTACGCCCGCATCCCAGGGTGTCCACGGCTTCGACGAAGTCGCGCGAAGTCTCCTGCTCGCGCAACAGGACGATCACGCCGGCGTCTTCCCGGGCGATGCGTTCGATCGCCGCATCCACGGGCCATCCCAACGAACGATTCCGCACACCGATCACGTCACCGAGGGTGTCCTGTAAATGGACGCGCACGAGCGGGTTTCCGGCCTTCTCGAGATCCCCCTTCACCAGCGCGACGTGCACGGCGCGGTTGATCAGGTCGTCGTAGCAGACCATCCTGAACGCACCGTGCACGGTCTCGATTCGCCGCTCGACGATACGCTCGACGTTACGTTCCTTTTCCAGCCGGTATCGGATCAAATCGGCGATCGTGCCGACCTTGATACCGTGCTCCCGCGAGAATCTCTCGAGGTCCGGCCGCCGGGCCATGCTGCCGTCTTCGTTCAGGATTTCGACGATCACGGCGGCGGGCTCGAGGCCTGCAAGCCGCGCGAGATCGCAACCGGCCTCGGTGTGGCCGGCTCGGGTCAACACGCCGCCGGGCTGCGCCATCACCGGGAAGATGTGTCCCGGCTGGCGCACGTCTTCCGGTTTTGCGTTCGGCGCGACGGCCGCCTTGATCGTGCGCGCCCGATCGTGCGCGGAGATGCCGGTGGTAATGCCCTCCGCGGCTTCGATCGATATCGTGAAGTTCGTCGCATGATGTTCGTCGGTGTCGTAGACCATCAACGGCAGGCGCAACTGGGCGCAGCGCTCCCGCGACAGCGTGAGGCAGATCAGCCCGCGGCCGTGGGTCGCCATGTAGTTGACGTCCTCGGGCCGGACTTTCTGGGCCGCCATCAACAAATCGCCCTCGTTTTCGCGATTCTCGTCATCGACCATGATCACCATCTTGCCGGCGGCGATGTCGGCGACGATGTCCTCGATGTCGCTGAACGGCTGGTTGATGACGCTCGGGTGCGCCGTTGTATGTTCAGGCATAGCCGTGCTCTCGCAGTAATTCCATTGTCAATTCACTGGTCGATTCGTTGGTCGATTCGCTGGTCGGCTCGGCCGGCGCGCCGTCGCGGTCCTTACCCAACAGTCGCTCCAGATACCGGGCCAGCAGGTCGACCTCGATGTTCACCTTGCGGCCGGGCTGGTGCTCACCGAGGATCGTCACGTCGGCCGTGTGCGGTATGATATTGACTCCGAAGCGGTTTCCCGATACCTCGTTAACGGTAAGGCTGACGCCGTCGATGCAAACCGAACCCTTTTTGGCGACGTAACGGGCGTAATCGGGCGGCAGCTCGACGGTCAGGCGCAGCGAACGGGCATCGGCCGCGCGCGAGACGACATGGCCGACACAGTCGACGTGGCCGCTGACCAGATGCCCGCCCAGACGCTCGCCGAGGGCCAAGGCCGGCTCTAGATTGACGGCGTCGCCCTGCGCCAGTGTACCGAGCGCGGTGACCGCCAGCGTCTCGTTGGAAACGTCCGTATCGAAACCGTCCTCACGCAGCGCCACCGCGGTGAGACAGACGCCGTTCACGGCGATGCTCTCGCCAAGCTCGTAGGAACTCCATGGCAAGCCGGCCGCCGTCACCGACAGGCGTACGTCGCCGCCCTGCCGGCGTATCGCCGCCAGCGTGCCCTTGGCTTTTATGATCCCGGTAAACATCCGTCTCGTCACGCCGGTCTCGCGGTGATACGCAGGTCACCGCCGATCCGCCTCGTTTCCACGAGACTGAGACCCTGTCGATCCGCCAGCCGCGTCCAGGCCGGCGTTTCGAACATGCGTCTCGTCTCGCTGCCCATGATATGCGGCGCCTGATAAATCACAAGCTCGTCAACGAGTTTGGCGCGGATCAGGCTGCCGCACAAGACCGGGCCCGCCTCGACGAGGGCCGTGTTGATCTCCCGCGATGCCAGGTCTTCCAGCACGGCAACCGGGTCCACCCGGCCGCCGGCGCCGTCGATCCGGATCACGGCCGCAGCCAGGGATTCAAGCCCCTCGCGCGCCGAATCGTCGCCGCAGTACACGAGGGTCTCTCCCGGCATCTCGAGCATCGACGCTCCAGGCGGCATGCGGAGCGAGGTATCGAGCACGACGCGAAGCGGCTGGCGTCCTCCGGTGTCGATCGAAGCGTCGCGGACGGTCAGCGACGGATCGTCCGCCAGTACCGTGCCGATGCCGGTCACGACCGCGCCGGATGCGGCCCGAAGCCGTTGGACGTCGGCCCTGGCCTCCGGCCCGGTAATCCACCGGCTTTCACCGTCGCGCATTGCCGTCGCACCGTCGAGGCTGGCCGCGAGCTTCAGCGTCAGCCACGGCCGGCCGCGCCGCACACGGCTCAAAAAGCCCCGGTTGAGCTCGGCGGCAGCCTGCTCCATCAGGCCGACCCGGGCCGGAATGCCCGCCGCCTCGAGTGCCGCCCGGCCGCGGCCGCGAACGGCCGGATAGGGGTCCGACATGGCCATCACGACCTCGGCGACGCCGGCCTTCACCAGCGCATCGGTGCAAGGCGGCGTCTTGCCGTGATGGGCGCAGGGCTCGAGGGTCACGTAAACCGTCGCGCCGCGCGCTTTGTCGCCGGCGGCCTTAAGGGCGTTGATCTCGGCGTGCGCCTCGCCGGCAACGGCGTGCCACCCCTCGCCGACGATCTCGCCGTCTCTAGCGACGACACAGCCCACCATCGGGTTCGGATGCGCGCGGTAACGGCCGCGCTCCGCCAGCCGCATCGCGCGCGCCATCGCGACGCTGTCGAATGGGGAACAAGCAAGCGTCCTAGCCATCCTGAGGACCTGTCAACAATGGGCTACCACCGTCCTAGTCGAGTCCGAAACCGAACGAATCCAGGTGCGCGATTCGGCCTACCGGCTTTTCTTGCCGAGCAGCTCCGGTAACAGCGACATCTGCTCCCGGCTGGCCGCGGCGTCCGAGATTTGCTGCAGGCGTTTGATTTCTTCCTCGAATTCGGTCACGTCCTGGAAACGCCGGTACACCGAGGCAAAACGGACGTAGGCGACCTCGTCCAGCGCACGCAGCTCTTCCATGACCAGCTCACCGACCAGTCGCGACGGTACTTCGCGTTCTCCCATCGTCAGCAGTCTGTGAATCAGGCGTCCGATGGCCCGCTCGACGGCATCGCTCGCCACCGGCCGTTTCTCCAAGGCCCGGACCATGCTGTTCCTGAGCTTGGACTCGTCGAAGGGCTGTCGGCTGTTGTCGTTCTTGACCAGCCGCGGCATCACGAGCTCGGCCGATTCGAAGGTCGTAAACCGTTCGTTGCATTGCAGGCACTGCCGGCGGCGCCTAATCTGCCGGCCTTCCCCCGCCAGGCGCGAGTCGATGACTTTGGTTTCCTCGTGACTGCAGAACGGGCAATGCATATGGGCCGGTCAGGCGTACACCGGAAAACGCCTGCAAAGTTCGAGTACCTGCTCGCGCACGCTGTCGATGATCGCGTCGTTGTGAATGTCGTCGAGGATGTCGGCCATCCAGCCGCTGACGAGACGGGTCTCCTCGACGCCGAAACCCCGGGTCGTGATCGCCGGCGTGCCCAGGCGCAGGCCGCTGGTAACGAACGGCGACTGCGGGTCGTTCGGTACCGCGTTCTTGTTGACGGTGATGTTCGCGCGGTCAAGCGCGGCATCCGCGTCCTTGCCGGTGATCCCCTTGTCGATCAGGCTCACGAGCATCAGGTGGTTGTCGGTGCCGCCCGATACGATCGAATAACCGCGCCCGGCAAGCGTCGCCGCCATGACTTTCGCGTTCTCACACACCTTGCCCTGGTAGTCCCTGAACGACGGCTGCATCGCTTCCTTCAGTGCGACGGCCTTGGCCGCAATGACGTGCATCAGCGGCCCACCCTGGGTCCCCGGGAACACCAGCGAATTGAATTTCTTCGTGAGCTCGTCGTTTCGCTTGGCGATTATCATGCCGCCGCGCGGGCCGCGCAGTGTCTTGTGCGTCGTGGTCGTGACCACGTCCGCATACGGGACCGGGTTCGGGTAGTGGCCGGTTGCAACCAGCCCCGCGACGTGCGCCATGTCGACCAGCAGATACGCGCCGACGCCGTCGGCGATCTCACGAAACCGCGCCCAGTCCATGACGCGCGAATACGCCGAAAAACCGGCGATGATCATCTTGGGCTTATGCGTCTTCGCCATCGTCGCAAGCTCGTCGTAGTCGACCAGGCCCGTGTCGTGGTTGATGCCGTATTGCACGGCGTCGTAGAGCCTGCCGGAGAAATTCACCTTGGTGCCGTGGGTCAGGTGGCCGCCGTCGGCGAGACTCATCCCCATCAGGCGGTCGCCCGGCGCGAGCAGCGCCATACAGGCCGCCGCGTTGGCCTGCGAGCCGGAATGCGGCTGTACGTTGGCGTAGTCCGCGGCGAACAGCGCCTTGGCCCGTTCGATCGCCAGGCTCTCCGCGTCGTCCACGTATTCGCAACCGCCGTAGTACCGCTTGCCGGGGTAACCTTCCGCATACTTGTTGGTCAGCAACGAGCCCTGCGCCTCCAGAACGCGCTGGCTTGCATAGTTCTCGGAGGCGATCAGCTCGATGTGCTCCTCCTGGCGCCGCGCTTCCTGCTCCAGGGCCCGGGCCAGTTCGGGATCGAAGGACTCGATGTTCGGATAGCTTGCAAGCATTGGTCGGCGGTCTCCGGGCGGACACGAGGAAGACCGGCAATGTTACATCACTGGCGTAGGGTTGACAGGCCCTAATAACAGGCAATTACAGGCAATAGTTAACAGCCCTCAGGCTGCGTGACGGCAGCCGCCCGTCACCCCGCTTCGCTGAAAGCCTGTACGACGCGTGTCCATGCCCGGGCCAGATTGCGGCGGTTGTAACCGCCGCCGCCGGTTGCCACGATCCGGCCGCCGCAGTGTTTGTCGGCAAGACGGCACAAGGTCGCCGCGGCATCCGCGTGCGCCTGCTCGGTGTAGCAAAGGTGCGTGATCGGATCGCCCTCGAGACTGTCGGCGCCGCATTGAAAAAGGATGAACTCAGGCCGTGCACGATCGAGATAAGCCTCGACGCGGCGCCAGGCGGTCCGAAACTGGGCGTCGTCGGCCCCCGGCGCGACCGGGATGTTGAGCTTGGTGCCGCGCGCCCGGCCGGTGCCGGTCTCGGATTCGGCGCCGGTGCCGGGGTAGAGATAGCGTCCGTCTTCGTGGATGTCGGCAAAAATCAGGTCGGGGTCGTCCTCGAAACCGTAGAACACGCCATCGCCGTGGTGTGCGTCGATATCGACGTAGGCGATGCGTGTCAGACCGTGGCGACGGCGCAGGTACTCCGCGGCGACACCGCAATCGTTGAACACGCAAAATCCCGCCGCACGGTCTCTCGCGGCGTGGTGCAGGCCTGCGATCGGCACGAATGCGCGCCTGGCGTCCCCCGTCATCACGGCGTCGACTGCGGCCAGGGTCGTGCCAACGACGTCCGAGGCCGCGTCGAATATGCCGGGCACCGCCGGCGTGTCGCCTTCGTCCAGCCAGCCGCGCCCGGCGGCGGACAGCCTCGACACCCGGTCGATGTACTCCGGCGTATGGAACAACAACAGCTCGTCCACGCTCGCACGCCGCGGATGCCCGAACCCGACGTTCGACAGCGCCGCGCCGGCAAGCTCGTCCTGGAAGACATCGTGTCGATCGTTACCGAAAGGATGCGAGTCGCCGAAGCCGTAGCCGGCAAGCTGTTCGCCTTTGTAAACGAGCACGGGCTGGTTCATGAGCACGGTCCGGTCCAGGTTTGCTATCGGGGCAGCATACCGGATAATGCGCGGTTTCAAGCTGCCGGCGGAGTCGATCGGGCACAACATGGCGCAGTATATCTACACGATGAACCGGGTGGCGAAAGTGGTGCCGCCGAAACGCTTCATCATCAAGGACATTTCCCTGTCGTTTTTTCCGGGCGCCAAAATCGGCGTGCTCGGGCTCAACGGCGCCGGTAAATCGACCCTGCTCCGGATCATGGCGGGCCTCGACAAGGAGTTCGAAGGCGAAGCCAGGCCGCAGCCGGGCATCAAGATCGGTTATCTGCCGCAGGAGCCGGAGCTCGACCCCGCCAAGGACGTACGCGGCAACGTGGAAGACGGCGTTGCCGAAACCAAGGCCCTGGTGGACCGTTTCAACGAGATCAGCATGCAGTTCGCCGAACCGATGTCGGACGAGGAGATGTCCGCGCTGCTAGAGGAACAGGGCAAGCTGCAAGACGCGATCGACGCAGCCGGCGCCTGGGAGCTTGCGCGCAAGCTCGAGATCGCGGCCGATGCGCTCAGGCTGCCGCCCTGGGATGCCGACGTGACCAAGCTTTCGGGTGGCGAGAGACGACGGGTCGCGCTGTGCCGCCTGCTCTTGTCGCAACCCGACATGTTGTTGCTCGACGAGCCCACCAATCACCTGGACGCCGAGTCGGTCGCCTGGCTGGAACGTTTCCTGGACGAATACCCGAGCACGGTCATCGCCGTGACCCACGATCGTTACTTCCTGGACAACGTCGCGGGATGGATACTCGAGCTCGACCGCGGCCACGGCATTCCGTGGGAAGGCAATTACTCGTCCTGGCTCGATCAGAAGGAAAAACGCCTCGCCAGCGAAGAAGCCGGCGAAAAAGCGCGCCGCAAGGCGATGCAGGCCGAGCTCGAGTGGGTACGATCGAATCCCAAGGGCCGGCAGGCCAAATCCAAGGCGCGCCTCAGACAATTCGAGGAAATCTCGTCCCCGAGCTACCAGCAGCGTAACGAGACCAACGAGATCTACATTCCGCCGGGACCGAGACTCGGCGACGTCGTCATCGAAGTCGAGGGACTGAAAAAGGGTTTTGGCGACAAGCTGCTGATCGACGGACTGTCGTTTCAGCTTCCGCCGGGCGGTATCGTCGGCGTAATCGGCCCCAACGGCGCCGGAAAAACGACGATGTTCAGGATGATTACCGGCGCGGAACAACCCGATGCCGGCACCATCCGTCTCGGCGACACCGTAAAGCTCGCAAGCGTCGACCAGTCGCGCGACAGCCTGGATGACAATAAGACGGTGTGGGAGGAGATCTCCGACGGACAGGACCTGATCAAGGTCGGCAACTACGAAACGCCGTCGCGCGCTTACGTCGGCCGCTTCAATTTCCGCGGCTCGGAGCAGCAGAAAAAAATGGGGCTGTTATCGGGCGGTGAACGCAACCGCGTGCACCTCGCCAAGATGCTGCGATCCGGCGGCAATCTGCTGTTGCTCGACGAGCCGACCAACGACCTGGACGTCGAAACCCTGAGGGCCCTGGAGCAGGCGCTGCTGGAGTTTCCGGGCTCGGCGGTCGTGATCTCGCACGATCGCTGGTTTCTGGATCGAATCGCCACGCACATGCTAGCGTTCGAGGGCGACTCGGCGGTGACCTGGTTCGCCGGCAACTACGCGGACTACGAAGAAGACCGTAAGCGTCGGCTCGGCGCCGACGCCGGCAATCCGCAGCGCATCAAATACAAGCGCCTGGAATCCTGAAGCAGCAGCGCGGGCATCAGCGCCGGACAAGGGTTTTTTGGATCGTTTTCTTGGATTGGTTTTCTCAGATTATGTCCAACCCGCTCGAGGCATGGTAAAACTTTGCTGCATACTGGCAGCATCGAAAAAAGCGCCAGCTACCGACAACTCTACGAGGAAGACCTGGCGACAGAATGGCGATACTACTGGACAAGGTTCAGGGGTTTAAGAACGAAGACGACGAGCATATCGGGCTCGAATGCCCGTACTGCGGCGTCTACGCACACATGAGTCCACAATCCGTGCCCGATGCCGCGCGGCTCATGGAAACGCGTCCTAAACACGTAGGCCTCGTGTATCAATGCGATGCCTGTCGCGCGCCGGTCTTTCTGCGCTTCGCCGTCAAAGGTTACGACGGCGACGAAGTCGAGCTGTATCGCAATTTCGTCGAGCTCGAGCGGCCCAAAGAAAAATTCCCGTACTCCTACCTGCCGAAACACACCGAAGTCCTGTTTCGGGAAGCCTTGTCGTGTTACTCCGCCGGTAACTTCAATGCGTTTGCATCGATGTGCCGCCGTTCGGCAGCCAGCGCTTTCGAAGCGCTCGGCGACGGCGGCAAGTTACGCGCATTCGAGGAAGTGATGGTGGCGCAGGACATCGCCGGCATCGAAGACGAAACCTTCGCGCCGATCAAGACCATCCTGTTCGAATCGGGCCAGGAAGAGGACCTGCCGCTGTTGAGCCGCGCTCACGCCGGCATCATGCTCGAAGTCCTCAAGGACATGTTCTACCAGTGTTTCGTCCGCCGCGGAAAACTGACGCGGGCGCTCAAGGTACGACGCTTTTTTGTACAAGACGGCGCCAACGACATGGCATCGTCTGCCTGACTCTCGCGCTAGACGTTTCTCGAACTAGACATTTCTCGAACGATTTTCGAACGATTCTCGAACAATTTTCCAACGATCGTCGTGACCACCCACCCCAACGCGAGAGGGGTGGGTTCGGGGGTGTCCAACCGAGCGAGTTTTCCTGTTCGAGCGAATTGGACACCCCCGGACCCACCCCGGCCACGATGCCCATTCGAGCAAACGCTACCCGACCGCCACCCGCGCGTTACGAAACATCCGCATCCACGGCCCGTCTTCACCCCACTCCCGCGGATGCCAGGAATGCTGGCGGGTCATTGCAACACGTTCCGGGTGCGGCATCATGATCGTGACGCGGCCGTCCTCGTTCGACAGACCGCAGATGCCGTCCCGCGAACCGTTGGGATTAGCCGGATAGGTGTCGGCGACATTGCCGTAGTTGTCGACATACCGGACGGCAATCGTATGCGAAGACGCATATTGCGCCGCGTCGGAGTCGAATTCGACCCGCCCTTCACCATGCGACGTCGCAATCGGCAGACGCGAGCCGGCCATGCCGGCGAAAAACAGCGACGGGCTTTCCAGCACCTCGACGAGACTCAGCCGCGCCTCGAACTGCTCGGACCGGTTGCGCAGGAAACGCGGCCAGTCCTTTGCGCCCGGGATCAGCTCGCGTAGCTGTGACAACATCTGACAGCCGTTGCAGACGCCGAGCGCAAACGTATCGTCGCGGTCGAAGAAGGCGCTGAAATCGTCGCGCGTCCTTGAGTGATACAGGATCGATTTGGCCCAGCCGCCGCCGGCGCCGAGCACGTCGCCGAAGGAAAAGCCGCCGCAGGCCACCAGTCCCTGGTAGTTGTCCAGGCTGTCACGTCCCGACAGCAGATCGCTCATGTGCACGTCCACGGCGGTGAATCCGGCACGTATCAGGACGGCCGCCATCTCGTACTGGCTGTTGACCCCCTGCTCCCGCAGCACGGCGACCCTGGGGCCGGTCGTTGCCCGGTACGGACGCGCGATATCCTCGTTTGGATCGAAGCTGAGCTTAGCGTTCAGCCCCGGATCGTCGTCGTCGAGTATTCGGTCGAACGCTTCACGGGCCGTGGCCGGATTGTCCCTTAGGGCCTGTATCCGGTAACTCGTCTCCGACCAGGCGCGCTGCAGCCCGCCGCGTTCCCGCCGCAGCAGGACCGCGTTCTCGCGAAGCACCGTCAGGACCGGCTCCGGCTCGACACGGCCGACGGCCGCCGCTTCGATGCCATTGCGGTCGAGCACCATCTGTATCTGGGCCAACTTGCTCTTGGCGACCTGTACGACGGCACCGGCCTCTTCGCTGAACAGTTGGCTCAGGATCTGACGATCGGAGCCCTCCAGGGTCAGTGTCGCCCCCAGCCGGCTGGCAAACATCATCTCGGCAACGGTGACGATCAATCCCCCGTCGCTGCGATCGTGATAGGCGAGTAACAGCCCGCGCGATCCCAGTTCCTGGATTGCCGCAAAAAAATGACGCAGCGCCTCCGGGTCGTCGATATCGGGCGTGTCACCGCCCAGTCGCCCGTAAACCTGTTGCAGACAGGAGCCGCCCATGCGGTTGCGCCCGGCGCCGAGATCGAAGAGCAGCAGATAACTCGGCTCCTCGATACGCTGAAGCTCCGGCGTCAGATGTTTGCGCACGTCACTCACCGGCGCGAACGCCGACACGATCAGGGACACCGGAGACACGACCTGATATTCGTCTTGCCCTTCCTGCCAGCGTGCACGCATCGACAGCGAGTCCTTGCCGACCGGAATGGATATGCCGAGTCGTCGGCACAGCTCCACCGACACGGCCTCGACCGTGTCGAACAGTCTGGCGTCTTCGCCGGGATGTCCGGCAGCCGCCATCCAGTTCGCGGACAGGCGAACCCGGCCGATGTCGTCGATCGGCGCGGCGGCGATGTTGGTGAGCGCCTCGGCAACCGCCATGCGTCCCGAAGCCGGAGCGTCCAGGGCCGCGAGCGGTGTGCGCTCGCCCATGGCCATGGCCTCGCCGGTCGTGCTCTCGAAACCCGACGCGGTGATCGCTACGTCGCTGACCGGAACCTGCCAGGGACCGACGAGCTGGTCGCGGACACAAAGCCCGCCCACGGTCCGGTCCCCGATGTGGATCAGGAAGGACTTGTCGGCAACCGTGGGAAACCGGACGACGCGCATCAGCGCTTCTTCGAGCTCGATCCCCGCCAAGTCGAGACCCGGATCCGCACGCTCGACGTGCTCGACCTCGCGTGTCATTTTCGGCGGGTTGCCGAGCAACATCTGCATCGGCATGTCCACGACACGCTGCTCGAGTTGGCGATCCTCAACCACCAGCCGGCCGTCCGCGGTCAGCGTCCCGATGACCGAATACGGACATCGTTCACGCTCGCACAAGGACGCAAATTCGTCGATACGCTCGGCGGCGACGATCAATACGTAACGCTCCTGCGCCTCGTTGCACCAGATCGCCAGCGGCGACAGGCCCGGCTCGGCATTGGCCACATCCCTGAGCTCGATGCGGGCACCGTGCCCGCTATGATCGACGGCTTCGGGCACCGCGTTCGACAAGCCGCCGGCGCCTACGTCGTGGATCAGCAGAATCGGGTTCTGTCCGTCCATCGCCCAGCAACGGTCGATGACCTCCTGCGCGCGACGCTGCATCTCCGGGTTGCCGCGCTGCACCGAGGCAAAATCCAGTTCCTCGCTGGACGTACCGCTCGCGAGGCTCGACGCCGCACCGCCGCCGAGTCCGATCAGCATCGCCGGACCGCCGATCGTGACAACGCGGGCGCCGGCGGGAACGTCGATCTTGAGTGCATGGGCGGGCCTGACGTTGCCGACGCCGCCGGCGATCATGATCGGTTTGTGGTACCCGCGAATCTCCCGCTCGGGCAAGCCGGACAGCGCCGATTCGAACGTCCTGAAGTAACCGCAGAGATTCGGCCGTCCGAACTCGTTGTTGAACGCCGCCGCGCCGATCGGGCCCTCGATCATGATCTCGAGCGGTGTCGCCATGCGGCGCGGATGCGGAAAATCGGTCTCCCAGGGTTGCGCAAACCCCGGGATGCGCAGGTGCGATACGGAAAAGCCGGTGAGCCCGGCCTTGGGTTTCGCGCCCAGCCCGGTCGCCCCTTCGTCGCGGATCTCACCGCCGGCGCCGGTCGCGGCGCCGGCAAACGGCGAGATTGCCGTCGGGTGATTATGGGTCTCGACCTTCATCAGGA
This sequence comes from Woeseiaceae bacterium, assembly GCA_028279985.1. Classification (GTDB taxonomy): domain Bacteria; phylum Pseudomonadota; class Gammaproteobacteria; order Steroidobacterales; family Woeseiaceae; genus UBA1847. Next base: position 63,567 of record JANQMR010000017.1, read on the forward strand.
TGTGAATCGGCTCCCTGACGTAAGCGAACTCGCGGCCGTCGCCGGCCGGGAACAAGCGCAGACCTTCGGGACCTTCGATGACGGCCGCGTTGTCGGAGTAAGCCGAGATCACGCCGTCCGGGCTTGCCTCCGTGGTCTCGCGGATCATGCCGAACAGGCGTTCTTTCCTTGCCCTGCCGTCGATGACCCAGTCGGCGTTGAATATCTTGTGACGACAGTGCTCGGAATTGGCCTGCGCGAACATCATCAGCTCCGCGTCGGTCGGGTCGCGGCCCAGCTCCCCGAAGCTTCGAAGCAGGTAGTCGATTTCCTCCTCGGACAAGGCGAGGCCGAGCTCGGCGTTGGCGGAAACGAGAGCGGTTCGCCCCTCCGCCACTAGCGGCACGATACCCAGGGCCGACGGCGGGTGTTCCTCGAACAGCGCCGCGGCGGCATTGGCTTCGGCGAGCAGGCTTTCGGTCATCGGATCGTAGAGCAGCGCCGTCACGGCGGACAGGTCGTCGTCACCCGGTTCGCCTTCGAGCGAAAGACCGTAACAGATACCGCGCTCGACTCTCGACACGGCGTCGATGTCGCAGGCATGTGCGATGTCGGTGGCTTTGCTCGACCACGGCGAGATCGTGCCGATTCGCGGGACGACGTAGCGCTTGCGGCTGTTCCTCGTGAGCTCGCCGGGGCGTTCACCCGACAACAGCAGCGCTTCCAGCCGCGATCGCTGCGGTTTCGACAGCGGTGCGTTCAGGTGCACGAAATACGTGTAACGCGACTCGACTTTGCCGACCCGCTGGTCCTGCGCCTGCAGGCGTCGGGCCAGCTTCTGCAGGCGAAAATCCGAATGCGCGGGCTGTCCGGGCAGTTCCAGCATGCCGATGGTGGTTTCGTCCGGCGTATCAACGGCTGGATTCGACAAGCTTGGCGGCCTTCGCTTCGATTCGGGGAGCCCTGGAAAGACGGCGATGATACAGAACATCGGGCGGTCGTTGGAGCGATTCTCGAACCCGTCTTTTGGACCCGTCCGCAATCCGGTCCGAAACCCGTCTCGGTCCGGGAACTACCCCGGTGAGCACCGCGCTGTCGCAAGAAGAACGGCCGGCCGCCTCAATCGGTCCCGCCGTCCTTCGGTGTATACAGGGGCATCGGAAACTGTGCGACATTGCCGCCCTCGAGCTTGGAGATCTTGCTCGCCCCCTGCTTGTCGACCTCGTCGATACGCAGGATCGAGTGCATCGGCAGAAAACTCCGCTTGACGTTTGCGAACTCGGACTTGATTTTTTCCTCGCCGGGATCGACGACGACGCTCGAGCGCTCGCCGAAGACCAGCGCCTCGATCTCGACGAATCCGAACAGGTCGCCGTTGGTGACGCTGCACGCATAGAGCTCGTAGACCTTGCCCTGATTCATGAAAACCACTTTGTAGAGAGTCTGCTTTTTGCTCATCACCTGTTCCGCCCGTTTGCGAGCGTCGTCGAGGCCGGTACCTGCGGCACGATGTTCGGGCCTGTCGACACTACGCCAGTGTGCCGACAGGTCCTAGGAGTGTAGCGAAATTGCCGGTTGGGGGAATGCCCCCGCGGCCGAATTCATTTTGGTCACATATGGTCCAGAAAGCGCCGGCCGACGTCCGGCCGGCATCGCGAGACGTCGATTATGTGAACCGCTCGGCAGTGCTCCGGGCGCACAGCTTGCAAACTTGCCGTGGTGCCCCCGACCGGGCGGTGTATCGCCGTCCCGGCTGCGATGGTATGAGGCGCGAGGATGCCGCTGCAACTGGAAATCGTCAGCAAACACAAGGACCTGGTCGGCGACGATGCCGTCCGTGTGTTCGACGAGAACGGCGGCACGATTGGCCGGGCGCTGCAGAACGACTGGATACTCCCGGACCCGGATCGCTATATATCGAGCAAACACGCAACGATAGACTGCAAGGGCGGCGTCTATTATCTGGCCGACTTGAGCACCAACGGCGTCTATGTCAACGACGAGGTCGAACCGATAGGCCGCGGCAACCCGCGCCGGCTGTTCAACGGGGACCGACTGCGCCTGGGCGGTTTCGAAATCGCCGTCGGGATCGACGAGGGCGAGGACCTGGAGCTGCCCGAGCCGCCGAAACCGAGCGTCGCGCCCGACCACATCGAGCAATTCGTCCCCGAGGTCACGCTCAGAACCGGTATTGCATTGCTTGACGAGGAAGAGATTACCGGCGACGACGCCTTTCAGTCGGTCGTGTTCGGCAGCGGAAGCAGGGCGTTTCCGGGTGACGAAACGAGCACCGAGGTGGATATCGTGCTGGAACCCGAACCCCGACCCAAGGCCAAAACCAAGGCCGAGGCCCGATCCGAACCGCCGGAGCCGCAGCGTGTCGAGGATGCGGATTCGGACGCGCCCGCGGAACTCGACCTGCTCGCCCATTTCTTCGCGGGCCTGGGCGTCGATCGCGAAGACCTGCATCCATCGATAGACATGGCGCAGGCGATGCGTAATGCGGGCGAAGTGCTACGGGAGTACGTCGACGGCACGCACGAGCTGCTGGCGAACCGCGCGAATTTCAAGAGCGCGTTCCAACTCGACAAGACCGCGATTCTGCCGCAGTACAACAACGCGCTGAAACTGTCGTTGAACACCAAGGACTCGATCTGGCAACTGCTGGTCGGCGGCCAGGGAGACTACCTGGCCCCCCGGGATTCGGTGCGCGAGATCTGCCGCGATCTGCTCACGCATCAGGACGCGCTGGTGGAAGCGATGACCGCCGCTTTCGTGGACTTCGCCGAGCGTTTCGATCCGGATGAGCTGGCCGAGAGCTTCGACCAAAGCATGGACCGCAAACCGCTCCTGAAAGTACTGCACGACGCCAAGTGCTGGCAGCTCTACCGGGAGCTGTATCCGGCCCTCACCGAGAAGAGCGACGAGCGGTTTCCAAAGGTTTCCGCGGAAGAGTTCGTCAGAGTCTACGATCGCGCAGCCGGCGTCACGGTCCGTCCGGACCGGACGACGCCGATGTCGGATACACAAAAGCTCGATCGCAACCCGCAAACGGCGACGCCGGACAGTGGGCATGAGACGCATACCACCGCGACGTATCGCGCGCTCGCCGGCGATCGCTCTCTCTCCGAGGACCCGGTTTACGAACCGACGCTCGAGGAAGAGATTGCCGCATTGCCCGACCCGGGGGAGGCCGTCAAAGGCTGATTTTTTCTCCTCGTTACGAGGCCGCCCGGTTCTGCCGGTGCGCGATCAGCTCCTCGACCACACCCGGATCGGCCAAGGTGGACGTATCTCCCAACTGGGCGTAGTCGTCGGCCGCCACCTTACGCAGAATGCGGCGCATGATCTTGCCGGACCGCGTCTTCGGCAGTCCCGGCGCCCACTGGATCAGGTCGGGTTTGGCGATCGGACCGATTTCCTTCCGGACCCACTGTTTCAGCGCTTCCCTGAGTTCGTCGTCGTAGTCGACGCCCTCCATCAGCGTAACGTAGGCGTAAATGCCCTGCCCCTTGACGTCGTGCGGATATCCGACGACGGCCGCCTCGGCGACGTCGGGGTGTGCCACCAGCGCGCTTTCAATCTCGGCGGTACCCATCCGGTGTCCCGACACGTTGAGCACGTCGTCGGTGCGTCCGGTGATCCAGTAGTAACCGTCCTCGTCACGGCGTGCGCCGTCGCCGGTCGTGTAGCAGCCGTCGAAGGTCGAGAAGTAGGTCGCGACAAAACGCGCATGATCCCCGTACACGGTCCGCATCTGCCCGGGCCAGCTATCGGTAATGACGAGATTGCCTTCCGCGACGCCCTCGAGCGTCTTGCCGTCGTTGTCCAGCAGGGCGGGCCGGACACCGAACAGGGGCCGGGTTGCCGAACCGGGCTTCAGCGCCGTGGCGCCCGGTAGCGGGCTGATCATGATGCCGCCGGTTTCGGTCTGCCACCAGGTGTCGACGATCGGGCAACGGCTGTCGCCGACCACCCGGTAGTACCATTCCCAGGCCTCCGGGTTGATCGGCTCGCCGACACTACCCAGTAGCCTGAGCGAGCGCCGGGACGTCCGTTTGACCGGTTCGTCGCCCTCTCGCATCAGCGCCCGGATCGCCGTTGGCGCCGTATAACAGATGTTGACCTGGTGTTTGTCGCAGACTTCCCAGAAACGCGACGAGCTGGGGTAGTTCGGCACCCCTTCGAACATCAGCGTGATCGCGCCGTTCGCAAGCGGCCCGTAGACGATGTAACTGTGGCCGGTCACCCAGCCGACATCGGCGGTGCACCAGTAGACGTCACCCGGATGGTAGTCGAACACGTACTCGTGGGTCATCGACGCATAGACCAGGTAACCGCCGGTCGTATGCAACACGCCTTTCGGCTTGCCGGTGGAACCGGAGGTATACAGGATGAACAGCGGATCTTCGGCCCCCATCTCCTCGCAGGGACAATCGTCATCGACGGTCTCTTCGAGTTCGTGCAGCCAGGCATCGCGGCCCTCGACCCAAGCGACGTCGCCGCCGGTGTTCCTGACCACGAGCACCCGTTCGAGCGAGGTCACGGCCGGATTCGAAGCGGCCGCGTCGACGTTCGCTTTCAGCGGAATCGTCTTGCCGCCGCGCAGGCCCTCGTCCGCGGTAACGACGATACTCGACTCGCAATCGTGTATGCGGCCCGCCAGCGCCTCCGGTGAGAAGCCGCCGAAAACCACCGAATGAACCGCGCCGATACGGGCGCAGGCGAGCATGGCCACGGCCGCCTCCGGGATCATCGGCATGTAGATCGTTACTCGATCGCCCTTTTTTGCACCCAGCGCCTTGAGCGCGTTGGCGAAGCGGCAGACACGCGCGTGCAGATCCCGATAGGTGATTTTCAGATCCCGCGACGGATCGTCCCCCTCCCAGATGATCGCAACGTCGTCGCCTTTGGCGGCGAGATGCCGATCGACACAGTTGTAACAGGCATTCAGGGTACCGTCGTAGAACCAACGGATGTGCAAATCCTGTTTGGAAAAAGAAACGTCCTTGACTTCGGTAAACGGCTCGATCCAGTCGATGCGCCGGGCCTGCTCGGCCCAGAACCCTTCATTGTCGTCGATCGACTGCCGGTAGAGCCGCTCGTAGTCGGACTCGGTGAGCCGCGCTCTGGCCTTACTTGCATCGTCTACCGGGTAGATGTCACTCATCATTCACTCAGCCTCGTTTTGGTCCCGTTCGAGCTTCTCCGCCAGCGCCAACGTGCGCCTTGCCTGTATGAGATGCGGGCGGTCGAGCATCTCACCATCCAGCCCGAGCGCACCCTCGCCCGGATGTTCGGCGAAGGCCGTGACGATCCGTCGCGCTCTGGCAATTTCCTCGGCTGCCGGCACGAAAGCGGCGTTGATGACCGCAACCTGCGCCGGGTGTATCGCAAGCATGCCCGAGAAACCGTCGCGGCGGGCATTTGCCGCGTACGCCGACAGACCGTCGAGATCGCGAAAATCGGTAAACACGGTGTCGACGGCCGAGACGCCGGCCGCGGCAGCCGCGATCAGGCACAGCGAACGCGCCAACTCGTAAACCGGCAGCCAGTTGCCGTCGGCATCGCGATTGCGGCTCGCGCCGACGGCAGCAGCGAGGTCCTCGGCGCCCCAGGACAATGCGGAGAGGCGTGGCGTCGCCGTCGCGAAGCCTTCGAGCGCAAACAGCGCGCCGGGCCTTTCGGTACAAAGCGCCAATATTCGGGTGCTGCCGGGAGCGATGGCGTGGCGCTCCTCCAGGGCGTCGAGCCTGTCGGCCAGCGCCGCGGCATCGTCCGCGCTTCGCGGCTTGGGCAAGACGATGCCGGCGGGTTTTGCAGGCATGACGGCATCCAGGTCTTCGGCCGCGTCGTTGCCGTCTATGGGATTGATGCGGACCCAGACGTCGTCCTTGCCTGCCAGGTATTGCTGCGCGAGCGAGCGCGCCGCATCGCGGCGCTCGGGGGTCACCGCGTCCTCGAGATCGAGGATCAACGCGTCGGCGCCGGCGGAGAGCGCTTTCTCCATCTTGCGCTCGCTGTCGGCGGGTACGAAAAGATAACTGCGAATCATCTAGTGTCGGGCTTCTTGAGCATCAGCGCGGATCGCCGGCAACTGCCTACCAGCTCGTCGTCCTGATTGAACGCGCGATGCGCGAATACGACGATCCCGTTGTCCGGCCGCGACCGGCTTTCACGCAACTCCAGGACTTCGCTTTGTATCCTTATCGTGTCGCCGGGAAACAGCGGTTTCGGAAAACGCACCTCGTCCCACCCCAGGTTCGCGACGGTGGTGCCGTGTGTCGTGTCGTTCACCGAGATCCCGACCATCAGGCCCAGGGTCAGGCAACTGTTGACCAGCGGCCGGCCGAACTCGGTGTCTTTCATCGCCTCGGCGTCCAGGTGCAGCGCCGCCGGGTTGTGGGTCATGGTCGTGAACAGGATGTTATCGGTTTCGGTGATCGTGCGGCGGATCGGATGGTCGAAGACCTGTCCAACCGAGAATTCCTCGAAATAGCGTCCTGGCATGACGGTGTTTGATGTCCGGAAGGCCCCGAATGATAGTGGGACAGCTACGCCATGTACATGGCCGTACCGTGTACGTGCCCTTACGTACCCTGAGGCGTGCCGCTGGACTCGCGGGCGGTCGTGGCGGATCATGGACGAATAAGGACGAGCAAGAGGCAGGCGAATGGAAACGGCGCCGAGGCGCATCGTTCTTGTCCTTTGGGCTTCGCTCGGGCAGGATCGGCACCAGAGTACAGACACGATGCCAAGGGAACTCGTCAAGGGAACTCGTGACGAACTGTCCTGACGAACATATTGTCCTGACGAACATATGATGAAACCGAGCCGCCACCCAAACCTGTCGGGGAACGACATGGCAAGAACTCCCGCCGCCGCACTGCTTTCGGCCTTGTTGCTGCTGACCTTCACGGCCTGCGCCAGCGCAAGAGACGAGCAACCTTTCGAAGTGACGGACATCGCACGATTCGACGAGCCCTGGGCGCTGGCCTTTCTACCGGACGGCCGCCTGCTGGTGACGGAAAAAGGCGGCCGACTGCTGCTCGTGAGCCGGCAGGGTGAAAAATCCGCGCCTATCGACGGCGTACCCGACGTCGACTACGGTGGCCAGGGCGGCTTCGGCGACGTTGCGCTGCATCCGGATTTTGGCGACAACGGGCTGATTTACCTGAGCTACGCCGAAGCCGGGGACGACAATACCCGCGGCGCGGCAGTCGCCAGGGGCAGGCTCGAGCTCGACGAAACCGGCGGCAGGCTGGACGATGTCGAGGTGATCTGGCGGCAGTTTCCCAAGGTCACCGGGCGTGGTCATTATGCCCACCGGCTGCTGTTCGATGCATCGGGTTACCTGTGGGTGTCGTCCGGCGAGCGACAGAAATTCGACCCGTCGCAGGACATGCAGAGCAACATGGGCAAGATACTGAGGCTCAACGACGACGGTTCGGCCGCCGAGGGCAACCCGTTTGCCGACCGGGGCGGCGTGACGGCGGAAATCTGGTCTCTAGGCCATCGCAACCCGCTGGGCATCGCTTTCGACACGGACGGGCAGCTCTGGAACGTCGAGATGGGACCCAAGGGCGGTGACGAGCTCAACCGGGTGCTGCGCGGTGCCAACTACGGATATCCGACCGTATCCAACGGCGATCACTACAACGGCCGGAACATGCCGGATCACGATACCCGGCCGGAGTTCGAGGCGCCTAAGATCTGGTGGACGCCGGTCATTTCGCCGGGCGACCTGCTGATTTACTCGGGCGAACTGTTCAGCGGCTGGCGGGGTGACGGCTTCATCGCCGGATTGTCGTCCGAGGCGCTGGTCCGCATCGAGTTCGACGGCGAGGAAGCCCGCGAGGCCGCGCGTTACGACATGGGCCGGCGCATCCGCGCCGTCGAGCAGGGCCCGGACGGCGCGATCTGGGTGCTGGAAGACCGGTCGGGTGGACGCTTGCTCAAGCTAACGCCGTCAACTTGACGGTATCGGCGCTGCTACCACTTCCGGACGCTTGCGTCACCGGCGAGAATTCCGCGAAGGCAGGCCGCGGGCCGTGAGCGGCCGATCCGAACACGTGACGATTCCTGTTGAAAGCGGCCACGATCGCGAGCAGATCGACCGGCGTAAACCTTACTCGGCCTGAACGCCCTCGACTGTCCCGGACCGGACGGTCGCCCAATATCACCCGAGACTCCGAATCCGGCCGATAATCGTGGCCGATAGTCCCGGCCGTCCCGACCGGCCTTGTCCATGGGCCCAAAACCGGACCTGGTTCATGGCTGCCGCCCGATCGCGTTGCTAACGTGCCTTGACCAGATAACTGCTTGTTTTGTTAAAAAATTGTTACAAGACATGGGGTGCGTTGCATGACGCTGTTTGCGAATCTGTCACTGACGAAAAAACTCCTGTTGATCACCGTCGGCGCCGCGAGCATCGCCTTGTTGTTGTCGTCGCTCGCCAACGCCGTCATGCAGACCATCTCCTACCGTGGCGATTTCTCCGAGCACATGGAAACCGTTGCGTTGGCGATCGGCAGCAACAACGTCGCGGCCCTGACCTTCGAGGACGAAGTGCTGGGCCGTCAGGCCCTGTCCGCGCTCGAAAACGAGCCCACTTTCCTGCGGGCCCATCTCTACGACGAAAACGGCAGTCAACTCGCGCACTACCACCGCAGCGGATACGGCGGAACCGAACTCGACGCCGGGGTCGATCCGGCGCTGTTACAGGCGGCGGTCGACTCCAAGCTGACGGAGCAGCGGTTCGACGGGTTCCGGTACCTGGACCTGATCGCACCGGTCGTTTACGAAGACGAGCTGATCGGATTCGTGCACATCCGCGCCAGTCTGGAACAACTGTACACGCGCCTGACACAAGGCGGCGCGATGGCTACCGTCTTCGTCCTGGTCGCGGTGTTGGTTGCGCTGCTGTTCTCCCTGCGTCATTTGCGCATGGTGTCGGCGCCGATACTGGAGCTCGTCGATCTGACCCGCAAGGTCAGCGAACAAGGCGACTATTCGCTGCGCGCATCGCCGGCTGGTAACGACGAGATCGGCACGCTGCTGTCCGGGTTCAACGACATGTTGGGCCAGATCAATGAACGCGATCAAAAACTGGCGGAAAACCAGGCCCGGCTCGCGGAACGCTCGCGCAGTCTTGCCAGGGCCAACGAGGAACTGAAAAGCGCCGTGCGTGAAAGCACCGAGGCGAAAGAATCGGCCGAGGCGGCGAATCAGGCCAAAAGCGATTTCCTCGCGCGTATGAGCCATGAGATCCGCACGCCGATGAACGGGGTCATCGGCATGGCCGAATTGCTTGCGCGCTCGCCGCTGAATGCCGACCAACAACGATATGTCGACGCGATCGACCAGTCGGCGGAGACCTTGCTGGCGATCATCAACGACATCCTCGACTTCTCCAAGATCGAAGCCGGCCGGTTACGGCTGGACATCACCGAGATCTCTGCCCGGGACATCGTCGAGGAGACGACCGAGTTGTTCGCCGGCCGTGCGCACGACAAAGGTGTGGAGCTGGTTTGCGCCGTCGCGCCGGAGGCGGACCTCAAGATTCTCGGCGACGGGATTCGGCTACGCCAGGTGCTGATGAACCTGATCGGCAACGCGATCAAGTTCACCGAACACGGCGAAATCTCGGTGAAAGCTTCGATGATCGGCGAGAACGACGAAGAATCGACACTCAGGTTCGAGATCCGGGACTCCGGCATCGGCATACGGCCGGAGAATCTGGACGCCATTTTCGAGTCGTTCTCACAGGAAGACGGCAGCACCACCCGCCGTTTCGGCGGCACCGGCCTGGGACTCGCAATCTGCAGGGAGCTCGTCACGCTGATGAACGGCTCGGTCCATGTGCAAAGCACGCCGGGCCAGGGTTCCCGCTTCTGGTTCGACGTGCCGTTCGTCCGCGTGACCGAAGAGGGCATGACCCGGCGGGTCGAAGCCTTGGCGGGACATCGTGTGCTCGTCGTCGACGACAATGCCACCAACCGCGAGGTTCTTCTGGCACAGCTCGAAAACTGGCGGATGCCGGCGATAGCCGTCGACGGCGCGGAGCCGGCATTACGCGAACTGCTGCGAGCGGCCGAGGCCGGTACGGGCTACGACATGGCGCTGCTGGATTGGCACATGCCGGTGGTCGACGGCATCATGCTTGCGCAGCAAATCCGCGATATCGAGACCTTCAGCGAGCTTCCCATGGTACTGCTGAGCTCGGCCAGCGCGCAGCAGATCATCGACGAAACCGGCGGCGCGGGTATCGACGCCTACATCACCAAGCCGGTGCGGCAGGCGCGGCTCAGGGATTGCATGTTGCATCTGTTGCTGCCTTCGACAGCGGCGCAGCCGAATCGCAGCTTGGAGACCTTCCCTAAAATCGATTCGGTCGCAGGCCTGCGGGTGTTGTTGGTGGAGGACAATCCGGTCAACCGGGAAGTGGCGAGCGGCATGCTGGATTCGCTGGGCTGCGTGACCACGCTTGCCGAAGACGGCGGCAAGGCGCTCGAAAAACTCGACAGCGGTCAATTCGATGTCGTACTGATGGATTGTCAGATGCCGGTACTCGACGGTTACCAGGCCACCGCGGCAATTCGAGAAGCCGAGGCGGCGGCAGGCAGTAGCAGCCAGGTCATCGTAGCGCTGACGGCCAATGCGATGCCCGAGGACCGCGAGCGCTGTCTCGCCGCCGGCATGGACGACTATCTGAGCAAACCCTTCACACGGGACCGGCTCAAAGACATGCTCGAACGTTGGTCGTCCCGGCAGCTTGCGAAAACCGCCTGATGTCCGAGCGGCCGAAAATGCCGGATGTGCTGGTCGTCGATGACGATTCGACGATGCGCACGCTGGCGCGGGCGGCCCTGGAGCAGATCGGTTGCCGGATTTCCGATGCGGCCGACGGGGAGTCGGCGTTGAGGATGTGCAGGGAGTGGCAGCCCGATCTGATTCTGCTCGACGTCGAGTTGCCAGGCATCGACGGTTTCAAGGTCTGCTCCACGCTGCGCCGGAACCCGGATTTCGTCGACGTACCGATCGTCATGTTGACCGGCCGCGAAGACGATCGGTCGATTCAGTCCGCTTATGATTCCGGCGCCACGGACTTCATTGCAAAGCCCGTCAACTGGGCGCTGCTGGGGCACCGGGTGCGATACGTCATGCGCGGCAGTCAAGTCAGCCGCGGCCTGCGGGAAAGCGAGCAAAAAAACCGCGCATTCGTTCAGGCGATCCCCGATGCCCTGTTCGTCGTGAACGCAGACGGCGAGATCGTCTCCCGCCATCTCGGCAGCGAGGGTAGTCGCCTCATGGACGACCGGATCGACGACCGGACTGACCGCCGGATCGACCATCGACTTGACAATCGACTTGACAATCGAATTGACAATCGAATTGACAATCGGATCGCGGACAAGCAATCGATTTTCGACGGAATCCCCAAGTCCTTGGCGAACCTGTGGCAACGGCAGATAGCCATCGCAATACGCACGGGGCTCACGCAGCATAGCGAACACCACTCTCCCAAAGGGAAAGAAGAGCATTATTTCGAAACGCGGATGGTGCCGTATACGAAGCAACGGGTTCTGATCATCGTGCGCGACGTGTCGGAGCAAAAACGGGCCGACGCGAAAATCCGGCGGCTCGCCTTCTTCGATTCCCTGACGGGCCTGCCGAACCGCCAGTCCTTCATGGTCGAAGTCTCGCGCGCGATAAGACGGGCGAAAGCGCACGACACCGAGTTCGCAGTGTTATACATCGACCTCGACAACTTCAAGCGCATCAACGATTCGCTCGGGCACAGCACGGGCGATGCCCTGCTCAAGACGATCGCCCAGCGCCTGGAGGCGGGCATTCGCCGGAACGATCTCGTGGCGCACTCGGGCCGCGACGAGTCCAGATTGAACGTCGCACGCCTGGGCGGTGACGAGTTCACCGTATTACTGCACGATCTGCAATCGAGTGAGGAGGCGGAAGCCGTCGCCGGCCGTCTGGTCGCGACGATCGGCGAACCGATGTCGTACAACCGCCAGCAGTTCGTCATAACGCCCAGCATCGGGATCGCGACATACCCGTCGGACGGCCAGGATATAGACACTCTGGTCAAGAATGCCGACATGGCAATGCACGGCGCCAAGACTTCGGGCCGCAACCGGGTCAGGAACTTCTCCGGCACGATGTCGATACGATCGCTGGAAAGACTCGACCTCGAGGATTCCCTGCGCCGTGCCATCAAGAGCGGCGACCTGGAGCTGCACTACCAGCCCAAGCTGGAGCTCGAAACCCGCAGGGTCAACGGCGTCGAGGCGCTGGTACGCTGGACGCATTCGGCCCGAGGCCCGGTCTCTCCGGCCAAGTTCATACCAATCGCGGAGGAAGCGGGTTTGATCGCGGAGCTGGGCGAGTGGGTGCTGGGCCAGGCCTGCGACCAACTCGTCGAGTGGAAACGCGGGCCGCTCGACCACGTCCGTATCGCCGTCAATCTGTCCGCGACGCAGCTTTGCGACCGGCACATGGCCCGGCGGTTCATCGACACCCTGGCTTCACGCGGACTCGAGAACCGTCGTCTCGAGCTCGAGTTGACCGAAAGCACGCTGATGCGCGACGTCGAGGATACGATAAGAACCATGTCGCTGCTCAAGGAGGCCGGCTTCACGATTGCGATCGACGATTTCGGCACCGGCTATTCGTCGCTGAGCTACCTGAGAAAGCTCCCGATCGACGCGCTGAAAATCGATCGCTCGTTCGTCTCCGAGATTGCGTCGACGAGTGACGACGGCACGATCTGCTCCGCGATCATTGCGCTGGCGCACAGCCTGAGTATGAAGGTGGTTGCCGAAGGCGTCGAAACGGCCGAACAACTGCAGCACCTGAAGTTTCTCGACTGTGACGAGATCCAGGGTTTTTATTTTGCAAAACCGATGCCGGCCGACGAGATGACGGTGTTTCTGCGGCGCAACCCGATGGCCGTAACAGAGCCCGATCCGGTAGCGGAATCGACGGGATAACGAGCGTTCAGCGAGGGAAGATTCATGACCACACCGGCAATCGACGACAGCGCACTGGACCAGATTCGAAGCCTGCAAAAACCCGGCCGCGAAAATCTGTTGCAGAAAATCGTCGGCATCTATGTCGAGCAGTCGAACTGTTTGCGGGAACGTATCGGCGAGGCCGTTGCGAAGGCCGACGCCAGGGAGCTGCTCGAGTCCGCGCATTCGCTCAAGTCCAGCAGCGGTAACGTCGGCGCCGTGCGGGTGTCGACGCTGAGCCAGAAACTCGAGGCGGCCGGACGTGACGGGCAGCTCGACGGCACCGCCGCGCTGTTCGAGGAACTCGTCATCGAGCTGGAGCGGGCTATATGCGAGCTACGGTCTGTTGCCGGAGCAGAGGCACCCTAGACGTCTCGGCAGACGACCTAGCGGGCAACCGACGACGAAGTCCTGATCAACGGAACATTGCAGTTGCGCGGCCGGCCGTCGTCGGACTTGGTCAGGCTGGCAACCGGATCCCGTTGCAGCGTTTCCTCGGTGACCGGCAATTCCGGCGGTGGAAACTCAGGCCCCGGCAGGGCCAGGTAACCGCCGGCTCCCCAGGAGTGCACGAAGCTGGCGTTCAGGCTGCGCACGACCCGCGGCAGACCGATGTTGCGCGCAATGAAGGTCAAAACCCGCCCTTCCTCGGTTCGCCCGAGCTCGTCGTCGTCGCTGCTCGGCCATTGTATGGACGGCTCCGAGACGTGCACCCAACGGCCGTGGTGCGCGTTCAGCAGCGTCGGTGCGTAACCGTCCACTTTTACATGACGAAACTCACGACTGGCGTTGTTGCCGATGTTCTCGGTGGAGAAGATACCGATCGCCCAACGGTTGAACTCGTCATGTGCGTCCAGGCAGGCACGAACGTCCGACGTTCCCAGCCCGGCGAAGACCCGTCCGGCGGGTTGCTCCCGGCGTACGAGTTTTTCGACGTCGCCGCCGCGCTCGATGTCCGAGCCGTCGTCCGGCCCGATGAACGACGGCGCGTCGGCGACACATCGCTGACGCAGGTAGTGGATTTCGTAGGACGCCTGGGTACCGGAACCCGCAATCCGCCGGCAGATGTAAATGGCTTGCCCGGCATCGGGGTCGGGGCGGTAGGCGCCCGGGGCGGTTCCCGCCAGGTGGGGGTTGTCGGGCCCCGTCGCCGCCAGCCGCGAAGACCGGTGTAACGGCCTGCCGTCCTCATCGTAGAGCTGATCCCAGCTCGACAGCGTGCCGGCGAAAATCGACGCAACCTGCGGGCGGGTCAGCGTAGGCATGTTTCTCATCGTTTCGCGCGAAGGATGGTCGTGCGGCACCGATGCGGGTACCAGTCCCTGAATGGCCTGCAGCGCGTTACGGAAATTCTTGCTGACCGGCAGCCCCCACACCAGTTGGGCCTGGGACTGGGACGTGAGCGGCGCCGAGACATCGCCGACCAGCTCCGGCTCGATGTCCGATATGCCGGCCTGGGGAACGGCAGTCTTGCCGCCGCCGTCGCAAGCGCGGCGATTGCTGTAGGCGGAGAGGTCTCCGGTATGTAACACCCGGGACGGGGTCAGGCACGACTCGACACGCGGCAAGGCGCCGAGGTCGATGAACGTGACGGGCTCTTCGCCCGCGACCGGCGTTACCCCCTCGCCCGAACCGCCGCTGGATTTGTGAACGGCGAGGCGCCGGCCGGCATCGACACCGGGAATGGAGTCGGCCGTCAGACAATAGAATACCCGCTTTCGGGTGCCGTCTATCCGACCGCGATAGATGTCGAGCGTGCCGTCCTGACAGATGTTCGGCGTGCCGGCGATGCCGCTTTTGAGCCGCATCAGGTTTTCCAGCGACTCGTCCTGCGCGGTCGATCCCGAGATGTAGAGCTCGATCTCGGGAGGCGGATCCGGCGGTAGCGCGTTCAACTGAAAAGGCAGCAGCGTCAGCGCGAGTGTGACGCTCGGTTGGACGATGTTGGCCACTGCTGAGCTCCGCGCCTCGTGTGCCACGGATTATAGCGGCAGCGTTCGTGATCCTGGCCTGTGCTTGGCTCGAAACGTGACGCGGTTGGCAAAAACAGATCGCCTGTCCGTCAGCTTGCCTGTCCTTCAGGTCGCCTATCCGTCTTAAGGCTTCTGAAACAGGTTCTTCAATTGATTTGCCGGTTTCAGCAAGCCGAGGGGGTCCTCCGGCGCCGACTCCGCCGCCATCGGGCTGACTCCGGAAGCGGTCGCGCACTTCATGGCCAGCGTGCTATCCGGAGGCGCGACCTCGTAACAGGCCAGCGCCAACGCTTCGACGCGCTCCTGGTCTTCGGCTGCCGCGGAAAGCTTGATCTTTGGCGGGTAGTAGTCGTGGATGTCGCCGAAGTACCCTTCATAGAGACCCATCATCCGGTTCACGAACTCGGTTCGGCCGTTGTCCGCCAGAAAATCGGCGAGCTCCGCGCTCGTCCGGATCGGCACGAGCCCGTCGGCCCGCATCTCCTCGATTTCGGCGACGGCGGCATGCGCGTCGCCCTGGCTACGCCGGTTGAGAAACGCGGTGTAACGTATGTACGGGTCGTCGTACGTCGGCGCGCTCAAGGCATCCGACGTCAACGCGTCCGCGGAGGCGAAAGTACCCTGGCCGATCGCCTCCACCGCCTGATTGGCCGCGCTGTAGTTGTTGATGACGCCGGCGATGTGGCCGCTCCTGAACAGCGCCGCGGAGGCCTGGTCGGGCTGCCGCCGCCGGACCGACCGATCGTAGTTGTCATACAGATACTGGGTGATCTTCTTCACGCGTTTGGCCGGGACCGGGTGCGACTTCGCCGAGTACTTCATCAGGGTTTTGGTGCCGAACTCGACCGCGGACTTCGTCAACGCTTCCCGCGTATCGGTGAGGAACGCGTCCAGCTCTTCGGGCCGGAGTTCCTGCTGGCTTAGCTGCTGGTCGATTATCGCCAGGGTCTGCTGTAACAGCGTTTTGCTGCTTTCCTCGAAATAGGCAGCCACCTCGGTCGCCAGGTCATGGGAGTGCGCCATGCGTTCGAGGCTGATCTTGAGGCCCATGGGCGAATAGCCGGCGGCGACCATCAGATCGAGCGCCAGCCGGTCGGCCTGGTGTTCGGCGCCGCGGCTGAAGAGCGTTGCGTGCAGCCGCTCGTATAGCAGATCGGCGATCATCCGCTGCGTCGCCGATTTCTGCAGGTCCGCCGTGACGGACGAGTCCAGCGAGACTTCCAAAGTGTCGCTGTCGAAGCGCAAGGCTTCCGCTTTGGCATAGAGATTGCGCGCCTTGTTCAGCGTGTCGAGCGTCTCCCCGACGCTCTTCCTCAGACTCAGCGCATTGCTGTGCTCGAGCAGCATGTGGGCGAGCTCGTGACCGATGACGGCGGCCAGTTCGTCGACGGACTCCGCATGCAAAAACACGCCGTAGTTGATGAAGATCTCCCGCGTGTGCGCCGTCCAGGCGCTGTAAACCAGCGGCGACCGATCGCCTTGTACGAAGATGGCGAACGGCGGTACGGTACCCGGCCACTGCGCCAGCAGGCGATTGGCGATTCCGTAGACCAGCTCA
The DNA here is from genome assembly GCA_028279985.1 of Woeseiaceae bacterium. Lineage (GTDB taxonomy): Bacteria > Pseudomonadota > Gammaproteobacteria > Steroidobacterales > Woeseiaceae > UBA1847. The sequence continues at coordinate 80,105 of JANQMR010000017.1, forward strand.
TTGAGCCGGTCGTTTTCGATGACAAAACCGAAATCCCGAATCGCGAGGTCCCGGGTGTCGCCTTCGTGCATCGCAATCCAGCGCGCGCTGCTGATCGGCGCCGCTTCGGCGGCGGCGGGTTCACCCGTGAAAAAGCGGCTGCCGGTAACGTCTTTGTGCTCGAGATACAAATCGGCGGCATGCGTCGCGTGGGCCGTCAGCGCGAGGCCGACGGTCAGTAGTCTGGTATATAGTCCGGTATGATGGGGCATCATTGTCGTGCTCCTCGTTGTGCTCCTCGGGATCTTGTCGGTCCTCTTCGACTATCGTTGAGCGACTATCGTTGAGCGATTGTTGTTGGGCGATTATTGTTGAGCGACATCTTCCGCAGACGCATCGACATTCTCGCAATGCTCGCCGAACCCGATGGTCATTGCCAGGGTCGCGACTGTCTGCTGGCCTTGCGTGATTTTCTGGCCTGCTGCGTTTTCGGGGCAATCCAGGCGATGATGGGAAGGATAGATCGTGACCGCCATGGTCTCGAGCCAGACTCTTCGATCCGGATACTGTTCCAGCGAGACCTGCACCAGGCCCTCTTGGACATCCTTTTGATGGATCCGAATACCCGACTTGTCTTTTCCGGGGATCGGCTTGAAGTTCTTCTCGACAGCCGCCTTCTTCAGTTCGCCCAACTCCAGGAAGTCGTCGTCGTAGACGTAGAGTTTCTTGGCAACGGTGATGTCGGTGATATAAGTGGCTTGCTCAGTCTCGCCACTATCCGTTTCCTCGTCGGCGAAGGCCGTGCCGAGTAGTATGAAGCTCGAAATTACCAGTATCGTTCTCATCGCAGTCTCCTTAGTGTTATTTTCCAGATGCAAAAAGCAATGATGGCCACATACACTCCCAGGAAAGTGTAGTTGATGGTCTCGTGATCCAGTTCTCCCGCCAGCAACAAGGCGTGCGGGACAGTGAATAGCGCGTAAGCCGCGAGCAGCAGCAGGACGATATACCCCAGCCACAGGACCGGGCCGATGGCGAACCGCGGCGCCGGCGGCCCGATCACGGCGGTCGGCAGTGCCTTCCAACAGGCCCTGGGCAGCGCCAGGATCGGCCGTTGGTTGATGAAAAACAGCAGTATCGCCAACCCGACCCAGTTGCCCGGCGCTCCGCGCTTTACACCGGCGACCCACAACACCATGGCCGAGATGACGCAGATGATCATCAGGCCGTGCAACAGATCGAGTCTGGCGTCGGCGGCCGTACCGTGACCGGCGCGGGCTTCCCGCGGCAACGCGAACCAGGTCAGGAGCGCCTGCAGGACGAACAGTGACGTGAGACTGGCGGCCTCGAGGTACCGATTGACGTCGTCCGGTTCGGCCCGCACGTAACGGTCCCCGAACTCGATCAGGTTGTCGACCGCCATCGCGTGCCAGAAGACGCCGGGAAGGTGGCCGTGTACGGGAGACCACTGATGATCCGGGTAATATTCGAGGTCCGTGCCAATCAACACCACATTGTCGGCAAACAGCTCCCTGAGCTCCCCCTCCGTCAGACGATTGAACAGTTGCAGCTTGATCTGCGATGTATACGGACACAGGCCGTTTTCCGGCTTGTCGCGGACAGGGTCGTTACCAGGCGGGTCCTTTTCGTTGAAGCCGCGAAACATGTTTCTTGCGAATACGCCGACGCTCTGCCCGATCCGGCGCAGTAGCGTGGCCGCCTGTTTTTGGCAAACGTCGCCGCCGAACGCCCGTTCTTCGGTCATGATCTGGTTGGGCGCATAGCCCCAATGCAGGTACATCGAGTCCGGTTCCGGCTCGTCGAGCGCAGCGGTGTCGCATTCGCGAGTGCGACGGCACCAGGCCTTGTAAATCGCCCAGGCCGCCGTGTCGTACCGTTTCTCACCGCGCGCCTGCCAAAGGTCGTAATCCGTCGGCTTGCTGTCAATCTGTGCGAGCGCCGTTGCCGGCGGCGATACGACGACCTCCTCGCCGTTCTCTTTCTCCATTTTCAGCTTGGATTCCGGCTGCTGAAGCGTCGATGCAAACAGAATCTCGGTTCCCATGCCGGACTTCGTTTCCGCGCAGGGCTCGCCGCCGCAACGCGATGCCTGCACCAGACCGTCTGCGTACTCGTACAAGGATGCAATCTCCTTATCGCGTCCCGGTCTGTTCGCTACGAAAAAGATGTCGACGAACACCACCTTGGCACCCGCGCCGACGAGCTTGTGCAGCATGCGCCGGTAGTGGCGGAGATCGATCGGCCATTTCTTCTCAATCTGGCGCAAGAACGCGTCGTCGATCAACAGGACGACGATGTTGGACTGGCCGTAACGGGTGCCGTGATTCGCGTCGTCGAGATTGACGCTCCACTGCTTGCCGTAGAGCGGCGAGTTGATGGTGTTGAAAATGTTGGCGGACAGGCGTTCCATGTCCGTGGCCAGTCCGAACGGATCGGCCCAACCCTTGAACACCGCAAGCACGATCGCGACTGCCGTCGCCACCAGCAACGGTATGGCGTCGCGACGAGATGCCTCGCCATTGGCGACAGGCTGATTGCCCGACATGAGTCCGCCCCAATCAGGTTAGTGGTTCTTATACCCTGTAGCGCGATCTTGCTGCCCATCGCCTCATTGCAGCCGAAAACTGCATCGGATGGACCATATGAGTATACGGAACACGGCGTCCTGCGGCAACGTGGTTGCCTCGACGTTCCGTCGGTCGTCAATCGGTGTTCGACAGACAGTTCACAAAACGGTAACGCGGTTCTCCCAACGCTCCGGCGCACATCGAATCAGCCCCCGTCTCCGGACGAGTTATCGGCCACCCACTCGGCATACGGCGCGAAGACCTGCGCCGTTTCGAATGCATAGATTGCCGGCAAGTCGTAGGTATGGAGCTCCCGGATCGCCGTCTCGACGTCGGCGTACCGCGCGGCGGTCGTTTTGGCCATTACGCGGAACTCCCGATCGTTCTGCATCGCTCCCTGCCACAGGTACAGGCTCTCGACGGTCGATATCTGCACACAGGCCGCCAGTTTGCGTTCGACGAGCGCTCGTGCCATCGCCTGCGCGTGCTCCAAGTCGTCGATCGTTGTCAACACGGCGATCGTCGTCATCGGGCATTCCCCGAGTGTTGCTGCGACAGGCGATTACCGTAACACGGTTTTCGCAAGGTTCCGGTGCACATCGAAACGGCAAACCGCACCGGCCGCCGCGGCGCAGGTCGTTTCGACCACGCGGTAGTCGTCGGCGACCAGACGACGGAACAGCCGCTCGAAAACAGCCGCATGCCAGTCGCAGACCGGGCGCTCGGCGCACTCCCCGCGCACGACCGGGTTGCCGGCGATCTCGAAGACCAGCGGCTTAAGCGACGCCACGCGGAATGTACCGGAGCCGGCAAAGGTCCAGGCGTGCCGGGTAATCGCCCGCGACAAGGCGCGAGCCGCCAGACCGGCGGGCAACAGCCTCAACACCGTCCTGGCGAAAGCGGGAATACGGTTGGCGATCACATAATCGCCGGTCGCAGCGCCCGCGCTTGCCGCTACGGCCGGGGCAATGTCCGGCAAGTCGCGCCGGAGCGCCTGGTGCAGGCGCGCTACCGGCGCCTCGTCGATCATGTCCCGGCCGTCCGGCAGCTCGGCGACACCGGCGTCCAGGAACAGGCGCCGCCGCGCGTCGGTACCGACGCGCTCGTCCAGAACGGGCACCAGTTGCAGGATCGCGTTGGGTCCGATGCGAGCCGTATCGCCCGCGCGCATTCAGTGCACCCTGTCGCCTGCTTGCGCCTCGGTCTCGTCGAGCTGCCGGTTCGTGCCGCCGCAGGCCTTGATAGCTTCGACCGGCACGACAACCGTTTCCCCGCCGCCGTTTCGCCGTTGGGCGCGCAGGCGTTCTGCGCGATCGGCCGCGGCTTCCCAGTCCTCGAGTTGAGCCTTGGCGAGACGCTTGGATTCGTCGAAATGAAAATCGACTTTTTTCTTCGACTGCGGTCCCCAGTAGCCGACCTTGCCCAGGTCGTAGAAGGTCCGCTGGAAACCCGCTTTCATGAAGGCTTTTAGGCAGCCCAGCAGGTAACGCCGGCGAAAACCCGTACCCCGCCAGGGGTAATGGAACAACGCCTTTTTCATATAGAAGCGACGGTAGTTGTTCATCACCCGGTCCAGCAGCTCGGCGCGCTCCATCGCGGCGGGCTTCATGATCGGTGTCACGAAGTTGTACTTCGAGAAGTCGAACACCTCGACCTTGTCGCCCAGTTCCTGGAACAGCGGCGTAAACGGCCAGGGCGTGTACATGGCCCAGTTGGCGAGATCCGGTTGCCAGTCCCAGGCCATCCGGTAGGTTTGTTCGAGGGTTTCGGGCGTTTCGTTGTCGAGCCCGACAATGAACTGCGCCTCGACAAAGATATCGGCGTCGCGCAGCAGTTTGATTGCCCGGCGGTTGTCGTCTACCCGCGTTTCCTTGTTGAACCGGTCCAGTTTCAATTGGGTGGCGGCCTCGGTGCCCAGGGAGACGTGCACGAGTCCTGCCTTGCGGTACAGCGGCAGCAGCTTCTCGTCGCGCAGGATGTCCGTGACCCGGGTATTGATACCCCATTTCACCCGGTCCGGCAGATCGCGGGCAATGAGCTCCTCGCAGAAAGCGACGAACTTCTTGCGATGAATCGTGGGTTCCTCGTCGGCGAGAATGAAAAAGCCCACGTCGTGATCGTTGACCAGTGCCTCGATCTCGTCGACGACCTTGATCGGATCGCGTATCCGGTAGTCGCGCCAGAACTTCCACTGCGAACAAAACGAGCAGGTGAACGGACAGCCGCGCGCCATGTTCGGAATCGCGACACGCACACCGAGCGGCACGTAGATGTATTTCTCCCATTCCAGCAGCGACCAGTCCGGCGTAATGCCGTCGAGGTTCTTGACCGTCGGCGCCGACGGCGTCGCGACGATTTGCTCACCGTCGCGAAAAGCGAGTCCGCGTACCTGGTGCCTGTCTTCCGGCCATCGCCCCCGGCTGACGGTATTGACGAACTCGACGAGGATCTCCTCGCCTTCTCCGCGAACGACGACGTCGACCGCGTCGGACTCGCTCAACACCTGTTTGTACATGAAGGTCGCGTGCACGCCGCCGATGATACGCAGCGCGCCCGGCGCCGCCTCGCGGGCGATCTCCAGCACGCGTTCGGCCGTGTAGATCGACGGCGTGATCGCGGTGGTACCGACGATGTCCGGCCGGAGTTCGGCGATACGGTCGCGCAGGTCCTCGTCGGACAGGTGATTGGTCATCGCGTCCAAGAAATGGATGTCGTCGTAGCCCGCGCCCTTGAGCGCGCCGGCGAGGTAGGCAACCCAGGCCGGCGGCCAGTTACCGGCGATCTCGGCGCCGCCGGAATGGTAGTTCGGGTGAACCAGAACAATGCGCATGACAGCTCCCCTGGCTGAGCCCTCACCGTATTACAGGACATCGTCGGCGCAATAGGGGTTTACCGCAGGCGGGGCCGCACCCGTTTTGGAGGAGATTCGGCCAGTTCGGCCGCTGCGGCGGCTCTGCACAAGTCGCGGCGGGTAACTCGCCCGGTAGAAGGCGCAGAACGGCTGAAAAGCCGCCCGAGCTTGCTGGCTTGAGGCGGCTTCGCGTATCGTTGGTGGTGGAAGGCTTCGAAGTTGAAAACTCTGATCTCTTGGACCGCGCTCTTCTTATTTGCAGCTTGGCCCCCATCCCAAGCCGCCGCTCAGGACTGGCCCCATTGGGGCGGCGACCTCGGTGGCACGCGGTTCGCCGATGTCCCTAGCCTCACGCCCGAGACAGTGGGCAGGCTCGAGGAAGCCTGGCGGTTTCGGACCGGAGACTCGACAGAGGGCTCCGGGTATTTCGGGAATCCGTCATCGTTCAAGAGCACGCCGATTCTCATTGCCGACCGGCTGATCTTCACCACGCCCTTCAACCGGGTCATTGCTCTCGACCCTGTCACGGGGAAGGAGTTATGGCGCTTCGATCCCGAAGTCGATTTCACCATCGAGTATTCCGAGATGTTCACATCTCGCGGGGTGGCCGCGCATGAGAAGCCAAGCAGTCCGACCGACACGCCATGTCATACGCGCGTTTTCCTCGGCACGCTCGATGCGCGGTTGATCGCGGTAGACGCCGTCACCGGAATGCCTTGTCTGGAATTCGGCAAGGCCGGCGAAGTGGACCTCACATCGGGAATACGCCGGGTGCGCCGCGGAGAATACTCCATCACTTCGCCGCCGACCGTCGTGAACGGCATTGTCGTCGTTGGATCGTCCATCGGCGACAACGGCGCCGCACGGCTCGAAGACGGTACCGTTCGCGGTTTCGACGCGTTGACGGGTGAGTTGCTTTGGTCTTTCAATCCGGTGCCAAGACAAGCGGGCGATCCCGGCGCGGAGAGTTGGCCCGACGAGAGCTATCGCCAAACCGGCGCCGCGAACGTCTGGAGCGTCATGTCGGCCGATGCGGAGCGCGATCTCGTTTTCTTGCCGACGAGTTCGCCATCGCCCGATTTTTTCGGAGGCAAGCGCCCCGGCGACAATCTTCACGCCAATTCGCTAGTCGCATTGAAGGCAAGGACAGGGGAGCTGGTTTGGGCCTATCAGATCGTTCGTCACGACCTGTGGGACTATGACCTGGCCTCACAGCCGCTTCTGGCGGACATCGACATCGACGGCGTGTCTACGCCCGTCGTCGCGCAAGCGACCAAGATGGGATTCGTCTTCGTCCTGCATAGGGAAACCGGCGAACCGATCCATCCCGTCGAGGAAAGACCAGTTCCCGTTTCCGATGTGCCGGGCGAGTCGGCGGCCAGCGCCCAGCGCTTCCCGGCGATACGGCTTCACGAAATCGGGAAAGCGCTGCCGCCGATTTTTGCGGTCGATGACGCCCATGTCGCGAAATGCGAAGAGATGCTCGGGGGCGCTCGCTATGAGGGGATATTCACGCCGCCCAGCCTGGACGGGACCGTCCTGTTTCCCGGAAATCCGGGAGGCGTGAATTGGGGGTCGATGGCTGCGTATGAAGCCGGCAGCGTGGCCGTGGTCGCCGTGAACCGCCTGCCGACGCTGGTAAAGTTGATTCCCCGCCGCGAGTTTCGCCAACGCCGCAAGAAAGCGGTGCTCAACGGGGTAGAAGCGGAATTCACGGCTCAAAGCGGCACGCCATACGGTATGGCGCGGTTTGAATTGTTCAATGGCGAAAGCGGCTTTCATTGTCTGGAAGGCCCCTGGTCGACGCTTGTCGCCATCGATCTCGCAACAGCCGAGACGCTCTGGGAAGTGCCCGCCGGACGGCGACCCGGCATCGACGACGATCATCCCGCGGCGAGTTGGGGATACTTCGCGAATGGCGGGCCTGTCGTGACATCGGGCGGCCTCGTTTTTCTGGCCACGCAATATGACCGTATGCTTCGCGCTTACGATTTGCGCAATGGAGGCGTTGTCTGGAGCGAAGCGCTTCCGGCGGGCCCCCAGGCCACGCCCATGGTCTATGAGCGGAATGGCGACGCTTACCTCGTGCTGACGCTGGGGGGCCTGACGGCCGAGGGTCGGCGGGGAGACCATGTCATCGCCTATCGCCTACCTAGGTGAAGACGAGCGGTACGGGCGGTCAGCCCGTCCCACCGGAGACCAGCGCAAAGCGCTTTGCAGCGAGGCAGATAACGGCGGATAACGGCGGATAACGTAAGCTTCGAACATCCGCTGTTTCCTTATTAATTCAATGGGTTAATGGGTTAAAGAGCCACCGTATCCAGATCGTGTCCAACGGAAGCCGGGACGTGCCCGCGGCTTGGCTATCCCATGATCCTATAGTATTCTCTACATAAATCTACAAAAGCGTAGAGGATAAGCTGCCATGTCTACAACCACACAAGTTTCCGCCTACATCTCGGCAGAAACCAAGGCCGAGGTTGAAGCCTATGTGAAGCGCCGCGGTATCAAGAAAGCCTACCTGATCGAAGAGGCGCTGCAGCACCACCTACAGGCATTGCGTGAGATACCAGAGGATTTGGTGATTCCCTCCCGGCTGATGCTGACCGATGAGGCGATGGCAGAAATCGCCGAGCGCATCACTCGGGAAGACCAGCCTACTGGAGCTCTGAAAGCATTGTTCCGTGACTGATGCGAAACCCGAAGTTCGCGTCCGGAGACTGGAAGCGCAGGACGACCGAACCGTGTTTCGCAGTGGAGACATCGATCTCGATCGCTATTTCCAGCGCTACGCTGGGCAGAATCAGTTTCGGCACCATATCGGAACGACCTATGTCGCCGTTCAACGGGATCAGATCGTCGGCTTCGTCACCGTATCCAGCGGAGAGATGGTCGCGGAAAAGTTGGCGAAAAACCTGCGTCGACGCCTCCCCGCATACCCTCTTCCCGTCCTACGCCTAGCCCGACTGGCCGTGGACGAAAGGTTCCAGGGGCACGGCATCGGACGCCTTCTGTTACGCGCCATGCTTAGCCTCGCCCTGGAGATGCGGGACCGCGTTGGCTGTATCGGTGTTGTGGTGGATGCGAAACCGGATGCGGTCACCTTCTATTCATCCTTAGGTTTCGAACCAATCAACCTGATCAGTGGCGGCCTCGGCGATCGACCCGAGCCCGTCGCCATGTTCCTGCCCATTGGCCCGATCGCTGCTGCGGTCAGCTCGGCCAAAGAATGAGCGAGCTGGTTTGCAACGGCGATGCCGATCTAATGGCGCTTTGCGTCTGGTAGCGGGCGCTGGCTTTAGTCGCTGCTTGCAGAAACGCACCTGACAAATGTCAACTCCGGTTGACTTACCGCGGTAAGTCAACTAAAGTTGACGCATGCTTGATGAAAGCACTCTGCCGTCCACAAAAGATCCCGGCAATGCGCTCGGAGCTGTGGTGGCGCTCAAGCGGTTGACGGCCCGATTCGAACGCAACGCAGTAAAGCAGGCCCTGGCTCAAGGTTGGACCTATGCCGAGATTGCGGAGGCGCTGGGAATTACCAAACAGGCCGTCCACAAAAAGTACGCCAAGTTGCGCAAACAATAGTCGGGGGTGTCGGATGCTTAAAGCAATGAG
>JANQMR010000031.1 GCA_028279985.1 Woeseiaceae bacterium
AGGTCGGCGAGCGTCGCAACGGTGGCCAGGAAGCGTTCGGTATCGATCACGAAAGCGCCGGCCGCCCAGCGGAAGCGCCTGTCATCGGGAGAGGTCCAGCGAAGCTCGTGACTCGTGAGCTCGACTTGCAGATCCTGCATCTGATCCACCTGGCCAAAGCCGAAAAATCCCGCCGGACAATCGACCGGATTGCAGAAATCCAGATCGCCGAAGTATTCCTCTTCGATATCCGTGTATCCGCCGATGTAGGTCAGCGACCCCGCATCGGTCGTCCAGTCCAGCTTGAGGGTGACTTCATCAATGTTGCGTTCGCTGCTACCAAGGACGTCCGAGATGGGCAATCTTTCCTCGTTCGTGTTGCCGGGACCCGTGTCGTCCCAGAACGCCGAGTCGTAGGTTGCCCCGCCTTCCATTGTCGAAGTCGCGAGACGAACATCGACCGTGACCGCTTCCGACGCATGCACGAGCAGCTTGCCGCGAAAGTCGGTCGACTCGTAGAAATCGACCTCGGTGCCGAGGAATTCGTTATCGATGAGGCCGTCGCTGTCCTTGTACGAACCGGACAGTCGGAATAGCACCTTTTCCGACATCGGCCCACCCACGCTCGCCTGGATCTTTTTCAGGCCGCCGTTGCCGGCGCCCGCGGTAATGAATCCCTCGATTTCCTCGGTCGGTGCCTTGGTGACGATATTGATGGCGCCGCCGATAGCATTGCGCCCGTAGAGCGCGCCCTGCGGGCCCTTGAGCACCTCGATGCGCTCGATATCGTAGAGTTCCATCTTGAGTTGTTTCTGATTGTTCTGCGGTACACCGTCGACGACGATGGCGACCGGGGAATCGGCGTTGTTGATCTGTGTGATGCCGCGGATGGCGACGAAGCTGTTGCCGATCGTGAACGAGTCGTCAAACGAGACGTTGGGCGTCAGTGCGATGAAGTCCGCCGTCGATTCGATGCCCGCATCGACGATATCCTGCGCCGAGAATGCCGTGACCGCGACAGACACCTCCTGCAGGTTTTCGGCACGTGCTTCGGCCGTGACGACGATCTCCTCGAGCGCGAAACTTTGCTCGTCCTGTTGTGCAACAGCAGCGCTGCCGCCTCCGAGAACGAAAGCCACAATGAACAGGCTTCTAACAATCAGAGCCCCGGTTTGACGGAAGACGAGCATTCTTACCCCCTTGGTCGATCTGACGGTGCGACCGGCAAGACCATTGATGAGGTCATGCACGGTAGCAGCGGCATTCGGGGCGCAGAACACCTGCCTCGGGTAGGGTGGGTGGTGAAACCGGGTAGGTCAGACCAGGCGCTCACGGATGGCGACGGAAACGGCGTCTTTGCGCGAGGAGACACCCAGTTTGTCGAAGATGTTCTTGAGGTGAAACTTCACCGTATTTACGGACAGGGGCATGGCCTCCGCGATTTCGCGGTTCGACTGGCCCTGCATGACGTAGCGAAGTACCTCTCTTTCTCTCGGGCTCAGCAGATGGTCCTCTTTTTGCTCGCCCTCGCCCGACGCGTCGATTTCGGCGATCAGTTCCGCAATAAAGGCATCGCGCAGCCGATTGCCGCGGCGGTTCGCCGTGGTCTGGCTCACCTCGCGGATGACCCCCTTGACGAGTTCGCCCTCGTCGATGAAGGGCCGTTTGATGCCCTCGAATATCGAGGCCGACAGCGCCGACTCGAATGCCCGGACGGCAGCATCCGTTTCGCCGGCGAGCCACCTCGATGCCGCCAGCAGGACCGCGAGGGAGATGAAGTAGTGAATCTGCCGTTCGGATCTGGCCGAGCCTGCCTCTTGCTCGAGAAAGCGGCTTGCCTGTTTATATTCACCCGCAATCAACAACTGCCGTGCCTTGATGCGCGCCATGAACTGCCGGCTGATTTCGTCGCTCGACCGACGGTGATTCGGCAATGCAACGGCGGGGCGCTCGTCCTCATCGGCGACACGTCGAAGCGACAGCTCCAGTCTCTGCAATTCGACGATATCGCCGAGCCTGCCGAGATCGCGATTGATCGCGGTCGACTTCGCGCGCGTCACCGTCCGATCGAATTGCTGTTCGTCGCCGCTAGCCCACGTCAGCTTCATCTGCGTGAGATAGGCCGCGAAGTAGACGTCTATCCATGCGTCCGCTTTTTCGATGTGGCGGACCGAAGCTTGCAGATACTGCCTTGCTTTGTGCAGCCGGTTCTTCTCGTAGCTGACCTCGGCCAGGTAGGCGCGGGCAATTGCCGCAAGGTCGCTATCGTCGCCGAAGTTCTCGACCGCGATGTCGAATCCCTCTTTGTACAGCGCCTCGGCATCTCGCAGCCTGGCCTGCCGCAGACAGGCCAGACCTTCGTGAAAATAGATGAATGTCTCGTACAGGGAACCCATCGCGCGATAGTGCGAGATTGCCTGATCGCCGATGGCCATGCAGTCGTCGAATCGGCCGACGTCGCGGTACATCGCGCACAACAGATTGCACCGCGTGGCATGCAAGACGTTGTTGTCCGACGGAATCGTCTCACCCAGCCCTTCCAGGCCCGCGATGGTCTCCTTCGTGACCGGCTTGTCGCCATAGACGCGTATCGTCGCTTTCATCACTTTTGCTTCGCCCATCAGCGCGAGATCGGTCGATTCGTCTGCGGCGTACACCTGCTCGAAGCGCGCTATTTCCGCCTCGCCGATTTCCATCTTGCCCAGACGTATCGCGAGATAGATTTTTGCAATCCACAGTCGTGGATATTTTTGCAGTTCATCGTCATCGATCTTCGAGAGGACGCTTTGCACGACGGCGACGTGCCCGCGCAGTGCGTAGTGCCAACCCCCGTGCTCCTCGAGCAACTCCGCGCAGGCCTTCACGTTGCCGCTTGCAATCGCGTGCTGCACGGCCTCGCTCGTATGACCGTGCTCCCGGAACCAGGTCGAGGCAAGGTCGTGCAACTCCTCGACCTTCGCCTCGGGCGATCGCCGAAGTCTTTCCTGCAGGAACTCCGAGAACAGGCGATGGTAGCGGTACCACGTTCGTTGCCGGTCGAGGCTCTGGACGAACATGTCCTTGTGGTCGAGACTCTGCAGAATCTCCCAACCGTCAACGTTCTCGCAGAGCGCGCTGCCGAGGTCTCCGTTGACGCGTTCGAGTATGGATGTCTTCAGCAGAAATTCGCGGGCTTCATCACTCAGCGACTCGAAAACCTGTTCCAGGAAATAGTCGGCGAGATCGGACGTGCGGCCGGATAGCTGCGACAACGTCTGATCGATCGTCGTGCCTTCGCTTGCCCATCGGCGTACTGTCTGAAGCGCGACGGGCCAGCCCTCGGTACGTTCATGCAGCTCATCGGGCCAATTCGGCGTGTCGGGGGCATCCACCCAGTAGTCCAGGTAGGTACGCACTTCGTCCGCGGAAAACCGGAGGTCTTCCTGTGTGACCTCAACCAGTTCGTCATGGATCCTGAGGTCTGCGAGAGACAGCTTCGATGTCAATTCCCGACTGCTGATCACAATGTGGATGTTGGCCGAGCTTGCGCCGAGCAGGTAGTCGACGCACTGCGTCACCTCGGCGCTCTGAGCGCGGTGAAAGTCGTCGAGAACAAGGACATGCGCGCCATTGCACTTGTTGAAACCCGTGACGAGGGCGGCACTGATCTCCGAACCCGAAAGCATGGAGTATTCCTCGGATATCCTCGGGAAGTCCCGGCCGCCTGCAAAACCGGCTTCGCTACAGGCTTCCGAGACATAGGTCTGAAACTGAAACAGATCGGCATCGTGCTCATCGAGGGAAAGCCATGCGACCGGAATGTTCCTGTCGAGCAATGTACTGCGCCATTGTGCGAGGCAGGTACTTTTGCCGTAACCGGCCGGCGCATGGACGAGCGCAAGGCGTGCGTCGAAGGCATCTTCGAGCCGCTCGAAAAGCCTGGCTCTCGATACGAGGTTTCGCAGCCGTATCGGCGGCTGAAGTTTGGACCGGATGACCCATTCCGGCATGTGCGTATTGCCCTGCTCTGACCTACCCGGGTGGGGGTAGTATACAGACCGGGGTACGAGTCCAGCGCCGGCTGCTATCTTCACGCCCGCAAGACTCACGCAAGGCGATATCACCGATCGTCAGTCTACTTCGTAAGCGATTGAAATAGCTAAGAAATACTGAACAACGCGGGGCCGAGAAGCGGGCTTTTTCAGCCCTCACCAGCGACAACACCGCCGGCAACCAACGCGTCAATAGCCGCTTTCGAATACCCTGCCTCCTCCAGCACTTCGACCGTATGCTCCCCCGACCGCGGCGGGCTGCGCAGTGCGGCGAAGCGCTCGCCTTGCATCTCGACCGGGAGGGCCGGCAAGCGCGTTTCGGTGCCGTCCGGCAGGACCATGTCGAGCAATCCGCCCGAGGCCAGGAGATGCGGGTCTTCGAACATGTCCTCGGGTTTTGCGATCGGCGCAAAGGGCAAGCCGCTGGTCTCGAGCTTTTGCATCAGCTCGTCGCAAGTCATTTTCTTGAATGCTTCGCGGACGATCGGGATGATCCGGTCACGCGCCTCGACACGGCGGTTGTTGGCGCGGAGGCGCTCGTCCGCCAGGAGTTCGTCGAAACCGAAGTCCCGGCAGAAGGTCAACCATTGGGAGTCGCTGACGACACCGACAAATACCGCCTCGTCGTCGGCGGTCTCGAAAACGTCGTAAACGGCCCATGCCGATATGCGTGCCGGCATCGGCGCCGCCGGCGATCCGGTGACGGCGTATTGCGCCATGTGCTGGCCGACCAGGAACACGGTGCTTTCGAACAGGGAACTCGTCACACGCTGGCCCTCGCCGCTGCGATGCCGCTGTTCGAGCGCCGCGAGCACGCCCATCGCGCCGAACATACCTCCGGTCACGTCCACGACCGAGGCGCCGGCGCGCAGGGGCCGGCCCGGTGGGCCGGTCATGTAGGCCAGGCCACCCATCATCTGGGTGACTTCGTCGAGCGCAGTCCGGTGCTCGTAGGGACCGGACAAAAAGCCCCGGTTGGAGCAGTAAATCAGCCGCGGGTTGGAGGCCCGAAGCGTCTCGTAATCGAAACCGAGTTTGTCGATCGCGCCCGGGCGGAAGTTCTCGATCAGGACGTCGGCGTTTTCGATCAGGTCCCCGGCAATACGCTTGCCCTGTTCCGACTTCAGGTCCAACCGGATACTGCGTTTGTTGCGGTTGTACATCGCAAAGTAACCGGCGCCCGAGCCTTTGAGCTTGCGGGTCTTGTCGCCGTCGATCGGCTCTATCTTGATCACGTCGGCGCCGAGATCGGCAAGCATCAGACCGGCCGTAGGCCCCATCACCATGTGCGAGAATTCGATGATGCGAATACCGCTTAGCGGCAAATTCCTGCTCGTGTTCACTAAGCCCCCGAACAATTGGCCCCAGAACGATTGTTTGCGGCTGGTCGGGCCACACTGGCACGCCACGCCTATTTGCTATATTATTATATCTTTAATTCATCTTTCTGAAAAGCGCTTGTTTCCCTGGTGCTTACGCAAGGCCGGCAAGACGCTCGGAGTACCTGATCATGACGAATGACATCGACATCCTCGTCAGCGAGGTCGGCCCGCGCGACGGCCTGCAAAGTATCGAAACGGTGCTGCCGACCGCGATCAAGCATCGCTGGATCGGCGCGCAGGCGAGCGCGGGTTGCCGTGAAATCGAGGTCGGCTCCTTCGTTCCGCCGAAGCTGCTGCCGCAGATGAGCGATACCGCCGATGTCGTGCGCCACGCGCTGGAGATTCCCGAGCTGACGGTCGCGGTACTGGTGCCGAATCTTCGCGGCGCCGAAAACGCCATTGCCGCCGGCGCACACAAGATCTCGATTCCCTTTTCAGTGAGCGAGACGCACAGCCTCAGGAATGTGCGCAAGAACCACGAACAGATGTTGGCGGAGGTCGCGAAGATTGCGGAGCTCGTCGCAAACGTCGAACCGGAACGGCGGCCGCATTTCGAGGCCGGCCTGTCGACGGCATTCGGTTGTACGCTGGAAGGGGCGATCAGCGAGGATCTGGTGGTGCGCTCCGCCGAAAGATTGATCGACTGCGGCGTTGCGGAAGTCGGGTTGTCGGATACGACCGGTTATGCCAATCCGTCCCAGGTCAAGCGGCTGGTCCGCAAGGTCAAAGCCGCGGTCGGCGACGACAGGCTCACCGGAGTGCACCTGCACAATACCCGCGGGCTGGGACTTGCAAATGCCTTGGCCGCCATCGAGGAAGGGATTACCACCGTGGACAGCTCCCTGGGCGGTATCGGCGGCTGCCCGTTTGCGCCCGGCGCCAGCGGCAACATCGTCACCGAGGACCTGGTTTTCATGCTGGAGGCCATGGGGCTTCGAACCGGCATCGACCTCGACAGACTGCTGTCGGTTCGGGACATACTCCGCCAGGCGCTGCCCGACGAACCGCTGTACGGCTTTACACCGGATGCCGGGTTGCCGAAGGACTTCAACGTCGCCGCATAAGAAACAAACGGGCAGAATCGGCAACGAGCACGACACCGTCCGCGCGACCGACGCGGTCGTGAACATCCGTACCGAAAAGACGGCGCCGACCGGCAAACCGCCTCGAGGCACGGCAGTCTGCGGCTCGACCTCAGTCGAGGCTCAGCACCATCGCATACCGGAATCGTTCGGGATTGTAGAGGCAGTCGAGCACGTCAACCACCTCGCCGCGCTCGTTGAACGACTGCCGCCGGATCGACAGCAGCGCCGTCCCCGGTTCGACGTCCAGATCGGCCGCAACCGGCATGGCCGCATTCTCGGCACTCAAGACCTGTTCGACACGGGCCAGGCGTATGCCGTTGCTCTTCAGGATCTCGAGCCTGGGTGTGCTCTCTAGGTTCCTGCGGGTAAAACCCTTGGCGATCCCTTTGGTCCAGCTCACGTAATAGGCGTAAGGCTCGCGTTCTTCGTTGCTGCGCACGCGGATGACCCGATGCACGGCCTCGCGTTCACCGAGACCGAGCAATGCGCGAATATCCGCCGGCGGAACGATCTTGTCCACCGATATCGCACGCACGATGCTGTGCTTGCCCATCTCGACCAGGTTCTCGAGCATGCCGACCAGCGGCGCACGCACCGGCTGGGGGCTGTACTGGAAGATGACGTGGGAGCCCTTGCCGCGAAAGCGCGCGATGAGCTGCTCCGCCGCAAGCTCGTCCATCGCGCGTTTGGCCGTGATCCGCGACACGTCGAAGGTCGCGGCGAGCTGCTGTTCCGTGGGCATTTGCGCGTCGTGGGGAATCGTGCCGTCCAAGATCGCGCTTTTCAGTACCGAATAAAGCCGGTGGTAAAGCGGCACCCGCGACATCGTGCCGTGCTGTGCGAGCTCCCATTCGGACTTCAGTGAATTCAAGAGCTGGGTCATCGTTCCCAATCCCTCCGGTTCGCGCCCCGGCCCAGGCCATGCATAGGATCGCCCTGTCCAGAGTGCTGCCAATATAATGACAGGTCTGATTTCAGGCAACCGCGCGACCGGCGCAGTGTCAACAAGCCCTAAGCCGGAACGCCGGCAGTGGTAAACCAGTAAGTGCCGAAGCCGAACAGCGCCGCGGCAAGACCGTGCTGGAGTACCGGGCGTCGTGCAACTTTGGCAAAAGACGACAGGACGAACGCGAGCAACACGAATACGAGTTGTCCAGCCTCGACCCCGAGGTTGAAGAAGGCGACGGCAGGCAGCAGAAATTCCCTGGGCATGTCGGCAACGTTCAGGGCGCCCGCAAAACCGATGCCGTGCACCAGGCCGAAGAGCACGGTCATGCCGTATGCCGCGAGCGGCCGGAAGCCCGTGTCGATCCCGATACCGGCCAGCACGGCCAGAAAGATGCCGGCGATCGTAAGCCAGCCCAGCACGCCACCCGCGAACCCGCCCTGGAACCCGACGACGGCCAGTAGCGCACACAGAAGAACCGCACGCACCGCCCGGTCGCCCGGCGTCGATCGCAGTCCGTGCAAGGCGAGGACGCAGATCGAAAACGCAATCAGCGCCTCGACCGCATCGGTGCGAACGTCGATGGACCCGTCGACAAAAAGCAGCATGCTGAGGGCGTGGCCGAGAGTAAACCCGGTAACGGCGATGCATACACGCCTGAGCCCCTTGAACGCCAGCACCAGGGCCAGCAGGAAGGCAAGGTGGTCGTAGCCGATCTTGATGTGTGCAAGCCCCGCACGAAAGTGCGCCATCGCCGAGGTTTGGCGAGCGGACTCGGCCCCGGTCCAGATTCTGGAATCCGCGGTAAGCACGGCCTGCGCCGGCTCATCCACGCGGCGCAGGTAATGGTTGTGTTCGGCGGCGATATCGAAAAACGCCGCTACCATGATGGCCTGCGGCTCGGCCTCGCATGTCCAGACAAGCTTGACTCGCAACCAGCCCGTATTTGCCGGCATCGGAGCCGCCGACGGCGGCGCACAAGTTCCGTCTTGCGGACGGATCGTTTGGAGCAGGTGCCGCAGCAGCGTTTCCACCAGCCTGCGGTCAGAAGCCTCGACCGGCAACCGCGTCGCCTCGCGCGTCCGGATCGTATAGTGCAGGATCAGCCGGCCGTCATCCCAGCGCAGCTCGCTGAACGACTCGCTCGGCGTGTGCGCGACCGCCATCGCCGGCAACAGCAGCATGGCGGCGACGGCGACCCGGCTCACGGCCGATCGAGCCCCGCCAGTTCGTGGTTGATGCGCACATCGGCGCGAGCCCGCAGCCAGTCGAGATACTCGACGAGCGCCCGGTCGGATCGACGCCGCAGGTATTCCGTCCTGACCGCCGGTGCAAGCTCGGCAAAGTCGGGCGCGCCCGGCTCGACCCGTTCGCTGAGCTCGAGGATATGCCAGCCGCCGCGCACCCATACGGGCGCAGAGTAAGTGCCCGGTTCGAGCGCCTGGAGCATGCCGGTCAAGCTGTCGCCGAGATAGGTCGCCAGCGTGCTTGCGGGCAAGGGTTCGTGGGGTAGTTCGCCGACCCGCCGTACGTCCGCAAAATCGCCGCCCTCGAGGCGGGCGCGAATGCGCTTCGCCTGTGTCTCGTCGCGATCGCCTAGCCCCGGCAGCCTGAACCAGCGCACCCGGTAACGCGTTGGCGGCAGAAAAAACGCGCGGTCGCTGCGATAGAGATCCCGCAACGCGTCGTCGGACGGTACTTCGGACATAGCCTCGGCCACGATCTGGGCAATCACGGCGCTCGACATCGCCTTGCGGATTCCCTGGACGCGCTGGTCGAGCCCGAGCTCCCGGGCCCTTAGGATCAGCAGTTCTTCGTCGATCAGCCGTTCCAGCGCAAATGCCCGTCCGGCCGCGTCGAGCGGCTCGCGGCTGTCGGTCGCCATGTCGGACAGGACCTCCCGATAACGACGCAGCGTGATGCGGGCATCGTCCACGCGCGCGACTTCCGCGCTCCCGAAGGTTTCACCTCCTGGAGCGTGGCCTTCGATGACCCCGAATGTCGCAAGCAGGATACCGGCGACGGCCGCCGCCGTGTACAGCCCGTGAAAGAGGCGCGACTCGCCTGACGGTCGCTTAAACCATCGTCTAAACCATCGTCTAAACCATCGTTTCAACCGCCGGTTCAAGCATGGACTCATTCGATCTCCCCGAAATCGACGAATATCGGAGACGACCAGGCAACACTCGGCAGCGGCTCGACGCAGTCGTCGTCTGCATCCGTGCGATCGTCGCCGAAACAGGCCCGCACGGACACGCACCGCCCGGCATCGTCGTATTCGCATCGCAAGCCGCCGGCGTTGATGGTCGGCCGGGCCTCTTGAATCACACGCGCGTAATACACGGCATCGCGGCCCGCGTCGCGAAAATCTCCGTCCTCGAACTCGAACCGACAAGCTTCCGCCGAATCCGTGCATACGAGCGTCTTCCACGGATCCTCGATCAAGCGGGCTACGGGTTCGCCGGCGTGTTGCTGCGGGCGAATGCGGACGATCTCGATCCGCTCGATACGTTTTCGTTCGTCGCCCGGGTGGTAGCACTCACCGCGACACAATCTTTCGATCTGCTCCGGACCGGCCGCCCGCAGGGCCCAATCGGGACAGCCGGGCTTTTGCACGAAGGAGCCGAGCGCGCGGACGACGAAACGCGGGTTCTCGACGAGCCGCGTCTCGCCGCCCATCGGAACGCGGCCTTCCGGCGCGTTCGTGAGATCGAACCACAAGAGCATGCGTTCGCCCGAAGTCCCGTAAACCTCCTTGCGTTCGAGCGCGTCCCAGACGGACGCCCGATCCCGGCCGGCCGCATGCGCCGCGACGAGGCCGCCCGTCGAGAAGTAGCTCGCCTGGCGCTCGAGCTCGAGTATGTTGAACAGGTCGATCTTCGACACGTCGATGTCGCGTGACTCGGCCGCCGGGGCGCCGCGATCCGTCGAATAAAGCGCGCGCGACGCGACACCCCGGTAGCCCCACCAATCGACCATCGGATTGCGGGCATACTCCTTGTACCCCGTACCCGGGCGCGCCGAATGGTTGTCGCTTGAGGCGATGAACCCGAACCTGAAACGCCTGGCCGTATCGCCAGCCGTATCGCCTACCGTATCGCCTACCGTATGGCCTACCGTATCGCCGTCGAAATTCGAAATCGCCAGACCGTATTGCGCCGACCCGCGGGGCCGGTAGTTGAAGGCCGGCAGGTAGCAATCGCGACACTGACCGGCGTCCAACCAGTCTTCCAGCCGCGTGCCCGGGACGGTGTGCCAGCCCGACAAGCCGAAAGCCATGTAGCGCTGCCGGGCATCCGCGGCGCGCGATTCGCACTCGGCCGACGACAAGCCGCTTTCGATACAGCGTTCGTAAATGATCTCACCTGCCCTCCAGCACGACGGCAGATACGCTTCCGTCGGTTCGGGACACTCGAGGCTGCCGTCCTCGCCGCGACGCACGTCTTCCCAGTCGCGATACACTTCGGAAGCGCCATGGCCGGAGTACACCTCGATCAGCGTCTGCCGCGTGGGATCGTGCATGTTGCCGGCGAGCTGTTTGTCGAGTGACGTCCCCGGCGGTGAATAAACGCCCCAGGCCGTCCCGTGCGGAATGACGAGGGCCGGCAACTGCCACTCGCGCAGAATCCGAAACAGGTCGGCAGGCGTTGCCGCCGTCTCGTAACAGTCGGCCGGCAGGTCCGGCGACGCCAGCCGACCGTCGCAGGCCGGGACCTCGGCGATTGCCGAAATCAGCCGGCCGAAGTCGTAGTAGCGTTGCCGGTTTGCCAGGTCCCGCAACGGCGGGAGTACGCGGAGCCTTGCCGGTATGCTCGCGAACGTGCCGCCGCGAACCGGCGAGGACACCGGGCGTGCCGGCAGCCGCTCGGTGGCTACGTCCCGGAAGATGACGTTCTTGTGGCCGTAGTGGGTATCGGGCGTGGCGCCCGACTGGGTCCACTCGTAGCCGAGAAACGTCACCATGTCCGGATTCGAGGGGTCGCCGGCGATGGCGTCGCACTGCTGCACGCTGGCGACGGAACGTCGCCAGAGCTCGGGCGTCAGGCTTTCGGCGTGATCGGTAAGCGCCCAGAAATCCAGCCTGGAACAGATGCGCGCGAAGTCGCAGGCGTCCGCCGGCGGATGCGAGCCGTCACCCTGCACCATCGGCAGAGACATCCGAAATGCGTCGGATGAAAAGGTCGTGTGGACGTGCAGATCCCCGAACAGAATCTGCTTGCCGGTGTCTGCGCCGAGGCCGCTTGCGCCCTGGCGCTGCCGTTCGTCGTCGAGCTGTGTGACGGCCGCGGCCCTTGGCTCGGACACCGAGATCGTTCCGGCCTCTTCGAGTTTGCCGTACCAGCCTTGCAGGATGCCGGTCACGTAGACGGCTGCCGCAAGCAGCACGACGAGTGCTGCCGAAAGCGTCTTCTTCATAACCTCAGTTCACCCGCCGGTTGCCAGAAAGCCGGTTGCCAGAAAAAAGGGCCGGTAGAACCGGCCCTTCGAATAAAGCGATGAAGAATAAAAAGACGAATCGATATGCCATGAGCTTGCGGACGATTCCTCCGGACAAATATCAGAAATCGAAATTCGCACCGAATTCGACGCCGAACCAACGCGGCGGGCCGTAAGCCGACATGATCCACAGCGTGGCGACGGACAAGGAACCCGTGCGATAGCGCTCATCGGTCAGATTTCTGCCATACAGCTTGACGAAATAGTTTTCATCCCGGTCACGGTAGGTCACGCTGGCATCGACCAGCGTCTTGTCGTTCAGCGTCGGGTTGAACGCGTCGCCGGCGTCGGAATAGCTCGCAACCGATTCGTCTTCGTAAGCCACCCGCAGGCTCCAGTCCAGGCTGCCCGCGCTTCCGAGTTCCTGATTGTACTGCGCCTCGAGCGTGTACATGAACTCGGGCGCGCGGGTCACCGGCCGGTCGCTGAGGTCGACGTCGATGTCGCCGTCGAAATCGGTATCCGCCTCGAACTTGTCGAAAGTTGCATCGGTCCAGGCGAGGTTACCGGACAAGGTCAGATTGTCCGTGGCCGCCCAACTGCCTTCGACCTCCAATCCGGCGACACTCAATTCCGCCGCATTGAAAAACAGCGTTTCCTGTCCGGTCGGGAAGGTGGCATTCAGCGTGCGCTGCGCGTCGGTGTAATCCACGTAAAAGGCCGTCGCGCCGAGGAAGGCCGCGCCGTCCGCGAACGTGCCGCGAATACCGCTTTCGAAGGAATCGGCAATCTCCGGACCGGTGGGCCGGGCTGCCGCCGGCGTAATCGGATTGAGCTGGGTGCCGATCTGATCGTTGTAGCCGCCGCTCTTGAATCCGCGTGCGTAGCCTATGTAGGCAAACCACTCATCGTTGAAGTCGTAGCCGAGGTTCAGGCGGTAGGTCGGCTCCTGCCAGTCCTCCGAATCGCGTACGACGCCGGTCGGGAAACGATCGAAGTCGGCGGCCGCGAGCGGCGCACCCAGTTGCTCCAGTGTCGGCGAACCGTCGAGCAAGGCCACGCCGACACGCGGGCGCCCCGTCCAGCTCTTTTCCTCGTCCGTGTAACGCAGACCGGCGGTCAAATGCAGTCTGTCGCTGATGTCCCAGGTGCCGTCGACGAACACCGCCGCCGCGTCGGCTTCCTGTGCGTTACAAAGGATCAACGGATTCTCGTTGAAGAACTGGGACGGCGTGCCGAGAAAGAAATTGTCGAGGAAGCCTACGACCTGCAGGACGCAAAACTCCGTGTCGTCGCTCTGCAGGAAGGCGCCGGCGACGAAGTTCAGATTGCCGTCCAGACTGGAAGCCAGGCGTATCTCGAACTGATTGGTTCGCCTGTCGTCGTCCCGGGTCGCGTCGAACAGGGAAACCGGACCCGGCGAGCCGGCGTATGAGCTCGGCAGCCGCGAAAGCTGCTCGCGATGCCCGGCGTTGGCGTACACGGTGTAGTGGTCGTTCAGCGCCCATTCCATGCTGGCGTAATAGCCGTTGACATCGACGCGGTGCCCCTGAGACATATTGAGGAGCAAGCTGTCCCTGCCGGTGCTACCCGCATTCTCGATCGGATCGCCGCTGGCGCCCGGGTAACCCCACAGCGGGAACAGGTAGGAGTCGGGCGATTCGGACACGATCGGCGGCGTATCGCCTTCATCGCGGATTATCTCGTACTGAAACAGCAGGTTGAAAGAGTCGTTGGGCTCCCAAAGCAGTTTGGCGCGGCCGGAAAAAACGTCGTCGCCGCCGAGGTCGCTGCCGTCGCCCCGGCCCGCCAGGCCGGCGACGGCCGGATCGACCGGTACACCGTTTGCACCCAGGGGACCGAAAGTCGCGTTGTTTTCGAAATAGCCGTCCGAGGTCAGTTGCATGCCGGCGAAGCGGAACGCGAGCGTGTCGCCAAGCGGCAGGTTGAGGGCCAGCTTGCCCTGCGTGGTGCCGAAGTCACCGACCGTCAGCCGCGCGTCGAAAAGCCCCTCGCCGATCACCGGCCGCTTCGTACGTACGTTGATGACGCCACCGGTCGTGTT
This sequence comes from Woeseiaceae bacterium, assembly GCA_028279985.1. Classification (GTDB taxonomy): domain Bacteria; phylum Pseudomonadota; class Gammaproteobacteria; order Steroidobacterales; family Woeseiaceae; genus UBA1847. Next base: position 13,926 of record JANQMR010000031.1, read on the forward strand.
CTTGCCGAACAAAGTACCTTGCGGACCGCGCAGGACCTCCACCGCCTCGATGTCGAACATCTCCAGGTTGGAGGTCTGGATGTGCGGCACGACGAAATCGTCGATGGTGACCCCGACAGGCGATTCCTTGTACACGATGATCGTCGTTTCGGAGACGCCGCGCAGCGCGAACTGCGCCGAGCGGAATGCCGACACCGTTCCGCTCGACAGCCCGGGCACCGACAGCGCGATGTCGTTGAGATCGCGCACGGCGTAGGTTTCGACCTGCGCGCCCGTTATTGCCGTCACGGCGACCGGCGTCGTCCTCAGATCGGTGTCGCCGCGCCGCGATGCCGTGACGGTAATTTCTTCGAGCTGCTGGGCGGCAACGACATCCGGTACGGACAGTGCCGTTATTGCAACCGCGGCCGCGAGCAGGCCGCTCGCGCCGACACTTCCTATCAAGCTATCGATGAACCGCGTTTGCATATGCCCCCCTCCAACGCTTTCTAAGTCAATAGGTATTTCCCGATGCTCAACCATCCGCTAAAAAAAGTCAAGCAAGATTGTTTTTTTTGCAATGCATCGTAGCTCAAACATAAGTTACTGAAATTACTTGCCCGAGCTCGACCGCTCAGGCGCGAACGCAAGCAGTACGTTGCCCGGCATATGGAAATAAATGCCGTAGCCTGACGTCGTATACACCATGCCGTCGCGGATGACGGGGCCGCTCGAACCACCGATGGAACCGCCCCTGCCGCTTGCGCCGTTTAGTGCCGAAAACGGCCGCGTCGTGTCGTATTGCCACAACTCGCGGCCGGACTTCGTGTCATAGGCGCGCAGGACACCGTCCAACGCACCCGCAAACACCGCGCCGCCGATGACGGTCGCCGGCGCGGATATGCCGGGATTGCAGAACTCACGGCCACCGCAACGGTCCTCGTGGGGCGTATACCAGAGCACTTCACCACTGGCGGCATCGAGCGCGAACAGACCGGGCCGGGCCGGCAGCTCGTGTTGCTGGCCGTCGTCGAAGTCCGAGATCGGGACGAAGACGACGCCGTCCATCGCCGCCATGCCGAAGTGTATGCCGGCCTGGATGCCGCCGCGGCCGACCCGGCGGCGCCAGATCAACTCGCCCGATTCCGGGTCCAGGCCGAAGGCCTCGCCCGACTTCTGGCCGGCAACCAGTATGCGGCCTGCATCGGTCTCGACCAGCATCGTCGCGGCGCCGAAGTCGAAGTCCGGTCCGTCTTCCTCGGGGCAGTTCGAACGCGCCTCAGGCATCATGCAGGCGACGTTCCAGGCGTCGCCTTCCGTGGCCTGGAACACCCAGCGTTTTTCGCCGGTTTCCAGATCCATTGCCATGATCGCGTCGCTGTTGCTTTCGGCGGGGCTGGAGTAGTTTTCGCCGGTACCGACGAACAGCAGGCCGGCGTCGAGATCGACGCTCGGACTGTTCCATACCGGTGCGCCCGACGGCGCCAGAATCGGCGTCCCGACGCTGGTCTTGCCGGCCGGCCCGGGCTCGGTTTCGATCGTGTGTTGTTTCCAGAGCACCGCACCGTCCTGCACCGATATCGCCATCACGGCGCCGCGAAAACTGCAGCAGGGATAGGCCGGGTCTGCGGCCGAGGTCACTTCCAGCGACGATATCGGCACCAGCAGCCGGTCGCCGGCCAGCGTCGGCGTGCCGGTGATCGTTGCATTCGGATGCTCGTCGACCTTGACCGACCACACGAGCTCGCCGGTCCTTGCATCGACGGCGTAGGCGCGGGCGAGCAGGTCGCCGAAGTAGAGCCTGGGGCGCGCGTTCGTATCGCCCGCCTGCCAGGGTGACACGACGATGGCGGTGCGCACCTCGGCGGAAGCGCGGAAGGTCCAGCGCAGGCAACCCGTTTTCTGATTCAGCGCGTAAACCGTGCCGTCCTGGCTGCCGACGAACAGGGAACCGCCGGCGATGCCGGCTTCCGAGCGCGCTCTCGAAGCATTCGGAAACGCGAATGCCCAGGCCAGTTCCAGCGCCGGCACGTCGGCGGCCGTCAAGCCGGCCGCCGCCTCGTCGACATGGCGATTGTTGTCGAGCCTGACACCCCAGCCGCCGGACGCCGGCGGACGATCGAAATCGAAACGGGCTTCCGCCTTCGAACAGACGGGCGGCAGCGGCGGGGCGACGTAGTCGTCGAGGCTTGCGCCGGCGAGATATTCGGCAACGGCACGGCGCTCGGCGTCGTCGAGCATTGCCGACTGCGCCTGCATGATGCCCTTGGTCATCGACGCATAAATCGCGTCGGGCGCCAGCATTTCGAGGAACATCTTGTGCGGCGCCTTGGAAACGCCGCCCTCGTGACATTGGGCGCAGTGACCGTCGTAGACGGCCTGTCCGGGGTGTGACGGCGCTGCCGCCTGCGGCGCCTGCATCGGCAGGCAAGTGCTCAGGACGAGGACCAGCGCCCCGATTCGTGTACGGTCTCCGGACAGGGTACGGGCGGCGGCGCTCATTGGTCTACGGTCTCCAGACGATACGTGGAGAACGCGCTCATTTATGCGCGCTCTCCAGGTGTTCGGCCAAGGTGTTCAGGAAGCGCGCGCCGTCGGCGCCGTCGATGACACGATGATCGGACGACAGCGTCACTTTCATGCACCGCTCGGCGACGACTTCGCCGTTTTGGAGCGCCGGCCACTCGACGATCGCGCCGACGGCCAGGATTGCCGCCTGCGGCGGATTGATAATCGCGGTGAACGACTCGACGCCGAGCGCTCCCAGGCTCGAAACGGTGAAACCGCCGAGCTCGAGGTCTTCGGACGACAACTGGTTCGCGCGGGCGCGCTCGGCCAGCGCGGTCGAAGCCCGGGTCAACTCCGACAGGTTCATCGAATCGACGTTTCGAAGCAGCGGCGCGCTCAAGCCCTGTTCGGTATCGACGGCCATGTTGATGTCGATCGCCGGCAGTTGCACGACCTCGCTTTCGACGACGTGACACAGAAACTTGGGGTGTTCCGCCAGCGCTTTCGCAACGGCCGCGATAATGATCGCATTCAGCGACACGGTGTCCGTTTTGACCGCAAGCGCCGCACGCATGTCGATCGAGCGAGTCAGGTAGTAGTGTGGGATCTCCTGTTTGGCCGCGACCAGGCGGCGGGCAATCGTCTGCCTGCGGCTCGTCAGCGGCGTCGCCTTAGTGGCGGCCGTCCCCGGGGCACCGTCGCTTGCCGCGGCAGCCGCCTCGACGTCCTCTTTCGAAATCCGGCCGTTGCGGCCGGTACCCTTCACGGTCGCAAGATCGACACCGAGTTTTTTGGCCAGGCGCCGGGCAACCGGGCTCACGCGGGTCTCGCCGCTCTCGGTCGCGGCAACACCGTCCGGGATCGCGGCCGGCGGCTCGGGCGCGGCCTCGGATGCATTCCGCGAACCCGTTTCGTCGTCTTCGATGCCGAAGCTCGCGTCGGCCGGCACGAAATCGCGGACAAACGCGTCGATCTCGTCGTCGCCGGCATCGGCCGTTGCGATCACACCCAGCAACTCGCCGACTTTCAGGGTTTCGCCTTCGCCGACCAACTGTCGGCGGACGATACCGCCCACCGGCGCTTCCATCGTGTTGACGATCTTGTCGGTTTCTATGTCGATGAGTTCGTCACCCTTGCTGACCGTCGCGCCCAGGTCCACCTGCCAGCCGGTGATCGTGCCCTCCTGCATTTCGATGCCCCACTTTGGCACCGTGATCGGATACAGGGTCTCAGCCACGGGCCAGCTCCCGGATCGCGTTTGCGATATCGCCGGGCCCCGGCATGTAAGCACGCTCGAGCTCGCGCGCGAACGGCACCGGCGCATGCGGTGCGGTGACGAGTTTGATCGGGGCTTTCAAGGCATCGAAGGCTTCGCTCGCAACGATGCCGGCGATGTCGGATGCGACGCTGCAACGCGGCGGCGACTCGTCCACGACGACCAGCCGGCCGGTGTGCTCCAGCGACTCGAAAATCGTCTCGGTATCGAGCGGCGACAGCGTGCGCGGGTCGATCAGGTCGCAACTGATGCCCTGCTCTGCCAGACCGTCGATGGCCTTCTCGGCAAACAGGACCATCCGTCCGATGGCGACCACGGTACAGTCGTCACCCTCGCGCGGCATCGCGGCTTCGCCGAAGGGCACGAGGTGCTCGCCGTCTGGGACTTCGGCCTTGCGGTTGTAAAGCGCCTTGTGTTCGAAGAACACGACCGGATCGTCGTCGCGGATCGCGGTTTTCAAGAGGCCCTTGGCGTCGGCCGCGTTGGAAGGGACGACGATCTTCAAGCCGGGCACGCCGGTCAGAATCGGATAAATCGTCTGCGAGTGTTGCGCGCCCATGTTCATGCCGGCGCCCATGGCCGTGCGTATGACCAGCGGACAGGTAGACTTGCCGCCGAACATGTAGCGGAACTTTGCAGCCTGGTTGTAAATCTGGTCCATGCACACGCCGACGAAGTCGGCGAACATGATCTCGGAGATCGGCCGCAAACCGGCGAGCGCGGCGCCCGCGCCGGCGCCGACGATCGCGGACTCCGAGATCGGCGTGTCGATCACCCGCTGCTCGCCGAACTCGAAAATCAGCCCTTTGCTGACGCCGAAGATACCGCCGGACGCATCCCGCTCTCCCGAAGAGCCGCCGGCGCCGCCGGAGACGTCCTCACCGAGGATGATCACGCGCTCGTCGCGGCGCATTTCCTCGAACAGCGCGTCGTTCAGGGCCTGGCGGAAGGTGGTTTCTGTCAAGTTTCCAACCTTTGGTAGCTTAAGGACATAACAATGATTAACGAATGTAGCCGTTAACCTTCAGTAACTGACGTACACATCAGTAGTCAGCGAACTCGCGTCCGGCGGCGGCGACGCCTGCGCCTGCCCGACTGCATCGTCGATCAGCGCGAGCACTTCGGCATCCACGGCCTCGAGCTCGCCCGTCTCGAGCCAGCCTTCGGCCGTCACGTGCGCAACGAAGTTCTTCAGGCAATCGCGCTCGGCGCGGTGACGCTCGACCTCGTCCTTCGCCCGATAGTTTTGCGGATCGCCCTCGAAGTGGCCGAAGAAACGGGTCGTCGTGCACTCCAGCGCGCTCGGCCCCTCGCCTTTTCGGGCTCGTTCGACGGCACGGGCCATGCCCTCGTACACGGCGAAAAAGTCGTCGCCGTCCACCCGCTCGGCAGCCATGCCGAAACCCGCGCTGCGGCTGGCGATGTCCTTGCTGCCGACGGCGTACGAGACGCCGGTATGTTCGCTGTAGCCGTTGTCTTCGAAGACGAAAACCGTCGGCAACCGCAGTACGACCGCGAGGTTCATCGCTTCGAACACCGTGCCCTGGTTACAACTGCCGTCGCCGCCGAAGGACACCGTCACCTTGCCTTCGCCCGCGTTCCGCGTCGCGATCGCCGCGCCGACGGCAATCGGCGGCCCGCCGCCGACGATGGCGTTGGCGCCGAGCATTCCCTTGTCGAAATCGGCGATGTGCATCGAGCCGCCCTTGCCTTTGCAAAGCCCGTCGGCACGCCCGAAGATCTCCTTCATCATGCCGATTACGTCGCAGCCCTTGGCAATGCAGTGCCCGTGCCCGCGGTGGGTGCTGACGATGTAGTCGTCGTCGGCAAGATGCTCGCACACGCCGACGGCAACCGCTTCCTGCCCGGAATACAGGTGCGTGAACCCGGCGATCTGGCCTTTCTGGATTTCGAGATGCAGGCGCTCCTCGAATTCGCGGATGGTTTTCATGCGCCGGTAGGCTTTGAGCAGCGCGTCGGCTTCCCAGTCAGTCACGATGTTCCCCTAAAGGGCGCCCTCGGGTTTATCGCCCGGGCCGTAGATATAGTCGTCGATGGTCTTGTGAAAGTGGCGGATCCGAAGCTCCTGGTTCCCCAGCCACAAGCCGCGAAAGCCGCGCGAATTCATGCCGGCCTGGACGCCGGGCAGGTTTTCGGCGTCCTGGTCGAGTACCAGGCCGATACTTCTTTCGCCGTGTTTGAACTGCTTGTGTTCGGGCCTCTCGGGCCACGCTTCCCCATCCGGCACCAGCTCGAAAGTCCAGATGTCGAAGTACATCTTGTTCGGGTCGCTGGCATGCGGCCGCTGGCGGAACAGCCAGTAATCGTCGGCATGCACATTCAGGGTATTGTTCGGGAAGATCATGTAGTGATAGTCGTCGGTCAACTGCTGGTCGTTGAGCGTCGAATAGTCACGTCCCTGTTCGGCGCCATGTTCGCGCTTGTAACGCTGTACATCCTCGCGGATCTCGCTGACGCGACCGTCGTAGTCCGCCGGGTCCATGCCGGCCTGTTTCATCACCAGCTTGATCCCCTCGGGAATCGACGGCGGCACGCGAACGCGCGGACTGAGCGTTGCGAACTCGAGCAGGTAACGGTTGTGTTTGTCGTAACAGTCGATCTGCAGGTTCAGATCGTCGAGGTGCCACAACAACTGCGGGTGAATACCCTGCACGTGATAGGACTCGTTGAACGCGTCCACCGAGGTTTTCCAGTTGCAGTCCCACTCCACCGTGATGTCGCGGGTCATCGCCATGTTCGGCATATTGTAGGGGTCGAGGTGTTCGGGAATGACGTTCAGGAAATCGAGCAACGGCTCGACGTCGGGATTGAGGCTGTACCAGACGAAACCGCCCCAGCTATCGCAGGGTATCTCCGCCAGGCCCGAACACGGCCCGCCCTGCGGGAAGGTGTCGAGATCCGGGATACGCTCGAAGGAGCCGTCCAGCTTGTACTCCCAATGGTGATAGGCGCATTGAAAGGTCTTCGCGCTGCCGAGCCCGGTCGGGCGCAGGCGATTGCCGCGATGCTGGCAGACGTTGTAGAAGGCTCGTATCCCGCCGTCCGGCTGCCGGACGATCAGGATGGACTCGGGACCGATCTCGGTCACGCAATAGTCGCCGGGTTCCGCAAGATCCCGTTCCAGGCAGCCGACCAGCCATACCCGGGTCCACATGCGTTCCCATTCGAGCCGCATGAACCCGGCGTCGGTATAACGTTCCTTGGCAATGATTTCCGTGCCGAGATCGGGATCGGGCGCCTTGTCGAGCGGCGTGCCGCGAATCTCCGCGGTTTCATGTTCGGGCTGCTTGCTCATGCCGCCCGCCTCGCAGGCTCGTCCACCGCCCAGTGGATGCCGCGTCTAAGGAGTTCGTAGAAGGCAGGTTGTTCCCAGCTTCCGCGCTCGACCTCGGGATACTCGTCCATCAGCGGCAACATGTCGTAAGGCCCGCGGGCATGGCCGAGGTTCAGATACAGGACTTTGCCTTTGCCCCAATCCCGCAAGTACATAACCGGCACGCGGCCGTTGTCTCGCCAATCGTCTTTCTCGAAACCCTCCGCCATGCCGCTGTAATGCGTCTCGAGCAGGCATTCGTGTTCGCCGAAGAAACGGCACAGGTAAATCTCGTCGTCGACCTGGAACGGTTCGATGCCGTCCACCAGCGGATGTGACTTGGAACGTTCGACCGTGAATGACTGTATCGGCGGATGTGCGACGAACTGACTGCCCAGCATCTCCATGAGTCGCCGCGCATCGTCGGCTGCGGTCCAGCCCTTGCCCTTCACATACTCGAGCCGCGAGTTCGTCCCGTGCAGGGCAAACCAACGTTTTCCCCGATCGAGGAAATCGGCCAGCGCGTCCTGTCCCGCATCGTCCGGAAGCACTTCGCAGGTATAGGTTAGCAGCGCGTCGGCGCGGCGAATGGCATCGGTATCCGCGTAGCTTTCCCGCACGCGCACGCGATGATGCGGCGCTTCCGCAAGCAGCTTCAGGAGTTCCAGGCGGGCGAAGTCGATGTCGTGATACTTGCCGCCACAGATCAGGAGGATATCGCGCCGCGCCATCACGTGACTTACAACTGCACCCGCTTGGTGTAACCGTTGTCGGCAATCAGGTTGGTGCCGGTGACCAGGCTTGCCGCCGGGCTCGCGAGAAAGGTGACGACGTTTGCCACTTCTTCGGGGGTGCCCATTGCACCGCCGGGGATCTTGCGGACGGTGCTCTCGTAGAACTTGGGCATCGTGCCCTTGATCATCTCCCAGGCGCCGCCTTCGAAGTAGATCGGGCCCGGCGAGACCGTATTGACCCGTACGCCTTCGCCGCGGACGAATTGCGAAAGCTGGCTGGAATAGTTGACCAATGCCGCTTTCATGGCGTTGTAAGCCATCGGACCGCCGAAATACTCGACGGCGTTGGTGGAACCGATGATGACGATCGCGCCGTTGCCGGATTCCTTGAGCGCGGGTAGCAGCGCCTCGCAGCCGCGCACCGTGTGTAACACGTCGAGCTCGAAACAGCGCCACCAGTTCTTCTCGGAGTCCATGCCGCCGCCGCCCGAGACGTTGGCGACGAAGATGTCCACGCCGCCCATTTCCTCGGCGGTTTTTTCCAGCCAGGCTTTGTATTCGTCGGCATCGCGAACGTTGACGGCGCCGCCGGTCGTCGACCCGCCGAGCTGCTCCACCGCTTCTGTGACCGCGTCCGCGTCGCGGGCGCAGATCGCAACCCGCGCGCCCTCCGCGGTCAGCCTTTCGGCAATTGCCCTGCCGATGCCGCGAGTGGCGCCGGTGACGATCGCACGCTTATCCTTCAACCCCAGGTCCATGCCCGACTCCCTCGATATCGAGGGGTCGAGTATACGTCGCACCCGCGATAAAAGAAACAGTCATGACTGTTTGTTTTTGGTGTTATAGTGCCGCCGTCGAAAACGGCAAAACCGGGAGCAATTGATGAAAATCCGGGTCACCGATCGGGACGGCACAAGCCATGCAGTCGAAGGGCAGGCAGGCCTGAAACTGATGGAAGTGCTGCGCGAGCTCGACTACGGGGTCGAGGCGCTCTGCGGGGGCATGTGTTCCTGCGCCACCTGCCATGTCTACGTCGATACCGATTGGATCGACGGGTTGGCGCCGCCGGAAGACGACGAGGACGACCTGCTCGACTCGCTGGAGGGACGCCATACGAACTCGCGGCTGAGCTGCCAGATCCTGCTCGGCGAAGAGCATGACGGATTGACGGTGACCATCGCTCCAGAGGAGTAGGCAGGCCGCCTTACTGCACCGGCGTTACTGTATCGACAGGGCGTTGTCGATCACGAACTCGGCACCGTTGACGAAACGCGACTCGTCGCTTGCCAGGTAGACGATCATGTTGGCCACATCCTCCGGGCGGCCGATACCGATCGGGTCGTCCTTCGACTCCGGATCCGGCACCGGCATGCCGAGTTCCTTGTTGACCGCGTGCACCATGGGGGTTTCGATGGCGCCCGGATGTACCGAGTTGACGCGGATGTTGTCGCCGTTCATCTGGCAGCTCACGGCGAGCGACTTGGTCATCGCGCGCACCGCGCCTTTCGCGGCCGTATAGGCGAAAAACACCGGATAACCGAGATGTGAGGCGACCGACGACATATTGACGATCGAGCCGCCGCCGCGCTTGCGCATCGCGGGGATCACGGTTTTGCATCCCAGGAAAACGCCTTCGTTCATCACGGCATTTTGCAGCCGGAAATCCTCGAGCGTGGTTTGTTCGGGGGTTGCAACAATGACGATGCCGGCATTGTTGACGAGTACGTCGATGCCGCCGAACTCCCGTTCGACCTCGGCGACAATCTCCTGCCAACGCTGTTCGCTGGTCACGTCCTGGTGTTTGAAAACGACCGTGGCGCCGGTGGCGACCGCAACCGTCTCGGCGACCGCCTCGCCGGCCTCGTCGATATCGGTGATGACGACGGTGGCGCCTTCGCGCGCCAGCGCCTCGGCATCCGCCTTGCCGAGCCCCTTCGAGCCCCCGGTGACGATCGCGACTTTGCCTTCAACCCTGCCGGCCATTTACACTCCCCGAAGCCCTTGCCGAGAGCGCCGGATGCTAACAATCACACTTGACTGTTTCAATCATGCGTGATTGTTTTTTGTCCCGAATCGGTTACCCTGTCGGCTTTTAGCCGCCATCGGCAGCTAATGGGGCGGCTAATGGGCAGGAGCGTGGCGAGAAGCAGCAGCAAACCGAGCGGCCCCGGCGAGCAGGGCTGGCAGGCGCAAAAAAGCGCCGCAACCCGCGAACAGATTCTCAGCGCCGCCGTGCGCTGCATCGTGGATCTGGGTTACTCGCGCACGACGACGATGAGAATCGCCGAGCACGCCGGATTGTCGCGCGGCGCGACCCTGCATCACTTCCCGTCGAAACTCGACATCATCCGCGCCGCGGTGGATTATCTGCACGAACGCCGCCTGCGCGCCTTCCGCAAGTCGGTGCAGTCGATACCCGAGGGCGCCGACCGGATCAAGGCGGCGACGGATGCCTATTGGGCCCATGCAACCCACCCGATTTTCGTCGCCTTTTTCGAGCTCTCGGTTGCCGCCCGCACCGACAAGGAGTTACGCAAGATCCTCCAACCCGCGCAAAAGGCTTTCGACGAAGAGTGGTACGAAGTCGCGAAGGAGGTATTCCCCGAATGGCAGTCGGACCCCGAAGCCTTCGATCTGGCCTTGAGCCTGGTGCAACACCTGATGGAAGGGATTGCCGTCAGTTCGATGACCCATCCACGTTCCGATACTCACGAGAAGTTGCACCAGTACCTCGAAGACAAGCTGCGGGAGCTGGCGCCGAAGGAGATCCGGTAGGGGGTATAGAACCGCGCCAAATCCGCTCGTCGATTCGGCGAGAACCCACCTGTCGACTTTTTTTCGATGCTTCTCAGCAGAATTCGCAGCCCCGGCGTGGGTCCAACAACCGTGAACCTGCCCGATAACGCCAAGCATGCAGTATTTCAAACGACTCGCCGTGGATCGGAATGTAGGCCCCGTGCTCGACGAAATCGCCGGGTACTCGTCCGCCTGGGCCGCACAAACGGGCCGGCAACGAATCCGGGTGCAGGCCGAAGCGAACGCGATACCGCTGCGTGGTCTCAGGCGTTCGCAGATCATGGGGCGCCGGCGCAGGGACGTGCATGAAAGTCGCTTTACGAGCTTGGCCGATCGTTTTCCGGAAACGGTCTCGATATTGAAGGGATTCGCCAAGGAACTGGATGGCAGGCCGGGACGGGCGAAGATTGCCTTACTGCCGCCGGCCGCACAGGTGTTGCCGCATTCCGACCGCGGTCTGTACTACAAAACGCGAGACCGTTATCACTTTGTCCTCCACAGCCGGGACGGCAGCCTGTTACGCGCCGGCGACGAGGAGGTGCGGATGCAGACGGGCGAGCTGTGGTGGTTCGACAACAAGGCGATACACAGCGCGACCAACGACTCGGAGCACTCGCGTATTCACCTGATTTTCGATCTGCTCCCCAATCAGGAAAACCCGCGGGCAACGGCGGACGGCGAATCGCCGAATCCGCGCCTGCTGCTGCAAACAACGAGGACGCAGTCTTTTGATCACGCCGCCGACGCAATCCAGTCTGCAGTCGAGCTTTATCTGGCGATTTGCCGGACACCGACTCGCTGGCAGCAAGTACTCGTTGAAAACGACCTCGCTACCCGAGCGGAGACCAAACCGCTGGCAGTGATCGCAGAGCTCCTGTGGCCGGACGTCGGCAGGGCAAGGCGGCGCCGGCGCGAATCGGCGATCGCGTGGTCACTGGCGCAACTGGATCTCGACGCTATCACCCCCGACCGCGTGGGCCGCGCCATCACGGAGGCAGGCGGCATCAAAGCAATCGACCGGGCATGGCGTGAGGATCGCGAGGCCCTGCTCTACGGCGGCGGGAGCGGCGTCACGGCTTGTCGTCACTGACGCTGCCGGCATCAAACAGAGCGGTCTCGACAACGGTTCCCGTTTGCCGGGCCTATTTGCCGGGCCTACTTTTCGCCGGCGATATACCGGTCCAGCTCCCTGTGAAAATGCCGCAGGCGTATCTCCTGCTCCGACCATAACGGACCTTTGAAGCCGCGCGAGCGTATGCCTTTTTGCACCACCGGCAACAGCTCGGAATCCTGGTCGAGCACCAGACCGAGGTCCGGCTTCTCGCCGTAAGGCACGAACTCCTTGTCGGGCCGAACCTCGCCGCTGACATCGGTGCCTTCGGGCAGGCCCATCCAGTCCGGGGTCTTGAAGCTCGGATCGTCCACCGAGCGGTACAGCGTGATCGTGTCGTAGAAAAACCGTTCGGGATCGGTCGGGTGCGGCATGAACTTCATCAAAAAGGCGCCTTCGGGATGCAAACCGATCTGCACGTTCGGGAAAACACCGGTCGCCCAGCTATCGGTGAGCTGGCCGTCGACGAGTCCGTCGTAACCCAGTCCCAACCGATCCGCGCGCTCACGTTTGAATGTCTGGATTGCCTTGCGAACGGTCGTCGCGTCGCCCTGGAACTCGGCCGGGTCCATGCCGGCTTCGGCAATCATGTACTCGAGCCCGGGATCGACTGTTGTCTGGTCTTTCTCCCTCGGGCTCTTCTTTGCGATCGGCACGATCATGCGGCTGCAGCCATGCGGATACAAGTCGATCTGGGTGCCAAAGTCGTCCATCACGGTGGCAGTCTGCGGATGTACGGCATGCAGGTGATACACCTCGTAGAACGCATCGACCCCGGTTTTCCAGTTGGCGCCCCACTCGCTGACGACGTGGCGCACGGTGCGCATCTTGTCGAGCTGGTAAGCCTCCAGATAACCATCGGGCAGTCCCAGCCGCTCGGCCAGCGGCGGTGCATCGGGGTCCAGGTTGACGAAAATCAATCCGGCCTTTTCCTCGACCTTGACCGACGTCAGTTTCGGCCGCTCCCTGATCACTCCGGGACGGAAAGTCTCCTCGTCGGTGATGGTCTTACACGCGCCGTCGAGGCCGAAGCGCCACGAGTGAAATGTGCAGGTGAATTGCGACGTGCAACCCATGTCGTTGAGCACGAGCCGGTTACCGCGATGCGGACAGACGTTATAGAAGGCACGCACGTTCTCGTCGTCGTCCAGCGTGACGATGATCGATTCGCGGCCGATGTCGAACACGAAGTAATCACCCGGCTCCTGTAGATCGGCGCGCGGCCCGGCAATCAGCCAGGCACGAGTCCAGAGCCGCCGCCACTCCCGGTCCATGAATTCACGGCTGTAATAACGCTCCGCGTCGACCTGCCCGGTGCCGTTGTCGATGTAAGGCGCGCGGGCCTCTAGCGAGTCTTCGGGTGCGTCTGGATTGACCGGCGATGTGTATTCGAATTGCGCGGACATGGGCTACCTCGCTGGATCGTAGCGGACACGACAGGATCATACCGCCCCCACCCCAAGAAAAAAACAGGACAGCTTGCTTTTTTATATCCACGTCTATCTAATTCGGCTTCGGATTCCAGTCGCCCGAATCGGCACCATGAAACAGCTCATCCTGCACCATCACGATCCCTCGCCGTTCGCCGAAAAAATCCGCCTGGTATTCGGGCTCAAAGATCTCGAATGGTCGTCGGTGCAAGTGCCGATGGTCATGCCGAAACCGGACCTGACGGCGCTGACCGGCGGTTACCGTAAGGCGCCGGTATTACAGATCGGGGCCGACGTCTTTTGCGACACCTCGCTGATCGCGCGCGAACTCGAGGCGCGGTTCCCGGCCCCGAGCCTGTTTCCTGCAGGCCAGACCGGACTCGGTTATGCGCTCAGCCGCTGGAGCGACAAAGCTTTTTTCGAGCCCGGTGCCGGCTTGTCGATGGGCGAAAACACGGACATCCCGCAGGCGGTTCTCGACGATCGCAGCAAGTTCTTCAACTTCATGGATTTCCGCACAATGGAGTCGCAGATGCCGCACTGCTACGCGCAGTTCCAGGCGCAATGCCAGTTGCTGGAGGACGAGCTGAACGGTATCGAAACGGCGTATCTGACCGGCGAGACACCATCGTGGATCGACATCCAGGCATACTTCCCGGTCTGGATGGCCAATGCCAACATCCCGCGCGCCGTGGAATTGATGGCACCGTTTCCGGCGATCAAAGCCTGGTCCGAACGTATGGAGGCCTTCGGCCGCGGCAGGCGTGCCGAGCTCGAGAGCCGGCATGCGCTTGCCATCGCCGCCGTGTCCGAGCCCGAGACAGGCAGCGGTGTCGAGGAGAATCCGTTTCACGACTTCGAGTCGGGCGACGACGTCGTCGTCGTACCGGACGACTACGGCTTCGACCCGGTCCAGGGACGCTTACATACCCTCAATGCCCGCAAGATCGCCGTCGAGCGTAACGATACGAAGCTCGGCGACACGGTCGTGCACTTCCCGCGTGTCGGTTATCGCGTGGACGCCGCGTGAGCGAGCCCACCCGTTACTACGAAGACCTCGAGGTCGGCGAGACCTTTACGTCGGCGGCACGCACCGTATCGGAAGAAGAGATCGTCGAGTTCGCAAGCCGCTACGACCCGCAGTATTTTCACATGGACCCCGAGGCCGCCGAATCGCATCCACAATTCGGTGTAGTCGTTGCATCCGGTATTCACATCCTCGCCTTGTGGCGCCAGCTCGACCATCAGATTACCGGCGACGTGCGCTGGATCTGCGGCATCGAATGGAAACGACTGCGCTGGAACAAACCGCTAAAGGCCGGCGACAGCGTCAGGGCACGCGCCGAACTGCTGAAAAAGCGGTCCTCGGCGAGCAAGGTGTCGCGAGGCATCGTCGAGTACCGCTACTCCCTGATCAACCAGCGTGACGACGAGGTTTTCTGGTGTCTGAGCACCAATCTCGTCGAGCGGCGGCCCGGTGCCCGGCCGGCGGACGAACGAGTACCCGGTTCCGACTGATCAAGGTTTGATATCGAAGTAATCCGGCATGCCTGCCGGCCAGACGTCACCCCATTGCTGGTTGCCGCCGTCTACCGTCAGGACTTCGCCGGTGATGAACTTCCCGGAAGCCGCACTCAGGTAAACGACGGCCTCGGCGATGTCGTAAGCATCGCCGAGACGGCGCATCGGATTCGAGTTACGGAATTCCGCGGCGTGCGATTCCTCGTACACGTTGAAACCCTCGGTCTCGATACTGCCCGGCGATACACAGTTGACGCGGATGTCCAGCGGCGCCCACTCGGTCGATACGGTCTTGCTCAGGTAAATGACGCCGGCGCGCGCCGCGCAGGTATGCGCAACCTGGGGCATGCCGCGGGTGACGTTGGCGACGATGTTGACGATGCTGCCGGGCAGGCCCTGTTCTTTCCAACGCCGCGCCGCACGCTGCATCATGTACCAGGTGCCGTTTAAGTTGGTGTCTATGACCGCGCGCCAGCCCTTGTCGCTGAAGTCGATTGCGGCCTGGGGGAACTGGCCGCCGCCGTTGTTGACCAGGATGTCGAGCTGACCGAAGCGTTCCCAGGTCGCGTCGATCAGCGCCTCGACGGCGTCGGGATCGCGGATGGTCATCGGTCGATAGCCGACCTCGCCGCCGACCAGCCGCTCGATTGCCGCGGCCGCGTCGGCGAGTTTGTCCTCACGCCGGCCGCAGATCATGACGCCGGCACCGAGGCGGCTCATCAGAAACGCCATGGCACGGCCCAAACCCGAACCGCCGCCCGATATCAGCGCAACCCGGCCTTCGAGCAAGTTCTCCCGAAACACCGTCGGCGCATTCGCGAGCGCTTCGTCGCTCATGCCGTACTCGCGCTCCCGCGACATTGTCGATTTTGTCAAAAGCGGCATGATGCCTACCTCGAAACGTCCGCGAGCCCGTAAATCGCGACACTCGCGACATTGCGACTCGGTATACCGCCCAGGTTCTGCGCAAGACCTACCGACGGCGCTTCGAGCTGCCGGTTCCCGGCGCGGCCCAGCAACTGCAGATAGATTTCGTACGCCATGCGCAAACCGCTCGCGCCGATCGGATGACCGAAACACTTGAGCCCGCCGTCGACCTGGCAGGGCAGGCTTCCGTCGCGATCGTAACGGCCGTCCAGGACGTCGTCGACTGCGCGGCCGGCTTCCGATACGCCCAGGTCCTCCATCAACACCAGCTCGGTGATCGAAAAACAGTCGTGAACTTCGAGCAGGTCGATTTCGTTTGCCGGGTCGTCGATGCCGGCCTCGCGGTAGGCGCGTTCGGCCGCCACACGGGTGGTCATCGTGTGGCTTCCGTCCCAGCCGTCGTTGCTCAACTCGTAACCGTAGCTCGGTGAGAGTTGCAGCGCCTTGATGGCGACGATGTCCTTGCGCCCGAGGCGCCGCGCGATCTCGGGCGTCGTGACGATCGCGCAGGCCGCACCGTCGCTGACACCGCAACAGTCCAGCACGCCCAGCGGATAAGCGACCATCGGCGCGTCCAATACTTGCTCCTCGGTAATCTCGCGTCTCAGGTGTGCTTTCGGATTGTCCAGTGCATTGCGATGACTCTTGACCGAAATATGCGCCATCGCCCGTTTCAGGACTTTCATGTCCCGGCCATGTGTCGCCGCATAAGCGCTTGCGAGTTGCGCGAACGAACCCGGTGCCGTGCTGTTCGGCAGCCAAAGGTCTTCCATGGCGCCCTTGCTGCGTTCGGGCAGGCCGCCGAAACCGGTGTCCTTGAGCTTCTCCACGCCCATCGCCAGCGCAATGTCGCAGGCGCCGGCGGCAACCGCGTAAGCCGCGCCGCGCAGCGCCTCGGTGCCGGTTGCACAGAGATTCTCGACGCGGGTCACCGGCACGTTCCTGAGCTTGAGCGCCTGGCTCAGGGGCAGCCCCGATTTACCCGTGGACTGCTCCTGAAAAAACACGCCAAGCCAGGCCGCCTCGATGTCGGACTTGTCGATGCCGGCATCGGCGATCGCCTCGTCGAAAGCCTCGAGCATCAGGTCTTCCGGGCCCGAGTCCCAGCGCTCGCCGAAGCGACTGCAGCCCATGCCGATGATCGCAACCCGGTCGCGTATCCCGCTAGCCATCGCCGCCTCCCAGGGCCGGCGCCGGCTTCCAGAAATACCGGCGAAAACGGCGCCGGTGGTCGAAGTCCTTGATCCGGAACCGCAACGCCACCGGCATGCCGACCTCGAGCTCGCCGGGCGAGACGTCGGTGAACTCCATCATGACGTTGGCGCCGTCGCCGAAGCCGACGTTGCCGAATATCAGCGGCGGATTCGGCGTAAACGCGAGCCAGTCCTCGGTGAACGAGCGCACCGTGCCGGGCAGCGCCGACATGCGCTGCGGCGTTTGCGAATCTTCGGCGCCACATTCGACACAGACCCGGCTCGGCGGAAACTGCAGGGTGCCGCAGGCTCGACACCGGCCGCCGACGAAACCGGTGATCGCTTCGTGTTTGCGCCAGAACGCGGCCTGTGCGGTGCGATTGTCGCGCTCGGCACGGATACCCTCTTCGAGCTCGAGCAGGCGGCGCAGGGTCAGATAACGGGCATAGTTGGTTTCCTCCGCGCCGGCGTCGGCCTGCGCGGCCAGGCCGTTTTGCGCTGCCGGCGCGGTCAGCTCGAGGACGATGACGTCGATACCCTGACCGATGCTGACCAGCGCAATGGTCTCGCCCGCTTGCGCCTGTTCGAACGCATGCCGCAACAGCAACAGCGGCTGGGCCGCGGCGCAATAGCCGATGCGAGCCGACAGCGTGGCGCCGAGATCGTCTTGCCCTAGCGACTTCGCGATCGCCTTCGCCAGCGCAGGCGGCGCCGACACGACCAGCCGGTCGGCATGGTCCGCGATGCCGGCCTGCGCCATCGCGGCGGCATGCGTCTCGGCGGTTTGTCGTCGATAACCCGCGTCGCGGGTCCAGCGTGCCTCCAGCGTGTAACTGAAACGCTCGCCGGCGGCACGATAGTGATCGACGAAGTCCTGATGCCGGCTTGCGCTGCCGCGGAGGATGGCCATCGGCGTACCGGTGCCGACGCGGATCGCGGCCGCAGCGTGTCCCAGGGTCGCTTCGCCGACGCTTGCGGGTTTGCTGTCCACGCAGTCGGACGCCACGATCAGGCAGGACTGTCCGGCTTCGAGCGCGCGAAGCAAGGCGCTGCTCGCCGCTCGCAAGCTGCCGCCGCTGTCGGTCAGGCCTGCCGTCTCGGGTAAACCCAGCGCCTCTCGCAGAACGCCGACATTGCTGCGATCGGCGTACGGCAACGAAGTCGACGCCAGCTCGACCCGCGAGAGGGGATCGGCGCCGTCGATGCAGCTTCGCGCAGCTTCGACCGCCATCGTCAAGGCGTCCTCGTCCCAACTACCGAAACTGCGGCTAGTACCGGCCGTGGACTTGAGCGACGGGTCGAACCAGCCGTGTGTTTCGGCGACGAGCTCGCCGGTCAGGCGGCCCCGGGGCACGTAACTGCCCGAACTCAGGATGCCGAAACCGGATTCGCTCATGCATGCTCCACGAATTCGCCCAACCGCGGTTCGACCCGCAGCGCGTCCGGCATCCGTTTGCCGCCTATGCGGCGGTCGAGCTCCTCATGCCAATGATAGATTCGGCGTTCCTGGTAGTTGAGGGTAATCCCGCGGAAACCGGGCGATTCCACCGACTCCTGGATTTGCGGCGCGAACTGCGTATCTTCGTAGAGAATGCGTTCGAAATTGTCGATCCTGGTTTTCCACAGCGGACCGGGACCGCCGTCGCCCCAGTCCGGCGCGAACCAGTGACATTCGATCCTCATCGCGTTGACGCCGTTCGGCCAGAACACCAGAAACGGCATGCCGGAGGGCGCCACCGGCGTAACCAGATTCGGATACAGGTTGTAGGACAGGTTGTAACGGATCGGCAACTCGGTGACCGACGGGAACTCGGGCATGCCGACCGTGCCGGGATCGACCCAGCCTTCGCGCCGGTTAGGCGTGATCATCAGTGAATGGCCCTTGGGCCACAGCACGATTTCGGTGCCGCGGTGATCGAGAAAACGATCGACGGTGTCCTTGTGAATCGACTTCAGGTGATACACCTCGAGAAAGGCGTCGAGCAGCACTTTGACGTTGCAGGCGACGTCGTAACTTTTCGAGTGCACGTGCCGGATCGTATCGAGATCGAACTGCGCCAGTTGCCCGGGAATCGGACCCAGGTGCTCTAACAAGGGCTCGGCCTTCGGATCTTCGTTGACGAACACCCAGTTGCCGAGACGTTCGCAGCGCACTTCGGCCAAGCCGTGGCATTCGAGATCGAGATCGACGAAGTCGCGGCGGTCGCGCAGGTTGACCAGCTTGCCCTCTAGGTCGTAAGTCCAGCCGTGATAACCGCAGACGAAACCGCGGGCGGTACCCGAGGCTTCCTTGACCAGCGGTCCGCCACGGTGCCGGCAGGTGTTGTAAAACGCGCGGACCTCACCATCCTTGCCGCGGACGATCAGGATCGGCGAGCCGGTTTTTTTCCAGAGTATCCAGCTTCCCGTTTCCGGCAGCTCGTCGGTGTGGCAGGCGTACAACCATGAGCGTTTCCACAGATAGGCATCCTCGAGCGCCAGGAACGCCGAGGCGGTGTAACGTTCGCCCGGAATGGGCGGGAACGACGGAAAACCTTCCGGCGGCGCCTTGCGCTCGCGCTGGTATTCGACGTTACGTTTGACGCGTTCGATGAATGCGGCGTCCATAATCCCATGCCTGCCGGAGCCAGGGTTCAGTATAGAAGCCTGGCCTCTAAAAAGAAACAAGCATGACTGTTTTTTTTATGGATCGGAATACGGCTCGAACCAGGGCGGGTCCACTTAAGTCTGCACAACGAATGGAGATTCCTAACAATGGGTAGCGCTAGACGACGCCGGCGCGTCGCAGCTCGACAATATCGGTTTCCGAGTAGCCGAGCTCGGCGAGAATCTCCCGGCTGTGCTCCGAAACGTCGGGCGGCCGGTGACGGATACCGCCGGACGTCCGCGACAAGGATACCGGCAGGTCCGCGACCGGCACCGTTGCATCCCGGCCGGGAAACCCGACGGCTTTAAGCAGGCCCAATGCCGCCACCTGCGGATGTTCCAGGGTTTCGGCGATCGCAAGGACCGGCCCGGCGGGTACTCCGGCGGCGGCCATTGCGTCCAGGACCTGTTCACTCGTCCGGGTCTTACACCAAGCCTGCACGCGGTCGCACAGCATGTCCCGCCGATCGCCGCGCTTGCTGTCGGCGTCGAGATCCGGATTCTCGATCCAGTCTTCGGCGCCGATGGTCTTCGCGATTCGTTTGAACAGGCCGCCGCCGACGACGTGTAACAATACGTGGCCGTCCGCGGTTTCGAACACATCCGAAGGCCCCGAAGTCTGCACGCGATTGCCCGTGGGCTGCCGGCCGAGACGCAGGCTGCCCTCCTCGATCAGGTGTGAATTGAATACGGCAAGCGCCGTGCCGAGCAGCGACGCTTCGACATGCTGTCCCCTGCCCGATTGCTCGCGTTCGATCAGCGCGGCCAGCGTTCCGACAGCGGATAATGCCGCCGTTGCATAATCGACGTAGGGAGCAGCCGCCTTTGCCGGCTCGCCGGGTCTACCCGTCATATAGGCCGCACCCGACATTGCCTGGCCGACCCCGTCGAAGCCGCCGCGATCGCGCCACGGCCCTTCGGTGCCGAACGCGGTTTGGGTCGTCAGGATGATGCGTGGATTGAGCTCACACAAGCGTTCGTAGGTCAGCCCGAGTTTTTCCAGGGCGGCCGGCGGCAGGTTGGCAACGACTACGTCAGCCGATTCGACCAACCGGTCCAGGACCTCTCGACCCCGCTCATGTCCGAGCTTCAGGGTCAGGCTGCGTTTGTTGCAACCTGTCTGCATGAAAACGCTGCCGCCAGCGTCGTCGCCAAGCGGCGCGATGTAACGGTCTTCTCCACCGCCCGGCCGTTCGACGCGGATGACCTCGGCACCGAGATAAGCCAGCAGCGTCGCACAATAAGGCCCCGCCACATAACGCCCCAGGTCGATGACCCGCAGGCCGTCGAGGACGCCGCTCAAGCTTCGCCACCCCACAAAAAAAACAGTCGGGCTTGCTTTTTTTCTTTAGACATGCGACGAGTATAGTCTTATGACATCAACGTACAAGCAAACCTGACACGATGGATTTTCGCCTGACACCGGAACAGTCCGAACTCAAGGACAGCGTACGCCGTTACGCCGTCGAACGCCTGACCCCCGTCGCCGAGGAGATCGAAAAAACCGGCGATCCGCCGAGCCGCGATCTGATTCACGAGTTCGCCGAGATGGGTTACTTGGGCATCAATGTACCCGAGGCGTACGGCGGCCTGGGCCTCGGTAATCTCGAGGCGCTGATCGTCGTCGAGGAAGTGGCTCGCGTCTCGGCAGCCGTCGCGTTCCCGATCTTCGAGTCCTGTGTCGGGCCGGTGCGGGCCATCGAACGGTTTGCCGGAGAGGCCCTTAAGAACGAAGTCGTCCCCGCCGTCTGCCGCGGCGATGCCGTGGTCGCGATTGCGATGTCGGAACCCAATGCGGGTTCGGCGCTGACGGATCTGACGACACGCGCGGAGATCACAGGCGACGAGATCGTGGTCGAAGGCACCAAACGCTGGTGTTCCGGCGGCGGGCACGCGGACGGTTATGTCGTGTACGCACGCATGTCGGACGAGCCGGGCGCGAAGGGCATCGGCGCGGTTTATGTCCCCAAAGGCGCCGAGGGAATGAGCTTCGGAGAGCAGGAACAGCTCATGGGGTTTCGTGGGGTGCCCTCCTCCGACATTTATTTCGACGGTGTGCGCGTACCGATCGGACATCTGGTCGTGCCGGCCGGCGGTTTCAAGAAACTGATGAGCGCCTTCGACCTCGAACGCTGCGGCAACGCGACGATGGCGCTTGCGCAGGCAAGCGGCGCGTTGACCGACGCAATCGACTACGTACAGGAACGCAAACAGTTCGGCAAACCGATCGTCGATTTCCAGGGCGTGCAACTCAAGTTGGCCGAAATGCAAATGCAGGTCGAAGCCGCGCGCTTGCTGATCTACCGCGCCGCGGTCAACGCCGACCA
>JANQMR010000003.1 GCA_028279985.1 Woeseiaceae bacterium
CTCGACCAACCTCGCATCGCCGATCTGGCAACAACGACTTCTGAATACGACTGTCCTAGTTGACCGCTGTTGACCGTTGACCCTGTAGTGTGACTGTCCTATTTGTCGATGTGACTGTCCTATTTGCAACAGGGACCCTGTAGTGTGACTGTCCTATTTGCAACAGGGGCTATCGGAACGCTTACGCTAGCGACGACGGCTACCTGGGGGGAAGCTTGACGATTTGCAGCCAGAAAGATTCTATGCTCTTGACGATCCTGGTCATCCCGTCGAGATCGACCGGCTTCGTGATATAACAATTGGCGTGCAACTCGTAACTCTGGACGACGTCTTTTTCGGCCTCCGACGACGTCAATACACATACCGGTATCGCGCGCAGCTTTTTGTCCGCCTTGATTGCAGCAAGCACTTCACGCCCGTCCATCCTGGGCATGTTCAGGTCGAGCAGAATGAGATCGGGACGGGCTACGTCTGCATACTTCCCCTTTTTTTGCAGGAACTCCATCGCTTCGACGCCATCCCGGACTACGTGCAGCTTGTTCCGTATCTTGCTCTCCTCGAGCCCTTCGCGGGTCAAATCCGCATCGCCGGGATTGTCCTCTACCAGCAAAATCTGAATCGGTCTCAACATCGGTCGTACAACTCCTCGGGTTTCAGGGGTAGCTCGATCCGGAAAGTACTTCCACTTCCTAGTTCGGATTCGACGTGAACCCCGCCCCCATGTCGGTCAATGATCTTTTTCACGATGGCAAGGCCTATGCCCGTGCCGGGATATCGGTTGTGGTCGTGCAGACGCTGGGAAACCTTGAAAATCCGTTGCCGGTCTTTCGCATCGATCCCGATGCCGTTGTCCTCGACCGAAAACCGCCAGCCGTTATCCGTCCGCGTACCGGAAATGTGAACCTTGGGCTTCCTGCCCTCTACGAATTTGATGCCATTGGCTATCAGATTCTGAAACACGGATACGAGCTGCGTGTCGTCGCCGACAATCGTCGGCAGCCGATCGGTCGTGACTTCGGCGCCGCTTTCCCGAACGGCGACCCTCAGATTCGATAGTGCTGTTTTCACGACCCCGTTCATATCCACTTCGGAAAAAGGTTTCGCCTTGGTGCGGACGCGCGAGAGCAATAGCAGGTCGTTGATCAACACCTGCATGCGTTTCGCGCCATCGGTCGCATAGTGGATGTATTTATCGGCCTTTTTATCCAGCTTGCCTTCGTAACGCCTTGCAATCAGGTTCGTGTAACTTGCGACCATCCTCAACGGCTCCTGAAGATCGTGAGACGCCACGTACGCAAACTGCTCCAGTTCCTCGTTGGACTGTTCGAGCTTTTCCAACAGACGCGCCATTTCCTCTCCGGCTTCCTCGGCTTCGCGGGCCAGATTCGTCGCAGCCAGGCGCTGGGAGTCAAGCGCCCGGGTACGGTTTTGGACACGCTCCTCCAGCGTTTCATTGAGTTCCAAAAGCCGTTTCGAGGCCTCTTCGGCCTCGCGCAGACGCAGGCGGCTGAGCCGGGCTGAATGTACCGCAAACGCCAGCAACATGGATACCGCCATGCCTGCTACCAGGGCGATGAGCGGCCTGACCGTTTTTCTTTCACGAATAAACCTGGCGGAGGGCCAGGCCGAGAGTTGCCAATCGAGGCCGAACACCGATATATCCAGCGTCGAGGAGTAAGCCCCGGAGGTCGTCGCACCATTGCTCCTGCGATAAATCTCCTCGCCGCCCTCGTAGAAGGCAAGTTCATACCCCGGCTCGAAGCCCTCCAGGAGCCCGCCGAGAAACCTCTCGATGTCAAACACACCGACGATGAGTCCCGAAAACTCACCTCGGATCGATACTGGCACTTGATAGCAGAAACCCGCGGCACCCCCTGCCAACCGCACCGTCCGCGAGAAGGCCGCATCACCACTGTTTCGCGCTGCATAGGCCGAGGCACAATAGTGCCTGTCCAACAAGAGGTCCTCGCCGGCTTCGTTGCTCTCGGCCGGAACAGTCCAGCGAACCCGAAAGTACTCGTCTACCCACTGCAGCGCCCGGTATCCGAAGCCGCTTTGATAGTACGCCAAGGCATCTGCTTCCCATTCCTGGCGGGGCGTCCCGCCGCGCTCCTGCCAGCGCGACGCCATACGATCCAGGGCCTGCGCGTCGGTCGTCAGGGCATATGTCACGGCGTCGCGCAGGCGCAGTTGCGTCACCGCCGTTTCCCGGTCGACGTTCGCC
The DNA here is from genome assembly GCA_028279985.1 of Woeseiaceae bacterium. GTDB lineage: Bacteria > Pseudomonadota > Gammaproteobacteria > Steroidobacterales > Woeseiaceae > UBA1847. The sequence continues at coordinate 2,225 of JANQMR010000003.1, forward strand.
GCTTCCACAGATGCCAGCTCCTGCCAGGCGAAAACGCTGATCGTGATACCCACGACCGCAACCGGAATCGAGTACCAGACCGGACTGGTCTCGTCGTGCGTGTTCGCAACCGTTAGCGCGTGCGCCAGACAGCCGGCGCCGACGAATACAAAACCCGTTGCCGTGTGCACCGCCATCTGAGTCAGACCGCCCCAGCCGTAGGCCGTCTCCACGTTGAGCAGATAACCCAGCAGCGCGACCACACCCAGACCCGCCACCATCGCACCCAGCGCGGCCGTGGCAACGCTCGCGTGTCGGGCCAGCCGCCGAGACGATCCGGCAACGATTGCGCATCCCGACAGGAGCAGACACAAGGCGGTATTCGGTCCCATGCGACCCGGATTCGGTATATTCGGGTCATGGGGATGCTTCAACAACAACTGGTCCAGGCCGATGTTCACTCCGAAGACGTGCTCGGCCAGGGTAAGCAGACCGATCACCGCAGCAACGACGCCGACCGTCGCGGCGATACCCGGACAGCCGATTCGCCACGCCAGCAAACCGGTGCCGCAGAGCACAAAGCCGAGCGCCGTGTTGTACTGCATCGGGACGAAGGCCGAATCGACCCTGGTCAACAACTCGTTGTCGGTGTACCAGCCGACCAGCACGACGATGCCCAGCATCGCCGAAGTCACGCCGAGGATCGTGGCGGCGCCGGCGGCGTCCAGCCGAACGAGGCGTTCAGTCATCTTCGCCTCATCCATCGGGGCTTCTCACCGGATTCCGATTGCCCGCGACCGCTCCGGGGGCACTTCCAGCAGGCGCTCTATCGGCGCGGGCTTGCCGACTGCGTAACCCTGCACGTAGTTGACGCCGAGCCCACGAAGCACGGCAACCGAATCGCCGTCCTCCACGAACTCGGCGATGGTCTGCTTGCCCATCTCCCGAGCGATTTCAGCAATCGCCTTGACCGTCGCCCGATCGACGGCGTCTGTCGTGATTTCGCGAATGAACATTCCGTCAATCTTGATGTAGTCGACATCGAGATTCTTGAGATACGCGAAAGAGGACAGGCCGCTACCGAAGTCGTCCAGAGAAAAACGGCAGCCACGACTCCTGATCCGCTCTATCAACTTCTTGGCAGCGCCAAGGTTCCGTATCGCCGCGCTCTCCGTGATCTCTAGACACAGCGACTGAGCGGCTACGCTCGAGCTATTCAGCCTCTCCTCGAGAAACCGAAGGAACTCCGGGTCTCCGACCGATTGTCCGGAAAGATTGATCGAACACAAAAACTCGCCAAGGCTGCCGGCATAACGTTCCAGCCAGGTAAGAACCGAGTTGATGACCCAGCGGTCCAATGTCGAGCCGAGATTGTAGCGTTCGACGGCGGGCAGGAAGTGACTCGGTCCGGTCAGGCTTCCAAGGCTGTCGTCGATCAAGCGGAGCAGGACTTCGAAACGCGTCGGCTGCCCCACCCGATCGCTTACCGAAGCGATGGGTTGATGAAACAACGCAAAGCGATCCTCCCTGACGGCTTCCTTGACTCGAATCGCCCATTGCATCTCCCCGATCCGCCGTTCGAGCGTTTCGTCGCCCGGCTGCCCGAAGTGTACCCTGCCCCCGCCGTCGTCCTTGGCGGTGAAGCAGGCGGCATCCGCCGCGGCGAGCGCTTCATCGACATCCAAGACGGATGCCTCCAACAATACCACGCCGATGCTCACGCTCACTTCGAAGACGCGTTCGCCCCAGGCGAAGCGAAAGTCCCTGACGATCTGGACCAGACGCTCCGCCTCGACAAGCGCATGCTCACGGTCGTCTACCTCATGCAGCAAACCGAACTCGTCTCCGCCTAGCCTGGCCAGTATGGCCTTACCGGGGATACCGGCATCGAGAACGGCGCTGAGCTGTCTGAGCAGTTCGTCGCCCGCGGCGTGCCCGCAAGTGTCGTTGATGATCTTGAACTGATCGAGATCGAGATAACACAAGGCATAGGTAGCGTCCTCGCAGCGTATTCTGTCTACCACCTCATTGAGCTGGAGCTCGAACATTCGCCGGTTGGCCAGATTCGTCAACGCATCGTGACTGGCTTCGTAAGAAAGCTGCTCGGACAGCTCATGAACTTCGGTGATGTCCGAAAATATTCCCTGGTAACCGACAAAGTGGTCATGTCCGCCCCGCACTCCGTGACAGTTTCCAAGGACCACGATTTGGCGGCCGTCGCTGCACTTCAGACGGTGTTGGGACTGTATGGTCTGGCCCTCCTGGCTAAGAACGCGGAACCAATTTTCGTAGTCGCTGGGTTGCGAAAATACTTGGCTTGCCAGATCGAGCGCCAGCAACTCGTTTTCGTTTTCGTATCCGAGCATCCTGACCAGAGCGGGGTTTGCGGAAATCAGCTTTCCTTCCAGATTCAGCTCGAACACCCCGGCTTCGACGCGTTCGTAGAGCCTTTTGTAGCGCCTTTCCGATTCGCGCAATGCCTTGGAGTTTCGCATTCGCTCCATCGCGTAGCGGATCGTACGCGTGAGCAGCTCACCGTCGAAAGTACCCTTGACCAGGTAATCCTGTGCACCGTCGCGCACCGCCGCGAGCGGGAGTTGGTCGTCGCGGTCTCCGGTGAGAACGATGATCGGAACATCGGGGGCAACCGCCCGTGCACGCGCCAAGGTCTCGAGATGCTGGCTGTCAGGCAGCCGCAGATCGAGCAATAGCAAGTCAATGTCGGAATTCTCGAGGCAGCGAATGCCGTCGGCAAGGTTGCCGGCTTGCACGAGATCGAAACCCGGCCCGTCACCTGAATCGAGGAGTTCCTCGATCAGAAAAACGTCACCCGGATTGTCTTCGACGATCAGGAGCTTCGGTACGTTCGCGGCAGCCGTCACAGCCCTTACCTGCCGGTCGCATCGCGCGTCGGTTCTGTCGTCTGCCGGTAGTACATTCCACCGCCAAACCGCTGGTCCCACAATGCTTCATTGCATGTGCAACGTGTGTCCATCCGCTCCCGCTTCGGCTGCCCGAAGTCAGTTCGGGTTTTCCGAAAGCAATGGATTTCGGTTAGAACAATGTGGAATCGTCAGACGGTCTGCTCCATAGTCAACAATAATCTACCCGGGTATACAGCAATTTGCCAATACGCCGCCAACCGATGTGCCGATTGTGTGATCCAGGTCCGATTTTGCGGTTCTCGGGCTGCGCCGCTCTACAGTGTTCTCCAGCGAACACATGTGCTGACGGCCAACCGCATCCCTAATGCCCCGCACAGGAGAAGAACCTGCTAACGATCGCTGTACAATCGCGGGCATAAACATCGTTGAACATCGGCCAAGGAACATCAGGCAACGAACATCAGCCAATGAACATCGACATCAGAGAAGCAAACCCCGCCGACGCAACGGCCATTGCCAATTTCAACACACGGCTGGCGGCGGAGACCGAGGATACCGTGCTCGACCCGGGCGTGATCGGCGCCGGTGTCGCGGCGGCGCTCGCCGATTCCGCCAAGGCGCGCTACTGGGTCGCCGTGGACGACGGACAGGTCGTCGGGCAGATCATGGTGACCTACGAATGGAGCGACTGGCGCAACGGCATGTTGTGGTGGATACAGAGCGTCTACGTCGCCGACACCCACCGCCGGCTTGGGGTATTCTCGGCCCTGTATCGGCACGTAGAATCACTGGCGAGACAGGATCCGGCGGTGCGCGGCATACGGCTGTATGTCGAGAACCGGAACCGGCGCGCGCAGGCCACCTACGAGGCGCTGGGTATGGTGGGTGATGCCTACCGGGTCATGGAGAAGCTTTTTGACGACTGACATCGAGGAAGACAATGCTCAAGACAGGTGCCGAGGCGCCGGAATTTAGGCTTCCCAACGACGGGGGAGACGACACCGCACTATCGGATCTACTCCGGGACGGACCGCTGATCCTGTACTTCTATCCGGCCGATTTCACGCCGGGATGCACCAAGGAAGCCTGTTCGATCCGGGACATGCACGACGACATCCAGTCGGTCGGCCTGACCGTCGTCGGCGTGAGTCCTCAGGACCCGGATTCGCACCGCCGCTTTCGGGACGCCCACGATCTGCCCTTCCCGTTGTTGTCCGATACGGACAAAACCGTGGCGAAAGCCTACGACGTGGATGGTCCGATGGGTATCGGCGTTCGGCGGGCGACTTACCTGATCGACGCCGATGGCAAGATCCAGGACGCAGTGCAGGCCGATATTCGCGTCAGTCGGCACGCCGACTTCATCAGACGAGCGGTCGCGCTGCGAGATACCCGCTGAGCGGCCGTGGAACGCCTCATTCGGCTTCGCCCTGCACCGTCAGCAGCAGCGTTCGCCGGTGTCCGGCCCTGCGGTGCTCCCAGAGGTAGATTCCCTGCCAGGTACCCAGCGCGCAATGCCCGTCGCGCACGGGGATACTGAGCCCCGACTGGGTCAACACGCTGCGCACGTGCGCCGGCATGTCGTCGGGGCCTTCGGCCGTGTGCACGAAATCCGGATCGCCATCGGGGGCAATTCGCGACATGAAGGTTTCGAGGTCGCGCCGAACGTCGGGGTCGGCGTTCTCGCACAACATCAGCGAAGCGCTGGTGTGGCGGACGAACACGTGGCAGAGGCCGCTGACGATACCCGAGCCGCGGACGGCGGCTTCGACCTCGGCGCTGACGTCGTAGGTGCCCCTGCCACGGGTCTGGATCCGGATTTCGCTCTGGCTGATCATGTCCTTCACTCATCCGGCGGCGGTAGCGCCCTCGTTCAGATGCTGTCGGTTCCCGGTACCACGACCGGGCGGTAAGGTTCACCGTAACGCAGCCGAATCGTCTTGGTCTTGCCGAACCACGGAATCGAGATGATATAGATATTGTCGTACTCGGCTTCGGCAATAGGCGGGACCTTCTTGCTGGCACCAAGATTGGCGATCAGCACCGGCACCGTGTTGCTATGGGCGACCATCAGGATGATCTTCCCCTTATGGCGCTTGAGGATGGTTTCCAGAATCTCCTCGGTGTTTTCCACGTCGTAGGTGTTGATCGGCAGGTCCAGCGCGTCGGCGACGGCACGGGCCGTTTCCTGGCTGCGTTTCAGCGGCGTCGAGTAAACCGCGTCCACACCCGCGACGACGTCCGCATCCACGAGCTGGCGGGACAACTCGACCGCGCGTAACCGGCCGGCGGCGCTCAGCCCGGGATCGCCGGTCGGCGAGTTCGTCTGTTCGGCATGCCGCACGAATATGATGGTCGTCGTCGCCTGAGACTCGAAGAACCAGGCAAGACCGATCGCGATCGCCGTGTAGACCACGATGATCTGGATACGCCGCCGTCGCCTGCGGCGGCGCCTGGCGTCTTGCTCGGGCTTCGCACTTACCATGAAGCGCGACTTTAAAAGGTTTTTTGTGTTCTGACTACGGCCCGCCGTCGGCCCGGTGAACCTCGTCCCTGACGATCACGACGTATTCCCCTTCGATCGTGCCTTCCACCCTTCCGGAACCCGATCCGGACGCGGGCTTTCGGGCCAGCTTGCGATTGAACCACCACAGCCGGATGCCGACGACCGCCGCCATGACCAGCAACGCCGCAGCCAAGGCCAGGAATGCAAAAAAGCCGACGACGATCGACGCCGCGATCACCAGGGCGCCGACGACGATCACGAGCGCGTTCGCAATCGGATTACCGGCCGGAAATCCTCTGTTGACGAAAGAATATCTCATTGACTGCCCTTGCCGGCGACCAGATCCGCCAGCTTTCTGGTGAAAAGCCCTCAAACCAAGTGTTCCAGGTTACACCTTCGCCGCTAGACCGTTCGAAGAACCGGCGCACCCTGCCATCGGCCAACTCGTTCCAGAGGCCGCGAAATCCTGCTGTGGTGCCGTTGGCCGCGTAGTGGATCGTGCCTTCCGGCAGCATACCCTCTTCGAGTAGTCCACCGCGAGTATTTATCGGCTTACCGCCGTCGTCGTTCCGGATCTGCGGCCATACGGCCGTCCTCCACGCAGGGCCTGGGCGGTTTCGCCGGGGCCTGCGGTTGATCCTCGGCTTGTGAACCCACCGTGATACAGGAAAAGTAAATAACATAAAAAACAGTAGTTTAAACGTTTTTCCTAAATTAATTTCTTCATTCCATGCATGATCTTTCACTATCACTGGACCCATCAAACAGAGGCCGGTTCAGATCGATGTCGAATTGGATATGCCCAGACGGATTTCAATCCGGCATCACAGCCTGTTGAATCCGGTCCATACGGCAAGCACAATGCGCCGTCTCACACCGGAGCGGCACTTCGCGCGGCGGCTCGAGCCCTGTGATTCGGAGAGGTGGCAGAGCGGTTGAATGCACTGGTCTTGAAAACCAGCAAGGGTTAGTAGCCCTTCGTGGGTTCGACAAATCGGCGCAGCCGATTTGGACGCGCGAAGCGCGCCCCGAAGGGGTGAGCGCCGCAGGCGCGAATCAATCCCACCCGGTCGGGATGCAACATTACGGTTTGGAGAGGTGGCAGAGCGGTTGAATGCACTGGTCTTGAAAACCAGCAAGGGTTAATAGCCCTTCGTGGGTTCGAATCCCACCCTCTCCGCCACCCTGGAACAAGCGTGACCCGGACATCGTCGACGTCACACGCCGGCACCTGCGCTTTCCGACTTGGTTTGGAGCTAGATGAGATGGCCCGCTCAAGTCACTGCAAGCTCGACGGCCCCATCCGGCACCCAGCCTTTCTCACCGTGCGCATTCTCGACGAACAGGAAGCCGCTCTCTGCAAAGTGCGCCAGGAAGCGGTCCCCCGGTTCGACATTGAGTTCCAACGCCGAGAAATCCCGCTGGATAATCCAGTCGTCGCCGCAACGCTCAAGCCAGGCCTCCGGCGTCCAGCCCTTGCGTCCATCTGGCCCACGGCACCAGACCCAACCGACGATGTCCGTCGATTTGCTCTCTTCTTCATCCAGTTGCACGGCGTCACCGGCCCGAACCGAGATGGGGTCCTCATACGGCCTCTCATAGCGGATACGGCCAACAACGTTCGTGTGCGGGGGAAACTGCAAGAACATCTCTCGATCTCAGCACGGTTCTATTGACCGGGGTTCCAGAAAGTCTGTTTTCGGATCGCCTTAAAAGCCATCAGGATGACAAGGCCTTATGGTACACAAAGGTTTCACCTGATCCACCTGAGAAAGCCGCTGCGATAGGCGAGTTGAAACTATCAATATGCTTGAAACCGAGATGCTTATAGAACCGGAAGTTCGATGACGCATCCGTTTCCAGATAGAGATCGCTCTGACCATTTGTAACGCAATGGTCGATGAACGCCTCCAACAGAATCCGGCCTCCTCCAAGCCCTTGTGCGGCTGGCGAGATGGCAAAAAGTGTCACCTCGCACTTTGTGTCCAAGTCAGGGCTTCTCCGATCATGCTCAATGGCATTCTTCAGCCAGGTCCATTTGGAGACCAAACTGACACCTTTGAGACATAGCCGTTCACCAATCATGGCCAGCTTGCCGAAGACTCCGGAATACCTTCCTTGGAAAAGCGGCTCGTCAGGCAGGCGCCCGAACAGAAACCCGACAACCTCCCCATCCACCTCAAGCCCAAAAGCCTTGCTGCTTTCGATCACGCTGCTCTCGACATAGAGTTTTGCCAGAAAGTCCGCTAAGATACGCGGCGATACTCTGTCCGAAACGCCAAAGCTCAGCGCCACGATCTCGTAGCACTTCGGCAAATCTGCAAAACGGAACGAACGAAGTTCGGGCGTTTTCTCGTCCTTGGATCCTGATGCCATTTGCGTTGCTCTCTGAACCGCACCGGGTTCGCCGGAGGCTGGGTTCTGTGAGTCACGCCGCCATGGCGGGCTCACGGCTTTCGGCAAGGTAGCGAAAAACTCAGCCCAGATCAGCGAAGCACGCGCCCACCTCGTTTCGAAACTCGGACCAAACTACGAACATCATAAATCCAACCTCACCGGACGCTGACACTCAAGCGGCGTTCAAACATGTAAAGCTCAAATAAAAACAGTTATAAAATGTGATAACTGCAAGATAGGGCGCGGCGGAGTCTGCCTCTTTTCGGCCGACTACTCCGAAAGAGCCGCAGATTTCATGTAATTTTAATTTCGGCACCGTTGCAGCCACAGAGCGCGCCACCACCTGCTCCGACAGGCAACCTGCCGCCCCCTGCGGCAGGAACCGGCAACAGCACAATCGGACAAGGGAGGTCTTTCATGACTTGGAAGGCTCATGCGCTCGCCGCAGCGGCGGCGCTCGGTCTCGCGCTGGCAACCGCCCCGGCCGCGGCGCAGGAAACCGGCAACGTCGTCTTCTTTCACCCCGACGGCACCGGTCTTAACCATTGGGGCGCCGCGCGCATGCACGTCGCCGGCCCCGACGGCGAGCTCAACTGGGACCGCCTGCCCGGCCTCGGCGTCTACACCGGCCACATGGCCGACCGGCTGACCGGCACGTCTCACGGCGGTGCCACGGTGCATGCCTACGGGGTCAAGGTGGTCAACGACTCCTTCGGCCTCAACGGCACGGAGCCCATCACCGCGGCCTCCGGCCAGCAGATGTCCATCGCGGAAGAAGCGATCGAGGCCGGCCGGGCGGTCGGACTGATCCAGTCCGGCCATATCGCCGAGCCCGGCACGGCCGTCTTCGTCGCCTCCTCGGAAGCGCGCAGCAACACGGACGAGATCGCCCAGCAGGTCATCGAGTCCGGCGCCCAGGTGATCATGGCGGGCGGCGAACGCTTCCTGCTGCCGGAGGGCACCGAGGGACGGCATGGCGCCGGCGAACGCGCGGACGACCTGAACCTGATCGCGCGCGCCGAGGAGCTCGGCTACACCGTGGTTTATACGCGCGAGGAGCTGATGGCCCTGGATCTGGCGGAGGTCGAGCGGCTGCTGGGCGTCTTCGCCCACAACCACACCTTCAACGACCAGGAGCGCGAGCGGAACCTAATCGAGGGTCTGCCGACCTATAGCGAGACCGCCCCCTCCATCGGCGAGATGACCCAGGTCGCCCTGGAGATCCTGTCCCGCAACGAGAACGGCTTCTTCGCCGTGATCGAGGAGGAAGGCACCGACAACATCGCCAACAACATGAACGCGGCGGGCACCCTGGAGGCCTTGCGCCGGGCGGACGAAGCGGTGGGCATCCTTCACGACTTCGTTCAGCAGAACCCGGACACGCTGCTGATCACGGCGGCCGACTCGGATGCCGGCGGCCTGCAGGTGGTCTCCGGTTCCCTGGCCCCCGAGGGCGGCCCGGTCGCGGCCTCGACCAACGGCGGCGGCCTTCTGCACGGCCAGCAGGGCGCCTTCGGCGACGTCTTCATGTCCGCGCCCGACAGCGAGGGCGTGTCCCATCCCTTCGGGATTGCCTGGGTCGGCTACAACGACGTGGCGGGCGGCATTCTGGTGAGGTCGGCCGGCCTCAACTACGAACTGGTCCAGCCGCTGGTCGACAACACGGACGTCTACAAGATCATGTACCAGACCCTGTTCGGCACCGCGCTGAACTGAGCGGGTACAGAGGCACGGCCGCGCAGGAGTCCATGGAGA
>JANQMR010000006.1 GCA_028279985.1 Woeseiaceae bacterium
GGGGGTATGGTCCAGGCTGATCTGGTGTTTGCGGGCGATGGTCATGGTGCTGCTATCTAAGCAGCCAGCACAGTTGAAATGTAGCCTCGTTTCTGTGCTTTTGGACTAGAAGTTTGGAGATTGTGGATGTCCCAAACAGACCTCTCCGGAGACCGTGGATGTCCCAAACAGAACCAAACAGACCAAGAGACGTTTTACCGCTCGGCTTTCGCGGTTTTGCCGGTTGGCCAGAAGAACACGATCAAGAGCGGGGGGATGAACGGAATCACACGCTCGAACGGATCGCCGGGGAGCGCCGCAAGTTCGGCAAGCCAGTGGCCGAGGCCGCTCACCCTTTCCACGTCTACCGTTCCGTAAAAGTAGAACAGAACGGTCAGACCGAAACCGAGGAGGATGCTCCAGATCCTGGCCGCGGCAGGTGGTTCGCGGTTGCTTATTCGGGCGATGATCAGCGGGCCGAAAGCCGCGCCCAGGGCATTCCATGCGAACAGGACCCGGTTGAATATGGTCTCTGGAAGGAACAGGGCCAGTACGACCGACGCGATGACGATGGCGGTCATCACGATCCGGGACATCCACAGATCGTTGAGCCTGAAACGTTTCGCCAGTTGCAGATCGTGTGATACCGCCGCCGACGCGGCGAGCAGCAACGAATCGACGGTGGACATGACGGCCGACAGAATTGCTGCGATGACCACGCCGGCCAGGATCGGCGGCAATAGTTGCCCTGCCAGCAAGTAAAAGATCTGCTCTCCGGAAGCGGGTTGTAGCGCGAGGCTGCGCGCCGCGAGCGCCAGCCAGGACATGCCGACGTAGACGACGATTCCCCAAGTGAACGCGATCGCAAATCCCAGTTTACGTTCGCGTTCGCCTTTGACTGCCATCAGGCGCGCGAGCAGATGCGGCTGCCCCAGTGTGCCCAGACCGATGCCGGCCAGTCCCAACACGAAGCCGAGCAACACGAACCCCGTATGTCCGCCCGTCCAATCCGTGAATTGCGCGTCCAGGCTCCCCAGCGTGGCAAGTATCCGATCCGGGCCACCGGCCTCCCACACCGCTATTGCGGGCACCAACATCGCCGCGATCATCATCACGATCCCTTGCAGGGTATCGCTGACGCTCGCGGCCCAGAAACCGCCGAGCAGACAATAGATCAGGATGATACCGGCGCCGAGCAGCAGGCTTTCGGCCGTCGTCATGTCGAAGTTGGTGATGAACGCGGTCGCCGCGGCGTCGAATTGCGCGGCGATATAGAAGATGAAACAAAACGCGATCAGGGTACTGGCCAGCGCGGCGATGCGTACTTTGGACCGATCGTCCAGCCCGGCGCTCAGGAACTCGGTCGGCGTTACCCAGCCGTTTTCGCTCGACTCCGCCCGGATACGCGGCCCGAACCAGATCCACATGACGATATAACCGCCCCAGATTCCGGGCAGCATCCACAACGCGGACAGGCCGAAAGAAAACACGAAACCGGAAAAACCCAGCAGTACCCAGGCCGAGGACGTGCTGGCTGCATAGGAGAGGCCAGCCACCCATGGGCCCAGGTTGCGGCCGCCGAGCAGGAAATCCGCCTCGTCGTGGACACGCCGGGAAGCCCAAAGGCCGATACCGATCAATATCGCCTTGTAGACGATCAGGGATACCAGGATGACGGTGGTCTGGTCGGGAATGTCGTTCGCCTTTGCCGCAGAACCGGCGCCCGGCGGCGATGTTGCCACAAAGCGTCGACGCGATGGTGAAATTCGCCGTGAACCGCCAAACAGCCGAGACAGTGGTGACAATTCGTCCTTAACCGGTAGCGGGTGCGCGTGAACGCCGACGCCGGACGAATCGGCCTGGATTGCCAGGCCGCCCGGGCGCGCTGCGGGAGTGCGCATACTAGCCACGGCGGTCGCCAGCGCGGTGCGGTAGAGTTACCGTTCGGCCACATGTCTGTCGATCCCAGTCGGCAATACTGGGTACCGGTCGAGCTACTTGAGCTACGCAACGAACGTCTTCCAGTCGGTTTCGGAAAGTACAGTGATATAGATTCTCAAGAATAAGCTCTACTAATTTGAATTATCTATAGAAAACCCCGAATCACAAAAGCTTGCAATCTATTAATGAGAATCATTATCATCTGTCGTAGAAAAGCAGACCGAAGTTGCAAGCGCACGCAAGAGCAAGCACCTCGAGCCCACCGATGCAGGTGACCTGTTTCGCGGGCAACGTGAGGTCGCCTTCGAGCTGGACTTTCCAACATCACATGATCCGGGAGAAACCGATGCGATACCGATCTTTCCTATTCTTGCCCGCGGTACTGGTCTGCGCCGCCTGCGCCGGTCATACGGCCCGAACCGCGAGTGTCGAAGCGCCTGAGTATCGGTCGGTCGGGAATCCGCATTTCGCGGCAATCCCCGCGGCGGACACGAGCCGGGAGAAAGATCGCCTGGCGATACTGGCCATGCAGGGCGAATACCGGGTCGATTTTCGGTTCGAGGAAACCGTGGCGCTCAAAGCCGGTTACGAACGTCATGACGTCAAGGAAACGGGCGGCTACGAAATCGTGCTCGTGGTCGAGGACGACCCGGACCGGATCGTGCTGCAACACCTGCTCGTGATGCCCGGCGGCGCGGTCATCAAGCACTGGCGCCAGGACTGGGTCTACGAGGCGACGGAACGCTTCGAATTCGTCGCCGACCAGACCTGGGACGTGCGCGGCCTGGACGCAGCGCTGACCAAAGGCGCCTGGACACAATGTGTCTTCGAGGTCTCGGACGCGCCGCGTTACTGCGGCACCGGCCGATGGAACCACCGTTACGGGGTGTCGACCTGGACCAGCGATCGTAGCTGGCGCCCGCTGCCGCGCCGCGAATACACCAAGCGCGACGACTACAACGCGCTCAACGCCGAGAACCGGCACACCGTGACGCCGAACGGCTGGACTCACGAGCAGGACAACACCAAGACCGTTCGCGTCGGGCGGAACACCAGCGAAACGCTGGTCCGTGAGTTCGGTTTCAACGACTATCGCAACATCGACGGTTACGATTTCGAGCCGGCGAGGGCGTACTGGGCAAAAACGGGCAACTACTGGGCGCGCGTACGCAAGGCCTGGGAGCGCCGGCTGGACAGCGGCAACACCCTCGTGCTCAAAACGGAAATCGACGGCATGCCCTTGATCGTCGGTACCTTCACGCAAGCGGAAAACGCCGACTCGACCGACGAGGAAGAAGAGCGCCAGGCCATCGAAGCCTTGCTGTCGGAGTGGACGGAGAACCGTGTGCACATGACGTCGAGCGTCGGCGAGTAGCAATAGCCGAATAGCAATAGCGAGTAACAATCAACCGTAACCCTCCGGGACGATTGTTGACAGCGTTGTCATCGATCGCTATCTTGGCATTTCGCGGGAGCAACCCACTTAAGCCCACTGATTTCGTTTGAGAACTCTTCGATTCGGCATTCTCGGGACGGCGGTCCTGCTGTCAGCCTTGCCGGGCTGCGGCCGGAACCCGGGCTCGGGTGTGGAAGACAGCGCCGATTCCGCTGCGGCAATACCTCCTGCCACGACTCCCGGCACGATAAGGGCCGAAAACTGGCCCCGCGTGACATCGCCGGTCGAGTATTCCGAAGACATCGAGCGTCGCGTCGATCGCCTGCTCGCGGAAATGACGCTCGCGCAGAAGGTGGGTCAGATCATACAGGCGGATATCGATTACGTGACGCCGGACGACGTTCGTCGTTATCACCTCGGTTCCGTCCTGAACGGCGGCAGCTCGGCGCCCGGCGATAAACCCTACGCGCCGGCCGGAGAATGGCTCGCACTGGCCGACGCCTTCTACGATGCCTCCGTCGAGGCTGCCGGCGACGACGAGCCGATACCGGTGATCTGGGGCAGCGACGCCGTACACGGCCACGCCAATGTCACCGGCGCCACCGTGTTCCCGCACAACATCGGCCTCGGTGCGATGCGCAATCCCGACCTGATGCGGGAGATCGGCCGCGTCACGGCGCTGGAAATGCGTGTGACCGGCATCGGCTGGACCTTTGCCCCGACATTGGCGGTTGCGCGCGACGACCGTTGGGGACGCACTTACGAGAGCTACTCGGAGAATACCGACTTGGTGTCCGAGTACGCGCGGGCGATGCTGGAAGGCCTGCAGGGCGAGATCGGCGACGAAAGTTTTCTGTGGGGCTCCAACGTGCTCGCCACGGCAAAACACTTCGTGGCCGACGGCGGCACCGCGGGCGGCAGGGACCAGGGCGACGCGCGGATCAGCGAAGAGGAAATCGTCCGCGTCCACGTCACACCGTATGTTGCGGCGATCGAGACCGGCGCGCAGGTGGTGATGGCGTCGTTTTCGTCCTGGCAGGGTGAAAAGGTACACGGCAGCCGCGATCTGCTGACGACGGCCTTGAAGGAACGCATGGGCTTCAACGGATTCATCGTCGGCGACTGGAACGCGCACGGCCAGATTCCAGGCTGTACGACGGGAAGCTGCCCGGCGGCGATCAATGCCGGGCTGGACATGTTCATGGCGCCGGATAACTGGCGTGAACTGCACGAGAATACGCTACGCCAGGTCGAGGCGGGTGAAATCCCGATCGAACGGCTTGACGACGCCGTGCACCGCATCCTGCGCGTCAAGATGCTGGCGGGTGTGTTCGATGCCGGCCGCCCGTCGAGTTGGCCGGCGGCGGGGAATACCGGGTTGCTGGCCTCGCCGGAACACCGCGCAATCGCACGGCAGGCGGTGCGGGAGTCGCTGGTGTTGCTCAAAAACGGCGGCAACGTCCTGCCGCTGGATCCGGGCGCGACGGTGTTGGTCGCCGGCGACGGCGCCGACAATCTGGCCAAACAGACCGGCGGCTGGACCTTGACCTGGCAGGGTTCGAACGTTCCCCGCGAGGACTACGTCAACGCGGAGTCCATCTACGAGGGTATCGCCGCGAAGGTCGGCGCGGCCGGCGGTCGGGTGGAATACCGGCCCGACGGCCGCTTCGAGCGCCGGCCCGACGTTGCGATCGTCGTCTTCGGCGAGGACCCGTACGCCGAGTATCAGGGCGACCGCTCCCATGTCGCCTTCGTCGAGGACAAGGGAGAACACCGGTCGATCATGCGGCGCTTGCGCGCGGAATCCGTACCGGTCGTCGCCGTGTTCCTGTCCGGAAGACCGATGTGGGTGAACCCGGAAATTAACGCCGCCGACGCGTTCGTCGCAGCTTGGCTGCCCGGTTCGGAAGGCGGCGGCGTCGCGGACGTGTTGTTTGGCGAGCACGAGTTCACCGGCAGGCTGTCGTTTTCCTGGCCGCGCTCCGGATCCCAGGTCGTCAATGTCGGCGACCCAGACTACGATCCGCTGTTTGCGTACGGTTACGGTCTGAGTACCTCCGAGCCTGGAGAGATACCTCAGTTGCCGGAGGATTCGAGCCTGGCCGATCTCGGGTCCGACGCGGACCGTACGCTGTTCACCAACGGCATGTTCCGCAAACCCTGGGCGTTGACGATCGGCGATGCATCGGGCCGAAGGGCCGACGCGACGCTTGCCGCGGCGGAATCGGGTTCGATCCAGGCCAGGGTCGTTGACGGCCGTGCCCAGGAGGACTCCCGGCGGCTGGTATGGTCGGGCGCCGCCAGCGCGGCCGTCAGCCGTCCGGACGCGGTGGACTGGACCCATGAATCGGATGCCGCGCTGGCCATCGAGATCGACTGGCGTGTCGCGGCAGTGCCGTCGGCCGCGGTTACGCTGTCGATGCGTTGCGGGGCCGGTTGTGCCGCCGGTATCGACGTCACCGATGCGCTGCGCGCGGCGTCGGCAGGCCCGTTCGTTCGAACCGCGATACCGCTGCAGTGTTTCGCCGAGCGAGGCGTAGACATGGCCAGGGTCGACTCCGGCTTTGTGCTCGAAACCGAAGGCCGGCTCGACGTGACGATCGTCTCGGTTGCACTGGGCTCGTCGCCCGAAGGTCGCATTGCGTGTTAGGAGGTGTATAGTAGCCGGCATGCGCCGAGTTCCCGCCTGCATCCTGACATTCGTGTTCGTGGCCTTGTTGTCCATGCAGGCGGCCGGTCTGCACCTGCACGTCAACCTCCAAGGCGGTGACGGCGGCCTGCACGGTGCCCATGTGCATCATGCGGACCCGGACGGCCATGACCATGGCGCCGACGTCGACGTAAGCCTGTTCGAGCTGGGCGCGACGTGGTCGAAAATTCTGACTTTCCTCGTTTCTGTCGTGTCTTTGCCGCTGGCCGTCGTCTGGGTGCTGCAGGCGTTCGTCCCGCCATCCGTCACGACTCTATCGACGCACCGCCGTTCCCGTTGGCGGCCACCGTTACGCGCTCCGCCGCTTGCCGCATAACAATCGATCCTGCAATCGATCCTGTAATTGATCCTGTATCAGGGCCGTAAACCGGCGCCACGCCGGTAACGCGCGTCCTCGTCATCCATTCCTCGCGCCATAGAGCGCAACAGGAGATTCGGGTATGCGGATACCCTTTTCAGGCCGTCTCGGCGTGTGCCTGGCTTTGCTGCTTTGTCTCGCGACGGCAAAGGCCGATTCGTCTGCCGGCGGTCCCGGCCTCAGCTTGACCGACGTCATTGCGAGGACGCTTGAGCGTAATCCCGCGCTGCTCGCTTTCGGTTACCAACTCGAGATCCAGGAGGGTAGGCTGCGTCAGTCGCGCCTCGGTCCCAACCCGGAGTTTGGGGTAGCGGTCGAAAACGCCGCGGGTTCCGGCGCCTTCGAAGGCATGAATCGTGCCGAGACGACATTGAGTCTGGCGTTGACCCTCGAACGCGGCAAACGCGCACGCCGTATCGATGCCGCGCGCGCCGGCGCTTCGCTGCTCGAAAGCGAGGCGGATTTCCGGCGCCTAGATGCCGCCGCCGAAACGGCGCGGCGCTTCCTGGACAGCCTCGCGAATCAGGAACGACTGCTCCTTAGCGACGCAGCGGTGCGACTGGCCGAGCAAACGGTGGCCGGCATCGCCGCGCTAGTGGACGCCGGCCGAAGCCCGGAGGCGGATCTCGCCCGGGCCGAAGCGGAGCTCGCGCGGGCGCGCCTGGACCGCGAAGATCTCGAGCATGAGTTACTGGTCTCGATCCGACGCCTCGCCGCCCAATGGGGAGAGACACGGCCCGCGTTCACTCGGGTGGCCGGCGACGTTCATGCATTGCCGGTAGCCGACAGTTTCGCAGACCTCCTGGCCAGCATCGACGGCAATCCGGACCTTGCCCGCTACCTGACCGAGAAACGCCTGCGCGAAGCGGAGCTGCGCCTCGCAGAAGCGGAAGCCAAACCGAGCTGGCGTATCAGCGCCGGCGTGCGCCGGCTCGAGCAGTCGGACGATCAGGTCCTGGTCGCCGGCGTCACGATTCCGCTGGCAATGCGCAATCGTAATCAGGGCCGGATTGCGGAAGCGCGCGCGCGACTCGCAATGACGGACGCCGATCGCGTCGCGACGCGCGTGCGGATCGAAACCCGGCTCTTTGCGCTCCATCAGGAGTTGCTGCACAGCCTGCATCGCGCCGCCACGCTGCGCGACGAAATCCTGCCCCGCATGGAACAGGCCTTGACGGATACCGAGCGTGCATACGCCGCGGGGCGTTACGGCTATTTCGAGCTGCGCGTCGCGCAGGCCGAGTTGCTGGACGCACGTACCGTGCTGGTCGACGCGAGCATCGACGCGCATCGCAACACGATTGAAATCGAACGCCTGACCGGGACGACGTTTTCGTCCTCGGCCGGGCAACTGTGAGGATAGACATGAACCGCTTACACCACCTAATCTGGCTCACTGCCTGGCCGGCATGGCTTACAGGCTGCGGCGGTGCGATCTCAGACCACGATCATGCGTCGATGAGCCACGGCGAGGTTGCCGAAGCCGAGCCGCCAAAAGGACCGAACGGCGGGCGGCTGCTCGCCGACGGCGATTTCGTGCTGGAGCTCGCGATCTTCGAGACCGGCATTCCGCCGGAGTTCCGGGCATGGACAACCGAGGCCGGCGTGCCGGTTCCGCCCGGCGACGTCGATCTCGACGTGACCTTGGTTCGATTGGGCAGCGTACGGGATGAGATCCGCTTCGCTCCGCAGGACAACTACCTTCGCGGCGATACGGTCATTTATGAACCGCATTCCTTCGTCGTGACGGTCGAAGCCGGGTACGAGGGCAGGGCATACCGTTGGGAGTACGACAGCTTCGAGGGACGCACACGCATCGGGCGCGAGATCGCCGATGCGTTCGGTCTCGCCACCGACATCGCCGGTCCCGCAACGATTCGGGAAACGGTGACGGTGTACGGCCGGGTCGTACCCAACGAAGAACGGGTTCGCCGCGTCGGTGCCCGGTTCGAGGGCGTCATCGAGTCGGTTGCAGTCTCCAGCGGGGAAACCGTCGGCGAAGGACAGAAACTCGCCACGGTCGAAAGTAACGAGAGCCTGAAGAGTTACACGATCATCGCGCCGACCGGCGGCATCGTCACCGAGCGTGTCGCCAACCCCGGCGAACAGACCGGCGGGCGGACGCTCTTTACCATCGTCGATACCGCGTCGGTATGGGCGGAGCTGGCCGTGTTTCCGTCCGATCGTGCCCGCGTTCGAGTCGGGGCGAACGTGGCTTTGCGGGCAAGCTCGGCGGCGGCGGCTGTCGAAGGAGTGATTGCGCGAATCAACCCGATCGCCGAGTCGAACCAGGCTGTCACCGCTCGCGTCGTACTCGACAACCCCGACGGCAGGTTCGTGCCGGGTATGTATCTCACCGGCGACATTCTGGTTGCCGAGCACGCGGTGCCGCTTGCCGTGAAGCGCGAGGGCTTGCAGGGGTTTCGCGACGCTACCGTGGTGTATGCGCAAATCGGCGACGACTACGAGGTCCGCATGCTCGAGCTCGGCCGGCGCGACGGGGAGCGGGTCGAGGTCCTGGGGGGGCTCGAACCGGGTACGCGATACGTCACGACGAACAGTTATCTCGTCAAAGCCGACATCGAGAAGTCCGGCGCCGCCCACGATCACTGAGACCCGCTCATGCTCGACAAGCTGATCCAATTCTCCCTGACCCGCCGGAGCCTGGTGTTCCTGGCGGTACTGCTGCTGTGTGGCCTCGGCATGTGGAATTTCACCCGGCTGCCGATAGACGCGCTGCCCGACATCACCAACGTACAGGTCGTCGTCAACACCGAAGCACCCGGTTACACGCCGCTGGAAGTCGAGCAGCGCGTGACGTTTCCGCTGGAGAATGCCATGGCCAGTATTCCGAAGCTGTCGTATACGCGTTCCCTGTCGCGCTACGGCTTGTCGCAGATCACCGTCGTGTTCGACGAAGGCACGGATGTCTATTTTGCCCGGCAGCAGGTGGCCGAACGCATGAATGCCGCGTTGAACACGCTGCCGGCAGCGCTGCAACCGACGCTCGGCCCGATCGCCACCGGGCTCGGGGAGATTTTCATGTTCACCGTCGACGCGGAGCCGGGTGCGGTCAACGCAAACGGCACACCGGTCACACCTACCGATCTTCGTTCGGTGCACGACTGGATCATCCGGCCGCAGCTCCTGCGCGTGCCGGGTGTCGTCGAGGTCAATCCGATCGGCGGCTTCAAAAAAGAGATCCTGGTGGCGCCGGAGCCGGCCAGGCTGCTCGCCTACGGTCTGAGCTATGCCGATATCGTGACCGCACTGGAGCGGAACAACGACAATCGCGGCGCGGGCTTCATCGAGCACAACGGCGCGCAGTGGCTGATGCGCATACCCGGCCAGGCCGGCGAGGTCGAGGAGCTCGGTGCGATCGTCGTGCGTGAGCACGACGGCGTACCCATCCGGGTGCGGGATGTCGCCAGCGTCGGGGTGGGGGAGGCGCTTCGCTCCGGAGCTGCCACCCAAGACGGCCACGAAGTCGTGATGAGCACGGTGTTCATGCTGATCGGCGAAAACAGCCGGATCGTGGCACGCGCCGTGGCGCAGAAGCTCGAGGAGGTCAAGACCAGCCTGCCGCCCGGGATAAGCGCCACGGCCGTTTACGACCGCACCGGCCTGGTGGACAAAACCCTGGCCACCGTGCGCACCAACCTGACCGAAGGCGCATTGCTGGTCATCGTCGTCCTGTTTCTGTTCCTCGGCAACGTGCGGGCGGCGCTGCTCACGGCGGCCGTGATTCCGATAGCCATGCTGATGACGGTCACCGGCATGGTGCAGAGCAAGGTCAGCGCCAACCTGATGAGCCTGGGCGCGCTGGACTTCGGACTGATCGTCGATGGCGCCGTGATCATCGTCGAGAACTGCCTGCGCCGCCTGAGCGAGGCCGGCAAGGCGGCGACGCGGTCTCTGCAGGACCGGTTGGCGATCGTGAAGGAGGCGACTCGGGAGGTGATTCGGCCGGCGCTGTTCGGCGTGTTCATCATCACGGCCGTCTACATTCCGATTTTCGCGCTCAGCGGCGTGGAAGGAAAAATGTATCACCCGATGGCCACTACCGTCGTGATCGCCCTGTTGAGCGCCATGGTCCTGTCGGTGACTTTCGTTCCCGCCGGCGTGGCCTTGCTGTTTCGGCAGCCGGTCGAGGAGAAGCCCAATCGCATTGTCTCCGTCACGCGTTCGGTCTACCGGCCGCTGCTGATCGCCGCGCTGCGTTTCCGCTGGGCGGTGGTGACCGCCGCCTTAGCCCTGGTGATCGCGAGCGGGTGGCTCGCGACCCGGCTGGGCGCCGAGTTCGTGCCCAATCTCGACGAAGGCGATATCGTCATGCACGCCCTCAGAATTCCGGGTACTTCGCTGGGGCAGGCGGTAAAGCTGCAAGAGCAACTGGAAACCGAGATCCGGAAGATGCCGGAAGTCGAGCGCGTGTTTGCCAAGATCGGTACCGCGGAAGTCGCGACCGACGCCGTACCGCCGAGCGTGGCCGACAATTTCATCATCATGAAACCCCGGCATGAGTGGCCGGACCCGGGGAAACCGACGTCGCAGTTCGTGGCGGAGCTCGAACAACGGGTGACGCCGATCCCCGGCAATCGTTACGAGTTCCTGCAGCCGATCCAGATGCGATTCAATGAACTGCTCGCAGGCGTCCGGGCGGAGTTGGCGGTGAAGGTTTTCGGTGACGACTTTGACCGGTTGATCGAGCTGGGCGATTCGATCGGAGGCCTGATCGGCGACGTGCCGGGCGCGGCGGACATCGTCGTCGAACAGACGACCGGACTGCCGGTGCTGACGATCCTGCCCAAACGCGAGACGATGGCCCGTTACGGGCTCACGATTGCCGAGCTCCAGGCGCTGCTTGCCACCGCGCTCGGCGGCGCCAAGGCCGGACAGCTCTACGAGGGAGATCGCCGCGTGGACATCGTGGTCCGCCTGCCGGAACGGCTGCGCACGAATCCGGACGGGCTGCTGGACTTACCCGTGCCGCTGCCTCGCGGCGGTTTCGTGCCGCTCGGCGAAGTCGCGGAAACGGAGCTTGTGACCGGCTACAACCAGGTCTATCGGGAAAACGGCAAGCGCCGCGTCGTCGTCACGGCCAACGTCCGGGGTCGGGACCTCGGTTCGTTTGTCGGAGACGTGCGACGGGCCGTTGCCGACGGGGTCGATATCCCGCCGGGTTATTGGGTGGAATACGGCGGCACCTTCGAGCAGCTACAGTCGGCGGCCCGGAGCCTGTCGGTGGTCGTACCGGTGACGTTGGCGTTGATCGTCGGATTGCTGGTCATGGCGCTCGGCTCGTTCCGGGACGCGGGGGTCATTTTCACCGGCGTGCCCCTGGCGCTCACGGGCGGCATCGCGGCCTTGCTCCTCCGGGGAATCCCATTTTCTATCTCGGCGGCGGTGGGTTTCATCGCCTTGTCGGGCATTGCCGTGCTCAATGGCCTGGTGATGGTTTCGCTGATTCGCGACCTGCGCGCCCGCGGACAATCGCTGGAGGAGAGCATCGTCGAAGGCGCACTGACGCGCCTGCGTCCGGTGCTGATGACAGCCCTGGTTGCGTCGCTCGGTTTCGTGCCGATGGCGCTGAATACAGGCATCGGTTCGGAGGTACAACGTCCGCTTGCGACCGTGGTAATCGGCGGCATCGTGTCGTCGACGCTGCTAACGCTGGTAGTGTTGCCGGCGCTGTACCGGCTGGTCTGTGCGCGGGATACCGATCGGTTCGAGACCGTTGCAACTCGTTGAAAACAAAAAAACTCGCTAGCGACACTGTTCGATAACCCGGCGACGCGCTCCCAACACGACGAAAACAGGTTGACTTCCCGTCTGCGTTGAATAAACTTGCTAGACGCAAACAAGCAATTGAGGCGTTGCTGCACGCTGATTCCGTCCGCGGCCATTCGGAAATGGCCTGTGGAAGATCTCCAGCGAGAAACCGGAAGCCGACGACGAATCCGAGGCTGATAGCGGGGGGAAGACCTTGAACACCAAACACACGATTCTGGAATCCTTCGTGAAGATCATGTCCGTCAGGCGTGCAGTAGGCTTGGCGACATGCTTGACGATTGCCGTGGGGGGGCTCTTGCCTCTGTCCGTTTATGCACAAACGGGGTCGGCCGACCTGTCTCTCGAGGAGATCGTGGTCACCGCGCGGAAGCGAGTTGAAAACCTTCAGGACCTGGCCATGTCGGTCAGCGCCCTGGGGCAGCAAGAAATCGAGGGTCAGTTCGCGACCGACATGCGCGATCTGATCTTCGTTTCCCCCAATACCGTGCTGGACGACACCAACCAGGGCCCGGGCGGAGTGGCCGCGGCGTTTATTCGCGGTATCGGTGTCTCCGAGGTGGAAAAGAACTTCGACCCCGCGGTCGGCGTGGTGGTTGACGGCGTATTCCTGGGGACGATGAGCGGTAGCATCACCCGGGCCATCGATTTGGAGCGCGTCGAGGTATTGCGCGGTCCGCAAGGCACGCTGTTTGGCCGCAATACCATCGGTGGGGTGATACAGCTCGAGCGGTCGCGGCCGACGATGAACTTCGGCGGCAAGGTCCGAGCCGGTTTCGGCGACTATGAGACCACGGTGTTGGACGGTGTCCTCAACTTCGGCAATGGCGACACCTTCGGGGTCAAGCTGACCGGCTCCTATCGCAACCAGGATGAGGGCTTCTTCGACAACGTGGCTACGGGCCGCGATGACGGCAGCTCGGAATACGTGTCGGGCGGCCTCAATCTCTTGTGGGCGCCTCAGGACAATCTGGAACTGGAATGGACCAGCGTTATCGAGAGCAGTGACGAGGACTCCAACGTTCTTTTGAATGTGGGTCAGCCGGGCCAGTTGTTTTGCGATGCCTTCGGCTGGTGTTCGCCCGATACCGGCACGCCCGTGAGCGGCGACCGCTTCAACAACTCTCAGTCATTCGACAACGTGCTGCTCCCGGATGGCACGGACCCGCAGTTCGACCATAACGGACTGTCGCCGGACGACACCAGCTTCGATGCAGATACCCACCAGTTGGAAGTGCGCTGGGACATCAACGACGCCTTCCGACTGGATTACATCGGCGCGAGTTGGAAGACGGAAGAGACGGTGATTTCCGACTGGGACGGAGTGCCCGATCTGCTGTTTCACACCGACCGTCCCGCCGAGTACGAGCAGACCAGCCATGAATTGCGGCTGACCTACGACAACGGCGGCAGGCTCCGCGGTACCGTCGGCGGCTACCTGTGGGATTCCGAATATGAAATCCGCCTGGTGAGCTGGATCGGGTTCGCCGTACCGCAAACGCTGTTGGAACTGCCCCAGACCACGAATCAGGACAGTGAGTCCTGGGCGCTGTTCTTCGAAGGGGACTACGATCTTACCGATCGGTGGACCCTGACCGCAGGTATGCGTTACACCGAGGACGACAAGACTTCGACGCAAAGAGGCGTAGTCCCCTGTTTCCAGGCCCCGTCGACCTTTCCCTCGGAGTTTCAGGATGTGTTGGCCGCTTGCGCGACCGACCCCTTCGCACCGATCTCCAACTCTGAAACCTGGGAAGAATTGACCCCCAAACTGGCCTTGAGATACGCGCTCAACGACGATTCGATGGTGTACGGCCTGTACTCGGTAGGATACCGCGCCGGGGGATTCAACGGCCGTGTGGACTCCATCGAAACGGCCGTTACTCCCTACGACCCGGAAACAGTGGACAACTTGGAACTCGGTTACCGGTCCAGTTGGGCCGATAACACGGTGATCTTCAATGCCACCTTGTTCCGCATGCAGTACGAAGACAAGCAGGAAGAGATTCAGCAACCTTCGCCCACCAGCGGTACCGGGCAGGTCACCCGGGTGGTGAATGCCTCGGAGGCCACCATACAGGGCGCGGAATTCGAGTTGACCTGGCTTGCCGCCGAAGGCCTGAGGCTGCGCGCGAACCTCGGGCTGCTGGACGCCGAGTACGACAGTTTCGACGTGGATATCGGTACGCCCGGCAATCCGAACATTCAGGATTTTTCCAACCTCGACATTCGACGTGCGCCGGATGCGACCTTCGGCCTGAGTGCGGACTATCAATGGGAGTGGGGCCCCGGTTCCGCTCGGTTCTGGACCAGTCTGCGTTACATGGGCGAGCACCAAGTGGATTTCGCCAACAAGCCGGAACTGACCAACGATCCGCAGACCCTGGTCGACGTTTCGTTCACCTACGAGTGGGACCAATGGTACGGCAGCGTCTTCGGGCGCAATCTTGCCGGCGAGGACGGCTACCAGATCGGCTTCGACGTGGCGGGTCTGTGGTCTTATGCAGCGCCCCGGGCGCCGCGTACCTGGGGTGTCGAAGTGGGCCTGAGGTTCGGTGAATAGTATTAGGGTGAATAGCATTTGAGCGATGACGATCTCATTGGGAGACTGCTGGCACGCGTAGACGAATTGGAAAGTCTCGAAGCGATTCGCAGCCTGACTTTCGACTACTGCCACGGTTTCGACAAGCGCGACTACGATCGCTTCATGGCGATCTGGTGGGAAGACTGTGTCTGGGATATCGGTGAGCCCTTCGGACGTTTTGAAGGACATGCCGACGTACATCGGGCGCTGCACGATATCCTTTGGCCGGCATGGGACGAAACCCTCCACCTCTGCGGCAACAACCGAGTCGCGTTCCTCGGTCCCCGGCATGCGAGTTCGGAATGCGATGTTCAATGCGTCGGCCGGCTGGCGGGTGACGATGAAGCCACGATTGTCGGGGCGAGCTATTCGGACCAGTTGGAGCAGCGCGACGGCCTATGGAAAATCGCCAAGCGTAAAGTGACGATCCATTACTTCAATTTGGTGCCGGGCCTCGTTCTGTCGAAGCCCTAGCGTCGTGTCTGATTCATGCATTGAATAATTCGCTGCGTCGCCAGACACGAAAATCCGCGACCGAATCATTCAATGCATGAATCAGACACGACGCTAGCTTTCCGATTTCCCGCACTCCGGCTCGGCGACCTGCGATGCGCTATTCGGCAAGGCTGCGAACAAGAGGCTCCCGATAGGCTTTTCGTTCCGGCCGGCGAGGCTTCGTGTTGACGACACGCGCCAGCGGTTCGGCTTGCCTGGCGGCTTGGTTTCGCTCGATGGACGCCGTCGCGTAAAGCGTGGTTCGCTGCATCGAAGTTCGGCCCAGTTTCCGAATCGCAGACTCGATCTGTTCGGCCGGCCATTCCTGTCCGTGTTGCGCGCCCGCGGCCCGGGTAATGCTCTCGTTCATCAACGTACCGCCAACGTCGTTGACGCCGGCCTGCAAACATATCGCAACGCCACCGGTCCCGAGCTTCACCCAGGAGGCCTGAATATTGTCGATCAATCCGTGCAATACGATGCGAGCGACGGCATGCACCAATACGGCTTCGCGAAAACTCGGTCCTCGCCTGGCCCGTCCCTTGAGGTAAATCGGCGCCTCCAGCGCAACGAAGGGCAGGGGCACGAACTCCGTGAAGCCTCCCGTACGGCGCTGCAGCTCGCGAATCTCGATAAGGTGCCTTGCCCAATGCGCGGGTGTATCGACGTGTCCGAACATCATCGTCGCAGTCGTTTTCAGCCCGACGGCGTGCGCCGTTTCGATGACGGCCAACCAGTCACTCGAGTTGAGCTTGTCCGGACAAATGCGCGCACGGACGCCGTCGTCGAGAATCTCGGCCGCCGTACCGGGCAGACTGCCCAGACCGGCCCGCTTGAGCTCGACGAGAAATTCCTTGGTCGAAATACCCAAAGTCTTCGCACCTTGCCAAACTTCTAGGGGCGAAAACGCATGCACGTGCATCTCCGGCACGGCCGACTTCACCTGCTGCAAGATATCGAGGTAGGTGCGGCCGGTGTAATGCGGATGAATGCCACCTTGCATGCAGACTTCCGTGGCACCTCGCGTCCAGGCTTCCCGGCTGCGCCTGGCGATCTCCCCGGTATCGAGATCGTATGGCTTGCCGCGTAAGTTTTCGCTGAGCTTACCCTTCGAGAATGCGCAGAACTGGCATTTGAAGTAACAGATATTCGTATAGTTTATGTTGCGGTTGACGACGTATGTGACAGCATCGCCATTCACCTGGGCCCGAAGCTCATCCGCCTTGCTGCAGACGTAGCCGAAATCCCCGCCGCGCGCTGCGAACAGCCGGGTGATTTCCTCATTGCTCAACGAAACACCAAGGGCACCGCGGGAAACGATATCGACGATGTCGTCGGAGACGCCGGCCGTGTCCCGATTAGGCTCTTGATCGACCTCCCGGTGGGCCTCCCTGTCGGCTATTAGCTGCCGAGCCACCGCGAGCGGTGGCTCGCACGACTCGCCGGCAACCCAGTCGTCGTTACGCGGGTAGCCGCTTGAATCAATTGCCGCCAGTATCCGCCTGTGGAGCTTCTCGTCGAGCCATCGTTCCGGCCGCAAGGCATAGCGTGGATAGATTGTCAGACGTTCCTGCAAGCATTTGCCGGCCGCGTTCGTCTCGCGCGACAAGCGCTCGATGTGCGGCCATGGCGCCTCGGGATTGACGAAATCGGGCGTCAACGGCGACACGCCGCCCCAGTCGTTGATACCGGCGTCAACGAGTTGCCCGAGTGCGGTGGGGCTTAGATTCGGCGGCGCCTGAATGCTCATCTCGGGGCCGAAGATCAGGCGGGCGACGGCGATCGTCCAGAGGAGATCGTCGAGGGCAGGCTCCGCGTATGCAGCCATCTTCGTGTCCGGCTTGGCGCGGAAAGGCTGGACGATGATCTCTTGTAAATGCTCGTGTCTTGCGTGTGACTCACGTAACAAAAGCAGCGCTTCGATGCGCTCGCGCCGGGTTTCGCCAATGCCGATCAGGATGCCGCTGGTAAAAGGTACCCGGGCTTCACCGGCTCGTTCGATGGTCGCAAGACGCGTAGCCGGCAGCTTGTCCGGTGAGCCGTAGTGAGGCATGCCTTCTTGGCACAAGCGTTCGGCGGCCGATTCCAGCATGATGCCCATGGAGGCGGAGACCGCGCGCAGCTTGTCGATCTCGGCCGCGGTCATGCAGCCGGCGTTGATGTGCGGCAGCAGGCTCGTCTCGGCAAGCACCCTGGAGGCCACATGGGCGAGATAGTCCAGCGTCGTGTCGAAGCCGAGATCGGCCAAGGCTTGCCGCGCCGCCCGATAGCGCAACTCGGGTTTCTCACCCAGGGTAAACAGGGCTTCCTTGCAACCCAGTGCCTCGGCCTTGCGGCAAGACTCGAGGACTTCATCGACACTCATGTAGGCCTGCGCCAGATGTCTGGGCGTCTTTGCAAACGTGCAGTAGTGACAGACGTCTCGACAAAGCTTCGTTAACGGAATAAAGACCTTCGGCGAGTATGTCATGACGTTTTGAAAGCCGCGATCACGGAGTTCCGCACTCGCCCGGCAGAGTAGTCCGGTATCGACGACATCGGCGAGGGACAAGGCCTCGGTATCGCTCAGGACGCTTCCCGAGAGGCACTTCTCCGTTAGCGACGAAAGCCGACGGGAATCACTCATTGACAGCTCCACACGCGTCATCGGTCGCCCCGGTCCCCGCCTCGCGCAGCAGGCGCAGGCGTTCGGCAATCTCCGGCCGAGACAGGAACTCGGCCGTATGCCGGCCGATCTCCGCGCTTGTCCTGGCAGCAAACACCGCCAACAGGTCGGATGCCGTGTCGACGTCCAGTGCAACACCGGGACGCCGGACGACGGCATAGCCCAGCCCGCAGCGCTGCGCCGTGGCCTTGTGCCGCACAAAACTGCCCGGGCCGTACTGCAAGGCGGAAAACGCGGAGTTTGCAAACAGCATCGCGTTGGTGCCGTCGTTTCTCGAGTCCGGTCCCAACACGACATCGACCCGCACGCTTAGGCTCTGCTCGATCAATGCGTCGAGATCCGTGCCTTGCAGCATCGGCAGGTCGCCGTGCACGATCAGGATATCGTCGACGCCGCGTTCTGCGAGCTGCCCGCACGCGGCTCTCAAGGATCCATTCAGGTCACGCGCATCCGCACCGCGCACGCTGAACGATTCGGCCGCGTATTTGTCGGCCAGCAACGCTGCTACCGGATCATCCGATACCAGTACGGTCTTTTCGATGCGACGATGCCCGGAAACGACACTGAGCACGTCTTCCAACATCGCCTGGTTCAACAAACGGCGTTCGTTCGGCGCGAGAACACCCGATAGCCGGCCTTTGGCCAACACCTGATCCTTGACGGGTACGAGAACGTGCACGCTAACTCTCCTCGAGCCTTTCGATAATTCGGTGTGCCAGGGACACCTTGTCTTCGAGCGAACGCATTACCGTGCTTTCGGCGACGGTTCGAATACCCAATGCCTCGATACGTTCGCACATTTCACCATCGACGCGGTCGACAACGAAAGTATCCACCAGCGCCTGGTAGCACTCGGCGACGGACAGGGCGTTCACCGGCCGGCCGAGCTCCGCCATCATTTTCGCCGCCGGGCCTTTCAGCGCCCGCCCGCCTACGATCGGTGAAACCGCAATCACGGGCGCGGGACTCGTCGCGATTGCGGTTTGCACGCCCGGTAGTCCGAGAATCGGCTCGATACTGACGAACGGGTTCGATGGACAGATCACGATCCCCGCAAGGGCAGGGTCGGTCAGCATCTGCATGAAATCCGTTTGTGGCCTAGCCGAGTCGATGCCGTGGAACTCGAAGCCGCTGACATTCGGCTCACACCGTCGGCGTACGAAATAGTCCTGAAAGGGCAACACGCCTTCGTCCGTTCGAACCCGTGTGCGCACCGCATCGTCGCTCATCGGCAAAAGTCTTTGTGCGACGCCGAGTTGCCGGCATAGCGATGCGGTAACGTCGCTCAAACGGATCCCCGTATGCAGCGCCTGTGAACGCAGGACATGTGTTGCGACATCCTTGTCGCCCAGGCGGAACCAGGTTTCGCCCCCGAGTCGATCGACGGCTTCCATGAACGCCCAGGTCTCGTCCGCCAGTCCCCAGCCGCGCGACGGATCGTCGATCCCGGCCAGGGCGTACATGACGGTATCGAGATCGGGTGAAACGTGCAGCCCCAGGTGCTCGAAGTCATCGGCCGTGTTTGCGACGATCGTAAGCTGCTCCGGCTTCAAGGCGGCCGCGAGCCCGACCGCCAGTTTCGCTCCACCGACGCCGCCCGATAGCGCAAGGTACTTCCGGTTGCACTGACTCATCGACGCGTCTAGCGGAACAGATCGGTTTCACGCGAGCGGATCAGCTTTGCCGACCCTTCGTCGGATGGCGACCAGTTCGCGCCCCGGACTACGATGACGGGGCACGCCTCGGCAGCCTGGCCCATCACCGTCGAGGCTGCAGAGGCCAACTCGTCCGCCACGGCTATCTCGGTCACTTCCAACTCGCGTCCGTAAAGGTCGGGCTCCCCGACCTGGTTCCGAATCGGATCCATCCCGGCGGTGCCGATAGCCATGCCGATCGTACCCACTCGCCAGGCGCGACCGACGCTGTCATTGATGATCACCGCGATCGGCCCATCGCAGTGGGCTTCCAACGCCTTGCGTAATTGCGCGGCGCTCCGGTCCGGGTTCTCGGGCAACATCAGCACTTTCGGGTCCTTCTCCCAATCCGGCAAATTCGACCGATCGATCCCCGCATTGGCAAGTACGAATCCCAACCGATGCTCCACAATCAGAACGCCGCGTCGATACTGTACGACTGCGTTCGATTCCCGCAGGATGAGTTCCACGAGCCGCGGGTCTTTGTCGACTTTCTGCGCAAGCTCGGCTGCCGCGTCGCCGACCTCTACGTCAGCGAGCCTCACATACCGGTCTTCCGCCTTGGAGACGATCTTCTGCGCGACGACGACGACATCGCCGGCGGTAAGCTTCAACCCGTTGGCGGCCAACGCGTCGCACAAAAACTCCGCAACATCGTCGCCGGGACGAACCAGTGGAAAATCCGGAACCCCAAGCAGCGATAGAGTAGGGCTCATTCCGCTCCGTCTACGCCGGTAACTCGTATTCCGGCATGACACTTGAACTGCCGATTGATGTTGATGATCACCGAAGTGAGCGCTTCGGCCGCCGCCGCATTATCGATCCGCCCGGCATGGAAGCCGCGCATGCCGGCGGCGTTGACGAGCTCTATGACTTTCGTTCGCGCCTGCTTGTCGTTGCCGCTGACGAGCACGTCGCAGTCCATCCCTTTACCGTCCTGCAAGTGCTGCGCGGCTGCATTCTGGAAGGCCGACACTACCTTGACAGCGTCGCCCAGTAGTTCCTGCGCGATTTGTCCCGCCGAGCCTTCGGGCGGTAACTGCACGCGGGCCACTTTCGGCGGCTTGAGAGGAACGGTTGCATCGATCAGGATCTTTCCTGCGAGCACGGGTTTCAAGTGTTCGAGCGTTGCGCGGTGGTGGGCAAAAGGTACGGTCAAAGCCACGATGTCGGCGGCTTCGGCGGCGGTACGGTTTTCCTGCGCGTCGACGGAAACACTCGTCGTCCCCCTTTCGCTCAACACCTCCCGGCAGCGCTCTGCGGCCGCTCTCGCTTTCTCGGGAGTCCGCGATCCAATGACGATACGATAGCCCGCTTCAGCCCAGCGGCGCGCCAGGCCCGTCCCCAGACCGCCCGTGCCGCCGATGATGGCGATTGTCGGCTCGTGCTTGTCGTTCACTTTCGAATTCCTGCCCGAATTCCTGTCCGAATTCCTGTCCGACACACACCGCGAGCTTAAGGCTTCGGAGGTCGGAAATCACCTTCGGTTGGCGTTCAGTCGGGTAACGCGAATACGTACAGCGCCTGACCGTTGGTCGGTTGGTAAATCTCCGGATAAATCGTCGCCGTCAAGGCACGGAATACACCGATGCCGGTCGGCACCGCGACGTACTGTTTTCCGTCTACGGCGTAGCTGATCGGGTAGCCGTGCAAGGGTGCGCCCAGCCGGGTCTGCCAGAGACGGCGCCCGTTACGAACGTCAAATGCCGTAAAGCGGCGAGCTACGTCGCCGACGAAAGCGAGCTCGCCCCCGGTAGTGAGTACGCCGGTCAGGAACATCGCCCGCTGCTCCACGCTCCAGCGTTCCGTCATTTTCCTGAGGTCCCACGCCGCCAGCCTGCCCAGCTTCCCGTCGACGCCCGGCATCGGATAGGTTCTCGAATCGGCGCCGTAACCGCCGCCGCCCGGGACAAGCTCTACTTCCCGTCCGGTCAGTACCGTGCACAACTGGTGTAGCGGTATGATCAGCGAACGGGTTTGGGGGCTGTACGCAGAGGCCTGCCAGTTGTGTCCGCCGTAGATGCCCGGGCAGGCGTCGATGCTGTCGCCGATGCCGGCCGTGACGATGTCCTCGCGGTACTGCACCCGGCCGCGTTGTGCGTCTATCTTGGCGAATATGTTCTGCTCCAGCGTTTCTGCCAGGGCGATGAACTCGCCGGTTGCGGCGTCGAGCTGCCAGAGTATGCCGTCCTTGCCGATCGTGAAAAGACGCTTGCGACCGTCCAAATCGACCAGCACCCGTTCGAAACTGGTCTCCATATCGAGGGTTTCGCCGGGAATGTGCTGGAAGTACCAGACGATTTTTCCCGTCCGCGGCTCGATGGCCAGGGTCGAGTTCGTGTATAGCGCCGCATCGTTCACGCTCATGCCGCGGCTAGCCGCGACCCAGGGTTTCGCCTGGGAGGTGCCGATGAAGAACAGGTTCAGCTCCGCGTCGTAGCTACCGGCGATCCAGGTATCTCCGCCGCCGCGCAGCTCCGGCGGCATGTCGCCCCAAGTCGCGTCATTGGGATCGCCCGGAAGGGCAATCGTCGAGGTTCGCCACAGCTCCTCGCCCGAGTCGGGATCGTGGCCGGTGACGAAACAGCCGTCCGCGGTGTACAACTCGCAGCCGTTCAAACCGCTGAGTACCACGCCGTCGCCGATAATCGGTCCCGCGGTGTGGGTGTAGGCCTCGCGGTAGTCCGCCTTGGGTGTGCGCCAGACCTGTTCCCCGGTGCGCGCATCGATCGCCACGACCGCGGCATCGTAGGTGGCCATGAACAGTTTGTCTTGATAAATGGCGATATTTCGAACCGGCCCGCCCAGGGTGCGCGCGCCTTCGGGAAAATCGTAGCGGTACTCCCAAATCAGGTCGCCGGAATCGGCTTCAAGCGCCTGGATGACGTTTGCCGCGTGCGTGAGGTACATGATGCCGTCGTGCACGAGCGGCGTTATTTGATTGCTGCCGTCGCGCATGGCCAGGGACCATACGAGCTGCAGTCGATCGACGTTTCGGCGATCGATCTGGTCTAGCGGACTGTACCCTTGTCCGTCCCGGGTACGCCGCCAACTCAGCCAGGATTCGTCGGGCGGGTTGGTGAGCATGGCCTCGGTGACCGGACGAAAGTTCTGCACCGCCCGGTTGAGAAAGCCGGATGCGCTGCGGGCCAATTCATCGACGCCCCCGGCGCCTTCCCAGGTTTCCACGGGTTGGTCGGGGTCGGCGCCGCCGCTTTCTCCAGCGGCTGGGGATAAGGGTTTGTCCGCAACCAATCCGCGTTCGGGCGCGATGCCGTTGACGGCCAGGATATGTGCCACGATTGCCAGGTGTTCGGACTCATCCAGACGGTCGCTGGCCCCCGGCGGCATGCTTGCCTGGTTGTAGCGCAGCAAGGCGGTGGCATCGCCCCAGCGATCGACAAAACCCTGGCCCTTCAGCGTGGCGCCGTGGGCTGAGCCGCGTAACGTCAGCGAATGACATTCGGCACAATGTTCTTTATAGAGTTCAGCACCGTGCTCAAGCTGGTCGGCAGCATTGGCAATTGCGGCGGACGGCGCTAGAGCTAGAATGAGCCCTATGAGATCTCTTGCTTTACTCAACATGCCGCATCTCCGGCGCAAACGTAGGGAAGTTCTGCACAAGCCTGGCGAGGCTCGCTAGCTTGCAAGTCTCTCGAATTCCAGCTCGGGGAAGTGATTGTCGACCGACTCGCGCAACTTGTCGTAGTAGACGTTTGCCCCGCCGAAATAGACCAGCACCCGGGGCGTCTTGCTTTCGATGTTCGCGCCCATCATCCAGGAATGCACCTTGTCGCCCTGGGCCATCAGGGTTTGATCGTGAATCTCGGCGGTGTGTGCCGACCACGCGTCCTCGGCTTCCTGTAACGGCGCACAAACGTCGTAGCCTTTGCTCTCCATCATCTTGATGCAGTCCGTGATCCACATGATGTTTTGCTCAATGGACGTCGGCAGGTTGGCGAAGGGCGCCTGGGGCCCCGTGATCATGAACAGGTTGGGGAAGTCCGCGACGCAGACGCCCATGATGGACGTGGATGCCGACTCCCACTTGTCTTCCAGTGTCGTCCCGCCCAGGCCGCGAATCTCCAATGCTTCCTGTGCGCCGGTGTACGCCTGGAAACCCGTTGCAAGCACGACGATGTCGAACTCGTAGTGGTTCTCGCTCGTACGCACGCCCGTTTCGGTGATCTCGACGATCGGCTCGCGGTCCTTGATGTCGACCAGCCGCACGTTGTCGCGGTTGAAGGCTTCGTAGAAACCGTGGTCCAGCGGCGGCCGTTTGGCGAACAGCGGGTAACCCCGAGGTGTCAAGAGCTCCGCCGTTTCGGGGTCTTTCACCTTTTCCCGGATCTTGGAGGTAATGAAGTCGGCGGCCATCTGGTTGGCCGCCGGGTTGGCCAGCAGGTCGTCGAAGGTCTCGAAGCAAAAACGGAAGCCGCCGACTTGCCACAGCTCCTCGAATATCGCTTCCCGCTCCTTAGCGGGCGTCTCCGCGGCCAGGCGACCCACGGGGCTGTCGAAGGCCATGCCGAAGGAGTGGTTGCGGCATTTGGCAATGATCTCGTCGTAGTTTTCCTTGATTTCCTTTTCCCACTCCGGCGTCATCGGTTTTTGCACGGCGGGCATGATGAAGTTGGGCGTACGTTGGAACATGGTCACGTTCGCAGCCGTTTCGGCCATGACCGGCAGCATCTGAACGGTGGTTGCGCCGGCGCCGATAATCCCCACCCGCTTGCCGGCGTAGTCCAGGCCTTCGGGCCAACGGGAAGAATGAAAGATCGGTCCTTTGAAGTCGTCGATGCCTTCGATGGAAGGAACATAGGGCTGTGAGATCATGCCCATCGCGCTGATGAAGTACTTGCAGGTGTGTTCGTCGCCATCGGCGGTGATGATCAGCCAATGTCCCTCATCTTTCTGATAAATCGCGCTACTGATCTCCGTATCCAGTTGAATGTGAGGCCACATGTCGCACTTGTCTGCGAGGAAGCGCATATAGCGGTGGGTTTCTTCCCACCCCGGATAGCGTTGTGACCACGACCACTCTTGCAGCAATTCTTTCGAGAAGGTCAGGCAGTAGTAGTACCCCTCGCTGTCGGTGGCGGCGCCGGGGTAGCGGTTCCAGGTCCAGGTGCCGCCGACGTCCGAGGCTTTGTCGAAGACTTTCACGCTGCGGCCCGCCTCGCGCAGGTAATGAATGAGTCCCAGACCGGCAAAACCTGCGCCGACCACAATGGCATCGAAATCCGGTTGTTGCTTGGAAGTCATTGTCGTTTTCCCCGTCTCATGTTCTGTCGATCACGCCGTGCTTTCGGCCCGGCCGTTCTTGTTCAGGTAATGCCCGTACTTCTGCATCGCCCGCGCTCGTTGAGTGGGCGTGTGATACGTCGGAAAGACATCGGCGGCGGGTTCGTGGTCCCGTAACACCGTGCGCGCCACGGTCACCTTGTGAACTTCGGAGGGGCCGTCCACCACGCCCATTTCCGGAATGTTGGCCCACATGTTCATCAGCGGCACCTCGTCGGACATGCCGAGACTGCCGTGCAGGTGCATCGCCCGATAGATCACGTCCTGCAGCACCCTGGGTGTTGCGGCTTTGATCGCGGCGATTTCCTTGCGGACCTCCCGGTTGTATTCCTTGTACTTGTCGATCAGCCAGGCGGTATAGAGAACATGCAGTCGAAACTGGAGTATCTGGGTATAGCTATCCGCGATTTTTTCCTGTGTCAGTTGCTTTTGCGCGAGCAACTCGCCTTTGGTCGTTCTCGAAAGCACTCGCTCGCACATCATGTCCATCGCCTTTTTCAGAACGGCGACGCTGCGCATGGCATGATGCACCCTGCCGCCGCCCAGCCGGGTCTGCGCCACCAGGAAGCCGTTGCCTTCCTCGCCGAGCAGGTTTTTCGCCGGTACGCGGCAGTCGGTGAATCGAATGTAGCCGTGTACGCCGTCACCTTGTTCGGCGTACGGCCCCACCGCCGAGTTGCGCAGGATCTCCATGCCGGGCGTACCCTGTTCGATGAGAAAAATGGATGCGCCTTCGTAAATCGGCAGGTCCTGATCGGTCACCACCATGACCAGCAGGAACTCGGCAAAGCGTGCATGCGATGCAAACCATTTCTCGCCGTTGATGACCCATTCGTCGCCGTCGCGTTGCGCGCGGCAGGTAAACTCGGCGGGGTCGGAGCCGGCCTGGGGCTCGGTCATCGAATAGCAGGATGCGATTTCACCGTCCAGCAGCGGTTTCAAGTACTTCGTTTTCTGCTCCGGTGTTCCGAAGTGCGCCAGGATTTCGGCGTTGCCGGAATCGGGGGCCTGGCAGCCGAACACACTGGGCCCGAAACGACTCCGACCCAGGATCTCGTTCATCAAAGCCAGCTTGACCTGGCCGTAGCCTTCACCCCCCAGTTCGGGGCCGATGTGGCAGGCCCACAACCCGTTTTTCTTTACGGTTTTCTTCAGGGGCGCCATCGCACGCGCCGCGGGTGAGGCAGGGTCCCAGGGGTCGCCGGGTTCCCGGAAAACCAGGTCCAGCGGCTCGATCTCTTCCCGGGTAAACTTGGTGATCCAGCTCAGTTTTTCCTGGAATTCGCTATCCGTCTCGAAGCACCAACTCATTACACGATTTCTCCGGTTGTTCGGGACACGAATGCCGTCGGAACTGGACGAGCTCCGGGTCCGGTTTGGCGCCTATCTGTATGCCTTGGCGATTCGTCTTGGCGATTGACTTACGCCGGCACGAGTATAAACTTGCTAGACACAAACAAGCAAATACGCATTTGGATTTACTCGGGAATTTAACGCTTGTGTCTAGAGTCTGGTTGATAACGGGGGCATCCCGCGGCATCGGTCGTGCGTTGGCGGAGCGAGTGTTCAAGGCTGGGGACCGGGTCGCCATGCTGGCCCGAGGCGAAGCCGTCGAGCAATCCGCGCTCGAGCTCGGTTCGAACTGCGTCGGGCTCAAGGTGGATGTCGGTGACGCGGACGGCGTCAGTGCGGCCATAGACCGTGTCATGGAGACCTGGGGTCGGATCGACGTGGTCGTGAACAATGCAGGTCTTCACCGCGGGGGACGCTTGGCGCGTCTCGACGAGAACGATTGGAACGAGGTCCTGAGCACGAATCTGAGCGGCGCGATGAATGTCATGCGTTTCGCCGATCCACACCTGCGGGCCGGTGCGTCTGTCGTCAACGTGGGCGCCGTCGTCGGTTTTCGCGGATTTCCCGGTGACGCCGCTTACGCCGCTTCCAAAGCCGGACTGGCGGGCTTCACCCGGGCGCTGGCAATCGAGTACGCCCAGCGGGCCGTGTGCGTCAATCTGGTGATTCCGGGCCTGGTGTTGACCGACATGACAGGCGCACTGAGCGACAAGGCGCTGGAGTCGATGCAGACGATGATACCGTTGGGCCGCTGCGGCGAGGCCGATGAAGTAGCGGCGGTCATCGAGTGGGTCAGTCAGTCCCGTTACATGACGGGGGCCTTCGTTCCGGTAGACGGCGGACTGCTCAGCAGCTTCGGGGCAGCGCTCTAGAATGGGCCGAGCGGTTCTCACGGAGCAGTGGGGGTTTCATGGGTAACTCGGTCGGCAACTCGGAGGCCCCGCTTGCCGAGTGGATCGAAGCGAACACCGATCATGGCGGTGTCCGCATAGAATCCATTCTGAGCGGAGGCAACTCCAATCTGACCTTGCACATTGCAACCGATGAGGGGCCGCTGGTCCTGCGAACGCCACCGGAGAATGCCATTTCGCCCAAGGCACACCGGGGAATCGAGCGCGAAGCCAGAGTCATGCGCGCCCTGCACGGGAAAGTAAAAGTGCCGGAAGTGATTGGATTCTGCGCCGACACCGCGGTCATCGGGCGCCCGTTCCTGCTGGTTTCGATGGTGGACGGCGTGTCGATCACCGATACGCTGCCGGCTGCCTATGCATCGGACGAGACCGCCGTCAACCGGCTGGGCGAAGGACTGGTCGACGAGTTGGCCGCCATTCACAACGTGGCGTG
Source organism: Woeseiaceae bacterium (assembly GCA_028279985.1). Classification (GTDB taxonomy): domain Bacteria; phylum Pseudomonadota; class Gammaproteobacteria; order Steroidobacterales; family Woeseiaceae; genus UBA1847. The sequence continues at coordinate 27,614 of JANQMR010000006.1, forward strand.
GCAGAGCGCGGGGCTGGAAGGTTTCGGTAAACCGGACGGGTTTCTCGCGCGCCAGGTCGAGCGATGGCGGGAGATTCGGGCATCGGCAGGCGGGCGCGACCTGCCGCTGATAGAAGAACTGGGTGCCTGGCTGGCATCGAGGCTGCCTCCCGACCCGGCGCAAACGATAGTCCATGGTGACTACCATCTGGATAACACCTTGACTCGCCGAGACCGGCCGGAGCTCGCGGCGGTGATCGACTGGGAGATGGCAACGCTGGGCGATCCCCTGACGGACCTGGGTTTATTGCTGATGTTCTGGGGACCGCGATCGATGGAGCCCCCCGGTTTTGCACAGGTGCAGGCAGTCTCGCGGTTACCCGGCGCGGTGACCCGCCGCGACCTCGCTCGCCGTTGGTCGGAGCGAACCGGGATCGGTCTCGATCACCTGGATTTTTACCTGTGCTTCGCCTTCTGGCGCCTTGCAGCCGTCGTGGAGGGCGCGTTTCAGCTTTATCAGAAAGGCGAGGTCGACAGCGAATACGCCCGGGGACTGGAGCACGACGTGCCGGCACTGTTGGCCGAAGCCGCGGCGGCGGCGGCGGGAGAGTGGTGAGATGAGCACGATGAACGCCACGATGATGCACATGCCGATGACGGTGAAGATGATCATGGATCACGGAGCGGCGGTTTTTCCCGAAAGCCGGGTCGGAACCTTCGATGGCAAATCCGTGACGTACACATCGTATTCCGATATCGCCGCCAACGCCTGCCGCCTCGCACGAACACTGACGACGCTGGGCGTGGCGCCGGGCGACCGGGTAGGCACCTTCAGTTGGAACAACAGGGCGCACCTGGAAGCGTACCTGGCCATCCCCTCCATCGGCGCCGTGCTGCACACGGTGAACATCCGGCTGTCAGCCGAGCAGGTGGCCTACGTCGTCAATCACGCCCAGGACAAGGTGTTGGTTCTGGACGCCAGCCTGCTCGAAGTATTTGCACCGGTGCTGTCGCGGCTCGAGACCGTCCAGCACATCCTGCTCATCGGCGGCGATGTGACAAGCGTGAACCACATTCCTGCCAGCGACTACGCGAGTTCCCTGGCCGGTGCGGGCGAGGTTTTCGAGTGGCCGCGAATCGAAGAGACCAGCGCCGCCGCGGCCTGTTACACGAGCGGAACGACCGGCAATCCCAAGGGCGTCGTCTACAGCCACCGCACGACTTTCGTGCATTCCCTCGCATCCCGTGCAACGGATACCTTCGGCATCAACGAGCGCGATCGGATCCTGTTGTTGCCGCCCATGTTTCACGCCAACGCCTGGGGTTTGCCCTACAGCGGCTGGCTGAGCGGCAGCGATTTCATCCTGCCGGGCCCGCACCTGCAAGTCGACGCCATAGAGGCAATGATCGGGTCGGAGAGGCCTACCTTTACGGCAATGGTGCCCACGCTCCTGGGCGACCTGCTGCGCGACTCGGGCGACCGCGGCGTCGACATGAGTTGCTTTCGCTTGCTCGTCTGCGGCGGCTCGGCCGTGCCACCGGTGATGATCGATGCCGCGCGGGAGCGATGGGGTGTGCCGGTGCTGCAGGGCTGGGGCATGACCGAAACCAGCCCGCTGTGTTGTTTGTCCCACCCGCCCCGGGAACCGGGCGAGCTAGGGGAGACGCAATGGCGGTCGAAGAGCGGTCGCCCGGTGCCGGGCGTTCAGGTTCGGGTCGTAGACGAGACAGGCCGGGCATTGCCGCACGACGGGGAAGAAGTCGGCGAATTACAACTCAGAGGGCCTTGGGTTACCGGAGCCTACCATGCGGGTGAGGACGCGGACGCCATTACCGATGACGGCTGGTTGCGCACGGGGGATGTGGGTCATATCGATAGCAAACACTATGTCCAGCTAACGGACCGTAGCAAGGACGTCATCAAATCCGGGGGCGAGTGGATTTCCTCCGTAGACCTTGAAAACGCGTTACTCGAGCACGCCGGTGTCGTCGAGGTCGCCGTCATTGCGATGCCGGACGAACGATGGCAAGAGAGGCCACTGGCAATCGTGGTGCGGGATGACGAGAAGGTGACTGCCCAGACGCTGCGGAAGTACCTTGCAGGCAAGGTGGCGGGGTTCTGGATTCCGGAGTACTGGGTTTTCTGCGACGGTATTGCCAAAACGAGCGTCGGCAAGTATGACAAGAAAGTGCTGCGCGCCCAGCGCGAACAAGGCGTTTTTGACGTACAGTACGAGAAGGGTGGAACGTAGGTGCGGCGGCCTTGGAACACCATTGGAACAATGGAGACGCGATATGAGTGGTCCGCGGGAACTGAAAAAAAGCAGTAGAAGAACCCAGGCGGAACGTACCGCACTTTCCGATGAGAGGATGTTCGATGCGGCAATTCAGCTAATCAATGAGCGCGGCACCGAAAAAACGACATTGAAGGACATTGGCGAACTGGCGGGATACAGCCGGGGCCTGGCCAACTACCGGTTTGGCTCGAAAGAAGGACTGATGCTGCGCTTGTTCGAAAAATTCGACGGGCGCTGGAGGAATCATCTCAACAGCTATGTTTCGGACAAGACCGGGATTGCGGCGATCAGGGCTGCAGCCAGCGCGCTCAGGGATTTTCTCAAGCGAGAATCCAGCTACATGCGCGCCATGTACATACTCTGGTACGAGTCCCTGGGCCAGGAGTCGGAGGTTCGTAACCGGCTCGCGCATCACCATCGGGTTTATCGAGAGGATGCTACCGACTGGATTCACAAAGGAATCGAAAAGGGAGAAATCGACGAGTCTATTGACGCCGAGCAGTTTGCCGTTCAGTTCTGCGCATTCATGTTCGGGACGATATACCAGTGGTTGGTGAATGCGGAAGCACTGGATCTGGATGCCTTGTTCGGGGAGTACGAGGTCAATGCCGAAAAACTGTTGGCTAAACGGGAGGCCGTGCAATGAGTTACTTGGACCGGGGTAACGACCGGTATGTTTACTACGAGAGCTATGGCTCGGGTGTATCCGCCCTTGTCTTGATTCACGGTTGGGGGATGAGCTGCCGCACGTGGGATCACGTAGTGCCCACGCTGGTGAGTGCCGGGTATCGGGTCGTATTGCTCGACCACCGTGGATGCGGCCGGTCCGGCATGGACTTCGAGGACATGAGTATTCCCGCGATTGCAGGCGATGTGGTGGACCTCGTCGATCACCTCGATCTCGAAAGCGTCGTACTCAACGGCTGGTCCCTGGGTGCCGCGGTGGCCGTCGAAGCGGCCGACCGGCTCGGTGGACGCTGCAGCGGCCTCGTCCTGACTACCGGCGCCACGCCGGTTTACGTGCAGAAGCCCGATTCCCCGCACGGCGGCACTGCTGAGGACGTGGCGAACACCCTGGCGGCTCTGGCGGCCGATCGGGTCGGCTTTCTCCGCGGCTTATCGCAGGCGGTCTGCGCCAAGCCCGTCGGGGAGGATGTTGAGAATTGGCTCTGGAGCATCTTCCTGCAATCTTCTCCAGTCGCAGGTTCCACACTCGGAGAGCTCGCCGACCTCGACCAACGGGAGCAACTGAAAAACTTGCCGATGCCGGTGCTGTCTTTCGTTGGCAGTGAGGACGCAATCGTCGCTCCTCCGATCTGTCGCTGGGTCGGCGACCATCACCCGGAATCGAAAGTCGTCGAATTCGAAGGGGTCGGCCATGCGCCGTTCATCGAGGTGCCGGAAGCTTACCTCGAAGCCTTGCAGGAATTCCTGCAAGAGAAGCTAGGTACCCGCGGCTGATGACCATGAGCAAAGCAGTGAACTTCGGTCTTTGGTACGACTTTCGAAACCCCGAACCGTGGCGCCAGGAGTTCGAACGATTCTACACGGAACGCCTGGAGCAGATCAGCGCGGCCGAGGCGCTCGGATTCGATTCCGTCTGGCTGACGGAACATCATTTCTGCGAAGACGGATACACGCCGTCGCCCCTGGTTCTGGCCGCCGCCATCGGCCGCGGCAGCTCGCGCTTGCGCATAGGCACGAACCTGATGCTGCTGCCGCTGCACGACCCGGTTCGGGTGGCGGAAGACAGCGCAACGCTGTCCTTGATTACCGGGGGACGATTCGACCTCGGTGTGGGTATCGGCTACCGGCAAGTCGAGTTCGATCAATTCCAGCGCAAGCTATCGCACAGGCCCTCGCTGGTAACGGAAGGGATAGACATCATTCGACGCTGCTGGTCCGGTCAGCCGGTAAACTTCTCAGGCAAACGATTCTCGGTGGGCGACATCAAGGTTACGCCGGTCCCGACGCACAAGCCCGATATTCTGTTGGGAGGCATGGTGCAACCGGCGATCGAGCGGGCAGCGCGAATTGCCGACGGCTTCCTCAGTACCGGCGGCATAGGTCTGGATGTTTACGCGAATGCGATCAAAGCCGATGGAAACGGCGACGGCGAAGGTAAGGTAGTATTGGGTAGCTGGGCGATCATCGCCGAAGACCCCGAGCGTGAAGCGGCGCGAATTGGCGAACACGTGCTTTACCAGATGAACGAGTACATCCGATGGGGGGCGTTCGGCCCTCCGGACGAAACGCCGTTGTTCGATAGCGCGAAGAGTGCGATAGAGAACGGGCTTTACGAGTTGTGGGATGCTGAAGCCGCCGTAACCAATCTCCGGCAGCTTTTGATCGAGCATCCCATGATCTGCGATATCCACTTCTGGGCACAGTTTCCGGGCGAGTCGGTGGAATCCGGCAGCGCACGAATGGCCTATATTGCCGAAAAAGTGTTGCCTCGGCTGCGAGAGACGTAACAGAGACGTAATCGAACGTCATGCCGGATCAACCAAGTAGCAAAACAACGCCGGAGACAAACTCAATGCAAGCTTACATCATTGATGCGTGCCGAACGCCCCGAAGCATCGGCAAGCTTGGAAAAGGCGCATTGGCACACCTGCATCCCCAGCACCTGGGTGCGACGGTTCTCCGTGCCATTGCCGAGCGAAACGACCTGAACACCGCCGACGTCGATGACATCATCTGGGGTACCAATATTCAAATAGGTAAACAACGTTCGGACCTGGGCCGGATGGCGGCGCTGGATGCGGACTACGACGTCAAGTCCTCGGGCGTCACGCTCGATCGATTTTGCGGATCGGGTATTTCGACCGTAAGCATAGCGGCGGCGCAAATCATGTCCGGCATGGAAGACGTGGTGATTGCCGGCGGCACTGAAATGATGAGCTACACCAATTCCATTGCGGACCCGAATGAGCCGCTGATGCTGGACAGCGGGAACCTGTCCTTACGTGAAAAACACCCGCAGTCCCAGCAGGGCGTTTGCGCCGACGCAATTGCGACACTCGAGGGTATCGACAGGGCGCCGCTCGATGAGCTGGCGGTCGTTTCGCAGCAGCGCGCCGGGCGCGCGATCGAGGAAGGCCGGTTCGATAAATCGCTGGTTCCGGTTTACAACCATGACGGTAGCTTGGCATTGGACAAGGAGGAGTTTCCACGCCCGGGCACGACATTGGAGTCGCTTGCCGGTTTGAAGACCGTTTTCGAAGCATGGAGTGACATTGCCGTCGATGAAGATGGCGTCACCTACGGTCAGTTGATCCTCCGAAAGTACCCGGAAATCGAGAAAATCAATCATGTTCATCACGCCGGGAATTCGTCGGGCGTCGTCGACGGCGCGGCCGCGTTGTTGCTGACTTCGGAGAAGTACGCCGAGAAGAACGGACTCACGCCGCGGGCGCGCGTCGTCGCGACCGCGAACATGGGAGATTGCCCGACCTTGATGCTGAATGCACCCGTTCCGGCGGCAAAAAAAGTACTGAGCAAAGCCGGGCTTTCCAGGGACGACATCGACGTTTGGGAAATCAACGAGGCGTTTGCGGTGGTCGCCGAGAAGTTCATTCGCGATCTCGAACTCGACCGGGAAAAAGTGAATATCAACGGCGGCGCGATGGCGCTGGGTCATCCGATCGGCGCCACCGGTTCGATACTGATAGGAACCGCGCTGGACGAACTGGAACGCTCGAGAGGCCGATACGCACTGATCACCATGTGTGCCGCCGGGGGTATGGCGCCGGCAATGATCATCGAGCGGGTTTGAGGGCTAGATGCGCTGCCAAAACATCGATTTCGACGACGTCGATGGAACGGAGGCGAGAGTCCGCGCTTTCATCCGCGAGGTGATCGTTCCGTACGAGTCGGATGCGCGACTCGGGACACACGGCCCGGCCGACGATCTCGTCGATGAGATGCGCGGCAAAGCGCGCGATGCGGGGCTTTTGACACCGCAAGTCTCCGAGTCCAACGCGCACATGCCGTGGCGCGACGCGGCGCGAATTCTGCGGGCCGCCGGCTATTCTCCTCTGGGACCCACGGCGCTCAACGTGGCGGCGCCGGATGAAGGCAATGTGAATATGCTCTCGAAGGTAGCGACGTCCGAGCAACAGGCGCGATTTCTCGAGCCGCTCATCGACGGACGCATCCGCTCGGCCTTTCTGATGACCGAGCCGGCCGAAGAGGGCGGTGCAGGCTCGGACCCTTCCATGCTGCAAACGACGGCGAAACGGGACGGCGACGATTGGGTCATCAATGGCCGCAAGTCTTTCGTTACCGGTGCGGCCGGGGCAAGCGTCGGAATCATCATGGCCAGGACCGAAAACGCCGCGACGATGTTTCTTACCGATCTGCCCGACGCGGCCGTCAAAATCGAACGTATTCTCGATACCATCGACAGCAGCATGCCGGGAGGCCATGCCGTCATTACGATCGACCGACTGCGCGTGCCGTCCGCAAACGTCCTGGGCGCCGTCGACGAAGGTTTTCGCTACGCGCAAGTACGCCTGGCGCCGGCGCGATTGACCCACTGCATGCGCTGGCTCGGCGCCGGCGACCGTGCACAGGACATCGCCGTCGATTACGCTTGCCGGCGCGAGGCCTTCGGCAAGCGGTTGATCGACCACGAAGGCGTCGGTTTCGCCCTTGCCGACAACAAGATCGACCTGAAGCAATGCGAGTTGCTGATCGATTGGTGCGCGGGCGTGCTGGATGCCGGCAAGCCCGGAACCACGGAAAGCTCGATGACCAAAGCGACCGTTGCGGAAACGCTGTTCAAAGTCGCCGATCGCAGCGTCCAGGCGATGGGCGGCACGGGCGTCTCCGCCGATACCGTTGTCGCGTGGATTTTCCGTGAGCTTCGCGCGTTTCGCATTTACGACGGTCCGACTGAAGTTCACAAATGGTCGCTTGCGAAGAAGATCAAACGCGAGTACCTATCCAGCGCCTAGCCGATCGGCGCATTGCGTGCGGGAACTACCGAATGCCGGAAACACAGCAAAAACCACAAATTTCGGAGGTCGCGGAATCGTTTCGCGTTGACGAAGCGCGTTTGCGCGACTGGCTGGCTGATAAGGTCGACGGCTTCGCCGGGCCTCTCGCTGTCCGCCAGTTCACACACGGGCAATCGAACCCCACCTATCTCCTGGAAACACCAGGTAAACGATACGTCTTAAGGCGCAAACCGCCCGGCAAGCTGCTGCGAGGCGCACACGCCGTCGACCGGGAAGCACGGGTGATGGACGCGCTCGGCAAGGCCGGCTTCCCGGTACCGAAGATTTTCGGCCTCTGTACTGACGACGACGTGATTGGTACCTGGTTCTACGTCATGGAGATGGTCGACGGCCGCGTGTTCCTCAAGTCCGACCTCTCCGATGTCGCACGCAGTGAACGCCCGAAGTACTTCGATGCATTGAACGGAGTGTTAGCCGAGCTGCACAACATCGAGCCTGCCTCCGTTGGTCTGTCTGACTACGGGAAAACGGGCGGCTACGTCGAGCGCCAGATCGGAATCTGGAGCCGGCAATACCGCCAAGACGAGGAGGCCGGACGCGACCCGCATCTGGACCGCCTTGCGGAATGGTTACCGGCGAATATTCCCGTGAACGATGAGACCGCGATCGTGCATGGCGATTACCGCATCGATAATGTGATCTTTCACCCGGAGAAGCCGGACATACTGGCGGTGCTCGATTGGGAGCTGTCGACACTGGGGCATCCGCTCGCGGATTTCACATACCATCTGATGATGTACCGGGTGCCGCACGACATGCGCGCCGGCCTCGCCGGACTCGATCTCGATGCCTTGAACCTGCCGGATGAAGCGTCCTACGTCGCTGATTACTGCAGGCGAACCGGGCGTGACGGGATCGCCGATATCGAGTTTTATCTCGCCTTCAATTTCTTTCGGTTTGCCGCGATCTGCCATGGCATCAAAGGTCGCCTGATCCGCGGTAATGCGGCGTCTCCGGATGCCGTGAAGCTCGTGGAAACCTTTCCCCGTTTCGCCGAGATCGGTTGGCAATGTGCAGAGCAAGCCGGCGCCTAGTTTCGAACAGTCTACAGTAAGGTACCGGGAGCAATGAACGTAGCAGGATTAACGGCGATCGTGACAGGCGGCGCAAGCGGGT
>JANQMR010000007.1 GCA_028279985.1 Woeseiaceae bacterium
ATTGCGGAGGCGCTGGGAATTACCAAACAGGCCGTCCACAAAAAGTACGCCAAGTTGCGCAAACAATAGTCGGGGGTGTCGGATGCTTAAAGCAATGAGACGTCGCTTCAAGGACATGCGAACCATCAGTCAGCTTTCTGTCGGTGCAGAGAAGATCGCTCATGAAAGTGGTGACGACAAGCCCGGTGCCGAGCACTTCATGTTGGCCGCCTTTGACCTCTCTGACGGTTCGGCAAAACGGGTTTTTGAGCATTTCGACGTTGATCGAGACACCTTGGTTTCCGCCATTGATACGCAGTATGAACAAGGTCTCCGCCACATCGGTATCGAACCCGATCAGTTGAGCACGGATGCCACGGCGGTCGAGCCGGTGCGGCATCGGCGTCTGTCCTATCAGGCCCAACCTTCGGTAACGACCCTGTTTAAACAACTGTATGCGGAACACCAGACATTGCGTAGCGCTCCGCTTTCGGGAGCACTGGTCGTTGCTGCGGTCGCTAAGCTCGAGCATGGCGTTACCTCGAGAATGTTTCGCGACATGGGGATCTGCCGGGAACAACTTGGAGTGCTTGCTGAAGCGGAAGCCGCTAGCGCCAGATAACGATTCGCTGCAAGGGCTGCGCATTGTGAGTCTATTTGCCGTCTTGGATTGCGCCGCCGACTTGAAAGTAAGCAAGCCAAAGAAACACTCTGCCCGGAATAATCTCGCGGCTTGAGCGGACCGGTCCTTAAAAACTATCGGCCCATTCGCGATTGCGTTCGGTCATCACTTTAAGCGCCTGGGTGAAGCCCTGGAACGACAGCGGGATGCTCAAGGGTTGGCCGTCGCTGTCAATAACGACGAGCACACCTGCCTGGCCGGCTTTGAACGGCTCAAGTATCTCATCGGTCGCCATGCGTTCGATAAAGCAGCCCGCTTCATTACAGCGGGTAAAATTGTAGTCGGTCAGCACCGGTCCTTCGTCGACCCGGATGGCGACGCCCTGGAGCAGCAGAACCCCCAGCGGGACAACGATCTGAACGCCATACGAGGCTTCACGGCCGGCGTGGGCCACGGAAAACTGCATGACCTGGGTGTTACTCTCCAGGTTTTGGGCAAACTGTACGATATCGCAGGGCGGCAACTCCTGCCGTTCTACGCAGCGCACCGCCCAGTCGCCATAAATCTCGTTCTCCGGCTCGGCGGCGGTGCTGCCGGACGCGGTGGCCAATAGCAGCAGCGCTGCCGGAAGAATAGGCAGGATTTTGTTCAAAATAAGCCTCCAACATTTTTGTCTGCATCTGTGAACATGGGCCACTTCATTGTATGTATATATGTAAGGAGGAAGAAACGGTCCGGCCAATCGTCGGGGCACGCTTACGGTTACAGTCCGGACCCGATATAGTAGGTACCGCCCTCTGTGGACAGGTTCACGTTGTCATCCTCTTCATCGTCCGCAATAGATATCGTGGGCGAGTATTCGGTTTCCTCGCCATTGCATTGCCCTGCATTGGCGCCGCCGGCATGACAGGCAGCGAACGGCGGGATCCGTACCAGATTGTCATTGATGGTGCTGACCGGGGTCAGGCTCCATGGACCGACCATCACCGGCGTAATGGCGCCAATGGCTCCGCTAGCGCTGGTGGCGGTCAACAGGTAGTTACCGGCATCGGCGCCGGCCAGTTCCAGGCCGGTAACAGTGACCGTCTTGCCGGTACCCAGGTTGGCATCGTCATAGCTGCCGGTGGTGGCGTTGTTCAGGGTCACCGTGTCGTTGCCCAGTACCCCCGGGAGCAGATAGTTATCGGCAGCCAGGGTCGCGGCGGTGGTGCCGTCGAAGGTCTTGTCGACGTTACCGGTCAGTCCTGCCGTCAGCATCGCCGGGGTGATGTCGGCGGTGAGGCCGGTGGGCTGGATCAAGGTGTAGTTGCCCACATCGGTACCGGAGAGGGTGTAGCCCGAGGCCGTCACCGCCTTGTCCGTGCCGACGTTCTTGTCGGCGAAAGCGCCGCTGGCGGAGCCGCTGTTCAGCGTCACCGTATCGCCGCCGAGCACGCCCGCGAGCGCACCGCCGCTTAGGCTGGCCGTGGCGGTAGCGTCGTAAACCTTGTCGGCCGCGCTCACGCCGGTGATGGTCAGGCTGGCCGCTGTGATGTCCGCGGTGAGGCCGGTGGGCTGCTGGGTCAGGATGTAGTTGCCCGCATCGGTACCGGAGAGGGTGTAGCCCGAGACCGTCACCGCCTTGTCCGTGCCGACGTTCTTGTCGGCGAAAGCACCGCTGGCGGAGCCGCTGTTCAACGTCACCGTATCGCCGCCGAGCACGCCCGCAAGCGTGCCGCCGCTTAGGCTGGCCGCGGTGGTAGCGTCGTAGACCTTGTCGGACGCGCTCACCCCGGTGATGGTCAGGCTGGCCGCGGTGATGTCCGCGGTAAGACCGGTCGGCTGGGTCAGGGTGTAGTTGCCCGCATCGGTACCGGAGAGGGTGTAGCCCGAGACCGTCACCACCTTGTCGGTGCCGACGTTCTTGTCGGCGAAAGCACCGCTGGCGGAGCCGCTGTTCAACGTCACCGTATCGCCGCCGAGCACACCCGCGAGCGTGCCGCCGCTCACGGTGGCCGTAGTCGTGGCATCGTAGACCTTGTCGGACGCACTCACCCCGGTCAACGTGAGGCTCGCCGCGGAGATGGAGCCGATGGCGGCGTTGGCGCTGGTCGTGGCCATCTGGTAGCCGAACACGGTCACCGCGCCATTGGTGGCGCTCGCCATCGAGATGCCGCTGGCCGTCACCGTCTTGCCGCTGCCGGCGTTCTTGGTGTCGTAGCTGCCGGAGGTCGGGCTATTCAGGGTCACCGTGTCGCCGTCGATGGCGCCGGAGACGGAATAGTTGCCGGCCGCCAGGTTCGCCGTGGTGGTGGTGTCGTAGGTCTTGGCGATGCTGCCGGTGAGGCTCGGCGTGATGCTGGGCGCGATGGAGTAGAGGAAGCCGTCCTCTGCCGCGCCGCCGGCCGCCGCGGTCACGCCGCGGGTGGCGTTGTACTGCTTGAAGTCGTGGACGAGACCGCCGCGATTGTCTGCCGCCGGGTCGCTCGACCAAACCAGGAAGCGGCCGGAGCCTGCGGTGGCGAGCGCGCCTGCCCCTGCGTTGTTGATGAAGCCGTCGCCGGCGAGCTCGATGGAGGTGCCGGAGGTGGCCGAGGCGGTCAAGACCGCGCCACTGTTGAGCACGATGCCGGAGCCCGCGGTCGGGCCGCTGTTGACGGCCGAGATGGTGCCACCGGTGATGTCCTCCAGCGTGATATCGCCGCTGGCCGTGTTGGTCTTGCCGGCGCCGTCGCGTAGCTCGATTGCGACCGCCGCCGTGCCCGCATTGATATGAGTGCCCGCCGCCATGGTAATCGCCGCCGCGCCCGCGTCCCGCTGGCCATCGATGACACCGTTGGCCAGCGTGTCGTTGGCAAACAGCGAGACTGCGCCGCTGACGCCGCCGACGGTGGTGGTGATGTCGGCGTCGACCAGGATGGAGCGGCCCGCCTGCAGGGTCAGCGCGCCGATGGAACCGGGCGTGCCGGTCACCGTAATCGCCTGGGAAACGGTCAGGTCGTTGGAGGCCTGCAGCGTCACCGCCGTGCCGTCGTCGAGAATGTCGACAATCTCGGCCGCCCCGACCGTGATGGTATCCGTCGGACTGTCACTGTAGCTGTCGGCATCGGCAACCGAAGCTTTGGCGCCGGTGAACAGATGGACCGCGCCGGAACCGTCCGTCGCGCGGCCCGACCCGTCATCGCTGAAGGCGCCAACGGCGAGGCTGTCGCCGGTCGCATTGAGCGATACCGACCCGCCGAAACCATCGCCCGACTCGAGCGCGCTCACATCCACATTCGCGCCACCCGTATAGCCCTTGCCTATGGTGCCGGCGAGCGTGCTGTTGGTAAAGCTCGTGTCGGCGAAGGCGAACAGATAGACCGCACCGCTACCGGCGAGCGTGTTGTTGAAACCGTCATCGCCCGAGGCGCCAACGGCGAGGCGGTCACCGGCCGCGTTGAGCGATACCGACCCGCCGAAACCATCGCTCGCCTCGAGCGCGCTCACATCCACATTCTTGCCGCCCGTATAGCCGCTGCCCATGGTGCCTGCGAGCGTGCCGCCCGCGAAGCTGTTATCGGTGAAGGTGAAAAGATGGACCGCGCCGGCAAAGTTAACCGAGTTGTCGGGCCCGCTATCTCCCAACGCGCCCACGGCGAGGCGGTCGCCGGCCGCATTGAGCGATACCGACCCGCCGAAACGGTCAAGCATGTCGAACGTGCCCATGTCGATATCGTTACTGCCTGTATAGCCGGCGCCGATCGTGGCAGCGAGCGTTCCGCCGGTGAAACTGCCACTGGTATCGGTGAAGCTGAATAGATAGACCGCGCCTGACCCGATCGGACTACTGTTATCCGGGCCTCGGTCCAAAGCAGCGCCGACGGCGAGGCGGTCGCCGGCCGCGTTGAGCGATACCGACCCGCCGAAACGGTCAAACGGGTCCAGCGCCACGTCGATATCGTTACTGCCCGTATAGCCGGCGCCGATCGTGGCAGCCAGTGCGCCATTGGCGAAGCTGCTATCGGTGAAGCTGAACAGATAGACCGCGCCGGACGTACTGGTGGTGTTGCCTGAGCCTTCATCTCCGGTCGCGCCGACGGCGAGGCGGTCGCCGGCGGCGTTGAGCGATACCGACGTGCCGAAACGGTCGCTCGACTCGAGCGCGCTCACATCTACATTCTTGCCGCCCGTATAGCCCTTGCCGATCGTGGCCGTGACTGCGCCGCCGGCAAAGCTGTTATCGGTAAAGCTGAACAGATAGACCGCGCCGGTATTGCTGAACGTGTCGTTGAAGCCGTCATCGCCCGAGGCGCCGACGGCCAAGCGGTTGCCGGCCGCGTTGAGCGCAACCGCCCCGCCGAAAGTGTCGTCATTCCTCAGGGCGGTCACATCGAGATTCTTGCCGGCCGTATAGCCGGAACCGATGATCGCCCGCTGCGTGCCGCCGGAGAAGCTGGTGTCGGTGAAGGAGAAGAGATAGGCCGCGCCGGAGTTGGCCACCACATTGCCGAGCCCGTCATCGCGGAGCGCACCCACCGCCAGGCGGTCGCCGGCGGCGTTGAGCGATACCGAACGGCCGAAATTATCGCCCGAATCCAGCGCGCTCACATCCACATCCCTAAACACCGTATAGCCCTGGCCCATCGTGGCGATGAGTTGCCCGTTGGAGAAGCTGTTATCGGTGAAGGTGAACAGATAAACCGCACCGGAATCGGCCGTTGTATCGCCCGACCCGTCATCCGCAGCTGCCCCGACGGCAAGGCGGTCGCCGGCCGCATTCAGCGAGACGCCGGTACCGAACGTATCGCCCGCTGCCAAGGAGGCAGTCATGTCGATATTCTTGCTACCCGTATAGCCGGCGCCGATCGTGGCGGCGAGCGTTCCACCGGTGAAGCTCGTATTGGTGAAGCTGAACAGATAGACCGCGCCGGAATTGGAGGTCCCATTGCCGGACCCGTCATCTTCGACCGCCCCGACGGCGAGACGGTCGCCGGCGGCGTTCAACGAGACCGCATAGCCAAAAACGTCGCTCGCCGCCAGCGCCGCCACGTCGACATTCCCGCCGCCCGTATAGCCCTTGCCCATGGTGGCCGCAAGCGCGCCGCCGGTGAAGCTGGTGTCGGTGAAGGTGAACAGATAGACCGCGCCGGCGCTGCTCGTCAGATTGTCCGATCCGTCATCGCCAAACGCCCCCACGGCAAGCTGGTCGCCGTTGGCGTCGAGTGACACCGACCAGCCGAATTGGTCGCCTGCCCCCAAATTGGTCACGTTGACGTTGTTGCCGCCCATATAGCCGGCGCCGATCGTGGCGGCGAGCGTTCCGCCGGTGAAGCTCGTATCGGTGAAGGTGAACAGGTAGGCTGCGCCGGAATCGATGGCCCCACCGCCGGACCCGTCATCACTGCGGGCGCCGACCGCGAGACGATCGCCGGCCGCATTGAGCGAGACCGAGGCGCCGAAAGCGTCACTCGCCTCCAGCGCGCTCATATCCACATTCTTGCCGCCCGTATAGCCCTTGCCGATCGTGGCTTCGAGCGCGCCGCCGGCGAAATACGTGTCGGTGAAGGAGAACAGATGGACCGCACCGGCGCCGCTCGTCAGATTGTCCGATCCATCATCGGAAAACGAACCCACGGCAAGCCGGTCGCCGGCCCCGTTCAGAGCCACCGAGATGCCGAACAGATCGTCCGCCTCCAGCCCGCCCAGATCGGTGTTTGCGGCGCCGGCATAGCCGGCGCCGATGATTCCGGCATAAGACCAGTCGGAGACTTGCGAGGTAGTGCCGATGATGATGTTCTTCGGGTCGAGCAGCAGATGGCCGCCGGCGCCGACGCTCACATTGGCAAGTTCGGCGCGGCGCAGATCTTCGGCGGCCGAGATTTCGACCGAGCCGCCGGCCGCACCGCCCGTGGCGTCCACCGCGCCCAGGAAGGTGGTGAGTTGATCCGACCAGACCACCGCCGTGCCGCCGGCGCCGCCGGTGGCGCTCACATCGATGCGTGCGCCGTCATTGACGAAGGTCTGCGTCGCGTTGGCCAGCGCCGGCGTCCCGCCCCAGCGGGTCACGAAGCTGTCATGATAGGGTTGCGTCGGGTCCGGTGTCTTGCCGCCCTGGAAGGCCCCACCCACCCGGACAAGCCCGCCCTCGATGCGCCCGCGCGCAGAGAGCCCCGCCGACAGAAGACGCACGTCGTCCGCCGTCATGTCGATGCGCCCGCCGCGGCCGTAAAGTCCATCTGCAAAGTAATCGCCCGACGTTGCAACCTGGCTGTCCGCCGTGACGGTGATCACCCCGCCATGGGTGAGCCCGCTGGCGTCGGTCGAGCCGGTGGAACTCTCCATGAGGCGGTCCGCCTTGTAGGAAACCGTCCCACCTTCGCCGAGCACGCCCGTCGCCCGCACGGTCTCCGCGAGGGACAAGAGGCCGTCGGTCTCGACACGGATACTGCCGCCCGCTTTGCCCGAGGCGCTGACAACGCCGCCGAGGCCGGCGGCACCGGCCCTGATGTCGATGACCCCGCCGTCGCCGGTAACTTCCGCACCGGACGCCCCGTCCGCCAGGATCAGACCGTCGGAGATAAAACCGCCGGCGTCCACGGCGATGCGCCCGCCGCCCGCCGCACCCGAGGCCGATACCAGTGCATCGGTCTCCACATGCACCGAACCGGAAGCGGCCAGGGTGATGACACCGTTGGCGGCACGGACGGAGTCCGCCCGCACCACGCCATCGATGTTCACCGACCGGTTGACCACGTCCCGGGCCGCGGCGGCGGTCAGGAGAATACGCCCGCCGGCAGCGTTGATTTCGCCGCTGTTCTCCACCAGTGCATTCAGGGGCGTGCCTTCGGCGTCGGTCAGGGTCTCGGCGATTTCGTCGCCCGCCGCAAAAGAGATCAGGCCGTCGCCGTAGAAATCCAGGGTAAAGCCGGCACCGGCACCCAGGGCCACGCGGCCGAGATTGGCCGTGATGAGCCCGGTGTTACGCACATGGGGCGCCACCAGCGCCGCCAGGCCGGCGTCGCGGACGGTAATGCTGCCCTCATTGACGACTGACGCATCCAATAGACCGCTGCTATCGAAGCGCAACGCTCCGCCGTCCATGAAGCCGGCGTCGTCAAAGTCATGGGTGGTGGCGATAAGACCGGCGACATCCACCTTGGCGCCTTTACCGAACAAAATGCCGTTGGGGTTTACCAACACCACCCGGCCGTTGGCCTGGAGGGTGCCCAGAATCTCGGAGGGGTTGAGCCCGATGACCCGGTTGGCGGCGATGGCCTGGGCGCCGGGTTGATTGAAAATGAGGCTTTCACCAAGGCCGATGGACAAGCTGTCCCAGTTGATGATCGCGCGCTCGGAGCGTTGGGTGACAACGACGTTGGCACTGCCTTCACCGGCGATGGTGGCAACGCCGCCGACTACGGTGCCGCCGTCGGCGTTGGCCAGGGCCGATAGCGGGAAAGCCTGGCTGATCACCATGACCGCCGCAAGTGCTTTACTCAGCCCAGGGAAACCCGACCTACAGAACCTGCGATTCTGGAAAACCTGTCTTCGTAACATACTTCTCTCCAGTGCCTGTCTCATTACCTGCACCTGCCTGTTCTTTAATGTCTTGCTTTGGCAGCCATGCCACGCTCACTGCACGCGGCTTGCCGTGGGGGGTTAGAAATCGAAACGCAACGAGGCATTCAGTCGAAAATCATCGATCTGCACCTGATTATCGCGGGGATCCTTCATCGGCCAGGCGGCCTCTACCGCGGCATACACCCGGTCGCTAAAACGTAGGCGAAACCCGGCGCCGGCGGACGTCGCCTTACGTTCCCGGGCCTCGCCCGCTACCAGTGCACCCTTCTGGTACGCGATACCGCCGTCGGCGAAGGCGTAGATATCGCCATTCGCAGCACCTATGGGCCCGGTCCAGCGCAGTTCGGCCGAGCCGAGGACGCAGTGGTCTCCGAGCAGAGTCGCGGGATCGAAACCGCGCCCGAACTGGCGGCCGCCATAGCCACATTCGGCGGCACTGAACACGGCGTTAGACCCCACCGTTGCCTGGCCGCGCAATTGCAGGCGCACCGCCAGCGAGCCGGCGGACAGGATAAAAAGGGGGCGGTCGGACTGGATGTCGAGTGTGGCGACGGTATACTCCAGATCGCCGTTGGCACGGCTGTTGCCGATGGCATCCAAGGTATCGATGCCCTGCTCCAAACCCAGCCGGAAATAGTTGACCGCGCCCGTTCGGTCGGCGAAGTCATAAGTCGCATAGGCTTCGAGGGTGCGCAGTTTGTCCTCGGTCAGCCCGATGCCGAGGATCTCGGACTCGGTGTCCGACAGTCCGACCGAAAAGCCGAGGGTGAGGTTGCGGGAGCGCGTCCGCAGTACCGGAAAATTCGCATA
The DNA here is from genome assembly GCA_028279985.1 of Woeseiaceae bacterium. Lineage (GTDB taxonomy): Bacteria > Pseudomonadota > Gammaproteobacteria > Steroidobacterales > Woeseiaceae > UBA1847. The sequence goes on from JANQMR010000007.1 coordinate 8,954, forward strand.
AGCGCTGATAAAGGCGGTACGGCCGAGGTACTCCAGGGCCGACAGAAGATCGCCTTCGGGATCGCTTTCGGAATAGAAGCCGGACAGGCCCAGGGTCAGTCCCTGGGTTCCGACCACGGTTGCGAGATCCGCCGAGGCGCTGTGGTAGATATCCGAGTCCGCACTGTACCAGCCGCCGAGACGCAGTGTGGTGGCGCCGGTCATCAGGCCATTGGCCTGCACCGACCCGCCGAAAATATCACGCCGCAGCGACTCCGGCAGAGAGTTGTTGAACCCCAACTGCACTTCGACGGGACGGCGTTCGGTGACGGCGATGCGCAGCGTCGAGCCACCCAAAGCCGCCGGCGACGCCATCAGGCTGGTGGCAACTTGCAGCCCGGGCAGGTCGTCAACCAGCAACACGTAACGTTCGAGATCCGCCGTACGCAAAGGCCGCGAGTCGAGAATATGGGCGGCAATGCGCTCGGCTTTACGCAATACGGCGGAGCCCTGGAGTTGTTCTGTTTCCTCGCCGATGAACTCGATATTGTCGACGAAGCCTTCCACGATGCGAACGGTGACGATACCGTCTTCAATCTGTTGCTCCGGCACCAGGCCGAAGGAGAGTGCATAGCCGGCGGCGTCATAGATGCGGGTCACGGCATCGGCAAAGCGGAAGACATCGGCAACGGTGACAGGGGTGCCGGGTTCATGAGGCCAGGCGGCGCGCAACACCTCCTCTGGCAGGGCGGTGGTGCCCTCGAGCCTGAGCTGTTGAAAGGTAAAGACTACGTCGGCGGCGGCTTCCGGCGCCATCTGCTCGAGAAACAGGGGGACGGTCGATTCCGGCACGGACCGCGGGACCGGCGGTTCTTCCATTGCCTGTTGCGGACGGGTGCTACCGGTGGCTGGCGCATTCTGGGCATGGCTGCTGCCGATGTCGGCCAACAGCAAGGCCAGGATAAACAGGGGAGCGATTGCCGTCTTGAAACGAGCCCGCACAGTCCGGCAGATTGTGAAACCGGGTGTACAGTTCACAGTTCCGGCCTAAAGTCGCCGGATGAAAGCACCTTTCTGTACGCTTGGCGTGCGCCTAGCAAGGACATGCTTATCAACTCCCTAATATGAACTTTAGATTGGTCTTTTCTTAACTCTTAACTGGTTAAACTCACGCACTTCGTTACAAATGCAAATTCTGCCTTTGTCATTGTGGATGTGCTTAAGGTGAAGAATCTGAAAGCGCGGAACATGACCAAATAGTACGTAAACTCGAAGTACATCACATTGAAGTAAGTCACAGTCCAAAACAGATTAGTCCGAGCTATGCGACAGGTTTAGCCGAGCTATGTGCAAATCTGTCGAACCATCAATGGGAATTGAAATCGAGTTACCGGCGGGAGATAAGATATCGGAATGATTACGCGGATGACGCATCCTTTGCTGGACAATCAAAGCGCCCGCCGCCTGTTTCTGGACCGGCATCTGTTGCTGCGTCCGGGGTCGGGGTCCGGCAGGGGCGAAGACCTCGAAGGCGTGCTCGACGCGCTCGGCTTCGTGCAGGTCGACAGCGTCAATACGCTCGCCCGTGCGCACGATCTGATCCTGTGGTCGCGCCGCGGCCAGTACCGACCGAAAGCACTCGAACACCTTGTCGCGCGCCGGCGCACCGCGTTCGAGCACTGGACACACGACGCCGCGGTGATCCCGATGGCGTTCTATCCGATGTGGCGCAAGAAATTCATGCGCGACGAAACGCGCATGCGGGCGCGTTGGTCCGAGCTGCGCAGGCCCGGATGGGATGCCGAAATCGAGCAGGTGCTGCGGCACATTGCGGATAACGGCCCGGCCTCTTCACGCGATGTCGGCGGCGAGGAGAAGAAGGGGTCCTCGGGCTGGTGGGACTGGCAACCGTCCAAGATCGCTCTCGAATTCCTCTGGAGATCGGGCCGGTTGGCGATCTGCCATCGGCGCGGCTTCCGGAAGTTCTACGATCTGGCCGAGCACGTCATTCCCGAGGAGCACCGCAATACACACCGCGATGACGGCGAAATCGTCGACTGGGCCATGTCGGAGGCGCTGCGGCGCCTCGGTTTCGGCACCAGCGGCGAACTGGCGGCGTTCTTCGAGCTCGCGACACGCGACGAGGCGAAAACCTGGTGCGCGGCGGCGCTATCGAAGGGCCGCATCGTCGAGGCCGAGATCGGAATGGCCGATGGATCACGCCGGCGCAGTTTTACCACCGAAGCCATTCTCGACAACGCAGCGTGCCTTCCGGAACCGACAGCGCGCGTGCGCCTTCTATCGCCGTTCGACCCTGCCTTGCGGGACCGTACGCGAGCAGAGCGCCTGTTCGGCTTCCGCTACCGGATCGAGATGTTCGTGCCGGAAGCGAAGCGGCAATACGGATACTACGTCTTTCCGGTGCTGCAGGGCGACCGGCTGATCGGCCGGATCGACGCCAAACGGGCCGATGGCGCACTTCTCATCCAAGCCTTCTGGCCGGAAGCCGGCGTGCGGATGGGAAAGGCCCGCAGCTCTGGTCTGATGTCGGAGCTCGAACGGGTCAGAACCTTGGCGGAAACCGAAGCTGTGAAGTTCGCCGATAACTGGAAACACATGACCGGCAGGAGGTGAAGGCAATGATCGGATACACCATGGTCGGAACAAAGGATCTGGATCGGTCCTTACGGTTTTACGACCCGCTTTTCAGATGATCAATCGCCTTTACGAGATTGCCATGCGCATGGGCGGCTCGGACGAAGGTGGCCCAGGCTTTCGCCCGCAATATGGGGAAGGTTTCTACGGCGCCTATGTGCGGGATCCGGACGGAAACAAACTTGCCTTCGTCTGTTACGACGCAACGCCAACCGGATAGGGTAGAGCTTTCTCAGGTTCTACCTGCTGCGGGTTCTGGCGGCTTCAAATGGCGTAGAATCGGCGGCGAACGGCGTTCGCACTTTTGGTTTGAACCTCCGACCGCCTGGTTCGTAGGCGTATACGCCACGAACCACTTTCTTTTAAATCAGTAAGTTAGTTGGCCCGCCCTCTTCCTTTTTGCCGTCAAACGCCGCCGAGAACCGAGAATCGCCGTCTCATCGCTACGTTCTCATCCCGGAAACCCGGATGGCAACATTGGATGTTGTCCCAACAGGAGAGGGTCTCCTCAAACACGGCAAAACAACACGACGCCCGATACGACGGCAATGGGCCAACGAAAGCCCCCATTACTGAACCAAATCACGCAAAAGACCCGCGCATGGGTTTTGGCGGGTGAATTCACTTTGCGAATCACCTGCCAGAGCACAGCATTAAGTTGTGATCCCTGCCTTCGCAGATTGGCGGTCTTACAAGTCCACGATGTCTCTCAGTTTATCCGACGATCGAGCAATGGCAGTAGCAGCGCCACCGAAAACACAGCAACCGTCAGAAGGCCGGCAAACCACGTGAGGCCGAGTCCGGCCCCCTTGGCTTCGACACACGCCCACACACTTGTTGCGAGCAACACATAACCTGCCCCGCGCAGCACGCGGCTCGATGAAACGGGCAGCGGCTTATCCACGAATACCTGCCGAAAGTGCTTCTTCATCGACAGACTCAAGAGTACGGCCCCTGCGAATCCAAACAGAAATCCGAGCATCATGACGGGGCGGCCCCTATTTCAGTGCTAACAATCGCCTGCTCTGCTACTGTTCGCTTGCGTCTCATCACCATGGCCGCAAACGCAAACGCGACGCCGGTACCCAGTGCAGTCAGGTCGAAGCCGACCATAATCCAGTCTCCATTGTCGATACTCGAGAACAGACCTGAATCGGTAGTCATCGCATTCACGACAGGCAGTGAGGCATACCCTATGGCGGCGATCCACGTGAGCTCTCGCCACGCGGCCCGTGATGACCGAAACAAGGGATACACCAGGCTAAGCCCCCATGCACTGAACATGACATGGGCTTCCCATTCGGTGCGATGTTCAAGGCCGATCGGCAACAGGCGGTTTGCCAAGAAAAATGCAGCGACGCCGATCAACACGCCCATAATCGTGCCGATGTTCAGCACCTCAACCAAACGATACCCTCGGGATGTTTCTGCCTTTTTGGCCCGCTTCGCGGTCCAGTAGATGGCACCGGTCGCAATCATGGCGGTGCCAAGAAGACCCGAGAAAAAGTAGAGCCAGCGCAGCGGAATACTCGCGAACAATCCCTCGTGCAAGGCAAGCATGACCGATGCGACCGAAATAGCGCCGCTCTCCGGCAACGTCAGTTTCTGAACATATTCCCCCGTAACACCGTCATACACCCAGGTTGTGGGAATTCGACTGAAATCATCGGTCCGGGACAGTAGAATCCGCGCGTTGGCATCACCCGGCTGGCGCACCTCGAAATTGTGTACGGTGCCTTCTCCCCACTCCGTCTCCGCAGTGGCAATAACCGCAGTCACGTCAGTCAGAGGCGTCAGGGTTCCCGAAGCCTCAACCTGGAGGTCGAATCCGCCGATCAGATCGGCTGCCTTGCTGGTATCAAATCCCAGGCTTCCCACCGCGATCAAAGGCATCCAGAGTGTGGTTACAAACAACAGGCCGCTGTAAGTAATCATCAGCTGGAACGGCAGCGATGTCACACTCATCAGGTTGTGCATATCAAGCCAGGATCGCTGGCCTTTCTTCGGGCGGAACGTGAAGAAGTCTTTAAAGATCTTCTTGTGGGCAATGATCCCGGTGATCATCCCGACGAACATAATCAGCGTTACGATGCCGATAAATCGATAACCAATATCGCGATCGATGTAGTGGAGCAGGTAGTGCATTCGGTACAGCAGCTGGCCGCCACCGGTTTCGCGAGCGATATCATCGAGAGGCTCGCCGGTTACCTGGTGGAGACGTACGTCACCATATTCGTTCTCGCCGCCCTCCTCCTCAGGTGGCAACGTCCAGTACACCGACAGATGGGGCTGCTCTCGATTGATTTCGAAATAGACCCACCAATTGGACGCACCGGACGCGTTCTCTTCAAGGTAGTTGAGACCAGTGGCAATTCGTTCGTCACGAGAAGTCTGGTCAAGCGCCGCTATTTCCGGCTCCATCCAGTGGTCGATTTCGGTGTCGAAGTATCCCAGCGTCCCGGTGACAAACATGAAATACATGATCCAGCACAGCACAAGACCTGCCCAGGTATGAAGCCAGGTCATCGACTGTCTGAAGGTGCCGATCATGCGCCACTCCCGAGCATGTAAAGACCATATGCCGCCGCGCTACTGATGACGATCCCTGCAAGCAATCCGAGCCAAACGGTCCGCAATTTCTTGACGGAGAAAATCCAGAGGATTACGCAGGTGTAGATTGCGAAGCTGCTGACCATCGATGTGGCAATTGAAGAGAATTCACCTACTGGCAGCGCCAGCGCCAGCAATACGCCGAAGGTATTGGTCAGTATGAACGCGGGAATCGCAGCCGCGAATACTCTCGAGGCAACATGCCACCGGCCTACTTTCTTGGTCGCCGATGCCACTAGGTCGCCTCCGACTTCCGACCGCGCCAAAGCAGCGTGGCCGCGCCAGCGCAAGGCACTAACATCGTGACAAACATCAACGCCGTCATTGCATAGTCGGCGGCGACTATGTGTTCAACCACGTGAATGGCGTGGAACAGCGTCAGTAAGATAACGATGACGAACGACAACCAGAAAGCCCAACGAGCTGACGTAAGGCCCAACAAGGTGACCGGAATCGACGAGAGGCATAGCATAATGACAAGCGGTATTAGCATCTCGCTGGCGGCGTCCGCACTCAGGGAACCGCGCATGATCTCCAAAGCGATCAGCGCGACCATACCGCAAAACGCGATGACCAGGAGCGCGGCAGTACGTGAGAAATCTATTGTAACTATCCCCGTTTAGAGTGATCGCGTTGTTCGCGGTCCCAGAATTGGGCTCCTAAAAGCTGTAACTCGCTGAAAGCCTGTAATTGCGACCATAACTTGCGGTCGCAAAGGCAACTGGTGTAGCCGAAGGAAAAGGCAAATTAAACGCTGACGTTACGTAAGTCTCATCGGCAACGTTCTCAACGAACAGGCTGAACGACAGATTGTCAGTTGGATCATAGTAAAGCCCGGCGTCTACGCGCGTATAGTCCGGGACTTTCTGATTCTCCGTATTGGCTCGGTCCGTATAGCTGTCACCCATGTGGATGATGCCGAGGCCTGCACCAAAATCATTGTCAAACGTGTATTTGTTCCACAAAGAGACATTCAAGTTTGGCGCCCTGGGCATCTCGTTACCAATGACCGAGGGATCTGACTCGTCGTTCAGGATCTCTGTTTTCAAGTAGGTGACACCCGCCTTCAGATCCCAGTTGTCGTTGACGTTACCGGACACTTCAAATTCGACGCCCCGACTCTCCGTTTCTCCGAGCTGCCTGAAGAGCCCCGTAAAGCCTATTCCCTGAAGCTCACCTACACGGTTCATGTGAAAGACACCCAGGGTAACGGCCAGGTTGTCGTTCAGTGCATTCCACTTGACGCCAGTTTCGATAGATTCCGTTGTGATTGGATCGGGCCTGCTACCGTCCTCGAGTATCTGGCCCGCCGACGGAGCCTGGAAACTGTCGCCCCAACTCAAGTAGAGCGAGGCGCTGTCTGAGAACTTGTAGACAACACCGACTTTCGGTGAGAGCGCGTCATTGTTGAAATCCTCTTCAGTGCCGGCAACCGGATCAATATCGGTCAGTTTCACTTCATCAAATCGCACCGCCGCTACGAAGTGCCACTTGTCGTTCCAGCTGAATTGATTCTGGATATAGGCGCCATATCGATCGGTTTCACTTTCGCTGGGACCACCGAACAGCGAAAAAGCGGTATTGGCCTCTCCGTAAACTGGATTATTGATATCCAGCGGTGTACCGAAGTAAATGGCGCTATCACCTTCGTAAGTCGACTTCGAAATCTCGAACCCCGCAACGAACGAGTGTTCCCAGTCTCCCCAGTCGAACCGCTTGATGATAAAGCTGTCACTTTGATACTCCCACCACTCGTTCTCGCCGACAAGAAAGAGTCGAGTGGCTACGCTGGAAGCAGGATCGAAGCCAACCAGGCGATGGGTGTCGTTCTCGGAAATGATCTTTGTGACTCGGAGGGACGAGTGAACTGAGAAACTATCGTCCACATCCCAATCAGCCCGCAGCCCTGGGGACACATTCCAGTTGATCCACTCATCTCCCGGGTTGGCTACGCTGACGTCGTCAATGAGGGCGTCAAAGTTCCAATCGGGCGCTACCGCCGCCGCGTAGCTAGCTTGCTTCTCGTAATAAATTTCCGTATCCGCCGTCAATGTAAGGTCGTCACGAATCCAGGTCACGATCGGCATCAAAGCGATACGCGTTTCGTCGTTGTCATTGACGTTGTCAGAAGTTTCGTGGGCACCGAGCAAGCGGTAGAGAACACTCTCGCCGTCATTGATGGGTCCCGTACTATCGAATGTCACGCGCGTAAAGCCAAAGTTCCCGGTTGCCGCGGTCACTTTGTGCTCCCTCTGCAGCTGCGGCTGTTTCGTCACCAGATTGACCATGCCGCCCGGGCTGCCCTCTCCATAAAGTACCGAAGCCGGGCCGCGCAGATACTGGATTCGCTCGTTAAACACCGGCTCGCGAATCGACCAGGTAAAGATTCTCATGCCATCGCGGCGATAATCGTAATAGCCCAGCGAAAACCCTCGCGACGTTGCCGGACCTTCATAACCCTGACGAAACACGCCCGGAATATAGTCCAAAGCGTCCGTGAGATTTCTGATGGAAATATCTTCCATGAACTCAAGATTGATGGTCGATACGCCCTGAGCAACTTCGAGCAGATCCGTTTCAACTTTCGTTGCAATGGAAGAGCTTTTCGTCATGTAGCCTTCATTAGATGTCGGTGTACCGAATACCTGGATCTCCTCAATCATCTCTTTGGAGAGTTTTTGGCGACCACCCACTTCACCAACCATTTGTGGTTGATAGATCAAAGCTTGAGTTCCATCTTTGGAAAACCGGTACTCAAGACCAGTGTTTTCGAGTAGCTCTGTGAGTATTGCGTCCACAGAGAAGCTACCTTGAAGTTCGTTGACCACTAAACCGTCAAGTAGCTCATCATCGACAACGATCTTTACATCGATGGCCTCTTGTAGCTCTGCAAGACTAATTGCCAGTTCACCTTGAGCGAGCGAAATTTCGTAGCTATTTTCTTGTGAAGTTAACGCGTTTTCGGCTTGAGAAAATGCGTTATGCGCAAACAGCGCGAGCGCCAAAACCACGAAAATCTTATTCACTTAGTGCTCCCCTTAGCTTCCAGATAAGGTGTTTGATTTTTTGCCGGGTTTCGACTTTCGAAGGTCTTTAACGAATTTCTCTAGAGAACAATCAAAGATGCCATGAGGCTGTCCTACCCAACCTTAGGCGCGAATGGTAATGCAAATGATTCGCATCAACAATATCATATTGCCATAATCCCACCGCGCTACGAGCAACTTGCGCGGGAATTCGAAGATCTAAAGGGTGGGGCACGCTTGCTCACGAAACGACTGGGCGAATCCCGGGGCAAGCTCGCATCAGCAGAGTGCGGGACCATTTGTTCATATTGCTGTTCTCAGGACATGTTTTCTCTCAAGCATGTGCTCTTCCGGCCAACAAAACGGTCATTTTTGCAGACTACTTTGCCATTCCATTTCGTTTAACTATCTGTTATACAATAGTTTATGCGAAAAAATGAACCGGATAAAAAACCGGCCACAATGATGGCTGGAGTAGATCGGGGTGAGCGTGTAGACCTTCTGGAGCCGCTGTTACTCTCCCAGGACTCGCGCCACCGCCTGGCCCTTGGTGACCTGGCACTCGAGCTGGCCCAGGCGGCCAGCGGTTTTCGCCGCAGTCTGCCCGATGGCGTCATGGCGGCACTGGCCGATCTTGTCAGGGCGATGAACTGCTACTACAGCAATCTCATCGAAGGGCACGACACGCATCCCGTCGATATCGAGCGCGCGCTCCGGGAGGATTACAGCGCTGACATCGGGAAGCGCAACCTGCAACTCGAAGCCAAAGCTCACATTGCCGTCCAGCAATGGATCGATGACGGTGGCCTGGGCGATCGCAGTAACTCGGTCGACGGCCTTCTGGAGACTCATCGACGCTTTTGTGAGCACCTGCCGGATGACCTGCTCTGGGTCGAGCATCCACAAAGCAGGAAAAGGCAGCCGGTCGTTCCCGGCCGGCTGCGTGAATACGACGTCGAAGTGGGCCGACATGTCGCACCCAGTCCGGGAGCGATCATGCGCTTCCTGGAGCGCTTCGGAGCGGCGTATAGTAAACTCGGCAAATCCGAGACAATCCTCGCTGCCGCCGCCGCGCATCACCGCCTTCTGTGGATTCACCCGTTCCTGGACGGTAATGGCCGTGTTGCACGACTGATGTCGCACGCAACTCTATTGAAGACGTTAGATAGTGGCGGTGTCTGGTCGATCGCACGAGGGCTCGCCAGAAACGAACGCGCCTACAAGCAGCACCTCATTGCCTGCGATGCGACACGCCACAATGATCTCGATGGGCGTGGACACTTGAGCGAGGAAGCGCTTGCAGAATTCACGCGCTTCTTCCTCACGACGTGCCTCGACCAGGTCCAATTCATGGAAGAGCTGGTTCAGCCCGAAAAGCTACATACGCGGATCAGGCTCTGGGCCGATGAAGAAGTTGCAATGGGCAGCTTGCCAAAGCGAGCAGGGACTGTTCTCGAGGCTATCCTGTATCGGGGCGATTTGCCTCGCGGCGAGGTGCCCGAGCTCCTCGGCGCCAGTGAGCGCACGGCGCGCCGCGTCGTCTCCGCACTTGTCGATCAGGGTATCGTTACAGCAAGGACGACGAGGAGCCCGCTTCGCATCGGATTCCCGGCAAGACTCGCACCCCGCTGGATGCCGGGGTTATTCCCGGAGCAGCGGGCGTAGCGAACGATGGGTTGTTTGCCGTGTAAACAGCCGACGCTGACCCGAAGGTTGATCGATCCGCCGCGTCACTACCAGTGCGCAGCGCTGTAGTGACGCGGCGCTCTGAACCAGCAATGGCGCGGGATCTGGCCGATTTCCACGAGTTCCCGGCGAGTGATACAGCCATCTGCGCGCATCCGGCGCTCTGCCAACAGCGAGCAAAATGCTGTATCCGGGTACTCGCTGTGGATCGCTGCATTTCTGGGCGAGATGCCGTAAAAGTGGGGCCGACTGCTTGCCCCGCTTTTCGCTAGCCTGTCCGGCTAACGGGCGATAGAATCTGCTCCATCAACGCGAAACACCGTTGATTCAGTACTTGGATTGACACCGTCGTCGTTGCGGTATATCAACGACGCCCGCTCCAAATTTGATCGGAGCACCAAAGCGCTGAAAGGGATTGTGAAAACCAGCGCGCGGCCTGAGCCGGCGATCCCCACTTCCTACCCAACGCGGTCGGCGTCATTTATCGATCCACCGCGCCCCTGATCCAGCACGAATAGGCGTGTCCGGGTCGTTCCACGCGTTGCGCCAATCACTGGCGCAATCCTTCAAGCAACGCCAATCGGTCGATGGCGTCGTTGCTGACGTCACGCTGCATGCGTGACCCAGCCATCGAAACCATCGACGCCCGTTGTTGCCACTCAGCCCGTCTTTGATATTGCGCCCCGGCGCAGCACGGAAACGGGCCTCTTGAACTTGGCGCAAATCTGCGCCCTGACCGCGCGAAAGCCCAGTCATCTGGGCCGGACGTGTTGTCTGGCGATCCGGGTAGGTGCGCTCGTGCGCTTTTCATTAATTCAACAGATAGAGGAGGTAGATATCCACTCAGAAAGCAAAGGCCCGGGAGGGCAACTGGTATTCGCCGACGGCACTCGAAAGAGAGCCCCGGCGAACCGGATCACGGCTTCAGGCTGTAAGGGACTGGTTTCCCTGGACCATCTCCGATTCTCAATCGGACCTCGTTCGCTCACTGGGCGGCGAGGTGGTCATCAAAACTAACCGATTGAGATACGCACCATGAAAGACCTGAACTACCAGTTGATGAGTCTCTGTAAGGCAAACCGGGATGGAAGCTCGCCACCCAGGCGACCCGATCGAGAATGCTCGATCTGATCGCCAACCAGCTGCACGAGTTGGGATACAAACACATGCAAGCGAGATCCTTGAAACCAAAACATATCGAAGCACTGGTCTCTCTGTGGAAAGACCAGCGCATCAGCGTCGGCACGTTCAAGAATCGACTATCGGCGCTCCGTTGGTGGGCAAACAAGGTCGGCAAAGCCGACATCATTGCGAGAGACAACAACGCCTACGGCATCGGCAATCGCCGCTACATTGGCGAGGCATCGAAAGCGTGTGGCGGAGAGGGTGGGATTCGAACCCACGGTACGCTTGCGCGTACACTTGATTTCGAGTCAAGCCCGTTCGACCACTCCGGCACCTCTCCACATTGGTCCTAGCGTTCAAGCGGGCGCCTGACGGCGCCAGTACACTTGATTGGACTCGTCGCTACGCTCCTCGCCCTGCGGGCGCGCTCCGCGCGTCCAAAACGGCTGCGCCGTTTTGTCGAGTCAAGCCCGTTCGACCACTCCGGCACCTCTCCGAGCGCCCGATCCGCAAGTCGGGTCCGGGATATTGGTGGCCCGATAAGCACTTGTCAAGGCGAAACAGGCCTCCGTTGATGCGATAATCGTGGCTCGGTCCGGGGGCGCATCCGAGCTCCGTAGGCCGAAAAAGACGGTCATTAGCGAGGGCTGCGTTTGCGCGTATTGCTCATCATGTCCCTGGCGGCGCTGATCAGCACCTGTTCTCAGCCACCGCCAATACTCGACCAGGTCCTCGAGATCGGCGAGCTTCGGGTCGTGACCCGCGACAGTCCCGTGACCTATACACGGACGCCGTCGGGGCCGTCCGGGCCGGAATTCGATCTGGTGCAGGCTTTTGCCAGGGAACTCGGCGTCGAACTGGTCATCGAGACGGTGGACAACGTCTCCGAGATCATCCCGCGGCTGATGGATGGCAATTCGCACATGGCCGCCGCCGGCCTCTCGATCACGGAGTCGCGCCGCGCATTCGTCAACTTCGGTCATCCGTACACCGTCGTCGACATGCACCTGATCTACAAGCTCGGCACCGGCAGGCCGCGCTCGATCGACGAAGTGATCGGCCGCTCGATCGAGATCATGGCGGGCAGCAGCCATGCCGACATACTGGCGTCGCTGCAAACGGTGTATCCGGGTCTCGAGTGGGTGGAGAATGCCGACGCCGAGGTGACCGAGCTGCTGGCGAAAGTCGCCGACGGCGAGCTCGACTTCACGATCTCGGACAGCACCGAGTTCGACATCCAGCGGCATTTCCACCCGGACCTGCGCATTGCCCTCGACCTAGAGCTCGGCGACGAGATCGCCTGGGCATTCCCGAAGGGCTCGGGCGACAGCTTGCTCGCCCGCGCCGACGATTTCCTGATTGCCGCGTCACGCAGCGGCAAGCTCGCGCAGGTGCACGACCGCTACTACGGCCATACGGAGAAATTCGACTACGTCGGCACGCGGAGTTTCATCCGTCACTACAAGAGCCGGCTGCCGCGCTACCGCGCGATGTTCGAGGAAGCGGGGGCGATCTGGGGTGTGGACTGGCGGCTGCTGGCGGCGATGGGCTACCAGGAGTCGCACTGGCGCGCGCAGGCGGTGTCGCCGACCGGCGTGCGGGGCATCATGATGCTCACCCAGGACACGGCCGCCTTCCTCGGCATCGACGACCGGGTCGATCCGAGAAACAGCATCTTCGGCGGCGCCGAATTCTACGCCTGGCAGACCGAAAGGGTGGCGGACACGGTCGACGAGCCGGACCGTACCTGGATGGCGCTAGCCGCCTACAACGTCGGTTTGAATCACGTCCGGGATGCACGACGTATCGTCGAGTGGAAAGGTGGCAATCCGGATACCTGGGTGGACCTGTCCGGGGCGCTGCCCCTGCTCGCGCAGCGCAAATACTACTCGAAACTGCCTTACGGTTACGCGCGCGGCTGGGAGCCGGTGCTGTACGTCAACAACATCCGCAGTTACTACAACATCCTGAAGTGGCTAACCGAGGGCGAAGATCCGACGCCGCCCCGGAATCGGCTGCAGGCCGAACCGCCGGTCGAGATTGCGAGAACGGAAGAAGTGATCGCGTCGTAGCCGCAAGTCTCCGGCCGCTACGACAGCGCCGGGCTCCTCGCATCAACGGCGAAGTGCAAAGAATTCCCGCAACACCGCAGCGCATTCGTCGGCGAGCACGCCACCGTTAACTTCGAAGCGATGGTTGAACGCCTTGCTCTCCGTCAGGTCGATGACGCTGCCGGCCGCGCCGGCTTTGAGATCGTAGGCGCCGAACACCAGCCGGGAAATCCGCGCCTGCACCATCGCGCCGATACACATCGCACAAGGCTCGAGCGTGACGTAGAGCGTCGAGCCGGTTAAGCGGCAATTGCCGGCGGCCGCCCCCGCCGTGCGCAGCGCCACGATCTCGGCATGCGCGCTGGGATCGCAATCGCCGATGGAGCGATTACGGCCGCGTGCGAGGATATCGCCGCCGCCGACCAGCACCGCACCGACCGGAACTTCGCCGTCGGAGACGGCTGCTCGCGCTTCGTCGAGCGCGGCGGCCATGTAGGCGGTGTCGATTTGCGCTTGCATCGGAGTTCGAGGACGAAACCGTCTCGTTCCTGTGGTTGGTTACATAGGCGTTGAATCGAGACATACAATACAAAAAAAAACGGCGGCGGCAAGGGAGCCGCCGCCGCGCGATCGTCAGCTTGCGCGCTATACCCGCCGGCGGCGGCGTGTGGTGGCAGCGAGGCCGAGCAGCCCGGCGCCAAGCAGCAAGAGCGTGCCGGGCTCCGGTACCGGGCTCGGTCCTGGTCCCGGTGCCGGTCCTGGCCCCGGTCCCGAATTGCTGTTGTAACTCAGGGTCACGTTGAGCTCATTGGCATTTTCGGGGTGAAGGTCGGTAAAGCCGGCGTCGACTGACGGGCCGAAATCCACCGTTACCCGAAGCATGCCGTCCGAAATCAGATTGGCTACGTTGATGCTGAAATCGTTCCATATGCTGGTGAAATAGAGCAACAGGTCAAAGGTGTTGTTGTTATCGTTGTCGTTGCACGTGGACATTTCAATACCAGCTTCTCCCGAGCAGTCGTACCTGCCCACGAACGAGCCGTCCAGCAACAGATCGAAATACTCCCTCTCGTTATCATCGCTAAGATCGAAATCAGACCCGGGCGCGCTGGCGACGCGGACGAAACCGTTATTGCTCGCCGCGGCGTCCAGAGACAGGAAGTCGAAGTCGAGCCGTTCGCCTTCGTTCGTCTGGGTTTGCGACTGGGTAATGAGAATTGGCCCCGCGCTTGCGAGTGCGGGCATTAGCAGGAACAGCGTGAGAAAGGTTTTTTTTAACATAACGAAATAGTCTTTGTTTGAGTTTTGAGTATCGAGGGTTGCTGATCGAGACGAAGCATGAATCATGCCAAGTGAAGTAATACAAGCACTTACCGCCAGAGCGCTTCGCGCGCTGTAAAGCGCTGCGACACTCTCCATGAAATGACGATGATCAGGGTAGTTGCCGGCAACGGCTACTGACGAGAAGCAGTCCAACCAGCGTTTTCCTAACGGCCAGTTAGCGCTTGCCTAATCGTTGATTTGCCGGTTACTTCGGTCTCTATATCTGCCATGTCGGCGAGGATTGCCGATGCCTCCCTCTCGAGACGGGCGAAGTCTTCGTTTTTGTATCCTGCGTCTTCAAGACTCATCCGAGGGTAGAGCGTACTTCGAACAGTATCCCCAAGAACTTCACCAATGCGACCCATTACGTACTGTTGCTCCAAACTCGATATCGAGTAGACGAGATTTCCATCTTCATCCAAATGTTGCACGCTCGAAAAATGCGCGTTCGCTGCGTTGTGCAATGGGCGAAACTCCGTTGCATTATTCAAGGCGATGGCGCGATACAACAACGTCATGCCTTCTTCGATCTTTTTTCATCGAGATACCAAAGCCCGAGCACTTCGGCGGCAATCGAGTCGCCATAGGCCATGTCGACGAGTGCTTCTTGCGGATAGGTGGTGTATGGGTGCCGGGCTTCCGGCGGGGATCTAGGATCGCATTTTATGGCTTCGATCAGGTTCCCGTCTCCGTCAGGCACCATATACGTTATGAAATTGCATTTCGCATCGGCTCCGTCAGCCGGGTCTCCACTCATGAGCTGCAACACAGTCAGATCGGAAGCCTGCTGGTCGCCAGCGTTTGTTTCGAGAGGAGCCGGGGCAGATACCAAGTCTTCAAGTGGAACCGGCGCGGGTGCCGGATCTTCGACAGGGGCTGGCGTGGGTACCAGATCGGGTACCGTTTCGGCGGGCTTGTAGATGACGAACATCGTGAGTGCAAGCACGATGCCGATCGCTACTACTGTGTACGGCAGCCTCATATGGCGGCTTGCTCATTGGTAGTGGTGAAGATCCACAGCAACTCGTCGTGCATGGCCACTACCTCCCTCAGCACGGCGTCGGCGGCGCCCAACGTCGACGTTTCCTCCGTGCCTGCGGGGATGGACCCTTGGTGTAGTGCCTCCCGAAGGCACTGAGACGCTTTTAAGTATTTGCTATTAATTGAAACTTTGGAGGCGCTCGCGGACAAAGACACAAGTGCCCAACGAGTCATAACGAAGCATAACGGATTCCAGCAAAATTCCGGCAGTACGGTATTCGAAATGCCTGGGGAGGACGGCGACGAAAAACTCAGCTTAGGGTGCACCATTTTTGTGGGGCAAATGGGGACGCAATGCGCTGCGTCGTGCAGACGAGATGGTGAAACATCAGGAGTTACCAATAGTAGACGCTCGAATATCAAGATTTGTCTCAGCGCCACGGACGGAAAACGGTCAGAACCAGCCGCTTTCGAGCAACGTAACTAGGTCTTTCTACGAAGAATTCCGCTAGTTCTCTCGTTTTCCTTCTGAGCCCTACGACGATGCGTAGCCCATAGGCCAATGATCAGTACTGGCAAACCGTAAATCAGTGCGGATTTCAAAACTTCCGACCAATCAAGTTCCATTAAGTAGCTCCAAACTGTTCGTCCGTGACCATCCGGTACGGGTCAGCAGTCGACATTCTACCTCGAAACTCCTGTGGGGCTAGAGCCGGCCACTAGCGGCCGACTCGCGGAGCTGCAATCTTCCGAGCATGCGATCCCTGTAAAATCTCTTCCTAGCGGTGTGAACACCTACCGCGTCAAATAGCGGTTCTCTTCAACGTACGCGGAATCTTGCATTTACGCTAGAACTCGCTTGACCGATAGGTCCACTTTGCGCCCGTGAAGGGCGCGACCGTGTCCAGACGCGGTCCGGGTCATTCCGTCCGTGTTTCAATCCACGCGCCCGTGAAGGGCGCGACGACTGAGCTACGGCCAGCTTGGTAACACTTTTGTAGTTTCAATCCACGCGCCCGTGAAGGGCGCGACATGGCCTAAACGATTTCGCGAAGAGATGAACTATGTTTCAATCCACGCGCCCGTGAAGGGCGCGACAAGATTTCGACCGCGCGAGTGTCTACCTAACACGTTTCAATCCACGCGCCCGTGAAGGGCGCGACAGTAGTGGCGTAGCCTTCTTAGCCATGGCGCCTGTTTCAATCCACGCGCCCGTGAAGGGCGCGACGCGAATCCACACCGATGAGGGTTGTGAAATGAGTGTTTCAATCCACGCGCCCGTGAAGGGCGCGACGGTCGGCGATTGCGAGGTATTCAGTTCGTACCAGTTTCAATCCACGCGCCCGTGAAGGGCGCGACATGCCGGCGGATGGTGACGGAGATAGGCAGTGAACGTTTCAATCCACGCGCCCGTGAAGGGCGCGACGGTGTGCTCGTAGGTTTGCCCGACCTCGTATTGGGTTTCAATCCACGCGCCCGTGAAGGGCGCGACTTACGGCTGACCGCCAGAGACGCGATCGGTGAATAGTTTCAATCCACGCGCCCGTGAAGGGCGCGACGCAGTACGGTTTGTGCCGGCGCATTGCGACGTTGAGTTTCAATCCACGCGCCCGTGAAGGGCGCGACGTCACCCTTGTCCCGTTCATTGATGCAGTAGCGACGTTTCAATCCACGCGCCCGTGAAGGGCGCGACCTACCTACCGCACACAGGGAGATAGATCGGTTGGTTTCAATCCACGCGCCCGTGAAGGGCGCGACCTTCCTGAGTGTCCGATACGATGAACTCTTTCTTGTTTCAATCCACGCGCCCGTGAAGGGCGCGACTCAACACGCCATCAAGAACAAACTCACGTCCATTAGTTTCAATCCACGCGCCCGTGAAGGGCGCGACAGTAGAAGCGCCAAGTGTCCCAACACCCATATTTGTTTCAATCCACGCGCCCGTGAAGGGCGCGACTGGCTGCGATAGGAGCACAACTCTAGCTAACCGTGTTTCAATCCACGCGCCCGTGAAGGGCGCGACTGACCTGATTTGATAATCAGCTCATGAGCTATTTTGTTTCAATCCACGCGCCCGTGAAGGGCGCGACGACCTGATTTGATAATCAGCTCATGAGCTATTTTGTTTCAATCCACGCGCCCGTGAAGGGCGCGACTGTGCCCGTCGCCTGTTTTGGCTAGCCGTTCCATGTTTCAATCCACGCGCCCGTGAAGGGCGCGACCTACAAGCACTATCGGGATAAGGCGACCCAAGAAGTTTCAATCCACGCGCCCGTGAAGGGCGCGACCCGTACCATGCGTCCTCGGCGCTCGAGGCAGACTGTTTCAATCCACGCGCCCGTGAAGGGCGCGACATTCCCAGTATAATACGTTGATCTACTTCAATAAATTAACGTCTTCCCGCTAACCTGACAATAAACACCCGTTGAGAAGCGTTCGACTCAATAGATATTCGAATATATTTTTAAAGAACAAGGGCTTAAAACGCCGCTAACCAAACAGGCTTTTCATGAGAGCTATAGGTTAGCGATCACAGAATCAGGTTGTCTCTAAGGGGATCAACCGTGGGCTTGGCGCCGAGATGTTCCACTCGTTTTCTGCCATTCTTGCCTAAGAAATAAAACCGAAGGCTGTCCTCTACGGGGTCATAGATCGCTTCCAGTTCGGCCTTGAAAGCAGTGAGTTGGGCTGGATCCACTTCGCATTCGAATACAGAGTTTTGAACTCTAACACCATGATCGAGGCACACTTTGGCAATATTCCTGAGGCGTCGCTGTCCGCCCTCGGAAACGACGCTGACATCATAGGTAACTAGAACCAGCATTACTTGATCAAAAAAGGTGGATAGTACTGTGTATCACCACGAATATGTCGTGCCAACAACATAGCCTGACAATGCGGCAATAAACCAACGGGCACTGATTCTTTTAAGTAGGGGTGCACTATCTCTACCTGCTTTCGCTCCTGGTACGCGGCCAGAAACTGTTTTCTAGCATCTTCAGCGAGTTTAACCGCCCCACTTGCTTCGGTTACAAAATCGTTTAATGCCAACTGCTTGCGATTAATCAGCGTCAGTACGAAACGATCAGCCCAAGCGGCCCTGAATTCTTCCAGTAAATCCAGTGCAAGGCTGGAACGTCCCGGACGATCCTTGTGTAGAAAGCCTACATATGGATCAAGCCCAACACCTACCAATGCCGAAATACACTCCTGTGTTATCAACGAGTAAGTAAACGACAATAGGGCATTGACAGGATCGGTCGGCGGGCGGCGAAAACGACCGCAGAAAGCAAATGCCGAGCCACGCACCAACTCGCTAAACACACTGAAATAAACAGCAGCGGCTTCGCCCTCTATACCTCTTGCCTCATCGACACTCTGTGCCTGCTTCGCCCGACGACAACTGACAGAAAGCTTGTCTACCGCTGCCGCTAATTGTGCATTATCGCCGTGGTTGCGGATCTCTCTTTGCAACACGGATCGACTATTGGCAATTTTTGCCGCGACAATCAACCGCGCAACAGCATTACACTTACCATCGTCGTCTGCCCAACGGTACTGCGTTCTTCTCAGCAGCACGTTACCAACTGGTTTACCTTCAACGCGTGCCAGATAGCGCCCGTACTCGGTGTAGAAAATCAAACCAATGGCTTTTTTTGCGCAGTAACCCATCAAGAACGGAGATACAGAAACCTGACCAAAACAGAGAATATTGGCGACATTGATCGCCGGAAACTGACCCAGCTTTTCATCACCCTGCTTGATGACGATGGTTTCCCGTTCTTTATGCAGATAAGTTTCCTGCCGCGTGATGTAGAGCGTATTGAGCAGCTTCTTCATTCGCCTAACTGCTTCACATAGCGTGTAGACGCATCCTGCCTGAATGTATTTGGCTGGCACAAATCGACCAACGAACAGGCACGGCAACGTTGCTTTTTGTCAATCGGCGGGGGCGTCAGCCCCTTAGCAAACACTTCTCGAGCTTCTTTTATAGTAGTCACGGTTATTCGCCGCAACTCATCGCTCAGCGCCACGGTTTCACGCCGACGTACTTCCCAGTACCAGATAGCGCCCTCCGACACCTGAGTGCTTTTCATCTCCTCAATACACAGAGCCTGAGCGCAGAGCTGTATTCTGTCCCAGCCCTCTATTTTTGGCTTGCCTCGTTTGTACTCAACCGGAAAGTAGCGCGGCGAATTGCCAAGCTCGATTTCTAACAAGTCCATTCTTCCACGTATTCGGTAATCCCGTGAGATGAGCTGTACGCTCCGCTCGTAGCGCAAAACACCACGCTTTTCTTTCTCACCCGAATCCACACGTTCGTGCAAAATGTGCCCTTCGGCAGTAAAGCGGTTATCTGACCATGACTGCTCGATGTGAATCAGTGCAAACTGTCGTGGGCAATAAGCATAATGCTGTAACGCGGAAATGGGGAGATAGTCGTTCACTGCTGTTACCAACCAATACCCCTTGTGTAAGACTACTACCTGTCATGCAGGTTTTAGGCCTTGGCAGCTCAGTATCTGTACTTAGCCTTAGCAACCATTTGAGGACCTTTTCTGGAAATCCTCTTACTATCACATAAAATCCAACCGAAGCACCGCGTCTCGATAACTACGCACAATCAACTCCGTGGATCACATTACCCACCCACTTGACCGGATCATCTTATCCAGATCTTTCATATAACCAAGAAAATTGGCGTCATATCCATAATTCCATTCATACAAATCACAGCCCTGATCAATTGGCGTTACACCGTACTTCTCAGCCTTATTACGCCATATCTGCACAGAGTTCTTTTGAATTTCTCGATAACTTACAGAGATATTTCTAGCTAAAGCCTCCTGCATGTCCTTACTTACGATAACGGTAAGCGTATCGTTACTAATAACCTTGAAGTCATTCTGAACTTGTTGAAAGTTACAGTTCTTTTCGTTTGTGTATAAATCCTCCGCATTGCTACACCCGGCTCTTTGAAGTTCGCGTATTAATGCTAATGTAGATAGTTCATCCAGATCTTCATCAGCTGCAATTAGTCTATCCCACAACAAATCAAAAACAGCGATAGACTCTTTGAGCGCTGGGTGACCTAAAATCTCACTATCTTCACCAGCAATTAAAGCAAAGTCGTAAAGAACGCTACTAGAATTTAATCCCTCACGGTTGATTCGCCCCGCTGTCTGTAAGAAGCTAGTCAAGGAGCAACGTTCACGAAACCCCATATCGAAATCCAGATCGACACCCGCCTCCACACAGCTTGTTGCTACGAGGTACCAATCTTTACTGCGCCACGAGCTATCCTGCCTCTGCCGTTCGATCAACTCGTGAATAACTCGCTCACGGTCAGCAGGCACTAACGCCGTCGAAATGTGCAACACAATACGCTCTGATAGTGCGCAAGAATCGCATATATTGGGCTGTAAGCGCCGCTGCAATGCTTGTGCAGTCACCGCGGCGGACTGCACAGTATTCAAGATGATAAGTCGACTGCCCTGTAGGCCTTCTCCGCAAACAGTATTAAGCAACACCTCCTTGTTAATAGCACTGCCATCCCCAAGCCTGGAAAAACGTATTCTCCTTCGCTCCGCTGTCTGGGCTACCTGAAAAAAATCACTGCTCAATACACTGGGTAGCGTTACCGAATCTTCGTTACCGACGATACCTGGCTCTTCCCAAAACTTAACGAGAGACCCTGAAGCTAAGACAAAATGGCACGACCAGTTCTCCGCGAGCTGCTTAATCCAGAACCAGGCTTGTCGCATCAGCCTGGGCGGCACACAAGCGTGCGCCTCATCAATAAACACAGCAGAACCTGGTAGCTCGTGCAACTTTCTCAGGGTGGTCGGCGAGGCGCTAGCAAGCGTTTCAAAAAACTGTACAGCCGTAGTGACGACAATAGGGGCTTGCCAACGTTGAGCATATTGCCGTAACTCAGGACTGCTAAACTCGGCCCGATGATGGTGCTCAGCAACCACTTCAAACGGATCTTCTCCTTCTAACACTAGATAACGACGTAACCGGTCTGCCGTTTGACTAATAACATTCGTGAACGGCGCGATAATGAAGATTCTCCGCAATCCGTGTTCCGACGCCTTTTTTAGCAAATTAGCCGTCACCGCCGTGGTTTTACCTAAGCCCACTGGTGCCGCACAGGTGGCAATAGCTGTAGCATCCTTTGTTTTCAAACACTGTTTGAACAACTCATCACGCAATACTTGGCGCTCAGCGTCTGCACCCCGCATCGACCACACGACATTCTGAAGTTGCTCAAGTCGAGCTTGCCAGTTTGGTTCCACACCCCCAATGCAGTCGACACTCGGATCGTAATAGGTAGCCGTATCACCATGATCTGCATCGACTAGGCAGGAGAGCAACAGACGAGTTGTCAACGCGTCTGCTGGTGGCTGCGTAGCGTGAGTATGCAATCTCTGCCCGCTACTAGCTTCATGGGCCGCCACCAGCTCATCAACTAGCGCATCTGTCTGACGAATCAACTGTAAGTGCTCAGCAATGGCCTCTCTCGAGCATCCCCCACCATCGCGCCGATAACGCATACCGCGCAGCAGGTTTTCATCTCGCAGTCGCCGTTTAAGTTTTCTCTCGTCTTTGGAACTGGCGAGGCCTGGGGCATGATGCGCACGAATCAACCATGCAGCCAGTGTATCGCCCATAGTTCGGGCAACCGCTACACCGCCATCTACATGGTCATATGGCAACTTACCAGTTTGCTCACCACGCAATACTGTTTGATTACCTGACTCCAGCTTACCAATGTCGTGCACACCAAGTGCATTGCCAAGGGATGTCATATAGACCAAAACATCGCTAGCTGAAAATTTTGTAAAGAAAAGCATTGCACGAGCATACATCAAGCCTATTCGTTGGACCTCACATACATGATCAACATAGTAATGAGGTTCCGGCTTCGACTCATCATTGGGTGCTGAATGAGCGACAAATTTATCGCTCATCACACAGATCTAGCACCGACTCAAAGCGACCGCGAATACTTCCATCAACATCATGCAGTACAGGAATAACATAATCTGCACGAGATTCCGGCTGAATTACCCCTTCCTTAACTCTTGGAGTCAAACCATCTATCAGTAGATGGTCAGGGCACGACCCCAATGGGCTCTTATGCTCAGCGAACCAGGCGTGAAGCACATTAACTTGTGGTCGGATAGCAGAGCTAGTATGCTGGTAAGCTAACGGCAACAAGAACTTGAATAGTTGCAGATCTTTAGTATCCGCGCCCGTCTTTTTAGCAATCGTAGGATTAACATAAAACGGAATAACATATATACCATGGCGCACTACCCTAAAACCCAGTGGCGCCATACCACGATCTTTACCCTCTTGTACGCCAGCCTTATTAGTCATCGTTAGTCGCTCAATATCAACAGCCGCTATTGACGTACCGACACCAACCTGCACGGCACCGGTACGGATAAAATGGGCGTAACTGCCTTCTGCTTTGCGTTTCTTCTGTGCTGCGTCAAGATCTCGGTCTTTCAAACTTTCTAGGAAAGTATTGCCGAACAAGCGGGCATCCCAATAGGTATTCCTGAATTTTCTCTCTTGCATAGCAAGAATTTCTTTGCGATCCCGCCCCCTTGATTCAAGAATTTTGAAACGCGATGCATCAAGCCCCAAAACTTCCGCTGCGGCCTGAAACACCACACCCTCAGAATCTTCAACCAAATCGCGAAGCTTGCGCTTAAAGGACACGGGCGTGATTAAGCCTTTGCCGCTAGCATCAACAGTGCGCGGGTCTGATTCCATATCAGGGTCACCATTGGGATTCGACATCGTAACGTCTAATACAACTAGCCCAATACAGCGGTTAAACGGTGCGATGTTAGATTGCATCTGCATTCTCTCCTTGTTGTTCCTTGTCTTGTGCTTTTTTCATCTCTCTACCAGCCAAATAACCGAGCAGTAGTTCAGCCCTGCTCTCGGCTGTAACCAGGCCGAGCTTCTTAGGCATCAAGACATGTAATTCTTCACAGTGCTTTCGCATCCAGATAAATGCATACTTGGCATTTATCACTCGCTTGTCGCCAATCTTTTCATCTGGTTGCAAACTCAATTTTTTCGCCCACGCTTGATAAACTGCCGCCCGCTGCGCGGTTATATTCAGCGCTTTTAACGGGCTATTCACCGCCGCCGAATAAGCTTGATTGCCGATCAACCGGCCGGGCAGTTGCCCTTTACGCTCACGTTCACAATAACCGATATGGATTTCATCTAGCGCAGCACAAAACTGCCCTAACTTGTAGGCAAGCTCATCCATATATACCTCCTTGATTCTTTCCAGTTTGTGCAACAACACGGCTATCGCTGTTATCGCACACAGCGCATCTTGATTATGTTTGATGGGATTAGTTTGCTTCAATGCCGCCAGCTCAAGCAAACCACTATATTGCCTTAGCAAGCGGTTTAACAGCCGGCGTGCAAGTTCTCTTGGCCTGTTCTCATTCAAAAATAAAGCCATAACTTCAGAAAACGGTAGGCCAGGAACACCCACTGGTTTTGACTTGGCAGTACGGTCATACTTCTTCTTAAACAATAGCGCGAATTTCTTGGGTGAAATAGTAAATGGAGGACTAAAAGTTCTTTTTCTATCTTTTTTGAACATCAATGCAATAGCCGGCGTATTCCTATTAGCTTGACACCAGCTGCCCGCTGCCGACTCAAGGTTTTCCAATAATTGCGATGAAGAAAAAATGACTTTCTGTACTCCATCATTTACTTTTCTAATAATCAGGAAATCAACCTGAGCCATTACAATCGTGTCTACACCCTTAAACTGCTCGCAAACCTCTTTTGCTTCAAGCTCGTAATCATCTTCGTCACCCAAGATATCTGATTCATGCGATAGTAGGCGAACGACCGGCACATCCGGTAATGCTTGGCAGAAGCTGAGCAGCAGATCCCCACTAGCCGTTTCGCCGGGAGCAACATCCCAGGTCACACCTTTTTTCTTGGTATTCAAGTAGCGTAGTGCACTGGCCAGCTCATCAGCTAGGTCGGCGGAAACCGCCATACTCTCAGCCGCCTCTCTACGATAACGTTGGTACGTTGGCACGCCTTTTTTACGAGAATACGTAGTGACCTTACCTAGGTGATTACATTTTTGTGATGGAAACGTACTAGTCACCAGAGTACTGTTTGGCCTACCGCTGATAGCACAGGTCCCCAAACGCTGCTTACTTTGTGCGTCTACTTGAAACAGAACCGCAGATATAGCAGGAAGCCAATGCTTATTCGCTGCGGAATAGAAGCCGTCACCAATGAGATCGAATAACAGTGTCGGCCGCGTTGGCATTTCACCTTTAGTCGTCAGAGCTTCATTTTCAGCCAGGCAAGCAAACATGATCAACGCAGCCAAATCAAGCAGGCCTTTATCGGCGGTACGCTTACATTGCTGCCAGAGTTCTTCATCCAGCTCACGCAGAAGCGCCAATCCGTTTTCTTCAACCCTCAAAAATGCGGACAACAAGCTGGCTACAATATACGAATCACCGCTCAGACCGTTACGATAGATATCCGCACGTTGTTCGAGCTTACCGCGATACTTGGGCCAGGATTGCAGCGAAGATAAATCTATGACGTAGCGACTTCGCAAGAGCTCAAGGTACGCCATATGACTTTCAACAGACGGGTTTTTGTTTGCCTGCTTCCATTGTCGATATTCCGTTACACCAGCCGGCCGTAGAGGAGACTTTAGCTTGACCGCCGGAAATTGATTCTGGTTACCATCTCCATGAGTCCAATAGTTCTTGTGCGTATCCCCCTGCAAATAGTCAAGTTCGGCGATGCAATTATCGCTTTGCTCAGGCGCCAACACCACGCGCAATAGATTGGTTTTTCCCGGCTCCGTAAGGCTTTTATGTATTGACCGCAATAAGTCAGAATCAAGTTTAGCAATACCATTACGCACTAAAGCCAGCTCATTAAGCATACCGAAACACCCCGTCCTTTACCCATGCCGCCTCCCCTTGCTGAAATTGGGGACTGAATTGTCCTTGCACAGGTGCATCGAACATACTTTTTAGTACCGAAACCAGATTCAGGTTTATCTCGGTATCCACCTCTGTCGATTCACGAATAGGTCCCCAGTAGCTAGGCACGAACTCACTCCAACCCAAACATGGCGTGTGATAACACTGCCCTTTCTTCAGACGCCGCTCAAACATAGCCTGCAGTGCATGGCAGGGGTTATCACCAAAGCGCAACGGTTGGTCTGCGCCGTTTTCAATGCGTGCATATAAGCGATAGCAGGGTTCAACAATAGCCAGTGCCGCAAGCTGATGATTGGCTTTTCTGTTAATCAGACTAGTCTCGCGCAGGGGCCCGCCGTAATTGGTCATATACTGCTGAAACTGAATGCTACCAGCTCTTGCGGAGTTATTAGCTTTGCACAGCTCAACGCGGATCGGGTTTATCCAAGCACGGCCGTCTTTAAAGAACGCTATGGCTTCGAACAAACCTTTTGCCGCAGACCAGGTTGGTACCGGGTAAGACGTCGGACTAGACCCAGTGTCTGGCCGCGACCACATGGCTAAGTGACCCGCGACCTCCATGTTTACTTCATAGGTTTTCATACGATTGTGCCTCCAAACGAACCAGAAGGTATGTGTATATATTCACTATACACCTCAAAAACCAACAAAGTCCTGTCCTGTTTTCTTGTATAGCAAAACCCTCAGAGGCGACATTGCCAATTCGTATCGAACGACATGATCCAACAGAATGGGCCAGTGAAAACTGGCATTTGTGAATGACGAAGTGTTCCAAATCCGGCGGCTTGCTCATTGGTAATGCCGTGTACGGCCCACGCTTCTTCTGTAATGGCTCGCGTCAGCCGTATTCAAACTCGGGGGATTGAGCGATTCTCTCGCCTCTGACTGCCGCTATACTCAGCGCAACGATATCGGGCAGACCATTTTCGTCAGGGAGCCCGGTGGTTTCGGTATCGAGGACTAGTGTAGTCGTCGGGAAGTCCGGTGAAGACCCACAGCAGCTCGTCGTGCATGGCCACTACCTCCTGTCACTACCGCCTAGGGATTCGACTTCGACAACCGCCCCCTGCTCATAGTGGTAACGCAGATAACGCCAGTGGACCGTATCGGAAAGTACCTTTGCCCGCATCACCCCGTAGCACTCCCCTTTCGCCCTGACACTGCTGTAGTGGACGCCGTAACTTTTGGCGTCGCGTAAGCTGTGACCGAGTTGCTGAGCTTCGTCGTAGTCATCGGGATGATAAATAGCATGCCCGGTTAGTTGTCGCAGGTCATGCAAGGTGGCGGGGCCAAGTTGCGCACGTATCACGCGCATTTCCTGGGTAGTTTTATCGATTCTGGATTCCCGAAGGAAGCGCGCACGCTGGAAGGACGATTCGGCGACAGCCACCGCCTCGTCGGCAGTGCAGTAATAGATGCCGAAATCCCGATTGAAGCGGCCGCCGCGGCCATCTACCGGTGGGTGGGTGAAGGCTGCCATGATCCAGGACGCGCCATCGCCGTATACCCGGTCTTCCGGAGGAACCAACCGAATATCGCCGACTTCGTCCCGCAGCCTGGGGTTGGTCAGCAACTCGACGGCATGGAGCAGGTCCCAATCTTCGGGGCTGGCAACGCGCTCAAACAGGCTGATCTGCGGATAGCGCGACAGTATGACCCGGTAGACGAGTTCGTTGACTTCACTGCTTGGCAGGAGATCGATATCGATCACCAACCACCCCGCTCTGCGTCGAGGAAGTTCCTGACCACGGCCAAGTCCACTACCTGCCCGGCCAATAACCGATCCAACGGTGCCGTACCGTTGAATAGTGGATTGTCGTTTGGTGTAGACAGCCACTGATCGGCCAGCGCCTGATCGGGCAACAGGATCTGCAGTGATTTGTAGATACCCAGAATATAGCTGGCCCGTTCCAACATATCCCGAGTCAACCTGGCCTTCTCCGGCCGGTTCTTCCAGTTGTAGAGGGTTTTCTCGTTGCCGAGCCCCAACAGGGTCATCTGCTGGGCACCGGTCAAGCGCCATTGGTTGAAGATATTGAAAATCGCCGGCAGCAATGAACCGATAATACCGGCATCAGGTTGCAGTAGTTGTTCGGCTTGAGCGGTCATGCTTACCTCCTCTACTGTACTATTACAGTCTTTCGGCATAGCCTAGCAGACTGTACTGTTACAGTAAAGCGCATCAGAGGCATTTCCTGACAGTGTACGTCGCGCCAATTTTCCGGGCACGGCGATCCTTGTACTGTTGGAGCATCTTTTCTTATCATCATATGATGTCATTTTTAATGCCTTATGATGAGAGAGAGTACTTAATGAGAACTACACTGAATATCGATGATCAATTACTGGCAGAGGCCCAGCGGCTTACCGGGGTGAGCGAAAAAGTTGCACTCGTTCGAGAAGGGCTACGCGCCCTGATTGAGCGGGAAAGTGCGCGCCGGTTGGCACGGCTAGGGGGAAGCGAGCCTCATCTGAAACCGGTACCTCGTCGTCAGTCCGAACCATCAAAATGATCTTGGTCGATACTTCGATCTGGATCGACCATCTACGCTCCGGAGATATCCGGCTTGTTGAGTTGCTTGATGGCAACCAAGTGTTGGTGCACCCCTTTGTCATTGGTGAACTGGCATGCGGATATTTGAGCAATCGCGATGAAATAATCGGATTACTCAACGATCTTCCGTTATCGCCTGTCGCATCTACGGCAGAGGCGCTGCACTTTATCGAACATAATAAACTGATGGGACTAGGTGTCGGATATATAGACATCCATCTACTAGCCGCAACCGCTTTAGCAGGAGATACCCTGCTCTGGACAGGTGACAAGCGGCTTAAGAAAGTTGCAGGCAAGATGAAACTGGCGCTCGATTAGATGCCTGCGGTTGCCAGCCAGTGCCTGTCATTACCTGTGAGTGCCAATCACTCCCACTCGATAGTCGCCGGTGGCTTACCGGAAATGTCGTAAGTCACGCGGGAAATACCGTCCACCTCGTTGATGATGCGCAGGCTGACCCGTTCGAGAAACTCGTACGGCAAGCGCGCCCAGCGGGCGGTCATGAAATCGATGGTCTCGACGGCGCGCAAGGCGATCACGAACTCGTAACGCCGTCCGTCGCCCATGACGCCGACCGAACGCACCGGCAGAAACACGGCGAAAGCCTGGCTGACGGCATCGTAGAGATCGTGTTTCCTGAGCTCCTCGATATCTTCACCAAAAATGGCCCGATAAGCAAAACCGAAACTGATTCGATACTGCGAATTGCCGTAGCCCTACCCGCGCGGACGATGGTTAGGAGCCGAGTTCGCCTTCTTGATGATACGCATGGCGAGATCGCAGATCTGGCCTTGGAGTGTTTCCCGCGCGCCTGCGGCGATAGACCCTTAATACATAGTATTACGAAAAGTGGTAAGCGCTCGCTGCTAGAAAATTATCAGGAGAAACGATTAGTAGGCGACGTCAAGTTGGTCTGAGTTGATGACCTTCAGAACGAAATTCTCGAGTAGATCTGCGATTGCCTTTGTGGAGGCCGCAGCGAGTGCTTCAGCTCCTTTGTCACACCCACCCTCCGCGTTGCTGTGAGCGCTGCCAGCTACCATTGTGCGAAGGATTTCGTTTTGATTACCATCGAAAACTTGAATTCGCCCGGAGATTGTTACGTTGCCTTGCGCAGTACCCGACCAGAACCCCGAGGCATAGCTAAAAACGGGCTCAAACTCCCGAATATCAAACCGGAACAGGTACTGTGGAGTCGATGAATCGACTGCTGGCATCGACCCTTGTTGCTCGTAGCTGGCGAATGCAGAATCCATAACTATACCCAGCGAAGACTTCAGCGCAGACCCTATGTCGACTGGATAGTTGTGTGCGGTACAGGTCCAGCCAGGTTTCTTCGCGTCTTCGGCCACGATCTGAGAATCGAAATTGGTTATCACTACAGCATGTGCATCCCGTACTCGATCGACGCGAATCTCAGAGGCTGGAACTGAAGTCTGAATTGCTACTGCCTGGTACGTGCATCCGCTTGAGATAACAACCAATATGGTGATGCCTAGGAATATCGTTATCGCGCTTCTCATTATCTTGCCCCATGTAGTTTTTCATTGAAATAGGCTTGGACCGCCGTCCCACAATACTTGGCCTCGTCGTTAGGCTCGATAACGGCGTAGCAAGGATTAAGCGGCTTCAGCCAGAGCTTAGAGCCGTCAGTTTCCAGCTGCTTAAACATTGCTGCACCTTCGGGTTCAAGTCAATACACAACTCGCATGCCCGGCATTCCTGGAAGCAACGGATCAACAATAATGATTGCGCCTTGCGCGTAGGAAGGAGCGCTGGATGGATTAACCATGGCGTCACCGTGAACTATCAGTGCATACGCGCTGCGACTGGCTGGTTCTGTGGTGTATGCAAGGCCCTCTTCTTCTGCCATATCTTGAAATTCAGTAAACTCTTTCCATTGCCCGGCCTGAATATACGAGATAACAGGAACAGTTCGCCGGACAGCCGGACCCGGTGATGTGTTGCTATTCTCACCAATCAGCTCGGCAACGCTCATTCCACCAAGCTTTGCGATCTCGGATAGCTTTCGAGGTTGAACCGTTTCGTCCCGCTCAACCTTTGAAACCCAGCTCTGGGATAGCCCCAGCATCTTGCCGAAGCGCTACTGGCTTAAACCGAGTGTCGTTCGAACACACCGAACATTGACAGCAAGCACGCCCATTAACTTCGGACTGTTTGTCAGCCATGGCAACCGCTATTTCTCTCCAAGTAACGATGTTACTACTTCAGGTAGTAGGATCATAATCACTGTACAAAAATCAGATTTATTTTGATACTGCTCATCACGATCGAAAGATCTACAAAGTAGAGTGCGCCGTTCGTTACATCACGGATAAAAAAGGCATCGCCCTGCTCGGGCGCCATCCAGCCCCTGCTTCCGAAGGCCTGAGAGTAGCCAAACTCTGCAATATCCGTTGTGCTGCTGCTACAGCCATCGCAGGCGATGGTCATGTAGTTGCCGGCAATGGCTATTGACGTGGCGAGAAGTAGTCCAATCAGCGTTTTTCTAACTGTCATTTAGCGCCTCCCTAATCGTTGATCTACCGGTTACTTCGGTCTCTATATTCGCCATGTCTGCAAGGATTGCCGATGCCTCACTCTCGAGACGGGCGAAGTCTTCGTACCCTACATCCTCAAGCAGCGTCCGATAAGAAGGAGTACTCAGAACCGCATCCCCCAAAACCTCACCAATGCGACCCATTACGTACTGTTGCTCCAAGCTCGATATCGAGTAGACGAGGTTTCCATCTTCATCCAGATGTTGCACGCTCGAGAAATGCGCATTCGCTGCGTTGTGCAATGGACGAAACTCCGTTGCGCTATTCAGGGCGATGGCGCGATACAACAACGTCATGCCTTCTTCGATCTTTTTTTCATCGAGATACCAAAGCCCAAGCACTTCGGCGGCAATCGAGTCGCCATAGGCCATGTCGACGAGCGCTTCTTGCGGATAGGTGGTGTATGGGTGCCGGGCTTCCGGCGAAGATTTAGTATCGCATTTTATGGCTTCGATCAGGTTTCCGTCTCCGTCAGGCACCATATACGTTATGAAATTGCATTTCGCATCGGCCCCATCAGCCGGGTCCCCACTCATGAGCTGTAACACAGTCAGCTCGGAAGCCTGCTGATCGCCGGCGTTTGTTTCGAAAGGAGCCGGGGCAGATACCAAACCTTCAAGTGGAACCGGCGCGGGTGCCGGATCTTCGACAGGGGCTGGCGTGGGTACCAGATCGGATACCGTGTCGGCGGGCTTGTAGATGACGAACATCGCGAGTGCAAGCACGATGCCGATCGCTACTATTGTGTACGGCAGCCTCATGCGGCGGCTTGCTCATTGGTAGTGGTGAAGACACACAGCAACTGGTCGTGCATGACCATTACCTCCCTCAGCACGGCGTCGTGCCGTGAAAAATACCATGCTCAAGAAGGTTGCTAATTGTCACCGAAGTAACAAACCTCAAATGGCCAGTCGGCAAGCTCTGTCAGCATTCTCCGTAAATCAAATGAAATCAAATGTTTTTCAACGGCGATCCTTGTACTGTTGGCGCATCTGTTGCATCCACGGCAGAGGCTCTGCACTTTATCGAACACAATAAACTGATGGGACTAGGTATCGGATATTCGGACACTACTTCACGAGGATATCCAGGTTGATGAAGTTGGCCAAATATCAGTGTAGCTAAAAATTGTTGCGCTAGTCCCATTTTGGGACTAGCATATCAGGTACATGAGAATCATCGCACTGTCGACCCTGAAAGCCTTCTGGGAAGAGAACCCGGAATATCAGGATGTAAAGGAGCCAACTTTGGCCTGGTACCGTCGTGCCTTGCAGGCCGACTGGAGTTCGCCTGCCGAGGTAAAACAGGACTTCGGAAATGCCAGCATTCTTAAAGATGGCCGAGTGGCGTTCAACATTGCAGGGAACAAGTATCGACTTGTTGTGTGGATCAACTATGCCTACCGGGTTGTCTACATCCGCTTTATTGGCACTCATGTGCAGTACGACAAGATTGATGTGCAAACCATTTAGCTGCGGGAGGATTAACCATGGACATCAAACCGATTAAAACTGATGCCGACTACCGAGCGGCATTAAATGAAGTTGAAAGCCTGATGATGGCTGAGCCAGACACTCCGGAAGGCGAGAAGCTGGATGTCATGGTCACGCTTATTGAGGCTTATGAAGCCAGGCATTTCCCGATGGATTTGCCCGACCCTGTTGAGGCAATCAAGTTCGAGATGGAACGCAAGGGCTTAACCGTAAAAGACCTTGAACCAATGATCGGCAAAAGTAATCGCGTTTACGAGATCCTAAACCACAAGCGCTCGCTGACTTTGAAGATGATCTGGAAGCTCCACGAAGGATTGGGTATTCCGGCTGAGTCGCTGATCAAACCACCTCAAACTCATGCCTGATCAAAATCACAGTGGAAATAAATTTTATGATCTCTCCGCTATCGATTCTGTCCTTTACGCCGAAAACAGGGTAGCTCTATATCGGTGAAAACTGACAGATTCGAGGCTGGCTGAGCCCGAACGGGAAAAGCAACTGCTCACAGCACTGAGGCCAGTCACTCCCACTCGATAGTCGCCGGCGGCTTACCGGAAATGTCGTAAGTCACGCGGGAAATACCGTCCACCTCGTTGATGATGCGCAAGCTGACCCGTTCGAGAAATTCGTACGGCAAGCGCGCCCAGCGGGCGGTCATGAAATCGATGGTCTCGACGGCGCGCAGGGCAATCACGAACTCGTAACGCCGGCCGTCGCCCATGACGCCGACCGAACGCACCGGCAGAAACACGGCAAAAGCCTGGCTGACGGCATCGTAGAGATCGTGTTTTCTGAGCTCCTCAATGTAGATGTCGTCGGCTAGCTGCAGCTTTTCCACGTATTCCCGCTCGACCTCGCCCAAGACCCGGACGCCCAGACCCGGGCCCGGGAACGGATGGCGATAAACCATCTCGCGCGGCAGGCCGAGCTCGATACCGATCTTTCGCACTTCGTCCTTGAATAGCTCCCTGAGCGGCTCGATCAGCGACAGGCGCATCTCCTCCGGCAGGCCTGCAACATTGTGATGCGACTTGATGACCTGCGCCTTGCCGGTCTTGGCGCCGGCGGACTCGATCACGTCCGGATAAATCGTGCCCTGTGCCAGCCACCCGATACCTTCGAGCTTGTCGGCCTCCTCTTCGAAGACCTCGACGAAAAGACCGCCGATAATCCTGCGCTTTTGCTCCGGGTCGGATACGCCTTCCAAGGCGGCAAAAAACCGGTCCGCCGCGTTAACCCGGATCACGTTCACGCCGAGATGATCGGCGAAGGTATCCATGACCTGGTCGCCTTCGTGACGACGCAGCAGGCCGTGATCGACGAATACGCAAGTGAGCTGCTCGCCGATCGCCTCGTGCAACAAGGCGGCGACGACCGAAGAATCCACGCCGCCCGAAAGACCCAGCAACACTTTGCCGTCGCCTACCGTCTCCCGAACCTGCTCTATCGCGTCGGCGACGATGTTGCCGGGCGTCCAGTCGCCCGGACAACCGCAGATGTCGCGCACGAAGCGCTGCATGATCGCCTCGCCCTGCAGGGTATGTGTGACCTCGGGGTGGAACTGCACGCCGTAATAGTGCCGCTCGCGGTCCTCCATCGCCGCCAGCGGCGAGTTCGGGCTTTTCGCCGTCGCCTCGAAACCGGGCGGCAGGGCCTCGACGCGGTCGCCATGGCTCATCCAGACCTTGAGCAAGGGGCCGTCCGCGTCGCTCAGGCCGCCGAACAGCTCGGAGTCGCCGGGTATGATCTCGGCATAGCCGAACTCCCGATGCGCCGATGCCTCGACCTTGCCGCCGAGCTCGGCCGCCATCGTCTGCATGCCGTAACAAATCCCCAGCACCGGTACGTCGAGCTCGAACACCGCCTGCGAAACCCGCGGCGGGTCGTCGAGATTGACCGACTCGGGGCCGCCGGACAGGACGATGCCGGCGGGACGGAACGCCCGCAAGGCCTCGTCGCCGATGTCCCACGGGTGGATCTCCGAGTACACGCCACATTCGCGGACACGGCGCGCGATGAGCTGCGTGTATTGACTGCCGAAGTCCAGGATCAGCAGACGGTGCGCGTGAATGTCCGGGTGTGTGGCGTCGTCGACCTTGGCTGCCTGGCTCATCGTCGTGTTTGTCGATTCGGTGTCGGTTCGTCGTGGACTTACGGCCTGCGGAAGGTCGCTCAGCTCGTGCTCCGGTAGTTGGGCGCTTCCTTGGTGATCGTCACGTCGTGCACGTGGCTCTCCTTGCGCCCGGCGCTGGTGATCTTGACGAACTCGGGCCGGGTCCGCATCTCCTCGATCGTGCCGCTGCCGGTGTAGCCCATCGCCGCCCGCACGCCGCCGACGAGCTGATGGACGATCGCAACCAGGCCGCCCTTGTAGGCCACCCTGCCCTCGATACCTTCGGGCACGAGCTTTTCCAGCTCCTCGGTCGTGTCCTGGAAATAGCGATCGGAAGAGCCGTAGGATTCACCCATCGCACCCAGCGAACCCATGCCCCGGTACGACTTGTAGGAACGGCCCTGATACAGCTCCACCTCGCCCGGCGATTCCTCGGTACCGGCGAACAGGCCGCCGATCATCACCGAATGTGCGCCGGCGACCAGCGCCTTGGCAATGTCGCCCGAGTAACGAATACCGCCGTCGGCGATGAACGGCACGCCGGACTTCGCCAGCGCCTCGGCCACTTCGGCCACCGCCGAAACCTGCGGCACGCCGACACCCGCGACGACACGGGTCGTGCAGATCGAACCCGGTCCGATACCGACCTTGACGCCGTCGGCGCCCGCCTCGACCAGCGCCAGCGCGGCATCGCCGGTGACGACGTTGCCGCCGACGACCTGCATGTCGGCATGCACGTCCTTGATGCGCCGTATCCGATCCAGCACGCCTTTGGAATAACCGTGCGAGGTGTCCACGACCAGCACGTCTACACCGGCGGCAATCAGCGCCTCAACCCGATCGTCGGTGTCGTAACCGGTGCCGACGGCGGCGCCGACGCGCAGCGCGCCGCTCGAATCCTTGCAGGCGCGCGGAAAGTCCTTGGCCTTCTGAAAATCCTTGGCCGTGATCATGCCCCTGAGCCGGAACTCGTCGTCCACGACCAGGACCTTCTCTATCCGGTGCTGGTGCAGGAGCGACAGCACCTCTTCCTCGTCGGCGCCTTCGCCGACCGTGACCAGGCGTTCCTTGGGCGTCATCACCGCGGAAACCGGCGCGTCCAGTTGCGTTTCGAAACGAAGGTCGCGATGCGTGACGATGCCGACGGTTTCCTTTTCGTTGACCACCGGCACGCCCGAGATGCCCATCGCCCGCGTCAGGTCGATCACCTCGCGGATCGTCATGTCCGGCGACACCGTGATCGGATCGCGGACAATGCCGCTCTCGTACTTCTTCACGGTCGCGACCTGCCTCGCCTGTTCGTCGATCGACATGTTCTTGTGGATCACGCCGAGGCCGCCTTCCTGGGCCAGCGCGATCGCAAGCCGCGCCTCGGTGACCGTATCCATCGCGGCGGACAGGATCGGTATGCTGAGGCCAATCTCGGCGGTCAGCCGGGTACTCAGATCGACCTCCCGCGGCAGCACGTCGGAGTAGCCCGGCTGCAGCAGGACGTCGTCGAAGGTCAGTGCTTCCCTGGCGATACGCATGGCGGAATGGGATCCTGTTCTTTTCGGTTAATCTGCTTCGGTTAAACGGTCCATTTTACGCGCCACATTTTTTCGGCACTAGCTTGGATGCATTCGTTATACTGGCGAGCATGGAAGCCTCGGGTCAGGCGACCGCGATCACGGTCAGCCAGCTCAACCGCCGGGTCAAGGCATTACTCGAGCAGGGGGTGGCCCGCCTCTGGATCGAGGGTGAACTCTCGAATATCGCACGGCCGGCCTCCGGTCACCTGTACTTCACGCTCAAGGACGACAGCGCGCAGATTCGCGCCGCGTTTTTCCGCGGGCGCCAGCGCGGCGGCGCCACCACCGGTCTCAAAAACGGCGACAAGGTACTGGCCTTCGGCCAGGTCAGCCTGTACGAGGCGCGCGGCGACTACCAGCTCATCGTCGAGCAGGTCGAGCCGGCCGGCGAGGGCGCGCTCAAGCAGCAGTTCGAACGGCTGAAGAAAAAGCTCCACGCCGATGGGCTGTTCGAGGAAGCCGACAAGCGCCCATTGCCCGGGTTGCCGGCGCGCATCGGCGCGATTACCTCACCGTCGGGCGCCGCGGTTCGCGACGTCCTGAGCGTGCTGGGCCGCCGCTTCCCGCTGGTACCGGTCGTCATCTATCCGGCTGCCGTGCAGGGCGAGTCGGCGCCGACCGAATTGATCGCGGCACTGGACACAGCCGAAAGGCGGGCCGAATGCGACGTGCTGATCCTCTGCCGCGGCGGCGGCTCGCTCGAAGACCTGATGGCCTTCAACGACGAAGGCCTGGCAAGACGCATTGCCGCCGCGCGGATTCCGATCGTCAGCGCCGTCGGCCATGAAATCGACGTGACGATCGCGGACTTCGTCGCCGATGTCCGGGCGCCGACACCCTCAGGCGCGGCGGAGCTCGTCGTGCCCGACTGCGGCGATTGGCTGCGCAACCTCGCTGTCGCCGAAACGCGTTTGTTGCGCCTCGGGCAACGCGCCGTCGAATCGCAGTCGCAAATGCTGGACTGGCTCAGCCGCAGGCTTTATGCCGGCAGTCCGGCGCGGCAGCTCGAACGACAACAGGATCGGTTGCGGATCGCCACCGGCCGGCTGCTTGCGGGGATGCACGCGGAACTGTCCGGACGACGCCGGGGGGTGCTGACGCTGCGCGGGCAGCTATTAACGGCCTCACCCGCACTCGCCGTGCAACGCTCGTTGGCCCGGCTTGCCGCCGCGCGCCGGAACCTGGCCGTAGCCGGCCGTAACTGGCTCGGCGAGCGCGGTCATCGCCTGGCCCTGGCCGCACGCGCCCTGGATTCGGTCAGTCCGCTTGCAACATTGGAACGCGGTTACGCGATAGTCACCGATGTCAAAACCGGCAAGATCCTGAGCGATGCCCGTAAGGCCAGGACGGGTGACACGATCGAGGCACGACTGGCCAGCGGCCGGTTGCGCGCCAGTGTCGACGAGGCTTTGACCGACGAGACCTGAATCGACGGAATATGAACTACGGAATATCAACCACGGAATATCGACCAATGAAACCTAAGCCCGTCAAGCTGGGAGCGACGCTGCTCGCGATACTGTCGGTCGCCGCCCCGGCTTTTGGCGCCTTACCCGAACACTCGCCGCGGCCGGGCGGCATCGCAGTGATCGACGTCGGCGCAGCCGAATCGCCGCCGGCCGTCGAATACCGGGGCCGGCGCGTCCTGGTCGCGCAAGACGGCAACCGCTGGCTTGCGGTGGTCGGCATCCCGCTGAACGCCGAAACCGGCCCGGCCGCCATCGAAGTCGAAGGCGCCGGACCTGTCGATTTCGAAATCGTTCCGCATGCGTACCGCGAGCAACGGCTGACGGTGAAAAACCAGAGCTTCGTCACGCCCGACCAGGAGCAGCTCGACCGTATCGGCCGCGAACGCGGCATCATCAACGCCGCGCTAAACGCCTGGCGCAATGTCGCCGTCTCCGATCTCAGCCTGAGTTCGCCGGTGGAAGGCCCGCGCAGCTCCAGTTTCGGGCTCAGACGCTTTTTCAACGAACAGCCGCGATCGCCGCACAAGGGCATGGACATCGCGGCATCGACCGGCACCGCGATCGTCGCACCCATATCGGGGATCGTCACCGCTACCGGCGACTACTTCTTCAACGGCAAGACCGTCATCGTCGATCACGGTCAGGGTTTCGTGACGATGTACTGCCACCTGAGCGAAATCGGCGTCGAGAAAGGACAAACGGTCAGCGAAGGCGAAACGCTCGGCAAGGTCGGTGCAACCGGACGGGTAACCGGCCCGCACCTGCATTTCGGCACCTACCTGAACGGCACCGCGATCGATCCGGCGCTACTCCTGCGCAAGCCAAATTGATCGCCCCCCCGGCACATCCGGTGGCGGCCGGCCACGCTCACTTGGCTCGATCCCGTCGGTGTCCCGTTTCTATAACGTTTCTGATCCATACCGTTTCTAGCCTATCCGTTTCTAGCCTATCCGTTTCTGGGAATCCTCTGCATAAGTCTGGCGTAGTCGTCAGCCGCAACTCTCGAAAAACTCACAGATCACCGGCCGAAACGCATCCATTTCCACCAGAAAGGAATCGTGTCCGCGTATGCAATCGAGCTCGACATACCGCATATTCGGACAAACGGCCTCAATACCCACGGCGAGCTCCCGTTGCTGATGCGGCGGAAACAGAATGTCGGTCGTCACGCCGATCACCAGCGTGCGCTCGAGCTTCAGCCGCCTGAGGCCGGCCTCGACGGAGCCGCCGTGTTCGGCGAGGTCGAACAGATCAGAGGCGCGGGAGAGATACAGATAACAGTTCGGATCGAAGCTGCCGGTGAACTTCTCGGCATGATTCTCGAGATAAGACTCGACCGAAAACTCGACGCCGAACGGATCGCCGGGGTGATCCTCGGAAGCCGTACGTTCGCGGCCGAAACGCTGCTCCCATTCGACGGCGGAACGGTAGGTGATCATGCCGAGCTTGCGCGCCAGCCGCTGCCCGGTGATCGGCGGATCCTCCGGATCGTAGTCGCCGTTTTGCCATTTGGGATCGCGGCGGATCATCTCCCGCTGTAGCGAACGCACGGCGATCGATA
Organism: Woeseiaceae bacterium; assembly: GCA_028279985.1. Classification (GTDB taxonomy): domain Bacteria; phylum Pseudomonadota; class Gammaproteobacteria; order Steroidobacterales; family Woeseiaceae; genus UBA1847. Next base: position 47,743 of record JANQMR010000007.1, read on the forward strand.
ACGGCAGCGCGCGCGCCGCCGACGAGATCGATACGAAAGCGCGCACGGCCTCGGGATGACGCACGCAGTACGCCAGCCCGCTCATGCCGCCCATCGAACAGCCCACGACCGTGTGCAGGCGTTCGATACCGAGGCGGCGGACGACGCCGTAGGCAGCCTCCGCAACGTCCTCCAGGGTCAGCACCGGAAAATCGAGCCGATACACGTCTCCCGTCTCGGGATTGACGGACGCGGGCCCGGTGGAACCGAAGCAACTCCCCAGCGAATTGACGCAAATGATGAAAAACGCATCCGAGTCCAGCGGCAAGCCGGAGCCGATCATGTCTTCCCACCAACCCGGTGACGGATCGTCTTCCGACGACGCGGCATGCGCCGACGGCGACAGGCCGCTGAAGACCAGGATGGCATTGTCCCGCGCTTCGTTCAGCGCGCCCCAGGTTTCGTAAGCCAGCGTCGGCGATTCGAGGTGCCCTCCGCGGTGCATCGCGAAGCGGCCTTCGAGCGTGACGAATTTTCTCGCTGCACTCATCGGCGTTCTCCCCTTGCCGAGCCTTAACTTCTTATAGCAGTCGTCTTCTTATAGCAGCCGTCCCGGCCGAACGACAGGCCGCTTGTGTATGTGCAAATGTCTCGCGGTTATTTGCCCACGTGTTTCAGCAGCCGCTTGCGCCGGCGCCGTTGCCTGGGCGTGAGCTTGTTGCGGCGACCCTCGTACGGGTTCTCGTCCGTCTTGAAGGACAGGCGCACCGGCGTGCCCCTGAGCTTGAACGCCTTGCGAAAGCGGTTGATCAGGTAACGGCGATAGGATTCCGGCAGGCGTTCGGTCTGTTTGCCGTGAACCACGATCACCGGCGGATTCCGCCCGCCCTGGTGCGCGTAACGCAGGCGGATGCGCCGTCCGCGAACCATCGGCGGCGGATGTGCGATGACGGCGCTTTCGAGCTCACGCGTCAGCTCGGTCGTCGACATATCGCGCGTCGCGGCCGCGTAGGCGCGCTCGACGGCGGGCAGCAGGTCGCCGACCGCGGTGCCGTGCAAGGCCGAGATCGTGATCCGTTCGGCGAAATCCAGGAACGGCAGCCGCCGGTCTAGCTCGTCGCGTACCTGCTTGCGCTCGGCGGCGCTCAAACCGTCCCACTTGTTGGTCACGACGACGAGCGCGCGGCCGCGTTCGAGAACCAGGCCCAAAAGGCTCACATCCTGCTCGGTCACACCCTCGTGCGCGTCGAGCACGGCAATCACGACCTCCGCCCGCTCTATGGCCTGCAGCGCCTTGACGATGCTGAATTTCTCGATGGCCTCACGCACCCGGGCACGGCGCCGGATACCGGCCGTATCGATCAGCAGGTACTTGCGATCGTTGCGCTCGAACGGGACGGCAACGCTGTCCCGGGTCGTGCCGGGTTGGTCGTAAACCACGAGCCGTTCTTCACCGAGCAAGCGATTGACCAGCGTGGACTTGCCGACGTTCGGCCGGCCGACGACCGCAATGTGCAACCGGCGATCGTCTTCCGCCGCCTCGTCTTGCGCCGCCTTGTCTTGCGCTTTGATACCCGCATCCGCAGGATCGAAATCGGCAAGCACGGCATCCATCAGCGCGGCCACCCTGTCGCCATGTGCCGCGGATATGGCTTGCGGCTCGCCGAGACCCAAAGCGTGGAACTCGGCGCCGGCAACGGCCGCTTCCAGTCCCTCGGCCTTGTTGACCACCAGCCAGGTCGTCTTGCCGTGCCGCCGCGCGAGCGCCGCGACGTGTTCGTCCGCCGCCGTCAACCCCTCGCGGCCGTCCACGATGACGATTGCGATGTCGGCCTCCTCGAGTGCCCGCACGGTCTGCCCGACCATGCGCTCCTCGATGCCGACCTCGCCGCCGGCAACACCGCCGGTGTCGATGACCAGATAAGGCACCGGCCCAAGCTTGCCGTAACCGTACTGGCGGTCACGCGTCAGGCCGGGATAGTCGGCGACCAAGGCGTCCCGCGAACGGGTCAGGCGATTGAACAGCGTGGACTTGCCGACATTGGGCCGGCCGATCAGTGCGATGACGGGAAGCATGGCGGCCAACGCCCGACCGTGGCCGTCAGACGCCCTCTTCTCCGGCGATGTCCGGCGCCCGCCGCGGCCGCCTAGGCTCCGGAATGAGGTACGCCGTCAGCGTGCCGGCGTCGCTTTGTACGTAAAGGCGATTGGCCATGACGTAAGGCGCCACCGAGACGGCCTTCTTGCCGGCGCGCAGCCTCGCGACCGGCTGGCCGTCCAGGTTGCTGAAGAAATGCAGATACCCCTCGAAGTCGCCGACGACGACGGTGGTATTGAACGGCACCGGCACCGTGGCATCGCGGCGCAGCAGCGAGTCGTTGCGCCAGGACTCGACGCCGGTACGGCGCGACAACGCGAACAACGCACCATTCTCATCGACGGTGTAAACATTGTTCCAGTCCGCCGTCACGCCGACATAACTCGAAATGTCCGCCGTCCACAACACCTGTCCCGATTCGGCCGCCAGCGACATGACCCGGCCCTGGTAACCCGCGGCGTACAGGTCCTGCCCCACGACGGCGATCAAGCCGTCCACGTCCGCCAGCCTGTCGAGGTCGGAACGACCCGTCTGCGGCGCCAACAACGACTCCCATTGCACGTCGCCGCTGGTGGCGTCCACCGCTGCCAGACGGCCGTTGTCGAAACCGGCGATGACGTTCGTGCCGACCGCAACCGGCGCCGCATTGCCGCGCATCGTCAGCGGCGGGGTCGATTGCTGCATGGCCCAGCGTTCCCTGCCGTCGAAAACGGCGTAGGCAAGCAAGCGATTGTCCACGGTCTGGACCACGACCAGGTCGTCGTCGATAACCGGCCGCGCCAGCGACTCGCCCCCGATGTAGCTGCGCCACCGCTCGGTTCCGTTCGCCGTGTCCAGTGCGATCAGCAGACCGTCGGCGGCGACGACGACAATCAGACCTTCGCCGACGCCGGGGCCGGCGGAAAGCTCGATATCGAGTTTCTCGCGCCAGATCTGGCGCCCGTTCTCGGGATCCAGCGCGGTCACTATGCCGTTTCGGCTGGCCGCATAAAGGCGGTTGCCGTCACCGACCGGCCGCAGCGCAACCCGCAGGAATTCGGCATCGTCGCCGATCTTGTTGCTCCAGATGCGCTTCACGGTCACGCTGGTTTCTATGTCGACCAGTTTCGCCGGTTCCAGCGACTCGTCTTTTTTGTCGCCGAAGATGCCGCATGCGCCCAGCCCCAGCAGTGCCGCGATCAGTGCGAGGCTGCGAACGCGCGTGTTCACGGCGCCGTTTCCTCGCCGGCAGCGGGCTCGGCCGGCTCGCCGGCCATCTCTTCGCCCATTTCGTCGACGGCCGTCGCGCCGTCTGCCCCGGCAGCCGGACTCTCGCCAGGGACCGCGGGTTCACCCGCGTCTGGCGCCGGCGGCTCCTCGTCCGGAAGCTCGAACGGCAGGTCGAGAAGCTTGAGCTGAATGAACCCGGTGCCGACGCTAGGCGCCGAGCCGGCCAGCGCGGTCTCCAGTTGCGACGCATCCAGCGCCCGCCGATACTCGACTCGGGCTTCGTCGTAACGGCCAAGCGCAGCGTAGGCGTCGCCGCGCACTTCGGCGTAACGCGCGCCGAATGCAGCGCTGTCCTCACCGTCGAGCAGCGCCAGGGCCTCCGCGGGCTGGTCCTGATAGAGCAGCACCTTTGCCAGGCGAAGGCGGCCGACGTGCTGGAGCTCAGGGTAGCCGCGTTGCTCCAGCAGGGCGGACAACACGTCGGCGGCATCCTGGTCGCGGTTGTTGTCCATGTACAAACGTGCCATGGCGAGTTTCGACTGGGTCGCATACGCGGTGTCGCCGTATTCGGCCGTGATCTGTACGACAACGGCTTCCGCCTGCTCCAGCGCTCCGTCGTCGACGTACCCGGCCAGCGTATCGTAGAGCACGCTCGCGGCCTGCTCCGCCTCCGCCGAACTCGTTCTCTGGTAACTCCACCCGAACAGGCCGACGACGCCGAGCGCAACACCGACGATCACGTAGCTGCCGTATGCGGACCACCACGTTCGAAATTGCTCGAGCTGTTCTTTCTCAGATAAATCGTCCACCGGTCCTGCCTTCTCATTTACTGCTGCCGGCGGCACCCGCCGCCGGCTTCATCGTCTTCTCGGCCAGTACCCTGACCAGATCGTCCACTGCCACGTCCGATTGTTCCTCGGCGCTGCGCAGGGGCTTCAAGCCCACCCGGTTCCCGGCGAGCTCGCTTTCGCCGATGACCAGCGCAAACGCCGCTCCCGAACGGTCGGCGCGCTTCATTTGCGACTTGAAGCTCCCGCCGCCGAGATTCACCTCGACACGAATACCGTCGATCGCGTCGCGCAGGGTTTCGGCCAACGCGAACGCCCGCTCTAGTGTGCCTTCACCCAGCGCCGCCACGTAGACGTCCGTGCCGGCGGCAGGAGTCCGACCGCCACAGACCTCGAACAACGCCACCAACCGCTCCATGCCCATGGCCCAGCCGATCGCCGGCGTCGGACGGCCGCCGAGCTTTTCCACCAGGCCGTCGTAACGTCCGCCGGAACAGACCGCGCCCTGCGAACCCAGCGCGTCGGTCACCCACTCGAAGACGGTCCGATTGTAGTAATCGAGTCCCCTCACCAGGCGCGGATTGACCCGATAAGCCACGCCCGCCGCATCCAGCAGCGCCTTGAGCTCGTCGAAATGCCCCGCCGATTCCGTGTCCAGGTGGTCCAGCATCACCGGCGCGGCCTCGATGATCCCCTGCATGTCGGGATTCTTGCTGTCCAGTATCCTGAGCGGGTTCTGTTCGAGGCGGCGAATACTATCCTGATCGAGCCGACTTTTCACGCCGCTCAAGTAGTCGACCAACCGGTCCCGGTAGCGCTTGCGGGACACCGGCATGCCCAGCGTGTTGATCTCGAGCGTCAGACGGGAAATCCCGAGACGCCGCCAGATCCTGGCACTCATGACGATCAACTCGGCGTCGACGTCCGGCCCTTCGTAACCCAAGGCCTCGACGTTGAACTGGTGAAACTGGCGATAACGGCCCTTCTGCGGCTTCTCGTGGCGGAACATCGGGCCCCGGGTCCAGAGTTTCTGCCGCTGGTTGTGCAAAAGGCCGTTGGTGATGCCGGCGCGGACGACGCCGGCCGTAGCCTCGGGCCGCAGGGTCAGACTTTCGCCGTTGCGGTCCTCGAAGCTGTACATCTCCTTTTCGACGATATCGGTGACCTCGCCGATAGAGCGCCGGAACAGTTCGGTGTGCTCGAGGATAGGGAGGCGAAGCTCCCGGTATCCGTAAGACTCGGCGATTTCCCGGACGGCGCTTTCGAGATGGCGCCATGTCGCACAGGCCTCGGGCAGGATGTCGTTCATTCCCCGAATGGCTTTTGGTTCGGTGTCTGTCACTTTCGGTCTCGGCGCCGTGGGTTGCGCGGGCAGTGGCTCAATGGCAGCGACTTAAGGGCAATGATTCAATGGCAATGGCTCAATGGCAACGGCTCAGGGGCAATGGCTCAAGGTTAGTGGCTCGAAGACGGTTGCAAGGACAATAGCCAGGATCGTCAGGGACGATCGATCGTCAGCCTCGCGGTTTGTCCACGCCGGCTTGCCGCGGGAATCGGGTAGGCGACGCCGTCGACGCTGAGCTCGACGTTGTCGGCATTGCCGAACAGCGCCGCAAACGGCGCCTCGCCGTTCAGCGTTACGGTCCGGCCGCCGCGGCCGAGGTCGAAAAACAGGCGCCGGCCGCCGGCATCGCTGATTTCGGTCCAGCAATCGCCGGTGAAACGGATGCTGAGGCGGGCTTCACCGCCGGCAAGCGGCGGCTCAGCCGCCGGATCGACGCCTGCGGAGGCGGCCGGTATCTCCAGGCCGCCGCCGGACTCGCCGGCCGATGCCGGTTCCGCCGTCTCCCGGTCGCCGTCGAGGTCTTCGCCGGGGTCGTCGTCAACGGCAGCGTCGGGGCTTGCGGCAGAGGATGGTGTAGACGATGGTGTAGACGATGGTGTAGACGACGGTCCGGTATCCGAAGACGTGACCGCCGCCGGTTCGCCCGGCAGGCCGACGCCGTCTGCGCCGAGGTTCGACGAGTCATCCGGACCGAACAACCACCAGGCGAGAATCGCGGCAACGACGATGACGACGGCAAGGATCCACGGGGCAGCCAACGGATTGCGTTGCGGTTTCTGCCGGCTCGAAATGAACGGCGGTGCGCCGGTCGAACGATTCAGCCGGTGGTAGTCGGCGAGCACGTCGTCCGTCTCGACGCCGACGATCGCCGCATACTTTTTGAGATGGCCTTTGGCGAAGACCGGTGCGCCGAGCGTCTCGAAATCGTTCTGTTCCAGCGCCCGAACCTTGGGTTCGTCGAGATGCAACTCCTTCGCAATCTCGGTCACCGAAATCTGCCGTTCCCGGCGGGCCTCGCGCAGCCGCTCGCCGCAGACCGGGCCTTGCGGCTCTTCGGACTGATCCTCTTCGGACGGCGGCTCGGTTTCGTCGACCATCATTCAGCGCGCCTCCCGAATGCTGCGCGCCTCCGTGGAATCCGGAAAAGATTCGAGCAGCCGTTCGACGTAGGCGGCGCGCGCCCGGTCGTCGCCCAGCCGTTCCTCGATGCGGATACCGAGCAACAACACCGCCGAGCTAGGCGGGTTGTCGGAAACATACCGCTCGAGAAACGCGCGTGCGCCCAGATTGTTCCCATTCTCGAACTTGAGTATGGCGAGTTGAAGCAGCCCCTCGCCGTAGTTCGGGCGGCGCTTCAGCGCCTGGCGCATGTAGGATTCCGCCAGCGCGCGATCCGGCTTTTGCTTCATACAAACGCCGGCATTGGTCATCGTCACGAAGGCGTTGTCGTTCTCGGGAATCCCGATCGCGCGATCGAAGTACTCTCGCGCCTCGTCGTACTCGCCCTGCCGGCACAGGAATACCGCATAGGTATTCAAGACATCGAAGTTGCGCGGTTCGACGCGCACCGCTTCGCGGTAGGCCTCGGACGCCAGCCGCGGGTTCTGGAGCCGTTCGTAGGTCAGGGCCAGCGCCGACCAGGCGATGGCCTGCTTTTCGTCGATCTCCAGGGACCGCTGGAGCCGGTCGCGGGCAAGCTCGTAATTACCCGCGCGAAGATAACGCGCACCGAGCTCGTAGTTGAAATCGGCGGCATCCTCCAGATTGGCCTGCGGTGCGAGCGCGCCCGTGGTCTGGGAGACGCAGGCGCCGAGAAACAGGCCGCCCGGCAGAAGCGACGCCAGCAAGATCAACGATCGCGCAGGCGCCTTCATGCGCTCGCCACCCTGAGCCGCTTCTCACTCAACCGAACCCGGATACGGTCGCTGACCCGGCCCGCGAGCTGTCCGCAGGCGGCGTCGATGTCGTCGCCACGGGTCCTGCGTGTCGTTGCCACCAGACCGCGGGCGCGCAAGCGCGCCTGAAACAAGCGAATCGTCTCGGCGGAGGATCGCTCGTAGCGGGTATTCGGAAACGGATTGAACGGGATCAGATTGACTTTTGCCGGCTTGCCGGCGAGCAGGCCCACAAGCTCGTCGGCGTGAGCCAGCGTATCGTTGACGTTCTTCAACAGCACGTACTCGAAGGTCACGAATCGATTGGCGTGTTTTGCGGCATAGGCCCAGCAGGCAGCCAGCAACTCGTCGATCGGGTGTCGCCGGTTGATGGGCACGAGCTCGTTTCTCAAGCCGTCGTTGGGCGCATGCAAAGATACGGCCAGCGACACGTTGCAGTCGTCGCCCAGTCGGTCGATGTTCGGCACGATGCCCGACGTGCTGATCGTGACCCGGCGCCGGGACAGGCCCCAGGCCCAGTCGCTGATCAAAAGCTCGGTCGCGGCAACGACGTTGCGGTAGTTGGCCAGCGGCTCGCCCATGCCCATGAACACGACGTTGGTCACGGCCGGCTCGCCCGACCGCCGCGCCGGCAGGGCCTGGTTGGCATGCCAGACCTGGCCGACGATTTCGGCGGCCGTCAGGTTGCGATTGAAGCCTTGCGCGCCGGTGGCGCAAAACGAACAGTCGAGCGCACAGCCGACCTGGGAAGAAATACACAAGGTGCCGCGGCCGGGCTCCGGGATGAATACGGTCTCGACCGCCTGTCCCGAACCGCTGGCAAACAGCCACTTGACCGTACCGTCGCCCGAATCGTGCCGGGACACGGGCTCGGGCAAATCGATTTCGGCCGTTTCGGCCAGCTCGCGACGCAGACGCTTCGACAGGTCCGTCATCGCCTCGAATTCCGTCACCCGGCGCTGGTACACCCATTGCAGCAATTGCCGTGCGCGAAACGGCTTCTCGCCCAGACCGGCGAAAAACGCGGCGAGCTCGTCCGGCGGACTTCCGAGGAGATTCTGCTTGCCGGGCGTCGCCTGCATCGTCTCAGCACGCGCTCATCGGGTTCTCGGGCAAATCCCGTCGTCGCCGAAGAAAAACCGGATCTCCGTTTCCGCCGTATCCGGACCGTCGGAGCCGTGTACGACGTTTTCCTCGATACTCTCGGCGAAATCGGCACGGATGGTGCCCGGGTCGGCGTCGGCGGGATTGGTCGCACCCATGATCCTGCGGTTTTCGGCAATGGCATCCTCGCCCTGAAGCACCTGCACGACCACCGGACCCGAGGTCATGTAGCTGACGAGATCCCCGTAAAACGGGCGATCCTTGTGGACCTCGTAGAAACCCCGCGCCTGCTCGGTCGAAAGCCGCATCATACGCTGGGCGACGATCTCGAGGCCGGCTTTTTCGAAGCGGTTCACAATCTCGCCGATCAGGTTCTTTTGAACGCCATCGGGCTTGATGATGGAGAGCGTCTGCTCAACGGTCATTCCGATTTCCTTGTCATTTCAGGGTGGTCATTCGGGGTGTTTCCGAGGGTGCCGCCCACGCATGGAGCGCGCGTAAACTCGCGATTTTACGTGGCCCATGGTGGGTGGGCAACGCTCGTGGCGGGAAATACCCGGCGGCAGATCAGACGTTGAAGCTCTCGCCGCAGCCGCACTCGCCGCTGATGTTCGGATTGCGGAAACTGAAAGCTTCGTTGAGGCCGCTTTTGACGAAGTCCACCTCGGTACCGTCGATCAGGACCAAGGCTTCGGGATCGACGACGACAGCCACGCCGCGATCCTCGAAGACGACGTCCGCTTCGCCGACGGCGTCGGCATAGTTGACGACGTAGGAATAGCCCGAACAGCCGGTTTTTTTGACGCCCAGGCGCAAACCGATCCCCGAGCCCCGGTTGTCCAGGTAAGACTTGACCCGTCGTGCCGCCGATTCTGTCAATGATATCGCCATCTCTCGAAATTCCGTCCCTGTCATTGCCTGAGCCGCCCGCACAAGGCCCTGACGGCATCTTCTAGCACTAGTATACGTCCAGTTTTCTCCGCCGGCACGGACAGTTTCTCAATTATTTCCGAAACATCGAATGCCTCGAGTTCAGACAGGGCCGAACCCTGATGGTTCGCACAGAAGTACTCGGCCGCGGCAATGACGTGTGGGCAGCCCCATGCCCGGAAACCGAGATGCGTGACGGTCTCGCCGTCCGGACGGGCGAAAAGCTGCACCCGCGCCTCGGGCCCCTCCGCCCCGGCACTCACGCCGCCGGTCACTGCTCCGGCATGCTCGGGCCGTTCGAACAGCGCCCGTACCAGCGGGCCATAAGGGTCGACTTGCGGGTCGACCTCGAGATCGATATCGAGATCGATATCGGAATCGCCGCTCATGCCGCGCGAACCGGCGCGATCTGCCGAAGCCTCGCCACGGCGTCCCCGTATCTCTCCGCCGCAAGCTCGACGTCGGCCATGCGAGTCATGCGACCGAAGCTAAACCGAATCGCGCTTTGCGCCGCCGCGTCACTCAAACCCAGCGCGCGTAACACATAACTCGGTTCCCGGTCCTTCGAATTACAGGCGGAACCGGTCGCCACGCACAAAGGCTCGAGCGCCAGCAGCAGGCTTTCACCCTCGATGTCGTCGACGCTGACGTTCAGGATGCCCGGAAAAGAACGGACCGCCGAACCGTTACGATACAAACCGGCGACCTCGCGTATCCCGGCCCACAAGGTATCGCGGAGCCGCTGAAGATGACCGTAGTCGTCGTCCATCCTGGCCGCGGCAATCTCCGCCGCCTTGCCGAAACCGGCAATCAGGTGCACCGGCAGCGTGCCGGGACGGATACCGCGCTGCTGGGCGCCGCCATACAGCAACGCTTCGACGTGACAGCCCGGACGATCCGCGATGTACAACAGGCCTATGCCGGCGGGCCCGTAGATCTTGTGGGCCGACGCCGACAGCAGGTCGACGGGCTGTGTGTCCAGATCGATCGGCAGCTTGCCCAGCGACTGGGCGGCATCGACGTGGAACAGGATGTCGCGCGAACGACAGATGTCCCCGATCGCGTCGATATCCTGGATCACGCCGGTTTCGTTGTTGACGTGCATGATCGACGCGAGTTGCGTGTCCTCGCGCAAGGCCGCTTCGAAATCCGCCGGATCGAGCACGCCGTCGGTGCCGGGCTCGATCCAGGTCACGTCGAAACCCTGTCGCTCCAGGGCGCGAAACACGTCGGTCACGGCCTTGTGTTCGGTGGGCATGGTCACCAGGTGGCGGCCTCGATTCGACCGGTACCGGGCGGCACCGACGATCGCAAGATTGTTCGACTCCGTGGCGCCGGACGTCCAGACCAGTCTGTCGGGGCGGCAACCGACCAACGCCGCGAGCCGTGACGCCGCGCGCCGGACGTGAACGCCGGCCCGCCGCCCGGCAATGTGAGGAGCGGAAGGATTGGCGAAATCGGCATCTTCGGTCAAAAGCGCCGCGAGTGTCGCCGCCACCTCGCGATCCACCGGAGTCGTCGCGGCGTAGTCCAGATAGACGAAAGAGGTCGCGGTGCTCATGGCGGCGCCGTCACGCGATCGAAGTCGCTCGAAGGAGCGGCGCACGACGCCGTCGCGCGGTCGCACACACCGATATCGTCGGCGGCGATCATGTCGTCTCCCGGCTGCGATCGACCGCGGTCAACACCCCACGCAGTATGTTGAGCTCGTTCTTGTCCGGCCTTGCGCGTATGAACAGCCGCCTGAGACGGCGCATCAGGTGGCGGGGATTGTCGGGGTCCAGAAAGCGGATGTCGGTCAGCACGCGCTCGAGATGCCGATAAAAATGCTCTAGCTCGGCGCTGGTCGCAAGCGGCGCGTCGGCTTCGTACTGCGGTTGTCTCGAAGTCTGCGCGGCACGAAGCTCGTAGCTCAAGACCTGCACGGCCATCGCCAGGTTCAGGGAACTGAACGCCGGGTCGGCCGGGATCGTGAGCAAGGTATCGCAATGATCGAGGTCGGCGTTCGACAGCCCGGATTTCTCCGGACCGAACACCGCCGCCGCCGGGCCCTTGGCCGATTCCTCGAGGAGCTTCGCCGCGGCGTCGCGCGCGTCGAGACACGGCCAGTTGATCGCACGCGAACGGGCGCTGGCCCCGGCGACATAGACGCAATCGGCAATCGCTTCCTCCAGCGTCTCGACGACCGTCGCACGATCCAGCAGGTCCTCGGCGCCGGAGGCGCGTGCGGTGGCCTCCTTGTCCGGGAAGTAACGCGGCCGCACCAGCGCGAGATCGGTCAGGCCCATGTTCTTCATCGCGCGCGCGGCCGCGCCGATGTTGCCGGGATGGGTCGTGCCGACGAGAACGATGCGAATGGTCATTGCGGGGTGGCGGCTGGCGAGTCTTGCCCGAAGTCCGTTATTCTACCCGCCCGCGCGGGCGCTTTTGAAAACACGAGAACCCGGAGCCGAACCAGGCACCCCGTCAACAGGATAGGACACCGAATGCATGCCCTGCTCAACGTAGCGGTCATGGCGGCGCGCCGCGCCGGCAACTCGCTGATGCGGCAGCTCGTCAAGCTGGACGAGCTGGCGGTCGAGAAAAAGGGCCACAACGACTTCGTGTCGGAGGCCGACCGCGCCGCCGAGCGCGTCATCATCGAGACCGTGCGCAAACATTATCCGGACCATGCCTTTCTCGCCGAGGAATCCGGGGCCAGCGGCGACTCGGCCACCGTCTGGATCATCGATCCGCTCGACGGCACGACCAATTATCTGCACGGTTTTCCGGTTTTCGCCGTGTCGATCGGCGTTCGGGTGCAAGGCCGCACCGAACACGGCGTCGTTTACGATCCGATGCGCCAGGAGCTTTTTACCGCCTCGCGCGGCGCCGGCGCGCAACTGGACGGCAAGCGCATTCGCGTCAGTGGACGCACCCGGCTCGACAATGCGCTGATCGGCACCGGCTTTCCGTTCCGGAATCTCGACGCCGACATCGCGCCGTATCTCGACATGCTCGGCAAGGTCGTCAGGAATACCGCCGGCGTGCGCAGGCCCGGCGCCGCCGCGCTCGATCTCTGTTACGTTGCCGCCGGCCGCCTCGACGCCTTCTGGGAAACCGGCCTAGCCGCCTGGGACCTAGCCGCCGGCAGCCTGATCATCCGCGAAGCCGGCGGTATCGTCAGCGGCCTCGACGGCAGCGAGGACTTCCTCGAGACCGGCCACGTCCTGGCCGGCACACCAAAGATCTACGCCGGCATGGCGCGACTTTGCGCGACGGAAATCAGGACATTGCTGGCGAAATAACCAGAAAAACGAACAAGCCGGTTTCCTGGAAAGTGCAAGGGGCGGGTCCGGGAATGTCTCACCGAGTGAGTTTTCCTGTCCGGGCGAATGAGACATCCCCGGACCCGCCCGACTACGGTAGCGACCAACCCCGAGACCGAGACCGAGACCGGCTACGGCAGATCGTCGACCAGCTCCGGATCCTTGACCGGCTCTATCAGGTCCTGGGCACTGACCCCGAGCAGCAGCGCCGTCGCGCTCGCCGTGTAGATCGACGAGTAGGTGCCGACGATGATGCCGACGATCAGCGCGATCGAAAATGGTGCAATCGCCTCACCGCCCAAAAACAGCAGGGCGAACAACACCAGCAGGGTCGTGAGTCCGGTGATCAGGGTTCGCGCCAGCATCTCGTTGATCGACACGTTCATCGATTCGTCCGCGGCGATGCCGCGCAACTTGAAGAAGTTCTCCCGGATCCGGTCGAAGGCGACGACCGTGTCGTTCAGCGAATAACCGATGACGGCGAGCACTGCGGCCACCACGGTCAGGTCGAACGGCAGCCCGAAGATCGAAAAGAAACCGATCGTCACGATCACGTCGTGCACCAATGCGGCAACCGCGCCGGCGGCGAACTTCCACTGGAAGCGGAACATCACGTAAGCGAAGATCATCATCAACGCGAAGATCATCGCGAGGCCGCCCTGCTCGGTGAGCTCCCTGCCGACCTGCGGGCTGACCGTCTCCACGCGTCTGAGGTCGACCGTCTGGCCGCCCGCGGCGAGCACCTCCTGCAGCCTTTCGCGGATCGCGCGCGAATCTCCCTCCTGCGGCGGCAGGCGAACCAGCACGTCGTCCTCGGCGCCGAAGTACTGCACTTGCGCGTCGTCGAAGCCGCTGGCAAGCAGATTGGAACGGATGCCTTCGAGGTCCGCGGCTTCCGGGTAGCCGACCTCGAGCAGGATGCCGCCGGTGAAATCGATGCCGAATTCGAGCCCGCGGGTCGCCAGCGAAACGATCGACGCGATCACGACCACCAGGGAAACCACCAGCGCCACCTTGCGCCGGGATTCACCCAGGAAGTTGATCTTGGTCTTTTCCTTGATCAGTCGCATCGACCGCTCCTCAGACCGGCAGGGATTCGAGCTTGCGGCCGCCGAAGGCCAGGTTGACGATCGCGCGGGTACCGATGATCGCCGTGAACATCGACGTGACGATGCCGAGCGACAGCGTGATCGCGAAACCCTTGATCGGCCCGGTGCCGAAAGCGAACAACACGACGGCCGCGATCAGGGTCGTGATGTTGGCATCGGCGATCGACGACAGGGCCTTCTCGTAACCGGAGTTGATGGCCGTCTGCGGCGACGAGCCCGCCGACAGCTCCTCTCGTATTCGCTCGAAGATCAGCACGTTGGCGTCAACGGCCATGCCCACCGTCAATACGATACCGGCGATGCCGGGCAAGGTCAGCGAAGCCTGCAGCACGGACAGCAAGGCGACGATGAACACCAGATTGGACAACAGCGCGACGTTCGCGATCAGCCCGAATGCGCGATAGTAAATGGCCATGAACACGATAACGGCCAGAAAGCCGATCGTGATCGCCTGAAAGCCGCGGTCGATGTTGTCCTGCCCCAGGCTCGGCCCGATCGTCCGCTCGTCGATCTTGTATACCGGCGCCGCGAGCGCACCCGCGCGCAACAGCAAGGCCAGATCGCGCGCCTCGAGCGGCGTCAGTCCCGTGATCTGGAAACTGCTCTTGAATACGCCGCGGATCGTCGCCGTGTTGATGATCTCCTCGGTCTTGATCGTGCGCTGCTCGGCGACGCCGTCGCGGATGACCGTATCGCGCCGGGTCTCGATGAACACGGTGGACATCGGCTGGCCGACGTTGTCCAGGGTCGTCGCCAGCATCCGCTCGCCGCCGGTCGAATCGAGCGTGATGAAAACCGCCGGCTGGCCTTCGCTGAAACCCGATTCGGCGTCGATGATCTGATCGCCGGAAGCCACGACCTCGCGCTTGAGATACTGGTTGGGCTCGTCGCCACGGCCCGGATACTGCCGCGTTCCCGGCAGTTCCCGCGTCGAATCCACCAGGCGGAACTCCAGCGTCGCGGTTGCGGTCAGGATCTTGTCCAGCTCGTTGGGGTCCTGCACGCCCGGCAACTGCACGACGATGCGGTCTTCTCCCTGGCGCTGCACCAGCGGCTCGGCGACGCCGAGCTCATTGACGCGATTCCTCAGGGTCGTGATGTTCTGTTCGATCGACAGGTCCTTGCGCGCCTGGATCTGCGCGTCGGTCATTCGCACCCTGAGACTCCGGCCGTCGACACCGTCGGAGATCAGCACCTCGTCGTCCGCTTCACGAATGATCTGGCGGGCCCGTTCCAGTTCCTCGGCCTCCCTGATGCGAACCGTGATCACCGAGCCGTCGACTTCGGCGCGGTTGATGATCCCGGCGTCGCGCAGGCGTTCGTTGAAATCCTGCTCGTAGAGCGACAGCCGCGTGTCGAGCGCCGTGTCCATGTCGACTTCCAGCAACACGTACACACCGCCGCGCAGATCGAGCCCGAGACTCATCGGCGACAACCCGAGCGCGCGTACCCAGGCCGGCAGTTTCGGTGCGAGCGTCGGCGCGACGCTCAGCTCGCCGTCGTAGGCGCTGCGCAAACGCTCGCGTGCCGCCGCCGCCAGCTCGTCCTCGCCGTCGTGAAACCGGATCACGACCCGGCCGTCCTTGAGATAACTCGCTTCCGGGACGATTTCCGAAGCCTCGAGCAGCCGGGTGACTTCCGCGACCCGCTCCTCGGAAAGGTCGCCGCCGTTCGCATCGGCAAGCTGCACGGCCGGCACGCTGCCGTAGAGGTTCGGCAGCGCCAGCAGCATTCCTACCAGCAGAATTGCGAGTACCAGCAGGTTGAGCCAGGCGGGAAACTTGTTCATCGCAAGCGTCGGACCCTCGACAAATCGGACTCGGGGAGAGTAAGGCTTCTTCGTCAGGCTTCT
The DNA here is from genome assembly GCA_028279985.1 of Woeseiaceae bacterium. Taxonomy (GTDB): domain Bacteria; phylum Pseudomonadota; class Gammaproteobacteria; order Steroidobacterales; family Woeseiaceae; genus UBA1847. The sequence continues at coordinate 63,360 of JANQMR010000007.1, forward strand.
TCGAAGGTGCCTTTGGGAATGACCTGCGAAACGCTGGCCTTCTGTATCTTGATTTCGGTGTTGTCGCTGATCTTGACCACCGCGTAGTGCTCCCCGACACCGGTGATCTGGCCGAGAATGCCCCCGGCCGTCAAGACCTCGTCTCCGACCTTGAGACCCGCGACGAGTTCGGTGTGCTGCTTTTGCTTCTTTTGCTGAGGCCGGATCAACAGGAAGTAGAAAGCGGCGAAAATGACGATCATCGGCAGCAGGAAGCTGAAGGGATCGGCCTGTTGCGCGCCTTGCGCGTAGGCGTTGCTTATCAAAAAGTCCATCGAATCAACCCAGGCGTGCGTTGCCTTGATTTCCGTCGGGTAAGCCCCGGCGATTATGATTATAAAGATTAACAGTATGACGCGCCGGCCGGCACGATGACCGGGCCGGCCGCCACGAACGAGCGCGGCATTATGGCACAGAGCCTCGAAGAATAGGGCCGACTTCGCCGAACGCAAGGCGCGGCCCGGCGACAATCTCCGGCGCGACGCTTCAACGGACGCCGCCGCGATAGGCAGCACGCAGGCCCGAGACCAGCTCCGGCAAGCGGCCGGCGTCGATAGACCGCCGGATATCTGTCATAAGCCTTTGATAGTAATAAAGATTATGCAAAGTCGCGAGACGCGGTCCGAGGATTTCGCCGCACTTGTCGAGGTGCCGCAGGTAAGCGAGGCTATAGTGCCGGCAGGTATAGCAGTCACACTCCGGATCGGGCGGACCGACATCGTCGGCGTAACGCGCGTGGCGGAACTTCACCACCCCGCGGGCCGTGTAGAGCTGGCCGTTTCTGGCGTGGCGCGTGGGGATCACGCAGTCGAACAGGTCCATGCCCCGCATCACCGCCTCGCAGATGTCTAGCGGCAAGCCGACGCCCATCAGGTATCGAGGCGCATCCTCCGGAAGCAGGGGTCCGAGGTGATCCAGCACCGCCAGTCGCTCGGCTTCCGGCTCGCCGACGGCAAGGCCGCCGACCGCGTAACCGTCGAAACCGATATCGACGAGCCCGCCTAGCGATTCACGACGCAAGTCGTCGTAGATGCCGCCCTGCACGATACCGAACAGCGCCTCCCCACGTTCCGGGTCGTCGTTTCTGAGCTGGTCGAAACGCCGGCGCGAACGGCGCGCCCAACGCAGGGACAACTCGAGCGATTCGCGGCATTCGTCCCTGCTTGCGGGGTAAGCCGTGCACTCGTCGAAGATCATCGTGACGTCGGCATTGAGCGCATGCTGCACTTCCATCGACCGTTCGGGCGTCAGCATGACCGGATCGCCGTTGACCGGCGAACGAAAGCGCACGCCCTCCTCGGACAAACTGCGTAACTCGGCCAGCGAGAAAACCTGGAAGCCGCCCGAGTCGGTGAGAATCGGGCCAGGCCAGTTCATGAACTCGTGCAGGCCGCCGTGTTTGCGAACCACCTCGGGACCGGGACGCAACATCAGGTGAAAGGTATTGCCGAGGATCATGTCGGCGCCCGACGCGCGGACCTCCTCGGGCGTCACGCTCTTGACGGTACCGTAGGTGCCGACCGGCATGAACGCAGGCGTTGCCACCGTGCCGCGCCGGAACCGAAGACTGCCGCGGCGGGCCTGGCCCGAACGGCTGTGGACCTCGAGTTTCACGGCCCCGGGCCGGGGGTCAGGAATGTCGAATCGCCGTAACTGTAAAAACGGTAACGCTGCCGCACCGCGTGCGCATAAGCGTTCAGGATCCGTTCCCGCCCGGCAAACGCCGCGACCAGCATCATCAGCGACGACTGCGGCAGGTGGAAGTTCGTGATCATCGCATCGACGCTGCGAAACTCGTAACCCGGCACGATGAAAATCTCGGTTTCTCCCGAGTACGCCTCGATGCGGCCGGACGTGGACGCGGCTTCCAGCGCGCGCACCGAGGTCGTGCCGACCGCGATCACCCGGCCGCCGGCCTCTCGCGTCTCCCTGACCGCGGCGACACAATCCGGGCCGACCGACAAGCGCTCGCTGTGCAGGCGCTTGTCCCGGATATCCTGCTCCCGAAGCGGCTGAAAGGTCCCGGCGCCCACATGCAGCGTAATGTATGCATGCCGGACGCCGGCGGCCAGGGTTTCCTCAAGCATCGCCTCGTCGAAATGCAAACCCGCCGTCGGCGCGGCGACGGCGCCGGGGTCGCGGGCATAAACCGTCTGGTAACGTTCGATGTCGGCCGGCTCGGCGTCCCGTTCGAGATAAGGCGGCAACGGCACCTCGCCCTGGTCGTCGAGGATGTCGAGTACCGGTTGGTCGAATTCGAGGGCGAAAAACACACCGTCGCGGCCGGTCACGGTGGCGCCCAGGCCGCCCGCCAGCAGCAGCCGGCTGCCGGCGCCGGGAGACCTGCTGGCACGGACCAGGGCCAGGGCCGAACGGGGCGACTCGATTCTCTCGATCAGGATCTCGGCCTTGCCGCCCGTTTCTTTTTGCGCCTTGAGCCGCGCCTTGATGACCCGCGTATCGTTGAAAACCAGCAGGTCGCCCGCCTCCAGCAGCTCCGGCAGCGCGGCGAACGATCGATCCACCAGCGTCGCGCCCACTTCGAGCAGGCGGCTGTCGCGACGCTCCGCGGCCGGATACCGGGCGATCAGCTCCTCGGGCAAGCGGTAGTCGAAATCCTTCATGCGCATGGGCGCGCATGGTAACCAATAGCGGGGCGAGCCGCGGTTCTTTTGGTGAAGCGACTTGTCCGAAGGCCCGCTCGAGCGACGGCCGACTCGAAGCCGCACCAGGCGGGCGCGGCTCGAGCCTGTCGTCAATAGACCTACGGTCGATCGACCGCGGTCAATCGATGACGGTCACGGTCTCGGCGGTGGGCGCCAACGGCGGACGGGGCGCCAGGGCCGTGCCGTCGTCGAACAGCCGTCCCTGCCGTTCGTCGGGCATCTCGATTTTCAAGGTCCGGCGCTTTTTGTCGCGCAGGATCTTGAGCTCCATCGCCTCGCCGGCCTGGTATGAGCCCAGAATCCGCAAGGCATGGCCGACCGAACCCGGCTCGCGGCCGTCGATGCTCTTGATGACGTCGCCGTCCTCGAGCTGCAAGGCCGCACCCGAAGGCGCCTTGACGACCAGCAGGCCGGAATCGGTACCGAAGTACCGGCCCAGTCCCTCACTGAGCTCGACGAGCTCCATGTCGCCCCAGTCATTGGCCGCCCACATCGACGAAAACCGAAGCTCACGGGTGACCGGCGCCGCAACATGGACGTTCGGGCTGCCGCGCAGGCGTACGTTCGGCGACCAGGCAAACACGTTCCCGGCCGAGACCCGCGGTTCGAGCGTGACTTTGCGCACGTCGCCGTCGCGCAGGTATTCGACGGCGAGTTCGTCGCCCGCCTCGACGCCACTCATGAAATCGAGCAAGCGGCGGTTGGCCGCCGCGGCGCTGGACGCGCTGAGCGATTCTTCATTGACGGCAGTGAGCACGTCGCCGGCCCGCAACCCGGCCTCGGCCGCGGCGCTGCCGGGCGTGACGCCCATGATCGCGACACCTTCGACCGGTCCGTCCCGCTCGTCCTTGCCGATGGTTACGCCCAGCCGCGGGCGCCCCATCAAATCGACGAACACCTGCTCGCTTTCCAGGACCCGCGGCAGGCGTCGCGTGCTCAACTCGGCAATCTTGCGGGCCGCCAGCTCGAGTTCGCGTTCGGCTTCGGCCATCTTTTGCTCCACCTCTTGCATTTCCAGAACGCGCTCGCGCTCGGCTTGGGCCATCGCGCGTTCCGCTTCGCGCAGCTCCATCTGGTGTTCGGCTTCGGGCGATTCATCACGCGATTGCGCAGCGGCCGCTGCGGCGAGCAAAAGAGCCGCCGCGGCAACCGTCGTCGATTTCCAGTACTTCATGACTCGGACCTCCTGAATCGTCAAAACGCCGTCCGTTGCGCCTGCGCATAACGCAACTGAACCAGCAGCTTCATCAACCTGACTCGCTCCCGCCAGAATACCTCCCGGTCCCCGGGAGTCAGTCGCATCTCGGGATCGTTGAGCTGGTAATCGATCGCGGCGATGCGGTCTTCCAGCTCGGAAATCGTCAGCGCGGTACCGGCGCGGACCACGCGCGGACGCTCGGGCAAGGCCCTGAGATCGCGCTCGAGCTCACGCGACTCGACCATCAGGGCCTGCAGCGCGTTCACCGCATTCGCATTCGACGGCGGATGCTGCGGCTCGGTGCGATAGACGGGCTCGGGCGGCTGTATCAGGCCGGGTGCCAAAAACACGGCCAAAACCAGCGCGGCCGCGATGCCGCCACCCACGGTCCAGGTGGATACCCTGCGCCCCGGGGCAAGGCGCAACAGGCCCTCGGCTTCCGCCTGCCGGCGAATCCGGTGCCACAGCGCACTCGGCGGCGGCACGTCCGGAAGGCGCTCGAGCCCCGCCGCCAGCGCCTCGCGCTGATCCAGTGTCAAACTGGTCAAACCATAAATCATGTCTTCGTTCCGGTTGTCTTCCGTCATCCTTCAGTAACTCCTGACCGCCGCGCCATCGGCGGCGTCGCCGGTCCGACCGGCATCGAGTATCGGTCTCAAGCGGCTGTAAGCACGCGACAACTGCGACTTCGAGAAGCTCTCGGTCTTGCCCATCAGCGCCGCAATCTCCTTGTGCGTAAACCCCTCGACGTCGTGCAACCAGACAACGGCGCGGCTGATCGAGGGCAAACTGGCCAGCGCGGCATCGAGATCCAGCGCGTCGTCGGGGCGAGCCGATACACCATGGGCCGCGACATCTCCGGCGGTCGTGTCGTCCCAGTCGGCGTCGAGAGGCCGGCCTTTCGCGGTCCAGGCCGAGCGCAGGAACATCAGCGCCTTGGACACGGCGATCCGCCTGATCCAGCTCCCGATGGCAGCCTCGCCGCGGAATCCGCCGATCGAGCGCATGATCTCGATGAACGTCTCCTGGGTGAGATCCTCTGCCTGCGCCGGCACCCGGGTGAAACGCAGCACCAGCGAATAAACCGGCGCGGCGAAGGCGCGGTACAGAACCTCGTGAGCACGCGCGTCGCCGCGCGCGGCACGCCTGACGATCGCGGGATCGATTTCGATGTCGGCGAACTTGCTCATGTCTCGAAACTTAGATGCCGGCAGGCCGAAATTCGTCGCAGGGCGAACACGGGCAAAGTGGCGGCATCGCGATGGCGAGCATATACTGTTTCGCCCCCGGGCCGGGGTGGCGGAACTGGTAGACGCGCCGGACTCAAAATCCGGTTCTGGCAACAGAGTGCGAGTTCGATTCTCGCTCCCGGCACCACTCGGGCCCCTTAAGCCCACAAGACCGACGATGAACTACTGCTCTAGCTGCGGCGCAGCCGTGTCGCGCCGGATACCGGAAGGTGACAACCGCGAGCGCTGGATCTGCGAGACCTGCGGCCGCGTGCATTACCAGAACCCGCTGCCGGTGGTCGGCTGTATCGCCGAGCAGGACGGCAGGATCCTGCTATGCAAGCGTTCGATCGAACCCCGGTACGGTTACTGGACCGTGCCGGCGGGTTTCATGGAACTCGGCGAAACCCTCGCCGAGGGCGCCGCCCGCGAAACCCTCGAGGAAGCCTGCGCCGAGGTCGAGGTCGGGCGGCTGTTCGCGTCGATCGACGTTGTCGAGGCCGGCCAGGTGCATTTCTTTTTCACCGGCCGGCTCAAAGGGGGTTACGGCGTCGGCGAGGAAAGCCTGGCCGTCGAGTTGTTTGCCGAAGACGAGATACCCTGGGACGAGATCGCCTTCAAGAGCGGCAAGTTTGCCCTGGAGAAGTACTTCGAGGACCGGGGCGAAGACAAGGGCGTGCATTTTCACGAGCTGCGCCGCCGCGGCCTCTGAGCTCCCGGTACTCGACTCACGGCTTTGCTATCGGGTCTTGCCGCTACAGCGGACTCACGGAACTCTTCGCCGGAATCCATCGACGAGCTATACCTCGTCGAGTTCTCCCTGGTCGAACTATGCCTCGGAATCGCATTACTCCCCGTTCGACTTGCTGTCGAGCCGTGCTTTGAGCTGTTTCGGCGCCAGGTAACCGCCGATCAGCTCGCCGTCTTCGAGCACGATGGCCGGGGTGCCGGACAGGCCCACTTCCTGGCCCATCACGTAGTGCCGGCTGATGGTCGATGCGTCGCAGTTCTCGGAATCGAACTTACGATCCAGCTTGGCCATGGTCAGCGCGTATTTGCGATCCCGCGAACACCAGACTTCCTCCGACGTGATCCAGGTACGCGACGACGGCCCCATGCGGGGATACAGGAAGTAACGCACCTCGATGCCGAGCTCCAAGTACTCGTCGATCTGTTCGTGCAGGCGCCGACAATACGTGCAATCGACGTCGGTGAAAATCGCGACCGAGTGCTCAGGCGACGCCGGTGAAAACACGATGGACTGATCCTCGCCGGCCGATGCCAGGAGCTCGCGCCGTGCATCGCTGCGGCTGGCCTCCGTCAGGTTCACGTCGCGTTCCAGGTCGATGACATCACCCTGTAACAGGTAGCGGCCGTCGGCGCTCACGTAGGCGACGGTGGAACCCTTCTGGATCTTGTACCAGCCGTCGATCTCGCTGCGGCCGATGTCGCCGGGTTCGATCGCATCGAACTTCTCGGTTACCGTCTGCCGGACCGACTGGAGCTCTTCGTCGACACCCTCGGCCAGCGCGGTTGCGCCGAGCAGCAGCACCCCCGAAGCCATCGTGATACGGGTGACGAGTTGCTTGAGCGATTGGCGCATGTAAGGACCTCCAAAACTTGAGAAATACTTGAGAAATACTTTGGGGAAACACTTGCGGAAAACGGGGTATGGGACCGGCACGGCGCAGACGGGTTCCCGCAGCGGGTATTCTAGTGCCCTGTCCCGCAAATAGCTTGCACAATTCGCTGCGTCTTTTCGTGCCCGGCCGAGTCGCCCCGACAGCCATCAGACCCGGCGGGGGCGGATTTTGTTACGACGCGACGCCAAGGAGACGTCAACCGCGGGGATGATGTTCGCCGTGCAAGTCCTTGAGCCGCTCGCGCGCGACGTGCGTGTAGATCTGTGTCGTCGAGAGGTCGCTGTGGCCGAGCAGCAGTTGAACGACGCGCAGGTCCGCGCCGTGATTCAACAAATGGGTCGCGAATGCGTGCCTCAGGCTGTGCGGCGAGAGTTTCTTGCGAATGCCGGCCTTCTCCGCATAACGCTTGATGATGTGCCAGAATGCCTGGCGGGTCATCCGGTCGCCCCTGCGGGTCGGGAACAGGTAGTCGGTCTGGCGTTCGAGCAGGATCTCCATGCGCGGGCCGTCGATGAAATCCCTGAGCCAGCGTTGCGATTCGTCGCCCAGGGGTATCAGGCGCTCGCGATCGCCCTTGCCGACGATTCTCAACACCCCCTGGTTGAAATTGATCTGCGACTGCCTGAGGTTGATGAGCTCCGAGACCCTGAGGCCGGTGGCGTAAAGCAGCTCGAGCATCGCGCGATCGCGATGTCCCAGCGGCTCGTCGGTATTGGGCGCGCTCAACAGCGCATCGACCTCGTCCTCGGACAGCGTCTTGGGCAGGGATCGGCCGATACGCGGCATTTCAATATCCGCCGTCGGGTCGGTGTCGCGCAAACCCTCACGCATGATGTAGCGGAAAAAGCGACGGAAGCTCGACAACTGCCGCGCCGTGGACCGCGGCTTGGCGCCGCTTTCGACGCGTTTCGCAATGAACGCCAGCAAATCGGCCTTGTCGGCCTCGTCGATGGTCTTGCGCTCGGAGAGCCCGCGACCGAGCGTCATCAGGTCTGCACGGTAGGCGCCCAGCGTATTCTGCGACAGGCCGCGTTCCATCCAGATTGCGTCGAGGAAACGATCGACAAGCGCCTCCGAACGTGCGACGTTGCGTTCTTCGTCTTTCTCTTTGCTCAATTCGCTGTTAGCCATAACGTCCATCTGGTCTGTCACGCAATCCTTTGCCTGCCCGTTGGCGACTACCTGGTTCCGGAGTCTCGATCCCGGCCGACTGGTAGCATGGGCGACCGGGCGTCCGCGGTGCGCCGCGCCGCTGCATCGTGCCATATATCGTGCGGCAGACAGGCACCGCCAAGCGACGGATTTTTCAAGGGTTTGAGTATGATAACGATGACCGGCAACCGGCGTGATCACTGTCACAGATTAACCAAGGCGTTAACATAAAGTGATCTGCGTCACACTCGCCGTCCCGAACCGCGTCTCCGGTTCGGCATGAACGAAAACACCCGCGGTCCGCTCGGCCGAAGTATCGAGGGCCTCTATGGCATCTACGCGCTGCTTCAGTTCGGTTTTTGCTGCCTGCTCGCCTTGCTCGCGGTGACCGTCGTGCCGGGCGCCGGGCGCCGCAGTCGAATCGTATCGGCCATCGTGCGGATGAGCTTCAGGCTGGCCGGCATCGAACCCCGGGTCCGCGGCATCGGCAATCTCCCGAAGCGGTCCTGCGTACTGGTGGCGAATCATGCGAGCTACCTGGACGGCCTTTTACTCAAGGGTTTTTTGCCCGGGCGTTTCGCCTTCGTGATCAAGGGCGAAATGCGCGGCATCCCGATCGTGCATTTTCTGCTGCGCCGCTCGGGATCGCGTTTCGTGGAGCGGTTCGAGGCGGCTGCGAGCGCCAGGGACGCGCGCCGGATCGTCAAGGCCGCCCAACTTGGCGAGTCGCTGGGGTTTTTCCCCGAAGGGACGTTTCGCCGACATCCCGGCGTCGGCCGCTTTCACAAGGGCGCCTTCGCGGCGGCCGTCAAAGCGCAGGTTCCGGTCGTGCCGATCACGATACTGGGAACGCGCCGGGTACTGCCGGAGGGCCGCCGACTGCCGCGTCACGGCCGCATCCGCGTCGAGATCCTGCCTGCCATTGCGCCGGAGGATCCGGCCTTCGGCGACAAACCGAGCCTCGCCGAGACGGCCAGGCAACGGATCATCGCCGCACTCGGCGAGCCGGATCTGCTGCAGGCGCCGGGCTGAGCACGACGATTGCCGGCCGCGACCCGGCGTCTACCGGTATTCTGTTATTGCAGCGCAACAAAAAAATCCGGAGACTACGCGGCTCGCGGCCATCGACCGCGACAATTTACCACGACGATTTACCGCGACAGATTTACCTCGACAATGGACTGCGACGAATGTCGCCGCCGCCGACCGCAACCGGAGGACCCGAATGGACACAGACCCCGTCGTCATCGTTGCCGCCCGACGGACACCCATCGGCTCGTTTCAGGGCCAGTTTACAAGCCTCACCGCGCCCGAGCTGGGCGCAGCCGCAACGAAAGCCTGTCTGACCGACAGCGGGCTCGAGGGCGGCGATATCGACGAGGTCCTGATGGGCTGCGTGTTGCCGGCCGGTATCGGCCAGGCGCCGGCGCGTCAGACCGCGCTCAAGGGAGGGCTTACGGTCGGCGTGCCCTGCACCACCGTCAACAAGATGTGCGGTTCGGGCATGAAAGCCGTCATGATGGGCCATGACGCGATCATGGCCGGCAGCGCGGGCATCGTGCTCGCCGGCGGCATCGAATCGATGACCAATGCGCCGTACCTGCTGCCGAAGGCCCGCGGCGGCTATCGCATGGGTCATCAGCAGGTCCAGGACCACATGTTCCTCGACGCGCTCGAAGATCCGGACGACGGTCAATTGATGGGGTTCTATGCCGACGCAACGGCAAAAAAATACGGCTTCAGCCGGGAAGATCAGGACGCCTTCGCCATCGAGTCCGCAACCCGCGCGAAACGGGCCGCCGAGGAAGGCGGCTTTGCGGAAGAGATCGTGCCGGTGACGGTAAGGACCCGCAAGGCGGAAACGACCATCGACCGGGACGAAGGTCCGGGACGGGTCAGCATCGAGCGGATTCCGGCGCTGCGCGCCGCGTTTGCGCCGGACGGCACCGTCACGGCCGCAAGCGCATCGTCGATCTCCGACGGCGCCGCGGCGCTGATCCTGATGCGCGCGTCCGAGGCGAAAAGACGCGGCATCGCGCCTTTGGCGCGACTGCTCGGCCATTCGAGTTTTGCCCAGCAAGCCCGCTGGTTCACGACCTCGCCGGTGTATGCCATCCAGTCCCTGCACGAACGGCTGGGATGGAGCCCCGACGACGTCGATCTGTATGAAGTCAACGAGGCCTTCGCCTGCGTTACCATGGCCGCGATGCACGACGTGGGCCTCGGTCACGACAAGGTCAACGTCAACGGCGGCGCCTGCGCGCTGGGACATCCGGTCGGCGCCACGGGTGCGAGGATCGTTACGACACTGATCCATGCCCTGCGGGCCCGCGGCCTGAAACGGGGCGTTGCCTCGCTTTGTATCGGCGGCGGCGAAGCGACGGCCGTCGGCATCGAAATCGAGGACTAGTCATGGATCTGTCTACCGCAAAAGCCGTCGTCTCGGGCGGCGCCTCCGGCCTGGGACTCGCCACGGCGAAACGCATCGTCGCCGCCGGCGGCCGTGTCGTATTACTCGATGTCAATGCCGGACAGGGTGAGGCATCGGCGGCGGAACTCGGCGAAAACGCCGGTTTCGTTGCGACCGACGTTGCCGACGAAACGGCCGTCCGCGAGGCCGTCACCCGGGCCCACGAAACCATGGGCGGCATCACGCTGGCCGTCAACTGCGCCGGTATCGCGCCCGCCGGACGGACCTTGGGCCGCGACGGGACCTTGCCCACCGAGCACTTCGAGCGGGTCATCCGGATCAACCTGATCGGCAGCTACAACCTGACCAAGGAAGCCGCCGCGTTCATGCAGCAAAACGAGCCCAACGAACACGGCGAGCGCGGCGTCGTCGTCAATACCGCGTCGATCGCCGCCTTCGAAGGCCAGATCGGGCAGGCGGCCTATTCGGCGTCCAAGGGCGGCGTCGTCGGCATGATGCTGCCGCTGGCGCGTGAATTCGCGCGTTTCGGCATTCGCGTAGCGACGATTGCGCCGGGCATTTTCAAAACGCCGATGGTCGCCGGCATGCCGGAGGACGTGCAGGAATCGCTGGGGCTTCAGGTGCCGTTTCCGCCCCGGCTAGGCGAACCCGAGGAATACGCGGACACGGCGGCCTTCATCTACGGCAACCCGATGATCAACGGCGAGACGATCCGGGTCGACGGCGCGATACGCATGCAAGCCAAGTAAGCCGCGTAACGATCCCCAAACCGCGAATCCGGCAAGGGCGGGTCCGGGGATGCTTCACCGAGCGAGTTTTCATGTTCGTGCGTCCGTGTTCGTGCGAATGAAACATCCCCCGGACCCGGCCGTCCCGGCCCGGAAAGCACGCCGCCCTACATGCCCGAATAATTCGGCCCCCCAGCGCCTTCCGGCACCACCCAGACGATGTTCTGGCGCGGATCCTTGATGTCGCAGGTCTTGCAGTGCACGCAGTTCTGCGCGTTGATCTGAAAAACCGATTCGCCGTTCTCCTCGACGACCTCGTAGACACCGGCAGGACAATAACGTTGGGCCGGCTCGTCATATTTCGGCAGGTTATAGGTGATCGGCAGCGCAGGGTCCTTGAGCGTCAGATGTGACGGCTGGTCTTCTTCGTGATTGGTGCTGGAGAGATACACCGACGACAGCCGATCGAAGCTGATGACGCCGTCGGGCTTGGGATACTCGATGACCCGTGCCTCTGATGCCTTGTCCAGGGACTCGTGGTCCGGCTCGCGGTTGCGCAAGGTCAGCGGTAACCGGCCGAAGAACAGGTTTTGCTCGACGAACGCGAAAGCGGCGCCCCAGAAAGTGCCGAATTTGTGCTGCGCGGGACTGAAATTGCGCGCCCGATACAACTCCTCGTGCACCCAGGACGCTTCGACCTCGTCCGCGTAATCCGTCAGCTCGTTTTGACCCGTATCCCCGGAAGCCAGCGCGCGGTGCACGCTTTCGGCCGCCAGCATGCCGGTCTTGATCGCGGTATGGGCACCCTTGATCTTGGCGCCGTTCAAAAAGCCCGCATCGCAGCCGGTCAGCATTCCGCCGGGAAAAGTCAGCTTGGGCAACGACTGCAGGCCGCCCTTGTTGACCGCCCGCGCGCCGTAGCCAATACGCTTGCCGCCTTCGAGGTACCGGCGAATCGCCGGGTGCTGCTTCCAGCGCTGGAATTCGTCGAACGGCGAGAGGTGCGGATTGCGATAGTTCAGGCCGACGATCAGTCCGAGATAGACTTGGTCGTTGTCGGCGTGATACAGGAATCCGCCGCCCTCAGTATGCTTGTCCAGCGGCCACCCGGCCGTGTGCACGACCAGCCCCGGCTCGTGTCTGTCGGGGTCCACTTCCCAGATCTCTTTCAGGCCGATTCCGTAATGCTGCGGGTCGGCATCCCGGCGCAGATCGAAGCGCTCGATGAGCCCTTCGCCGAGGTTGCCGCGACAGCCCTCGGCGAAGATCGTGTACTTGCCGAGCAGTTCGTATCCTGGCTGATAACCCGGTTTTTTTGTCCCGTCCCTGCCGATGCCCATGTCGCTGGTAGCAACGCCTGCGACCCGGCCCTGCGCGTCGTAAAGGACTTCGGCCGCCGCGAATCCCGGAAACACGTTGGCGCCCATGGCCTCGGCCTGCTCGGCCAGCCACTGGCACAGCCGACCCAGACTGATGATGTAGTTGCCGTGATTGTGCATCAGCCGGGGAACGAGCAGGCCGGGTACCCGCCGCGACCTGGACTCGTCGCGCAGGAAATGGATCAGGTCGCGTGTCACCGGCGTCGTCACCGGCGCGCCGCGCTCGGCCCAGTCCGGAAACAGCTCGTTCAGCGCCGTGGGTTCGAAGACGTTGCCCGACAGGATGTGCGCGCCGATCTCGGAACCCTTCTCGACGACGACGACCGACAGGCTCTCGTCCAGTTGCAGCAGGCGGCAGGCCGCGGCCAGGCCGGCCGGTCCGCCGCCGACGATGACGACGTCGAATTCCATGGATTCACGTTCGGCTGCTTCGTTCATGCTGTCCTTGCCCGTTGCGTAAAATCCCGGATTGTAGCCCGGCTGGCGGCGCTTTTTTCAGGCGGGTACGCTTCCGGGCCACCCGCACGGTACTCAATACAGCTTTGATGGTAGATTCGACACTCCGAGACGCTTACGAAGGGCAACTCCGCCGCGACGGACACCTGCGCGACCCCGATCAGGAAGCGGCGCTCGAATACCTGATCGACTTGCAGCAGCGGCTGCTCGCCGCGGATGCCGGGCGCGGCGGCTGGCGACGCCTGTTCGGCCCCGGCAAGCGCAGCGCGGGCGTGAAAGGGCTTTATCTCTGGGGCGGAGTCGGACGCGGCAAGACCTTTCTGATGGATCTGTTCTACGAGACGCTCGCCGTCGAGCGAAAGCGTCGCATCCACTTCCACCGGATGATGCACGACGTACACCGGCGCCTGAAGGCGCTCGACAGGGTCGAGGACCCGCTCGACGCCGTCGCCGCCGACCTGTCGCGCGATGCGCGGGTGCTGTGTTTCGACGAGTTCTTCGTCAGCGACATCGGCGACGCGATGATACTGGGCCGGCTGCTGGACGGCCTGTTCGGACGCGGCGTGACGCTGGTAACGACGTCCAACACACCGCCGGACGCGCTGTATCGCGACGGCCTGCAGCGACAGCGGTTCCTGCCGGCCATAGCCGCCTTGAAAGCCCACTGTGAGGTCCGCGAGCTCGCCGGCGACACCGACTTCCGCCTGCGCCTGATCCAGAAATCCGGCACCTATTTCGTGCCCGACGACGAACGCGCTGATGACTGTTTGAACCGGTTTTTCGAGGAGGCAGCATCCAGCCGAATCGCGGATTGGCATTCCCTGGCCGTCAACGGCCGTGAAATCCTCGCCCGGCGCTGTGCAAAAGGCATCGCCTGGTTCGAGTTCGGCGAGCTCTGCGACGGCCCGCGCAGCGCCGAAGACTACATCGAGCTCGCGCGGTGGTATCCGACGGTCATCGTTTCCGGGGTGCCGGTGCTGACGGCCGGGACCGACGACAAGGCGCGCCGCTTCATTGCGCTCGTGGACGAGTTCTACGACCGCAAGGTCAAGCTGCTGCTGTCGGCCGCCGCCGAACCCGGCGCCCTCTACACCGGGGACAGGCTCGCTTTCGAATTCGACCGCACGACGAGCCGCCTTGCGGAGATGCAGTCGGCGGACTATCTGGCCTTGCCCCATCTCGCCTGAAACCGCGTGCGGCCGGTTGATCGCGATCCGGCATATGTTATGTTCACTGTGTGGACGAGCCGGACGACAAAGACGCCGACGAGCTGATACTCGAGGATTTTTTGCCGTATCGGCTCGCCGTGCTGTCGCACACGGTCAGCACGAACATCGCGAGAACCTACGACAAGCGTTTCGGGCTGTCGATTCCCGAATGGCGCGTGATTGCGATACTGGGGCGGTTTCCGGGGCTCTCCGCCGTGGATGTCGCCGAACGCACGATGCTGGACAAGGTCGCCGTCAGTCGCGCCGTCACCAAGCTGATCAAAAACGGCAGGCTCGACCGTCAGTTCGCCGATGCCGACCGGCGCCGGTCGATCCTGAATCTCTCCGAGGAAGGCCGCAAGCTGCACGACGAGATCGCGCCGCTGGCGCTGCGCTTCGAACGCGACCTGCTGCAAGGGATCAGCGGCGACGACCTTGAACGTTTCGACCGGGTCATCGAACGTCTGATGGCGCGTTCGCGACTCCTGGGCATGCCCTAGCGGATTTCTTGGTCGACGTTCTAGCCGATCTACTCGCCGATCTCCTCGCCGATCTGCTCGCCGGCCTGCTCGCCGATTTCCTCATGCCAATTTCCTCATGCGGATGGGCCACTCGCGTGGCATGCCTTTCGGCGCTCAAGCCGGTCGTGTATTGCACCGACATAGTGCGTAGAATAGCGGCCGTTCACGGACGGCCTCACTGATCTTGGACGGCCGATTCAGCCGGAGACACGGGTGTGACACGACACGAATTACGACGCGGAAGCGATGTCAGGGACCGCATCGTCGATACCATCGTCACCTCCCGCGAATCCTCTTCGGCGTTGGGTTCACGCGTACAGATCAAGAGATTCCTGGCGGAGTATTTCGCCCATGTACCCGTCGAAGACCTGCAAGGCCGCTCCGAGTCGATCATGGCGCGGATCGCCCTGTCGCACCTGGAGTTCGGCGCCCGGCGGCGCAGCGGCCAGGCTTTGGTCAGGATCTTCAACCCGACGGAGAAGGAACACGGCTACGCCTCCAATTTCACCTTCATCGAGATGGTCAACGACGACATGCCGTTCCTGGTGGATTCGGTATCGGTCGCCCTGACCCGCCACGATCTCGCCGTACACATTACGGTCCACCCGATCATCCACGTCCGGCGCGATCGTCAGGGCCGGATCGAATCGGTGGACAACGGCGGAAACGGCCGGGCGCGGGCCGAGTCGTTCATCCGGATCGCTTTCGACAAGGAGACCGATCCCGAGCGCCTGCGGCAGCTCAAGCAGGAGATCCTCGGGGTGCTCGCCGACGTCCGCGTTTCGGTTCGCGACTGGCAGGAGATGCGCGAGAAGATGCAGGAGGCGCGTGAGCTGCTCGAATTCGGCCCCCCGGGCGCCGACCCCGAGCTCCGCCGGGAAAGCCAGGCCCTGCTCGACTGGATGATCGACGAGCGATTCACCTTCCTCGGATATCGCGAATACAAAGTGTCGTCCCGCGGCGATCGGGTATTCCTGAAGCCGGTGCCGGAAACGGGCCTTGGTCTGTTGTCGCGCAGCGACGACGGAAAGACGATCGAGCTCACCAGCGAAATGCGGCGCCTCGCCCGTTCCAAGGACTGGCTGATCCTCAACAAAGCCAATTCCCGAGCCACGGTCCACAGAAACGCCTACCTGGATTACGTCGGGGTCAAAATCTACGACAAGAACGGCAAGGCCATCGGCGAACGCCGGTTCATCGGCCTTTACACGTCGATTGCCTACAGCGAACCGCCTCGCAACATTCCCTTGTTGCGACACAAGGTGCAAAAGGTCGTCGCCCGCACCCATGTCGATCCGCGCGGACATCGCGGCAAGGCGCTGCAGCACATCCTGGACAACTTTCCTCGCGACGAGCTGTTCCAGGCCAGTATCTCGGACCTCGCGCGGACGGTGGTGGGCGTGCTCAACCTGCAGGACCGTCAGCGCGTGCGGTTTTTCGTGCGGCGCGATGCGTTCAGACGGTTCTTCTCCTGCCTCGTTTACGTACCGCGCGAGAAGTACACGACCGCGGTCAGGCTGCAGATCGAGGCGATATTGAACGATGCCTTCGACGGCATCGCGCTCGATTCCAGCGTCGAAATCTCGGACGCGCCGCTGGCTCGCGTGTACATCATCGTTCGCACGGCGCTGGGCGAGCGGCCGCGGATCAGCATCCAGTCCATCGAGACGCGGGTCGCGGACGTCGTCGTCACCTGGACCGACAAACTGCGGGAATGCCTGTACCGGTCGTTCGGGCACGATGAAGGACACAAGCTGTACCGGACCTACGGGAACGTTTTTCCGGCGGGCTACCAGGAAGACACCAGCCCGCGCGACGCCTGCAGCGACATCAGCAGCATCGACGACATGCTGGCTGCGGGCCTGCACCGGTCCGTCGAGCTGTACCGGCCCGAGGGCTCCGAGCCGGGACACATGCACTTCATGGTATACAGCAACGACGAGCCCTTGCCGCTGTCCGAAGCGCTGCAGGTCCTGGAGCACATGGGCGTGGACGTTTACACGGAGCGGCCCTATGAGCTGAACCTCAAATCCGGCGAGTCGTTCTGGATCCAGGACTTCCACCTGCGGCACGAAAGCGGTGCCGAGCTCGCCGTCCAGGATGTGGCAAAACCGTTCGAAGACGGCTTCATGCGCGTACTGGACGGCGCCGCCGAGGACGACGGGCTGAACCGGCTGATCCTGAGCGCCGGGCTCGATTGGCGACAAGTGTCGCTGTTGCGCTGTTACACCAAGTACCTGCTGCAACTCGCGATGCCTTTCAGCCAGTATTACATGGAGGACGTGCTGGTCATGCACGCCGGGCTGGTCGGGACCCTGATCGAACAGTTCGAAACCCGGTTCGACCCCGGGATCGGCAAAGTAAGACGCAAAAAAGCCCTGGAAGCGCACGCCCGGACGCTGCGGCAACAGGTCGCCAAGGCGAAGAGCGTGGACGAGGACCGGATCTTGAGCGCCTTCGTGGACGCGGTGGACGCGACGCTTCGCACCAACTATTTCCAGCGCGGCGAGGACGGCGGCTTCAAGCCGTGTATTTCGATCAAGCTCGATTCGCGAAAGCTGCCCGAGGCGCCGCTGCCGCGGCCCAACCACGAGATATTCGTCTACTCGACCGAGGTCGAGGGCGTACACCTGCGCGGCGGCGACATTGCCCGCGGCGGCCTGCGCTGGTCCGACCGGCGCGAGGATTTCCGCACCGAGATCCTGGGTCTGATGAAAGCGCAGGTCGTGAAGAACACGGTCATCGTGCCGACCGGCGCGAAGGGCGGCTTCTACTGCAAGCGCCTGCCGGCCAAGGACCGCGACGCCATCTACAAGAAAGGCGTCGACTGTTACCGGATTTTCATCGGCGGACTGCTAGACGTGACCGACAACGTCGTCGACGGCAAGGTGGTCACACCGAAGGACGTCGTTCGCCGCGACGGCGAAGACCCCTACCTCGTCGTCGCGGCGGACAAGGGCACGGCGGCGTTCTCCGACATCGCCAACGAGATCTCCCGGCGCTACGGGTTCTGGCTCGACGACGCCTTCGCCTCGGGCGGCTCGGCCGGTTACGACCACAAGAAAATGGGGATCACGGCGCGGGGCGCCTGGGAGGCCGTCAAGCGGCACTTCCGTGAGCAGGGCATCAATACCCAGAAGGATCCGTTCACGGTAGCCGGCATCGGCGACATGAGCGGCGACGTGTTCGGCAACGGCATGTTGTTGTCACGCAAAATCCGTCTCCTTGCGGCCTTCAACCACCTGCACATATTCCTCGACCCGGACCCCGATCCGGCCGCAAGCTTCAGGGAGCGTACCCGCCTGTTCAAGAAAGCCCGGTCGAGTTGGGCCGATTACCAGACCGCGAGGATCTCCAAAGGCGGCGGTGTGTACTCGAGGCAGGCCAAGTCGATTCGGCTGAGCCCCGAGGTTCGTGCCATGCTCGACACCGACGCGAAGGAAATGCGGCCGGACGAGCTGGTACGCGCGATACTGAAGATGCCGGTGGACCTGCTCTGGAACGGCGGTATCGGCACCTACGTCAAGGCCGGCGGTGAAAGCCATGCGGATGCCGGCGATCGCAGCAACGACCGGGTCCGAGTGGACGCCGATCGACTGCGTTGCAAAGTCATCGGCGAAGGCGGAAACCTCGGACTCACCCAGCGCGCACGCATCGAATACAGCCTTGCCGGCGGCCGGATCAATACCGACTTCATCGACAACTCGGCCGGCGTCGACAGCTCGGACCGGGAGGTCAACATCAAGATCCTGCTGAGCGACGTGGCCGAACACAAGGGCATGACGCGCGACAAACGTAATCAGCTCCTGGCGTCGATGACCGACGACGTGGCCACGCTGGTGTTGCGCAACAACTACCTTCAGACGCAGGCGATCAGCATGAGCGAAATCCGCTCGCTGGAGCGCATCGACGAAACCGCGCGAATGATCACGAGCCTGGAGCGCAGCGGACTGCTGGACCGGGACCTGGAACACCTGCCGGACGATGTCGAAATCGAGGATCGCAAAGCCCGCAAACAAGGGATGACCCGCCCGGAGCTCGCGGTGATCCTGAGTTACGCCAAAATCGACGTCTACAACGGTCTGGTGGCGGCCAGCGAGTCGTTGGAAGACTTTCTGGCCGCGCACAAGATGCGCTATTTTCCCGAGGTGTTGAGGCGGCGTTACGCGGAGTTCTTGCCCAAGCATCGCCTGAGCCCGCAGATTCTCGCGACCCTGATCGCAAACGACATCGTCAACCGCATGGGCCCCGCGTTCGTCCGCCGGGTCCAGCAGGACACCGGCGCGGACGTCGTGACGGTCGCGCGCGCCTATACGGTTGCGCGGCAGATCTGCCGGGCCGGCGACCTGAACCGGGTCATACAGTCGCTGGACTACGAGATACCGGCCGATGCACAGATGGCGCTGCTGTTCGAAGTCGCGCGTACACAGCGGCATGCCGTTTACTGGCTGATCGAACGCCACGGCGACGACATCGCGATCGGCCCGCTGGCATCGAGGCTGCAACAGGGAATGGCTACCGTTTACACGCGCATGGTCGCCGTCCTGTCGACCAATGCCCGCGAGCGTCACGACGCCGCGGTTGCGAACTACGTCGGAATGGGCGTACCGGAAAAACTGGCCCAGCGGATGGCGGCGCTGTTGTTGACCCGGGCGGCGCTGGACATCTCCGATCTCGCCGCCCAGTACAAACGGGATGTGATCGAGACCGCCAGGGTCTACTCCGCATTCAACGAAAACCTCGGTCTGTTCTGGCTGCACGTAGGCGCCGAGGACCTCGAGGTGCACGGTCGCTGGGAGGCGGCGGCGCGCAGCAATCTGCGCGACGAGTTCTACCGGATACGCCGGGAGCTGGCGGAGCAACTGTTGAAAAAACGCAGCAAAAAGCCCTTGCCGGACCTGGTGGATACCTGGCTCAAGCAGCGCAGCAAGCAGGTCGACCGCTTCAAGAGCATGATCGAGGACATGAGACTTCACGGCCAGCGCGATTTCGCCTCGCTGTCGGTCGCCGCCAGGGAACTCCAAGAACTCGTCGAAACCCGAGCCGGCACGAGTTAAAACGGAACTAGCGAGAACTCGTCGAAACCCGAGCCGGCACGAGTTAGAACGAAACAAGCGGGAACTCGTCGAAACCTGAGCCGCCACGGGCTAAAACCGAAACAAGAAGGAACTCGTGAAAACTCGAACCGGCGCGAACCAGAACAGGACGGTAAACAGCTAGTGTCCTGTCCCGCAAGTAACTGACCTAATTCGGCGCGAGTCCAAAACACCCGCGAATCAACCACCCAACGGATACTGGAGAACCTATGCCCGGCAAACTCGTGCTCTGCCGTCACGGCCAGAGCGACTGGAACCTGAAGAACCTGTTCACCGGTTGGACCGACGTGGATCTGACCGACCTCGGCAAGCAGGAGGCCGTGAACGGCGGTCGCGCCGTCGCCGACCTGGATTACGACATCGACGTGGCGTACACCTCCGTGCTGAAGCGCGCCATTCGCAGCCTGTGGCTGATGCTCGACGAAATGGATCGCATGTGGATACCGGTGATCCGCGACTGGCGGCTGAACGAGCGCCACTACGGCGCGCTGCAGGGACTCGACAAGGCGGAGACGGCCGCCAAGTACGGCGAAGAACAGGTCCACGTCTGGCGGCGGAGTTACGAGACCCCGCCGCCCGAACTCGATCCGGACGACGAGCGGCATCCCGCCCACGACCCGCGTTACGCGGGCATCGAGGATTTACCGTCGACCGAATCGCTCAAACTCACCCTCGACCGCGTTCGGCCGTGCTGGGAGGATACGATCGCGCCGGCCTTGAGCGCCGGCAAGAACGTCCTGATCGCCGCACACGGCAACAGTTTGCGCGCCCTGGTCAAGATGCTGGACGACCTCTCCGACGAGGAAATCACCGGTTTCAACATTCCGACCGGCATCCCGATGGAGTACGTACTCGACGACAAGCTGAAAGCCGTATCCCGCGAGTTTCTCGGCGACCCGGAAGCCGTCGCCAAGGCCGCCGCCGCGGTGGCCGCGCAGGGTAAAGCGAAGTGATCCACGCGCTCGGCGGCGACGTGCCCGAGTTCGAGGGCGGCAAGCACTTCGTCGCCGACAACGCGACGCTCATCGGCAAGGTCAGGCTGCTGGACGAGGCCAGCGTCTGGTTCAATGCCGTGCTTCGCGGCGACAACGAGTGGATCGAGATCGGCCGCCGCAGTAACGTCCAGGACGGTTCGGTGCTGCATACGGACCCGGGCTTCGAGCTTACGATCGGCGACGGCGTGACGATCGGTCACAAAGCCATGCTCCACGGCTGCCTGGTCGGGTCGGGCAGCCTGATCGGTATCGGCAGCACGCTTTTGAACGGGTCTCGTATCGGCGAAAACACGATCGTCGGCGCGCAGGCCCTGGTGACCGAAGGCAAACAGTTCCCGGACGGCGTGCTGGTCATCGGCGCGCCCGCAAAAGTCGCGCGCGAGCTGACGGACGAAGAGATCGCCGGCATACGAGCGTCGGCGGATCACTATGTCGACAACGCCCGCCGTTACCTCGAAACGCTGCAATAGGCGTTGACACCAGGCATCGAATCGTACTTTTCCGCCACGAGCGGAAACGCCGGCAAACCGCTGCCGCCAGTCCGCGACAAGCTTGCGCCCGACGGCTAAACCTGCAGACGCGGGTCCGATCGGGTCGGCGCACGCTCGGCGTCGACCACCCTCACCAGGCCTTCCTGCACCGTCGAAGCCACCAGCGTGCCGTCCTGTGCGAACAACTGGCCGCGCGCGAAACCGCGCGCTCCGGACGCGTTCGGGCTTTCGATGGCGTAGAGCAGCCAGCGATCGATTCGGACCCGCCGGTGAAACCACAGGGCGTGGTCGAGACTGGCCATGATCACGTTACCGCGGCTGAACGACAGGCCGTGCGGCAAAGTGCTTGCGCCGAGCAACTCGTAGTCGGATACGTAGGCAGTGAGATTCTGATGTAGTGCGAGATCGTCGGGCAATCGGTCCACCGCGCGGATCCAGCAGTGCTTGCGCGGCGGCCGGACCTGCGGCTCGAGAAAACTCACCTCCTCGACCGGCCGGAACTCGAACGGTCGTTGCGCGGTGAGAAAACGCCGCATTTTCATCGGTACTCTCTCGAGCAAGTCCTCGGACACGTCGAACAGGTCCTTGAGGCCCTCGGGCCCCGGAACGTCCGGCATCTCGGCCTGGTGCTCAAGCCCGTGCTCGGGGCGCTGAAACGAGACCGCGAGGTTGAAGATCGGCCGGCCGTGCTGGATCGCAACGACCCGGCGCATCGAGAAACTGCCGCCGTCACGCGCGCGGTCGACCTCGTAGATGATCGGTGCGTTGATGTCGCCGCGGCGCAGAAAGTACGCATGCAGGGAATGCGCGACCCTATCTTCGACGGTATGGCCCTCGCCGGTACGACCCTCGACCGTATGCTGCGCCGCCGACAGTGCCTGGCCGAGCACCTGGCCGCCGAACACCTGGGCGCTCCCGATGTCGCGGCTGTCGCCGCGGAAGATGTCGTCCTCGATCCGCTCCAGCTCGAGCAGCGTGATCAGGTCGTCGAGAACCGGATGCATGGGCCCGCGCCTACCTGTCATACGTCGGTACGGCCGCCGTCCACGGCTATGCCGGTACCGCTGACGAACACCGCGTCGTCACTGGCCAGAAACAGGATCACTTTCGCCACGTCCACCGGCTCGCCGACCCGGCCCGCGGCGGAGTGCGCAATACAATAATCCCTGAGCGACGTGTCTTTGCGAAAGACCTCACGGCTGGCCGGCGTCATGATCGCCCCGGGTTGCACGTAGTTGGCCGTGATCCCGAAGTTACCCGTCTCCGCGGCCAGCGCGCGGGTGATGTCGGCGAGGTTTTGCTCGGCGTGCGTCGAGGCTTCACTGCCGCTTGCAGCAAACACGCTGCGCAGAAAACCGATATTGATGATGCGGCCTGCAGGGCTTTTTTTGAGCTGCGGCAGGGCCGCCCGGCACAGAGCCATGATCAGCTCCGTGCGTGCGTCCAACAACGCGGACAACTCGCCGTCGATTCGGGCGAGCGGCGCTTCCGGCTGTAACGGGAAGTCGGCCACGAGAATGTCGAGACCGCCGAGCCGGTCCACCGCCTGTTCGACCAGCGCCGGCATCGCCGCCGCGTCGCGCAGGCTCGCGGTCAGTCCCTCGACGCCGCGCACCGCCTTGTAGTGCGGCTCGACGCCGCTGTTGAGCGTATCGACGGCCAGCACGCTCGCACCGTGTTTGACCAAGGTCCGCGCCGCGGCTTCACCGATGCCGTCGGCGGCGTTCGTGACTAGCGCCTTTAGTCCGTAAAGTCGCGCGGGTTCGCTCATGGGTGCTCCTGGAAACCGCCGTTGCCGCCGCGCAACCGCTGCGGCAGGACATTAATCCGGAAGGCGATAGTCGGCGAAAGACTTGCGCAATTCAATCTTCTCGACTGTGCCTGCCGCCGTATGCGGCAGCGCTTGGAGGCGCCGGGCGCCGCCGGACCGGTCAGGGTTCGCTGAAGAAATACATGCCCAGCGTCTCCGCGACGCAGGCGGGCTTGCGTTCGTTCTCGACTTCGATCCGGACCTCGGAGGTCAAAAACAGCGCGCCGGCCCGGCGTCTCGCCGAGATGACGGTCATGCGGCCGCGCACCCGGTCTCCCACCCTGACGGGCGTGTAGAACCGCACTTTGTTGACGCCGTAGTTGATCGCGCGCTCCAGATTGTGCACCTCGACGAAGCGGCCCGTGAGCACCGGAATCAGCGCCAGCGTCAGGTAGCCGTGCGCGATCGTCTTGCCGTCGGGCATCTCCCTGGCGGCGCGTTCGGTGTCGACGTGAATCCACTGGTAGTCGCCGGTGGCTTCCGCGAACTGATCGATGCGGTTCTGATCGATGATCACCCAGTCGGAGAGGCCGATTTCCTGGCCCTCCAGCACCTTGGCGTCCTCGATCGATGCTACGACGTGCAAAATCTAATTCCTGACACGCGGCGAAGCCGGCAAGCTTAGTGTAACGTAAGCGCAAACGCACGCGATTTGGACGGCCGTTGCCGCGACCATTACCCGCGACCATTACCGATGAGCTCCGGGGACAAAACGATCTTCGCACTGGTACTCGCCGCAGGCCGCGGCGAGCGATTCGGTAGTACCAAACAACTCGTCGAGATCGAAGGCCAGGCGCTGGTCGCCCGCGCGGCGCGACTGGCTCGCCGGATTTGCGGCGATCGCAGCGTGCTCGTCACCGGACACGACTGGCAGGCGGTCGCGCGGGCCGCCGGCGATGCCTGCCGGTTCTTAGTCGTCAACGAAAGCTACCGGCGCGGCCTGGGCACGTCGATCGCGGCCGGGGTGAACGCCGTGCAACAGACCGCCGACGCAGTCCTGTTGCTGCTGGCGGATCAGCCGCTGATCACCGGCGGGCACCTCGAGGCACTGCGAGCGAGTTGGTCGGGAGACGACGACGAGATCGTGGCCAGCGGTTATTCCGGCACCAAAGGTCCGCCCGTGATTCTCCCCCGCGGCACTTTCGAAAGCCTGGTCCGCCTCGACGGCGAACGCGGCGCGAACCGGCTGTTCGACGACCCGCGATTCATCGTCAGGACCCTGCCGTTCGAGCCGGCGGCGCTGGACGTCGATACGCCCTCGGACCTCAGGTCGCTGTAACCGCCGGCCGCGCATGCGAGGCGGCTTCCCGTTCGCCATGCGCCTTGCAGCGCTCGCAGTTCACCCAGCCCGAGTCGCCACTAGCGTAGTGTTCCTTTTTCCAGATCGGCAGGCGAACTTTGAGCTCGTCGATGATATAGCGGCAGGCCCTGAATGCTTCGTCGCGATGCGGCGCCGCGACGCCGACCCAGACCGCGCATTCGCCGATCTCCAGCAAGCCCGAGCGATGCACGCAGCACGCCTTCAGGTGCGGATATCGTTCCCTGGCCTCGGCCAGTATGCGCTCGCCCTCGGCGATTGCCAGCGGCTCGTAGACTTCGTACTCCAGCCGCAGCACCGCGTGACCCTCGTTCTCGTTTCTGACCCAGCCTTCGAACGCGGCGTATCCGCCGGCGCCCGGGTCGACCAGCGACTCGCGGAGTGAGCCGGTGTCGATGGCTTCGGGTGTAATCGTAATCATCTGCCGGGCGCCGCTGCAATCGTCATTGGCGTCGTCGTTGGGATGTTCATTGGCGTCGTCATCGGGACCGTCATCACGTCAACCGCCGGCAACGGGTGGAAACAGCAACACCGTGTCGCCGTCGCGAACCGTTGCCGACCAGTCTGCCATTTCGTCGTTGATGGCCACCTTGCAGTGTCCGGTGGGTTCTTTCGAGCCGTGCCGGTCGCGGGTTAGGCGAAAAACGTCTTCGGCTGTCGCCACGTCCGCGCTGATCGTTTCCTGATCGACGCCCGCCCGTTCGCGGAACATCGCAAAGTACCGTACGGTTATGGTCTTCGTCGATGTGCTCATCGATGTACTCATCGATGGCCTCGGCCGGTGGTCCTGCCGGGAGGTCTCTGTCGGTGTCCGTCCGCCGTCTTCATCTATTGTCTTCATCCGTCGTCTTCGCATCGTCTTCGGCGCCGGCTCAGGCTTCGAGCACGCTGCGCTCGAGGTCCTCCCGTGTGTTTACATTGTCCAGCGCGCCGACGTTAGGTTGCGCCAGCAACTGTGTATCCGAGCGAATCAGCATCTTTCGCGGACAAACCATACCCCGATCGACGAATTCGCGCAGCAATACGTCGCTGCCCGACCGGTAGATCGCGCACAGCGGCTCGGGTAGTCCGTCATGACTGGATTCGAAGGCCACGAACGGTCGGTCCGCATCCGCCCGTTCGACCAGGCAGGCAAGCGTCGCCCGATCGAGGTTCGGCAGGTCGCAGGCGACGACCAGCCAGTCGGCGTCCGGTTCGAACTGCATCGCCGACAGGATGCCCGCCACGGGACCCAGGTCGTCGTATCTGTCCTCGATCGTGGCGAAACGCGCCCGCTCCGGTTCGTCCTGCTGGCCGCGCCGGGTCGAGACGAACACGGCGTCCGTCACCGCTTCGAGCAATTGCACGGCGTGTTCTAGCTGGCTTTTGCCGTCGCGCCGCAACAGTGCCTTGTCGGTGCCCATCCGGCGGCTTCGCCCGCCGGCCAGTACCAACCCCAGCAGGCGCCTGCCTTCCATCTCGTCGGCCGCCCTATTGCCGCTATTGCCCATCTCATTGGCCGTCTCATTGACCGTCTCATTGACCATGGTGGAAATCCCGCTTACCGCCGGTCTTCGAGATCAGCCGCGTTTCGGCGATGACGATGTCCTGCGACAGCGCCTTGCACATATCGTAGATGGCCAGGGCCGCAACCGACGCGCCGGTCAATGCCTCCATCTCGACACCGGTCTTGTGGCTGACCTTACAGATACAGTCGATGACGGCATGCCGGTCTCGAACCGCAATCGACACGTCGCATTTCTCGAGACCGAGCGGATGGCAGAACGGGATCAGCTCGTGGGTGCGCTTGGCCGCCATGACCCCCGCGATGATCGCGGTTGCGAACACCGGCCCTTTTTTGCTCTGGATCTCGTCACCTTCCAGCGCCTCGAGGACCGGCGCCGGCAACAGGACCCTGCTCCGTGCATGCGCAAGCCTTTCGGTGACCCGCTTGTCGCTGACGTCGACCATCGCGGGACGATTGCCGTCGTCGACGTGACTCAAGCTGTCCGCGCCTGTCGTCATCTGCCGGCTGTCATCGGCCGATCCGTCATCCGCCGATCCTGTACATCTCGACCTTGGAAAAATGGTGCATCTCGGCGACGTCGGCACGACGCAGCTCACTGTAACGATCGGCGCGCTGCAGCCAGATCCGCGACAGGATGATGCCCAGTTCTTCGTCGTCGGCACCGTTTCTGAGCGGCTCACGGAGGTCGGTGCCGTGGGTCGCGAACAGGCAGGTGTAAAGCACGCCGTCCGCCGACAGCCGCGCCCTCGAACAACTGCCGCAAAACGGCCGCGTGACCGACGAGATAAAACCGATCTCACCCTTGCCGTCGGCATATCGATAACGCCGCGCAACCTCGCCGGGATAGTTGCGACCGACGGCGAGCAACGGCCAACGGGCCTCGATACGTTGTTTGAGC
The DNA here is from genome assembly GCA_028279985.1 of Woeseiaceae bacterium. Lineage (GTDB taxonomy): Bacteria > Pseudomonadota > Gammaproteobacteria > Steroidobacterales > Woeseiaceae > UBA1847. Next base: position 90,125 of record JANQMR010000007.1, read on the forward strand.
TCGGCCGAAGGCACGACCTGCTCCAGGCGCCAGCCGTTTCTGTTGCCGACATCCATGAACTCGATCAGGCGCACGATGTGCGACGTGCCGCGAAAGCGCTCCAGCAAATCGAGCACCGTGTGGTCGTTGACGCCGCGCTGCACGACGACGTTGATTTTGATCGGCGTCATACCGGCGCGTGCCGCGGCCTCGATGCCGTCGAGCACCGTGCCGAGATCGCCGCGGCCGCCGCTCATACGGGCGAAAACGGCCTCGTCCAGGCTGTCCAGGCTGATCGTGACCCGATGCAGGCCGGCGTCGGCCAACTCCTGCGCCGCCGGCGCCAGCAGCATCGCATTGGTCGTCATCGCCAGGTCCTCGACACCGGGCAATTCGGCCAGCCGCCGGACCAGCGCCGGCAACTTGCGATCCAGCAGGGGCTCACCGCCCGTCAGTCTCAGTTTGGTAACCCCCAGTCCGGTTGCGACCCGGGCGACCGTCAGGATTTCGTCATGCGTAAGCCGTTCGGGCCGTTTCAGGAACTCGTAATCGGCATGAAACTCCGACTCCGGCATGCAGTACGGACAACGGAAATTGCAGCGATCGAGCAGGGAAATGCGCAGGTCGTGCAACGGCCGCTGCAGGGCGTCCTGCATCGGCGGGGGGCTGGCGGCTTCGGCCCGAGTGGGGAATGGCGGTGCGCTCATGACGGTATTCTGCACGACCCGGTGTAGCTGGGAAGCTGCGGTAATCGGATAACGGGTATTCTGCACGATCCGGCGTCCGCTTTGAACGGATTCGCCGCCGGTGCTGGCGGTCCCCGCCGCAGGGCTTACGGCAGGCCTCGACAGGGGGCTTTCCGAAACGGACGGCTTCGGGCAGACTGGCCTGCCGCGCCGGCATTGGGTTTTAGAGGTTTTTTCCAGGTTTTTCGGGACTTCTTATGAACGTCACTCTCTCCGACGACGAGCTCGCGTTTCGCGACGAGCTGCGCGCGTTCTTCCGCGACCGGCTGCCGGAGGACATCCGCCGCAAGCAGGAACAGGGCGTGATTCTCGACCGCGAGGACCACATCCGTTTCCAGAAGCTGCTGGCCGAGAAAGGATGGGCCGGCGTCAACTGGCCGGTCGAATACGGCGGCACCGGCTGGACGCCGGTTCAGAAATACCTGTTCGCAACCGAGATGGCCGAGGCGAACGCACCCGACATCGTGCCGTTCGGGCTCAGCATGGTCGGCCCGGTGATTTACAGCTTCGGCAACGACGAGCAAAAACGCCGTTTCCTGCCGGATATCCTCGAGAGCAACGTGTGGTGGTGCCAGGGTTACTCGGAGCCGGGGGCCGGCTCCGATCTCGCATCCTTGAAAACCCGCGCCGAGTTCGACGGCGACGCATACATCGTCAACGGCACCAAGACCTGGACCACCCTCGGCCAACATGCCGACTGGATTTTCGTGCTCGCGCGCAGCAGAGCGGACGTCGCCCGCCGCCAGGAGGGCATCAGCTTCCTGCTGGTGGACATGTCCACGCCGGGCGTCACGGTGAGACCGATCATCACGATCGAAGGCGAACACGAAGTCAACGAAGTGCATTTCGAGAACGTGCGGGTGCCGGCTGAGAATCTGGTCGGAGAGGAAGGCGCCGGCTGGACCTACGGCAAGGTCCTGCTGCAACACGAGCGAACGAACATCGCGGGTGTTGCGCGATCGAGATACCGGCTGAAGAAGCTCCGCGAGCGCGCCGGGCGAGCGGTACGCGGCGCGACGCCGTTGACCGAAGACCGGAACTTCATGCGCAAGCTCGCAGCCGTCGAGGTGGAGCTAAAGGCGCTGGAATACACCGAGCTTCGCACGCTCGCGGCCGTCGCATCGGGCAAGGCCCCCGGCCCCGAATCGTCGATACTGAAAATCAAGGGGACGGAAGTACAGCAGGCGATCGACACGCTGTACCTGGAAGCCGCGGGGTATTACGCCCTGCCCTATGTACCCGAACAGTACGTGCTCGGTTTTCCCGACGGCGAGCGTGTCGGCGAAGACACCGAAACCCGGTTCTCTCTGCAATACTTCAACAATCGCAAGGCGTCGATCTACGGCGGCTCCAACGAGATTCAGAAGAACATCGTCGCCAAGCACGTGCTCGGGCTTTAGGATAAGGGGAAATGGACTTTTCCTTCGACGATATCCAGACGATGCTCGCCGACAGTGTCGGCAAGTTCATCGACAACGAATACGACTTCGAAACCCGGCAGGCGAATGCGGGCAGCGACCGGGGTTACGATCCGGCCGTCTGGCGGACATTCGCGGAGCTCGGTTGGACGGGCATACCCTTTTCCGAAGCGGACGGCGGTATCGGCGGCGGCCCGGTCGAGCTGATGATCGTGATGCGGGCGTTCGGCCGCGGACTGGTCGTCGAGCCCTACCTCGCCAACGTGGTGCTGGCAGGCGGTGTGTTGCGGCGTGTGGCGAGCGCCGAACAAAAAGATGACTGGCTTGCGCCGATGATCGCGGGTGAGCTGCAGGCCACGCTCGCGTTCACCGAACCTCAGGCGCGTTACGACATCGCCGATATTGCAACCCGGGCGGAGCTGCGGGGCGGGAACTACGTGCTCGACGGCTCGAAGGCCGTCGTGCCGAACGGCGCAAACGCGGAGCTGATCGTCGTTCCGGCACGGACCTCGGGCGCTCGTAACGAACGGGAAGGCATTACGCTGTTCGCGGTCCCGGCCTCGAGCGAAGGACTCGGCTACAAGGCTTATGCAACCGTGGACGGCCAGCGGGCGGCCGAGCTATCGCTGGACGGCGTAGCACTCGCGCCGTCGGCTATCCTGGGTGAGCCCGGCGACGGCTTCGCGACCCTGGATGCGGTCATCGACGATGCAACCCTCGCCGTCTCGGCCGAAGCGGTGGGCATCATGCGGGCCTTGCAGGACAAGACCGTCGAGTATTCGAAGAACCGCATGCAGTTCGGCGTGCCGATCGGCAGTTTCCAGGCGCTACAGCACCGGATGGTGGACATGCTGACCGCCTGTGAGCAAAGTCATTCGCTGCTGCTCTGGGCCAGCATGCTGGCAGCGGACGGCGCCGCGGATGCCAAACGGGCGATCAGCTCGATCAAGTACCAGGTCGGGACGGCCGGGCGTCGGGTCGGCGAAGAGGCCGTGCAACTGCACGGCGGCATGGGCGTGAGCTGGGAGCTCGACATCGCCCATTACTTCAAGCGCCTGACGGCGATCGGCCAGATGTTCGGCAATGCCGACTGGCACCTGGACCGGCTCGCCGAATAAGCGCATGGGGAATAAACGCATGGAACCCGCATGATCCCGGACAACATCGCGAGCTTCTACGCGGCCAATCAGGAGATACTGTGGCTAACGACACTGGCGCTGGACCTGGCCTTCGTCGTGCTGCTGTTCCGGCTGTTCGGCAAAGCCGGGCTGATGGTGGCGATATCGACCGCGATCATACTCGCCAACCTGCAGGGCCCGAAACTCACCGTGATTTTCGGGATGGAGACCAGCCTCGGCGTCATTTTTTATTCCAGCATCTTTTTTGCGACCGACGTGCTGTCCGAGAACTACGGCCGCAAGGCGGCGAACAAGGCCGTATGGATGGGTTTTACCGTCAGCGTCATCGTCGTCGTGATGTTGAGCTTCGCACTGATGTACCTGCCGAGCGACCGCCCGGCCTCGGCCGAGTTTTCGCGACAAATCCACGAAGCCTTCGAAACAATCGTCGGGTTCGCGCCGAATATCGTGTTCGGTTCCTTGTTCGCCTACATCGTCAGCCAGAGCTTCGACGTCTGGGCGTTCCACCGGATCAGGAAATGGACCGGCGAGGGCAACCTGTGGCTGCGCAACAACTTGTCCACGCTGTCTTCGCAGTTCATCGACACGATGCTGTTTTCGCTGGTCGTCTGGGCGCCGCTGTTCGGTATCCTCAACGCCGCCAAGCTCGGCGTCACCAAGTACGGCATCAAGATCGTCATATCGTTGATCGACACGCCGTTCATCTACTGGGCCAGGTACATACACCGCTCGCGCCAGGCGGCGGCGCAGCCTGCCTGATACATCGATGCAGACCTCCGGCGTCATTACGATCACGACCGACTTCGGACACAAGGGACCGTTCACCGGTGTCATGAAAGGGGTCATCCTGGGCCGTTTTCCCGCCGCGAGAATCGTCGACCTGACCCACGACATTCCGGCACAGTGGCCGCCGGAGGCGGGGTTCTGGGTGGCACGGTCCTACCGGTACTTTCCGCCGGGCAGCGTACACCTCGCCATCGTCGATCCGGGTGTCGGCACCGAGCGCGAGATATTGATCGTCGAATACGACGGCCACTGTTTCATCGCGCCCGACAACGGCCTGCTCGGTCCCCTGCTCGCCGCGGCGGACGATGCGCGGGTATTCCACCTAGGCGCGGACGTCGTCCGGGGGCTGGGTATCGAGTCGCCGAGCAGCACCTTTCACGGCCGCGACATCTTCGCGCCCGTCGCCGCCGAAATCGCCTCCGGCCGGCTGACGGCCGGGGACTTAGGCAGGCCAGCCGCCGACTGGGTGCCGGGCTGGCTGGACCCGCCGGCGGTCGGCGATGGCCGGGTCAACGGCATCGTCGTTACGGTGGACACCTTTGGAAATCTGATCAGCGACATCGACTCGTCAATGATCGCATCCTTCAACGAGCCGGTTGCACACATTGCCGGACACCAGATCGGCATGCGGACAACTTACGGCCGCGCGACGCCGGGGGACTACCTCGCGCTGATCAACTCCTTCGGCGTGGTCGAGGTGGCCAGGGCCGAAGGTAATGCCGCCGAAGGCTTGAGCTCCGACCGCGGCGCGCCGATTACCGTGACCGACGGGTATTCAGCCTAGACCGTAGGCCCGACGTCGACGTCCCACCCGCGATACAGAAGATAAAGCCGGGCATGAACCGCCCCGGGTATTCCGGAGATTCTCTTGTGTGAGCAAGTCAGGGAGCCGATTAGCCGGTATGCCTGACATCAACTTACTCACCGAACAGGTGTGCACCGTTGAGGGTTATTCTTTGAAGATATCCGCGTGGCTCCCCGTTCTTGCCAACCGCAATTCATCGCCGACAACTCGATAGATCAACAGCCAATCAGGCTCAATATGGGCGTCACGGAAACCGCGCCAGTTCCCTATAAGGGGATGATCGCTGTACTGCTCGGGCAACGGTTGTTTTTCGATGAGCAGCTTCACTAGCGTTCGTAGTTTGTCCAGGTCTTTCCCCCGTTTTGCCGCCTTCTTAACATCACGCTTGAACTGCGACGATCTGACCGGGGTCAGCGCCCTAGCTGTCCGAATCGGCGAACAACGCCTCGACACTATCGAGGCGCTCGCCGCCGCCGGATTCGAGCTCCTCGATGGCTTCGGCGGTTGCCGTATTGGGTACTTGCACCGCGAATGGCAACCGCTTCTCGTCCGCGACACGGCGCAACATCAGACGGATGGCATCGGACACCGACAGTCCCATTGCGGACAGGGCTGCGGTTGCTCTCGCTTTGGTTTCGCTGTCGATTCGTGCACGCACGACGGTATCGGCACTCATAGCAGTGGCCTCCGAGTTCTGTAGGCTCATTGTAGCTACAAGTTCGCCAAGTTAACAAGTTTCGTAACCTCATCCGCCTTCACGAACACCTTGTGTATTGGATACTCGGAGTTGGCTTGGTAGAAAACCTGTATTTCCGGCCTTTTCGTGCAATAACAGCCCGAGTTAGGTCAGCCCCGCTCCTGCATCGCTTGTTTTTCTATCTTCGCCCAGGAGTCGCGCAGTGTGACGATGCGATTGAAGACGGGTTTTTGCGGTGAGCTGTCCCGCTCGTCGGGACAGAAGTAACCGAGACGTTCGAACTGCACGGCCTCGCCCGGCGACAAGGCAGTAAGCGAAGGCTCCAGCACGGCGTCCACGACTTCCAGGGAATCGGGATTCAACGCGGCGCGGAAATCCTCGACGGCGTTCGGATCGGGTAAGGTAAACAGCCGGTCGTACAAGCGAACCGGGGCATGTACGCCGTGCACCGCCGACACCCAGTGGATCGTCCCCTTGACCTTGCGGTCGCTGGTGCCGGTGCCGCTGCGGGTCTCCGGGTCGTAACTGCATCGAAGCTCGACGACATTCTGCTGCCCGTCCTTGATCACCTCGTCGCAGCGGATGATGTAGGCGCTTCTGAGGCGCACCTCACCGCCGGGTTTGAGACGGAAGAACTTCCGCGGCGCGTCTTCCATGAAGTCGTCGTGTTCGATGTAGAGCTCACGCGTGAACGGCACTTCGCGGACGCCGAGCTCGGGGCGGTTCGGATGGTTCATCGCTTCGAGCGTTTCGGTTTTGTCCCCGGGATAGTTCGTCAGCACGACTTTCAGCGGGCGCAGCACCGCCATGCGCCGCTCGGCGCGCTCGCCCAGGACCTCGCGAACGCTGTTTTCCAGCACACCCATTTCGATGAGCTTGTCTTTCTTGGTGACGCCGCCGCGTTTGACGAAATCGCGTAAAGCCGCGGCCGGATATCCACGGCGACGCATGCCGGCAATCGTCGGCATGCGCGGATCGTCCCAGCCGCTGACCTCGTGGTTTTCGATCAGTGCGGCAAGCTTGCGTTTGCTGGTAATCGTATAGGCGAGATTCAGGCGCGAGAACTCGATCTGCCGCGGGCGGTGCGGCGGTTCGAGCTGCTCGAGCAGCCAATCGTAAAGCGGCCGGTGGTCCTCGAATTCCAGCGTGCACAACGAATGAGTGATCGCCTCGTAGGCATCCGACAAGGTGTGCGCGAAGTCGTACATCGGGTAGATGCACCAGGTATCGCCGGTGTGTTGATGCGGGACGTGCCGGATGCGGTACAAGGTCGGGTCGCGCAGGTTCATGTTAGGCGACGCCATGTCGATCTTTGCGCGCAACACATGCTCGCCGTCGCCGAACGCTCCCGCGCGCATGCGGCGGAACAGGCCGAGGTTCTCTTCGACCGACCGGTCCCGGTGGGGGCTGTTTCGGCCGGCTTCGGTCAAGCTGCCACGATAGGCCCGGATCTCGTCGGCGCTGAGGCTGTCCACATACGCCAGACCTTTCCGGATCAATGTCTCGGCATCCTCGTAGAGCCGTTCGAAGTAGTCCGAAGCGTGCGTCAAACGATCGCCCCAATCGAAACCCAGCCAGCGGACGTCGCGTTCGATGGCCTCGACGTATTCCTCATCCTCCTTACCCGGATTGGTGTCGTCGTAACGCAGGTAGGTACGGCCGTCGGTCTCCTCCGCGACACCGAAATTGAGGCAGATCGACATGACGTGCCCGATGTGCAGGTAACCGTTTGGCTCCGGCGGAAACCGCGTCACGATCTCGGCGTGTTTGCCGGACTCGAGGTCGTCGTGGATGATCTGGCGGATAAAGTCGCGCGGCTCGGCGTCGTTCATGCTTGTGGCTGTCGGCTCGGATGCGGCGGCTATTCTAAGCGATCGCTGCGAGGAATTGCGTCGCACACACGATACGGCCCATTTCTGACTGCTTTAGCCGGTAACGCCTGACCCGCTGATGTTCGAACGCCTTATCATGAGGGCTCTCTACCTCGTATTGAGGTTTCTAAAGTTTCTTACTATACTCTTTACTGATATCGGAAACTTATGGACAATCTCATGACTTCCCCACCGCGGGAAAACTCCGGACGGTTCGGCGGACCACCCTCGCCCAAGACCGCCGCCACACGAAAAGTGGCAGAGGTATTCCTGAAACGAGGCCAACGGGCGCTGGAAAAAATCGCCGCTTCCACCTCCGTGAAACGCCTGGCGGAATTCGCCGAAGCCGGGACGGACGCTGAAGTCTTGTTGAGAGCGCTCAATGCCGGATTACTCGGCGAGCTGAAGGACGACCCGCTGGCGGAAGCGAAGCTGCGCGGCGCAAAGATGCAAAAGGAGCTGCTGGCGGCAGCCGACGGACTGACCAGCAGCCAGTTCGCCGAAGCGTTGGGCGTCACGCCTCAAGCGGTGAACAAGGGCCGACGTGCAGGCGCCAATCTGGGCGTGCCAGTGGGCGAGAAATTCATGTACCCGTACATACAGGTCAAAGAGGGGCGGATCGTCAAGGGTCTGAAAGAAACACTGGCGGCGCTGCACGTGGATAGCGAGTGGAGCAGGCTGTCGTTTCTGATGGGTGAGGACGCAGGGCTAGGCACACGCCCGATTGATGCGCTTAAAGAAGGCCGTATCGATGAAACCGTCGCCGCCGCCAGCCGATATGGTGAACACGGAGCGCCCTGATGCCTGCGGCCCGGACGCCGCCGTTGCCGCCGGAGGACTTTGGTCGCAGAGCTGTCGTAACGGTCACGGTCAACAGGCGACGCCTGCTCTACCGCATTCACCGAACGGAAAACGCGGCACTTTTCTATGGCCGGACCGGCGTCAATCGGTTCGACGCGCCCGACCGGGGTTACGGCGTTTGTTATCTCGGGCTTTCGCTACGCGCAGCTTTCGCCGAAACGTTTCTGCGACGTCCCGGCGCGACCCTGATCGACTGGCGGGACTTGGCTGCAAGGTCCGTAACCGAGTTACGCGTTACGGAAACGCTGCGTCCGGTACGCCTCTACGGTCCTGGCTTATCGAAAATGGGCGCCACGGCGGCTGTAACACAGGGACCGCATGCGATTACGCAATTCTGGTCAGCCGCCCTGCACACGCATCCCGACGATCCGGACGGCGTTGCCTATCGCGCCCGACATGATGACGACGAGAAATGCCTGGCGCTGTTCGAGCGTACGGCATCGCCGTTCGAGCGGGTTTCCACAGTATCGTTGATCGATGACCCCAAAAAGCTTGGTGCACTGCTGGACCACTATGGTATCGGCTTGACCGGCACAAGGTAGACTTGGAACATTACGCGCCCTGGCGCCGGAGAAGATCAAGCATCCTACCGCGCAGGCAGCATCGGGCTTGGGCACCGACAACGCACCCTGTAGACTAATGCGTTTCCATAGACCATGCCGACGGCTCAGTCCGCAATCGATAGAACACCATGCCAACGATCACCCTGCCCGACGGCTCCGAACGGCGCTTCGACGCCGCCACGAACGGAGCCGAGATTGCCGCCGGTATCGGCAAGGGCCTGGCGAAAAGCGCCGTGGCCGTACAGGTCGATGGAGACGCCTGGGACCTGACTCGAGAGATCGACGCCGACGCCCGGGTCGAGGTCGTCACCCGCGACAGCGAGGACGGCCTCGAGCTGCTGCGCCACGACGCGGCGCACGTGCTGGCCGAGGCCGTCAAGGAGCTCTGGCCGGAAACCCAGGTGACGATCGGGCCCGCCATCGAGAACGGGTTTTACTACGATTTTGCCCGCGAGGAACCGTTCACCGACGACGACCTGGCCGTCATCGAACGGCGCATGAAGGAAATCGTCGATCGCGACGAAACCATCCTGCGGGAAGTCTGGGACCGCGACGAGGCTGTCGAGTTCTTTCGCGGCATCGGCGAGGAATACAAGGCCGAAATCATCGCCGACATTCCCGACGGCGAGCCTATCACCTTGTATCGCCAGGGCGATTTCATCGACCTTTGCCGGGGTCCCCACCTGCCGTCCACCGGCAAGCTCGGCAAGGCCTTCAAGCTCACCCATGTGTCGGGCGCTTATTGGCGCGGCGATTCGAACAACGAGATGCTGCAGCGCGTCTACGGCACCGCCTGGGCGAACGACAAACAGCTTCGCCAGTACCTGCATAGGCTCGAGGAGGCCGAGAAACGCGACCACCGGCGGCTCGGCCGGATCATGGACCTGTTCCACTTCCAGGAAGAGGCGCCGGGCGCCGTGTTCTGGCACCCGAAAGGCTGGAGCCTGTTCCAGAGCCTGATCGAGTTCATGCGCAGGCAACAGAATGCCGCCGGTTACCGCGAGATCAACACACCCGAGATGATGGACCGGTCCTTGTGGGAAGCCTCCGGCCACTGGCAGTCCTTCGGCGACAACATGTACACGACCGAAACCGTGGACGGCCGGCAATACGCCATCAAACCGATGAACTGCCCCGGCCACGTGCAGGTCTTCAAACAGGGGATCACGAGTTACCGCGAGCTGCCCGTCCGGCTCGCCGAGTTCGGCAAGTGCCATCGTTACGAACCCTCGGGCGCCCTGCACGGCATGATGCGCGTGCGCGCCTTCACGCAGGACGACGCGCACGTGTTCTGCACGGCCGAGCAGATCACCGACGAATCGATCGCGGTCTGCGAGCTGATCCTCGGCATCTACAGGGACTTCGGCTTCGACGACGTGCTGATCAAGTTCGCCGATCGCCCGGAAGTACGGGTGGGCGAGGACGCGGTCTGGGACCAGGCCGAAGCCGCCCTGGTCAAGGCGCTCGAGCTTGCCGGACTCGACTACAGCCACAACCCGGGCGAAGGTGCATTCTACGGCCCCAAGCTCGAGTTCGTCTTGCGCGATGCGATCGGCCGCCAATGGCAATGCGGCACGCTGCAGGTGGACCTGAACATGCCGGGCCGGCTGGGCGCCACCTACATCGGCGAGGATGGCGACAAACACGTCCCGGTCATGTTGCACCGGGCCATCTTCGGCTCGCTGGAGCGTTTCATCGGCATCCTGATCGAGCACCATGCCGGTAACCTGCCGCTTTGGCTCGCACCGACGCAGGTCAAAGTGCTGACGATCACCTCCGAAGCGGACGACTATGCCGTCGAGGTTGCCACGATGTTGAAGGCCGCCGGACTGCGCGCCGAGGCCGATCTGCGTAACGAGAAGATCTCCTACAAAGTTCGTGAACACAGCATCGCCAAGGTTCCGGCCTTGCTGGCGGTCGGCCGGCGTGAGGTCGACAATCGCCAGGTGGCCGTGCGGCGCCTGGGGTCCAAGCAACAACGCGTGATTGCGCTAGACGAAGCGGTCGCGAGCCTCGAGCAGGAAGCCGCCAGCCACAGCCGCGCCGCCTGAAGGCGGCGGACCGCCAACGGCCTCGTGAATCGTAACGGCTGAAATCCCGTCGACGGGGCGCCAGCGGCCAAGACGGCAAACGTGAGCCACGCGGCATCCCGACTGTGCTGCATGTCACAGAATCGGATATCTGCTTGCAGGCTGCGGCATCGCCGACAGACGGCGGAGCTATACTTGCCTGCGCGGAGAACCGTACGCGCGTTTCGACATAACATTCCGGGAGAAACTCAAGGTGCCGCGGGAACACTTCAAAACGCAAGTCCTGCTGCTCCATAGCGAGCAGAGCACCCTCGAGAACCTGAGTGCCGGCTTCAACGACCGCTACACGGTACATTACGCAACCAGCGGAACCGAAGCGCTGAACACCCTCGGCGAAACGCCGATCCACGTCATCGTATCGGCACAGGACCTGCCCGGCATGAGCGGCGTCGAGGCCCTGCGGGAAGCCAAACGGCGCTCGCCGGAAACCATCGGTATCCTGCTCGCCGGCCGCAAGGACCCGGGACTCGAGGCGCTGGTCGGGGACAAGGAGATTTTTCAGGTCGTTCGCGGACGGGTTACCGCCAAAGACCTGGGCAAGCTGGTCGACAGCGCGACACAGCAGATGCGGCTGATGGCCCTGGCCGAGTCCGCAAACGATACCGCGGTCGACGTGACTGCGTCGCAGCACATCGTCATGGAAACCTCCGAGCACGGCTCGAGCATCATCTCGGACGGTAGCGCACGCCTTCCGGCGCTGGACCCCCAGGCGGCCGCGGCGCCGGTATCGCCCGGTGCGCAGGACATCGACGTCCTGGTACTGACCAAGGACGAAGCGTTCCTGGAGACCGTCAAGGAATCTGCGCGCGGCCTGCACAACGTGCATCACGCGAGTACGCTCAGGCAGGCGGAAGACGCCGTCAAGAACAAGAAGGTCGGCGTTGCGGTGGTCGATGCCGGCATGATCGTCGCAAAGATCGACAAGGTCGAAAAGCTGACCCACCATCTCCGCGGACTCAAGCCGCGGCTCGTTTCCATCGTCGCCGGCCGGCGGGACGACGGCGAGATGCTGATGGATCTGATCAACCGCGGCAAGGTGTATCGTTTCTTGCTCAAGCCGGTTTCACCGGGCCGCGCCCGGCTGGCCATCGAGGCTTCGGTCAAATATCACCTCGAAGCGCCGGATTCCGCCTTCAGGCTCCCCGGCAAACCCGGAGCCGCGGCGAGACCCAAGGCCAAGCCCGTTCCTGCCGCGCAGCCTGAAAAGCCGGCTGCCAAAGCCGCGCAGAATGTCGCCGATTCACCGGTTACGGAGGGCCTGCCCGGCGCTTCCGGGGACAGCGACATGCGTTCTGACGAAACGACGACGGGTACCGTCACGTCGGCCGGGGATTCCGTCCCGGACAGCCCGGACAAGGCCGCCGACAGCCAACCAGGACCCGCGGCCGCTTACGGCAGCGACGGCACCGGTGCCGGAACGTCGCTACGGCCGATGTGGTTAGGTGCCGGGGCGCTGGGATTGGCAACGCTTGCCGCCGCGGGTTTCTGGCTGTTCGGCGGCAGCGGCCAGCCGGTCGAAACGCCGACCGAGCGGCCGCCGGTCGAAACGGCCGCTCCCGCGACCGACCGAGCACCAGCGATTACCGAGACCGATCCCCCGGCCGCCGCCACAAGCACGGTCGACGCCTGGCTCGACGACGCCCGACGCGCCCGCGATTCGGGCCGGATAGTCGACCCGCCCGAGGACAATGCAATCGAGCTCTACCTCCAGGCCGCGGCAGCCGATCCCGGCAATACGGCAATCGATGCCGAACTCGCCGAGGTGGTCGCGCAGGCGCTGGCGGCGGCGGAAGCCGCGATCCTCGAACGCCGGGTCGACGACGCCGCCACGGCCTTGTCCCGCGTGTCGCTCGCCGAGCCGGGCCATCCACGACTGCCGTTCCTGACCGCCCAGGTTCAGGAGATGCAGTTTCGTACGTTTCTGGATCAAGCCCGGGTCGCAATTCTCGATGCACGCTTCGAGGACGCCGCACGATCGATCTCGAGCGCGCGTGCCTTGGACGCGGCCGACGCCGATGCGCTGGCGGCCGTCGAACAGGAACTTGCGTCGGCGCGCAACGCCCGGCAGCTAGACAGCGTGCTGGAGATGGCCAACGCACGCCTCGAGGCAGGCAACCTGGTTGCGCCGGCCAACGACAACGCCCGCTATTTCTACGAGCTGGTGCTAAGCAGCGACCCCGACAACGCGGCTGCTCGGCAGGGACTGACGGCAGTGGTGAGTAAGCTGGTCTTGCAGGCCCGCGCTGAAATCGACGCGGGCAATTTCGCGGCGGCCGAAGCCATACTCGCGGAAGCGCGGCGCGTCGATCCTTCCAGCGCGGCGCTCGCGGCTTCCGGCACGGCGCTGAAGGATGCGCGCCGGCGTGTCGTCGAACAGCGCCGGCAGGCGGAAGCCGAACGCCAGGCCGCCGCTGCGCGTGATGCCGAGGACCTGCGCGCCGCCGAACGCTTGAGCGCGGAGCAGGAGGCGGCCGTGCAGGCTACGCTCACCGCCGGGGAGCCGGCCGCAACCGGCGCCGGTCCGCAGGCGCCGGCGGCCGAGGATACCACCGGAGTCGCCGGAGACGGCCAATCGGTGCCGTCGACCGTCGGCCAAACCGCGTCGCCGTCGGCGGCGGCCGGACAGGCCGGCAATACGGGAACGAATCCGGCGGGTTCGCCGGCGTTCGGGCCCGAACCAGCCGGCGTGGCCGCGTCCCGGTCGGAACCGTCACGAGAACAGACGCCGATCGGTATCAGCGCACTGACCCGCACCAAGTACGTCGCGCCCAAATACCCCCGCTCGGCCGAACGGCGAGGCCTGTCGGGTTGGGTCGACGTCATTTTCACGGTGACGCGTGAAGGCACGGTGGATGCGGTCTCGGTACGCGACTCCGAACCGGAAGACGTTTTTGTCAATGCCGCGACCCGCGCCGTCGAGCGGTGGGAGTTCGAGCCGGTCGTCGAGAACGGCGTGGCCGTCGAGAGACGCGTCGGGGTTCGCCTCATGTTCGCGATCGAATAGCGATCGAATAGGACACGCCCGGCAGGCTTGAAGTACGAAGCCGAAACCCGCCACGCTGGAGCGGCCTGTCCCGCGTCGGTCCAAGACAGATGATTCACGATAGACGATTCACGATAGACGATTCGAGATAGACGATTCTCCGAGGCGTTTTCGCCCGAAATCCGCTGTGACAGCGGCATCGACTTCGATGAGGAAAACGGGCTCGACGAGCCGGCGGACGTGATTATCCGCGCGTTTTTTCCGGACGATCCTGCAAAAACGCCTGCATTTCCGCAACGATCGACAAGGCAATCGCCGCCGGACCGCGGCCGCCGATGTCGATACCGGCCGGGCCGTGCAGCCGGCCTTCGAGCGCCGTCGCCGATTCACCGATCTCGGATTCGAGCCGCTCGCGCCGCGCCGGCGGCCCTAGCAATCCGACGTAAGCCACCGGACTCGCGGCGAGCTGCGCAAGATAACTGCGATCGCTGACCAGGTGATGGCTCATCACGATGGCGAAGTCGAATCTCGACAGATCGACACGTCCGGCAAGCGCCGCCGCGGGCACGCACAGGCAAGCCTGCGCCCGGCTGAAATCTCCGGCCTCGAGATAAGCCGGACGATGGTCCGCCACGGTGACACGCCAGCCGAGCTCGTCGGCAAAACGAACCACCGGCTCGGCATCCAGCCCGGCGCCCAAGACCAGCAGGCGCGGCGGCGGCGTAATCGGGCTTCGCAGTATCCGCAGGTCTGCCGATTCGATCGTGGTTTCGACCAGCCGGGACTCGCGGCTTGCCGCCGGCGCGTCGAATAGCCGCTCCAACGCTCCGGACAGCCTTCGGTCCACACCGAAACTCCGGCAGGCGCCGTCCCGGCGAATCGCCGTCGCGCCGGGCGCGAGCTCCGCGTGCTCGGACATGATGACCGTTGCCGATTCCGCCTCCGATTCGCCGGCCAGTACCGCCGCGATGCTTGCGAACGGCTCATACGCGCTCCCCGGCGCCAGCGGCTGCAGGAAAACGCGGATCAGGCCGTCGCAGCCGACGCCCATGCCCCATAACTCGTCGTCGTCCCGGGCGAGATCGTAACTGACCGTCTGAGCCCGGCCGCTCTCGATCACCGCTGCCGCGCGTACCGCGAGATCGCCCTCCAGGCAACCGCCCGACAACATGCCGTGAAAAACGCCGTCGTCGCCGATCAACATGCGCGCACCCGCCTTGCTGTAGGTGGATCCTTCGGTTTCGTACACCGTGACCATCGCCAGCGAAGCGCCGCGGTCCCGGCGCGCAGCGAAGAAATCCAACAGTCGGTCGGTGCTCATCGGGCGGCAGCGTCCGCTCGACGACCGAACAAACGCAGCACGATGAGCAACACGGCGACCCCGGCGACGAGAGAAAGCCAGGGTGGCACGCCGAAGCCGCCGGGAATCGTACCCAGCACGACAGCGACCAGGCCGACCAGGAGTGCGTACGGTAGCTGGGTGCGGACATGCTCGATGTGGTTACAACCACTGGCGATCGAAGACAGCACGGTCGTGTCGGAGATCGGCGAACAATGATCGCCCCAGACCGCACCCGCCAGGCAACAGGCGATCGACGAATACAGGATGTGCATGTCGCCGGCGCCGCCCATGCCGCTGGTACTCATGATCGCCCAGGCCAGCGGCACGACCAGCGGCACCAGTATGCCCATCGTGCCCCAACTGGTGCCGGTCGCGAACGCCGTGACGGCGGCGAGCATGAAAACGGCGACCGGCACCAGCGCCGCCGGCAGCGAGTCGCCGAGTATCGAGATCAGATACCCTTTCGCGTTCAGGTCGTTGGTCACCGCGGCCATCGCCCAGGCCAGGACCAGCACGATCATGCCGAACAAGGTCGCGCGCGCGCCGCCGTACCAGGCATCGACCGTCTCGTGCGCATCCAGTATGCCCTGCGCGACGGTCATGAATGCCGCGGTCAATACACCGATGAACGAGGCCCACATCATCGCCTTGTAAGGGTCCGCCGAACCGATGATATCGGTCAGCGTGTCGCCGCTGCCGGTCGCATAGAGGCCGGCGCCCAGCGCGACGATCATGACGCCGATAGGCAGGAGGGCGTTGATAGCGCGCGGCGGCGCATCCGGTTTGGCCTTCAGCATGTCGCCCTCGACGCTGCCCGAAGCCGGCTCGAGCGCCGAGACCGGATTGCGGCGCGCCCGAAGCTCGGCGCGCAGCATCGGGCCCATGTCGCGGCCCGACCAGGCCACGGCGCAAACGAAGACGATCGCCAGTATCGGGTAGAAGCTGTAGGGGATCGAGTTCAGGAACAGGCTGTAGGCGGGAATGCCGGCCAGCTCGTCGATCCCGGCCAGGGCGCCCTCGATCAGGCTGACCTCGTAACCGATCCACGTCGTGGCCAGTGCAATGCTTGCAACCGGCGCCGCCGTCGAATCGACGATATAGGCGAGCTTCTCCCGGGAGATCTTCAGATGATCGGTGATCGGCCTCGCCGTGTTACCGACGACCAGCGTGTTCGCATAATCGTCGAAAAAAATCATCAATCCCATCAGCCAGACCGCAAGCTGACCGCCGACCGCCGTTTTCGCGCGGCTGACGACGTGCCGGACGATACTGAGCATACCGCCGTTGCGGGTGATGATGCCGACCATGCCGCCGGTCATCATCGTGAACAGGATGATCGCCGCGTGATCGGCATCGGCCACGGCCCCGGTGACGAAGACCTGGAAGACGTCGAGCAAGCCCTTGCCGGCGCCGGTGGGCGTGAATGTGTTCAGCGCGGTCGCGCCCAACCACAAGCCGGCCAGGAGCGCCGGCACGACATTGCGTATCGCGAGTGCAATCACAATCGCTGCAAAAGCCGGCAGCAGCGAAACCCAGCCGGGTAATACGCGCAACTCCGCGCTGGCCGACCGGCCGTCCGCAACGGCGGTTACGGTGGTTCTGCCGGCTTCGGCGATCGGCGGCACTTCGAACAGGCTGACACCGGCCTCGTCGGCGACCGCCCGATAACGCCGTTCGCCGAGTCCGAGCTCGACTTGCGCGCCGGCGGGAACCTCGCTGACGACGATCTCGACCGGCACGCCGGTCAGGGCCGGATCCGGAACGCCGATCTCCATTGCCGTGGAAACGGCGGGCAAGCAAAGCGCCAGCAGCGTGAGGTACGGCCGGCGGCCTTCAATCATCGGCAACCGCCGCTCGGGGGGCGATACTGGCCGCGTTCGGCCTGCGGGGGTCGGACGCGCCGCGGAATACCCCGTCGCGCAGCGATACCGTCTGCAGGCTGCCCATCGAGAACTGGGAACTCGCGATCTCGTGGCCGCGCGTCTCGAGAATCCGGATCGTGTCCGGACTGAAACCGTCCTCGAGCTGCAGCCTGTCGGGATGCCACTGATGATGCATGCGCGGCGCGGCGGATGCCTCGGCAATGTTCATGTCGTGATCGATCACGTTGACGATCATCTGCAGGACGGTCGTGATGATCCGGCTGCCGCCCGGACTGCCGGTGGCGAACCAGGGTTCGCCACCCCTGAATACGATCGTCGGCGTCATCGAGCTCAACGGCCGTTTGCCGGTCTCGATCGCGTTGGCTTCGCCGCCCAAAAGGCCGAAGGCGTTCGGGACCCCGGGTTTGGCGACGAAGTCGTCCATTTCGTTGTTCAGGAAAAAACCGGCTCCGGCGACGGCAATACCCGAGCCGAACGAGAAATTCAAGGTATAGGTATTCGACACCACATTGCCGTCCGCATCGATGACCGAATAGTGTGTCGTATCTTCACTCTCGGCGCGCGGCGCAACGCCCGGGGCGACCTCGGCGGAGGGCGTCGCCCGTCCCATGTCGATACGGCCCGCCAGCATCGCGCCGTATTCCTTGCCGACGAGCCAGTCGACGGGTACGTCGAAGTAGTCGGGATCGCCGAGGTGCTTGCTGCGGTCGGCAAATGCCAGCCGCGCGGCTTCGGCGAGCAGGTGCAAGGCGTCGGCGCTGCCGGCGCCCATCGCCGCCACATCGAAGCGTTCCAGCACGTTGAGCATCTGCACCAGGTGCACGCCGCCGGAGCTCGGCGGCGGCATCGTGACGATGTCCACGCCGCGGTAACTGCCGACGACCGGCTCGCGCAGCACCGCACGATAGGCCGCGAGCGACTCCGCGTCGATCAGTCCGCCGCCGCGTTGCATCTCCGAGACGATCTGTTCGGCGATCCTGCCGCGATAAAACGCATCGGGACCGTCTTCAGCAATCAATTCGAGGGTTTCCGCGAGATCGGTCTGTACCAGCAACTCACCGGCCCGGTAGGGCTCGCCCCCCTGTTTGTAGAGATACGCACAGGCGGCGGCCTGCCGGCACAGGCGCTCCTGCCTGAACGTGAGCAGGCCGGCGAGATCGTGATTGACCGGGAAACCGTCGTGCGCGAGGCGGATCGCGGGCTCGAGCAAACGCCGCCACGGCAATCGTCCAAAGCGCTCGTGCGCAAGCCACAGTCCGGCCACGGTGCCGGGCACGCCCGCCGACAAATGGCTGAAACGCGACAGGTTCTGGTCGACGTTGCCGTCGGCATCCAGGAACATGTCACGCGTCGCCCCGGCCGGCGCCATCTCGCGGTAGTCGATGGCGACGCTGCGATCGTGATCCGCGTCGTAGACCAGCATGAACCCGCCGCCGCCGATGTTGCCGGCCCGCGGCAAAGTCACGGCCAAGGCAAAACCCACGGCCACGGCCGCATCCACGGCGTTGCCGCCCCCGGCCAGGATATCGGCGCCCACCTCCGCGGCGATTGCGTTTTGCGCGGCCACCATGCCGGCCGGACCGAAGACCGGATGCCGCAGGTCCTGGTAGCGAATGACCGGCTCTTGCGCGCTCGCGGGCATCGCCGCCAGCAGCGCGGTGATGACGATTGTTGCAGTCCTGTGCTTCATAGTCGCCTGTCTAATGGTCGCGTATCTGTCGCGCACTTGTCGCGTACTTGATGGGAACGGGCATCGTATCAGGGCAGCACGGACTTGAAGACGAAAAAGAACAGGATCGCAAGGATCGCGCCGGCCGGTATCGTGACGACCCAGGACACGAAAACACGGGCCACCACCCTGAGATCGATCGCCTCGATACCGCGCGCGAGGCCGACGCCGAGCACGGCGCCGACGAGGGTATGCGTGGTCGAGACCGGCAGTCCGGTGCCGGAGGCGATCACGATCGTGGTCGCCGCGGCCAACTCGGCGGCAAAGCCGCGGCTGGGGGTCAGTTGCGTGATCTTCCGGCCCACCGTCGCAATCACATGGCGGCCGAAGCTTGCAAGGCCGATCACGATACCCATGCCGCCCAGCATCAGCACCCATAGCGGCAGCGCGGATTGTGCGGAAACCGCCCCGGTATGCGCGACGCTGACCACGGCTGCCAGCGGTCCGATGGCATTGGCGACATCGTTGGAACCGTGCGCGAAGGCCATCGAGCATGCCGTGATCACCATCAGCACGCCGAAGACCCGCTCCACCGTGTGGAAGTGCTGCTCTTTCTCGGCCTTGGGGTCCGGCTCGATTTGCCGGATGAAATAGGCGCCTACGGCGGCGATGCCGGTGGCGATCGCAACAGCCAGCAGGTAACTGTCACGCACGCTGATCTCGAGGCCCACATGCTTTAAGCCCTTGAGTATCGTCACCAGCGTAATCGTGAAGGCGGCGAAGAAAATGTAGACCGGCACCCAGCGCTTGGCCCTGGCCAGCGGGTCCTCGTGCTGCAACACCAGCCACAACACGCTTTGATACAGCAGAAAGGCGATGAAGCCGGCCGTCAGCGGCGATACGACCCAGCTCGCCACGATGGTACCGACCTGGTCCCACTTCACCGCCTCCATGCCGATACCGACGGCGGCGAAGCCGACGATCGCGCCGACGATGGAATGGGTGGTCGAAACCGGCCAGCCCCGGTGCGAGGCGATCAAAAGCCAGGTGCCGGCGGCCAGCAGCGAAGCCAGCATCCCGTAAACCAGCAGCTCGGGCGAGCCGGACAACAGGTCGGCGTCGACGATACCCTTGCGTATCGTCGAGGTCACCGCGCCGCCCGCCAGCACCGCGCCGAGGAACTCGAACACGGCGGCGACGAGAATCGCCTGCTTGATCGTCAGGGCCTTGGAGCCGACCGATGTCGCCATCGCGTTGGCGACGTCGTTGGCGCCGATGCCCCAGGCCATGAACAGGCCGAACGCGGCGGCAAGGCCGATGTAGACGATCTGGGCTTCCATCGAGAACTACTCTTCGAGCGTTGGTTTTATGTTTGTTCTTATCGGTAGACGCGCTGAGTTAGGTCAGTGATTTGCGGGATAGGACACTAGTCGGAAAGCAGCAGCTCGAGACGGCGGCCGACCCGCTCCGCCATGTCGGCGACGTCGCCCGTCAATTCGATGACCCGGTGCAGGAATACCGCGTCGACCGGGTTCAATGTGGCCTCGATCTCGAACAGGGCTTTGCCGAGCTCGAACTGGCGGGCATCCGTATCGGTTTCTATCCGATCGAGCTCCTCGATCATGCCGGCCACGAGATCGACTTCGGCGCCGCGAAAACCGGCGGTGAACAACTCGTCGAGCTCGCGTACGCTCTTTCTCGCCTGTTTGGCGGCATCGATGACACGATCGACGAAGTCGAGAAAGTCGTCCGCGATCGAGGCCGGCATCTGAATCCGGCGAATCATCACCAGGCCTGCGATGTCGCGAGCGCGGTTGGCGATTCGGTCCTGGACCAGCAGCAACTCCAGCAGGTCCTGGCGCGGTACCGGCATGAACAGGCTTTTGGGAAGATGTAGCCGGATCTCTTTTTTGAGATCGTCGGCCTCGTGTTCGAGGGCTTCGATATCGGCCGCGGCTTTTTCGGCCGCGCCCCAGTCGCCGCGGTTTGCGGCAGCGAACAGCGGTGCGAGTTGCTCGGCGCAGCGACAGGCGACATCGATGTGTTTTTCAAGCGGCATCACCGGTGATGCGCCGAGGATGTTCGCCAGCACGTTTGACATGTATCCGTAGTCCCCTGCGAATGGCGCCCGGTTTTTTGCTCGGTGCCCGGCAATCCTTGCCCCGCTGGCGCCAATGCTATCACAGCATACTTCGCCGCGTACCCGGGAACTTGTCATACAATGCGGGTCGGAACCCGCGACGAAACGACTGCGCCACGCCGTGGCCGTGGCGATCCGGGCACCGGCTTTTTCAATCGCAACTCTATGGCAACTCTCTAGCAACTCTCTGAAATCATGACATATTGGCTAATGAAGTCCGAACCGGACGTGTACGGCATCGACGATCTCGAGCGTGACGGCCGCGAACCCTGGGACGGTGTCCGCAACTACCAGGCACGCAACATGATGCGGGACGACATGCGTATCGGCGACCCGGTGTTCTTTTATCATTCCAACTGCAAGGAGCCCGGTATCGTCGGCATCGCCAAAGTCGCGAGCGAGGCGTACCCGGACCCGACCCAGTTCGATCCGGAGTCCCGATACTACGACCCGAAGAGCAGCGAGGATTCGCCGCGCTGGATGCTGGTCGACGTCGAGTTCGTACGCAAGCTGAAACGTACGATAACGCTCGCGGAATTGAGAGCGCATCCCGGGCTCGACGGAATGATCCTGACCCGCAAGGGCAACCGCCTGTCGATCACGCCGGTCGAGAAGCCCCACTGGGATCTGATCCTCGGCCTGGAGTAAGCGGGTCGGAGTAAGCCGGTGCCGAGGCTTGCCGCCGGTCATGAACACGCCGTCGGACGTCCCCCCGGTAGTGGCCATCCGCGGTTCCGCGGCGTGCGACGGTCACGTACAATCAATGCTGGCGTTGCGAGATTGAGCCCCTGACGACCGAATCCCCGCTCGGTAAAGCGCTGGCGTATCCCGTCGAATACGCCCCGGATTTGCTGTTCCCAATCAAAAGATCGGTGACTCGCCAGCGCCTGGGTGTCGGCGATGCGCTGCCGTTTTTCGGCGTCGACGTCTGGAACCTGTGGGACCTGAGCTGGCTCGGTCCCGACGGCAGGCCCCAGACGGCCACCGCAGAAATCGTCGTACCCGCCGATTCCCGGCAGATCGTCGAGTCGAAGTCCCTCAAGCTCTATCTGGGCTCACTCGCGATGACCCGTTACGACACCCCCGAACACCTGGCGGCGGTACTCGTGGACGATCTCGAAGCCGTGCTCGATACCGAGATCGGGCTCAAACTGCGGCCGCCGCGGCAGACCGATGGCCAACGCACGCGCAGGATGCCCGGCGAATGCCTGGACGGGATCGATGTCGGCTGCGATGTTTACGATGTCGACCCGGATCTGCTGCGGGTCGACGCCGGCGAGTTCGTCCGTGAGGACCTGTATTCCAACCTGCTGAGAAGCCTCTGTCCGGTCACCGGCCAGCCCGACCTCGCCGGTGTTTTGATCAGCTACGCCGGAGCGCGGATCGAACGCGAAAGCCTGCTGCGTTACGTGGTTTCCTACCGCCGGCACGCGGACTATCACGAAGCTTGCGTGGAAAGGATGTTCATGGACATCCTGGAGCGCTGCCGGCCGGAAGGGCTGAGCGTTTATGCGCGTTACCAGCGCCGCGGCGGCATCGACATCAATCCGTTTCGCTCGAACTTCGAACGGCCGCCGAAAAACCTGAGGCTCTGGCGGCAATAGCGGCAAATAGCCGCAGTATCGCAGCTTCCGATCGACGCGTTTGCACACCGGGACAGGCGCCGTCGCGACCCGTTCCACCCGGGCCTGTTAACACGACGCCAGAAATCGCACTCAGGCAACATCCTCTGGATCGATCCGGTGACCCCACTCGCGTTTGGCCTCGAGATAACGCCGGTTGGCGTCGGTAATGCCGGCCAGGTGTTTGACCGGGACGACCTCGGACAGTCCGTGATCGGCCAGGTCTTCGAGTTTCTTCGGATTGTTGGTCATCAGCCGCAACGGTCCGTCACGATAGAAATAGCGAATGAGCGTGGCCGCATCGCTGAAATCGCGCGAGTCGTCGGGCAGGCCGAGGGTACGGTTCGCCTGGTAGGTATCTTCGCCCGCATCCTGCAACAGGTAGGTCGCGGCCTTGGCCCAAAGCCCGATGCCGCGGCCTTCGTGCCCGGCCATGTAAATCAGCATGCCGCCTTCTTTATCTTCCGCGATGTTCTCGATGGCGGCGTGCAACTGCGGGCCGCACTCGCATCGCTGGGAACCGAACACGTCGCCGGTCTGACAGCTCGAGTGCACCCGGACCAGCGGATTTTGCCAGGCTTCCGGCTCGCCGATGATCAGAACGCTGTTCACGGCCATCGACGAGGCAAGCGTCGCAAAAAGCTGTTGGCCGTTCTGTTCCCTCAACTGCTCGGCAAGCTCTTCGAGCTTGGTCAGCTCGGTGTTGCGCACGCAGGCGTGCCAGGTCACATCGATTTGTCGCCCACCGATCGCGAGCGGCAAGGGAATGGGGCCGAGGATACTGATCAGCGGCCGCATTGCGCCGGTGTCGACCTCGGCGACCCGATTGCCGTCGCGGTCGATCCTGACGAGCCGGCCCTGCGCGATGAGCCTGGCGCGTACCGCCGGATCCAGATAGGTAAACATGGTGGCGGATTATGACCCACTCGAAGCGCGGCGGCGACAGACCGAGTCGAGTATTTCTGGGAAAACGTCGCGTCCAGGGGCATTCGCGCGCTGAGCCGCCTGCTGGAATGCGGCGTCGAACGGGGCGAGTTCAGGCGCACCGCAGTCAACGAGCTGCCGCAAGTGCTGATCGGCCCGGCCCTGTTCGCGCTGATGTTCGAGGTCCTTCCCAGCGACGAGCCGCTGGGGGCCGCTCTTATACCGTCAGCCTGTTCGGGCGAATCTATCGATAGTCCGGGTTCTGGAAGTCGAAACGGCAGCCAGCGTCCCACTCGGAGCGTTGATTACCGTGCGCGGGAATGCCGCCGGCATCCTTGATCATGCGGGCGAGGTGCATCAAGTTCCAGGTCATGAAGGTCGTATTGCGGTTGGTGAAGTCGTTCTCAGGACCGCCTGAGCCTTCGTCCAGATAGGACGGTCCGGGGCCGGCCTCACCCAACCACGCGGCATCGGCCTGCGGTGGAATCACGTAGCCGAGATGCTGCAGCGAATACAGGATGTTCATCGAACAGTGTTTGGCGCCGTCTTCGTTGCCGGTGATGAGGCAACCTCCCACCCGACCGTAATACGCATACTGGCCGTGATCGTTTAGCTGCCCGGAGGCGGCATACAGGCGCTCTATGACTTTGGTGCATACCGATGACTTTTCGCCGAGCCAGATCGGTGACGTCAACACCAGAATCTCGGCCGCCATCACTTTTTCGAGTATTCCCGGCCACGCATCGGAGTCCCAACCGTGCTCGGTCATGTCCGGCCAGACGCCGTAGGCGATGTCGTGGTCGACCGCCCGGATGACGTCGACCGTCATGCCGTTCTTTTCCATGATTGCTTTAGAGATGGCTACCAGCCCGTCCGTGTGCGACTTCTCCGGAGACGGCTTCAACGTGCAGTTTATGAATACTGCACGCAAGTCGGAGAATTCCCAGGCGCTGGTCGCACACAGCGCTTCTTGTTTTTCGGTCAACGGCATTCTATTCCCCTAAGAGTTTCAAGAATTTCAACTGAACCACCCCGATAATAGCGGAAGTTCATTTATTCGAGTCAAGCCGCCATGGCCGACTCTTGCTGCTGGCGATAGTACCCCACAACCGGACTTGCGCCGCTCCCGTTTCCCCTTCCGCCCCCCAGGACGGACCTGGGGGCCGTTTGGGCCGTTTGGGAAGGGCCGTTTGGGACATCCACAATCTCCGGATACTCTAGTCGAAGAACACAGAAACGAGGCTACATTTTGGGTTAGGTAATTCGTGGATGTCCTGTTTCTCTATACTTGAAATCGAGATGGCCGTTTGGGGCCGTTTGGGACATCCACGATCTCCGGTTTGGGACATCCACGATCTCCGGATATTCTAGTCGAAGAGCACAGAAACGAGGCTACATTTCAACTGTGCTGGCTGCTTAGATAGCAGCACCATGACCATCGCCCGCAAACACCAGATCAGCCTGGACCATACCCCC
>JANQMR010000001.1 GCA_028279985.1 Woeseiaceae bacterium
ATTGACCTTGTGCGGCATCGTGGACGATCCGACTTCGTCCCGTGCGACCTTTTGTCGAAAGTAGCCAAGCGCCACATAACCCCATACATCGCGGCACAAGTCGAGCAATACCGTGTTGTAGCGAATCAGCGCGTGCGCGTACTCGGCGGTCCAGTCGTGCGGCTCGATCTGGGTCGTGTGCGCGTTGTGCTCCATGCCGAGCGACTCGACGAAACGACGGCTGATCGCCGGCCAGTCCGCTTCGGGATAGGCCACCGCATGGGCGTTGAAGTTGCCGACCGCACCGTTGAACTTGCCGCGGATGACGACGTTGGCGAACCCCGACTGGGCGCGCTCTAGCCGGCGTAGCAGATTCGCGAGTTCCTTGCCCATCGTGGTCGGGCTCGCGGGCTGGCCGTGCGTGCGCGACAACATCGCAACGCCTGCGTATTGCTTGGCCAGGCCTCCGAGCCGGGTCTTTAGCTCACGCATCTTCGGTATCAGCACGTCGGTCCGGCCGGCTCGCAACATCAGTGCGTAAGCCAGGTTGTTGATGTCCTCGGAAGTGCAGGCGAAGTGCAGGAAATCCTTGAGCGGTCCCGTCTCCGGGCCGCTGCCCAGGCGTTCGCGGATGAAATACTCGACCGCCTTGACGTCGTGGTTGGTCGTCGCCTCGATGGCCTTGATGCGCTCGGCGTCATCGGCCGAGAAACCGTCCACGATGCCGTTCAGCACGTCTTTCATGACGTTCGACAGCGGTTTCAACTCGGTGATCGCCGGTTCGTCGACCAGGCACTGCAGCCAACGTACTTCGACTAGGACACGGTAGCGGATCAGGCCATACTCGCTGAACGCGTCGCGCAGGCTTTCGACCTTGTCCGCGTAACGGCCGTCGACCGGCGACAGGGCTCTCAGGCGGGTGACTCTCATGCAGGAAAAACCGGTGTAGACTTCGGCGCGCAAAGCGCGAATCATACACGATTGACCTCCTTTTCGATCGGGTCCGCGCGCCCGGCACCCCCGCAAACCCTTCAGGAGACAGTGGTACGATGAACGATGAGGCCTTTCGCATCGAGCGTGACAGCATGGGCGAGTTGCAGGTTCCCGAAGACGCCTTGTGGGGTGCGCAAACCCAGCGCGCGATCGACAACTTCAGGATCTCCGGGCTCGCGATGCCGCGGCAGTTCATCGCCGCACTGGGCCTGGTCAAATGGGCGGCCGCCGGCGCCAATGCCGAACTCGGCCTGATCAAAAGCGACGTGGCCGTCGCGATACAGAAGGCCGCACTGGCCGTCGCGGCCGGCGATCACGACCGGCATTTCCCGGTCGACGTGTTTCAGACCGGATCGGGTACCAGCTCGAACATGAACGCCAACGAGGTCATCGCACATCTGGCGAGCGGGATCCTGGGCGGCGAGGTGCACCCGAACGATCATGTCAACATGAGCCAGAGCAGCAACGACGTGATCCCGACCGCTGTGCACGTCAGCGCGGCGATGGCGATCAGCGAAACGCTGGAGCCGGCACTGGCACACCTGTCTGAGGTCCTGGAGCAAAAAGCCGACGAAACGCGCGGCGTGGTCAAGACCGGCCGGACCCACCTGATGGATGCGATGCCCGTGACCCTGGGACAGGAGATCGACGGCTGGCGGGCGCAGATCGAATCGGGTCGGGCACGGCTCGCGGACGCGATGCAACGGCTCACCGGACTTGCGCAGGGAGGGACGGCGGTCGGTACCGGCATCAACGCACATCCCAAATTCGGCGACAAGGTCGCCGTCCTGTTGACCGAGCGGACCGGCATCGATTTCAGGCCGGCGGGTTCCGCGTTCGAAGCGATGAGCAGCCAGGACACGGCCGTCGAGGCGTCCGGCCAACTGCGGGTGCTGGCGGTCAGCCTGACCAAGATCGCCAACGACCTCCGCTGGATGAATTCGGGGCCGCTCGCCGGCATGGGTGAAATCTCGCTGCCCGCCTTACAGCCCGGTTCCAGCATCATGCCGGGCAAGGTCAACCCGGTGGTCTGCGAGGCGGTCACGATGGTTTGCGCGCAGGTCGTCGGCAACGACGCGACGATAACGACGGCCGGCCAGTCCGGCAATTTTCAGCTCAACGTCATGTTGCCGGTCGTGGCGTACAACCTGTTGCAGAGCATCGAAATCCTCGCCAATGCCTCGCGGTCCCTGGCGGACAGCACGATTGCGGGATTCACGGTCAATACCGACAATATCAATGCCGCGCTGGACCGTAATCCGATTCTGGTGACGGCGCTGAATCCGGTCATCGGTTACGAGAAGGGCGCCGCGATCGCCAAGCAGGCTTACAAGGAAGGCCGGCCGGTCAAGGACGTGGCGCGGGAGATGACCGATCTGAGCGACGAGGAGCTCGACCGGCTGCTCGATCCCGCCGCGCTGACCGAGGGCGGTATCCGGCACTGAGCGGACGGCGGGCCGGGTGATGGCCGTACCCATCACAACCCGTCTGTTGCGCGACCGGCTGGCGGGTACGCGTCCGCCCGAAGACCCGGCGCGGGTCGTCATGCCGCCGGACAGCAGGCGCTGGCCCAAGGCTTTCCGTGCCGAGCTGTCTTCCGGCCTGCAGCCGGCCGGCGTCCTGATTCCGGTCATCGAGCGCAGGCCGTCGCCGTCGGTGTTGCTGACCCGACGCTCGGCCGGGCTCAGGCAGCATGCCGGACAGGTTGCCTTTCCGGGCGGCCGTATGGAACCCGGCGATGCCGATATCGCCGCCACCGCATTACGCGAGACTTGCGAAGAAGTCGGTATCGGTGCCGGGCAGATATCGGTCGTCGGCTACCTGGATCCGATGCCCACGGTGACCGGTTACGCGGTCACGGCGGTGGTCGGTATCGTCAGCGAACGAGCCGAAGTGGTCATCGACGAAAACGAGGTCGATACGGCCTTCGAGGTCCCGCTGGCTTTTCTGATGGATCCTCGTAACCGCCGCGAGACGATGCGCGAGCTTCGCGGCTACCGGCTGCCCGTCGTCGAATACCGGCATTCCGGGCAGCGGATTTGGGGAGCGACCGCACAGATCATCAAGAGATTAGAAAAAACCATTATTAATAAATAGTTATGGGTAATATAGAGAAATTACTTGAGCTTATGGCCCGGCTGCGCAATCCTGACGGCGGTTGCCCTTGGGACGCCGAACAAACGTTCTCGACGATTGCGCCTTACACGATCGAGGAAGCCTACGAGGTGGCCGACGCGATCGAGCGCGATGACATGCCGGCGCTCAGGGATGAGCTCGGCGACCTGCTGTTTCAGGTCGTGTTCCATGCGCGCATGGCTGAGGAGGCCGGCTTGTTCGACTTCGACCAGGTTGCAGGCGGGATTCACGACAAGATGCTGCGTCGTCATCCGCACGTGTTCGGCAGCGACGAAGAGCGTGCCGCCGGGGCGGTTGCCGGCAGTTGGGAACGGATCAAAGCCGGGGAACGCGCCGCGGCGAGAACGGCCGGCGGTTCCGTGCCGGCAGAAGCCCGGGCGCAGGTCGTGAGCGGGGTGGATGGTGACGGCGAACGGATCGGCCGCGGCGACGACAGCGCCCTGGCCGGCATTGCGCGGTCGCTGCCGGCGCTCAAGCGCGCCCAGAAGCTCGGCAAACGCGCGGCTTCGGTCGGATTCGACTGGCAAGACCGAAACGGCGTACGCGACAAGATCGAAGAAGAGCTCGACGAGTTGGAGGCCGCGACCGAAGACCGCGATCCGGCGGCGGTCGAGGAGGAGCTAGGCGACCTGTTGTTCAGCATCGTCAACCTCGCCCGGCATCTGGGTATCGATCCGGAGCATGCGCTGCGCCGGGCGAACGGCAAGTTCGAGCGGCGTTTTCGCGAGATGGAGCGCAGCGTTGCCGGCGAGCTGTCGGAGCTCGACCCCGACGCGCTCGAGTCCGCCTGGCAGGCGGCAAAAACCCGGGCCGGCTGAACCGGGCATCGGGGCGGTCCGCGCCTGGGGTTCATAAGTCATTCAGTTTTCTGGGAACTTTTCCGGATTGACGTTCAGGGATCGTTCATTGCCGGGCGCCTACTCTTGCGCACGAGCTGGTTTTGAACCGGCCGGATTTGTAGAGGAACAGGACCTAGAAAGGTGACGATCATGAACAGCAAACGTGTAATGACGAATACGCTTGCGGCGGCTCTGCTGACTGGTTTGTCGGTTCCGGCACTGGCCGATTACGACCGCGGTTATTATCGCCCGGCGGATCGCCCGGCGGTCGGTGCGAAGGCCTTGTCGGTCGGCGCTTATGCCCGCCCCGGTGTACGGCATCGAGGCGTGCAATACGACTATGCCCGCGTGATCCGCAGCGAACCGATCCTGCGTTACGTCACGGTCAAGACGCCGGTGCGCGAATGCTGGCAGGAAGTCGAGTACGTCGCTCACGATCGCCGCGTGCCGGGCGTCGGCGCGAGCACGCTGGTGGGCGCCGTCATCGGCGGCGTCGTCGGCCATCAGTTCGGCAGCGGCCGCGGCAACGACGCGGCGACCGTCGCCGGCACCCTGATCGGGGCCGCGATCGGCAACAACGAAGCCCGCCGGCGTTACGGCGCCGACTACCGGACCGTCGAGTACGAACGTCCGGTCGAGCGCTGCGCAACACGAGTGTCCGAACGCACGGAGGAGCGCATCGAGGCGTATCGCGTGACCTACCGTTACAACGGCCAGAAGTACGTCACCGAGATGCCGTACGATCCGGGCCGCGAGATCCGGGTCCGGGTGGACGTGCGGCCGGCCGGGTGATCGGCCGGGCGATCGCTATCGCCGCCGCGGCGATGCGGCTGTGAAACGCTGCGTTGCAATCGGCCTGACTAGCGGGGACACTTGCGTCAGGCCGATTGTTCGGGAAGGCTCTGAAGGACCCAATCGTGCGAAAGCTCGTCTTGTTCGTCGTTTTTGCGATGTTCGCGGCGCCGTCCCTGGCTGCCGCGATTTCGTTGGGGCTGGGCCAGAACCGGCATGGCGCCGCCGAGGCCGAGGGGTACGCCGACCACGGGATCGCGCAACGCAACGGCTGCAAGTCGCTGGCCGAGGCAATCAAACAGGTACGCCGCCAGTATGAAGTTCAGCGTATCATCAGCGCCCGGACTCAGCGCAGCGGTAATCGCGAAGTACACCGGATCAAGTTCATGAACCGGGAAGGCACGGTGAGAACCGTATCGATCCAGGGCTGCAGGGTGGACTAGTGGCCTGTTCCATTAACTGTTTGAATGGAACAGGGTACTAGGGAGCCTCTCTACTAGACATGCGCCTGCTGGTCATCGAAGACGACGCCACCCTGCGCGAGTCGCTGGCGGCCCGGCTTGCCGCCAACGGCTTCGGCGTCGAACAGGCGGCGGACGGCCGCGAAGGTTTGTATTATGCGCTCGAGTATCCGGTCGATCTCGCGATCATCGACCTGGGTCTCCCCGAGATGTCCGGCCTGGACATCATCAAGGCGCTTCGCGCCAAGGGCAAGACTTATCCGATCCTGATCCTGACGGCCCGCGACCGCTGGCAGGACAAAGTGGACGGTCTGTCGGCAGGCGCCGACGACTACGTCGTCAAGCCGTTTCACTTCGAGGAAGTCGGTGCACGGGTCAACGCCTTGCTGCGGCGTACCGGCGGTTGGGCGTCGTCGATACTGGAAGCCGGTCCCGTCAAACTGGACTTGCAGCGTCAGGAAGTGACGGTGGAGGGCGCCGCGGTCGAACTGACCAGCTTCGAATACAAGATCATCGAATACCTGATGGTTCGGGCGGGCAAGGTCGTTTCCAAAACGGAGCTCACCGAGCGGCTCTACGACCAGGATTTCGAACGCGACAGCAACGTCATCGAGGTATTCATCGGGCGCCTGCGCAAGAAGCTCGACCCCGACAATACGATCAAACCCATCGAGACCCTGCGCGGCCGCGGTTACCGCTTCGCGCTGGAGCGCAACGCATCCGACTGAGTGCCGCTATGTCCTCGTTGAGCGCGCGCCTGCTGGTCTCGGTCAGCGTGCTGTTGTTGCTGTTTTTCGGTGCGACCATCGTCGTGCTGGATGCCGCCTTCGTCAGCGCTGGGGAGCGGGCACGCGAGGAGATCCTCGACGGTTACCTGATGCAGTTGCTGGCCTCGGCGAACCCGAACGCGGAGGGCGCGTTGAGTTTCCCGCCGGATCTGCCCGAGTCGCGGTTCAACGCGCCCGGCTCCGGACTCTATGCGGAACTGCGCGATGCTGGCGGCAAGGTCGAGTGGACCTCACGTTCGGCTGTCGGACTGGCGATACCCGAGGGCGTGACGCCGGCCCTGGGCCAGCAGCTATTCGCCCGCAAGACGCTGGATGACGGCACGCCGCTTTTGACCCTGAGCCTGGCGGTACAGTGGGAGTTCCCGGACGCGACGCTTACGCCCTATGTTTTTCGTGTGAGCGAAAGTCTCGATGCATTCAACGCCCAGGTGGCGAGTTTCCGGCGCCAGCTTTTCGGCTGGTTTGCCGCCGTCGCGTTGATCATGCTGCTTGCGATTTCATTCTTGATGCGCGGGCTATTGAGCCCGCTCAGGCAGATAGAAAGTGAAATCGGCGATATCGAGAAGGGCGGTCGCGCGGCGCTGTCGGAGGATTTGCCGACAGAGCTCTCGGGCGTGGCGCGTAACATGAATCTGTTGATCGACAGCGAGCGGGCGCGTTCCGACCGTTATCGTTATACGCTGGACAATCTGGCGCACAGCCTGAAGACGCCGCTTGCCGCGATGCGTGCGCTGCTGGCCGACCAGAGGAGTTCCGAAAACACCGGCAGCCGTATCAACGAGCAAATCGATCGCATGGACGAGATCGTGCGTTACCAGTTGCGAAAACCGGCGACGAGTACGGACAGGCTGGTACTGACCGCCATTGCGGTGCGCCCCGAAGTAGACCGTCTGGTGGAAGGCTTGCGCAAGGTCTATCACGACAAGGCGCCCGACATCAGCGTGGACGTCGGCGACGACATACGCTTTCGTGGCGACAGCGGCGACCTGTTGGAAGTCGTCGGCAATCTGCTCGACAACGCCTGCAAATGGTGTGAGCGCCGGGTCGTCGTCAGGGCGACGCCGTATTCCGGCGACGAGGCGATTGCAACCGGCATCGTGCTGACGATCGACGACGACGGACCGGGCATACCGGACAAGGCGGCGCAAGCCTTGTCGAAGCGCGGCACCCGACTCGATGAGTCGAGGCCCGGGCACGGTATCGGCCTTGCAATCGTCAGGGAGACTGCGGCCTCCTATGGCGGTACGCTCGCGATCGATCGGTCGCCGCTGGGCGGCGCGCGTATCACCGTGTCGATACCGCCGCTCAGGCGGCGGCGTTGACGACTCCGGTGTGGTGCGGCCAACAGATCGGACAATAAACCGCCCAATAGATCGCCTAACAAACTGCCTAACAAATTGCCTAACAAATTGCCGATAATCGCTAGGGAGCCTCGCCAGGCTTGTGCAGAGGCTCCCTAGGTGATTCTTGGTGTGATCTTTGGTGCGATTTTCGGCCCGATTGTCAACGCGCGATTGTCAACGCGATTCGTCAGCCGCGCTCCGGGTGTTTTTTGGCAAACGAATCCGTGAGATGCATGATGGGTTCGACGAGTTCCAGCGGCATCGGAAAGACGATCGTGTTGGTCTTCTCGTTGGCGATTTCCTTGAGCGTCTGCAGGTAACGCAGTTGCAGGCCCTGTTCCTCGCTGGCGAGCATGCGCGCGGCCTCGGCGATCATCTGCGCGGCCTGTTTCTCACCCTCGGCGTTGATGACCTTGGCGCGCCGCGAGCGTTCGGCTTCGGCCTGCTGGGCGATCGCGCGGATCATGCTCTCGTCCAGATCGACGTGCTTGATCTCGACATTGGCGACCTTGATACCCCAGTTGTCGGTACGCTGATCCAGTATCTCCTGGATATCGGCGTTGAGCTGGTCGCGTTCCGACAGCATGTCGTCGAGCTCGTGCTGGCCGAGCACCGAACGCAAGGTCGTTTGCGAAAGCTGGCTGGTCGCTTCGAAAACGTTCGCGACCCGGATAATCGCCTTTTCCGGATCGACGATACGGAAGTAAATCACCGCATTGACCCTGACCGACACGTTGTCCTTGGAGATCACGTCCTGGGTCGGCACGTCCAGCACCATGACACGCAGATCGACCTTGGTCATTTTTTGCAGGAACGGGATCAGGATGATCAGGCCGGGACCCTTGACGGTCTGGAAGCGGCCGAGGAAAAAAATCACGCCGCGCTCGTATTCCTGCAGGATCTTGAAGATCTGCGTGGCGATCGCGACGACGAAGCCGATGAGGACGGCTATCAGTACGAGACTGTCCATGGTGTATTCCCGATTGAGTGAGTGGTTGATCGATTATTGGATTGAAGACGGTTCAGTGGCGGCGAGGCCGGCTTCCGATTCGTCCGCGGCCGCCGGACGGACGTGCAGCGTCAGGCCGCGCATGTCGGTGACGACGACTTCCTGGTCCTTGGCGATCGGGATCCGGCTGTAAGCGGCCCAAGCTTCCCCTTCCAGCCATATCTTGCCGTCGCCCTCGAAGTCTTCCAGCGCGGTACCGACGCCGCCGACGATCGAGCCGCGACCGGATACGGCGCCGCGGCGTTGCAGTTTCAAGAGATAGCCTACCAGCCAGATCACGAACAATGCTGCCGCGACGGCCATGACGATAACGAATGTCACTGAGATCCCAAACCCTGGAATGCCGCTGTCAAACATCAGAATCGCGCCGAAAGTAAACGCCGCGATACCGCCCAATCCCAACGCGCCGAAGCTCGGGACGAAGGCCTCGGCGACCATCAATCCTATCCCGACGACGATCAGCGCGAGGCCCGCATAGTTCACCGGCAAGAGCTGCAGCGCATAAGCTGCCAGCAACAGGGAGATCACGCCCACCACGCCCGGAACGATTGCGCCGGGATTGTAACCCTCGAACAGCAGTCCGTAGACGCCGATGATCCCGAGCAGCAGCACGATCTCGGGCTGGGCGATGACCTGCAGGATCTTGAGCCGCCAGCTCGGCTCGAAATCCTCGATGCGCGCGTCTTCGGTCTGTATGGCCACGGTCTCGTCGTCGATCGTCGTCTCGAACTGGTTGACGAGGGCCAGCAGGTCCTGTTGGTCGCTGGCGATGAAGTCGATGACGTTTTGTTCCAGCGCCTCCCTGGCGGTCAGTGTGGCGGCTTCGGTCACGGCGAGTTCCGCCCAATCGGCGTTCCGGCCGTGGCGCTCGGCGAGATTCCTGATGTAGGAGACCGCGTCGTTGAGGACTTTGCGGTCCATGCTGGAATCGGCCGGCACCGGTTGGCGCCGGTCGGCGTCTGCCGGCTCGTCGCCGTCCGCCGCCGGTTCCTCCGCAGGCGCTTCGGTCGCGGGCGGCTGCAGCGGTCGGGGTGAGAACGGCGAGGGTGTCGAGTCCTCGCCGATCAGCGACACCGGCGTCGCGGCGCCCAGGTGCGTGGTCGGCGCCATCGCCGCGACATGGCTTGCCAGCAGGATGTAGGTGCCGGCGCTGTCGGCACGCGCGCCGGCCGGTGTGACATAAGTGGCGACGGGCACGGGCGAATTCAGGATCTCGGTCACGATGTCGCGCATCGCGTTGACCAGGCCGCCCGGTGTGTCGATGTTGATCAATACGAGCTCTGCCTGTTCCTCGGCCGCGTACTCGAGACCGCTGATCACGTACTCGGCCGTGGCCACGCCGATGCCGCCCTCGACCTCCAGCACGACGACTTGGTTCGCGTTCGCGGCCGGCGGGGCCGCGAAGCTCATGGCTGCAAGCAGCGGAGCTGCGAATCTGGTGAGCGCCTTCAACAACGGTGGCTGTCCCCTGGGTGGACTGGGCGGCAAACCCCCATGATAGCAGGCCGGGTCGCCATTATCGGCTCATGTTCATTCGATTCGTAACAACCGGCGGCATGATCGGGGAAACCTACTTCGATGTGCCCTTAAATGTGCTGAGTAGAAATCCCTGTCATTAGAGACGCCTGGCCTGCCCGCTGCATTAGAGATCGAAAGAAATCCCCTGCGCGAGCGGCAGGTCCGAACCCCAGTTGATCGTATTGGTCTGGCGGCGCATATAGGCTTTCCAGGCGTCCGATCCGGATTCGCGGCCGCCGCCGGTTTCCTTCTCGCCGCCGAAAGCCCCGCCGATCTCGGCGCCGGAGGTACCGATGTTGACGTTGGCGATGCCGCAGTCGGAACCGGCGGCGGCGAGAAAACGCTCGGCGTGTTGCAGCTTGTCCGTGAAAATCGCCGACGACAGGCCCTGGGCGACCGCGTTCTGCATGTCGATGGCCTCGTCCAGCGAGTCGTAGCGGATCAGGTACAACAAGGGCCCGAAGGTTTCGGTCTGGACGATGTCCCAGTCGTTCTCAGCCACCGCGATCGCCGGTGTCATGAAGTTACCGGGGCCGTCGATGCGCTCGCCGCCGCAAAGGATTTCACCGCCGGCCGATTTGACCGTTTCGATCGCCGCTTCCACGCGTTCGATCGCCGCCTGGTCGATGACCGGGCCCATCAGCGTGTCGGCGTCCAGCGGATCGCCGATCCGGATCTGGCCGTAGGCGTGCACCAAGCCGTTTTTGACATCCTCGAAACGCGACCGGTGCACGATCAGCCGGCGGGTCGTCGTGCAGCGCTGCCCGGCTGTGCCGATCGCGCCGAAAACCACGGCCGGAATCACCAGGTCCAGATTGGCGTATTCGTCGACGATGATTGCGTTGTTGCCGCCGAGCTCCAGCAGGCTTTTGCCCATGCGTTCGGACACGCGCGCGCCGACCTGCCTGCCGACGGCGCAGGAGCCGGTGAACGACACCAGGTTGATGCGCGGATCGTCGACGAAACGTGAGGCGAGATCGTTGTCCGGATCGTTGAACAGGTAGTTGAAGGCCGGCAGGTCCGAATCCGCCAGGGCCTCGTTGACGATCTTTTGCACGGCGACGGCGCACAGCGGCACTTTCGGCGAGGGTTTCCAGATGTTCACGTTGCCGCAGATGGCCGCGAGCGTCGCGTTCCAGGCCCAGACGGCGACGGGGAAGTTGAACGCAGTGATGATCCCGACCAGCCCCAAAGGATGCCACTGTTCGTACATACGATGCTGCGGCCGCTCGGAGTGCATGGTCCTGCCGTACAGCATGCGCGACTGGCCGACCGCGAAGTCGCAGATGTCGATCATCTCCTGCACTTCGCCGTCGCCCTCCGCCTTGATCTTGCCCATTTCCAGCGACACCAGGCTGCCCAATGCGTCCTTGTGGTCGCGCAGGGCGTAGCCGATCCGGCGCACGGCCTCGCCGCGGACCGGGGCCGGTATCCGGCGCCATTCGGCGAAAGCGGTCTCGGCTTCTTCGACGATCCGTTCGTATTCGGCCGCCGTGGAAGCGCGCACGCCGGCAATCCTGCGGTCGTCGGTGGGACTCGTCGAGTCGATGACTCCGGCCGATTCGTCTTCGGAGCTCTCGCTCCCCAACCAGGTACCTGGGTTGACGGCTTCCAGTCCCAGGGTATCGAGTAGTGTCTTCATTACTGTCGTCTCCTGCAGAACGACGTCCGTCATTTCCGGCGTCGTCGCGCTGGGCTTTGATGGCGTGCAAGGGCGCTAAGGTTCATTCCCTAAGGTTTATTCCCTAAAGGTTCATCCGCTAAGGTTCGTCCGGCTGCGTTCATCCGGCCGCGCCGGCGCGCTGATGGCCGGTTTTGCCATGTGCGACGAGCTCGGCCGAGGTCTGGTTGGTACCGCCGTGCGCGTAGAACTGGCCAAAGCGGTTGTGCAGGATGTCCTCGAGGCGAAACTGCTCCTGCGCCACGAACCCCCGGTAGTCGCCCGGGTTCGACAACACCAGATCCAGCACGCTGCACACGCCCGCGGCGGTGGTGACCTGTATCGCCGACCACAGCCGTCCGGCCACGACCTGCGGGTAAATGCGATTGACGTAGTTTTCCTCCCGGAACTCGCCGTCTTGCAGTCCGGTGACCGCGGCATAGACGATCACCACGTCCTGCAGGGTCTGCGGCACCGCGTTTTCGAGGATGCGCTTGAAGGTCTCCCGGTCGTGATTGAGCTTGAGGCCGTTCATCAAGAGCCGTATCTGCTCACAGTGTCCGGGATAACGGATGGTCTTGTAGTTCATCGTGACGACACGATCGCCGTAAGTCTCGCCCAGGGAGCCGAGCCCACCCGATGTGTTGAAGGCCTCGTAACGCCGGCCGTCGATCTCGATTTCCTCGAGGCCCTCGAGCGGCAGCACGTTCGCTTCCTCGCCGTCGACGATGGCCTGGCACAGGTTGCCGTATTCGTTGATCAGGCCGTCGGTCGACCAGGTGAGTGAATACTTCAGCACATTGTTCGGGTGTTGCGGCAATGCGCCGACCCGGAGCTTCACCGAGCGCAGCTCGTCGAAATGCCGGATCAATTCGTTGGCGGCGATCGAGATGAAACCGGGCGCCAGACCGCATTGCGGCGCAAAGACGCTGTCCGCGCCCTCGGCGAGCTTGCGTACCGCCTTCGTGGCCTCGACATCCTCGGTCAGGTCGAAGTAGTGCAGTCCCTTCGCGCGGGCTACCCGGGCGACCGTCCGGTTACAGAAATAAGGCAGTCCCGAGACGATGGCGACCGGTTCGTGTGCCTCGACGTGCCCGGTGAGCGCCGCCTCGTCGCTCGCGTCCAGCACGAATGCGGTGATCGTATCGAGGCCGTGAGCCGCGGTAACCGCGGCTGCCGCGCCTTCGCGGGCGTCTGCGAGTTGCACCCGATAGCCCACGCTTTCGGCCAAAAGCCCGGAGATCAGCGAACCGATCTTGCCGGCGCCGAGAACCAGAACATCTTGCATGGAATTCCCCTGCTAAAGCGCTGCCGCTCCGTCCCGGCGGCGTCGAATGGCGCGCATTGTGCCAAGCTGCCATTGGGCTTTCCAGCGCCGTCTCGAACGGCTCGATTTCACCCGTAACCTTTGCAGTCTTGCGCTGCAGCATGGCATAGTCGCGCTGAGCGGGAGCAATCAGCTCCCGTTTTTGTAAAAACATCCTCAAGCTACCGTTTTAACAACGTTTTTCGAGAGGTTACGAACGTGACCCGAAACCCCGGCCGGACCGACTGGCATCCCGCTAGCTGGCAATCGATGTCGGCCGCGCAGCAGCCGAGTTATCCTGATCGAGCCGCGCTCGACCGGGTCGTCTCGGAGCTAAGCCGCCTGCCGCCGATTGTGACGTCCTGGGAAGTCGATGCGCTCAAGGACGAAATTGCCAAGGCGCAGCGTGGTGAGGCGTTCTTGTTGCAGGGCGGGGACTGCGCAGAGAATTTCGACGAGTGTACGTCGGAGAACATCGTCGCCAAGCTCAAGATCCTGTTGCAGATGAGTCTGGTGATTCTGTATGGGCTCAAGAAGCCGGTGGTCCGCGTCGGACGCATGGCCGGACAATACGCAAAGCCGCGATCGGCCGACACCGAGACCAGGGACGGCAGGTCTTTGCCGAGTTTTCGCGGCGATCTGGTCAACCGAAGCCCGTTTACGGTCGAGGATCGTACGCCGGATCCGGCATTGATCCTGCGCGGCTACGAGCGGGCCGCGCTGACCCTCAATTTCGTGCGTTCGCTGATCGACGGCGGATTTGCCGACCTGCATCATCCGGAGTATTGGGACCTGGACTGGGTCGGCCATTCGCCCATGGCGGACGAGTATCACTCGATCGTCCGGTCGATTTCCGAGTCCCTGGATTTCCTCGAGACGGTCTCCGGCGCGCCGGTGCACAAGACGCGGCGGGCCGATATCTACGCCGCCCACGAAGGATTGCACCTGCTCTACGAGCAGGCACAAACGCGGTATCTCGGGCGGCGCGAGCACTGGTACAACCTGACCACCCATTTCCCGTGGATCGGCATGCGCACGGCGGCGATCGACGGGGCGCACGTGGAGTACTTCCGCGGCATCGAAAATCCGATGGGGATCAAGATCGGTGCGGGCATGACGCGCGAATGGATCCAGGACCTGATTCGCGTCCTGAACCCCAACAACGAGCCGGGCCGACTGACGCTGATCCACCGTTTCGGGGCGAAGTCGATCGACGAGCACCTGCCGGCGCTGATCCAGGCCGTAAGGGAGACCGGCTCACCGGTCCTTTGGGTTTGCGATCCGATGCACGGCAATACCGAAAGCACGGCCGACGGCACCAAGACCCGGCGTTTCGACAACATCGTCGCCGAGTTGGAGGCGGCGTTTCGTGTGCACAAGGCCATGGGCAGCCACCTCGGCGGCGTGCATCTCGAGCTCACCGGCGAAAACGTCACCGAATGCACCGGCGGCGCCCGCGGGCTGACGGACGGCGATCTGGCGCGCGCTTACAAGTCCACCGTGGATCCCCGCCTGAACTACGAGCAGGCTATGGAAATAGCTATGAGAATCGCAGGCTTACACAAGTAAGCTAAAGTCACTTCTCAGACGGGGCAGGGGAACCGAACCCGACAGCGATTCGATAGCGGCGCCCCGTCGGCTCTTGGCCCTGATCCCGCGGCGAAATCCCGTGCGCCGGCGCCGGATACAGGTACTATCCGGGAACCGGTATTGAACTAACCGTCTTGCCAGGCCTCGAAAGTTCCTGCTCATGATCCCGTCGCAAGGCAACTGCGAACGGCCGCCGGCCGCGCGCGCGACACCCGCACTATTGCGGCTCGTGCAAGCGTTTTGCTGTCTGTCGTTCGTGGGTTGTACGCAACAGCCGGTCGTGGATCAGGACATGATGCGGGTCGACGAAGGGATACCCGCGGACTTCAGCGGAAATTGGGAACGGGACTACTCGCGGGGTGACGACGTCGATGCCGTATTGAGGGAAGTTTATCGCCAACTCAGCCGGACGAACATGGACCAGCGCTACGGCGGGGCCCCGGCGGTCGCGGCGCCGAATCCGAAAGACATGTCGTCGATCCTGCCGCTCGCACGCCTCGCTGAATCGATTACCCGTCCGGACGTGCTTTACATCAGCCAGGACGAACAGCGGATCCGCGTCGATCGCAAAGACGACTATTCGCTCGAGTGTTCGTTTTTCGACGGCGCGGCCCGGGCTACGGACAGCGACTACGGCATCGAGATCTGCGGCTGGGACGGTCAGGAACTGGTTTCCTACCTGGCCTTGCCCGAGGGACTGGAGATCACGTACCGGTTCGCGATCTCTGACGATGCCAAGGCATTGCGCGTGGTCACGACGGTGGACTCTCCGACGTCGCGGTTGCCGTTCACGCTGCGTCGTTTCTATCGCAAGTTCGAATACGCGCCGGGCGATTTCAATTGCATCGAAACCTTGAGTATGAAGCGGGTGTGCAGCACGACCGAAATCGAGCCTTAGCCGACATGGCAACCGGGACCTGGAGGCGTTTCTCGGTGCTTGCCGCGCTGCTGGTAACGGTCTCCCCGGCATCGGCGGACAGTCTTCGCGAT
The DNA here is from genome assembly GCA_028279985.1 of Woeseiaceae bacterium. Classification (GTDB taxonomy): domain Bacteria; phylum Pseudomonadota; class Gammaproteobacteria; order Steroidobacterales; family Woeseiaceae; genus UBA1847. The sequence goes on from JANQMR010000001.1 coordinate 15,405, forward strand.
CCGAAGGCGCTGGACGTCTCGATCGCGAGCTTCGATCCGGGCGTTCCAGCCGATCCGTCGCTGCATCGCGAACTACAGATTTTCCCGCGCATTCGCGAGATCGAGGCGAAGCTGTTGCCGTTCGTGCTGCGCGAAACGCTGGTCGAGAGCGGGGAATGGGGCGCTGTCCGGGTCGTTCCGGAGTCCGACCCGGCGGCAGAGCTGCTCGTCTCCGGTGCCATCCTGAACTCCGACGGCGACGTGCTGGAGGTTGCGATAAGAGCGATCGACGCGCGCGGGCAGGTCTGGATCGACTGGCCGTTCTCGATTGCCGCCGGTGAGCCTGCCGCGGGCGAGGGCGAACGCCCGGGCGAGTCCGGTTACCGGCGACTCTACGACGACATCGCCGGCGCATTGCTGCAAGAGCGCGAGGGGCTGGGTGCCAAGACGCTACGGACCATCGCCGATCTTTCCCTGCTCCGTTATGCCGCCGAGCTCGCGCCGTCGGCCTTCGGCGACTATTTCGAGGCTGCGGGAGACGGCCGTTTCGAGCTACGGCGGCTGCCCGCCAGGGACGATCCGATGTTGCAGCGGATCGATCGAATCCGGCACACCGAATACGTGATCACGGATGCCGTCGATGCGAAGTACCGTGAGCTCAATGCCGCGATCGACAGGACGTATCGGGTCTGGCGTTCCTATCGGCGCAAATTCGTCGAATACCAGGCCCAGAACGCCGAAAGGGCCGCGCGCAAAGTGGATGTGCCGCGGGGGAGTTACGAGGCCCTCAAGGCCCAATACGACGCCTACAAATGGGACCGGATCACGGCACAGGAGCAGTACAAGGCCGCGGCGGCATTCGACAACGAAGTGGGCCCCACGGTAGCGGCGATGGAGGCGCGTATCGCGGAGCTGGAAGCCTGGGTGGACGCCAAGTATCTCGAATGGCGCAGGCTGCTCGAGGCCTTGTTCGAGGTCGAAACGCGGCCGGAACCGCAGGATTCCGACATTGCTGACATCACCGAGCAAATTGAAGCGCTTCCGTAACACCGACCTGCGGCTGGCCGAATCGCCATGGATCGCCGCGCGTCGAGTCGCGGTCAGCTCGGAGGCTGGGCAATCGGCCGAACGAATACGGCTCTTGCGGTGCCCTGAACCGGCGGCGTTCCAACCATGTGCAGCGAACCGGTACAATGCGCGCCCATTCCGATCCGATCCCGGACCTCACCACGGACCTAGGACATGCACTACGACCATATCGCCGTTCCCGAGAACGGCGAAGCCATTACCGCCAATACCGACCATTCGCTGAACGTTCCCGACTTTCCGGTCGTGCCGTACATCGAAGGCGACGGGATCGGCATCGATGTCACGCCGGTCATGCTGAGCGTGGTGAAGGCTGCCGTCGAGCGTGCCTACGCCGGCCGGCGCGAGATCCGGTGGATGCAGATTCATGCCGGCCAAGCCGCCGCCAACGTCTACGGCGGAGAGTTCCTGCCGGACGAAACGTTGCACGCGCTGGAACACTACGTCGTCAGTATCAAGGGGCCGCTGGCGACACCGGTCGGCGGCGGCATACGCTCGCTCAACGTTTCGATACGCCAGTCGCTGGACCTTTATGCCTGCGTACGGCCGATCCGCTATTTCCCGGGTGTCTCGACGCCGATGAAACAGTCCGATCTGGTGGACATGACCGTGTTTCGCGAGAACACCGAGGACATCTACGCGGGCATCGAGTACCCGACCGGTTCGCCGGAGGTCCACAAGCTCATACACTTCTTGCAGACCGAGCTGGGCGTCAAGAAAATCCGCTTCCCGGCGAGCTCCGGCATCGGTATCAAGCCGGTGTCGCGCGAGGGTTCCGAGCGCCTGGTTCGAAAAGCGATCCAGTATTGCATCGATCGCGATCAGACGTCGGTCACCCTGGTGCACAAGGGCAACATCATGAAGTTCACCGAGGGGGCGTTTTGCCAGTGGGGTTACGAGGTGGCCCGCGCCGAGTTCGGCGCCGCCGAAAAGGGTGGCGGGCCGTGGCTCGCCTTCGACAACCCGGTGACCGGGCGCGAGATCGTCGTCAAGGACGTGATTGCCGACAACTTCCTGCAGCAGATCCTGATGCGCCCGGAGGACTACGACGTCATCGCGACCCTGAATCTCAACGGCGACTACATCTCCGATGCGCTGGCCGCCCAGGTCGGCGGGATCGGTATCGCGCCGGGCGCGAACATGGCCAACTCGGTGGCGGTGTTCGAGGCGACGCACGGCACGGCACCGGGTTTTGCCGGCAAGGACCGGGTCAACCCGGGCTCGCTGATCCTGTCGGCGGAAATGATGTTGCGGTACATGGGTTGGGTAGAGGCGGCCGACCTGATCATGAAGGGGTTGGCCAACACGATCGCGAACAAGGAACTGACCTTCGACCTCGCCAGGCTCCGGGAAGCCATCCACCAGCCCAGGCGTAAAGACAGCCCGCACAGCCGGGGGGACGTCGAGAAGGAAATCGAGCAACTGATCCCGGGGGCGACCCTGGTCGGCACCCGGGGCTTCGGGGAGGCCGTGATCCGGCATATGGACGATCCGGATTGAGCGCGGACACCGTCTTCGATCCCGATTGCCGGGAGTGTCCGCGACTGGCTTCGTTTCTCGACGAGGTCAAAGACAGGCATCCGGATTACCATTGCCGTCCCGTCGCGCCCTTCGGCGTCGCCGATGCACGCCTGCTGATCGTGGGGCTGGCTCCGGGGATGCATGGCGCGAACCGGACCGGGAGGCCGTTCACCGGCGACTATGCCGGCGTGCTGTTGTACCGGACGTTGCACAAGTTCGGTTTCGGCACGCATCAGGGCTCGGACGATCCGGACGACGGGCTGGAGCTGATCGATTGCCGGATCACCAACGCCGTGAAATGCCTGCCGCCCGACAACAAGCCGGTGGGCGCGGAGATCAACACTTGCAACCGGTATCTTGCGAGTGAACTGGAAGGGCTGCCGGCCGGCTCGGTGATTCTGGCGCTGGGCGGTATCGCGCACCGGGCCGTGATCAAAGCCCTGAAGCTTCGCCAGGCCGGTTACCCGTTCGGCCATGAGGCACTGCACGACCTCGGTCACCTGCGGATGCTCGACAGTTATCATTGCAGTCGGTACAACACGAATACGGGCAGGCTGACGGTCGATATGTTCGAATCAGTCTTCAATATTGCCAGTAAGCTATTGAAATAGAAATGTAAGTACGGTGCTGAAATCACCAACAGCTTAGCGCGGCATCGGGTGAGCGTAGACGAGCCGCCGATGAGGCTTCGAGCAGCGCTTCTGCCGCCCGCACAAACGTATGAGCGACACCGACAGCTTCGACATCAAAACCTTCCTGCGTACGCTGACGCATCGCCCCGGCGTGTACCGCATGCTGGATGCGAAACACAGGATCGTCTACGTCGGCAAGGCGCGTGATCTCAAGAAACGGGTATCGACCTATTTTCAGAAAAGCCTCAACGAGGCCAAGACCGCGGCAATGGTCGCGCAGGTGGCCGGGGTGGAGGTCACCGTCACCAATACCGAGGCCGAGGCGCTGTTACTCGAGTACAACCTGATCAAGCAGCACCGGCCGCGTTACAACGTGACGCTCAGGGACGACAAGAGTTATCCCTACATCTACGTCTCGACCGAGCAGGCGTTTCCGAAACTCGCGTTCCACCGCGGCGCGCGCAAGGGCAAGGGGGAATACTTCGGTCCGTATCCGTCGGCCGGCGCCGTCCGGCAGACGATGAACGAGCTGACCCGCTTGTTCATGGTCCGGCAGTGCCGGGACGGCTTTTTCAATAATCGCACCCGGCCATGTTTGCAACACCAGATCAAACGTTGCACGGCGCCGTGCGTCGGGCTCGTTACCGAAGGTGAGTATCGTAATGACGTCGATGCCGCGATCCAGTTTCTGCGGGGCAAGAACAAGCTGGTCGTCGACACCTTCGTCAAACGGATGGAGGCTGCATCCGATGCGCAGGACTACGAGCAGGCGGCGCGTTTTCGCGATCAGTTGCAGCGCTTGAAAAAGATCGAGGCGCGGCAACTGGTGCGACGAGCGGACGGCAAGGACCTGGACATCGTCGGTTTCGCCTCCAACGCCGCCATCCACTGCGCGACCGTGCTGATGGTGCGCGGCGGCGCCGTGATCGGCAGTCGCGACTATTTCCCCAAACTGCCGGGCGAGACCGACAAGGCGAAAATCCTGAACGGCTTCGTCGCACAGTATTACCTGGGACGCGAGGCGCCGCCGGAGATCATCCTGGAAACCGATATCGAGGATCGTGAGATCCTCGAAGACGAGCTAGGCCAAAGGGCCGGCCACCGCGTCGAGATCCGCCACAAGGTGCGCGGCGATCGCCAACGCTGGCTCAAGCTCGCCGGCGCCAATGCTGAACAGGGCCTGAACCTCAGGGTGGCGAGCAATGCGACGATCAGGCGACAGTTCGAAGCGCTGGGCGAGGCGCTGGACATGGACGAGCCGCCGGCGCGGATCGAGTGTTTCGACGTGAGCCACAGTTCCGGCGAGGCGACGGTGGCTTCTTGCGTCGTGTTCAATACGGCGGGGCCGGTCAAAAGCGACTACCGGCGCTTTAATCTCAAACCCGATGCCGCCGGCGATGATTACGGCGCGATGAACGAAACATTGCGCAGGCGTTACGAGCGAGTCAGAAAAGGTGAGGTGCCGACGCCGGACGTTTTGTTCGTCGATGGCGGCAAGGGCCAGCTCGCCGAAGCGATGAGCGTGCTCGACGAACTCGAGATGGATGTCGTCCGCGTCGTCGCCGTCGCCAAGGGCAGGGCGCGCAAGCCCGGCGCCGAGCGGATCTTCGTGCCGGGCAGTGCCACGCCGCTCGACATACGGCCGGACTCGTCGGCTTTGCTGCTGATCCAGCAGATTCGCGACGAGGCGCATCGTTTCGCGATCACCGGCCACCGGCAGCGGCGCTCGAAGGCGAGAAAAACCTCGCGCCTGGAAGCGATCCCTGGATTAGGCCCGAAAAAACGCCGCGAATTGCTGAAGCAGTTCGGCGGTCTGCAAGGAGTCATGGGCGCGGGTGTCGACGATCTCGTCAAGGTCAAGGGCATCGGTCGCAACCTCGCTGAAACCATATACAATGACCTGCACACTTCCGACTGACCGCGCCAGCCGGGCGCTTGTGCGAGCGTGATGCAGACGACTCGCGCAGCCGCCTGGCCGGGGCGAATGGCGGCACCTCCACACCGTATAGCGCCTCGCCCTTGAAAATAAACATTGCCAACCTCTTGACGCTGTTTCGGATCGCGGCGATCCCGGTCGTGGTCGTCAGTTTTTATGCCGACATCCCGAACTCGCGGCCGATTGCCGCGATTGTCTTCGGGGTCGCGGCGGTGACCGACCTGATCGACGGCTGGGTCGCCCGGCGGTTCGACCAGATGTCGAAATTCGGCGAGTTCCTGGACCCGGTGGCCGACAAGCTGATGGTCGTGATTACGCTCGTCATGCTGGTTCAGGCGCAGTCCGGCTGGTTCGAGGACATCATCGCGATGATCATCATCGGCCGCGAGATCACGGTCAGCGCTCTGCGGGAATGGATGGCGACGATCGGCGAACGGGCGACCGTCAAGGTACAGTTCTCCGGCAAGCTCAAGACCACGCTGCAGATGTTCGGCATCGGCTTCATGGTCTACCAGGAGCCGTTCCTGGGCATGGATACCTACCGGGTCGGCTACATCATGTTGATCTGTGCGGCGGTGCTGACGATTTATTCGATGTTCGCGTATCTGAAGGCCGCCTGGCCCGTCATCAAAAACGAGATCGAGCCGCGGTAGACGCTCATGCGCGACGTTCGGTTTTCGCCGGCCACGGATTGAATCGTTTCAAATCGAAGTGCTCGAAGTCTCCGACGTTCCGGGTCACCAGGGTGAGTTCGTGATGAATGGCGACAGCCGCGATTTGGGCGTCCGCCGCGGGTGGTATCCGGCCCGCGCGATCGCCGTCGCCCATCAAGCGTCCCCATAGGACAGCGGCAGGGCCGTCGAGCGGCAAGACACGCCCTTCGAACTGTTCAGCGAGATCCCGTTCGATCCATGTTGCAAAACGCTCGCGCCGTGACTTTTCCTTCGCCTTCGATGCACCGCGAGCCAGCTCGCCCAGGGTTTGCGCCGCAAGAAAGAGATCTTCCGGCCTTTGATCTTCCAGCCAGTCGATGACCCGCTTTTCGGGTCTCGCCTTGATCGTCTCGCTGATGACGTTGGTGTCGAGAAGAAAGGCCATCAGCCGAGCTCGGCACAGCGGCCGGTTGACCGGTCCCGCTCGAACTCGACATCGACAAGCGGCGAGGAGCGGAAGAACGCGACCAATTCCTTCCCGGTCTTTGCCTTCGGCAGGGTCAACATCGCTTGCAGCGTTTCGCGAATGCGCCTTGCTTCTTCGCCGCCCGAGCGAAGCGCTCCCGCGACGGTCTTGACGAGAACCGCATCATGAGCAGGGACCGTCACTTCGACACGCCTGGCGCCGCTGCGTGCGACTTTCTTACGGTGACGGGCGACTCGAGACGGCTTTTGAGTGCTGTTATTGTTGCGTTCCATCGCGACAACCTATATCCGGTAACGTTTCCGGGTTTTATGCGGATAGTGGGCGGCATGTCAAGTTCCTTGCGTTTCCAGAAGCACTGCAATGATTACGGATTCTACTGCCCGGACCGCGGCTGAGCCTCGCCAAATCGCGGGAAAACAGGGATTTTCAGCGCTCGCTACCAAAAGCCCTGGCTGTCAAGTTGAGCGAATGAAAGCGGGCGCGGTGATTCGGCTAATCGAGCAGGACGGCTGGGAGTTGGCGAGAGCCAAAGGAAGCCATCGACAGTTCAAACATCCCGTCAAGCCGGGTCTCGTAACGGCTGCCGGTAAACCTGGCGATGATCTTTCACGCGGGATTTTCAACAGCATATTGGAACAGGCTGGGCTAAAGTGAACGACATGAGATATCTGGTTGTCATCGAACGAGCAGGAACCGGCTATGGCGCATACTTGCCCGATTTGCCCGGCTGTATCGCCACCGCAACGACCCGCGGCGAAGTACTCGACCGGATTCGGGACGCAATCGAGTTTCATATCGAAGGCTTGAGAGCAGCCGGGGACCCGGTACCGGTGCCGACGGCGGACGGAGAATTCGTCGATGTCCCGGCCGCCTGAGGCTTGACAGCAGGACGGCGGGAGCTAGAATGCTCGATCCTCACGGATGCAAGGCGTCACGAGCGCTTGAGTCGCAGCGCCGAGCCCTCATTCGACAAGGCATGCGGGAATAGCTCAGTTGGTAGAGCGCAACCTTGCCAAGGTTGAGGTCGCCGGTTCGAGCCCGGTTTCCCGCTCCAAATCTCAAAGAAAAACAAGCGGATAGCGACTCCGCTGTTTTTCTGTCAGGAAATTCTCAGAAAACTTTTTCTGACGCTGCTCAGGGCACTCGATGCCGTATGCGGCACCCTGCTCCTTCACCCCCGGCCTGTCGCCCTCGATCGAGAAAGGTAGCATCATGTCCACCCGCAGCACCTTTCTGGCATGCCCTTTTTGGTAGGCACGTGTCATGTCCGGATCGGTGTGCGCCATTAGATCCTGCACGGCCGAGACCTCGTAACCGGCCTTCGAGTACAGATGTGATGATAGGGCACGAATCTCGTGCAAGGTCGGAAGTTGTCTACCGATCAGCCCGTCGAACGCATTCGTCGTCTCGCAAGCAATCTGTCGAGCACGCTTGAACGCCTTCGTTGCGTAGTCAGGAAGCACTTGAGCGGGATGCTCCATCCGCCCAACGGACACCGCATTGCACGCCCTTTTGGTGCGCCGCTCAGCTTTTCGATGAATGATGTACGGGCATCGACCGACGAGAAGACTCGATCGCCTGGAATCCGATATGACGCGCTGCACGTCCGGATGAATCGGGAAATCCACGCTGGTTGCTTCGCACTCGCGGGCATTCGTATCCGTTTTTCTGATCGGGCTGACGATACGGCCATCGACAACATCGTCGAAGCGCAAACCGACTAGATCGACGCGTCGTAGCGCCAGGTGGAAGGCAAGCGTCATCAGCCACTTAAGCCATTGCGGTGCAACCGCGTAGACGGCCTGGAATTGTGCGACGGTCATTCGCTGGCGCTGCTTCGCAGGAGTAGGATCGACGAACAGGTCATCAACCGGATTCGCTAGATGTGATGGATAAGTTCCGTTCGATTTTGCGTACTTAAAGAAGCGTGTGAGCAGCGTCTTCATCTTAGACTGCTCGAACTGGCTGCTTTCGCCGATCGCCTCACGCAGTAGTTTCGTGTCGATGGTCGCAACCTGGAGGCTGCCGAGTTGCCGACACAGGCGCTCCTGTCGCTGCCGAAGAAGGGCGGCCGTGGTCGATTTAAGACGATAGTCGGCGATATACCTCTCAACAAAGTCGTGCAGGGCCGTATCAAAGCGTGGGCTCCCGAAATCCACCGCGGCTTCCAATCTGGTTGCTTCACGCTCGACTTGAATCCGGAACTTCGCGTTCATGGTTTTAGCTAGCTCAACGGCTTTCTTGCCGTCCTGCCCCAACCTAGCCTTCCGGGGCATGCTCGGGTTCTTGTAGTAGTAACACCGGGTTCGTGAGTTGAATTCGAGGTATCTGGGGAGCTTGTCGAGCCGAGGTCTAGACATTGCGCTTTGATCAACTGTACAAACATACAGTATATTGGCGCAGGTCGAGTCCTGTGAATGCGGAAATCTGCGTCTCGCGCGTGGAAATGAGCCAATTCGTGTGAATGGTGTCGTGCCGATCTTGTAGGATTTGGCCTGCGTCCTGCGACTGGGCTAATCCAGATTTGCTGCAACCATCGTCGCCACCCGGTGGTCCGATGAGGCAAGCCGGGAAACCGGGGACAAAGTTGAGAAACTGGCTGCAGCTCGTTCCTACGAACACGGTGCCTGGCTTTGCTGACGATGAGCCCCCAAAAAATGTGCTGACCTCGAATCATACCTTCTGCTCAATTCTTGGCTTGCCGACTGGAGTGTCTATGCCGGTGACCAGCGCGTAGGTATCGACCGCGGGCGGTCGTAGCAGATAGGGCTTCGCTGCTAGGCAGTGGCACAAGACCATCATCAGCGAGTTCGAGTGTCCACCTAGATGCATGTTCGGCGGCGCACGGTAGGTAACGGGCTCGATGCCCGTCAGTGCGAGTTGCGTGGTCAGTGATTGGGAGGCGGTTATAGTTCGTTTTCCTCAATGAGTTGCTGCACGCAGGCATATACCTGCCGCTCCGTCATTCGAAGCGACTGCCTAGAGCTGTTAAAAATGGTTCGGGCGTCGTGAGTCCTGAGCTGCCGGGCGACCGCAAGCACTTGCCGTTTCAGTTCGTCGAAGCCACGTGGATCCTTTCCGCCTCGCCGCGTAGCAACGGCGGTTAGTCGGGGACGGGGTATGGGATCGAGTCCTTCGAACTCATCGCTATCTACTCGCCTCATATTTAGTTCATTCTTGTCCTTTCCCTTCCCCTCCGGGGCAGCGGCTTGCCGGGAGTTTGCAAGCGGACCGCTTGCAACGTCGGAAGTGGGTATCTGGTTTTGTTGACTATTTTCCGGGCCAGGGCAGTCTGTTACGAACCGGATTAGGCCGCGCTGTTGTAGTTTTTCGAGTAACTTTTGAGTAATTGCGGTACGCCTTTGGATCATCTTCGCATTAAAAGCGGTCCGGTTATCGGTCAAAGCGGCGAGGCTGAGCAGTCGACAGAATGCGCCGTACTCGCGCAGCGACAGGTCGCCCAAGACGTCGAGGTTCGAACTCTCAAGCTTCACCCAACGGTAGGGCGGCTTGGCCTTGCGTTTCGTATCTGGGTGTAGGTGATTGCCCCAGTTGGCGATTTCGAGATACTCCATACTCCGTTGCTTCACGCCGCCTACGAGCGATCGTCACTGCTGTACGGTCGATCGATCTGGATCTGATCGCCCGCGTAGTGGCGCTGACCGTTCGTGAACGCCGGAAGACCGCCGCTTTTAGCCTGCTGGTACGTCCGTGAGACGCTTTGTAGTTGGTGCACAGCTACCTCCGCGATTTTGTGCCGCCGATTCGGATCAATCAGCGGTAGCGGGTGGCTTGGTTTCTTTGCCATGCACACTCTCCCGTACGGTGAAGTGCGTAGGCTCGCTTATGATGCCGTGGATTGCACGACAGGAATTCAGCGTTTTAATGTCGTCCAGTCTATCGTGCCTTCCTCCCTGCGAAGCGCGTCAGGCTTGTTTAGGAAGTACTCGAAAACTTCGTCCCTCCAAGTCTTGTAGGACCGCTGAACTTTCTCGATGGGGAAATCCCAATCCTCAGCAACTTTCTCCTTCGCTTGTGCTTCGGTGAGCCCGCTGTCGATCTGATGGCCGACTTGCATGGCGATCCAGCTTTTCTCGAAACGCGTTCGCCACTTTGCTCTGCGACCGCGTCCCATGCCTGAAAGTCCAAGAGCAGCGCTGAGTTCGCCGATGTCTTCGTGCTGCATCCAATGTTCAAGGAGCTCGTCCAATTCGCTGGCCAGTTCTTCGAGCTCTGCTTCCGTGCGCACATTGCGGCCCATCCGTAAAACCTCGGACACTTCCCACAACAGTCCGACGATCCGCGGCGCGTGATGGGGCGCCGACAGTGGATGCCAGTCCTTCACCGAATTGCCTCCATCGCGTCTAGCTTGCTCTTGAGCTCACCCAGAATGAATCGGAAATAGTATCACTCAACCATTCGTGCCGACGTGCCGGTCTACTGTGGGGCGGTGACCGGATAGCGTGTCCGCGCTGAAGCATCTAGGAAATCTGGGTATGGCGGAAAGAGTTGTACTAGCGCCAGGGGGTATGCGGAGGCGGTCCTTTGTTGTCTTGTTGGCCGCGGCGATTACTGTCTGCACTTCATTGGCTCGCCCATACTGGTTCCACGGCTGGTCGGAGGCAATGAAGACTACCGGGGCGGCCGGAAGTTTCCATCGAGCCGTCTGACGGAAAAATGCTTAAACGTTCGAGCTTAAGGTTACTGAGCGCGCTATTTACTTGATTACATGAGGATTTCCGACTCTTCTGGGGATAATCTCAATTTGTCCAAATACGCAAACTCCACTTAAATAACCTTATTTATCAAGCGGTCCACTAGGAGAGTGTATCAACGATCAAAGCGAAGTGGATAAAGAACATGAACATCACATCCAGTTTGTCAAACCGGGAGAAGATTCTTCGAAACCCTTTGAGCCGACGGAACAAGGATCATTCGTTTCAGTTTATGGGCTTGTCGTCAGCGTCACCATGCTGTCAAGAAACGGGCTGAAGCAACAGTTTTCGTTGTTATCCAACAAGTCCCGGGCGAATTCTTCCGCTTCCGATTGTTGACGGGGGCCTATTGACCAGAAAACGGAGTCCATATGACGCTGATAAAGGTCGGCGGCCAACTGAATATTCTGATCGTCCGGGTGTTGTAACGCCGCTTCATGAATCAGTTGAACATATGCGGAAAAGAAACCGGTCGATTGGATAAGATCGTCTTCCTCCAGGCTGGAATTGAATTCGCTCTGCTTGGCGTTACCAAGTTCCACTAGGGCGAACGGTTCCCCGTCACTCCACATCTCGAGAAGATATTCTTCCTTCTCTTTTCCGGTGAGTAACCTGGAGTACTCCGTTTTTGCGCCAAGCCAGTCGGCACCATTCTCTATTGCTATTGTCAGCCATTCACGCGTCTCGCCGCGTTTATCCATGCCCACGTCGTTGCAGGTATCGTATTGTTTGATGAAATGATCGACGATAGCGGTGAATTCTCTCTCGGAGGACGATTGAATGGATGCAAACTGGACGGTGCCGTTCCTGTAGATGGGCACTTCATACGTTGTGTGCATACGGTTTAAGTAGGTTTCAAACTCAGCCTCAGTCATTGGCGGCAAGGCAGTGGCACAGATTTTCAGCTTCTGATGAAGCGCAAATGCGGCGCTGGCACTCCCATCTAATGCTCTTTCTTTTAGGGCATCATCATCAGAATAAAAATCTTCAAGACTGGTCTGATGCTGTTTACGGGGTCGGAATACTCGGCGTGTATCGCTGATATTGGGCGGGTGTACGGCCGGCAAAGTCCCCGGATCCGACTCGCCTAAACGCTTCACACTGAGATGAGTGCCATCAGTCACCTGTTGATAATCGTGATTCGGCACTTTCGTGGGAACAAGTACTGCATATATGAGAGCTACGATTCCTGCAGCTACTGCCAAATTCTTCCAGTTGAAGGTATTCACTTTTTGAACGGTCGATCCATGATCGTAACTACCAATATGCGCACATAAACCCATTCCCCTCCGAAAAGAGGTTATTCCCATACGTATAATGAACCATGATGGTTACATAGGTTTCAGGAAATCCGCAGTCGTATTGGGCTATAGGGCCGTAAGCGTACAAAGTTCCTCTACCGTACACCCACCAATGGTAGTCAACAGGGAAGAAGTATTCGGGAAAGCAAATAGTGCTAGGGCCAATGGCTCTGGTGCAGTCCATTGACTGTACAGGAATAGCGAAAGCACACAGCGCAGCAATTACCACGGTTCTTAGTTTCTTCATAGTCGGGTTTCCTTCTTGCGCAATACCCATATGCTGGCAAAGTATAACAAATATGTCTAGAAAAGGCGCGGCTCAAAGGGTGCGAGCACCGCACGCGCACGGTGGTCTGCCTAACCGGCAGCGCCTGGAATCCTCGGCGACGAGCGGTAGTGTGGTCATCGAAGCGGTGTTGGGCAGGCACATGTGGCGCAGCAGTGAAACGCACCTAGGAGATTCATTGGAGTAGCCGATGCGGTGGTTCTTCGATCCTTTCTACCTCTACCCGGCGTTGTTTGCCTTGCTCGTATTGCTGGCCGTTTGGCGGGTGCTTCGGTCCTTCGACCTGCCGGCTGGGGCTTTACGTGCCAGTCTTGTGGTACTCGCGACTCTCTTGTTTGCGCCCATGATCGTGTCCGGCGGGCCGATCACGACGGCAGTGTGCCGAACGCGCTGCTGCTGATTTATCTCGACGTTAGCTATTACTTCCGGTTGGCGAAATACACTTTGCCGTCGTTCGGCGCGACGGCCCTGTTATCGACGATCGCGGCTTTCGTCTTAATTCGCAAACGGCCCGAGCGTCTTGGGATTCGCTGGATGACGTTCGCCTTTCCGGCTGGCGTCGCTGCGGTGGTATTCGGCGCCTACCAGTATGCTCTTCCTGACACCGGCGTTCCATCGGAAATCAATACCGCCGCAGTTGAGCAAGCCTATGGCGCAAAGCTGGACGAAGCCATAGCGTTGCACGATATCTCCGATCCCGAGGGGCGGCGACAGAAAATGGAGCACTTGAAGGCGGAATTCAGCCTCCTCTTGGCTGGACCGCATCGCGGCCCAGCCAGATCATGTTCTGATTGCGGACGAAGTGGGCGATAATCCGGGGTAGATTCTCCGTCCGGCAAACATCGCGGGCCACCGGCCAGCGTTGAGCTCAATAACAGGCAACAGTCGCAATGCCCTTCAAAACACGCGCCTTGTGCGCCCTGTTTTTCGTTACTGTTACGGTAAATGTCGGCGCCGAGGCGCCGGTGCGTATCGAGTCCGCATCCAGCCGGTCCATCGTGCAGCACGTCAACGTGACTGGCACCGTGACTTCGCCGCGGACCGCGGTCCTGTCCACCGCGGTGGCCGGCCTTGTCGCCGAGCTCACCGTAGATGAAGGCCGGCGCGTCGACGCCGGCGAGGCGCTGCTGTCCCTGGATGCCGAACTCGCCGAACTGGCCCTGGAGCGCGTGCTGGCCGAGGTCCGGCAGAGCGAAACGGCGCTCGCCGATGCGAGGCGCCGCCTGGCGGACGCCGAGAAGGTCGGCGAGGAGCGGGGCATCGCCCGGACGGAGATCGAGTCGCTGCGGGCGGAGGTGCTGGGCGACGAGGCGGCATTGGCGGCGTCACGGGCCGCGGCACGGGAACAGCAGGCTATCGTTGCACGCCACACGCTCAGGGCGCCGTTTGCCGGCGTGATCAGCCAGCGCCACACCGAGCTCGGCGAATGGGTCAATCCCGGCGACGGCCTGCTGGACCTCGTTGCAACCGACGACTTGCGTTTCGACTTCCGGGTCGCACAGGACTATTTTGCCGCGCTGACGCCGGATACCCCGGTGACGGTTACCTTGGATGTTGCGGCAAACCGGGACTTCGCGGGCCGAATCGATGCGATCGTCCCGGTAAACAACCCCGGTGCGCGAACGTTTCTGGTCCGGGTTCTGGCCAATCCGACCGAGTTGGAGGAAACACCTGCCGTCACACCGGGAATGTCGGTACGCGGCACCTTGCGCCTGGATACGGGTCGAACCGGTATTGCCGTCTCGCGCGATGCGATCCTGCGTTTTCCGGATGGCCGCGTGACGGTTTGGGTCGTCGAGGAAAACACCGAGCTGCCGGTCGTGCGCGAGCAGTTGGTGCAAACCGGGCTGGAATTCGACGGGCTCGTGGAGATAACGGCAGGCCTGGCCGACGGTGACGTCGTCGTCACCCGCGGCAACGAAACGCTGCAGGAAAGGCAGCGGGTGACGATTCTGAATCGGGCGCCCTGATATGTTCGAGGCGATCGTACGCAACGGAATCCTGATGACGGTGGCAGCCCTGATCGTCTCCGTTCTCGGCGTGCTTGCGGCCCTGCGCGTTCCGATCCAGATGATCCCGGATCTCGAGGTACGCACGGTTTCGGTCGAAACTTCCTGGCCGGGTGCGACGCCGCAGGACGTCGAAAAGGAAATCCTGATCGAGCAGGAGGAGTATCTTCGCAGCCTGCCCAACCTGCAGCGCCTGGAATCGTCGGCGACGAGCGGCAGTGCGGTCATCGAGCTCGACTTCCCGTTCGGTGTCGACATGACGCAGACCTTGATCCGGGTCAACAACGCGCTCAACCAGGTCCCGTCCTATCCGGAAAACGTGGACGAGCCGCGGGTCTTCGCCAGTTCCTTTTCCGCAAACCCGTTCATGTTTTTAGCGGTGTCGCCACTCGAGGGCAACCCGCGCGGTCTCGATATGGACATGTTGCGGGATTTTGTCGAGGACAACGTCAGAACCCGCCTGTCCAGTGTTCCCGGTGTTTCGCAGGTTTTCGTCTGGGGTGGCGCGGAACGGCAGCTACGGATACTGCTGGACCCGGCGCGGCTGGTCGATCGACAGCTCACGATCCTCGACGTGCGAGATGCAATACGCGCTAGAAACCAGGACGTTTCGGGCGGCGAGATCGACAGCGGCAAACGGCGTTACCTGTTGCGAACCGTGGGCCGATTCGATTCGGTGGAAGCGCTCGAGAACCTGATCGTCGACCGCCGCGGCGACACACTGATACGGCTTTCGGATGTCGCCGAGGTCGAGCTGGATCATTTCGAGGTGCGCAGCCTGTCGTTTTTCAACGAGAATCCCGTTATCTCGATGGCCGTCAGCCGAGAAGCGGGCTCCAACGTCATCGATATCAAGTATGCGATGCTCGATGCCGTCGAGCAGGTGAACCGCGACGTGCTCGAGCCGGCCGGCATGACGATATGGCTGGTTGCCGAAGACGCGGGCTACGTCGAGGCATCCGTGCGCAACGTCTGGCTGAATCTCACCTTGGGTGCGCTGTTTGCGACGGGCGTCATGTATCTGTTCCTGCGGTCTGCCCGCGCGACCGCAGTCGGGGTCATCGGCATCCCGATCTGCACGATTGCGGCATTCATCGGCCTGCTCGCCGCCGGACGCACGATCAACGTCATTTCACTTGCCGGCGTGGCTTTTGCGATCGGTATGACCCTGGACAACAGCATCGTCGTGATCGAGAGCATCGAGCTCAAACGGCGTCAGGGACTGGACCGTTTCCGCGCCGCCGTCGAGGGTGTGCGAAGCGTCTGGACCGCCGTGCTCGCCTCGACCTTGACGACGATACTCGTATTCCTGCCGGTGCTTTTCATCAGGGAAGAGGCCGGGCAACTGTATTCGGACGTGGCCATCGCGATTTCGGCCTCGATCCTGGCGTCGATGTTCGTCGCAATCGCGCTGATCCCGACGGCCAGTGCCCGGCTGTCGTTCGGCAGCGAGCATCGTTTGCACGGCCGGGGAAGCTTGCGGGACAGGCTCTTGACGTGGATCGACGGACTGATCGTTACGTCGAAGCGCAGAAAGATGACGATTGGCGTCACGGTTACAGCCAGCATCGCCGTGATACTGCTACTCACGCCGCCGGCTGAGTATTTGCCGGAAGGCGAGGAGCCGAAGATCTTCTCTTTCATGAACGCGCCACCCGGTTACAACCTGGAAACCATGGCCGAGATCGGGCTCGACGTCCGCGATTATTTCCTGCAGTTCGTCAATGACGATCCGAATCGTTTCGATCGTGGAGAAACCGAGGTACCGGCAATCAAATACCTGAACGTCAGCATCAGCGCGGACAGTTTCCGGATCATCACCGAGCCCGTGCGGCGCGGCGATATCGATGAGCTGATGGATGCGCTGACGGCGCGCTACCGCAGCTACCCGGGAATGCGGGCATTTGCGGCACGCGGCTCGATCATCTCCAGTAACGACGGCGGCACGCGCAGTATCAATCTCGATATCTCCGGGCCGAGCCTCGGTGTGATTTACGATGCCGCGCTGGCAGCCTATCGGCGCGCGGAGCAGGTATTCGAGAATCCGCGCATCCAGTCCAGCCCGTCATCGCTGGCCCTGTCGCAACCGCTGGTCGAAGTGCGGCCCGACTGGGTGCGCGCAGCCGAGCTCGGCATGGCTGCGGGCGACGTGGGCTATACGGTGGCGGCGCTGACCGACGGCGCGTTCGTCGACGAGTTTTTCGAGGCCGACGACAAGATCGACATGTATCTCTACGGCACGACGGGCGGGCGCACCGACCTCGATAGCCTTGGGGGGCTGCCCGTCTACACGCCGCAGGGTAGCGTGCTGCCGCTGGATGCGATCGCGACGATCAGCGAGACCGTCGACACCAACTCGATCCGCCGTATCGACGGACGGCGTACCGTGACGCTCAACATCATCCCACCCGAGTCCGTGGCGCTGGAGCAGGGCGTCGAGATCGTGCGCCGCGACGTGGTTGCACACCTGCGGAATACGGGTGTGTTGCCCGTCAATGTCAGTGTCGCCATCTCGGGCGCGAGCGACCAGCTCGATGCCACGAAAGCCGCGCTCGCCACCAACTATCCGGTCGCACTGCTGATCATCTTCCTGCTGATGGTCGCCATCTTCCGGCACTGGGGTTATCCATTGTTGATTATGACCACGATTCCGCTGGGTATCGCGGGCGGTATCGTCGGCCTTGCGCTTCTGAACGGCGTCGGCGCGGTGTCGAGCTGGATTGGCCTGGGTGGTTTCCACCAGTCGTTCGACATGATCTCGATGCTCGGTTTCCTGATCCTGATGGGTACCGTCGTCAACAATCCGATCCTGATCGTCGATCGGGCGATGCGGCACATGCAGGCGCAGACGACGTCCGCGCTGGAGGCAGTTCGCGAAGCCGTCGGTTCGCGTCTCAGACCGATAGCGATGTCTACCTTGACGACGATCTGCGGCCTTTCGCCGCTGGTATTCATCCCGGGTGCCGGAACCGAGCTCTATCGCGGCGTGGGCGCGATCGTGCTGTTCGGCATACTCGGCGCCGCCGTGGTTTCATTGACGATGTTGCCGGCGTTGACGATCCAGGCATTGGAATGGAACACTAACAAGAAACGTAAGCTTGCCGAAAATCCAGCAGCCTGAACTTGCTGAAGACTTTGCCCATGACGGTGCTGCAGATTCGCGGTTGACATCCGTCATCGGAAGCGTATAGCGCGGCCTCATGAAGACAAAAGCCAACAACTTGTTTGCGGAGACGAGGGCGGTATCGTCCTCTCCCTTTTGGTTTCCGGTTTTCCGGCGGACCGGCAGTCTCCGCCGGAAAACCGGCACTATTGATCTCACTATACACCGCGGCCCACAATAACCCGTGGATTTCGAATGGGTCGCCATAGCGCTCGGAGACGTCGCCTGGATCGCCGTCGCGTTTGCCTTCGGTCTTCTGGCGAGAACCGTCGGGCTTCCGCCGCTGGTCGGTTTTCTCGCGACGGGCTTCCTGTTGCATGCGCAGGGTATTGCCAGCGGCGAGATGTTGCAGAAGCTCGCCGACCTCGGTATCACGCTGCTGCTTTTTACCGTCGGCCTCAAGATCAACCTGCCAACTCTGGCAAGACCCCAGGTCTGGGCGGTGGCGGGCCTGCACGGCCTGTTGATCGTCCTGTTGTTCGATGCCGGGTTGATGGCGCTCGCGATGATCGGCTTGCCGCTGTTCTCCGAGCTCACGCCGCAAGCCTCGACGCTGATCGCTTTTGCGCTGACCTTCTCCAGCACCGTTTTCGTCGTCAAGGTGCTGGAGGAGCGCGGCGAAATGCGGTCGCTGCACGGGCGCATCGCGGTCGGCATCCTGATCTTCCAGGATTTGGTCGCAGTGGGCTTTCTTGCCGTGTCCGACGGCAAGGTGCCGTCGCTCTGGGCCTTGTCCTTGATCTTGCTGTTCCTGCTCAGGCCGATTCTGTTTCGGATCCTCAACCGGGTGGACCACGGGGAACTGCTGGTGCTCTACGCCTTCGTGCTGGCCCTGGGCGGCGCCGAGTGGTTCGAGATGGTGGGGCTCAAGGGGGATCTCGGCGCCCTGGTCGCGGGCGTTCTCCTCGCCAAGCACCCGAGGTCGCCGGAG
The DNA here is from genome assembly GCA_028279985.1 of Woeseiaceae bacterium. Lineage (GTDB taxonomy): Bacteria > Pseudomonadota > Gammaproteobacteria > Steroidobacterales > Woeseiaceae > UBA1847. Next base: position 34,104 of record JANQMR010000001.1, read on the forward strand.
ATGGCAAGGACCATGTTGGGCTTCAAGGACCTGTTCTTGCTCGGCTTTTTTCTATCCATCGGATTGTCGGGACAACCGACCGTGGAAACCTTCCTCGCCGGCGCGGTGATCGCGTTGTTCGTCGGGGTCAAGTCGGTACTGTATTTCCTGTTGTTGGCGAGATTCCGCTTGCGCGCGCGCACTTCGCTGTTGGCCGCGTCGACGCTGACCAACTACAGCGAATTCGGCCTGATCGTCGTCGCGGTCAGCGTCAGCAACGGCTGGATCGACACCCAGTGGCTGATCGCCATGGCAATAGCCGTATCCCTGTCGTTTGCGATGTCCGCCCTGCTGAACGAGCGCTCGAACCGCCTGTACGCCCGATATCGGACCCGATGGCAGCGATGGCAACAGAATGAGCGGCTGGCGGACGACCTGCCGCTGGACACCGGCGATGCCACGATCGTCGTCATCGGCATGGGTCGGGTGGGTACCGGCGCTTACGACGAGATGCGGCGGCGCAAGGGCGAGACGGTGGTCGGCGTCGACTCCGACCCGGTCAAGGTGCGGCAGCACCAGGACGCCGGTCGCAAGGTATTGCTCGGCGATCCCAGCGATGCCGATTTCTGGGATCGGGTGTCGAAGACACACAGCGTTCGCCTGTTGATGTTGGCCTTGCCGAACCTGGGTATCAACCTGTCCGTGCTCGAACAGCTAGAGATGTCCCATTTCGACGTGCGTGTCGCGGCCACCGCCCGATACCCGGACGACGTCGAGCCGCTCGAGCAGGCCGGCGCGTCGACCGTTTACAACATCTATACCGAGGCCGGCGCCGGTTTTGCGGCACACGTCACCGGCGAGTAGACGAGACCGGGGATGTGAGGCGTTTCGCCGTCATCTCCGCCGTTGCGCCATCGTGGATCTCTTGAGGATCTCTTGAGGATCTCGTGCGGATCTTGTCGAGCAACGGTGTCCAGTCGCCGGTCTGCTCGGCAACTTCGACATTGCGCCTGAGCGCTTCGATGCGCCGCTCGAGTTCCTCACGCATCGCCTCGTAAGAAGGCTCGCCGCGCAGCGGCGCGATCATCGGATCATTGTCGATCGTCCACAGGTTTTGTGTGCGATAGCCGGCGAATCCGTCGTCGATCGCTTCCCGCAGCGCGAGCAAGGCCGCGGTTTTCCGGCCCAACAGCGTCAGCACGCGCACGTCCTCCACGCCATGGCCGAAGATGCCGGACCGCGGGAGCCGCGTGATCACGGGCAGGGCGCTTTCGAGCAGTTCGGTTGCCGTTCCTTCCTCTCCCCGTTGCTGCTCGATGTAACCGAGCATGACGACAGCCTGCACGTTGGCGTAATCGACGACCAGCCGGGTGTCGGCCGCGAGCGCCGGGTTGCTTGCCAACAGGTAGGCTCGCGCGGATTCATAGTCGCCGAGTTGGATCGCCGTGGTGACGAGTATCGGATAGGCAAAAGGATGCGGGATTTCGCTGTGCTCGATCTCGGATTCCAGCAGTTCGCGCGCCTCCGCGAACTCCCCGAGTAATACATGCACGTAACTCGCGCCGATCGCCAGCATCGGGTGATCTTCGGGAAACGACTCGGCGAATGCGAGGATCCTGTCGGTCTGCCCGAATCTCTGGTAGATCTTGAGCATCGGCCCGAAGTGCAGCGGGTCGTCGTTCAAGGGCTTCGAATAACGTGTCCAGGCGACCGATTCGTCGAGGCGGCCCAGTCCTTCGAGATGATTGGCGAGGTTCAGGTAAACCGCCGGCCAGTCCGGAAACAGCTCGGTCGCCCGCAACAGAATCGATATCGTTTTGTCGTTGTCGCCGCTGCGGGCATGCAAGTCGGCGAGGTTGAGGTAAGGAATCCGGGCCAATGGATCGATTTCCAGCGCCTGTTCGAGAAGCCGTACGGTGTCGTCGTAGGCGCCCTCGTATTCCCGTAGCGACGCGAACCAGACGTAGGAATTGGTGTGGTTGGCGCTCAGCTCGATCGCGCGTTCGAACGAGGCTGCCGCTAGCCGGTTCCCGTCGCCGAGTCGTGTATCTTTCCAATGCTGCAGCTCGATGAGTCCTGCAACGGCATGTGCCTCGGCGAGTTGGGGATCGAGCTCCATCGCCTTTGCCGCTGCCGCTTCGGCGAGCCGGAAGGCTTCGTCGGGCGCGATCGCGCTGTGGTTGATATGCAGGATCATCAGGGTTTCGGCAAGCCCCGCGTAGGCTTGCGCGTAGTCCGGGTCGATCTCGATTGCCTGTTCGAACTGCCGCCTGGCATCCCGCAAGGTGTCGAAACGGCGCTCCCACAGGTTTTTGCGCCCGGCGACGAACATCCGGTAGGCATTCATGCTCGTCGTCGGCACGGCGGCAAGCCGCTGCTCTTCTTCGGCCGTCAGTTGCGCCCGCAGGTTTTTCGCGATCTCCGCAGATACCTGGCTTTGTATCGTGAAGACATTTGCGAGCGTCAGATCCTCATCGTAGGTATGGGCCCAGATCTGTTCGTCGGTCGGCGCGTCGACGAGTTGGATCGTGATCCGCACCTGGTCGCCGACGCGCTGCACGGCCCCGGCGACCACCGCCGCGACACCCAGCTCTGCGGCGATCTGGCGAACGTCCTTGGTCGTATCGCGGTACTTCATGACCGACGTGCGTGAGATGACGCGCAACGATTCGAGGTCGGCGAGCCGGGTCAGAAGATCGTCGTGGATGCCGTCGGTAAAAAAGACGTTGTCCGGGTCGGAGCTGCGGCTCTGGAACGGCAGGACGGCGATCGACGAGCGGTCCGCGCCTTGCGGCGCTTCGATGGCCTGATTGCGAATGCCGGATACGTTGAACGAAATCGAGACGGCCAGGGCGATTCCCAGCAGCGTGATGATGGCGACGTTGAAGCTCTGCTTCGGCGGCCTCTCGACGCTGCGATCGACTTCGCTCTCCCGTTTGACCCCTTCCGGCGTGATCTCGAAGATCCAGGCGAAAATCACCGCCAGGACAAACCCCGTCGCGACGACGACGACGTAGACGCGAAAGTACCAGTCCGGCGCGCCGAAAGTCGGCAACAGCACGGATCCGGCCTCGATGACGATCCAGGCGACCAGCGCGTAGGCGGCCGCGACCCGTAGTACGTTGCGCCGCCTGAGTTCGGAAATAAGCGATGCCATGGGTCGATTATCGTCTATTACCGCCCCTAATACCGCCCCTATTACCGCCCTTATTACCGCTTACTGCCGACTGTCGCCGACTATCTTCGATTTTCGAGCAAGCGGATCTTCGAGCAAGGTGAGACTCACGTGAACCGTCGCGCGTTCTTGATCAGGTCGTACGCCGTGTTGATCTCCCGCGAGCGCTCCTCCGCAACCGGACGCATGCTCTCCGGCAGTCCCCTGGCTGCCAGTTTGTCGGGGTGGTTCTCGCTGATCAGCTTGCGATACGCGCGTTTGATCTCGGCGGGCGTCGCCTCGGGCGATACGCCCAGGGCGACGTAGGCGTCCTCGAGACGTTGCGCCTCGCTTCCCGCTCGTCCGGCTGCCGGACCGCTTGTCCCGGCACGCAGCAGGGCTTCCAGTTGCGCGACGTCGTGCTCGCTCAAGCCCAGTCCCCGCGCGATGCGGACCAGCATCCGATGTTCGGCCGGGTCCACCGCGCCGTCCGCCGCCACGGCCATGCATTGCAACTGCAGGAACAGGCGCAACAGCGGGCCACGCCCGCGGCTGAGCCGGGCGAAGCGGTCTACGGCGCCGTCCAGGTCGAAATCCGCTTGCTTGCCGCGGTTGAACGCAGCCTTGGCCTGCTCGCGCTGCGCATCCCCGAGCCCGAGCATCGTGAATATCCGTTCCACGGCATCGATCTCGTCGCGGGTGACGACACGGTCGGCCTTGCACAGCGCACCCATGACGGCAAAGGTCGAGTCGATGAGCTGCGACTGAACGACACGTAATCCACCCAGGATGCCGTGGCGCAAGATCCACGTTGCCGCGTAACCCAGTCCCGCCCCGACGAGCAGCCCGACAAAGCCGCCGAAAACGAGGCCCAGCACACCGCCAATGACAATCAACACCATACTGCGAAGTCTACCAGTGCCCGCGCCAATGGTTTCACCCGACCCTTAACGGGAATGAGGGACAGGCACTGGTGGCGTAGGGTGGGACAGGGATGACCTGTGCAGAGGCGCGCTAGTCGCGGGCGATTCGGCCGCGCAGGTCGCTCAACCGGGACTTGACCGTCGCCGCGTGATCGCTGCCCATCCGGAGCAGCAGTTTCTGGCCGCTGGACAGGGCTTTAAGCTCGGGATCGGCGAACTCGTAGAGGACGTGCGGCCTGACCAGCCGTATCGGTTCTTCCGGTACCGGCGTTTCGAGGAGATGATCGATGACCGTGACGACGCGGTCGTTGAAGTAGGCGTCGGGATAACCCAGGCGTTCGTAGGATTCCTGAAACAGCGGATAGAAGCGGCGGTAGGTATCCACCAGCGCTTCGATGTCGGCCGACGCCAACTGTCGTACCAAGGGATCGTAGCGGCGGTAATTGTCGGCGCTCAGATACCAGGCGCCGTCGCTGCCGCTTGCCTCGGCGTGGAAGGTTTCCGCGAGACGTCCCGCCGGCCGGATTTTTTCGGCGACATGATCGCGCGGCAGGTTGTCGACGGTCGCGACGAACTTGTCGATCAGCGCTTCCTCGACGAACAGTTCCCCGACGCCGGCGCCGAAAACGGCGCCCAGCGCCAGCAGAAAGTAGGCGTCGCTGTCATCCAGCGGCGGCAATGCGACCAACTCGCCGTCTTCCGGCGGCTCGGGTGGGACAATCGGATGCACGGGGCCGGTCGCAACCGGCGACTCGATTACCGGCGCGGATACCGCCGGGGGCGACTCGGGTTCGGCAGGCTGCGGGAGCAGGTGGTCGCGAAAGTACCAGCCCGCAAGCGCCGTGCCCACGATCAGCGTGATGATCAGTAACAGTCTGACGTCCGGGTCGTCCACGAGGACAACTCTACATCATTCCGGACGCCGGTCAGCAATACCGGTCTGACGATTTTCCCGGCAAACGGGAGATCCGAACCGCCCGCCGGCGGCAAAGTTGCCGGGCCACGGCGGGACGTCTTCGCCGTAGTTCAGGGTCGAACCGTCCTCGGACTGTTCGAAGTCGCCCAGGAGAAGCCCGCCGAACAGGAACGGCTGCACGCCGGCCAGCGCGGAACGCGATACCAGGTTGGTCGTGCCGCCGATCGTATTACTCGTTTTGTTGCCTGCAGAGGGCGGTGTGGTTATGGTTGAGTTCGGGGGACGCCTTTGAGGGACCGCGGGGGGACCTCAGTATGTGGGGGGTCCTTAATTTTGAAAGTTTCCCTGGCTGTGGCTTCTTGGATGGTTCTTTCCTTGCTGTGGGGAGCCGTTTGGGTTTTGCTGGGTCCGGGTATCGCGATGCTGATAGTAGCGCTCATTGTGGGCGCAGTCGGTTCGCTTTCGAGCCTCATGCAGTGGGCCGGTAAACGCAAGCTGAGTGCGGTGTCTTCCGGCCTGTTGACCTCGGTCTTTAGTGCGGCCGTTGTCTGGTTGCTGTTTTCGAGTACTTCCTTCACCGGCATGGAAGTCGTTTACCTCGCATTTTTCGTGTCTGTTCCCGGCTTCGGGATCAGCCTGCTCGTCGATCGTTTCTCTTTGCTTGAAATGCCGTAAGCCGGTCCTCGAGGCCGAGGATCCGGTGTGCCTTGCCGACGGCGGCTAGCTGCGCCGCGTTATCGCCGGATCAACCTCGCCGGCCGAAACCCGTGAGAAATCGAAGTCGGATGCCTGATACGAGCAGGACACGTCGGCCATTACAGCATGGCCAGATAGTCCGGAAACTTGTCCACGGCGAGCACGACGGAAACCACCAGGCACAGGACCAGGAGACCGTTTCGCCAGAGACTGGCGGTGTGTTCGCCCATTACGGCCTGTCGATTGAGCAGGTAGATCATGGCAATGATCACCATCGGAATGACGAAAACGTTGACGCCCATCAGCAATACCACCTTCAGCAGCGCCGGGAAATCCCAGAATGGCGCCATGGCGGCTGCCGCAATCGTGACAACGATCAGGAGCTGCCGAAACAGGCGGTTGTCCGGAGCATACGTCCACGGTTTGTTGAACATGTCCAACGACAGGTAGATGATCACTTGTACGCAAATGACCAGCGTCGTCATTGCGGCGATGAACAGGCCGAACGTGAATATCGGTGGGCCGATGAAGCTCAAGGACTCGGGGAACGCGAGCGTCAGTACCTGTCCGGCGGCATGCACGGTTTCGATCTCCGCGTGATTCGGCAGCGGATAGAGCGCAAAGCCGCCCGCGATCAGGATGAACATTGCGTAAGCCCCGAATATGACGCCGAGGTTTATCACGGTTTTACGCAGGTCCCGCCGTAGCCTCGGCGGTCCGGTGCTCGCGTCGGAGCTCAGATACGGGGTTGCGAGCAGTGCGCCCGGGGCGATGGCGGCGCCGACGATGGCGATGATGGAGCTGGTACTGAGCCTGACGGTGCCGCTTTCGGGGGCGGGCAGGTCTTCAGGGATGCCCGGTACGAAGCCGGCCAGTATGGCGCCGGCTTCACCGAAGCTCCGCAGCGCGATCGCCAGGAAGCAAAAGAACATCGCGACCATCATCGCCGTCATGGCCTTTTCCATGCGGCTGTAGCCCTGCGACAAGACCAGCCACAATACGAGGCCCGCCAGCGCCAGCGATGTGACGACTTCGAAAAAAGAGTACTGGTCGACCTGCGCCGCAGTCGCCCCCGGCATGGGCGGGTGCAGGCCGAACAGGGAGAGGAAGGCCGAGGCCATGACGGAAAACTGGCCCATGGCGATCAGCAGGTGAATGGGGACGTTGATCAACAGTAACAGCCATGCGACGGACGGGTGTATGTGGCTTCTTACGATGCTCAACATGCCGCTGCCGCGGTTCACACTGCCGATTCGCGATGACGAATCGACGGCCACGACGAACAGCGGCAGCATGAACAGCACGACCCAGAGCAGGTCGTAGCGGAACCAGGCGCCGGCCAGGATCAGCGAGGCCACGGCGCCGGCGCCCATCGTCCCTGCGGCGATGACGGCGGCCGGGCCGACCAGGCCGTTGAACAGCTTGACTATTGCATTCATCCCCAAACGGCCTGCCTGTTCTTGTTGGTGCCGGGCGCCGGTGCGGCGCGGCGCTAGTCTACAATGCCGCTGGCGGCGTATGTCCGGGATTGCGTTTAAAGCAACGGATTGGCGCATTCTCCGTCATGCCACCGGGAACCCGTCTCTGTAATCTTTGAGTCGGGACCCGCTCGCGATTTAGGATATACGTAATGAATACACTGTCATTCAAACGAATCGATCATGTTTCGCTCACCGTGTCCGACGTTGAGCCCGCCATCGATTTCTACACCCGCGTCTTCGGCGCGACGCTGGCTTACCGCATGGGACCGTTCGACGCCGCCGAGATCCCGCCCATGGAGGACGGTCGCGACTGGACCGACGCCCACATCAACGTGCCCGGCGCCCGCCTGGAGATTGCGATGCTGACGATGCCGGACGGCCTCGGCATGGAGCTGTTCCGCTACGAAAAGCCGGCCGATGCCGCCGGGAGCCCGCCGCGGAACTGCGATGTGGGGAGCCGTCACCTGTGCATCGAGGTCGAGGCGCTGGACAGCGCCGTCGAATTCCTGGCGCAAAACGGCTGCACGCCGATGGCCGGCTCGATCGACATGCTGGACGGGCCCTGCCCGCCGAGCCGCTCATGGTACGTGCTCGACCCGTTCGGCAACCAGCTCGAGCTGGTCGAATACCATCAAGCCGCCACGTGACGACGACAACATTAAGAGAACCGGAGGACCGAACATGACACGTGAAGCGATTAACCCCGATACGCTGTACGGCAGTCTGCAGTACGGTTTTTCTCATGCCGTCAACACGACAGGCCAGCGTATCGTCCATTGCGCCGGCCAGGTCGCCTGGGACAAGGACTACAATCTCGTCGGTCCGGGTGACGTCGGCGCGCAGGCGCGCCAGGCCCTCAGCAATCTCAGGGAAGTGCTGGCGGCGGCAGGCGCATCGCCCGCAGACGTCGCTCGCATGCGTACCTATGTCGTCGGTCAAAAGCCCGAGTACCTCGAACCCATCGGCGCCGCGATCGCCGAGTTCTACGGCGACGTCACGCCGGCCGCGAACACGTGGATCGGGGTACAGAGTCTGGCGCTGCCGGAGTTTCTGGTCGAGATCGAAGTGACGGCAGTGATCGGCTGACAAGTCGCGCCAAGCCAAGCGCCCGTGAAGGACATCGATGTCGCGATCGTAGGCGGTGGACTGATCGGTTGTGCGTCCGCGTATTACCTGGCCAAGGCCGGTGCTCGCGTAGTTTTGCTCGAACGGGGCCAGATCAACCAGGGCGCTTCCGGTCAGAATGCGGGTTCCCTGCATTTCCAACTGGAGCATCGCCTGATTCAGAACATCGAACAGGACGCCCGCGAACTGGCGTTCTATGTCGGACTGGCGAAAATTGCGATCGAACAGTGGCGCGGCATCGACGATGAGCTGGGCTTCGATACGCAATTGAGCATGGGCGGCGGGCTCATGGTCGCGGAGACGCCGGAGCAGATCGAGCTCCTCGAGCGCAAATCGCGAATCGAACAGAGCCAGGGCCTGGCCGTCGAATTGCTGGACCGGGAGGAAGCGCGGCGGAAAGCACCTTATGTATCCGAGTGCGTCCGGGCCGCTTTGTACTGCGCCAGCGAGGGGCACTGCAACCCGCGTCTGTTGACCCCGGCCTATGCCTGCAAGGCGGCGGAGCTGGGCGCGAGCATCGTAACCGGCGCGCCGGTCAACGCGATTCGACGCGACCGGGACGGCTGGCGGGTGACGTTTCGGAACGATGCTCGAAGCGACGAAACCATACGCTCGTCCGCAATACTGAATGCGTCGGGCACGAACGCGCCGGCCGTGGCGGCCATGGCGAACCTCCACCTGCCTTTGTTTCCGGTGGCGTTGACGATGAACGTGACCGAAAAAGCCGCGCCCCGGGTTCCGCACCTGGTGCAGCACGTTGGCCGCAAGCTGTCGCTGAAGCAGGCCGACGACGGCAACCTGCTGATCGGCGGCGGCTGGGCGGCCGTGCTGCGACAGCGCGCCGGACGCTGGTCCGATAGCCGTTCGCCGGACCTTAAGCTGGCGTCGGTGCTAGGCAATTTGCGGGTTGCAGCCGATATCGTGCCGCTGGTGAAATCGTTGCGCCTGCTGCGTACCTGGACCGGGACGACGGCCATTACCGCCGACCAGCTTCCCGTGCTGGGCGAAATCGCCGAGGCACCCGGCTATTTCGCCGCGGCGGGCGGCTCGGGTTTCACATACGGGCCGACTTATGCCCGTTTGATTAGCGAGCAGATGCTGACCGGCAAGACCTCCTACCCGATCGAGCCGTTCAGTCCGGTACGCTTCGGTGTTCTCAATGCCTTCGTCGGCTAGTGTCCTGTCCGGCGACTTGTGTATCGAATTCAGGTGTATCGAATTCAGGTGCAACGAACTCAGGTGCAACGAATTCACCGGACAGGACACTAGGTTTCAGTAACGATGGGTCGATTGATATCCGACAAGATTCGACGTGGCCGTGCGGTCTCGCTCAGCGTAAACGGCTCGACCGTGACCGCTTATGAAGGTGAGACGCTGGCGGCGGTGCTTCTCGCAGAGGAAGTCGTCGTTTTCAATCGCACGGCAAGCGGTGAGCCCAGAGCGCCGTACTGCAACATGGGCACCTGCTTCGAATGCCAGGTGAAAGTCGCAGAGCCGGGCTCGGCGGCGTTTCGCTGGATGCGGGCCTGCGTGACGCCGGCGGCGGACGGCATGACGATCCGCACAGGAGAGCGGCTGTCGGCGCCGGAGCGCGATCACCATGGCAATGGTAATAACGGTGGCAATAGCGGTGGCGACTGAACTGGCCATCGTCGGCGCCGGGCCCGCGGGCATGGCGGCAGCCGAAGTCGCCGCCGGTCATGGCGTAGAGGTGACGCTGGTCGATGAGCAGGCCGTGCCCGGCGGACAGTTTCTTCGCCAGCCGCCGCCGCAGTTCGGCGTATCCGACTGGCTCGGCGATCCGGTGTACCGCGAGGGCAGGAGGCTGCTCGAGCGGGTCAGCGCCGACCGGCGCCTCGAGTGGATCATGCGGTCCTCCGTGGCGGGGATCTTTTCCAATGGGGACGACGATGGCGACGAACCATTCACGCTCGTCCTAAACCCCGTGGGTGAAGGCGATTCGGGCGAAGGCGGCGCGCCCCGGCAACTGAGCGCAAGGCGCGTATTGATCGCATCGGGCTGCTTCGACCTCCCGGTCGCGTTCCCGGGGTGGACCCTGCCGGGCGTCATGGCCGCCGGCGGCATCCAGGCCTTCGTCAAGAGTCAGCAGCTCGTGCCCGGGAAGCGGTTTCTGTTCGCCGGCAGCCATCCGCTGCAACTCGTCGTGGCGGACCAGATTGTCCAGGCCGGCGGATCGGTGGCCGGCGTGCTCTTCGCCCAAAGCTCGAGTCGGGCGCTGGCCCTTTTGAAACATCCTTCCGTCTTACTCGGCAACGCGGACAAGCTCAGCCAGACTGCGGGCATACTCTGGCGGCTCAGGCGGGCCGGTGTGCCGGTCAGGTTCAGGCAGACGGTGCTGTCGGCGAACGGGACAGACAGCCTCGAGAGCGTGACGACGGTTCCGGTCGGACCGGACGGCGCTATCGACAGCGATGCCGCCGAGGAGATCGAGTGCGATCGTCTGGGCGTGTGTTTCGCGTTTTCGACGTCGTCCGAGCTGGCACGCCAGGCCGGCGTCGACTGCCGCTGGGATGCGTCGCGCGGCGGCTGGATCGCGAAACACGACGACAACATGGCGTCGAGCGTGCCGGGTGTTTTCGTCGCCGGAGAAACTACCGGCGTGGCCGGCTCGGACATCGCCGCGCTGGAAGGGCAGGTGGCCGCGATCGGCTGCGCCGCCGAACTGGGCAAAATCGACGCACGGCAAGCCGTCGAGCTGGCGCGTTTGCCCCGCCGGCAATTGTCGCGCCGCGCCCGCTTCGCCCGCCTGCTGTCGGAACTGGCCTGGCCTGGCGCTTCGCTGTTCGATCAGTTGATGAGCGATTCGGCGACGCTGTGCAAATGCGAGGGGCTGACGGTCGGCATGCTACGAACGCAGCTCGGACGGCATCCCGACATTCGCACCGCCAGCGCGGCAAAGCTCCTTTCACGGGCCGGGATGGGCCTCTGCCAGGGACGTTACTGCCACTTCGCACTGACTCGTCTCATGGCAAGGCAGCTCGGCGTGCCGGAAGAACGCGTCGGTGGTTTTACGTCCCGCTTTCCCGCCAAGCCGGTCTCCATCGGGCGCCTGATCGGCGACGACAGCTAGCCAAGCACAAGTATCCACACCGAAATTAGGCAAGTTATTGACGGGACAGGACAACAAGCCTGCTCCGGCAGCGACTGCAGTGAACTCAGGCCGCTCTAAGACGCCCTAAGGGGCGGGCAGAAACGGCATCGTCGCTTCGATCTTCTGCAGGAGCCGCACCGCCCCGACGGGCAGTTGCCGCCCGAGTCGCGTAATTACGCTCGCACTCGTATGCAGCAGCGACGGATGGTCGATGGGAACCGCGATCAGCGTGCCGTCCGCGATCTCCGAGTGTGCGGCGATGCCGGGCAGTATGGCGACGCCGGCGCCGGACAGTACGAATTCCTTGAGCACCATCAGTGAGTTGCTCACCATGACCGGGCGCAGGAACACATGCTCCTGGGCTTCGGCGATCCGCAGGACCTGTCGAATCCGGAACGCCGCCTCCGGCATCGCAAGACGCTCGTCGACCAGGTCGGCCAATTTCACGCTGGAACGCTTGCTGAGGCGATGCGAAGGGCTGACGACCGCCTTTACCGGCTGATCGGAAGAGGCCCTGACACGGATCTTGGCGTCCGGCTCGGGCTGAAACACCATGCCCATGTGCGCTTCGTCGTCCAGCACCAGGCTCACTACGTCGGCGGTGCCGGCCGTCCTGACGAATACGCGAATATCCGGATACTCGGACATGAACTGCTCGAGCACGGACTGTAGCGGATCGCCGATCAGCGCCTCGCCGACAGCCAGCTTGACGGTACCTCCCTTCAGGCGCTTCAGGTCGCCGACCTGTGAGATGAACGCCTCCTGCTGGGTCATGAACTCGCGGTAGTACCGCAGGGCAATCTCGCCGGCCTCGGTCAACTTCAGGGGGGTTCGATTCCGCTCGATCAGCGTGACGCCCAACTCTTCTTCGAGCTGGGCTATCTGGCGGCTGATCGACGAGGGCGCGACGTTCAGGTTCTCACTGGCGGCTCGCATCGTACCGCCGCGCACGGCCTCGGCCAGCGATCGCAGTCGGTTGTCGTGAAATCTCGGCATGCAATTGATCGGAGTGAGAAAAATCGGCCCGGCGCCGCGCGTTTCCTGTTGCGTTCAGCGCAACGTATCTGAATATATCTTGTTATTGATACATCGTTCAAGCGCTCGTACTCTGAGTTGTACAAAGCGTTGACAACTAGCTCCGGCTGCAACGTCGATAACGATACAAAGGCTAAACGCGCAGTGAATCGAGATTCCGTTGCCTGGAAGGGGTACATGCCGGCCATTACGACGCCATTCGATGCGCGAGGCGACCTGGACGTCGTCGGCCTTCGGGTGCTCCTCGAATGGCTGGCCGAAGAGGGCATGCACGGGGTCATCGCGGCCGGCACGACCGGCGAATGGTTCAGCATGGACGCCGAGGAAAAGGCGAAGCTCTTCGCGATCGTCGGCGAAGTGCTGAAAGGCGTCATGCCGCTGATCGCGGGTTGTAACGCCTTCACGGCGGAAGAAGTTCTGAGCAACGCGGCGACGGCGGCGGACAACGGCTTCGACGGCATCCTCGTCACGCCGCCACCCTATGTCAGGCCCTGCGAGCGCGAAGTCGTCGCCTTTTATGAAGACATCGATCGGCGGACACCGTTGCCGATCTGTGTTTATAACTGGCCGCCGGGAACCAACGTCGATCTGAGCGGCAATACATTGCGGCACCTGGCCGGTCTGGATCACGTCGTCGCGATCAAGAACTCGACCGGCGACCGCGAGCACTTTCTGGAGGTCATGCGCTCGCTGAACGGACTGGTGCGAATTTTCGGCATCCCGATGACCCGCGCCGGCGCCGAACTGGTGTTGAACGAGGAGGCCGACGGCACGATGGGCGCAGGCGGCGTGCTCGGAAGGACACAGCCGGATTTTTACAACGCGCTGTGGGCAGGCGATTTGCAGCGCGGCCTGGAAGCGGCGAGCGTCGACGAACGCATCATGAGCGACTGGTTCCGCCCGGACTACACCGCCCGATTCGGATCGGCCCAGGCCGTTTTCAAGACGGCACTGAACCTGCAGAACCTGCCCGGCGGGTTTCCGCGCCGCCCGATATTGCCGCTGTCCGATCAGGATACGGCAAAGGTCAGAACGACACTCGAGGAGCTCGGAAGAATTTGAACACACACGCTGGAAACCCTTTGCCGATTTTGCCGACGACGAGGCCGGCCGCGGTCCCTTACCGGTATCCGTTCCGCGCGGGCAGACGCTCGGCCACCCTGGTATTGACGTCCATGCTCGTGCTTGCAGGCTGCTCGGGACCGTCGCCCGCGGGCGACGATTCGGCGGCGCCCGCCGCCGGCCAAGCCGAAGCAAAGGACGCATCGGCCCGGCTCGACGCCCTGATCGAGCAATACGCGGACGTACAGCGCGCCAGCGGCCGGCAAAACGCGCTCGAGGACTTGACCGCCGAGGCTTTTCTCGACGACATCGAGTCGAAGCGCAAGCTGCTCGAACAGGTCAGGAATGTCGATCCGGGCCCGCTTTCGCCGGAAGCGAGCATCGACCGGCGCTTTCTCGCCGGGCTCCTCGAGTCCGACATCTACAGCGCGGAACAGCGACGCCTGTGGGAGAACGACGCTTCGATCTACGTACCGGCCGGCGAGGTAGGCCGGCTGCTGGAACCCGCGGCCACCGAGCCCGGGGAGGAGCGCGCCCGCTCGTTCACCACGTTGCTCGAGGAAATACCGAAGCGCATCGAGCTTGCGCAAAAGAATCTCAGGAACCCGCCGCGTCGATTCACCGAAGCCGCCATTTTCAAGACGCAGGGAACGATAGCCAGCCTCGAGACCGACGGCGCGTCGCTTGCCGGCGATGCGCCGATCGGGGCGGCCGATTTCACCGGCAGGCTGGAGACGGCGGTATCGGCGTTGAAGTCGTTCGAACAGTTCCTCGAGGACGACCTATTGCCGCGATCCACGGGTTCGTGGGCAATCGGCAAGGCGCACTACGACTACATACTCGCGCATCGCTGGTTCTTCGAGCAGGACGCCGAGCAGATACTCGAGCGCGGGCGGCTCGCCTTCGAAACCACCGAAGCCCTGGCGCAGGAAGTCAGCGATCGTATCCAGCCCGGTAAACACTGGAGCGAGGTCTACGAGCGACTCAAGGACGACCACCCGCCCGCGGACGGCATCAAGGCAGCCTATCAACGGTCGATCGACGCGGCGCAGGTGTTCGTGCTCGAAAACCGGATCGTCAGCCTACCGGAGGGTGAGCGGGTGATTACGGTCGATACACCGCCCGCCATGCGCCGGTCGTCGCCGTTCGGAACCTTTCAATCCGTCGACCGTTTCGGTACCGACCTCGAAGGCAAGCTGGTTCTGACGCCGATCGAGTCCTGGATGACGCCCGAGCAGCAGGCAGAGCGCCTGCGTTCTCATCACAACGCGTGGATTCCGATCATTGCGGTCCACGAAGCCTATCCCGGCCATCACGTCGATGCGCTCAAGACCCGGGAGAACCCCAGGCTGCTGCGCAGGATCGCGCGCGAGTCGATTTTCGCGGAAGGCTGGGGCCTTCTTACCGAAGAGATGATGTTCGAGGTGGGATTCCTCCAGGGCGACGACGTGCGTTTGACGCAGTTGCGTAATCGGCTGTGGCGAGCCGCGCGGGTCATCCTGGACGTCAGTTTGCACACCGGCCGCATGAGCTACGACGAGGCCGTCGATTTTCTCGTCGAACGGGTTCGATTCGAGCGTTATGCGGCCGAGTTGGAAGTCGGCATGTACACGGTTCGCCCGACCTACGTCCTGGGTTACCTGATCGGAATGGAAGAGATCATGGATATCCGCAGCGATTGGATCGAAGTCAACGGCGAACCCGATCCGCCCAGCGAATTCTACGACCAGTTGCTGCGTGTGGGATCCATTCCTCCCGTTCTGGTCAGGGAATCGCTGCTTGGGAAAGAGTAGTTCGCACTAGTGATTGAGTACCTTGGGGGGTCACATCGTTTTGAACAGGGCGTTAAACGTCCTGGAATAAAGGGGAGCAAAAATGAAGTACCTTAAGACACAGACCACCACCAGCCCACCGGAGTCCTTTGTCTCCCGGCAGCGGCTCGCGTTCGCGCTGCTGGCGACTTGCGCTGTTTCGGCGGCAGGACCCGGCGTCGCATTCGCCCAGGCATCCGATGCCTCCGCCCAGGGTATCGAGGAAGTCATCGTCACGGCCCAGCGGCGCGAGCAGAACCTGCAGGAGGTGCCGATCGCAATATCGGCATTCACGGCCGACGCGATCGAAAAGGCAATGTTCAGCGACATAGGCGACTACGTCACCCGGACGCCGAACGCCAGCTTCATCACCAACGGCTCCCGCTCGCGCCGGCAGGTCAGCATTCGCGGCGTCACGAACTTCCTGGGTTTCGTGGGCACGTCCACTACCGGCTTCTACGTCGACGACTTCAGCGTTGCCGGCAGCACGATCAACCCGCCGATCATGGACATCGAGCGCATCGAGATTCTGCGCGGGCCGCAGGCCACGTACTTCGGTAGAAACGCCCTGGGCGGCGGCATCAGCGTAACGACCAGGAAGCCGACCGACGAGTTCGAAGCGTCGCTGATGGCGGACGTTTCGCGTTTCAATACCTTCGACGTCGAAGGCGTGCTCAACGTGCCCGTCGTCGAAGACAAGTTTGCGATGCGTTTCAACGTCAAGAGCGCGACCTCGGACGGCAATATCGAGAACATCCACCCGATCGGCGGCGGTAACGATTCCGAATACGAATACGTCCGGTCGTCGTTTCGTTTCACCCCCAGTGACAACCTGACGATCGACACTTCGTTCCTGTACGCGACCGAAGACGTAGGCATGCGCGAAGGCGTGCCCTCCGGCGTGTTTTCGAACTTCGCCGGCAACGTTCTGTTCGCTGGCCAGTTCCCGGACCGTGACGGCGACGGCCGCTCCGATCCTTTCGTCGATACGGTCGGGTTTTACCCCGAGAACAGGGATCGCACGAACTTCAACACACCGCAGAGTGTCGGTACCAGCATTCGCAACGGCGTGATCAGAATCGACTACGAGCGCAACGACCTGTTGTTCACGAGCATCTCTGGGATCATCAACTCCGATTTTTTCCTCAACGGCGATATCGACGGCAGCAGCAGGGACTTCTTCAACGAGTTCAGAAACCTCGAACGGCAAAGCATCAGCACCGAGTTTCGGGTTCAGAATACCGATGACAGCCGTTTGCGGTGGAGTGTCGGTGTCCTCTATGCAGAGGACGACGGCGACGACTGGAACCGGACTTTCGTCGGCGCCGAAGAGGTGTTCGGTTTGCCCAACGGTTTCCTGATCGACCGGGAAGACTCCGCGACCCGGGACAACACCTGGGCAATCTTCGGCCAGGTGGACTACGACATCACCGATCGCTTGTCGGTGTCCTTCGGCGGCCGCTACAACGAAGAAACCAAGGAATCGAACATCTCCGGTTTCTCGGGCGGATTCGAGCAAGTCCTGTCGGTGAAGGATACCTTCTCGGACTTCTCGCCGCGGCTGGCCTTCAACTATGTCGTGAGCGATACGGTCAACCTGTACGCCACGATCTCCAAGGGCTTCAAGTCCGGCGGCGTGCAGATCGCACCGAATCCCGATGCCGAAACCTTCGATCCGGAAACCCTGTGGAACTACGAGTTCGGCGTCAAGGCGGACCTACTCGATCAGCGCATGCGCTTGAACGCGGCCGTGTTCTACATGGATTGGACGGACCTGCAGGTCGCGTTCCAGGAGAACCTGATCGACGACAACGGCGACTTCATTCTGTTCGGCGGCGTCAACAACGCGGATTCGGCGACCTCCATCGGCGCGGAAATCTCCGCAACCGCCATTGTCGCCGACAACTGGCTGGTCAACGTCAATGTGGGTTATCTCGATGCGGAATTCGACCGTTTCACGGCGCTCATTGACGGCTCGAACCGGTTGCTGGACGGCCGGGTCATTCCGAATTCGCCGGAGCTGACGGCCAATGCCGACGTCGAGTACGGTTTCAAATACTCGGCGGCCTGGGAAGGCTATGTCCGGGCGGAATGGGTATTCCGGGACGAGATCAAGCCGAACACGACCTCGCTGATCTATAGCGGTTTTCCGTGGGACGTGCCGAGCTACGACTACGTCAACCTGCGCATCGGTGCGGAGAGCGACAGCATGCGGCTGGTTGTCTATGCGGAGAATCTCTTCGACAGCAACTACTACACCAACGCTTATCAGAAGGCGTTCGCCGGCGGCTTGTTCATCGAGCCGTCTTTCAGGACCTACGGCGTGCGCGCCACCTTCATGTTTTGAGACGGGCAACGGCTATCGAGCGAAACGGCCGTACTCCACAACAGCGACGGCAGGATAGATTTATGATGCGATACACGGGCCGTAGCCTTTTCAGCAAGGCAAGCCACTGCGTCGGCGCGATGCTGATCTTTGCCGCCCTCGGGAGCACACCCGCTGCGGCCGAGTCGCCCGAGCGGTCGGCCATCATCGGAGGCTCCGTCGTCGATCTTGACGGCGGAGCACCCGTGCACGATGCGATCGTGCTGATCGAGGGTGAGAGAATCACTGCCATCGGTGCAGCCGGTGATATCGCCGTGCCGCAGGGCGCCGAAGTCACCGACGTAAACGGCGCCTGGCTGATTCCAGGGCTCATGAACATGCACGTCCATCTCGGCCTCAAACTGCCCGGGAAGATGGCCGCGGAGCTGGCCAACGAGACCGAAGGCGAGCTGACGCTTAGAATGGCCCATTCGGCGCGTCTGTCTCTCGAGGCCGGCGTGACGACGATTCGTCTGCCGGGTGACGACAGGCACGGCGACATCGCGTTGAAAAAGGCGATAGAGCGGGGCCAGGCGCACGGTCCGAGAATCTTCAGCGCCGGCGAGGCGCTGGTCATTACCGGCGGTCACGGGTCGGAGGCTGGTGTGGAGTATGCCGACGGACCGGCCCAGCTCATCAAGGCCGCCCGGCGAGAGATCAGCGCAGGCGCTTCCTGGGTGAAAATACTGATCTCCGGCGGCATCGCCACGGACGGCGGCGATATTTCCGAGGCGCTGATGACGCCTGGGGAAATCAACGCGGTCATCGACGCGGCGCACCGGTTCGGTGCCAAGGTTGCCGCTCACTCCGGTTCGCCACAGGCGACCAGCATTGCCGTCGATGCGGGTGTGGACAGCATCGAGCACGGATACTTTCTCGATCGTCCCACGCTTCGCAAGATGAAAAAGGCCGGCACCTGGCTGGTGCCGACAATCGTCGTCAGTCAGCCGGCGACGGCGCCTTTTTTCGAGAAAATCGGTTCGCCGCAGTGGTATCTGGCTCGTCGCGACTCGGTTGGCAAGGAGCACTGGAAAGCGCTGCAGATGGCCATTGAAGAAGGCCTCAATATAGCGCTCGGCACCGACCAGCTACCCCACGAGCCGAACGACGGAACGACGGCGACGGCGCGCGAAGCGCAGTACTACGTGGAGGCGGGCATGACGCCGCTCGAGGCCTTGCGTGCGGCTACCATCGAACCGGCCCGCATGCTAGGTGCCGATGACGACATCGGATCGTTGGAAGTGGGCAAATACGCGGACATCGTAGCCGTCCCCGGCGACCCGACCGAAGACATCAAGGCACTCAGGGAGATCGTCTTCGTCATGAAGGGCGGCCGGGTCTACCGTAACGATCTGGCTCGCTGAGCGTTTTCCACGGAATCTGCCCGCGCGCGATGCGCGGGTGGGCGGTTCGTTGACAGCCGCGACTCAGAGCTTCTCTTCGAAGTAGTCGGCAATCTTCGTATAGACGTGCAGCCGCGCGCCTTCGATGCCGTGATGCTCGTTCGGGTAAACCATCATGTCGAACTGCTTGTTCGCCTTGATCAGGGCGTCGGCGAACTGCAGCGTAAACGCGAATTTGACGTTGTCGTCTCCTGTGCCGTGGATCAGCAGCAGATCGCCCTCCAAAAGGTCGACGAAGTTGATCAGGTTGACCGCGTCGTAGCCGGCCTGGTTTTCTTCGAGCTGCCCCATCCAGCGCTCGACGCCCACGGCCTGGTAGCGTGTGATGTCGATCACCGGAGCGACGCTGACCCCTACCTTGTAGTTCGGCGCGCCTTTGGTCATCATCGCGGCGGTCAGGTAGCCGCCGCCGCTCCAGCCCCAGAATCCGAGTCGCTCCGCATCGACGAACGGTAGCGTCCTCAGATATTCGACACCTTGGAGCTGATCGAGGACCGCCCATTTGGCGTAGTGCCCGTACGTCATGTTCTTGGCGAGCTTGCCCCGGCCGGCCGTGGTCCGATTATCCATGCAAAAGATCACGAAACCCTGCTCCGCCATGTAGCGGTGCCAGAGATCGCGCTGCGCACCGCGGGAGCTGCCCCAGCGATTGACCACCATCTGTGAGCCGGCATTGCCGTAGCCGTAGGCGATGACCGGATAGACTTCATCCGGATCGAAATCCGTCGGTTTGATCATGTAGGCGTTCAGCGTCACGCCGTCCGAGGTATCGAACTGGAAGAACTGCGGATTGGGCACGGCGTATTGCGCGAGGCCGTCAAGGCGGTTCTCCAGCAGTACCCGGCCGACTTCACCCGCCGGGTCGCGTAGCGAATATGCAGGCGGAGTCGCCGCGTTCGAATACTCTTCGATGACGTGCCTGCCGTTTGGCGACATGTTCCAGACGTACCAGCCGGCCTCGTCGGACAGTCTTTCGAGCCCCGTCCCGTCGAGCCGGACACGGTACACGTGCTGGTCGATGAAGGAGTCTTTCTTGGCGTAGAAATACAGCCAGCCGTTCGTCTCGTTGAGACCGATCAGCGAATGGATCTCCCAATCGCCGTCCGTGAGCTGCCGTTCCCTGCCGCTGTAGTCGTACAGGTAGGCGTGCCGGTAACCGCTTTTCTCGGAAGTCCATACGAACCGGTCGTCGTTCTCGAAGAACCTCAAGTCCGTCGTGATGTCGATCCAGGCCGGGTCCGTATCGGTGACGACGACCGCGGTATCTCCCGTTTCCACGTCGGCCAACAAGAGATCGAGCCGTTCGTGGTCGCGCGTCAGGCGCTGTATCGACAGGGTCTCCGACGACCGGGTCCAGTCGATGCGCGGGATGTAGTCGTCGACGTCGTCGCCGATGTCCATCCAAGTCGTTTCGCCGCTGTCCAGGTCGTACACGCCGATCTGATTGACGGCGTGCTTTTCCGCCGTATTCGGGTACTTGAGCGGACGGACTACGTTGTACTTGCCGAGTTCGTCGATCATCCAGAACACCTTGACATCCGTCACGTCGAGGCGCCAGAAGGCAATCTTGCGCCCGTCGGGGGACCAGTGCCAAGCATCGACGAAACCGAACATGATGCTGCCGTAGTCGAAGTTACCGTTGAAGATGTTCTCGCTGCCGTCCGACGTGACGGCAACGGTTTCGCCGCTCGAAAGCTCCGTGACGTAGATGTCGTTGTCGAGCACGTAGCCGACGTGCCGGCCGTCCGGGGACAGCCGCACGTTGCGCAATCTTTCGCTGCCGTCCGCCACCGCGGTCATCGATCGATCGGCGGGAGCGTAGACGTAGTAGGGCGCCTCGATGACGCTGTCCCAGGTCCTGGACTTCGGACCGCTGATCAACAGCGCCCGGCGATCCGCCGACCATCGATAGGTCGACATCTCGACGTTCCTGCCCTCGTAGACCATCTCGGCGGACGACAGCAAGACGCGTTCGCCGGGCTTTTGCACGTTCTGCTCGACGATATCGAGCAAACCCGTCGCCGGGTCGCGGCGAGTGTAGGTGAAGCTCTTGCCGTCGTCGCTCCATTGAAGGTGGTCGAGACCGCGACTTTGAAACGCTTCGCCGCTGAAGATGCTGTCTAGCGGCAGGGGCGGTTTTCCGTCGTCCGCGAACGCCGCGACGGCGAACAGACTCGCACTCAGAAACGAGAGAAGGCGCGGTATCGATCCGGTATACATAGCAAAATCCCATCCAGCCTGGTTTTTCGTTCGGGTACCTTGTCACACTGGTCGACGGAGTTACGACCGGCCATTGCCGGGCGACGCAGGATCTATTGCGTCTGGCGCAATCGGGCCGTAACGGCCTTGCCCGGAGATCGTCGTAGGGCAATGATTGCGAGGTATCCCGATTCGACACTTCCCTGAAGTGCGGCAATTGAATGGCAATTGAATGAAGGAGAGACACCCGTGACATACCGGCCACGCCGTGTACACGCGGCACTAGCCAAGCTTCTGTTTGCATTCCCGTTCCTCGGCCATGCCGATGATCAACCCGCTTTGGGCATCGACGGCACCGTCACGTTCTTCTACTACGAAGATCTGGAGGCCGCGGCCCGTTTCTACGAAGACGTGCTGGAGCTGCGGGCGACGATGAACGAGGACTGGGTGAAGATTTTCCGCATTACGGCGACGTCGTCCGTAGGCCTGGTCCTCGAGGGGCGCGGCTTTCACGATGTCTCGGCCGACAAGCCGGCGATGCTGAGCATGGTGACGAAGGACGTCGACGCATGGTACCGGCGCCTCGAGGACGCCGGTGTCGTGATTCGCAGCGAGCTGGCGCCGCCCGATGCGGCCAGGGAGGAAGGCGGGGCGCCGATCCGGGGATTCATCGCTCAGGACCCCGGCGGATACACGGTCGAGTTCTTCAGTTGGGAGTCGGCCGCCGAAGACTGAGCCACCGGTATCGGGTTTGAAGACGCAAGCTTGGCAACACCGGCGTTGCGATTGGCGCACCAACAATCTCACAACGATGCAACGCTTTGTTCTCAAACAATGATGCACCGGCGCGCGGCCCGGTTACCATGTCGGCGGGGATCGGAAAACCGCCGGGCTCGCCCTACGCGACGGCCGCTTTCGCGTTCCGCCAACAGCAGGATTCCAGCCGGACGAGGGGTATAACCTTGAGGGGTATAACGATGAATCGCTACAAGCTTCGAAAGACATTGCTTCCTGCGCTTGCGCTGCTCGGCAGCGCCTGCTCCCCGGCCGACGCGCCCGACGAATCGCCGTCCATAGCCGAGCAGGTCGAGGGGCTATGGCTGTACACCGGATTGACGACCTCGGACGGCACGGATTTACCGCTGACCGGCATCTTCCTGTTCAAGGACGGCATGTTCTTGCAGCAGGCGGTATTCAACGACGGTCCGTTCGAGGAAGCTGGGTCCATGGCGCATGCCGGGCCCTACCGGCCGGAGCCGGCGACGGGCTCGGTGCATCTTATCGCCGAGCAAACCATCAGCATTGCACCGGCGAACAGCCCGGCGCTGTCGTTCCGGCGGGATACCGAGCACGACGTGACGGTCGATCGCGACGGCGATGCGCTGACGCTGGTCTTCAGCATGGGCACGGGCACCGTTCAGGAGTTCAGCCATGTCGGCCCGGGTCACGGCGAGCTGTACAAGCTCGCCAACGGCGCCCTGGCTTTCGTCGACGGCCATTTCGTCCTGGTAGAGGGCGACGAGGATAGCGTTACGACCGGTTACGGTACTTTCGAGCAGCGGGGTGAGGCCCTGTCGCTGAACGTGATCCGGTGGTCGGAAGCGGACGGCGCCGGCGCCGGCAACATCAAGGATACCGTTATCGAGGCGACGTTCGACGGTGAGGCGCTGCAACTGGAGGACGGCCGGCGGTTCCCCGTTCTGTAACCGGCTGTAACCGCGATCCTCGCTTGCAGTGATTGCGACTGCATGAACGGCTGCCATACTTGACCCGCCTTTCATACTTGACCATAGGGTCGACGGAGCGTCCGCCCGGATCGCAAGCGATGCCAAAGCCGTTCGTTCACGCCACCTGGTCCGGCCGTCCCGCGTTTCTGCTGGCGACCGTCGGCGCTGCGGTAGGGCTCGGCAATCTCTGGCGTTTCCCCTACATCGCCGGCGAGAACGGCGGCGGCGGCTTTGTCCTGATCTATCTGGGCTTCGTGTTGTTGCTGGGGCTGCCGATCGTTACGGCGGAAATGCTGATGGGCCGCCGCGGAAAAGGCAGCGCGATCGCAACGATGCGCCGCTTGATCCGCGACGAGAACGCGAGTCCTTTGTGGCAGCTCATCGGCTGGCTCAGCGTCTTCGTCCCTGTCGTGGGCCTGAGCTACTATGCAGTCGTGGCGGCGTGGTCGCTAGACTATTTCGGTCTCGCCGCGGTCGATGCCTTCAGCGGCTTCGACGCCCGATCGGCCGAAACCGCGTTCGAGGAGCGAGCCGCCGCGCCGGTCCGGCAGGCCTTGCTCCACGGGCTGTTCATGGTCATGACGGTGGCGGTGGTCGCCTGCGGGGTGAACAGCGGAATCGAGCGTGCCGCGCGGTTTCTGATGCCCGCGTTGTTTATCGTCGTCGTGCTGCTCGTGATCTACGGTTTTTTCCGCGGCGATTTTCGTGGGGCGCTGGAGTTCCTGTTTCGTCCGGACTTCAGCGGCATCACCGGTCGTTCCGTGCTGATCGCGCTGGGACAGGCACTGTTCTCGCTCGCCATCGGGGTGGGGGTCATGATCACCTACGCCGCGTACATGCCGCCGGGTTTTTTGCTGCATCGCTCGGCGCTGACCGTTTGCCTGGCGGACACCTTCATCGCGCTGCTGGCCGGCCTGGCGATTTTTCCCATCGTCTTCGCCGGCGGTCTCGATCCTGCCGGCGGTCCCGGCCTGATTTTCGTCACGCTGCCGATTGCCTTCGGCAGCATGCCGCTGGGGCAGCTCGTCGGTCCGTTGTTCTTCACGCTGTTGATTTTCGCCGCCTACACGACGGCCATCGGGATGCTGGAGCCCATCGTGTCGTGGCTCAGCGAGCGGGCCGGCGGACGCCGGGTGCGCCTGGCGATCGTGACCGGTGCGCTGACCTGGCTCCTGGGGCTCTTGTCGGTGTTCTCGTTCAGCATCCTGTCGGACTTTCACCTGCTGGCGGCGCTGGGCATCCGGAAGACGTTTTTCGACCTGCTCGACTTCGGTGTTGCGAATGTCCTGCTGCCGCTGAACGCGCTGCTGATCACGCTGTTTGCCGGCTGGGTGCTGAGCCAGTCGGCGGCACGTCGGGAGCTCCGCGAATCCGGAGCGCTCTGGTTTCGCTACTGGCGGTTCGTCGTACGCTACCTTGCTCCGATCGCGATCGGCCTTGTGTTCCTCGATGTCGTGAGCGGCTGAGGAGGGCTCACACCCGTGAGTCCGGACGAGGCTCAAGTGGCCAGTAGCCGCCCGTTCTTCTCGAGCGCATCGAACAGCCTGGCAATGTCCCCGTCGTCGTTGTAGAAGTGCGGCGAGACACGCAGGTTGTTGTCCCGATCCGATACGACGATATCGTCGGCTGCGAGTGCCCGGACCAGTGCCGGCGCGTCCGTTGCGGCGATTGCAATCAGCGATCCGTGCCGGTCCGGCGCAGCCGGCGTGACGAGTTGCCAGCCTCGGGATCGAACGCCTTCGACGATGAGGCCGGTGAGATGTGCCGCCTGCTCGCGCACGGCGGCGAGCCCGACGTCGAGCAGCAGCTCGATGCCGGCCGCACAGGCGTACGCGGCGCTGACGTTCGGCGTACCGGATTCGAAGCGCCGCGCCGTGCTCGAAGGTTCGTTGCGATGGATGTCCATGGCATCGATATCGGCCTGCGCGAACCAACCGGTCGTAACCGGAACCCGGGCGTTCTGCGTACTGTTCCTGATGTACATGAAGCCGATTCCGGCCGTCCCCAGGAGGTACTTGAGACAACCGCCGGCGATGAAGTCGGCACCCAGGTCGGGCGCGGACAAGGGCGCGGTGCCTACGATCTGGTAAGCGTCGACGAACACCGAGGCGCCGCGCTCGTGCGCGAGACGGATAATCGGTTCGAGGTCGAGCTTGACGCCGTTTCGGTAACACACGTAGGGCAAGGAGACGAGCAGCGTCCGGTCGTCGATCAGTGCTTCGAAATGCGCCAGCGGAATAGCCACTCCGGACTCGTCGGTTCGCGCACGAAGGATTCGCGCGCCTCTTCGGCGCTGGGCGAGCCAGATCTGCGAGGTCGTCGGAAAATCGAAATCGGTCGTGACGATCGTGTCGCGCCCCTGACCGGGATCGAAACTGCTGGCCAGCGCATTCACGGAATCCGACAACGATGCCGACAGGCTCACGTCTCCGGCCGGACACTCGAGCAGGCGGCCCAGGTTTGCTCGCAGCCGCTTGACTTCACCGATCCAGGCCTCCCAGCTCGAACCGTGAGTCCGGCGCAAGTCCAGGTACTTCTCGAATGCGGCTTCGACGTGACGGCTCAGTGCACCGTAAGAGCAACTGTTGAGGTAGGTTCTGGTCCGCAGCAGCGGAAACTCCTGGCGGATCTTCGGGAGGTCAATGGACACGAGTGCGCTCGGCTTCGGGATCTGTCGTTGTGGCGCCGGACACCGGCAAAGCGTGCCGCCCGGAGGCCTTACCAGCGTAGTTACTTGAATAATAAAGATATGATACTACTTTTATTGCATCAATTTAAACAATAGGTTGAAAGAAAATTTGCTCGATTGACGGCTATTTATTTTAATACTAAAGTATATGCATGACGATTAGGCACATGACGACTAGGCATGCACTCGTTACCGGCGGCAGTTCGGGAATCGGACTGGCGATCGCGCGTCGCCTGAAGGACGACGGTCTGAGGGTGACGATTGCCGGCCGGAAAGAGCAGGCACTCATCGAATCGGGCTTCGACTACGTCGTCATGGACGTGACCGAAGAAGGTCAGGTCGACGCGGCTTTCGCGGGCATCGATCCGGTAGACATCGTCGTCAGCAATGCCGGCCAGGCGAAGACGGCGCCTTTACTCAAAACACCGCTGAGTCTGTGGCAAGAGATGCTTGCCGTGAATCTGACCGGCGCGTTCCTGTGTGCGAAGGCCGGGATACCCGCCATGATCGAGCGCGGTTGGGGGCGCTTCATCGTGATTGCGTCGACCTCGGCCTTGAAGGGCTACGCCTATACCGGCGCCTATACCTCGTCCAAGCATGGCGTGCTGGGGCTGGTGCGGACCCTCGCCATCGAGTTGGCGAAAACCGGGGTCACGGCGAACGCCGTTTGCCCCGGTTTCACCGAGACCGAGCTCCTCAGCCGCTCCATCGACAAGATCGTGGCAACGACGAAGCTGGATCGCGAGCAGGCGAGGGCGGCCCTGTTGGCGGACAATCCGATGCAGCGCGCGATCGCGCCGGCCGAGGTGGCCGGTGCCGTCGGCTGGCTGGTCACGGCGGCGGCCGATGCCACGAACGGGCAGCCCGTCGTCATCGACGGCGGCGAGCTCGCGGGCTGATGGCCGACTCGACCCGGGAATCGTTGCGGGCGTGGCTGGACCTGTTACGCGCTTCCAACGTCATCAAGAAAGACGTCGACGCGCGTTTCAGGCTGGAGTTCGATCAGTCGATTTCACGCTTCGACGCTCTCGCGGCGCTGGAACGCGCGAATCGCAACGGGCTTAGGGCCGGCGCGCTCTCCCGGCAGCTCATGGTCAGCGAGGGCAACGTCACCCACACGATGAGCAAGCTGCTGCGCGACCGGTTGGTGCTCAAACGCCACGACGACGACGACGGTCGGGTAGTGATCTACTCGCTTTCCGACGAAGGCATGAAGCTGTTCAACCGCATGGCACGGGCGCACCGGCGGTGGATACGCGACATCTTTTCCGAATTCTCCAAAGACGAGCTCATCGTGCTGCGCAAGCTGTTGCACCAGCTTCCTAGGCAGCAACAAACAAGGCAGCAACAAACAAGGCAGCAACAAAAGGCAGTGGCATGACCCTGGAAGCCGCGACGTACCAACCCGATCACTTCTTGTGGCACTACGACGACGGCGTCGGTGCCGTGCGCTTGAACGCGCCGGCGATGAAGAACCCGCTGACCTTCGAATCGTATGCGGAGCTGCGCGACCTGTTTCGCGATCTCGTGTATTGCGACGACGTCAAGGCGGTGGTGTTCGGGAGCCATGAAGGCAACTTTTCCTCCGGCGGCAACGTGAACGACATCATAGGCCCGTTGACGAAAATGGATATGCCGGCCTTGCTGAAGTTCACCCGCATGACGGGCGACCTCGTCAAGGCGATGCGCGATTGTCCGCAGCCCATCGTCGCTGCCGTCGACGGCGTCAGCGCCGGCGCCGGCGCGATCATTGCGATGGCGGCCGATTTGCGACTGTCGTCGCCCGAGTCGAAGACTGCGTTCCTGTTCAATCGCGTGGGCCTCGCGGGGTGCGACATGGGCGCCTGTGCGATACTGCCGCGCATCATCGGCCAGGGCCGTGCCAGCGAGCTGCTGTTCACCGGGCGCGCCATGAGCGCCGAAGAAGGTGAGCGGTGGGGTTACTTCAACCGAATCGTCGACGCGGCCGAGCTCGATGAAGCGGCATTGGCGCTGGCGAGGCAGCTAGCCCGCGGCCCGGCTTTCGCCAATGCCATGACCAAAAACCAGCTCAATACCGAATGGGACATGAGCCTCCATACCGCCATCGAGGCGGAAGCCCAGGCCCAGGCCATTTGTATGCAGACCGGGGATTTCAGACGGGCCTACGAGGCCTTCGTCAACAAACGGCGCCCGACCTTCGAGGGCGACTGAGTGGCCGACTGGAGCTTTCTGGACTGGCCCCTTTTCGAGGATCATCATCGCCGGCTCGCGGCGGACATCGACCGTTGGGCGGCCCGAAGCATTCCGGCGATCACCGAGACCGCGGAGGCGCATCGCGACGTCGATGCCACCTGCCGGACGCTCGTAAAAACGCTGGGCGCGGCCGGCTGGCTGCGCTATGCGGTACCGGCATCAGCCGGCGGCGTGCACGAAACGCTGGACGTACGCTCGCTTTGCCTGATCCGGGAAACCCTGGCGCGATACTCGGGCCTCGCCGACTTCGCCTTTGCGATGCAGGGGTTGGGCTCCGGCGCGATTAGTACTTACGGCTCGGATGCGCTCAAGGAACGTTACCTGCCCGCCGTCGCCCGCGGCGAGAAGATCGCCGCATTTGCGCTGTCGGAAGAAAATGCCGGGTCCGACGTCGCCGCGATGCAGACCTGTTTCAGCAACGACGGCCGGCGGTGCGTCAACGGTGAAAAGACCTGGATATCGAACGGCGGTATCGCGGATTTCTACACGCTGTTCGCACGCGAGGCAAAGGACAGCAAGCGCATCACGGCGGCCGTCGTGGACGCCGATCGTCCCGGTTTCTCGATTCGCGATCGCATCGAAGTGATTGCACCCCACCCGCTGGCGACGCTGCGGTTCGAAGACTGCGCGGTCGACGACGCCGACATCATCGGCGAGCCCGGCAGCGGCATGCGCGCGGCCCTCGGCACGCTGGACATCTTTCGCACGACGGTCGGGGCCGCCGCGCTCGGTTTCTCGCGCCGCGCGCTGGACGAGGCGACCGGGCGCGCGCAGTCGCGCCGGATGTTCGGTGCCACGCTCGCCGAACAGCCCATTGCCCAGGAGCGGCTGGCGGAGATGGCCCTCGATGTCGATGCGTCCGCGCTGCTCGTTTATCGCTCCGCGTGGACCAAAGACACCGGAAAAGGCCGGGTCACGCGTGAAGCGGCCATGGCGAAGCTGTTCGCGACGGACCAGGCGCAGCTCGTGATCGACAAGGCCGTACAGCTATTCGGCGGACTCGGCGTGACGAAGGGCAGCAAGGTGGAGGAGCTGTATCGCGAGATTCGCGCGTTGCGCATTTACGAAGGCGCCTCCGAAGTGCAGAAGCTCGTCATCGCACGCGAACATCTGAAGCATCACCAGATCGGGAAGTACTGACATGCATCGTATCCTGCAACCGGAAGGCTGGCCGCGGCCGAAAGGTTATGCCAACGGCATCGCGGCCGAGGGCACCCTCGTGTTCACGGCGGGTGTCGTCGGCTGGAACGAGAACGAGGAATTCGTCGCCAAGGACCTGTGTGGACAGCTCGAGCAGGCGCTCAGCAACACCCTGGCAATTCTTGCTGAGGCCGATGCCACGCCCGCGCACATCGTGCGGATGACCTGGTACGTCACGGACAAGCAGGAGTACGTCGACAACCGTGCCGCCATCGGCGGGATCTGGCGGCGAAAACTGGGCAGCGTTTTCCCGTGTATCGCTTGCGTCCAGGTCATTGCCCTCGTCGAGGACGAGGCCAGGATCGAGATCGAGACCACCGCCGTGGTCCCCGCACTGCCGTAGTCCCAGAGAGAAAGAGGAGCGTGATGTCGGTACGACAGCCCAACAAGACGACCAGAATCTCCGTGGTGGGAGGCGGCCCCGGCGGGCTGTATTTCGCGTTACTGACCAAAAAGCGCCGGCCGGACATAGAGATCGACGTGTTCGAACAAAACCGCCCGGACGATACCTTCGGTTTCGGGGTCGTTTTTTCGGACGAGACGCTGGACGAGTTCCTGAGCGCCGATCCGGAGTCCTACGAGTTGATCCGCGAGAGCTTCGCCTACTGGACCGACATCGTCATCGAACGGCAGGGCAAGCGCACGATCATCGGCGGCAACGGTTTCGCCGGTTGCAGCCGCATGACCTTGTTGATGCTGCTGCAGCAGCGATGCCGGGACGCAGGCGTCAGGCTGCACTTCGAAACGCGCATCGACGCCGATGAGCTCGAGGAACGGCTCGGAGACGCCGACATCATCGTCGACGCCGGGGGCGTCAACAGCCCGATACGGGAGAAGTACCGCGATGGGTTCGGTGCGACGATTACCGAGGAGCGAAACAAGTTCGCATGGTTGGGATCCGCGACGCCTCTGGATGCCTTCACGTTCTTCTTCCGCGAAACCGAGCACGGACTGATCTGTGCGCACACCTATCAGTACGAGAAAGGGCACTCCACCTGGGTGATCGAAACCACGCCGGAATGCTGGGAGGCCACCGGTTTCGGCGAAATGGACGAGGCGGGGAGCGCCGAGGCTTTGAGCAGGATATTCGAAGCCGAGCTCAAGGGTCACGAGCTGATTACGAATCGCTCGTTCTGGCGCAACTTCCCGACGATCCGCTGCGAACGCTGGCATCATCGCAACATCGTTCTGCTGGGCGACTGCAAGGCCACCGCGCACTGGTCGATCGGGTCGGGCACGAAACTCGCGATGGAGTGTGCCATGGCGCTGTCGGATGCCGTCATCGAGCACGACGGCAATACCGACGCGGTTTTTCGGCAGTATGAAAACGAGCGGCGCACGCCGGTCGAGATCATCCAGCACAACGCGCAGGTGTCCCTGCGCTGGTTCGAGAACATGCCGATGCATGCGAGCAAGAGCGGCACGGCGTTTGCGTTTTCGTGCATGTCCAGGTCGAAGTCCGTCGACTGGGACAACCTGAAGCTTCGCGATCCGGCATTCCTCGAACGGGCGGAGGACGATTTCTACGAACGCTACGAGTGCGAAACCGGCCGGGACTTGAGCGGCGAACGTCCCACGCCGATGTTCACGCCGTTTACCTTGCGGGGCATGACCGTGCCCAACCGTGTCGTCGTGGCGCCGATGGCGCAATACGCGGCGGTAGACGGCAACCCGCAGCACTGGCATTTCGCCCACCTCGGCGCCCGCGCGATGGGCGGCGCGGGGCTGGTGTTCACGGAAATGACCTGCACGGCGCCAGATGCCCGGATTACCGACGCTTGTACCGGCATCTGGAACGACGAACAAGGCGAGCGCTGGGCGCGGCTGGTCGATTTCGTCCACGGCAACACGCAAGCGAAGATCTGCATGCAGCTCGGCCACGCCGGGCGCAAGGGATCCACGAAGCCGCCGGACGAAGGCATGGATCTACCCAAAGACGCGGACAACTGGCCGC
Source organism: Woeseiaceae bacterium (assembly GCA_028279985.1). Taxonomy (GTDB): domain Bacteria; phylum Pseudomonadota; class Gammaproteobacteria; order Steroidobacterales; family Woeseiaceae; genus UBA1847. The sequence continues at coordinate 65,170 of JANQMR010000001.1, forward strand.
TTTATTCCGCCTCGCCGTTGCCGTACATCGAAGGTGTGTCGGCAGTGCCCGCCGAGCTGGACCGCGACAGGATGTCGGTTATCCGCGACGAGTTCGTGGCCGCCGCCGAGCGTGCCGCTGCCGCCGGCTTCGACATGCTGGAGCTGCACTGCGCGCACGGTTACCTGCTGGCGAGCTTCCTGTCGCCGCTGACCAATCGGCGCCGCGACGACTACGGCGGCCCGGTCGAGAATCGCGTCCGTTATCCGCTGGAGGTCTTCGAGGCGGTCCGTGCGGTGTGGCCCGAGGACAAGCCCATGTCGGTGCGCCTGTCCTGTTCGGACTGGGCGCCGGGCGGAACCACGCTGGACGATCTCGTCGCGATCGGGGTGGCCTTCAAGCGGGCAGGTGCCGACATCCTGCACGCTTCCTCGGGCGAGACCGTGAAATGGCAAAAGCCCGTCTGGGGCCGGATGTGGCAGACGCCGTTCGCCGAACACCTGAAGCACCACGTCGGGCTGCCGACCATCGCCGTGGGCGACATCACCTTGCCGGCGCAGATCAACACGATCGTCGCTGACCGGCGCGCCGATCTCTGCGCGCTCGGCCGGCCGCACCTGAACAGCCCGCACTTCACGCGTCTCGCGGCAGGCCACTACGGCGTGGAAACCCAGCAATGGCCGATCCCTTACGAATCGGCTCGCTACCAGCTCTTCTCCAACGCCCGTAAGAACAATGAGAAGGCGCTGGAGCTGGCGCTGAAGGCGCGGCCGAACCGGCGCCACTATCAACAGGCGGAAGGACAGGCGGAAGGACAGGCGGAAGGACAGGTGCAAGGACACGCGGAAGGGCAGGCGGAAGGCTAGTGTGGAAACCCGCGGCGAGGATCAAGTACAGCGCAGCCGGCGGCCGTTGGCCCAGCGCCGAAGAGGCCCGGCAATCCTTGTTGTTTTCACCGTTCGAGCGGGGCCGGCTTAGCCTGGCGCAGCGTACCTGGGTACCCGCCATGGTGCCGTGGCGGGCGACCGAGGACGGTGAGGTCACGGCCGACGTACTCGACTGGTACCGGCGATTCGCGGAAGGCAAACCCGGCGCGATCGTGGTGGAGGCGACCGGTATTCGAGACATCCCGTCCGGCCCGCTGCTGCGTATCGGCCACGATCGCTATCTGCCCGGCCTCGAGAAGCTGACCGAAACCGTCCGCGAGGCCAGCGGCGGCGAAACCCGGCTGTTCATCCAGCTCATCGATTTCCTGACGATACGGCGGCGTCCGGAGAAGACGAAGTTCCTGCAGCGGTTTCTGGCGATCACCGAAGAGATTCGCGATGCCATCGGCGCGTCCGGGTGGCCCGAGGAGAAGGTACGTAATCGCCTTTGCGAGCTGGATGAGGACAGTCTCGAAAAGGTCTTGAGCCCGCGCGATTTCGAGAGCTTCTCCCGGGGCTACCGGCAGCGGGTAACCGACGTGGAGCTGGACGAAATACGCGATCTGCCGAAGACTTTGCCCCGCCTGTTCGCCGCCGCCGCCCTGCGGGCCGAGGCCGCCGGCTTCGACGGTGTCGAACTGCACTATGCACATGCGTATACGATGGCCTCGTTCCTGTCGGCGCTGAATACGCGCAACGACGGCTACGGCGGCGCGCCGGAAAACCGGGTTCGCCTGCCCGTCGAAGTTTTGGCCGCGGTCCGGGAAAACGTCGCCGACGATTTCGTATGCGGTTGCCGAATGCTGACCGAAGATTGCATCGAGGGCGGCTCCAGCCTTGCGGATACGAGCTATTTTGCGCAACGGTTCGCGGGGGCCGGCATGGATTTCATTTCGCTGTCGCGCGGCGGAAAGTTCGAGGACGCGAAAGCGCCGCGGGTAGGGCAGGCCGTCTATCCCTATACCGGCCGGAGCGGTTACGAGTGCATGCCTGCCTATATCTCCGACGAGGCCGGACCGTTCGGGCGCAACGTCGAGCCGGGTGCCGCGATCCACGCCGCCGTCAGGCAGGCCGGCTTCGACACGCCGATCGTCATCGCCGGCGGCATTCATTCCTTCGAGCAGGCGGAAGACATCCTAGCCTCGGAGAGGGCAGACGTCGTTGCGCTGGCGCGGCAGTCGCTGGCCGACCCCGATTGGTTCACGAAAGTGAAAAGCGGTCGCGGCACGGAAGTCCGTCTCTGCGAGTACACCAACTATTGCGAGGGTCTCGATACCAAGCACAAGATGGTCACCTGCCAGCTCTGGGACCGCGTCGATACCGACAAACCCGGCGTCAGTCTGACACCGGACGGCAAACGGCGCACGACGGCCCCTCGCTGGAGACCGGACGATATCGGCAATTGACGTCGGCAAATTGTAAGGGGTGATTGAAGTAAAGCCGTAGTCGTCGTTCCGCAGGTTTGCCGTCGGCCGGCGGCCGGTTCAACGGCCCCGATCGCCGCCGCGCTTCGCCAGTCGCGAAAGAATCTTTTGTCCGGCACCCGGACGCGACCAAGGGCAAATGACGATGCAGACGGCACAGCCCAAGGCCTCGCCGAAGTAGGGAATACACTTGTCGAAATCGACGTACCATTTCTGGACGCCGCGAACGAGCTGCTTGTCGTTGGAGATCGCCTCCGGCGGACAGGCATTGGTGCAGGCCTGGCAGCGCATGCAGTAATCGTCGACACCGAATTCGTCCGGCGTGTCGCCGAGCAGGGGCATGTCGGTCGTGACCGCCGACAGCCGGAAGCGTGAACCCAGCTCGCGATTGATCAGCGAACCGTGCTTGCCGAGCTCTCCGAGGCCTGCTGCTACGGCTGCCGGGAGCATGTTGACTGCGGATGCGTAGGGGCCCTGCCAGGCTTTCGCGAAATAGCCCTGTTCGAGGATATGGTTCGCGAGCTTGCGGCACGTGCGGGCCGCCCGGTTGTACTCCTTGGCCACCACGACGGCCGCCGTCGGGTTTTCCAAACTGGGCGGCGCCTCGGCGAGCTCGTCGTACTCCATCGCCACGCCCAGCAGGATGATCCAGGGCTCCTCGACCTCGTAGCCTTCGTAAACGAACATCGGGTCCATGCGCGCGATGCCGACGATATCGGCTTCGTTGTCGAGGGCGAAACGTTTTACCTCGGCCGTCCACGCCTCTGCGCTGTTCTCCCTGACCGCAGGCGCCTGCTCCGCCGGGGCGGGACCGCGGCCGCCGGGCGGCGTCGGCGAGAAATGCCGGCTGATTTCCGGCGACTTGTGCTGATAGTCCGTAACCAGCTTCTGCAGCTTGCCGTGCGTCTGGATTTTCGGCGGGTGCCAGAAGAATGGCGAAGCCCGGCGGACGCTTTTTTCGCCGAGACCGTTGATCGTGTTGCCCGACACTTCCGGCATCGCGTCGACGAACACTTGCATCGGCTTATGCGACGGCTTCGGCATCCGCAGATCCTTCCTCCTTCCCCGTGAGGCGGCTGAGCGCCGCCCTGAGCGCAACGCCGTTTTCGTCGGCGAGCGCCGCGTCGTGCAGGTCGCGGGTTGCTTCGGCCGGGTTGTCCTGCCGCCTGAGCACGTCGAGGACCGCCGTAATTGCCGAGAAATTGGCCAAGCCGCGGGCGTGGGTATCGCCGTAGCCCTTGATGAGCCGTTGCAGCGCGGCGATCTCGGTCGCGAATGCCTGATCGTAGCCTGCCGCCTCGCGAACCAGGTCGAGCCAGTTCTCGATCCGCGCGGTTTCCTGCTGGTACTTGTAGCTGGACCGGCGCAGGAATCGGAGCGACGCGATAATGTACAGCGGCACGAAACCGCGCAGCTTGGTGGTGGGCAGGCGCCGCCCCTTGCCGAAGAATACTCCCAGTACTTTACGCGTCGTGCTCGAATCGAGTATCCACCTGGCGACGCGCGGGGGCAGCATGTCGCAGAGCTCCTCGATGCGCGGGTGCATGTACTCCGAGACGTGGACGATCTGATCGGGAGCGGCCAGCACGTCCCGGCGAAAACGGCGGAATCTGGTCGAGCGCGTCTTCAGGTCCGCCACTCGAATCACGTCGTCGTAGGCCATCCATAACGCGAGGTGCTTCGCCACCGTGGTCGTCAGCCGGTAATCGGTGCCGCCCCGGTCCAGGGCCAGCACCGATTGCAGGCGATCCAGATAAAGCGAGCCGTAGCGCGGGTCCTGGTGATCGACGACCCGCTTGAGTCCTTCGAACGCCATTGCATGGGTCGCTTCCGGGAACTGACCGTGCAAGCGTTCGATAAGCGGCCGGACGGCCGGCGCGGGGCCTGCCGCTTGCTGTTCCTCCGTCGGCTGCGAAACCTCGGTTCGACCGTACCGTACCGCCTCGAAGCCTGCGGCGAAACCGGCCAGGTTGCTCTCTACGGCGCGTCCCTGGTCGCGGATCACGGCCTCGAATTCGTCCCGCGCCATCGGCAGGGCATCCGAGCCGGCCAGCGCACCGAACAGCACCGAACTGATGATACTGTTCGTCGCATCGGCGCAAGCTTCCATATCGGCGATCAGAAATTTCCCGGCCGCTTTTTCGGCCGCAGCGTGAATGCTCCCGGAGCTGATGCGAGCATCGCCCATGCCGATTTTTTCGCCAATGGCATAAACGCGGTGCGACGACGCGATCAGCGTGGTTTTGGCCGTCACGAAGCCCCGGTCGATGGCGCGACCGGCTTCCATGATCTCCGACGCCAGCACGATATCGACGTCGCCCGGCACCGGCATCAGCGCCAGCACCGGGGCCTGTTGCCGTTCTTCGGCGAGGCGCTTCGGATACAGCTCGACGTAATAGACCGTGGCACCGGTCCGTTGCGCCACGCCCGGCACCGAGGTCGACTGCGCAATGAAACCCGCGCGCTCGCCGAGCTTCACGATCCAGCCCGAGAGAACGCCGCCGCCCTGGCCCCCGAGCGCCTGAATCGCGATCTTGAACGAGCGCTCCTGACTCACGGGCGGTTATTCGAACGCGTAGCGGGCGCGCCGGCGGTTACGAAGTCGTTGCAAAAAGCCTATGACCGCGCCGCGGATTCGCGTGGAGGCCTTGTCCCACCGGTTCGGGTTGTAAACCAGGTCCGCGCGGTAGAACGACGGGCACAACACGGCCGCGTGGGCGTTGCCGCCGCAGACGCCGCAGCCGACGCATTCGTTGTTCACGTGCGCCACCGGATCGTCGCGCAATGGATCCGGGTTGTCCTTGAGCGTCAGCGACGGGCAGCCGGAGAGCCGGATGCAGGCATGATCGCCGGTGCAGGTGTCCTCGTCGACACCGAAGCGTTCCCGGACCACGCGCACGCCGTCTTTTATCGCTTTCCGGCGGAGCGGCTTTTCGCGCCGCTGCCGGTTCAGCATGCACTCCGATTGCGCGACGATGACTTTCGGCCCCTTTTTCTTGGTCTTCATCGCATCGGTCATGACCTTTTTCATGCGGCCGATGTCGTAGGTGTTGACTTCCTCGACCCAGTCGACGCCCAGGCCCTTGACGGCCCTGGCGATGCGGTTGTTCGTGCTCTTGGTCTTGTTGGCGGCGCGCGAGGACAAGAGGTGCTGGCCGCCCGTCGCCGCCGAGTAGCCGTTGTCGATGATGACCAGCACGTTGTCGTTTTTGTTGAACACGGCATTGCCGACGCCGCTGGTCAGGCCGTTGTGCCAGAATCCGCCGTCGCCCATGATGCTGACGGTGCGCTGGTCGGATTCGGCCTGCAGCGCCGACGCCCCCGCCCAGCCCAGGCCGTAACCCATCGTCGTGTTGCCGATATCGAACGGCGGCAGGATCGAAAACAGGTGACAGCCGATGTCGCAGCTCACGTGAAACTTGCCGATGTCTTTTTGTACCAGCTTCATGGCCGAGAACACCGGCCGTTCCGGACAACCGGTGCAAAAACCGGCCGGCCTGGCCGGCACGGTTGCCGCGACGGCTTTGGTATCGGTGTCGTTCAGGCGGCTCGCGCCGTTCGCCGGCTTGCGTTCCAGGCCCGGTGCGAACTCGTCGAGGAACGCGGCTACGCCCTTTTGCAGTACCTGGCCGGTGTACTCCCCGGCTTTGGGGAACACGCCTTTGCCGACGACCCTGGCATCGACGCCGGCGTTCTTGAGGATCGAGTTGACTGCCTGCTCCAGGTATTCCGGCTGGCCCTCCTCGATCATCAGGACCGCCGACTTCCGCCGGCAGAAGTCGACGACCTCCGACTCGATCAACGGGTAGGCGACGTTGAGGCAATAGATCGGCAACTCGGTATTGCCGAAGCTGTCGGCGAGCCCTAGCAGTTCGAGTGCCCGCACCATGGCGTTGTAGAGCCCGCCCTGGACGATGATGCCGATGTCGCCATGCTCGCCGCCCATGAACTCGTTCAGTTTTTGCTCCTGAATGAAACGGATGGCGGCGGGCCAGCGGTCCTCGATCTTTTCCACTTCGTGCACGAAGTTGGACGGGGGCAGCACGACGCGGCTGTAGTCGCGCTGCGGGTTTTCCATCGCGTCCCGTAGCGTGAACGCCGGTGTTACGTTGTCTTTCGCGACGAAGGAGCCGTAAACGTGGCAGGCGCGGATTCTGAGCTCCAGCATCACCGGCGTGTTCGAAGCTTCCGACAGCTCGAAGCCGCGCTCCACCATCTCGGTAATGGACTCGAGGTTCGGCCGCGGATCCAGCAGCCACATTTGCGACTTCATCGCAAACGCGTGGGTGCGCTCCTGCATGATCGACGAGCCTTCGCCGTAGTCCTCGCCGACGATCACGAGGCAGCCGCCGATCACGCCGCTCGAAGTTACGCTTGCCAGCGCATCGGATGCCACGTTGGTCCCGACCGTCGATTTCCAGGTGACCGCGCCGCGCAGCGGATAGTTGACCGAGGCGGCCAGCATGGCTGCTGCTGCTGCTTCGCTGGCGCTGGCTTCGAAGTGCACTTTCAGCTCACCGAGAATCTCCTCGGCGTCCGCGAGCACGTCCATCAGGTGCGATATAGGCGCGCCCTGGTAGCCGCCGACGTAGGAGACGCCGGATTGCAGCAGGGCTTTGGTAACGGCCAGTATGCCTTCGCCGTGGAATACCTCGCCCGCGCCGATTTTCAGATCCTTGACTTCTTTTGCAAATGAACGTTCTGCCATGACAACCCTGCAATCGCTACGTCAGTGGACGGCAACGATCGTGAATATCCTCGTGAATGCTCCCGAGAAAGTTCCAGGAAAAGTTCCAGGAAAAATTCCCGGAAAAGCTCTCGTCGTTGAGTCCCGTGAAACGGTGTTATCATCCGGCCCAAGCATCATCAGCCCCCCAGCTTCGGGCGACCCACCGCAATGAAAATTGACGCGCGGCGAAAGCCGCTTCTCGCGTTCGAGGACTTCGAGCCCGGACAAGTCTTCGAACTGCCCGACTACGCCGTGTCGGAGGTCGACATTCTCCGCTTCGCGAGGGAATTCGACCCGCAGCCGATTCATACCGACCCCGCGCACGCCGCCGGGACCGAGATGGGCGGCCTGATCGCCAGCGGTTGGCACACCGCCGCGATTTTCATGCGTATGCAATGCGACAGCTTCCTGCTCGACACGAGTTCCATCGTCTCACCGGGCGTCGACGAGATTCGCTGGCTGCGGCCGCTTCGTCCCGGCGACGTCCTCGGCGGCTCGGTCGAAGTAACGAAGGTGGCCGCGTCCAGGTCGAAGCCCGATCGCGGGACCGTCTATTGCAAAGCCGCCGTCGTCAATCAGCACGGCGAGGTCATCATGACGGTCACGACGCGCAACATCTACAGGCGCCGTTAGGGCTTCAACAGGGATCACTTGCATCGTGCCGGCAGGTCTCAGTCTCCGGCCACCAGCGCTATGACGCGCAGCGGACTGCCGGAACCCTCTTCGATCTTCAGCGGCGAGGCGACGACGACCGCGCCGAAAGTCGGCAGCTTGTCGAGGTTCCTGAGACACTGCAGGCCGTATCGGCCGTTCCCGTGCAGGATATTGTGCGCGGGATACGGCGGGTCGAATACGTGACCTTGCCCGGCGTCGGTGCCGATCGTTTCGACGCCCAGTCCCCTGCAGTCGCGTTCGTGCACGAGGAACTCGATGGCGCTGGGGTCGGGGCCCGGCGTGTGCGCACCGTCCTCGCGCATGTTGGTATATGCGTCCGTGCCGACTTTTTCGGCCCAGCCGGTATGAAACAATGCCCAGGACTGCGGCGGTATCTGCCCGTGTTGCGCTTCCCAGTCGCGGATATGTTCCGCCGTCAGTACGAAGTCCGGATCGGCTGCGCATTCGGCGGTGAAGTCCATGACCACCGCAGGGCCGATGAAGTCACTGGCCGGCAGCTTGTCGACGGTACCGTTCGGCAGCTCCTTGCCCGTAACCCAGTGCACCGGCGCATCGAAATGCGTGCCGGTATGTTCGTTCATGCTGATGTTATTCCAGTACCACATCGGTCCCTTGTCGTCGTACGTCGAAATCGTCTCCCGTTTGAAAGGAGCGCACTGGGCGAATTCCTCGGGCAAGGTCAGCACCGGGAAGTCCGGCGACAGGACGTTGGTGAGGTCGATCACTTCGATAGCGCTGCTGGCGATCTGACTGACGAGGTTTTCCAGAGTGGCTGCACTGCTCATTGCTCGGTCCTTATGCTGCTCGATCCTTATGCTTGATCTTTATGGGTTTTTCGGGGTTTTTCTGGACGGGTCCGCCTTCGACGAAGGATAGTAGCATTGTCTCTTGGCGCGGGCTCGCACAATGCGTTGCGCAAAACGGCATCGAGAGTGTGCTAGGCGTTCTCGACGGATGACGCGCGTGGTCGAAGCGCCCGGAATCCTGCCTCGGTTTGACCCTCGGGCAGCTTGTCGCGAACGTGACGGTCGAGCTCGATGGGCCAGGTATTCAGCATGCTGCCGAGGGTGACGTAGACGCCGTAAACCAGGATCAGGTCCATGACCTGGCGGGTGCTGAAGTGTTCGTCCAGGCGGGCGAGCGTATCGGGGGAGATCGCGAGGCCCGAGGCCAGATCGTCCACGGCCGCGAGCAGGGCCGCTTCGGCCGGCGGCCAGTCGTCCATCGCGCCGCTCCCGACTCGTTCGATTTCATCGACGGTCAGGCCTGCGTCTAGGCCGCGCTCGACGTGAGAGCCCCATTCGTACCAACATTGCATATGCAGCGCGACGCGCAGGATGACGAGCTCGGTATTGCGGCGGCCGAGGTCGCCGCCGGCAACGGAGTAGTTGCGCAGGTCCCACCATGCCCTCAAGAGCGCCGGGTGATGCGCGAGCAGCGCATGCACGTTGAGCGGGCGGCCGTCCATGTCCTCGATGACGCCTGCGAGGGATTCATCCCAGTCGGCAGCCGGCAACGGGTGGGGGAACTGAGTATCGTCCATGTTCGGTATTCTCCCGGGCTTGGTTGCAAAGATGGTTGGTTACAAAGATGATTCTGCCGCTCGGCAGTGCGGTCTGGTGTGTATTGTCTATGGAATCAGGTCTGCGGAACCAAGTCTATGGAGCCAGGGTCCGTCGACAGTCCCTAAGCCGCCATGCGTGTCACTGCTGCGCCCAGCCAGCGCATTGCGTCGTCGGTGGCCTCGCGCCACGGGTGGCCGAAGCTCAGCCGGATGTAGTTTTCGTAACAGCCGCAGGGCGAGAAGATATGTCCCGGTGCGATGCTAATACCGGCATCGATCGCGTCGTCGAACAGCCGTTCCGCATCGGCCTTGCGCGGCAGTTCCAGCCACAACACCGACCCGCCTTCCGGTTTCGAAGTGCGTGTTTCCGCCGGAAAACTCTCGGCGACGAGGGCGCTCATGCGTTCGGCATTCCGCTTGAGTTCCGGGCGTAGGACCTTGAGATGCCGGTTGTAGTCGCCGCCCGCCAGAAACTCGGCCAGTGTCAGTTGTTGCAGCAGGCCCGAGGAGCAGGAGAACGCCCGTTTCAGATTCGCAATCGCATCGACCCGGCCCCCGGCGACGACCCAGCCGATCCGGTAACCGGGCGCCACGGTCTTGGAGAAGGAGCCGCAGGTCAGCGCGCGGACCTTGTTGCCGACGAATTGTGCCGGCTGCGGCCGCTGTCCGTCGAAACGCAAATCGCCGTAGACATCGTCTTCGATCAGCGGGATGTCTTTTTCTTCGAGCAATGCCAGCAGGTCGCGCCGATCCGCATCGGACATCGTCACGCCCAGCGGATTACCGAGCGTCGTCGAGAAAACGCAGGCCTTGACCGGATGTTCTTCGAGCGTGCGGGCAAGGGCGGATAGCGTTACGCCGTCCTCGGGACAGGTGTCCACTTCGACGGCAAGCATGCCGAGTCCGTCGATCAGCTCCAGGAGCCCGTGATAGGTCGGCGTCTCGACGGCAATGACGTCGCCTGAAGACGCGACCGATTTCAGCGACAGCAACAAAGCCTCCTGGCCGCCGTTGGTGATGCAGATCGTGTCAGGGTCCACGTTCGCGCCGATCGTATCGAGATAGTGATAGGCGATCTGCCGCCGGAGCGAGGGTTCGCCCAGCGTCGATGCATAACCCAGGCTGCGCTCCTCGGCGCGCGCCATGACCCGTTTCATCGCCCGGTGCAGGGCCTTGGCGGCGGGCCGTGCCATCGTCGGGTTGGCAATACCGAAAGGCACGAGACCGGGTTGGTTGATACCGTCGTAGACCCGCTCCATCAGCGAACGGCAGTTCAGGCACGCCGGTGGACGGTCGGCCGCACGGGTGATCGGTACCAGTTCGTTGCGACCGAAATGACGGACGTAAAAGCCCGACTGGGGCCGCGATTCGATCCGTCGCTGGCGCTCGAGCTCGACATAAGCCTGGCGGACCGTGGGCACGCTGACGCCGGCAGCATGACTCATCTTGCGCAGAGACGGCAGGCGGTCGCCCGGGCGCAAGGTGCCCGATTCGATGTTTTCTGCAATCAAGTCAATGACTTGTCGATACAGATACGGGCTGTTTTCGCAGTCGTTCCGCAACATGACTGTATAGGTAAGCTTTTACAGTTATTGTAGCTGTTATAGCCTCAGAATCGGCGTATCGTCAAGTCTCGACGTAAGCGACGGAGGAGGGTCGGACGATGAATTGCACTGCTATCGAGGGCCGTTGCGAGCCCATGTTAGAGTCCGATCGAAACGCCTGCGACGATAGTGCCTGCCGGGTGAACGACAGTTCGCGTGGTGCGTTGGACAAGGGTTCGCTGGACAGGCTTGTGGACCTGTCGTTGATGCTGTTTCGTTACCGTTTCATCCGCGCCGAGTTGTTCGAGCGTGCGATGCGCGAGTTGGGACGGCGAGAGTCGAGATGAACAGCGTCATTCTCTACCTGATCACCGTGCTCGTCTGGGGATCGACCTGGTTTGCGATCGAGTTCCAGCTCGGCGTCGTGGCGCCCGAGGTGTCGATCGTATACCGCTACGCTGCGGCGTCGTTACTGCTTTTCGGCTGGTGCGTGCTGACCCGACGCAGCCTGGCGTTTTCTTTGCGACAACACCTCTGGTTTGCGCTGCTCGGTGCGTTGTTGTTCGGGATCAACTACGTGTTGGCCTATCGCGCGCAGATACACATCACGTCGGCGCTGACGGCGATTCTGTTTTCGACGATGTTGTGGCTCAACATCATCAATGCCAGGCTGTTTTTCGGCACCCGCGTGGGCCGCGAGGTGCTCGCGGGCGCCGTGCTGGGCATCGTCGGTATCGTTGCGCTGTTTGCGCCGCAGATCGGCGAGCTGTCGTTCAGCGACGGAACCCTGATCGGCTCGCTGCTGGTGATCGCCAGCGCGCTGGTTGCATCCTTCGGCAACATCGCCGCGCAGGCGGCGCAAGAAGCGAAACTCCCGATCATCCAGTCGAATGCCTGGGGCATGTGTTACGGGGCTGTGATTACCGCCGCGATCGCCCTGTTTCAGGGACACCCGTTCGTTTTCGATTTCTCGGCGGCCTACGTCGTGTCGCTGGCTTATCTGACGGTCTTCGGATCGATCATCGCCTTCGGCGCCTACCTGACGCTGCTGGGACGCATCGGCGCGCACCGCGCGGGTTATGCGATGGTCGCCTTCCCGGTCGTCGCGTTGGTCCTGTCGGTGGCCTTCGAAGGCTTGAAAATCGACCTGCCGATGCTGTTGGGCATCTGTTGCGTGTTGTGCGGCAACCTGCTGGTCCTGGCCAAGGGTTCGTCGCGCCGGCGAACGGAGAGTGGGCCGCCTATGGCACGGACGGCACGGTATCCGCGCTGGTTTCCCCGCGCGCTGAATCGGCGCCGACCCGCCGGATGTCCTCGACGATGACCGCCGCGGCGGGCGTCACGAACAGCACCATCAAACCCGAAATCAGAATGCCGAAACCCAGGCTCACGCCCATCGGGATCAGGAACTGCGCCTGCGGGCTTTTCTCGAACAACAGCGGTGTGAGTCCCAGCGCGGTCGTCAGGGTCGTCAGGACGACCGGCCGGAACCGGCGCGCCGCCGAAACGGCCGCCGCGTCGATCGGCGATACACCGGCATCGCGATGCCGGTTGTAAAGGTCGATCAGCACGACGGAGGCGTTGACCGCCACCCCGGCCAAGGCGACGATCCCGAAGATCGACACGAACGACAGCGGAAAGCCCAATACGAAGTGGCCCAGTATCGCGCCCGCGACACCCAGCGGTATCGATACCAGGACCGCCAGCGGCTGCAGATACGAGCGAAGCTGGGTCGCGATCATCGCGAAGATCACCAGTAACACGACGACGAAGGCGCTGCCGATGTCGGCCAGGTCTTCGTTCTGTTCACGAGTCGTGCCCGCGCGTACCCACCGTAATCCGGGGTAGGCCGCTTCGAGTTCCGGCATGACGGTCTCGACGATCGTCGCGTTGGCCGTGTTTGGCGTGCTGACGGCCTCATCCACGTCGGCGCTGACGGTGACGACGCGGCGGCCGTCGATACGTTCGATCGAGGAATAGGCGCGGCTTTCCTCGACGCGGGCGACGGTCATCAGCGGCGCGCGGCCGCCGTCCGGCAGCCGTACGCGAAAGTCGTCGAGTGCTTCCAGTGTGGCGCGGGTGGATTCGGGGTAACGCACGTAGACACGGACTTCTTCGCGTCCGCGCTGGATTCGTTGCACTTCTTCGCCGAAGAAACCCTGTCGGACCTGCACCGCCACGTCGGCCGGCCTGAGGCCCGCGGCCTGGCCGGCCGGGGTCAACTCGAACACGAGCTGTCGTTTGCCGAGATCGAAACTGTCTTCGATCTGGTTGACTCCGGCGACCCTCTCCAGCCGCTCTTTCATGGCCTCGGCGGCGGCGATGAGCTGGGTTTCGTCCTGGTGCGCGAGCTCGAACTCGATATCGTCGCCGAATCTCGCGGCGGTCGCCGTGAACGTCACGCGCTCGGCGCCTTCGACGGTCCCGAGCTCGCTGCGCCAACGGCGTTCGATTTCGGCCGCAGGCATGCGGCGCTTGCCGTAGGGTGTGAGCTCTATCTGCACCTGGCCTATGTTCTCGGCAGTCGAAAAACCATTGTCCGCGCCGGGGCCGATACCGCGGGCGGCGATTCCGCCGCTGGTGGTCGTGACCGAGACGAACAGTTCCTCGCCCGTCTCGCCGCGGACCGTGTCGGCGACTTGCCGCGCGGCTTCCGCCATGCGTCCGACTGCCGCATCGGTGCGTTCGAAGGGTGTGCCTTCGGGCATCGTCACGCTGGCCGACATGTTGTTGCCTTCGATCTGCGGGAAAAAAATGAACCGCACCTGTCCGTTCTGCACGAGGCCGATACAGAGTATGAAAAATGCCGTCGCAAGCCCGAGGGTCGCATAACGCCAGCGTGCCGCGAAGCGGACGCCGGGCTCGACCCACTCGTCGCGTATCCTGGCGACACCGGCGGCAACCTTACCCTGGATACGTTTCAGCGGCCCGCGGGACCAAGATCCGCCGTGACGCAGGTGGGCGGGCAGTATGCAGAACGCCTCGAGCAGGGACACGAGGAGAACGCTGATGACCACCAGCGGTATTGCCCGGGTCACGTCGCCGAAAGTGCCGCCGGTGACCAGCAGCGGCAAGAATGCCGCGATTGTCGTCGCAACGCCGACGACCACCGGGGCGAGCACGCCGTGAGCGCCGCGCTTGGCGGCAAGCTCGCCGGCGTAGCCGCGTTCTCTTTCGGCATCGATGTTCTCGCCGATGACGATCGCATCGTCGACCACGAGGCCCAGGACGATGATCAGGCCGAACAAGGACACCATCGTGACCGTGACGCCGAGCGAACCGAAGAGCAGGAAGCCGCCCATGAAGGCGGTTGCGATGCCGACGCTGACCCAGACCGCGAGTTTCAGGTCCAGCATCAACACCAGGAACATGAATACCAGGGCGAAGCCAAAGAGCCCGTTTCTGAGCAGGAGGTTGACGCGTTCGCGCAGCAATTGCGTCTCGTCGCTGAACTCGACGAGCGCGACGCCCGGCGGGGTTGAATAGCCGGCCAGGAAGCGGTCCACGGCGGCTTTGACGGCGAGCACGTCCTCGGCTTCGGCGCGCAATACCTCGACGAACACGGCCGGTCGGCCGTTGTACAGGTTGGTGAGTCTTTCGCGGACGAAACCGTCCCGCACCTCGGCCACGTCGGCGAGTGTAATCATCGAGCCATCGGGCAAGGTACGCACGACGATGGACTCGAATGCCGCGCCGTCCTGCCGTTTCTGGTTGGTGCGCAACAGGATCTCGCCGGAACCCGAGACGATGGAGCCGCCGGCGAGATCCAGCGACGATCGACGTACGGCGTCCGCCACGTCGGCGAAGCTCATGTCGTAGCGGCGCAAGGTCGCTTCGCTGACCTCGATCGAGATCTCGTAGTCCCGATCGCCGATCAACGAGACCAGCGAGATGTCCGGTTGCGTCAACAGGTCACGCTCGATCTCCTCCGCCGCGCGCCTCAAACCCGCTTCACCGACGTCGCCTACGACGGCGAGCGTCACGACTCCGCCCGTCGGTCTGGGGGCGACGACGGTCGCTTTCTCGGCATTCTCGGGCGGAAAGTCGCTCAGCCCGTCCACGGCCGTTTCGACGTCTTCCTTCACTTGTTGACGGTCGGCGAAGTCGCTGGTTTCTATCGTGATGGAACCGAAGTCTTCGGACGCCGTCGAGCTCACCCGCTTGACGCCGTCGATACCCAGCACGGCCTCTTCGACCCGGCGCGTGATGCCTTCCTCGACCTCGGCGGGCGTTGCGCCCGGAAACGGTACCGCCACCGTGACGGTACCCGGCGAAATCGTCGGGAAGACCTGCGTCGGCAGGCGCATGGCAGAAAGCGCACCGCCGACGAGGAGCACGATCATGATCAGGTTTGCGGCGACCGGGTTGTAGATGAACCAGGAGAGCAGGCCCCGTTTGTCCTCGTTGTACTCCTTGTTCACGGCGCGTTCTACTGCGTCCCTCGCGTCGCGTCGCTGGACGCGGCGAGACCGGTATCGGCTTGAGCCTGGACCGGCAGCCCCGCACGGGCGTTGGGCGGCGGGATTGCAACCACCCCGTCGGCCGGGTCGAACGCGGCGACGATCGCCGTTCGCTCGTCGTTGCCCAGGACGTCGACCAGCCGCTGCTGGAGGCGGCCGTCCTCGACGACCCAGAGCCGATCGCGTGACGTGAGGGCTGCGCTCGGCACGCGAAAGGTATCGGGCATATCCGCGCCTGCGATCTCGACCGTGACGAATTCGCCGACCGTCAATGCCGCCGTGTCCGCGGCACCGATGTAGAGCGTGGCGAGCCGGGTGCGTTCGTCTAGCGCCGCCGCCTTGCGCAGCACGACGCCGGCGATCTCCCCATCACCGGGGCCGCCGGCGAGAATCGTGGCGCTGCGGCCGACCGCAGTGCCGATCAATGCCAACTCGTCATTCGATACCGGAACCGCGATTTCGACGCTGTCCAGTGAGAACAGCGTGCCCACTGCGGCGTTGCCGCCCACGACCTGGCCGACGCCGAGCCGGGTGTCGAGCACCCGTGCGTCGAACGGGGCGCGGACCACGGTGCGGCCCAGCGAGAGCTCGGCGGCGCGCCTGGCCGCTTCTCCGCTTCGAATGCGCGCCTCGGCGGCTGCAATCTGCGGCACGCGTGCGATCAGGTCGGGAATCTGGCGGTCCGGAAACTGCCCGTCCCAGACCTGCTTCTCGGCGGCCGCTTCGGCTTCGAGCAGGGCGAGATCGCTGCGGGCGCCTTCGATCTCTGCCAGCGTGGTTTCGACCGAGAGCTCGTAGTCCGACGGGTCGATCCTGAACAGGACCTCGCCTTCGGCAACGGCCGCGCCGGGCCGAAACCGCGGAGTAACCTCGACGACACGCCCGGATACCTGCGGAATGAGGTCGGTGACGACGCCTGCTTCGACGACACCGTTCAGCCTTACGACCGGCCGGTAGGTTTCCGGCGCCGGTCGTACGATCGAGATCGTCGGTCCCGCTGAAGCCGGCAGCGGCGGTCTCTCCGGTGCCTCCGGTCTCAAGGCCATCGATAACAGCACGGCCGAACCGACCACGCCGATCACGAAGACTAGCTGCAGCAGCCCGGCATGACGTTGAAGGCTGGATATCATGGTTTCGTCGCCATGGTTTCGATCGAATTCCTAAAGCGCGAACGGGAGCATGCAGGATACTACGCCCGGTGTCTGTTTCCCTTTGTAACTTTGCAATTCTTAACGATAAATTCGAGGGCTGCAGAGTGGCTCCCGTCAAAAATAGCGCCATAAATAGCGCCATTGTTTAGAGAATGTTTAGAGAATTTCGGGTTCCGGGTCGCCTTTGAGACAATGTCCTGATTCATATGCAAGCGAGCTCCCACGGGATGCCTTACAGGCTCAGCACAAACGCCAGTTCCGTGACGACCCGGATCCGGGTTGCGACCGCCGGTTCCGCGGTTCTGCTGTTTCTGCTTGCCGCCTTGTTCTACGGCACGGTGCAGCGGTACCAGTATCTGCTGACCCGCAGCGAACTCGCACACGACGTACTGCTCAACTACCTCACCGTCTCGGACCACACCTACCGCAAACTCAATGCGATGGGCGAGATCGTCGCCCAAGGCAGGGTCGAGGACCACCAGGAACGCTATTCCAATGCCGCCTCGCTCCGTGCCGCGCTCACCAAGGTCAGGCAGAGCATTGCAGCCGAGGTGGCTTTCGTGCAAGACCCCGCCGAAAGTGAAGAGCTGGATCACCTGGTGGAGATCGAACGGCTTTCCGAGCAGATCATCGCGGCCAGCACGCGTATCCGCAGCGACGTGGGGCTCGGCCGGCTCGCCGAAGGCCGCCGGGAACTCACGCACTTGCGCAGCGAGGCCATCGCCGGCCGGTTCAGCGAGCTGATCGACATCGCGCTCGAGGATGAACGCCGCGAGGTGGTGGCTACCGAGCAGGCGGCGCAACGCCTGGGGAGTCAAATCACCTGGGCGTTGCCGGTCGCGGTGCTGGTGACTTTTGCCTTCGGCATTCTCGTCACCGTGCTGATTTCGGGGAGTATCACGCGGGCCGTCGATGTTCTGCGTCGCACGGCGCTCGCCTATGCATCCGGCGATTTCGACTACCGCACCGACCAGCTCTACGAGCGGGAATTCGCCGAGCTCGGCGATGCTTTCGATCGCATGGGCGAGGAGCTGTCGCGGCGTCGCGACGCGGCCGTCAAGCAGGCACGAGATCTCGAAGCACTGGTCGGCGAACGTACCCAGGGCCTGCGCGAAACGAACGATCGGCTCGCGCTCGCCGATCGCAGCCGGCGCAGGCTGCTGGCCGACATCAGCCACGAGCTCAGGACGCCCTTGACCGTCATCCACGGCGAAGCGGAGATGGCCCTGCGCGGCGAAGCCAAGGAAAGGGGCGAATACGTCGAGGCGCTGGAGCGGATTCGCGAGCAGGCGCTGCACACGAACCGCCTGGTGGACGACTTGCTGTTCGTCGCGCGGGCCGAGGAGGGGCATGCGCGAATCGACAAACGCGCCGTGGCGGTGGTGGGGATACTCAAGGCGGTCTGCGCCGATTTCAGCACTGCCGCGGAAAGCAAGCAGATCGACCTCCAGTCCGAATTCGCCGACGAGTACATCGTGGTTTACGGTGACAGCGACCGCCTGCGCCAGGTGTTCGCCATTCTGATCGACAATGCGATCCGTTACACTGAGACCGAGGGCCATGTACGCGTCGGACTGACACTCGCCGGGAGCGGCGTCGAGATCACGGTACAGGACGACGGCATCGGACTGAGCGAAGAGGACGCAGAACAAGTGTTCTATCGGTTCTACCGCGGATCGAATGCGCAACGTGCCGCCAAAGGCACCGGGCTCGGCCTGCCGGTGGCCAAAGCGATCGTCGAGGCGCACGAAGGTCGTATCTCGCTGACCGGAACCCCGGGTGAAGGTGCGACGGCGACGGTGTGGTTACCGGCCGAGGACAGCATCCGGGCCATTGCGTGACGGATGCCGGTCCGGTGGTAACAGGACGTAGATCATGCGCATACTGGTAGTCGAAGACGACGACCGCATCGCGGATTTTCTCGTGCGTGCGCTCAAGTCCGAGGGGCATACCTGTGTCCGCGTCGGCGACGGTCGCGAAGCCCTGACGCTCGGCCAGGAAGCGGATTTCGAGTTGATCATTCTGGACCTGATGCTGCCCGGCATGCATGGCCTCGAGGTCTGCCAGGAATTACGCATGCGCAAAATCCATACTCCGATCGTCATGTTGACCGCGATGGACGGCGTGGACGACGTCATCCGGGGCCTGCGCATGGGCGCCGACGACTACATCAAAAAGCCCTTTGTCATCGACGAGCTTCTCGCGCGCATCGAAGCCGTGACCCGCCGCGGCGCGGAAAACGCCCGGCCGCTGCAGGTACTAGAGGTAGCCGACCTGCGGCTCGACCGCCGATCGATGCAGGTGACGGTGGCCGGGAACGCGATCGAGCTCACCGCCAAGGAGCTCGCCGTGCTGGAGCTGCTCTTGTCCAGTCCGGGCCGCCTGTTCAGCCGCGAGCGCATACTGAGCAACGTCTGGGGGATGGACATGGACCCGATGACCAATGTCGTCGACGTTTATGTCGGTAAATTGCGACGCAAGATCGACGCAGACCGCAAGAACTCCCTGATCGAGACCGTACGCGGCCTCGGCTACCGTCTGAACGACGGCCCGACCGACCGCCTGAACGACGTTTAGGCAATTTTCATTTTTGTTTTAGTCCGGCTTCATCGCCGGGACAGCGGCCGTTCATTTGCCGCAAGTAATCTGGCTTCCGACGGTGACGCGGTGCGGTCGTCGTCTTTGTTGGAGTTTTTCCGCAATCTCATCCGCAACCACATACGGAGCGTAAACATGACAACGGTTTCGGCAAGCGTAGTTCAGCGGTCGGGCAACCGGGTGACGTATCTCCCGGGTTTCGAACCGCAGGGACTGCCGGCCGGCACGAAATGGGCGTTCGTGACCCGTAACGTGCCCCAAGGCAAGGTCGTCAACACCGCGACACTGGCGGGCAGGGCACCCGTCGCCGGGGATCTCGTGCTCGCGCGGGTGGAGCGTATCGCGCAGCACACGCGCATCCAGCTCAGGAACGGCCGCCGCTCGTTACTCTACAAGGGCGACCACGTCGTGGTCGTGTACGGCAACCGCTACGCACCCGATCAGTTCGAGGCGGAAATCCCGGCCGATCTGGATCTGTGTCACCTGGTCGCAGCCGGCGGCGTCGCCGCCAAGGCGGTGTCGAAACACACGCGGCTCAAATGGCCGACGACGATCCGGCCGGTCGGTTTCTGCGTGGACGAGTCCGGCGATGTCGTCAACCTCAGGCGCTTCGGTCTGCACCGTACGGTCGCGCACGAGGCGGCGCGCAAGCCGGTCGTCGCGGTGCTCGGTACCTCGATGAACTCGGGCAAGACCACGGCGGTTGCGGCGCTGGTCAAGGGCCTCACGGCCGCCGGCCATCGTGTCGCGGCGGTCAAGGCAACCGGTACCGGCTCCGGCAACGACCTTTGGGCCTACGAGGATGCCGGCGCCGCGAGGGCGCTGGATTTCACCGATGCCGGATACCCGTCCACCTATCGCGTATCTCGGACAGAGATCCAGGACTGTTTCGAACGTTTGCTGTCGGCATGCCTGGCGGATTCCGCTATCGATGTCACCGTGGTCGAAATTGCCGACGGCTTGTTGCACTTCGAGACCGCGGAGCTGGTTGCATCCGGCGCTTTCGCCAGCCAGGTCGATCACGTCGTGTTCGCGGCGGGTGAGGCGATGGGTGCTGCCGCAGGCGTCGAGCGGCTTAGGCAGGTTGGCATCGAGCCGCTGGCGGTCAGCGGTGTCCTGACGGCGTCCACGCTGGCGATTGCCGAGGCCGCGGCCGTCACCGGCGTTCCGGTCCTGGGCAAAAGCGATCTCGAATCGCCGCGGATCGCGAAGCTGGTGGGCTGACGGGCCGATGCAGATTCACGGAGTCCAGGGACCGCTGTCCCGGGTGCACAGGCCGCTTTTGGCAACCCTGGTCATCCTCGGCATCTTGCAGGCGGCTTCGCTGGTCGGCGTGGCGCTGATCACCCAAAGCCTGGTCGCCGGTATGGTCGGTGACGGCGACGCGGCCGGTCCGGGTGCGATCGGACTGGCGTTGCTGCTCGTATTGGCCGTGGGCGGTCCCGCGGCGCGGTGGCTGGAGCGCCTTCTCGCGGAACGGCTCGGCAACCGGTACGTACACGCGGTTCGCCTGCGCCTGTTCGATGCGCTGACCCTCGGGCAAGTGCCGGTCGGACGCACGCCAGGCGCGCGCCGCCAACACGGCATACAGCTCGTGCGCTTTTCCAACGACCTGACGGCCCTGCGCCAATGGGTGTCCCTGGGTCTGGCGCGATTGATCGGCACGAGCCTGTTCTTGTCGGGCGTCGTGGTTGCGGTGTTGCTGATCGACACGCGAGTCGCGGCGCTCGTCGCCGCCTTACTGGCGCTGGCCGTGGGCGCCACGCTCGCGATCGGTATCGGTTTTGAAAAAAGCGTCAGGCTGACCCGCCGGCGCCGCGGCCGTATCGCCAACGCGGTATCGGACGCTTTGCAAAACACCGCGAATCTCGCGACCTTCGGCCGCACCGGCCGCGAACGCAAGCGCCTTGCGCGCTTGAGCCTCGAACTCGGCGACGCCTTGGAAAAACGCGGGTTCTGGATCGGTGCGCTGCGCGGGTTTACGGATTTCGCGCATCGCCTGATCATGATTTCGGTGCTGCTGGCCGGTGCGCTGTGGCTTGCCGCCGGCACCTTGTCGATCGGTGGGCTGCTGGCCGTGCTCGGCGTCAGCGCGATGCTGGGCGGGCCGCTGCGTGAGCTCGGCCGGGTATTCGAGTACTGGAAAAGCGCCGGGGTCGGCGCCGAGAAGCTGAATGCGGCGATCGAAGCGCGGCCCGTCACGGCCGTGCACCGAAAACGGCTTGCGGAAGGCCGCGGCAAGCTCGTCGTCGAGGCGCTGGACATTCCCGGCGTATTGACCACGCCGGTATTGCGCGCGAGGGCGGGTGAGCGCGTTGCGATCACCGGCGTCAACGGCGCAGGCAAGAGTACGCTGTTGCGGGCGATTGCCGGACTCTCCCCGGTTCGGTCGGGCTGCGTGCGCCTGGACAAGGTCGAGACCCGGCGCCTGCATTCGCGGGACCGGCGGCGGGCGATCGGTACCGCCGCCAACGCGGACGGACTGGTGACGGGATCGATCAGCAAGAACGTGCGGTATCGCTGGCCATCCGCGCCGGCCGCCGCAGTCGACGAGGCCTGTAAAACGGCGGGCCTCGACAGTCTCGTTGCCGGGCTGGATCGCGGCGTCGCAACGCGGATCGGTCCGGGGGGCGCAGGCCTTTCGGCCGGTGAGGCGGCCAGAGTCAAGCTGGCGCGCGCCGTCATCGGCGAGCCCAGGTTGCTGCTGTTCGACGAAATCGAGTCGGGGCTGGACCGACGCGGCCGGCAGGCCTTGTCGCGGCTCCTGGAGCATTACCCGGGCACGGTCGTTTTCGCCACCCATGATAACGAGCTCGTAAGCGGCGCGGACCAGGTCTGGCACGTCGCCGACGGTAAAGTGACCGCGGACCTGATGAATCCGGACCGGGCCAAAGTCGCCGGCGGCGGCGAGGTGGCCCGGACGCTGAAGATTGCAGATCGATCCAAGGTCGTTTCCCTATGAGTAGTTCCCCCATGAGTAGTTTCCCCACGAGTAGTTTCCCCACGAGTAGTCTCCCTATGAGAAGCCACATGAAAAACCACGTCGAAACAACCCGGAGCACGGTTCCGCCGGAGCCGATGATCCGGCGTACCTTACCCGGCTACGCCGACTTCTCGTATCTCGCTTGGCTGAGTCCAGACCCGGACCCGAGGCGTTTCCTCGTTCTGGTGCACGGGATAGCACGGCAGGCGGACTACATCATGCGCGCGTTCGTCGGTGCCGCCGAACGTTACAATTATTCACTGCTGGCGCCGGTTTTCACGTACCGGACTTATCCCGACTATCAGCGCCTGGGCCGTAGCGGGCTCGGCGAGCGCGCCGATCTCGCTTTCATGGGCATGATCGACGACGCGGCGCAGCGGCTCGGCATGGCGCCGGAGTTCGACCTGTTCGGGTTCTCCGGCGGCGCACAGTTCGCCCACCGGCTGGCCTACGCTCATCCCGGCGTCGCCCGATCCATTGTCCTGGCGGCCGCGGGCTGGTACACGCCGCCCGACGACTCACGCAAGCGATTTCCTTACGGCTTGCGGCGGACCCGCCGATTGCCCGGTGCGAGATTCGACGCCGACGGCATCCTCTCGACGCCGACTTTGACCATGGTCGGCGATCGCGACACGCAACGGGACGACATGCTGCGACAGCGTGACGGCGTCGATCGCGTGCAGGGCGGCCACCGTCTGGCGAGAGCTCGCTGGTTCCATCGAACGCTCAGCCAACTGACGATACAACGCGGTTTGGTCGATCGCCACGAGTTCCTGGAACTTCCCGACACCGGACACGATTTCGCAACCGCCGTGCAGGCAGGCGGCCTGGTAGAAGCCACGCTCTCGTTCTGCGACAGGCAGGCGCAGCCTTATCCCGAGGAGAAACTCGCATGAAGATTCACCACCAGATCGCGGTCCTGGCCTTGTGTGCCCTGGCCAAACCGGCGCTGGCCGACGACGGAGCGTGGTCGTTCGATGTCGGCGGCCTGCTGCATACCGACAGCGTGAGCTTCAGCGACGATCTCACGCTGATCGAAAGCGACACCGATTTCCGCCGCGCCAGGCTCAGGACCCGGGCCGAATACGGTGACTGGCGGCTGAGGGCTGACTACGAGTTCGGCCTGGCCGAAGGCTGGCGCAGCGCCCTCGTCGAGTACCGTGGATTTCGCAAGCAGCGAATCGTCGTCGGCAATCAGGTTGCGCCGTTTTCGATGGAAGACCTGACCGGATCGCGTCATTTGTCGTTGACCGAGCGCTCGATCGCGAGCGCGCTGAGTCCTGGCATGTCGCTCGGCGCCTCGTGGCGTACCTGGCGGGACCGCTGGAGCCTGCACGCCGGTGTGTTCGGCGATGAGTTGAGCGATCTGGACCGGCGCAAGTTGCCGGGCACCAGTGCCGTCGGCCGCTTCACCTTTGCGCCGGTGCTCGGCCGCGGCTCGGTGCTGCATCTCGGCATCGCAGCCGAGGCGCGCAGTGTGGACAGCGGCAAGGCCGTTCGCCTGCGCGCGCGTCCCGGAAGCCGGCTGACGAATGTGCGGCTCGCGGACACCCGGTCCATAGCCGGGATCGACGATTCGACGTTGTTGGGCCTGGAGGCCGCGTGGGCGTACGATCGCTTCAAGCTGCAGGGCGAGTATGCGAGCCTGAGTCTGAGCGGTGCGTCCGAGTCGTTTTCGTTTGCCTCGAACTACCTTTCCGCGAGCTACCTGATCGGCGCCGAGCCGTACCGTTATCGCGCGAGCCGCGGCAACTTCCGGAGCGTGGAACCCGAAAGTAAATGGGGGGCGCTGGAACTGACCGCGCGTGTCGCCAACCTGGATCTAGACGACGGCAGCGCACGGGGCGGTGAGCATCGGGAACTGACGTTCGGCGTCAATTACATCTTCGATCGCCACATGCGCCTGATGTTGACGCATTCGGAAATCGGCGCGCGGCCTAACCGTGACGGTTTGGATGAGGATGTTTCAGTTACGGCGGTTCGCCTGCAGCTTTCTTTTTAAGGCGCGTAATCGACGAAGCCTCGGCCCCACGCCGGTTGACGGCGTGGGGCTTTTTGCCGGCAGATTTCCTGTTCAGCCGCCCTGACCGTCGCCGTCACCGTCGTCATCGTCGTCGTCGTTATCTGCGTCGTCGTCGCTGTCGAACTCTTCCTCAATCCCGACTTCGTCCGCCTCGATGGCGAGACCGTTCCAGGTACCGGACACTTCGGCGAACCGGTTCAGAGCTTGGGCGAAGAACTCGCCGGCCCCGACCTCGGAACCGTCGATTTCGAATTCGGTTTCGCTGTCGGTCGAAACGTCGATGCCGATGATCGTGAACTGCGGCTCGTCGACGGCTTCGACGATGCCGGACAGATTGACCTCGCCGCCGTCGTCGTCGCGCTCGATACGCGTGGCGACGATCGTGCCGGCGCTGTCGAAAGCGTTGACGTCCACGTAATCTCCGATACTCAGATCTGTCAAGTCGAACTGTGGCAGGTCTTCGCCGCTCTGGTCGTCGAAGATCGTCTTGGCGGTGACGCTGATCGTGACGTCGAATACGGTGATCGAGTCGCTGCCGACGGATTCGATCAGGCCGGAGATCTCGAGATCGCCTTCCTGCTCGAATTCGATCGAGTCGGCAACCAGGACTCCGGAGGCGTTTACCACGCCTTCGACTTCGACACGGCGATTGAGGGCCAAATCGGCGCTGGTGCCGCCCTCGAATTCGGTACTGGCGTCGGTGGTAACGGGTACGCCGTCGACGTCGAAGTCGCTGGCCGAGGCGAACCGGGTGATCAAGCCTGAGATCTCGGCTTCGTCGCCATCCTCAAAGCCCAGGTCGCCGTCCTCGAATTCGACCGTAGTAGCGACGAGTTCCCCGTTGCCGCCGATAGTCCCCGTGGCTTCGACGGTCTGGCCGTTCTCGGGTTGGCCGTTGGGGAAACCGTCCAGTGTGGCCGAGCTGTAATCCACGAGCAGGTCGTTGATCTCGAAAGTGAACGCGGCGCTGTCCACATTGTCGACCACCCCGGTGACGTCGAAGTCGCCGCCGGCGGCTTCCAGTCCGATGTGACTGGCGACGATGTTGCCGTTGGCGTCGACGAAGCCTGAGATCTCGACGACATCGCCCGCGGCGAGGCCGCTGATCGATCCCGTGTCGATGTCGTCGTCGAAAGACGTTTCCGAGTCGATGACGACCGTCTGGCCCAGCACGGTCAGCTTGTTCCCCGAGACGTCGATGGCGCCGATCGGGCCCTCGACGACATCGTCGTAGACCACCGTTTCCGCGGTAGCATTCGTGCCGTCTTCTTCGATGGTGCCGCGTACGACCACGATCTGGCCGACGGCAAGATCGGACTCGCTGCCGGCGGCCCCGTCGATCGTGAAGGTCGCGCCGGCCGTATCGAACACGATGCCGTTGACGACGACACTGCCGAATCTCGAGATTCGCCCTTTGGAGACGATGCCGACGCGGCCGTCTTTGCCGCCGGCGTCAATCCCCGCCGTGATACTTTCGCCACCGCCGCCGCAAGCAACCAGCAGCGCGGTGGACGGTGCAAGTGATAAGAGTTGTCTGGTTTTCATGTATCAGGTTCCTGGATTCAGCTAGCCTTGGATCCAGTACATGCCGAGTCCCAAGCGCATGTTACCGGTCGCGTCTTCGTCTTCGTGTTCGTTCAGCCATTCATCGACGCGCTCCAGAAACGACTGGCCTTCGCGGTCGAGGAACTTCTTGAATTCGGGTAGCTTGTCGGGCGCAATTCGCGTGTTGGTTGCACGGCGTTCGAATCGCGCTTGCTGGTCGGCCGAACGATGCAGGTTGTACGCGATCGTCTCGCCGAGATCCTCCATCACGCTGCCCGATCGTTCCATCTGTTCCGGATCCATCAGCACGGGCATGTAATAACGGGTTTGCGCGATCAGGGCGCCGTTGGAATCTTCAACGACGGCGCCGACATGTTTGAGCTCCTTGAGCATGGTCGAGGGCGCAACGCCGCCGCTGTAGTTTGCACAGAGTGCTTCGAAAGAGGGCGAGGCGCCGGCAGCGGCCAATCTGAGCGGCTCGCCCAAGGAATCCGTGTAATCCCGGTCCGAGAACCAGCCGCTCAGTACACGCGAGGCGGAGTTCATGCGCTCGAATGTCACGATTTCCTCCCGCTCGAGCATGTCGCGGATTCGCCGGACCTCACGGCGTGTCATGCCGGTCAGAATCGCCACCCGCGAAATGTTCGTCGGCCGTCCGCGGATACCGAACTCCTGGGAGGCCACCTCGACGTAGGTCAGCTTTCCGACCTTGGTGAGCTCTTTCCAGGTTACGCCGGCACGCAATAGAATCCGTGCAACTGGACGAAACAGCAAGCGAAACGCGTGTAATGCCGGAGATTGATAGTTTTCCATTATTGGAACAATATATATCAATAATGGAGAGCTAACAAGCATCGATTAGCCGGCGCATAGCGTGATTTCAGACCTGTCTGTACGAGGTTCCATTAGGCCATCCTTAACTGTACCGGGGATGAACTTCCGTAAGCTCTTATTTGGGTGGTCGCATTGGCCGAGATACGCACGGCGCGCGGCCGAAGCCGCCAATTGATTCCCCAGAGCAGGCGGGTATACTGCCGGACCTCGGCGCGTGTGCTATCTGGCGTGCCGCCCGGCACCGACACCGGGCTCCCCTCGATGGCTAGGTGGCAGAGTGGTTATGCAGCGGCCTGCAAAGCCGTGGACGCCGGTTCGATTCCGACCCTAGCCTCCATTTCCTGCCGGGTGTTAACCGGCCCCGGTCCCTTACTCGGTGGCCAAGTGGTACCCTTGCGCCGCGAACACTGGCCGCACGCCCGGGTGGCGGAATTGGTAGACGCTGCGGACTTAAAATCCGCTGACCGAAAGGTCGTGCCGGTTCGAGTCCGGCTCCGGGCACCATCTAGGAATTCAGTAACTTAAGTATCGTCGGTCCCGCTACCTCTACAGCCCAGTATCTGGGGGTACTACGGCTTAATATTGCGGGTTGCTCTTACTCGCGCGAATCAATCGTATCCGGCGGCGAATCACGCAAGTGGCCTTGCCAATCCCGCTGCCATTAAATCTGGAAGCGGTGGCGGGGCTTTAACCCAAAGCGGAACGCCACCAGGACTAAAAGACACAGTCGCGTCATGTATCGCATTCTCATTGTGCGGCCAGATTCGCGACCAGATTATCGCTCGCGCGGGAGATCACATCCCTCGCCGCTTTCTCGTAAAGCGCGTTGTCGACAGACACAGTGATGTTCTGACGGGAGTCGGAGCCGAACTGAGATTGATCTTTGTCCATTGTGGCAAATGGTTCACCTGTCCAGGCATTTTTCTCGATCATGATGCGCCCGCTCTTGCGTTCGGAATGGTATGCCTTGATATCGGAACCCCACATGATTTGCAGACCCGGTGCAAAGCTGGTCTGTGCCGTCACATCCCCGCGTCCCGCGATCCCGTAATACTCCCGTGCTTCTGCGGCGATGTGACCATAAGCCAGGACATAGTCGACTACCAAAACCGGCACGCCAAGCTCGCGCGCCGACGTGCCATACATGTGCGGAATGGGCTTATTGCCTATTCTGGGCGCGATCAGTTGTGTGCCGGTTGGTGAAAATGTCAGGTCTTGGACGTTTTTATTGAAAAGTTTTCTGTATGTAGAGTAATTCCTTTCAGGTCCATCGATAAAATTGGTCATTGGCATTTCCGCGCCACGTGCTTTGGCCTGTGCGGCAGCGGCATCCGTTTCGATCACTGTGATGCCGTTATCTTCCAGTGTTGCAACAAAATCCTCATACGCAGCATCCGTGATTGCCTGCATGGTTTCATGGCTCAGGCCAACGAGTTCCGTCGCTGTCGTCGAAGAGGCCTTGCGGGCGAAGCGATTACTTCTTTGGGTCGAGGCCACGGCGCTTTTTTCATCCGCAACGACAAAACTCATGGCAAAATGCGGCACCAGAACCTGGTCAATGCCTCTTAAGTTTTTCGGCTTCTCGATCTTGACCGTGCCATCTTGCGGATACTCCTCGGCGCCGGCAACATGAGCGCTCTGCAGGGTGATCATCAGTACCCCCGCGATAACGGATATGGCAACTTTCTTCAGGTTGTGCAGTTTCACGGATGCTCTCCCTTAAAGCCCTTGATGTCCTTTGGTGTCAGTTCGATTCATCGACGACGGCACCGCCGCAAACGCCTTACGAATAGCTTGCAGCATGAGAAACGCGGATACATCCCCCTAAAGGGGGATAGCTACACTTGGTTTGCCGCCATCATTGCGGCACGCCAGGTCAGCCGTCGGTAGCTGCTTCGACGGTCACGCGGGCGCCGCTGCCGGTGTTTTGTGCGCTGACCTGCCAGCCATGATGCGTTGCGATCGCTTTGACGAAAGCAAGGCCAAGGCCTGCCGTGTAAGCGTGGGCGGTATCTGCCCGGCGGTTCGCGAAGCGTTCGAAGGCAAGACTTTTAAAGCCTTCCGGAAAGCCGGGCCCGGTGTCAGTGACGGTTAATTGGAAGCGTCCGCGAATCAACTCTGAACGGACGATGATTTCACCGCCGGCTGGAGTCAGCCTGAGGGCATTATCGAGCAGGTTTGCAAGGAGCCGTCTCATCGAAGCAGGGTTGCAGCTAATCGTCAATTCCTGCGGTGAGACGATGAATGAGAGTGTTATGTCTGCTTCTTCAGCGGCAGCATCATACAGGGTCTGCATCTGATGCATCAGGCCGGCCAGGGCGACATCTTGAAACCGGGACCGATCTGCGCGTCTGGCATCAAGAGCGGAGATTTCCAGCACGTCGTCGATCGTCTTGGCCAAACTGCGCAACTCGGCCTGTGTCTGCTCTATGTCCGTTTTGTAGGAGGGCGGTAGCTCCCGCGAAAGGCGGGCATTGGCGCGCGCAAGCGGGATTTTCAGTTCATGGGCTATTTGAGCTGCGGCCGACTTGTGATGACTAAGCGCGGCTTGTAGGCTGTCTACCATGTTATTAATCTGTGTAGAGATGTAAGAGAGTTCGTCATTGCCCCTTTGATTAATCCGCTGTGTCAGATCGCCCGTGCTAATGGCATCGCATTGTGTTGCGATGCGCTGCACGCGACCAGAGACCTGCCGGGTCAAGAAGGCCGCTGTTGCGATCATCAATGCGCCCAGGAGCAGTAACGCGACGGCGGCAATAGCGATTAACTGACGCAGGTCTGCCATGCGGACGTCGGCATTGCGGGCAACGATGAGCTGTGCGCCGTCGCGAAGAACGGTGCCGCGCATATACCATGAGCCGCCAACGCTTTCGGGCAAGGTCACGATTTGTGCCTGTGACGTTGATAAGTCGAGGGGCGGCCATGCCTGCAGGTTTCCGAGAATGGCCTCTTCAGGCCCGCTCCGGTATCCGATGAGCCGGTCCGGTGCCGTCAGCGGATCGAACTGTAGTTGCGTGGCAAGTGCGGCTTTAAAATCGGTTTCTCTCTTATGTTCGTGTAGCGCGATAAGAGCGGCCATGTCTGCGTCGACCAGACGTTTCAAGGACCGCTGGCTTTCAGCTACGAATACGATGCTCACGATTAGGACGATTACAATAAAACCGATGAATGTAATCGCGCTTAGTACTGCCAGCCCACGACGAAACACAGATGTTCGTTTCTCTGTCATGCATCAAAATCCAGACAGAAACCGACGCCGCGGCGTGTGCGGAGCGGGTTTTCCTTTCCATTCCGATCGAGTTTGCGCCGCAGTCTGCCGATATTCACATCGACAACGTTGGTTCCGGGGTTAAAGTCGAAACCCCAGACGTCACGTAAAAGCATGTCTCGCGTAACCACATCGCCGCTATGATCAAGAAAGTATTTGAGGAGATCGAACTCCTTGGGGCTCAGGGGGATATGATTGCCATCAAGATGTGCCGTACGTGCACTGACACTGAGTTCCAGTGGCCCCAATACCCTGATTTCCGGCTGTGCCGTCATTCTTGAACGGCGGCTCAGGGCGCTCACACGGGCGAGCAGTTCCCCATCGTCAAAAGGCTTTGTCAGATAGTCATCGGCGCCCGCATTAAGCCCTTCGATCCTGCTTTCGGTCCCGCCGAGCGCTGACAGGATAAGGACAGGCACTTCCAGTTTCAGCCGTTGCAGGGTTTTGAGCAGGCCGATACCATCGCCATCGGGCAGGCCGCGGTCCATGATGATGATGTCAGCAGGGGTGGACTGAAGATGCGTCAGCGCCGCCGCTCTGGATTGGACATGCGTTATTTGCCAGTCATGAGGGGCCAGCACGTGAATGATCTGGCCGGCAATGATGCTGTCGTCTTCAACCAGCAAGAGCTGCATTTGTCTGATGTATCCAACGGAAACAAGGACGGCTGCGCATTGTACAGTGCGACTCACACGCAAGAAAAAGACTTGACAGAAATGCAGATTAGGACAGCTAAAAAGCCTGTGGGCAGAGATCATCAAATAGTGCGGAGCGGGCGGATGAAGGCAGCCTTGACGGTTGCCGCGCTCGCGATCGCTGGGGCGTTGGCCTTGACTGGCTCGCCGGTGCATGCCGGTACGCCGCAAAGCCATGAAGATATTCTCGCGGCGATTGCCCTGGCTGATGAGGCCGAACGTAGCGGAAACCAAGACGGCTATACTGAAGCGGCCCGCATCTGGCGCGGTCTTGGGGCCGCTGCGCTGACCCAGGACGATCAGGACCTCGCCGAACTGTGGTGGGACGAGACACGAATCCGGGACGAACTCCCGTCGCGCGGAGCCGTGAGCGGGCCGGGGGTGCGCCGGGCAAGCCTCGCTGCGGGCGGTGCTGAAGAATTGAGTCTGGCCTTTTATGCCGGGCAGGTTGCCGTTCTTACGCTGCGGGCCCATGACAACACCCGGTATACTCTGCGCGCCAAAGACAGTGACGAGAAACTGGTGTGTGACGGCGTTTCCGATGGCCATGCCTATACCTGTCGCTGGACGCCGCTTTGGACTGGCAGCGTTGAGATAAACGTCTCAAACACCTCATCTACGGATGGGCGATATACGTTGATTGTCAATTAGACTGGCAGCTACAAGTCGCGTTCTCATCCTCCTTCGCGGGGATAAGGCGCCAGGATCAGACGTTTTTCCATGACAATGGCAGTTAGAATAGGGACTGTATGGCTTTCTAACAGAGGATGTTAATCGGTAACCCGCCTGTATTGCGTCTATCGTATCCGGACAGGAGGGCGGAGCCATGTCACCACTTGACGGACTTAAAAAACCCCACAGCCCAAATGCGCAGATGGCTGAGGCTGTGCTGGAAGTGATGGACTGGCCATTGCTGGTTGTCGATGTTCATGGGAACAGTCTTTACATGAATAAATCCTTCGAGGCCTTACGGTCCCAGCATGAAGGGATTGGCGGTGAAGCGCGGATTTACTTTCGCAATCGTGAAGCCACCGCCACCTTGAAGAAGGTGCTCGAGCAGTGCCGCGCGGGTTTGGAGCAACCCTCCAACCGCAACAAGACCCGGCATTTTCATGTCAGTTTCGACGATGTGCTGCCGCCTCTGCAAGTAACCTGCAAACCAGTCCCCGGTATGATCTCTATCTTGATTACCATACGGCTGATTGAGAACGTGTCGCCAACACCGCAAACAGGTGCCGTATTAATGGATGTGTACCGCCTGACCCATGCCGAGGCGGCATGTGCCTGCTACATGGCGCGCGGGTTGTCCTGTCAGCAGGTTGCTCAGTTGCGCCGGGTTTCTGCGGAAACTGTACGCAGTCAATTCAAGGCCGTCCGCCGGAAACTTGGCGTCAGCACAACCGGCGAAGCAATTGCCCGTATTCTATCGTTCGTTCAGCCCCTCCCGGGCACGGACCTAGACTATCTGCCGACATAGACGAACGGTGCCCATATGGCCGGATGCCGGGCATTTGGTATTGAGGTGTTCTGCATGAGTTTGAGCGCGGCCTTGCGCAGGTTTTCGGCAGGTGACCTATTGTCATCAGACGAGGCCGTCAGCGTATTGACCGTCAGGAAAGCCGCTGCATCGTCGCGTACCGCCCAATGTGACGCCAGCAGGCGCTTACCCCCTGCATAAAGAAAGGCGGTAGCCAGCCCTGTAAGCCCGTCACCGGTTGGGGTCTCGCTTGCGGCTGTATTGCAGGCAGACAGGACAACCCAGTCGGCATTGAGGCGCAGAGTCGTTATTTCGCTTAGCGACAAAATCCCGTCGTGGCGCTCCGTCGGTGTCAGGACCAGGGCCGGCTGAGCAAGGCCCTCGAGTTCCCCTGAGACTAGGCCATGGGTTGCAAAAGTCAGCATATCAACGTCCTGAAGGTTGAGAGCATAGAACGCATCTTCCGTTGCTGCGGCACCTGTCAGCACGACCTGGGTTTCCGGGCCGAGCAGGCGGGCGAGGTCCTGCAGCTCTTTCGCAGCGACCGGAAGGGCAGGTAGATTTTCTACCGATTGCCGGTCAAGCGGTGATCGCAGCATGGTAATCGAGGGCCTGTCTGTTACGTCCGCACTTGTTGCAGGGGCGCCGATGGCAACCAGATTGTCGATTTTAGGCGGGCTGCGCATGCCTCTTTTCTGCAGGCTTTGCAGGGCTGGCAGTGTCGTCAGCGCATACCGGTTGATCAGCCAGTCCGGCATTTCCTGCGAGGGGGCTGCCGGGGCCAGCACTGAGAACGGCAGCGCGCTCAGCGATCCATTGGCGACAAGGAGCAAGCTCGATTTGTCAGCAAGCCGGGTTCGCGTTTCGTCTGTAAAAATCTCATTGTAAAGTCGAGCCGAAGCCTCGTGGTCAAACGATAGGCCGGCCCGTGCAGGATTGAGGCTTGCACGCAGGTCGCGAACTGTCTTCTCGAGTTCTTTGCCGGCGATGTCCATTTCATGCATCGCGGCACCGTCTGCGGTAATCACGAACAGGACAGAACGCAGGTCGGTTTGTACAGAAACAAGTAAAGCTTCTTCACTGCTCAAGGCATCTTGGGCCTCACTTAGAGCAATGGGTCTAGCTGGAGCGAAGGCATCATCACCCAACGCTCTTTTCAGTTGTCCGTTTATGCGGGCAAAGTCTTGCTCAGCCTGCTGTCGTTGAACAATCAGGTCTTTCAGGCGTGGTGAGTCGGTTTCTTCCTCCCGTGCCGCGGCGGAGCGGACTGCTCCGGCATACTCGAAGAAAAGCCGCTGGCGTCGCAAGACCAAATCCTGTTGCCGGCGTAGTAGATCTTCCGCAGGCGTACCGGCGACAGACTGACGCAAGGCTGCTTTTTGAACGGCCTGCCCGGTAACGCCGGCCAGCACATTCTGGGCAGCGATGAAAGCCGTCTCCAGGTCATCGCGTTGGTAGGCACTTTCCAGATACCACATTGCACTGTCGGCCCGGGTTTGTGCGAGGAACACATTCATGGTGCCTGCGGACGCATAGGTCGCTTGCTCGGTCGAGACCTGGTCCATCATCGCGGTGATGCGCTTAGCTGACGCTGTCTCCCCGCTTGATGCCGCAATGGCCGCAGCCATTATTTTTGCCTGCAGGCGGCGGGGGTCGGCGGCATCAAGCAGTCGCTCTTCGCGTGTGATGACATCGCGGATGAGCAGGGTAGCCGCTTCTGGGTTGCCGGCCATGTATTCACGCTCTGCCAGTCGTGTAGCACCATCGATCCGGTCACGGTGTAAATCTGTGAATTCTGCTTTGCGCAGGTCGTTGATGTTCCGCAAAGCTTGAAGGTCGCCAGTCAGAAGCGACAATCTTTCGCGGGCGAGCAGGGTACGATCCGCGGTCGGGCCGAGCGCCTTTTCCAGACCGGCCGCACTTGCTGAAAACAGCGCTTCGGCAGGCTCGTATTTGCCTTGCGCCTGCAGTGTTTCTCCCAAAATCCGAAGATATGTCAGTGTCTGATGGTTTTCACGGCCAAAGCCCTTCTCGGCAATGTCAACGGCGCGGCGTGCGATCATCTCAGCTTCACGGGGGCGGTCTGTCTGCAGTAGCAACAGCGCAAGGTTCGACAGGTTCTGCGATTGATAGGGGTGGCCGGGCGGCAAGATTTCCCGGTGCCGCTCAGCGGCAATGCGCGCAGCATTCAGCGCTTCTGCAATCCGACCGCTGCGCAACAGGAAAACAACCCGGTTACCGTAGTAGACGGCGGCATTAGGCGGAATTCGTTCAAGCCGGTCAGCCAGGCTGACGGAGATTTCGATCAGGCGCACAGCCTCAGCAGTGTTGCCGAGTTCAGATTCGAGGTTCGCCAGGTTGGAGTATGCCGCGGCGAGTTCCGAACTTGGCGTATCTCCATATTCTTCTTTACGCAGATCAAGTAGCTGCTGTGCAACAGGATACGCTTCCCGGTGGCGGCCCTGATACTGATAGAACACAATCAGTGCATTATAGGCATCGGCCAGGTTTGCCCTGTATTGGGCACCGCCACGGCGTAAGGCCTCGACGGCACCTTCAGCTATGGCAATCGCTTTGTCATGCCGGCCGAGAAAGAAATAGCCGCCGGCAGTTTCCAACTCATAAGTTGTAAGCTGAGGGTGGCCGGATTGATAATACTGTGCCGCATAATCGCGCAACGCCGTCCACGCATCGATAGATTTCTGCGGCTTGGTTGACATGTCGACGGCATCGGCGTTGGCACGCATTTCTTCGAGCTTTTCTGCAACTTCCGGTGAAGGTGCGATTTCAGCGACTGGTGTGGTGATCTCGGAGCCGGGTGTGGCCGGACTGACCGCACATGCACCAAGCAGCGTCAGGACCGCAAACGCGCGGATGGACAAGCCGCGTTGTTCAAAGTCTGTGTTTCTCATGAGTTCCCCATCCTTGCGACGTTGAGGCGGCAACAGTTGCTTCCGCAAGCTGAGCGACTATTTTTGGACTTGTTGAGAGTTGCCGGCCGAAGTTTCCACCCCCATCGGCAGCGGAAAGACACAGCAATTTTGGTTTTCGTCCAGTAAGGCCAGCGCAAATCTCTCGGCTGCTTGCCGCTGGGGAGGGAACAAGACGGCGAACTCGGAATCCAGAAGCTGTCGATATTTCTCGTAGGCTTTCTGAAGATGAGGTAACTCTGAATTTTGGGATGCCGCTTCTGACGCCAACTGAACGAATGCAGCGTAGTATCCCGCCGATTTCACCAGGTCGCTCGGATCGCCGCCGTTCTCGAAGTCCTGTTTCTTGACCGCGCCAAGCTCCATCAAGGATAGCGGTTCGCCTTCTCGCCAGATGTCCAGAACGAGATTCTCGCGCTCTTCGCCAGACAGCGTTCTAGAGAATGCAAGTCTTGCCGACAGCGAGTCTGCGCCGTTAACGATCGCGGTTTTTAGCCATTCCTCCGCACGCCCGCGGTTTTCCATCGGTATGTCATTGCAGGCGTGATACCGCCTCACGAACGCATCTGCGGTTGCGACAATGGTCGCCTCAGTCGGATTGCTGATATACGCATACACAATCTCGTTGTTTCTCAGCACGGGTATCTCGTAGGTTGCGTGCATGCGGTCCAGGTAGGACTGAAACTCTTCCTCAGAGATAGGGGGTAGCGCAGCCCGGCAGAACCGCATTCTGTTGAACAAGACCATCGCGGCATCTGCATCACCTGCCATGGCCATAGACTCTAGATCGTCGTAGCCCAAGCCGACGATATCGACCGGAAATTCGTCCCGGGTCCGTTCTCTGAATTTGCGAACGACAGAAACCCCGGTGGGGATACTTCCGGTACTTTGCTTTTCTCGACTTTCCTTTTCTTGACCTTCCAAGGGTGCGACGAATTGCACGCGCCCTTCATCGACGAGCGGTTTATTCTCGGCTCCTCGATTTTCCGGACGAACCAAGCCAGATTGCGGAAGATTTCCCATAACTACGATGGCCAAGCCCCCCACAACGATTGCGGAAATCAGCCAGAAGGCGTTGGTCTTTCGTCTGAACATGGTGTCCGGGCGGATTACCTGTTTGGCAAATAGAGTACCTGTTCAATCTTCAGAAAACACAGAGATTCGGATGTTCCGATACCCACTGACCCGGTATATCGTCGGTTTTGACTGATAGACCATCCGCCGGGAAAGTCGCAGGGGGTAAGTTTCTTGAGAGGCTCTGTTGAGATAGGCATTGTGAAATGCCGAACGTCGGTATATGCTCAGCATATGCCAAAACGAGAGACTTCCGTGCATACGGCAAGATTGTTTACCAACGGCCGCAGCCAGGCCGTACGCATACCCAAAAGTCTGGCCTTTGAGGGTATCAGCGAAGTCGTGATCCGAAAGGATGGCAATCGACTGATTCTGGAACCGGCGCGTAAGAACTGGAAGTCGCTGGCCGAGGTTGGGACCGCGGACGACGACTTCCTGGTCGAACGGCCGGACGTGATGCAGGACGACCGAGTCCGATTCTAATGCTGTACATGCTGGACACGGACGTCTGCAGCTACCTGATGAAACGGATGCCGGACCATCTGCTGTCGAAGCTGCAGAAGGCCGTCGAGGACGGCCATACGATCTGCCTGTCGGTAATCACCTACTCGGAGTTGCGTCTGGGGGCGGCGCGTTCGAATGCGGCGTCGAAGTACCATCGTTTGATTGACGAGTTATCCGACCGTCTGGATTTCGTTGCAGACTGGACAACGAAAGAAGCCGATCGCTTCGCCGAGTTGCAGGCCGGCCTGATGGCCGGAGGTTCTCCCATCGGTCGAAACGACGCGATGATAGCGGCACACGCCCTGGCGCTCGAGGCGGTGCTGGTGACAAACAATCAGAAACACTTCGGCCGAGTTTCCGGCCTGAAGGTTTTGAACTGGATCGACCCGTAACCAATCGATCGGTTATTTGTCGAACGCGGTCGGTCTTACCCTCCGGGCTTCAAAGCCATGACCCGCCCCGCAAGGGTCTTGAGCAGCTCGATCAACAACCACAGCAGTCCCAGCGGCAGCAGTATCGTCTCCAGCACGAAGACCGCGATCAGCACGACGATATGCTCGCTGGCGTTGGAAGCCGCCTGCTTTAGCCGGTCGAGCCGGTCCGTCACATTCATCGCCTGCAGCGACTCGTCGATGGCCTCGCCGATCCGGTCGATCCAGCTCCGATCGTCGGGCCTCGTTTCGTGCGCGGTCTGCTCCAGCGCTTCGATCTCCGACTGCGTTGCCCGCAAGGCCTCGGTGGCTGCCGCCTGCTGCGGCGCCAGAAACAGGTCGAACACGGTGTTGGTACCGATGGTCAGCAAGGGCACGGCGAATCGAATGAAGAACATGACCAGAAACACCCGCAACAGCAGCGGGCCGTAACGGCTCTGCGCCACGCCGCGAATCCACAATGCCGCCAGTGCGGCCGCCGAGGCGGCCACGAACGAGGCCGTTACCGCCCAGGAACCGGCAATGTTCAACAACAGGATCTGCAGGCCGATCGATGAAGCGGCGATCAGCATGATGCCGGAAAAACGCTCCACCAGATCGTTGACCGGGTCGAGGATCTGACCGACGCTCATCGTCACGCCGACGCCGCCCGGCTCTACGGCAACCTCGGTTCCCTGGGCAACCGAGATCACGCCATTGAGTGTTCGGGAAACGGCAAAGGTGACCAGCGCCCGTTTCAGCGCTTCCTCGGCAAACGCTTCCGACACCTTGTCCACCGCGCCGGTCAGGGCCGCGATACCGGCTGCGACCGCAAGCAGGGACCAGAGTATTCTGCGCCTGTCCATTCACGCAGTGCCTGTCCATGCGCGGACACATGCGCGGACAAGCAGGGGCCGGAGTATTCTGTGCCTGTCCATGCACGCATGAGAGCATACCGCGCCGAGCGACATCAAGCCGTTACGCGTGAATGTAGCGGCGGCGCGACAAGCACGCCGGCGTCTGCCAGAATCCGGGTTTTCCCGGGTACCCGCGATCGATGGCCAAGCTGTATTTCTATTACTCGTCGATGAATGCTGGCAAGTCCACCTCGCTGCTGCAGTCGAGTTACAACTACAAGGAACGCGGCATGCGCACGCTGGTCCTGGCGCCGGAGCTCGACGACCGGTACGGCAGCGGCAAGGTGACGTCCAGAATCGGCCTCGAAGCCGAGGCCACGACCTTCCGCGCAGACGACAACCTGCTCGAGCTGATCGAAAGCCGCGTGGTCGATGAGCCGCTACACTGCGTGCTGATCGACGAGGCGCAGTTCCTGAGCAAACGGCAGGTTTTCGAACTGGGCGAGGTCACCGACACCCTGGACATCCCGGTACTGGCTTACGGTTTGCGCACCGACTTCCAGGGTGAGCCTTTCGAAGGCAGCAAGTACCTGCTCGCCTGGGCGGACAACCTCAAGGAGCTGAAGGCGATCTGCCATTGCGGGAAGAAGGCGACGATGGTGATTCGTATGGACGAGCACGGCAACGCGGTCCGGGAAGGCTCGCAAATCCAGATTGGCGGCAACGACCGCTACGTGTCGATGTGCCGGCGGCACTTCAAGAAGAACTACTACAAGAAGAACTACGGCAAGAAGAACTACTGCGGCTGACCGGACTGGCCCCGGCCCGTCGCCGGCAGGTCGTCATGGTCTATATGCAGCTCCAGCGTATTCTCCGCCGCCAGCAGGCTGCGCATGTCGTCGAGCGTTCTCATGATCGACGTATCGGCGACTTCCTGCCCATAGGGCGAGGTACGCCGGGTGGCGTGCGGGTCGGAGAACTTGATGCGATAGTGGCCCAGGGAAACGACGTCGTCGTGTACCAGGACATAATTCGACACCCGCCTGGAATTGACGAAGGTGCCGTTGGTGCTGTTCAGGTCCATCAGAAACGTCGCGCTGTCGTTCCGCGCGAGCAAGACATGGTGGCGGCTGATGAACCTGCTGTCGATGCAGAGATCGTTGTGCTCGGAGCGGCCGATCAGAAGTCGCGGTTTTTCGAAGTGTACGGTTTCGATCGTTTTGCCGTCGTGGCTTAGGACCAGCTTCGGCGTCTC
The DNA here is from genome assembly GCA_028279985.1 of Woeseiaceae bacterium. Taxonomy (GTDB): domain Bacteria; phylum Pseudomonadota; class Gammaproteobacteria; order Steroidobacterales; family Woeseiaceae; genus UBA1847. Next base: position 104,075 of record JANQMR010000001.1, read on the forward strand.
CGGCGAGCCGTCCGGCTGCTCCGCCTGACGTGCCGGTGTCTCGTCCCGGGTCGCCGGGGGCAGGGCCGGGCGTTCGACGGCGGAGCCCGGGACCGGCAGCGTTTCTGCGCGAGCCAGCGCCAGCAGCGCAACGCGGTCGAGGATGCCGGGCCAGCCGCCCGAGGCACGCCATAGCTCGTTGCACACCGGACCGGGAAACACCAGACCGGGCGCCAGGCTCCCCGCCGCACGCAGTTTCTCGTGCAGGTAGTCGCGCGCTTCCTCGGCCTGCATCGGGCCCAGGTGGAAATCGACCGCGACCCGCCTGGCGATACGGCTCATCTCCCGAGGCGCCAGCAACGGCTGTAGCGCCCGGTCGCTGGCCAGCACCAATATCAGGGCGAAAGTGCGGCGCACGCGAAGCTCGGCCAGCTCGCAAAGTGCGCGCAAGGCGCTTCTGTTGAGCGCGTGAACGTTCTCGACGACCAGCAGGGGCGGCCGTCGCGAAGTCGCCTGCTGCAGCGCGAACACCCGCAACATGCCGAGCAGTTCGTTCGCCGAATCGCAGTCGAGCTCGTAGCCGAACTGGCCCAGCGCGGACTCGAGCAAAACGGTGGTATTCAGGCCCTTACCGTCGACGATGGCGACGGAACGGTCGTTTTCCTGGGCTTCGGCGAAGCGCCTGACGATCGTGGACTTACCCGACAAACTGGGTCCTTGCAGCAGCGCGAGGCCGCGCTGGTCGGATAGCGCCTCGTGCAGCGCCTTCAGCGCCTGCCGGTGGGATGCATAGTCATGGATCGACAGCGGCCTGCCGTGTGTCCGAAACGGTTGTAGTTTCAGTCCAGCCGTTGCCAGATCCATGTCCGTCCCATACCTCGTAGCTGAGCCCCGTCGCCGGCGCGCCACTGTCACGCACGGCGACGATACCGATGTCGATTCTGTTTGGTCCCGGCGGTCGCGTTTGGGTGTTGTAATGACCGGGCATTTCAGTCTACGGTCGCGCCCTGGATCTTGTAAACCGCCGCTCGACGGATCGCTTGGGCATCAAAGACACCCGGCAATAATCGAAATCTGACATTAAGTTTTATCCATAAATGTCTGTAAAAAAAGAATATCTTTACCGGCATGGTCGGCTGTCGGCATTCGGCGACAGGACCTAAGCCATTGACTGCAAAGTTGTCCGGCCGGGACCTCACGCTGTTTCGGGGCGAGAGATGCCTTTTCAAACGTTTGAATTTTGCGCTGAATCCGGGCGAGATGCTGCTGCTCGAAGGCGCCAACGGCAGTGGCAAGACCAGTCTGTTGAAAGCCATCCTCGGCATGCTGGAGCTCGAGACCGGCGAGGTGTCCTGGAACGGCGAGCCGGTACGAAACCGGCGGCAGCGCTTTCACGCCGCGCTGGCCTGGATGGCGCACCGGGTCGGTTTCAAGGCCGATCTGACCTTGCTGGAGAATCTCGAATTCGAGCGGGCACTGCGACCGCAGCGCGGTGACGACATCGTCAGCGTGCTCGAACGTCTGGGAATCGAACGCCTGCGACAACTGCCGATGCGTTCGCTATCCGCCGGTCAGCAGCGCCGTGCGGCGCTGGCGCGGATGCTCATTGCCGACGTGCCGCTTTGGCTGATGGACGAGCCGTTCACCAACCTGGACCGCGCAGGCCGGGCGCTGGTGTTCAAGCTCGTCCGCGAGCATCTCGGGCGCGGCGGAATGTGTGTCGTGGCGGCCCACCAGGACGTCGACATCGACGCGACCATCCATAGGATCGAGCTGCGGTGAAAGTCCCGAATGATCCAAAGGGACCGCCGGGACAGGGTCGAACGGCCATGCCGCCCCCGACCGACGGCAACGGACGCCCGACAGCGGATCGCGCGGCGATGAAAGACGCGGATGCGGACCTTGGTGAAGACGAAGACCGCATCTTCCTGTCGAACATGCCGGGCCTGATGGCGGGACTTGCCGCCAGCACCCGGCGCGACCTGGTGCTGGCCTGGAAACGGCCCGGCGATGTCCTCAATCCCCTGTTTTTTTTCGTCATGGTCCTGATCCTGTTTCCGCTGGCGCTCGGCCCGAGCGCGGAGCAGTTGCAGGCAATCGGCCCCGGCGTCGTCTGGGTTGCGGCGCTGCTGGCAATGCTGATCTCGCTCAACAGCCTGTTTTCGGCGGACTACGAGGACGGCAGCCTGGAGCAGTGGCTGGTCAGTCCGCAGCCCTTGCCGGTGCTGGCGCTGGGCAAGTCGGTCGCGCACTGGATGACCAGCGGGCTGCCGCTGGTCCTGTTGTCGCCGCTTTTGGCCGCGACCTACGGCCTGCCGGCCAAGGTCATCGTCGTGCTGCTTGTGACCCTGTCGTTGGGCACGATCATCCTGAGTCTGCTAGGGTCCATCGGTGCCGCGTTGACGGTCGGCTTGCATCGCGGTACGGCCCTGTTGAGCCTGCTGGTTCTGCCCCTGGCGATGCCGGTGCTGTTGCTCGGCTCGAACAGCGTGTCGCTGGCTGCGGGGAACGAAACCCATACGGCGGGAGTCTGGGCATTGGCGGCCTATGCGACAGCGGCAATCAGCCTTGCGCCCTATGCCACGGCCGCTGCGCTGCGAATCAGTAACGAGTAACATTACACGGATGTGGACCTGGTTTCATAAGCTCGCGTCGCCACCGCATTTCTATCGGCTGGCCAAAGCGCTTAGCCCGTGGTTTCTGGTACCCGGGCTCGCGTTGATTGCCTACGGGACTTTTACCGGTTTGTTCATCGCGCCGCCGGATTACCAGCAGGGCGATGCCTACAGGATCATTTACGTGCACGTGCCGTCGGCTTACCTGTCGCAGATGGCCTATACGGTGATGGCGATCGCCGGCGGCATCGGCCTGATCTGGCGCATGAAGCTCTCGCACGCGGTCGCGGCGGCCGTGGCGCCGCTCGGCGCCTGGTTCACGTTTCTGTCGCTGGCCACCGGCTCGATCTGGGGCCGGCCGATGTGGGGCACCTGGTGGGAATGGGGCGACCCCCGCATGATGTCGCAACTGATTCTGTTGTTCCTGTACCTAGGTTACATGGCGCTTAGAGCTTCCATCGACGATACCGCCAAGGCCGACAAGGCGAGCGCCGTGCTCGCGCTCGTCGGCGTGATCAACCTGGTCATCGTGCGTTATTCCGTGGAGTGGTGGAGCTCCCTGCACCAGGGTCAGACGATTCTCGCCGAGGGTGGGCCGGCGATCGACGCCGAGATGTTGTATCCGCTGCTGGCCAACATCCTGGGTTTTGCGCTGGTTTTCGGCTCCTTGCTGCTCAGGCGGGTGCGCACCGAGGTCTTGTACCGGGAACGCCGCACCCGCTGGGTTCGTGAAATGATCTTGTCACCACAAGGGCAAACCTGATGGAAGCGGCTCCGGTGAGAACGTACGGTACCGACCTGGGTCGAAGCCGGCGGAAGCGGCAACGATGACGAAATACGATACCCGCGAGGGTGAAGCCTGATGGAAGCGATCGCGATGGACAAGTACGGCGCGTACGTCTGGTCTTGTTTCGCGCTGACCTTCGTGGTTTATGCCATCAACGAATGGCGGGCACGCGCAAGGCACCGCCGCATCTACCGGGACATCGAGGTTCGCGTCAAGGCGCTGGAGACTCGGCCTTGAGGGCCGACGGCAGCGGGAGTGGGGGCAAATGAAACCTAGACAGCAAAGGATGCTTGCCGTGGGCCTGGCACTGGCAGGGCTCGCGATTGCGACCGCACTGACGTTACGCGCGTTTCAGGACAACATGATGTTCTTCATCGACATCTCGGACGTGGTCGCCGGCGAGTACCCCGAAGCGCGCAATTTCCGGATCGGCGGGCTGGTCGTCGACGACAGCATCGAGCGCGAGCCGGATTCCCTGGAAATCCGCTTCCGCGTCACCGACACGCGTTGCGAGCTGCCGGTTTCGTATACGGGCGTGTTGCCCGACCTGTTCCGCGAAGGGCAGGGCGTTGTTGCGATCGGCAGGCTCGACGATTCCGAAACATTCGTGGCCGACAGAATACTCGCGAAACACGACGAGAACTACATGGCCCCCGAAGTCGCCGAGATGCTGGCCAAGCACGCCGAGGGCAAGGCCGCGATGGCGGCCCGCGGCACGGCGGAGTGCAACCCGACATGATTCCCGAGATCGGACATTTTGCGCTGATTCTGGCGCTGTCTTTGGCCCTGTTTCAGGGGATCGTTCCGCTGATCGGTGCGCATCGCAACGATGCGGCGATGATGGCGGTCGGCCGCACGGCCGCAAACGGCCAGCTGGTGTTCGTCGCGTTCGCTTTCGGCGCCTTGGTCTGGGCGTTTCTGCAAAGCGATTTCTCGGTCGAATACGTCGCCAACAACTCGCAACTGGCATTGCCCACCATTTACAAGATTTCCGCCGTGTGGGGCGCGCACGAAGGTTCGCTGGTCTTGTGGATACTGATTCTCAGTATCTGGACCGTGGCCGTGGGCCGTTTCAGTCGCAATCTGCCCGACTCGTTCGTCGCGCGCGTGCTCGGCGTGTTGGGCTTGTTGTCGACCGGCTTTCTGCTGTTTACGCTGTTCACCTCCAATCCGTTCACGCGGCTCTCGCCACCGCCGCCGGACGGCGCGGACTTGAATCCGCTGTTGCAGGACCCGGGGCTTGCGATACATCCGCCGCTGTTGTACGTCGGTTACGTCGGCTTTTCGGTTGCGTTCGCTTTTGCAATCGCGGCGATGTTGAGCGGCAACCTGGATCGCAAGTGGGCCAAATGGACACGGCCCTGGACGACGGCGGCCTGGTTGTTCCTGACGATAGGCATCGCACTCGGAAGCTGGTGGGCCTACTACGAGCTCGGTTGGGGCGGCTGGTGGTTCTGGGATCCGGTCGAGAACGCCTCGTTCATGCCCTGGCTGGTCGGGACCGCATTGATTCACTCGCTGGCCGTGACCGAGAAACGCGGCCTGTTCAAGAGCTGGACACTGCTTCTGGCCATCGCTGCATTCTCGCTGAGCCTCCTCGGCACGTTCCTGGTCCGATCCGGCATCCTGGTGTCGGTGCACGCCTTCGCCATCGATCCGACCCGGGGTTATTTCATCCTGGCCTTTCTCGGCGTCGTGGTCCTTTCCGCCCTGGTCCTTTACGCCTGGCGTGCGCCGGGCCTGGATTCGGCCGCGGGCTTCAAGCCGGTTTCCCGCGAGACCTCGCTGCTGCTCAACAACGTGCTGCTGGTGATTGCCGCGGCCCTGGTTTTCATCGGGACGCTGGCACCGCTGGTGGTCGAAGTCATGAACGCGGGCAAGATTTCGGTGGGTGCACCCTGGTTCAACGTGGCCTTTGCGATACCGATGTTGCCGCTGCTGTTCTTGATGGGGCTCGGCATGCACACGGCGTGGCGCATCCAGCCCGCTTCACCGTTGTGGCGCATGCTGAAGCTGCCGGCGATCATCGGCGTCGTCGCCGGTATCGCGGTTCCGGGCATCATCTACGGCAGTTTCGGGCCCCTGGTCGTCGTCGGCAGCATCGCGGCCTTCTGGCTGATGGCCTCGTCGCTGGTGCAGCCGATTCGTGCCTGGCGGCGCGCGCCCGGGGCCCCGGGACTGACGCGCTCGATGCTTGGCATGAACGTGGCGCATTTCGGCGTCGGCCTCTTCACCCTCGGCGTCACTGCCGTCATGACCTTCGGCATCGAGACCGACCGGAGCCTGAGTCCGGGCCAGGCGGTCGAAGTCGGCGGCTATCGTTTCGAAATGCGCGAACTGACCGATGTCGAGGGGCCGAATTACTCGGCGCGCGAGGCATTGATCGAAATCCGCAAGAACGGCAACTTCGTTGGCGAGGTGCGGCCGCAAAAACGCCGCTATCTGGTGCAGCAGAGTCCGATGACGGAGGCCGGGATTCTGGTGCGGTGGAACAAGGACCTGTTCGTCGCGCTCGGTGATCCGATCGGCGCCGAGTCCTGGAGTGTCAGGCTGCAATACAAGCCGCTGATTCGTCTCATCTGGCTCGGCTGCCTGATCATGGCGCTGGGCGGCGCGATCGCGGCCAGCGACCGGCGGTATTGGGCGACGGAGCGGATTACCGCCCGGGCGCCGGAAGATGCGGCGAAACCGGCGGGCGAGCCGGTTGCGGGGCCGGCTGCATGACGCGATACCTGGTGCCGATCGGCCTGTTTGCGCTGCTGCTTCCGGTGTTCATCGTCGGCTTGACGCGCGATCCCTCGGAGCTGCCGTCGCCTTTTCTGAACAATCCGGCGCCGGAATTTGCCTTGCCGTCCTTGACCGATCCCGGCAGTGAAGTCGGATCGGCGGATTACGCGGGGGAGTTCGCGCTGGTCAACGTGTGGGCGACCTGGTGTGTCGGTTGCCGCGAGGAACACGGTTTTCTGATGGAATTGGCGCAAAGCGGCGCAATACCGGTTTACGGCATCAACTGGCGCGACAATCGCCCCGATGCGCTGAACTGGCTCGATCGGCTCGGCGATCCCTACGTGTTTTCCGCCTTCGACGCCGACGGGCGGGTCGGTATCGACTGGGGCGTGTACGGCGCGCCGGAGACTTTCCTGCTCGACCCGAGCGGGATCGTCTTGCACAAGCACCTGGGTCCGTTGGATTATCAGATCTGGCAACGCGATTTCGCGCCGTTGCTGGGTAGCGCAGAGGCCGCGCGATGAGATGTTTATCGGCAATATGGTAACGGCGAGATATTGATCGAGATGTTGACCGAGATATCGACAACAAGACGTCTGCTCGTGTCTTGCGCTGTACTATTGTTCGGGCTACCGGCGGCGGCGATCGACGCCGGCAAGGCTTTCGACGACCCGGCGCTGCAGGCGCGTTACGAGAAACTCATCGAGGAAGTGCGTTGCCTCAAATGCCAGAACCAGAACATCAGGGATTCGAATGCCTTTCTCGCCTCGGATCTGCGGCGGGAAATTCGCCGCATGCTCGCCGAAGGCATGAGCGACGACGAGATATTCGACTTCCTGGTCACCCGCTACGGCGAGTTTGCGCTTTACCGGCCGCGCATGCAGGGTAAAACGCTGGTGCTGTGGCTCGCGCCCCTGCTGTTGCTCGTCGCCGGTACCGGCGTGCTCGTGGCGATACTCAGGCGGCGCATGAGCATGCCGATCGACGACGACGAGGCGCTCGACAATACGGTGGCCGGGCGGGACTGACGAATCGTGTTCTGGCTCGCCTTGACCGTCATGGGGCTGATTGCGGCCGCGTATGTCGCAATGCCGCTGTGGTCGAATGCCTCGCCCCGCCGTCCGCTGGGCGTGGGCTCGGCGCTGGCGGTGCTGGCGGCCTCCGGTGTGGTTTATGCGGTTATCGGCAGCCCCGATGTGCCGTCCGGGCGGGGTGAGCTGCTGACGCCCCAGGATCTGCCGGCGGTCGAGGAGATGATTGCGGGCCTGGCCGCAAGACTCGAAGCCGAGCCCGGCGATCTGAACGGGTGGCAAATGCTAGGCCGCTCCTACATGACGATCGGCCGGTATGCCGAAGCCGCGGCGGCTTACGAGCGCGCCGCCGAACTCGAGTCCTCGCGCAATCCGAATACGCTCGTCGCACGCGGCGAGGCTTTGCTCGCCTCCGGCGGGCAGAACCTGACCCCCGAGATCGTCTCACTGTTCGAAAGTGCGCTGGCGCTCGACCCCAACCAGCCGGCGGCCTTGTTCTGGACCGGCATTGCGTCCGCCAACCGCGGCGACGTCGCGCAAGCGGCCGATCGCTGGGAGCGGCTGCTGGGCACCAATCCGCCGCCGCATATTCGTGAGATCATCGACCAGCGGGTCGCCGAATGGCGGGGCGAACCCGCGCCTGTCGTCGAGGCGGCACCGATCGAGCAACCCGGCACGGTCGTCGCTGCCAGCGTCGCGCTGTCCGATGCCGCCGCGGCAGGTCTTTCCGGGGATGCGACGGTCTTCATCATTGCGCGAGACCCGGCGCAACCGTCGCCGCCGATTGCCGTGATCCGGCGGCGGGTATCCGAGTTACCGGCCGTGGTCTTACTCGGCGATGCCGACTCGATGATTCCCGGCCGTTCGCTGTCCGCGTTTGCCGAGTTCGAGCTGGTCGCCCGGATTTCGGTGTCGGGCCAGCCTGCCGTGCAAAGCGGCGACTGGTTCGGCAGCCTGCTCGTGCGGCCGGCGGAGAACAGCGACGTTTCGTTGTCGATCGATCACCGGGTACCCTAGGGCCTGCTAACGCCATGCGCATGATCCCTGTTGAGTCCCCAATGGCGCCAATCAAGGCGCGAGGAGCGTGGTTTGGTCATTCCAAATGAGCGACGAGCAACGCGGAGTGGCGCCATTGGGGACTCAACCCGGACGGCCGCTGCTGTATTGCCGCCCAGCCGCGTTGTCAGTCGCTTATGTAGAATGACTACACTGCGCTCCTTCCGCCTTGCTGGACGGCAATACAGCAGCGGCAGGGACCATACGCATGGCGTTAGCAGGCCCTAGTGTCCCATCACGTCGGTGACCAAAAACCCACCTGGTCATCGGGCCTGACGTTCATCCTAGCCGCCATCGGCGCGGCCGTGGGCCTGGGTAACATCTGGAAGTTCCCGTATATCGTCGGCGTCAGCGGCGGCGGGGCCTTCGTGCTCATTTACGTCGCCTGCGTCCTGTTCGTCGCGATCCCTATCCTGGTCGGTGAGTTGCTCATCGGCCGCGTCGGAAACGGCAGCCCGCCGGTTGCGATGGCGGCCGTTGCCCGCGAGTCGAAACGCTCCCGCTGGTGGTCTGCCGTCGGTTGGCTGGGAGCGCTGACGGGTTACCTGATCGCCACCTATTACAGTGTGATTGCCGGTTGGACCTTGTTGTACGTTTTCAAGGCGGGCGGCGACTTCGGCGGCGCCGCGCCGGCGGAGGTTGCCGCTCAGTTCGACGACGTGCTGGCCGACCCGCTGCTGATGACGGTCTGGCACACGGTCTTCATCGGCATCGCCTTGTTCATCGTCGGACGCGGCCTCAACGGCGGCATCGAGCGAACCGTCAAGTTATTGATGCCGTCCCTGTTCGCCATGATGCTGGTCATGATCGTTTATGCCGCCGTTGCCGGCGATTTCCCTCGGGCGGTGGATTTCCTGTTCAGCGCCGATTTCAGCAGGATCGACGGCGAGGTCGTGCTCGCCGCCGTCGGGCAGGCCTTTTTCTCGATCGGCGTCGCGATGGGACTGATGATGGCCTACGGTGCCTACGTACCGAGGAATGTCCCGCTGACCCGGTCGGCTTTCATCATCGCGGGCGCCGACACGGCGGTTGCCCTGCTTGCCGGCCTGATGATCTTCCCGCTGGTTTTTGCCAACGGTCTGGACCCGGCCGAGGGGCCGGGGCTGATTTTCGTCACCCTGCCTACGGCCTTCGCCGGGATGCCGGGCGGTGCGGTTTTCGGGGCGTTTTTCTTTTTGCTGCTGGCGTTTGCCGCGATCACGTCGATCATCGCGATCATAGAGCCGATCGTCGCGTATGCGGAGGACCGGTGGGCCATGCGCCGCCTCGACAGTTGCCTGTTGTTCGGAACCGGGGCGTGGCTGCTCGGTCTTGCGACGGTGTTCTCGTTCAACCTCTGGAAGGACTTCAAGCCGCTGGCCTCCATCGAACCGTTCGCCGATGTAACGGTTTTCGGACTGATCGACTATGTCACGGCCAATGTCATGATGCCGATCGGCGGTATCCTGATCGCGGTATTCGTGGGCTGGCGCATGAGCCGGCTGACTCTCGGCAACGAGCTCGCTATCGGGGGGGTACTCTTCAAGGGCTGGCTGTTCTTGATTCGTTTCGTCGCGCCGCTGGCGATACTAGGTATCTTCATCGCCAACCTGACGTGATTGAACGGTGTGGCCCGTACGGTAGTGCTCTTAGTGGTGCTGCGGAGTTCGTCAGGGAGCCGGTCGACTATCAAGGCCGGGATTCAGCGCGGTGCGCGCATGCTTCCGGTCGTGCTCGACCGCCGTCAATTCAGCGCCAGGTTTTCGAGGATTGCGGCGATGCGTTCCACCCAATCGCGATGTTCCGGCTTCATCAGCACGGAACGCAGGCAGGTCACGGTTTCGGTATCGGCAACGAGATCGGGGTGTCGCGCCCGAACGCGGTCCGCCGGCAGGTCGATCAGCGCGAGATGTAAACCCTCCGATGCCGCGGCGTCGAACACGCGCCTCGCGAGGTTGCCGGCGGTCGATGTCCGGTCGGCGCGGACTGCGTAGACGACGATGTCGAGTTCCGGTGCGCTCATCGGGAGAAAACGATCGCCGCCTTCCAGGCGAGCGTGGAAATCCCGCGCCGCCTGCAGGCAATCGTCGAGCATGCGCGAGAACGCACCGTCTCGTTCGTAGGGCAGGAGTTGCTGCGTGGCCCACAACGCGACCGCGGCCGCACCCGGCCGCGAGCATTCCAGGCTGATCTCACCCAGATGCAATTCCGCCGAGCTGAAGTAGGTGTACGGTGAATCGTGCCGGTAGAAGCGTCCGACCGTCGGGTCCCGAAACAGCACGCAGCCGCAGCCGTAGGGCTGCAGGCCGTGTTTATGGGGATCGACGACGATCGAGTCGACTTCCGAGAGTGCGTCGAAGCTTGCGCGCGTCTCGGCGTCGAGCAGGCTCGCCAGCGTGAAGTAACCGCCGTAGGCGGCGTCGGCGTGTACCCGCACGTCGTGGGCGCGTGCGAGCTCGAGGATACGCGGCAACCGGTCCACCGCGCCCGAACCGGTGGTGCCCATGGTTGCGACGACGGAGCCGACGTTTCCTTCCGCGAGCAGCCGTCCCAGCTCGCCGACATCCATCCGGCCGTCGCTGTCCGTGCCGACGGCCGCAAACGGGAGGCCCAGCACCTCGCAGAGGCGTCGATGCGTGTAATGCGCTTCGGTCGAAGCGACGATGCGTTTTCCGGGGTGCAACCTGCCCGCCACCCACAGGGCTTCGAGATTGGCCATCGTGCCGCCGCCGGTGAGATGCCCGAGCGGCGCCCGCCAGCCGAACATCTGTCCCAGCGCGCCGATACATTCGATCTCCAGGGCCGAGCTTGCGCGGCCGCCGTCGAGCGCATGATTGTTCGGATTGACCCACAGGGAAAGCGCATATGCGATGCGGGCTACGGGATGCGGCGGCTTGAGCATCTGACCCGCGTAGAGCGGATGATGATACGGGTAGTTGTCGCGCATCCGGCGCGCCACCTCATCGATGACCCGCCCCGCGGTTTCGGGATCGAGCTCGGGCGAAAAATCCGGCAGCTCGCGGTAACCCTCCGCCAGGGTGTCCAGCGCCGCCTTGAGCAGCTCGAGTTCCCGGTGATTGATCATGGTCGTGTTCCCGGTCGAGCGCGGAGCTTAACGCAATTCGGGGCATACCGCGTCACCATCGGGTCATGGATCGATTGCGATTTCAATCACGTCGTGATTACCACAAAAACCGCGTTGAACACGCGTGTCGTCAGTCCAAATACACGACATAAGCCGGCGCTGACCGGGCAGCCGGCCGTCACACCCGGTCGCTTCGGTCGAAGTGCCTCGAGTTTTTGTGTATTTTCTGCGGTCTTCGCGCTGCCGGGAACCGGGACGATGAATACCACCAGAATCTTGCTGTTGAGCTGTTTCGTGAGCTGTCTTGGCGTGCTGGGCGCCTGTTCGAAGACGGCGGACCCGGCGCCCGAAGCCGATTTTGCCCCCCAGGCCGACGCGGCCGACGGTTCCGTGGACGATACGGCGACGAAACTGAAGCCGGCCGAAGGTATCGACTGGTTCGAAGGCAGCGTGGCGGAGGCGTTTGCCGCGGCGAAGACGCAGGGTAAGCCGCTGTACCTGTACTGGGGCGCCGTCTGGTGTCCGCCCTGCCACGCGATTCGGGAAACGGTGTTCAGCACACCGGAGTTCCGCGAGCGTTCGAAGCTGTTCATACCGGTTTACCTGGACGGCGACACCGACAACGCGCAACGTTACGGCGAGCGTTTCGGGGTGATGGGCTATCCGACGATGATCGTTTTCGACGCCGACGGCCACGAGATCACGCGTATCCCGAACGGTATCGACATGCTGGCGTATGCCAACGTGCTGGATTTGACCCTGGGCAGCGCGACATCGGCCAGTGCGCTGGTCGAGACGGTAATGGCCGATCCTATGGCCGATCCTATGGCCGATCGAATCACGCTGGGCAGCGGCGATTGTGCGATGCTCGCCTACCACGCGTGGGGGCAGGACACGAGCATACTCGAAGGTGTCGACCGGCCCCGGGCGATGCGACGGATCTACGAGGCCTGTCCCGAAGCACTGGGCAAGGAACGGACGCTTCTTTACATGGCCTGGCTCGACGCCTTGCTCCAGGCGGCGGAAACGCCTGCGGACGTCGGACTGGATGCGGAACGCCGGCGGGAAGCCGTCGATCTCCTCACGTCCGTGCTGGCGGATCCCGAACGCTCGAAGACGGTGCTGGTGAGCCTGATTTATTCCGGCGCCGACATCACGGCCGCGCTGACCGAACCAGGGAGCCCGGAGCGTGCATCGCTTACGTCCGCGTTCCTCGAGGCTTACGAGCGTTTCGCGGCGGACGAAACCGTCTACAAGCGCGAGCGGATTTATACCCTGCGCGGACGCCTCGCATTCGAACGCATCGAAGACCCGGAATCGCCGCCATCAACGGAAATCAGACAAGCCATCGTCGACATGGTCGAATGGGCCGATGCGTCCACCCCGGGGGTCCACCAGCGGCAGCCGATCGTCAACGCGCTGGGTAACCTGCTCGACGACGCCGGCATGGACGAGCTCGCCAAACCGCTGTTACTGGCCGAGCTCGAAAAGTCCAGGCAGCCGTACTATTACATGCCCGATCTCGCCGGCATCGAGCAGCGTGCGGGTAACATCGACCTAGCAATCGAATGGTTGCGCAAGGGTTACGAGACTGCCAAGGGGCCGGCGACCCGATTCCAGTGGGGCCATTATTACCTGAGCGGCCTGCTCGACATGGCCCCGGATGACAGCGTGCTGATTCACGATACCACCGTGCGGATGATCGAGGAGCTGCAAAAAAGCGGTGGACTGTATCACCGGCCCAAACGTCAGCTCGAGCAGCTCGAATCCGAGTTGATTGCCTGGGGCAGGGCGACTGGCGGCGACGCCGAGCTGTTCCGAATCCGCGAATCGGTGATGCGCGTTTGTGCTCTTGACGCGAGCGCCAATTCCCGCGCGGCCTGCGAGGCGTTTCTGGAATCCGCCTGAATGAGCCGTACGGCGCTCCTGGCAACGCTTGCCATGCTGGTACTCGCCGGCTGCGGCAGCAAGGGTCCGGTGCTCACGCCCAAAGACGCCCAGGCACCTGCGAACGTCGACTTCTCTGGCTCCTGGCGGCTACGCCCGGCTTTTGCCGATACGAACCGGCGTTTCGACGAGATCGCGGGCCGGGCGGCAGAAGACGGCAACCCGTTGATACGCACCCGGGACCGCGCAGCGGAAAGCCGCCGCGCCGGGCGGCGCGCGGGCTCATTGTTGCACGTGTTTCTGGAGACCGGCAGCACGCTCAAGATCACCCAGACCGACCACGGGGTGTTCATCAGTTTCGATCGCGCCGTCGTCGAGGAGTACGAGTTCGGTGAACACGGTGTCGTGAGCGTCGGCGAGGTCACCGCGGAACGTGCCGCCGGTTGGGAGGGGACGCGATTTGTCGTCGAGACCGCCGACGGTGACGACGCGAGGTTGACCGAGACCTATACGCTCGGCGCCGACGACGAAGTGTTGGTTCGTTCCGTGCGGCTGGTCTTGCGAAAACAGCCGCCGGTGGAACTCGAACAGGTGTTCGACCGGGTCGAATAGCGACGCGCGAAAACCCGCAACGCCGCGACACGGGAAGCGGACCGGAGAAGCGGCTCGAGTGTGAGGGTCAGCGCTCCGTCGGCTCGTAACTGACCAGCGCCGCTTGAAAATTGCGCTTGCCTTTGCGGTGTTGTTCGATCAGTACCGGCAGGTAGTCGAGTTCCTTCGCGCACCACAAGGTCGTCACGCGGCTCGATCCCCGTCCCTGGTGAGAGATACCGACGACATCGTAGGAGCCGGCAGGTACCTGGACGCGTTTCTCTCCGACCTGTCGAACGAGCAGCGGCTTGAGTTCGTCGATGTCGAACAACAGGTATTCGCCGGCTGTCTTTCCGGTCATCAGGTCGTGCATCAGCTCGTATTGAATCGATACCCGATCGTGTACGAAGCGGTCCAGCAGTTGCTCTATTTCCTCACCGTTGATTTCCCCGGCCATCTGGCCGGTCGTCCAGTCGAAACGCAGATTGGCGCGGGTCTTGTCTTTGGTGATCGTATCGACCGAGGTGTAATGTACCGGCAGCACGCCGTCGTCGCCGTGGCTGAACTCGGAGGTCTCGTGGATCTCGCCGTTGCTCAAGAGATTGGCGAGGCCTCTCGGCTCGACCCGGTGGTCGGCCGAATAACCGGTGTCGGTGGTTCGTAGCTCGGTCGTCAGCCGGCCGCTCAGGACGCTGATTTTCACCTTGTATTGCGCCCTGTGCGGCGTCAGCGTCTCGACGGCCGGCGCGAGCGGCGCAGCCGTCGCCAGCACGGCCGCCAGCGCGAAGCAGGCGCCGGTTTTCCGTTTCAGCCGCATGCTCTTGCTCTCAGGTAGATTGCAACGCTTTTTCGCATTCTTCACTGACAGACATGACCGCAGCCTGAACGTTCTGCCGGTGCGCTTCGAGATCGTCGAGTCTCGCGTCTCCGGGAACCGAATAGGGCGTGCCGACCCCGACGACGATCCGCGCGAAGGGTTTGGGCACGATGAAACCGTCCCAGGTCTCGAGCCGCCAGGCACGGCTGGCCGCGTATCCCAACGGAACGATCGGCGTCCCGGCAATACGCGCCATCAGCACCACGCCCGGCTTGAATTCGTGCATCGGTCCGCGCGGGCCGTCCGCCGTCGTGACGATCGAATAACCGCGTTTGATCATCGCCTGCTGGTCGCGCAGCGCCAGGGTACCGCTGACGTTGGCGGAGCCGCGGATCACTTCCGCGCCCCAGGAGCGTGCGATGCGTTCGGGAACTTCGCCGTCGACCGACGAGGACACCAGGAAACAGGCCTTGAAGCCCCGACGGATCCAGCTTCGAATCCGGGGCGCGCATACCAGGTGATTCTGGTGCCAGTAACAGGGGGCGCAGACCGTGCCGTCGCGTATGATCGCATCGATGTGCTCCTGCCCGATCGCCGGCTGATAACGGTATGTCGCATTCAGGCTCCAGATCAGGGCACGCAGCAGCGGTTCATAGACGCGGTAGGCCAGGCGCCTGCCGAAAGACATGCTGCGCGACGAGGCAGGGCTGCGGCGTGCTTCGACCGATGTGTAGTCGATGCCTGTTTTGTTGCTCACGCAGTCACTCCATCTCGGGTAATCCAGGCCGTCGGCCGCGGTCTCGCGAGCTGCCGGCGCGAAGAGTTTGCAGTATCCGTTCCAGGCCGGTCAATGTAGAATGCCGCGGCACCAGCCGGCGCCCACCCGACGTAATGAACGACACTTCGATCGACTACCGACGCCCACCCGGTCCCGTCCGGCCCGTCGCCCTCGGCGTGGACCCCGAGACCCTGGCGGCGCTCGAGGCCTTGCGCGAGCGTTTCGGCAACATCGTCAGCGTCGAAAAGCCGAGTGGGCGGATCGCCTATTTCGTCAATGAACCGGAGGAGGTCAGGCGCATCCTGGTGCGGCGGCACGGCAAGTACAAGAAGGGGCCGGGATTCGAGCGCGTGAAGATGCTGCTCGGGAACGGCATCATCGTCAGCGACGGCGACGTCTGGCGGCGCGCGCGGACGATGATACAGCCGGCCTTCAAGGTGCAAAACGTCCACCGCCTGATACCGGCGATGGTCGCCTGCTGCGACAAGCGCGCCGCGGCCTGGGCGGCGGTGGCCGACGCCGGCGGTACGCTCGACATCACGGCCGAGACCAGCGCGTTCGCACTGGAGCTGATACTCGTCAGTATCTTCGGCGACGACTACGAAAGCCGGATCGCATCCCTGCCGGAGAATCCGTTTTCGTTTCTCGCCAGCGATTCGGTGCGTGACCTCGGCGTGGTCATGAAAGCGCGGGCGCTGCGCCGTTTCCTGAGTGAGATCATCGCGGCGCGCCGCGCGTCGGATATCGACCGGAGATTCGATTTCCTGGCGATGTATCTGTCGGCCACCGACAGGCAGGGTGCGGGTTTCACCGACGAAGAGTTGCTGGACGAGTTGATCACGCTGATCGTCGCCGGTTTCGAAACCTCGGCGAATACCTTGAACTGGGCCTGGTATCTCCTCGCAGGGCATCCCGGGGTCGAAGCGCGGTTGATAGAGGAAGCGGAGCGCCTGCTGCCGAACGCCGGCGCCGTGAACGCGGACAGCATTTCGGCCATGGTATACACCCAGCAGGTCATCGAGGAAACCCTGAGGCTGTATCCGCCGGTGTGGCTTTTCACCCGCAGGGCGCTGGCCGATGACGCACTCGACGATTACGACGTGCCTCGCGACGCCGACATTTACCTGTCTCCGTACCTGTTGCACCGTACCGAGGCGTTCTGGGAGGACCCGGATCGATTCGACCCGGACCGTTTCGAAAGCAGTCCCGGACGGTCGCAGCGCGAGCGGCCGTATTTCCCGTTTTCCCTCGGGCCCAGGCGTTGTCTCGGCGAGTACTTTTCGTTTCTGGAGATGAAGATCCATCTGGGATTGTTGTTGCCGCGCTTCCGGATGCTGCGGCTCGACGACGAGGACCCGGGGCTCGAGCTGGGGATCAACCTGAGGTCCAAACGCAATATCCGGCTCAGACCCGAGCGGCGCGTTCGGCAACGACACGCCCGGCCCAAGAGTATCCGGTCCAAGAACGTCCGATCCAAGAACGTCCGATCCAAAAACCTCCGATCCAAGAACGTCCGATAATGAAACGCTACGACACGATGGTCGATCTGCTCGCCGAGGCGAGCGGCAAGGACCGCCACATTCGGTTCATCGACGGCGAGCGCGAAGAATCCGAGCTCGGTTTCGGAGCGCTGTACGAGCGCGCCGGCGCGCTATTGGGCGCGCTGCAGGCCAGGGGCATGGCGCCCGGCGACGAGCTGGTGATCTTCTCGAAGTCGAACCGGAGTTTCGTGATCGCCTACTGGGCGGCGATGCTCGGCGGTATCGTGCCGGTTCCGGTGGCGGTCGGCATCAGCGACGAGCACCGCCACAAGCTGTTTCGCATCCTGAGGCAATTGCGCCGCGGCACGCTGTTTACCGATCTCGGTTTGCTCCAGCGTCTGCGAAGTTTTGCGACCGAGAACGGTTTTGAAGACATCGAGGGTTTTCTGGACAGCCGCAGCGTGTTGATCGGCGACGTCCAGCCGGACACACAGGGCGAGATCCATGCCGCGTCTCCGGACGATCTCGCCTTCATCCAGTATTCGTCGGGTTCGACCAGCGATCCCAAAGGGGTTTGCCTGACCCACCGCAATCTCTGCACCAACATACGCGCGATCGTCGAAGGGCTGAACTGGCACGCAGCCGATCGAAGCCTGAGCTGGATGCCCTTGACCCACGACATGGGCCTGATCGGTTATCACCTGAGCACGCTTGCCGCCGGAATGAACCACGCGGTCATGGATACCAACGTTTTCGTTAGGCGTCCGCTGCTCTGGATGAGCAAGGCGAGTGAGCTCAGGGCCACGCAACTGTGTTCGCCGAATTTCGGCTACAAGCACTTTCTTAAGCTCTATCAACGCAAGGGACTGCCCGATATCGATCTTTCCTGCGTCGAGCTGATACTCAACGGCGCGGAGCCGATATCCTGGGAGCTTTGCGAGACGTTTCTGGCGGCGCTGGCGCCGCATGGCCTCAAACGTACGGCCATGTTTCCGGTCTACGGCCTCGCCGAGGCGACCGTCGGCGTGTCCTTGAGCCCGGTGGGGAGAGAGTACGAGCGCATCGTCGTGGATCGCCACAGCCTGAACGTCGGCGAGCCTTGCCTGGCGGCCGAGCCCGGCGACGCCGACGCGGTGAGCTTCGTCAAGGTCGGCCGCGCGATTCGCGACGTCGAGATTCGCATTGCCGACGATGACGATCGTTTGCTGGATGACGGACGGGTCGGCCACATCCAGTTGCGCGGCGCGAGCGTGACGCGGGAAATCTACGGTGACGGCGAGGCGACCGCGGCCTTGTTCACGGCGGACGGCTGGCTCAAGACCGGCGACGTGGGTGTCCAGGCCGGCGGCGAACTGGTCGTCACCGGCCGGCAAAAAGACATCCTGATCGTCAATGGGCAGAATTATTATCCGCATGATCTCGAGGAAATCCTTGCCGGGATCGACGGCCTCGAGCTCGGCAAGGTGGTCGTCGCCGGGGCGACGCCGTCGAAGAGCCAGACCGAGGAACTCCTGGTTTTCGTCCTGTATCGCCGGGGTCTGGACGACTTTCGTCCGATCGTCGAACGCGTCCGGCAGGTTCTGGGCGAGCGTACGGGCCTCGAAGTCGACCACGTGATTCCGGTTGCGAAAATTCCGAAGACAACCAGCGGTAAGGTACAGCGGGTACATCTCTTGAGCGACTATCTCGACGGCGCCTTCGACGAAGCGCTGGCGGTGCTCGTACCCGCGGCGGCGGAGATGGACGAAGATCCGTTGGTGGCGGAGCTCGAAGGCATCTGTCGCGAGTTTTCCAAGGAGCGCCGTATCGGTCCGGACGACAACCTGTTCGAAGTCGGCGTCAGCTCGCTGACCCTGACCGAGATCGTGCTGGCCGTGGACGAGCGTTATCCCGGCAAGCTGGATATCAGCGACCTGTTCGACTACCCCACGCTGCGCGAGATTGCGGCGTTCTTGCGGCAAAAGGCCGGGGCGACCGGCTGAAGCCGCGTGCCGGCGCCGGAAACGTGGACACGCGGATGACCGACTCATGACTGACTCAGGGGCACCTCACTCGAGGATTACCGGTACCGGCGCCTGTCTGCCGGCACGCGTCGTGACCAACCACGATCTCGCGCAGATCATGGATACGTCCGACGAGTGGATTCGCGAACGCACCGGTATCAAGCGCCGGCACCTGGTCGAGGGCGAGACCGCGGGCGACCTGGGGCTGGTTGCCGCGAAAAACGCGATTGAAATGGCCGGCATAGCGCCGGATGCGATCGACCTGATCGTCGTCGCCACGACGACCCCGGACAAGGTGTTTCCCGGAACCGCCTGCATCATCCAGCGGCGGCTGGGTATCGGCGGCTGTGCCGCGTTCGACGTGCAGGCGGCGTGCAGCGGATTCGTCTACGGCCTGGACATTGCCGACCGGCAGATACGTACCGGCGGTGCGCGCGTCGCGTTGATCATCGGCGCGGAGACGCTGTCGAAAATCGTCAATTGGGAAGACCGCGGTACCGCGGTGTTGTTCGGCGACGGTGCCGGCGCGGTGGTTCTCGAGGCATCGGAGCAGGAAGGCGTGATATCCACTCACATACATGCCGACGGTCGTTACGCGGACTTGCTCGAAGTGCCGCAAGGTATCTCGAGCGGCTACGATGCGGTTCGCGCGGAGCGGGCTTTCATCACGATGCAGGGGAATGCGGTGTTCAAACGCGCGGTCGCCACGCTGGACTCGATGGCGCGTGAAACCTTGGACGCCAACGGCATCGATCGTCACGACATCGATTGGCTGGTGCCGCATCAGGCCAATCTCAGGATCATCGCGGCGGCGGCCAGAAAACTGGATTTGCCGATGGAGCGGGTGATCGTCACCGTCGACGAGCACGCCAATACCAGCGGGGCTTCGATTCCGCTGGCGCTGGACGCCGCGGTGCGTGACGGGCGCATCGGCGCCGGCGATCTGTTGCTGTTCGAGGCCTTCGGCGCCGGTTTTACCTGGGGGTCGGCGCTGGTCCGCTTCTAAGGGTCGCATTCGACATAAAGTCGGCGATTTAACTGTTTTCGGCAAAATTAGTGTGATCTGCGTCACATTTTGGCTTCCTGGCTGTCTCTATACTGCGGCAAAACCACGCTGTCGCCGATTGCCGACAGTATTGGTTGGGAAAGCGACTATGAGCAAGGAATTCAAGGACATCGAATTCAAGGACATCGAATTCAAAGACGAATTCGAGGACATCCCGCTGTCCGAATCCAACGTCTCGCTGAAACTCGAGGCGATTCGGCGGCGTTGCTCCGAGTTGCTGGACGAACCGGACCTCTTGAACGAGCTGTCACTCGAAGAATCGGACGACATGCCGATTCGGGTACCCGGCCGCGATCCCTACAACCACAGCTAGTGATCTGCGGGACAGGCCCTAGCACAACCGCGCTCGTTCGCCGCCCGTCGTCTCGCCGCCGCGGCCCCAGGGTTTGGCAAGCTGTCACGGAATCCACCGGCTTTTCAGCGGCGCGTGTCGTTCACCGCCTCCTCGACACGGCGGATATCCGCCCGTAACTCGACGATCTCGCGGCGCAGCGCTTCACGTTCGTCGTGCGCGATGTGCTCGGCCGCCTCGGCGCTGGTGCGGTCTCGTGCGTGGACGTTCTGCATCGAGTTGACGATCAGCGCAATGAACAGGTTCAGTACCGCAAAGCTGGTGACGATGACGAACGGCACGAAAAACGCCCAGGCGTAAGGGTAGACCTCCATCACCGGCCGTACGATGCCCATCGACCAGCTCTCCAGGGTCATGATCTGGAACAGGCTGTACATCGATTCGCCGATCGTGCCGAACCATTGCGGAAACGTGTCGCCGAAAAGCTTGGTCGCCATCACACCGGCGATGTAGAACACCAGCAGCAGCACGGCGACGATCGATCCCATGCCCGGCAATGCGCTGATCAGCGCACCGACCACCGTGCGCATCTGCGGCACGACGGACACGAGTCTCAGCACACGCAATATCCTGAGCGCGCGCAACACCGACAAGGGCCCCGCCGCCGGCAACCAGGCGATGGTCACGATCGCGAAGTCGAACAGGTTCCAGCCGCTGGTGAAAAACCGCGCACGATACACCCACAGTTTGAGCGCAATCTCTACCGTGAAGATCCACAACGCCGTCCGATCGATGGCGACCAGCAGGCCGCCCGCGCGATCCATCGCGGCAGGCCAGGTCTCGAGGCCCAGCGTGATTGCATTGATCGCGATCACGGCTGTGATCGTAACGTTGAACCAGCGTGATTCGACGATTTGGCGCACCGGGATTCTCCTTCCCGAGGAAACCCGCGAACTTTGTCGTCAGTGCCGGAGGCTGTCAACGTGGTAGCGCCGCGTCGAGCGGCGATAGAGTGCTACTATTGTCAAATCGCCGAGCCAAATCGCCGAGTCAGTACCGCCGAGCAGTATTTCCAATATCGACAATCACTCGGCGACGCCGGCCCGGGAGCCGGCATGCGAACATCGAAATCGGGGAGTGTCATGGCATTGGATCTTACGATCAACGGTAAAGCGCACACGCTGGACGTGGACCCGGCAATGCCGTTGTTGTGGGCCATCCGCGACGTCGCCGGGCTGACCGGCACCAAGTACGGTTGCGGCAAGGCCTTGTGCGGCGCTTGTGTCGTGCACCTCGACGGCCAGCCGGTACGGTCCTGCAACTTCCCGGTCTCGGCAGCCGCCGGGCGGGCGATCACGACGATCGAGGGCCTCTCCGAGGACGGCAATCACCCGGTGCAGCGCGCCTGGCGGGCGCTCAATGTCCCGCAATGCGGTTACTGCCAGTCGGGCCAGATCATGAGCGCGGCGGCTTTACTGGAACGAAATCCCGAACCCAGCGATGCCGATATCGATACGGCGATGAGCGGCAACATCTGCCGCTGCGGCACTTACACCCGGATCCGCCAGGCTATTCGCAAGGCAGCGGAGGAACTCGCATGAGCAGGATCGAGAGAATCAGCCGGCGCGAGTTCCTTGACCGGACCGGTAGGGCCGGCGGCGGGCTGGTGCTCGCCCTGACCCTGACGGCTTGCGGCCGGTCGGATCGGGAGACGCCGCCCGCCGGCGGTGTCACGGCGTCGTCCGGTAGTACGAGTGTGATGCCCAATGTGTATGTGAACGTCCGCGACGACGATACGGTCGAGATTCACTGTCATCGTTCGGAAATGGGCCAGGGCATCCGTACCTGCATGCCGCAGATCATCGCCGACGAGATGGAAGCCGACTGGGAACGAGTAGCGGTGATCCAGGCGCCCGGCGACGAGAAGTACGGGGACCAGAACACCGACGGCTCGTCCAGTATCCGGCTTCATTTCGACCTGCTGAGAACGGCCGGCGCCTCGGCTCGCGAAATGCTGGTGATGGCGGCGGCGGCGAGCTGGGGCGTGCCGGCCGTTGCGCTCGTCGCTCGCGAGCATGCTGTGCATCACGAGGCCAGCGGACGATCCGCTCGCTTCGGAGAACTGGTTGCGGCCGCCGACGGCATCGAAGTTCCCGACGAGGTTGAATTCAAGTCCAAAGCGGATTATCGATACATCGGCAGATCACTGGATCTGCTCGACAACGACATCATGACGACCGGCAAGGCAGTGTACGGCATCGACGTAGCGATACCGGAGATGTTGCATGCCTCGATCGAGCGGCCGCCGGTACTGGGCGGGCGTATCCGCTCCGTCGACGATCAGGCCGCGTTGGCGATCGCCGGTGTCCGGCAGGTCGTTCGTATGCCGGAACTCGAGGCGCCGCCGCTGTACAAGCCGCTGGGCGGTGTCGCCGTGCTGGCTGACGACAGTTGGTCGGCAATGCGCGGCCGCGAAGCGCTCGCGATCGAATGGGACCACGGCGAGAACGCCGTTTACGATTCCGCGGTTTACCGCCGGGAACTGACCGAGACCGCGAATCGTAAGGGTAAGCCCGCGCTGGAGCGCGGCGACGTGGATGCGGCCTTGGCGAATGCCGATCGCGTCGTCGAAGCCGACTATTACGCGCCGCATCTCGCGCAGGCGCCGATGGAACCCCCGGCGGCGACTGCGCGTATGACCGGGGACGGTGGCTGCGAGATCTGGGCCTGTACGCAGGACCCGCAGTCGGTACGACAGACGGTCGGCGCTTTACTCGGCGTCGACGAGGGTCGCGTCATCGTGCACGTCACGCTGCTCGGCGGCGGCTTCGGCCGCAAATCCAAGGCCGACTTTTCGGCCGAGGCCGCTTTCCTGGCCCGGGAAACCGGCCGCCCGGTCAAAGTCACCTGGACTCGCGAGGACGATATCCGTAACGGCTACCTGCATACGGTCAGCGCACAGCACCTCAAAGGCGGTATCGATGCGGACGGCAATACCTCGGCCTGGCTGCATCGCAGCGTGTTCCCGTCGATCGGCTCGACCTTCAGCACCGAGGCGACGGGGCCGGGCGCCGGTGAGCTCGGACTCGGGCTTACCGACAATCCCTTTGCGATCGAGAACATGCGCCTGGAGTCGGGTGATGCCAAGGCGCATCTTCGGATCGGTTGGCTGCGTTCGGTCAGCAACGTTTATCACGCCTTTGCCGTCTGTGGGTTCGCCGACGAGCTTGCGCATGCGGCCGGCGTCGATCCGAGGGATTATTTGTTGCGGCTTACAGGGCCGGTGCGACAAATCGACCCCGCAACCGACGGTGCGGAATACGGTAACTACGGTCAAAGCCTCGACACACATCCTATCGACACCGCCCGATACGCGGCGGTCGTGGAGAAAGTCGCCGACCTGGCGGGATGGGGACGCGGATTGCCGGACGGTCACGGCCTGGGGATCGCCGTGCACCGTTCCTTCCTGAGCACAGTCGGTACGGTCGCGGAGGTCAGCGTCGACGGTAGCGGCCGGCTCATCGTTCACGAGCTGTGGTTTGCGGTCGACGCCGGTCTGGTCGTCAATCCGGATCGGGTTGCCGCACAGATGGAAGGCGCCGGTGTCTTCGGCATGAGCCTGGCCTTACACGGCGAGCTCACAGCGAAGGAAGGCCGGGTCGTCGAAGGTAACTTCGATACCTATCCGGTCTTGCGCATCAACGAAGCGCCGAAGGCGATTCATGTACACATCATGGACGTCGATGCACCGCCGGGCGGTATCGGCGAACCCGGTGTGCCGCCGGTAGCGCCGGCGATCGTCAACGCGTACTTCGCGGCGACCGGCCGGCGCATACGGGAACTGCCGTTGAGGAACGCCGGGCTTGTATAAACCCGTTACGATTCCGTTTCAACGCTGGTCATCGATCAGCGAGGCCGATTCAGCCGCTCGCACCCTCGCCGTAACGCATTTCGCGCAGCAGGCTGCGTTCGAAGCGCTTCTGTTTCTTGAGCGTCCGGCGAACCACCCGGCGTGACCGGCGCGTCGACTGAAAAATGGCCGCGTAGAGATCCGAGCGTACCGTCTCGATCGGGATGGTCGTACGGTTCGGCAGTTGTACCCGAATCACACAGGCTTTGTCGCGGCCGCCCTTGGGTCCGTTGACATCGCTCAGAAAAACGTCGACGGCGACGATATACATGTCGAAGCGCCCCAGCGCCTGGTCGACCTGCTTGCGGATTTCCGCGTCGAGCGCCGCAGTCAGGGAGAAGTCTTTCGCCTGTATCCGTATGTTCATCGGTCACTCCTGATTTGGGGTTGAATCATCAATGTCGGATTATCATACGGTCTCCCTTACTTCGATGAAATCGAACTTATCGACCGCTGACTTCGGTTTGACTGTGGTTACGAAGTCGAGATACAGGATTCGGGAAAACTGCCAATAAAATTCCATAAATTCGACTAATTCGGGATAATCGATTTTGTTAGATTTTAATTCAGGTTTTTCAGTGGGGTAGCGGCAGCAGACATGCGTCACCTAAACTACAGTCACCTGCAATACTTCTGGGCGGTAGCCCGCGAGGGCAGTATCGTCAAGGCGTCCGAGGTTTTGCACCTGACGCCGCAGACCATCAGCGGTCAGCTCAAGCTGCTCGAGGAATCGGTGGGTCAGCCGCTGTTCAACCGGTCCGGACGCCGCCTGGTGTTGTCGGAGATGGGTCGTTTGGTATTCGACTATGCCGACGAGATCTTCTCCATCGGCGGCGAGCTTGCGAGCGTCGTGCGTGGCCAGCAGACCCGGGGGCCGTCGACGCTCGTGATCGGGATCGTATCCTCGATGCCCAAGATCATTGCAGAAAGGATCGTGGCACCGGCGCTGACCGGTAACGACGCGGTGCGGATTCGCTGTCACGAGGCGACGCTCGAGAAGCTGCTCTCGGAGCTCGCCGTCCACCGGCTGGACCTGGTGCTGTCGGACCAGCCGGTGCCCGCGGGCCTGAGCCTGCGCGCCTACAACCACCGGCTCGGCGAGAGCGGGATGTCGTTTTTTGCGCGCAGCAACACCGCGCGGCATTACCGGCGCAGTTTTCCGAAAAGCCTCGACGATGCGCCGATGTTGCTGCCGACACAGACATCGGCGATGCGCCGGCGGATGGACGAATGGTTCGAATCAGAGTCGATATCGCCGCGAATCATCGGTGAATTCGACGATAGCGCCTTGATGAAGGCCTTTGGTGAAGCCGGCGCCGGATTGTTCGGCGCGCCGACCGTGATAGAAACCGAAATCTGCCGCATGTACCGGACCTCGGTCATCGGGCGCACCGAGTCGATTACCGAGCGCTTTTATGCGATCTCCGCGGAACGGCGGCTCAAACACCCGTCGGTAGTCGGAATCACCGAGACCGCCCGTACCGGGCTGTTCACGACACCGGTTGCGGCGGCCTGAACGCCGACCGCCCGATACGGCTTTCTTAGTTTGCCCGAAAAATATTTTTAAATTAAGCTGTTATGTCAGTTTCCTGATTGTTCACTTCACATCTGTCGAACCCTCGCGTACACTTATTTGACATAAAAACAGTAGAAGAGCCTCAGCCGGATTCTCGAAGGGGCCTTGCCGACAGCAAGCCACGAGCAAGACCCCTTGGGCGGCATTCGAAGAGGCGATGCGGGGTTGAATGAGAGCCGACCGTCAGTTTTCCGCCAATGCGGGTTGCCGGCATGGCGATGACAGGTCTATTGACAACATGCCGGTCGACGACGGGTCCGACAGCGCGCTGCCGATACGCCACCGGCATGCGCTCGATCAGTTGACCCGTGCGTATCGCGCCCGCCGCCCGGTTGCCATTCTGACCGGTCCCGGCCGAACGGAAACGAGCGAAGTCGTGCGCGCATTTCTCACGTCCGTCGACGGTGACCC
Source organism: Woeseiaceae bacterium (assembly GCA_028279985.1). Lineage (GTDB taxonomy): Bacteria > Pseudomonadota > Gammaproteobacteria > Steroidobacterales > Woeseiaceae > UBA1847. Next base: position 130,146 of record JANQMR010000001.1, read on the forward strand.
GACCGTCATCAGGATCACTCGACCGAGGATCAGGGTCATCGAGGGCATGCGCCAGATCGTCCGGGACATCGGTTTCGAGCCGCGAGACATGAGTCGATCGGATCTCGAAAAGGTGTTCCAGATGTTTCTCTCTTACCAGCAGAAACACCAGCGCCGCACGATCCTGGACGTGGCGGAGGCCCAGGATCAGGAGAGCTGGTTGCTGGAACAAGTCAGCCGGCTGGTCGAGATGGAGGCGGCGTCAAATTACGGCCTGATGGTACTGTTGTCCGGCCGCCCGGGCTTGCGGCGTATGGTCGGTACCCCGCTGATGGAAAACGTCCGCAACAAGGCGGGACGGCAGATCAGCATCCAGCGCATGAATTGCGACGAGACCCGCGAATGGATACGGACGCGCCTGTCCGAAAGCGGTTCGAGCGACATCGCCGAGTTCTTCGACTACCAGGCCGTCACGGTCATTCACGAACTGTCCGATGGAATCGCCGACGAAGTCGAACGTCTGTACCGACAAAGCCTGTTCATCGCGCGGCAGAACGACAGGTTGCCGGTCACGGCGGCGGTCGTCACCGCAGCCGTGCAGCAGTTCGAGGCGCAAACCGACGCCCCGGGCGTCGATCAGACGGCCGACGTGCCGATGGAGCTGAGCAACGGCATCGATCTGCCCCGAATCGTCGCCAGCCGGGAGGACCAGCCGCTGGGCGTATTCCCGTTACAGCGCGGCCGGGTACTCGTCGGCCGCGATGCCGTGTGCGACATCAAGCTCCCGAGCAAGCTGGTCAGCCGGCATCACGCGCTGATCGTCCGCACCGAATACGGCGCGCAAGTGCTCGACCTGGGCAGCACTAACGGCGTCATCGTCAACGGCCGCAAAATCCGAGACCACGAGCTCGAAGACGGCGATGTCATGCGGCTAGCCGACTGCCGCCTCGAATACCGTCTGGAGTGAGAGTTGTTACCGTGGCTCGATCCGTGGCGGCGCGTAACCACCGGTCCGGGACATCCATGAACAACCGGTCCGGGCCGTGGGCCGGTCCGGGAAACCGGTCCGGGACATCCATGAACCGGTCCGGGAGGGACCACCGGTCCGGGACATCCATGAATTGCCTGGCGCGGCGCGGATACACCTGTCGGCGATGTCGGGAAATTGGATTTGCTGTACTCCGTCGCGCTCTACACAAACCGGAGCGGCAGGTAGCTGGCCGAACCGTTGTAAACGGTCGGTTGATCAGCAAAGGGTAGTGGCTTGGCCTTGCCCCTTGAGCCATTGCTGCCCCAGGTGTTGGCAGTAGTGCTGTAACTTGACCAACGAACCGACAGCGCGGTAGTACCAGCGTCCGTAGTGGTGCATCTCATTGATCCAGCTTTTTCCTGAAAGGTCGAGCCGTTCCAGTATTGGCGGCA
>JANQMR010000013.1 GCA_028279985.1 Woeseiaceae bacterium
CCGACGATGCGCCCTGGCCGCGCTCCTGCCGGTCGAGCGAGATTGCAAGACCCGCGATCTCGGCGTTGGTCGCCGCGATGAGCCGGTAGGCCTCCCGTACGGCCGTGCCGGCCGTGAGCACATCGTCGACGATCAGCACCCGGCCCTCGAGCGGAACGCCGACGATGCTGCCGCCCTCGCCATGGGCTTTGGCCTCCTTGCGGTTGTAGGCGTACGGCACGTCGATGTCGTATTGCTCGGCCAGCGCCGCAGCCGTGACCGTTACGATCGGAATGCCCTTGTAGGCAGGGCCGAAGAGCATGTCGAACTCGAGGTCCGCATGGACGATCGCCGCCGCGTAATATCGTCCGAGCCTCGCCGCCGCGTATCCCGTATTGAAAAGCCCGGCATTGAAAAAGTACGGGCTTTCGCGTCCCGACTTGAGCACGAATTCGCCGAAGCGCAATACACCCAGTTCCAGCGCCAGGTCGATGAATTCTTTTTGGTACGCCTGCATCCGTTTGGCCTCGTCCATGACTTCTGTATAGTGCCGGCTTCGGGATGCCGGGCGTCTCCGAAGTATGACACACGAACGGCGGCCGAAAGCACCGCCTTGGATCGAGTCCGGGAGGTTCCGCGTGTTTCGTATAATCAGTCTAAATGCCAACGGCATCCGGGCCGCGGCGCGCAAGGGTTTTTTCGACTGGCTCGACGCTCAGGATGCCGACGTCGTCTGCATACAGGAAACCAAGGCGCAGATTCATCAGCTCACCGACGCCTGCTTCGACCCGGCCGGTTATCACAGTTATTACGAAGACGCCGAGAAAAAGGGGTACAGCGGTGTCGCGGTCTATTCGCGCCACGAACCCAGGCGCGTCCTGCGCGGTTACGGCGATCCGGAGTTCGACCGGGAAGGCCGTTACCTCGAGCTGCAATTCGATGGCCTGAACGTCGTCTCGCTGTACCTGCCGTCGGGCTCGTCCAGCGAAGAGCGCCAGCAGGCCAAGTTCCGTTGCATGGCGAGTTTCACCGAACACCTGAAAAAGCTCAGGCGCCGTCGCGCCGAGTACATCCTCTGCGGCGACTGGAACATCGCGCATAAAGAAATCGATCTCAAAAACTGGCGGTCGAACCGGAAGAACTCCGGGTTTTTGCCCGAGGAGCGCGCCTGGCTTGACGAGGTGTTCGGCAAACACCGTTATGTCGACGCCTTCCGCGTGGTCAATCCCGAGCCCGACCAATATACCTGGTGGTCGAACCGGGGGCGGGCCTGGGAAAAAAACGTCGGATGGCGCATCGACTACCAGGTCGTGACCCCCGGGCTCGCGGACCGTATCCTCGGTACCTCGATTTACAAGGACGACCGCTTTTCCGATCACGCGCCGCTGATCATGGATTACGATTGGCTGCATGACGGTTGAGGAAACGGTTCCGGCGCGGGCGGACTCGCTCGGCTGGCGGTATTACCTGCAGGAAAAAGTGCTGGTCATCTTTTTCCTGGGGTTCTCCTCGGGGCTGCCGTTCCCGCTGGTTTACGCGACACTCTCGGCCTGGCTGGAAGAAGCCGGCGTCGAGCGCAGCACGATCAGCACCTTCGCCTGGCTGGGTTTCGCCTACAGCCTGAAGTTCTTCTGGGCGCCGATCGTCGATTCGATGCGGCTGCCGATTCTAAGCGGCGTGTTCGGCCGCCGGCGCGGCTGGATGCTGCTCGCCCAGCTTTCGATCGGCGCGAGCCTGCTCGTGCTGGCCGGCGCCGATCCGGCGCAAAACATCGAAGCCTTCGCCCTGATCGCCTTTGCCGTCGCCTTCTCCTCCGCCACCCAGGACATCGTGATCGACGCGTACCGGATCGAGTCGGCCGAGGACCAGATGCAGGGCGTGCTCGCCGCCGCCTACCAGTACGGCTACCGTATCTCGCTTTTGATCAGCATGGCGGGTGCGCTGTATCTCGCCGAATTCACGGACTGGTCGTTCACCTACATGGCGATGGCCGGCTGCATGCTCGTCGGTATCCTGACGACGCTGTGGTGCAGGGAACCGGAGGCGCCCGAGACGATCGCGCCTTACTCCGGCTCGAACCTGAGCGAGAAGACCGTAGCCTGGTTCACGCACGCGGTGGCGGATCCCTTCCGCGATTTCTACGAGCGCTTCGGCCGGTTCCTGATCGCGATCCTGGTGTTCGTCTCGCTGTACCGGATCAGCGACTACGTGCTCGGGATACTCGCGAACCCGTTCTACCTGGATATCGGTTACACCAAGTCCGAGATCGCGACCGTGGCCAAGGTTTACGGCGCCTGGGTGACGATCATCGGCGTCGGTGCCGGCGGCTGGGCGGTGGTGCGTTTCGGCGTCGCGCGTTGCCTGGTCATGGCGACGGCGCTGATCGCCAGTACCAACCTGTTTTTTGCCGTCATGACCCAGGTCGGCCCCGAGCTCTGGATGCTCGCCGTGACCATCAGCGCCGACAACCTGGCCCAGGGGTTCGGCGGCACCGTTTTGATCGCCTATTTGTCGAGCCTGACCAACCGGGCGTTCACCGCGACACAATACGCGCTGTTGAGCTCGTTCATGGCGCTGTTTCCCAAGTTCCTTGCGGGTTATTCCGGCAACGTACAGGAATCGATCGGATGGCTGGGGTTTTTCCTGTATGCAGCGGCTTTGGGCGTGCCGGCGATCCTGCTCGCCATATACGTCGCAAGACGGCACGATCGACTGGTCGGCACCGATGTCGGGCGCTGAGATCGAGCTCGGACCGCTGTCCGGGATCGACGACCCCGGATGCCGCGAGTTCCGGGTCGGCGAGGGCGACTGGCCTTTCAGGGGTTTTGTCGTGCGCCGCGGCCAGGCCGTGTTCGCCTACGAGAACCGCTGTTCACACGCCGGGCACCCGCTGAACTGGGCGGCCGACCGCTTCCTGACCCCCGGTGAGGACGCCATCGTCTGCGCCTCGCACGGCGCGTTGTTCGACATGGCAAGCGGTGACTGCCTGGGCGGCCCCTGCAACGGCCGGGGACTTCGCAAGCTCGGGGCGGAAGTGCGCGGCGGCGTGGTTTACGTCACCGGGCCCGCTGGCCTCGAACGGTAAGCCCGATTTCAGGCGGTAGCTTCAGGCCACCCGTTCGAAGCGCCAGTCCACGATTTCGTGACCTTGTCGTAATCCGCGCCGCTCGAACTTGGTCATCGGCCGATCGAGCGGCCGGTCGCCGGCGTGCTTGCGGCGCTCGGCGCAGCGAAAACGGTGACTGTCCCCGAATACCTCGTCGATATGCCCGGCGTACTCGGCCCAGTCGGTGGCGATATGCATCGTGCCCCCCGGCACCAGGCGCTCCGCGCAGAGTGCGACGAAGGCCGGCGAAACGATGCGGCGCTTGTGGTGGCGCTTCTTCGGCCAGGGGTCCGGGAAATACAGGTTGATCCGCGACAAGGATTGCGGCGGCAACTGGCTTTCGAGGACCTCTATCGCATCATGGCGGATCAGACGCAGGTTCGCGACACCGGTCTCGCGGGCACGGATCAGGCAGTGGCCGATACCGGGTTCGTGGACTTCCACCCCGAGGAAATCCAGGTCCGGGTCCGATGCCGCCTGCCGGACCAGCGTGTCGCCGTTGCCGAAGCCGATCTCCAGAACCCGCGGTGCCGCACGGCCGAATATCTGATCGAGGTCCAGCCGCTTCGGCCGGAACTCGATACCGTATACGGGCCACAGGCTTTCGATCGCGCGCTGCTGCGAGGCCGTCAGGCGGCCCGAGCGGCGGACGAAGCTGCGAATCGCGCGTTTTTTTCCGGTTTCGCCTGCTGCCGATGCCATTGCTCTATTTTACTCGGCTGCCGTTTCCGAAGTTGCCGGCCTTGCCGCAAGCCGGGGCGCTAGCCGAGTGCGCCTGCCGCCGGGTTTCGGATCAGTTTCGCGTCCGGCTCATGAACGCGGCGCCGGCGCCGAGCGCAAGCAAGGCGGCGCCCAGGTAGGCGTTCACCTCGAGCGCCAGCAACAGGGCGCCGGTGATCGCCCCGGTTGCGGCAAGCGTGAGCCAGAAACGCTGGCGGCGCTGGCTTGCCAGTTCCTTGCGGATCTCCTGCATTTCCGCGGACTGCATGTCGAGGCGGATGTGGCCGGTGGACGCCTGTTCCGACAATTGCCGGATCGCGGCCGGCAACTGCCGAAAGGCCTGTCGGACCTGCGGCAGGTTTTCCCGCAGGTCCGAGGCCAGCGCCCGCGGGCCGACCTGCTCGTCCATCCAGGTCTTGAGCACCGGTTGCGCCGTTTTCCAGAGATCGAGCTCCGGATACAACTCGCGGCCCAGGCCTTCGATGTTGAACAGCGTCTTGTGCAAGAGAATGAGCTGCGGCTGGATCTCGACGTCGAAGCGTTGCGCGACGCGGAACAGGCGCATCAACACCTGCGCGAAGGAGATCTCGACCAGCGGCTTGTTGAAAATCGGCTCGCACACGGTCCTGACGGCGCTTTCGAGCTCGTCGATACGCGAGCCTTCGGGCACCCAGCCCGAATCCAGGTGCAGCTTCGCGATGCGATGATAGTCGCGCTCGAAAAAGGCGATGAAATTCTCGGCCAGGTATTCCTTGTCCTCGGGACTCAAGGTACCGACGATGCCGAAGTCCACGGCCGCGTACTTGGGCCGCTCGGGATCGGTGACGATGACGAAGATGTTGCCCGGATGCATGTCGGCGTGGAAAAAATTGTGCCGGAACACCTGGGTAAAAAAGATCTCGACGCCGTTCTCGGCGAGATACTGGATATTGGTGCCGGCCTCGCGCAGCGCATCCATGTCGCTGATCGGAATGCCGTAGATGCGCTCCTGGACCAGGGCCTCGGGACGGCAGAAGTCCCAGTAGGTCCGGGGCACGTAGAGCTTGTCGGAGCCTGCGAAGTTGCGCCTGAGCTGCTCCGCGTTGGCGCCTTCGCGCATCAGATCGAGTTCGTCGATGACCGTGCGCTCGTACTCGGCGACGACCTCGGTGGGCCTGAGCCTCGCACCGTGTTCCCAGTACCTGGCGGCAAGCCGCGCGACCGTGCGGAGCACGTCGAGATCGCCCTCGATCTGTCCTTCGACACCGGGCCGCAAGAGCTTGACGACGACTTCCTTGCCGCCCGGGATACTGGCCGAGTGTACCTGCGCAATCGAGGCGGCGGCCATGGGTTCGCGGTCGAAGCGTTCGAAAACCTCGTCGACCGGCCGGCCGTAGGCGGCCTCGAGTATCGCCACGGCCTGGTCGCTTGGAAACGGCGGCACGCGGTCCTGCAACTTCGCGAGTTCGACCGCGATGTCCGGCGGCAGCAGGTCGCGGCGGGTCGATATGGCCTGGCCGAACTTGACGAAAATCGGGCCGAGCTCCTCGAGTGCGAGCCGAATGCGTTCGCCGAGCGGCGCCGAGCTGTCGCGGCGCCGCGGCGTCAGTACGAAAAAATACCTGAGCGGCCGCAGCAGATGCGTCGCGGAGATGACCTCGTCGAGGCCGTACTTGACCAAAACCCGCTGGATACGAACGATACGCAGCAGCGTGCGCCACCGCATCATCTCGACTTCGCCGGCAGCCGGTCTATCCGGACGGCCAGCCGCTCCACGTCGTCCCGCAAGGTGTCGATGTCGCCGGCCAGCCGTTCGGCCTCGTAACGACTCGGCAGGTCGCGCCGTTCCTCCTGCAGGTATTCGCGGACGTTCGATTGCATCGTATCGCGAACCTCCGCGCCCCAGCGGGCGACGCTTCGCGCGGCCTCGCCGATCTGATGCGCGGCGGTGTCGCCGACGACGGCGGACAACTGCTCCTCGACGTCCGGCCGGGCGAATCGGAGCAGGCGCTGAAACCGTTGCGCGGATTCCAGGTCGCCGGTCAGGTCGAGGCGGACCTGGTTGCCTGCCGCCTCCGCCGAGGTCGCAAGCGAGGCGAGCGTCAGCAGCGAACCCGTGATGACGACGTCCGGATCGGCGTCGCTGTCGGTGGACAGCACCACTTCCCGGTCGTATATCGTGAAGTACATCGCGAGCGCCGTATCCCGCACCCGAACGGCGATGACCTTGCCGTCCAGTTTTTCGCAGAGCTCGCGCGCCGGCGTCGATTCTTCGATGTTCTTGTTCAGAAACCGGGCGATCGGCCGCAACAGGTTCTCGAGCGGGTCCATTGGCGCGTTATCAGAATTTGTAGCCGACGTGCAGGGCGACGATGCCGGCGCTCAGATTGTGGAACCGGCATCGCTCGAAGCCCGTATCCTGCATCATTGCAAGCAGCGTTTCCTGGTCGGGGTGTTTGCGTATCGACTCGGCCAGGTATTGGTAGCTGTCCGGGTCCCTGGTAACCAGCCTGCCCAAAAGCGGCAGGACGCGGAACGAATACAGGTCGTAAGCCGGCCTGATCGCCGGCGCCGGGGTCGAGAACTCCAGGATCAGGGCCTTGCCGCCCGGTTTGAGCACGCGGTACATCGATCCGAGCGCCGTGTTCTTGTGCGTGACGTTTCGAAGGCCGAAGGCGATCGTGATGCGGTCGAAACTCGCATCGTCGAACGGCAGGCGCTCGGCATCCACCTGCGCAATCGCGAGATTGCCCGACACGCCGGCATCGACCAGCCGTCGTCTGCCCTGTTCGAGCATTGCGGCGTTGATGTCGGCGAGCACGACCAGGCCGTCGTCGCCGGCCGCGGGCGCGAGCTTGATTGCGAGGTCGCCGGTGCCGCCGGCGAGATCCAGCACCCGGTGGCCGGGCCGCACGTCGGCCTGCTCGACCGTGAACCGTTTCCAGAGCCGGTGCAGGCCGCCCGACATCAGGTCGTTCATGACGTCGTAACGGGACGCGACCGAGTCGAACACGCCCTTGACCAGATCCGCTTTTTCCCCGGTCGGCACGTCCTGGTAGCCGAAGTGGGTGGTGTCGGGGTTTTCGTCCGTACGGGTCATACGTGTGAATTCAGGCCGGTTTTTCCCCGCGAGCATACCCTGCCGCTTCGAGGCGGTCGAGATAACGCCGCCAGTTCGCGGCCTGGTTCTTGCCGAGCTCGTAGAGATAAGTCCAGGAGTAAAGGCCGGTGTCGTGGCCGTCGTCGAACACCAGGCGTACCGCGTAATGCCCGACCGGCTCGATACTCGCGATGCCGACCGCCTCCTTGCCGACCTGCAGCTTGCCCTGTCCCGGACCGTGGCCCTTGACCTCGGCGCTCGGCGAATGCACCCGCAGGTATTCATGGGTGAATTCGAAGCGTTCGCCGTCGTCGAAAGTGACGACGAGCAGGCGCGACTGCTGGCGAAGCTTGATTTCCGTGGGGGTCATGGCCGGGGGAATGGTCTGCTACAAGGTCGGTTACAAAATATACCGCGACAGGTCTTCGTCCTTCGACAGCTCGGCCAGGTGCTCGTCCACATAGCCGGCGTTGATCTTAAGCTGCGTGCCGCTTTTGTCCGAGGCCTCGAAGGAGATGGTCTCCAGCAGCCGCTCCATCACGGTATGCAGGCGTCTCGCGCCGATGTTCTCGGTGTTCTCGTTGACCTGATAGGCGACCTCGGCGATCCGCTTCACTCCCGACTCGGTGAATTCCAGGGACACCTCCTCGGTACCGATCAATGCGCTGTACTGCGACGTGAGCGAAGCGTCCGTTTCGGTGAGGATTTTTACGAAGTCGTCCACCGACAGCGACTTGAGTTCGACCCGGATCGGAAACCGGCCCTGCAGCTCCGGTATCAGGTCCGACGGCTTGGACACGTGGAAGGCGCCGGAGGCGATGAACAAGATGTGATCGGTCTTGACCATGCCGTACTTGGTCGTGACGGTCGAACCCTCCACCAGCGGCAGCAGGTCGCGCTGCACCCCCTCGCGGGATACGTCCGCGCCCTGGGTTTCCGAGCGGCGCGCAACCTTGTCGATCTCGTCGAGGAACACGATACCGTGTTGCTCGACGGCTTCGAGCGCCTGGGACTTGAGCTCGTCCTCGTCCACCATTTTCGCCGCTTCCTCGTCGGTCAGGTGTTTCAGGGCCTCGCCGACCCTGAGCTTGCGGGTTTTGCTCTGTCCGCGGCCGAGGTTCTGGAACATCCCCTGCAACTGACTGGTCATCTCTTCCATGCCGGGCGGCGCCATGATCTCGATGCCGACCGGCATCGCCTGCAGATCGATTTCGATCTCCCTGTCGTCGAGCTTTCCCTCACGCAGCATCTTGCGAAACTTCTGCCGCGTTTCGTTCTCGTCCGCTCCCGGCTCGTTGTCCGCCGTGAAACCCACGCCACGCGCGGCCGGAGGCAACAGCGCGTCCAGTACCCGTTCCTCGGCTGCATCCTCGGCGCGATGCCGGACCTTGGACATGGCGTCTTCGCGGATCATTTTCACCGCCACGTCCACCAGGTCGCGGACGATGCTGTCCACCTCGCGGCCGACGTAGCCGACCTCGGTGAACTTGGTGGCCTCGACCTTGACGAACGGTGCTTTGGCCAGTTTTGCCAGCCGCCGCGAGATCTCGGTCTTGCCGACGCCGGTCGGGCCGATCATCAGGATGTTCTTGGGCGTGATCTCGCTCCTGAGCGGCTCGTCCACCTGCACGCGGCGCCAGCGGTTCCTGAGCGCGATCGCCACGGCGCGTTTGGCGTCGTCCTGGCCGATGATGTGCTTGTCCAGCTCCTGGACGATCTCCCGGGGTGTCATCTGGGACATGTTCGTTCCTTTGCCTGCATCGTTCGTCGAAACGCGGCCGGTCGCGGTCGGGAAGCTGCCGGGCTTCCGATCCGTCCGGGTGCGCGCTGGTCGAAGCGCTTTCGCGGCGTTTTGTCAGAGTTCTTCGACGGCGATGTTCTGGTTGGTGTATACGCAGATGTCGCCGGCGATTGCGAGCGCCTTCTCGGCGATTTCCCGTGCTTCGAGCTCGGTATTCCTCAAAAGCGCAAGTGCGGCCGCCTGCGCGTACGGGCCGCCCGAACCGATGGCCATCAGGTCGTGCTCCGGCTCGATCACGTCGCCGTTGCCCGAGATGATGAACGAGCTCTCGCTGTCGGCCACGCACAACAGGGCTTCGAGCCGCCGCAGCCGCCGGTCGGTCCGCCAGTCCTTGGCGAGTTCGATGGCGGCGCGGGTCAGATTGCCGTATTGCTCGAGCTTGGATTCGAACAGCTCGAACAGTGTGAAGGCATCCGCCGTGCCGCCGGCAAAACCGGCGATCACCCGCCCGCCGGCCAGCGGCCTGACCTTGCGCGCGTTGCCTTTCATGACCGTGTTGCCCATGCTGACCTGGCCGTCGCCGGCGATCGCCACCTTACCATTGCGGCGCACCGAGACGATGGTCGTGCCTCGAAACTGTTCCATAGGCGTCTGCCTGACTCTACTGCCCGGCTCGGCGGGCGCGGCTCCCGCGCTCAAGCCTTGTTCTTGCGTCGGGCGCGGGGATGAGTTTGGTCGTATATCTGGGCCAGGTGCTGGAAGTCAAGATGGGTATAGACTTGGGTGGTGGAAATATTCGCGTGCCCGAGCAGTTCCTGGACCCCGCGCAAGTCGTGGCTGGACTCCAGGAGATGGGTAGCGAAGGAATGCCGGAACAGATGCGGATGGACCCGTGTGTCGATCCCCTGCCGGCGCGCCCAGTAGTCGACCCTGGCCTGCACGCTGCGGGGCTTGATACGAGAGCCGCGGCGGCTGACGAACAGTGCGGGTTCGTCCACATCCGCCATCGAAGCCCGGCTGCGGCGCCAGGCTTTGAGCGCCGCGAGCGCCTTGCGCCCGACCGGCACGATGCGCTCCTTGCCGCCCTTGCCGGTCACACGCACCGTGCGATCGTCATGGTCGACGTCGCCCAGGTCGAGATTGGCGAGCTCCGAGAGCCTGAGACCGGACGAGTAGAACAGTTCCAGCATGGCCCGGTCTCGGTCGACGATGGCGCCGTCGCCGCGGATATCCAGCAGTCGCGCCATGCGGTCGGCATCGAGGCTTCCGGGCAGCCGCTTGCCGCCCTTAGGCGCCGACACGGCATCGGCCGGGTTGTTTCGAAGCTCGCCCTCCCGGGCGAGATACCGAAAAAAGCTGCGTGCGGCGGACAAGCGCCGCTGTATGCTCTTCGAACTCAGCCCGCGGCGGTGTCCGGCCGCCGACCAGGCTCTCAGATGCCCGCTGTCGAGCGCCGTCCAGCGTTTCGCGCCGATTTCGTCGCAATAGTCCGCAAGCGCGACGAGGTCGCGACGGTAGTGTTTACAGGTCTCGGGGGAAAGCCGCCGCTCGTGACTGAGATGTCCGACGTAACGGTCGATCCAATCGATTGCGGCGCTGTCCACGGCTGCCGGCTTCGATAAATCAGAAGCGCTTGAGCGCCTCCGCAACCAGCGCGCCGACGCGGGTCAGGAAGTCGATGCTCATGCCCGGGTGAAAACGCTCGGCATCGACGCTGCCGATCGCAAGAAAACCGAGACAGGGCTTCTTGTCCAGCGGCACCAGCGCGACCGAGCCGATTTCTTCCGCCTCCTGGCGGAACAGGAACTCCCGTTGTGTGTCTCGCACCTGGCCGCAGCGTGCGCTGTTGCTCTTAAGAAACGTGTCGAAAGGCCCGAGCGACTCGTCGTTTCGATCGACGACCCTGAAAAAACGGCCGGCATCGATGTCTTTGAAAGCCTCGGGATCGCCGAACAGGACCAAAACCGCGTGATCGGCCCCGAATCCCGATCGCATCGCTTCCTCGATCGCGGCGATCGTCGTGTCCAGCTTGCGTGCCGCGAGTAGCTGTGTGCTGAGCGCATGGACTTTTGCGGCCAGCGTATCGTTGGTGCGCGCGACCGCTATCAGGTCCCTGAGCTGCCGCTCGAGCTTGAGTTCTTTTTGCCGCAGCATCGATACCTGCCGTTCGACCAGCGACACGGTGCCGCCGGCGGCGTGCGGCAGCCTCAGGGTGTCGAGCAGCGACGCATGACGTTCGAAAAACTCGGGGTTGGCCGCCAGATAGTCGACGACGGCGGCCTCCGACGGCGTTTCCTCGACGAAATCCGGTTTTCGTTGGGTGCTGCCAGGATTGCTCATCTAGGATTGCTCATCTGGGGTTACTCATCTCGTAGGGCTGCTGATACGCTGATACTGATAGTAGGGCGCCGATACAGGGCTGCTTATACGTCTATCTCATACGTCTATCGTCCCTTCGCCCGAGACTTCCACGTCACCGCTCAGCCAGACGGGACCACCGGCCCCGCCCCAGCTTACCATGAGTTGTCCGCCTGGCAGCTTCACGGCGACCTCGTCGTCGAGCAGGTCGCGCCGGCGACCGGCGACGACGGCCGCACAGGCGCCGGTGCCGCAGGCCAGCGTTTCGCCGACGCCGCGTTCATGGACACGCAGCGCGATTTCGCGGCGATGCTCTATCGCCATGAAACCGACGTTGACCCGTTCCGGAAAGCGCTCGTGCGTTTCGACGGCCGCGCCGATGCGCGCGACCTCGGCCGTTTCGACGCTGTCCACGTCGATCACACAGTGCGGATTTCCCATCGACAGCACCGATACCTCGACGGTTTCGCGCGCCAGTTCGAGGCGATAACGCTCGCTCTCGCCGCCGGCGACAAACGGAATCCGCGCCGGCTCGAATTCCGGTGCGCCCATGTTCACGGCAACCCGGTTGTGATTGTCGCCGCAGAGCCGCGCCTCGACGGTACCCGCGGGGCTTTCGAGGCGCAGTTCCGGTCCCAGGCCTTCGCGACGGCCCAGTATCCAGGCCACGCAACGCGCGCCGTTGCCGCATTGCTCGACTTCCGAACCGTCGGCGTTGAACACGCGGTAACTCGCGGCCGACGCGGGGTGCAGCGGCGCTCGTACCCACATGAGCTGGTCGAAGCCGATCCGATTCGGATCGTTGCCGAGAGCCCGGATGCGCGCGGCGGCGGGCGGCTCGCGGTCTTGCCCGCGCTCATCGACGATGAGGATGCGGTTGCCGGTGCCGCGCATGCTGGTGAAACGCAACTGCATGTCTGGTTGGACTTTTCTGGTCGCCGTAGGTAGTTTACATAACCCGACATAATTCCAACAAAAGTTCTCGAAGGACAATCATGCGGCACATAATGGTATTGAACTCCAAAGGTGGTTGCGGGAAAAGTACACTGGCCACCAATATCGCGGCCTATTTCGCCAACGAGGGCGCGACCGTCGCGCTGGCCGACTACGATCCGCAACGCTCCAGTCTCGACTGGCTGGCACGGCGCCCGGATACCCGACCCGAGATCGTGGGTCTCGCGGCCTTCGACGACGGCTTCAAGCACGCGCCGCGCAACGCCGACTACATCGTCATCGACGCGCCGGCCCGCTCGCATGGCAAGGAACTGACCAATCTGGTCAATCACGCCGAGACGATCGTCGTGCCGGTGCTGCCGTCGATGATCGACATGCAGGCGACCACGGCTTTTCTCGACGAGCTCAAACACGTCGGCAAGATCGAGCGTAAACAGGCGAAGATCGCGGCGGTCGCCAACCGGGTCCGCGACAATACGCTGATCTGGGACGACCTGGACGAATATCTGACCAAGGCCCGGGTCCCCTATGTTGCCGCCTTGCGCGAAGCGCAGAACTACGTGCGTGCCTATACCCGGGGCCTGGGGATCTTCGAGTTGCCGGAGTACCTGGCCTGGCCCGACTGGGACGAATGGGAGCCGCTGACGAGCTGGATCAAGAGTAAACGCAGTCAGCCCTGACGGTTATTGAGGCATCTCTCGATCAGACGCCGCCGGAGGGCGGGTCCGGGAGTGTCTCAGGCCCTCGGACAGCTACCAAACTCGCTTGGTGAGCTCCCCCCGGACCCGCGCTCCGGCTCTCAGAAGCCGTAGAGATCGCGCGGATAACTGACTTCCGTTTTTTAGACTTGTTCCTCGGCCAGGCTGGCGCGAATGCCTTTGGCGGCGTCTTCATAGCGCGGCGTGACGCCGAGTACCTCGCGCATGCGGGTGGTATCGACTCGCCGCGATTCGGCCAGGAACGACAGCCTTGCCGGTGAGAACGTCGCCGCGGCCTGCTCGCGGGTGACGGTCGGCGGCGCCGGCATGCGGAGCTGCCGTGCGACTTCGCCGGCGAACCACGTCGAGCTGCGTTCGTCGCCGTCGCCGAGATTGTAAATCCCCGCCGGTACTTGCGGCGACAAGGCCGCGGCACAGGCGCTGACCAGGTCGTCGACGTGTATCCGGTTGCCGGGATTGGCCGAGGCCTCGTCCAGAACCGGCACGCCCCGTGAGATTCGTTCGATGCCGAGGCGTCCGGGGCCGTAGATACCGGGCACGCGCAGGATCACGAGACTCACCGAGTTTTGCCTGCCCCACGTGTCGAGTAGCCGCTCCGCCCCGACTCTACGCCTGGCCCGATCGGACATCGGATTCACCGGCATATTCTCACTGACCAGGCCGCCGTCCCGGTTACCGTAAACCCCGGTCGTGCTCAGATACACGAACCGCGCCGGCGGCGGCGCCAACAGCGCCAACAGTCTTTGGAGTCGCGGGTCCGGCAGATCCGGATCGGTGCGAGCCGGCGGCACCGTGTATACCAGTGAATAGCTGTCTGGCAGGGCCGTCGGCAGGGGGAGGTCGCCATCGAGATCGAATTGCAGGACACCATTGCCCGCCGTCCGGCTCAAGCCGATCGCGCCGCCGCCCTTGTGCGCACCGCCCTCGTATGCACCGCCCTTGTATGCACCGCCCTTGGGCAGGCGCTCGAGCAGGCGGCGGCCCGTGTAGCCGGTGCCGACGACGACCGTGCGCATCAGGACCCGGAAGCCGGTTTTGTGTCCGACAGGTCCGGAATCGCCGGCAGCCGGGGCTCGGAGACCAGATCCAGCCCCTCCCGAAAGGCGTCGGCGGCGGCGTCGGTCTCGCCGAGCTGGTTCAGGAGCCGGCCGTATTCCTGAAAGGCCTCGGGCGACGGCCTGAGCGCAATCACGCTCTCCAAATAACTCCGCGCCTTGCCCCACAGCTCGTTGCGCAGGCACAAACGCGCGGCAGCCAACAGCAGGTCCGGGTCCTCGCCGTGACCGGCAAGCCAGCTCTCGGCGCGCAGCAGTTGCTTGCTCGGGTCCGGGCCCTCGACCAGCCCGAACAGGCGTACCAGCGGTCCACGCCATTCGGCCTTGATCGCCGCCGTGAGGTCTTTTTCGGCCTTCTCGCCGCAACCGTTGCGCATCAGCGCCGAGTAATACGCGTCCAGAAGCTCAGGGTTCTTTTTCAGGCGTTTCGGAACGCGGGCCCATTCGGCGACGACGGCGTCGCCGTCCCCGGCCCGGCCGATGTTCTCGCGGTGGATACGGACCGTCCAGTGATCCAGGGTTTCCGGCTCGATGCGCGTATTCTTGCCGAGCCGCGGCAGGAGCCGGGCGAGGTTTTCCCAATCGCCCAGGCGATAGTAGAGACGCCCGAGCAGGGCCAGCGCATAAGCGTGATCCCGCGAGTTCTCCTCGATGCGGCGCAGTGTGGCGAGCGCCTGCTCGTACTGGCTGCGGTCGAGCTGCAATTCGGCCTGGGTCAGCAATACGGCGTTGGCGGCCTCGGGAGACTCTTCGTAGGCGAGCTTGAGCCACTCGTCGCGTCGCGCGTCCTTGCCTTGCAGGTGCGCCGCCCGTGCTGCCTGCAGGTAGTTGAACAACGGTGCGTCGCTGGTTGCCGCGGCACGGGCCAGCAGTTTTTCGCCGCGGGCGAAGTTGCCTTCGGCCACTTCGATCATGCCGCGCGTGAGCTTTTGTCCGGCGCGGCCGGCGCGATACCGGCCGGCCGCCTCGCCCAGGCGCCTGGGCGCCTCGATGACCCAGCGTATCGCCCAGATCGCGATGAACAGCAAGGCGACGACGGCGACTAGCACCGGCACCGACATCTCGATCAGGTAGCCGCGGAAGTCGATGGCGACGTAACCCGGATCGGTCAACAGGAACGTGGCCGCCAGCGCGCTGGCCAGCACCGCGATGACGGCAATAATGCCGAATCTCATTGCCCGGACCCGGCGGACAGGGACCTGAACTGGCGCAGAAGCCTGAGCGACTCGGAAATGTCCGGCGTTTCCCCGGCGAACAGCGCGCCGCGAATCTCGTCGATCGTCTCGCGGGCGCCCGTCACCTGGCCGCTGTCGGTATCGAAGTAGAGGCCGAGCCACGCGATCGCGTCGTCGAGACTTTGCTCGAACTGGGCGCGTTGGCCGCGCAGCAGGGCGAGTCTCGCCGCCTGTAGCTGCAGCGCCAGATTGCTTCTGAGCAAGGCTTCGGCATCGGGCGTCAACAACGGCGAATGCGTTTCATCGGGCGGCGTGACCCGGATCAAACCGGACATGGCGCCTTTGACCGAGGCCCAGGCGCGGGCGACGCCGGTCAGTTCCGGATCGAGCTCGGCGTCCGCGCCTTTCGCCGCGCCGCTTCCGAGCGTCTTCAGCGGCAGGGATTCCACGACCCGCGCAAGGCTTGCGAGCGTCAAGGTGATGCCTTCGATGTCCGGCTTGTCCATCAGCTCGAGCGCGGCGAGCTCGTCGGCAATGGCGGCGCGGACTTCGGTCAGCGCGGGATTGCCGGTCTGCACGATACGTTCGTCGGCCATGCCGAGCGCGAGCGTGGCGAGCGTCGGGTTGCCCGCCAGCTTGAGTTGCGCGTTCGCGATCTGCATGTAGTACTCGGCCTCGGCCAAGAGCCAGGTATCCCGCGTGCCGGCCGAGATGCCCTGCAGCGACGCGACCGAATTCTCGAGATTCGACATGCGGTCCTCGACACCCTCGAGCCGCTGCAGGCGCCGGTCGAATCCGTCCAGCGCTTCGTCCAGCGCCTCTCGGACCCGGGCCGCTTCCCGACTGCTTTCACCGGCGCTGGCGTCCGCCGACTCGGCCGCGCCGGCGAGTTCGGCGACACGCTGGTGCAAGGCCGTGATCGATGCGCGGTTGGCCTCCACGTCCGAGGACGCACCCTCGCCGGCTATGTACACAAAACCCGCGGCGAGCAAGGCAAACACGGCGGCCGCCAGCGAAAGCCAAGTCATCGCGCCGCGACGCGCCGGCGCCACGGGCGGCGTGGCGGAGACCGCCGCCGTTTCGTCGCCCGGCGTCCCGGCCGGTGTATCGGTGCTTTCCTCGACGGTTTTCTCGGCAGCTTCCTTGGCGGTTTTCTCGACGAAGACGTCCCGGTCCGCCGCCGGTGCGTCATCGCCGCGCGCCGGGTCGGCGCCGGCCGGCTGCCCGGCGGCCTTGCTGCCGGCGTTTTCGCCGGTGTTCTCCGTGTCTTCGGTTCGGCCGCGGGCCGTTTCGGGTTTGTCGTCTTTAGCGTCGTTCATTCGAGCCTTTCTCAAGCCTTTCCGGACGTGGATCGGGTGGCGGCGATGAGACCCGCGAGCATGTCGGAGGCCTGCGGACCTCGAGCCAGAGTCGCCCGCCAACCGCGGTGTCGTTTGACAAGGACTTTTATCACACGCTCCGACGGCGTCACCAGCACGGTGCCGCGCAGCGTGTCGCGAGCGGATTCCGGTAACAGCCGCAGCAGGTTCTCGAGCGATTGTACGCTCATGACGACGACGGCAGCGATCTCGCCCGCCAGCAACGCAGCCGCCAGCGCGTCGATGTCACGGGGCTCGACGGCCGGCAGCCGGCGCTCGTAAACCGACAGATACTCGACGCCGGCGCCGCGACGCTCGAGGCTCTTCGCCAGCAACTCGCGCCCCTCGCCGCCCCGGACGATACGGACGGTCTTGCCGGCAACTTCGGTCATTTCCGGCGCTTCCAGCAGATGTTCGCTGGTAAATCCCCGTCTGATGTCGACGGTCCTGCCGCGCGCTTCGATGGCGGCTGCCGTCGCCGGACCGATCGCCGCCAGCCGGGCGTCGCCCGTGAAATCGAGGCCGTAGCGGACGGCGTTGACGCTAACGAGCACGCAGATATCGGGCCGGGTGAGCCCGCGGGCGTCGGTCGCGATCTGCCCGGGTTCGCGGGGGCGTATCTCGATGACCGGAAAACGAATCGCTTCGCCGCCCGCCGACTCGACGGCTTCGACGAGTTCCGCGGCCTGCCGGCGCGGTCGCGTAACGAGCACCCGCACGCCGGCCAAAGGCGCGTCAGCCATGCATGGATCCTGCAAGCGTCAGGAGCTTAGCCGCGCCGCGGTCGAGCAGTCGCGCCGCCAGTCGCTCCCCCAGCCCTGTGGCGTCCGCTGCCGGGCCCGTGACCCGATCGCGAATCGACCGACTGCCGTCCGGCAGGGCAACCAGCGCGGTGACCGACATCTCGTCTCCTTCGCAGGCCGCGAAACTCGCGACCGGAGACTGGCAGCTCGCCTCGAGTACCCTGGCAATCGCGCGTTCGGCGAGCGTCGTCCGAACCGTCGGCCGATGGTGGAGTTTGTCGAGCAGGCCGCGCAATGCACCGGCGTTTTCCAGGCATTCGATGCCGATCACGCCCTGGGCCGCGGCCGGCAGCATCTCGTCGGTCGTAAACACATGGCTGATGTGCCGTTCGAGCCCTAGGCGTTCGAGGCCGGCCGCGGCCAGCACGATCGCGTCGTATTCTCCGGCCTCGAACTTCGCCAGACGGGTATTGACGTTGCCCCGCAAGGGCTCGACACGGAGGTCCGGCCGCATCATCCTGAGTTGCGCCTGCCGTCTCAGGCTCGAGCTGCCGACCCTCGCGCCCTGTCGGATATCGCTGAAGGAGATGCCGGCGCCGCCGACGAAGGCGTCGGCGTGGTTCGCGCGCTCGAGCACCGCGGCGATACAAAAACCCGCCGGCATTTCCGCCGGCACGTCCTTCATCGAGTGTACGGCGATGTCGGCTTCCCCGGCCTGCATCGCGACTTCGAGTTCCTTGATGAACAGGCCCTTGCCGCCGATTTTCTGCAGGCTGCGGTCGAGCACCTCGTCGCCGCGCGTGGACATCGGCACCAGCTCCGTCGCCTCGACTTCGGGCAGGGCATCGAGCAGGCCGGCAACGTGATTCGCCTGCCAGAGCGCCAGTGCGCTTTTTCGTGTCGCTATTCGAATCCGCAACGGCAAAACCTCCGCTGTGCTCGTCGTGTGGTCATGGAGTGTTCCTGAGCCGGCGACGTACGTCGGCAACGTGGCGGCGGCTGATTATCAGGTCTTTGCCGGCGGCTTGCGAGCCGCCGCGCAAGACGACCCGGCACTTTCCGTCGGGGGTTTTTTCCAGGCGTTCGATCCTGGCGACGAGCACCAGCGCGCTCCGGTGTATGCGCACGACCTCGTCGGCGAACGTTTCCTCCAGCGATTTCAGGGATTCGTCGAGCAGGTCCTCGCCGCCTTCGTGATGGACGCAGACGTATTTTTGCTCGGCGCGGAAACAATGGATGTCCTCGATCGGGATCAGCCGGAGCTGATCCCGGCGCCGGACGCAGACGTGTCGGCGACGGGAATCGAGCCTGGAGCGGGCGGCAATCTCGTCGAGCGCGGGCGCGGCGAGGCGCGACGCTTGCCCGAGGGCACGTTCCAGGCGCTCGCGCCGGACCGGCTTCAGCACGTATCCGACCGCCTGCGCCTCGAAGGCCTGGATCGCATACTCGTCGTAAGCGGTCGTGAACACGACGGCCGGGGGGTCGGGCATCCGGTTCAGGTGGTGTGCGGTGTCGATACCGTTCAAGCCCGGCATTCGGATGTCGAGCAGTACCACGTCGGGCCGGCCGGCCGACGCGAGCGCGACGGCCTGTTCGCCGTTGGCGGCTTCGGCAAGCACCTCGTGGTCCCCGAGATCCTCGACGAGCTGCCGCAGCCGGTCGCGGGCCGGCGCCTCGTCGTCTACGATCAGGATCCTCAAGTCTCACCTTCGTCGCAAGGGCAGTGGATCGTTACGGCGCTGCCGTTCACGGTTTCACCGCGTCGCAAGGGCCGAGGATCGTCACGATATCGTTGCCGTTCACATCCCACCTTCGTCGTACGGGTAACGGATCGTCACGGTATAGTTGCCTTCGGCGTCATCGACGTCCACTGTGGCTTTCCCGGGGTAGGCCAGCTCGAATCGTTGCCGGATGTTGCCGAGCGCCATGCGGTTACCGTCCTTCGAGCGTTTCACGCCGGCCGCAACCGGGTTGGACATCCGGATTATGATCTCCTTGCCGTCACGCCTGCCCTCGACCCGCACCTCGCCGCCGTCCGGCAGCAGCTCGATGCCGTGGTAAATCGCGTTTTCGAGCAGCGGCTGTATCGTCAGGCCCGGTATCAGCGCGCGCATCGGCAACTCGGCGACGTCCCATCGCACCTTAAGGCGGTCGCCTAGCCTGAGTTTCTCGATACGCTGATAGATGGCCGCGACTTCGAGCTCCTGTTTGATGGTCGTGCGGTTCCCGGATCCGCCGAGATTCGCGCGTAGGAGGTCCGAGAGGTCCTCGACCGCTTCCTCGGCGCGGCGCGGATCGCTACGGGTCAGCGCGGCGATCGTATTCATGCTGTTGAACAGGAAGTGCGGCCGGATCAGGGCCTGCAGCGCGCTGATGCGCGCCTGTGCTTCCAGCACGATGCTGCGGCGCCACTCGCTGGCCACGTAGAGGTAGCGCATCGCAAGCGCGATAACGATCGCGCTGATCGCGCAAGTCCGGAACAGGAATTGGCCATGCGATGCGTCGATGATCGCCGATCGACCGAAAATCCGCGTGACCTGCCAGGCCAGCTCGGCGAGCACCAGGCAGAGGAACACCAGGATCAGAAAGCTCAGCACGAAGGCGCCGGTCTTGCCGGCGCCTTCGAGCCGCCGTCTGAGCTGGCACATGACCGCGCATCCCAAAAGCGCATGCCACAGGACGAACATCGAGGTCTTCGAGAGATCGACCAGGAACTGTCGTTCGGGGTCGTAAGCGGCCAGGGTCAGCACGATCGCGACGAGCTCGGCGATCAGGACGACGACGAACAGGGTACTTGCGGCGCAGAAATCGGGCAGGTAAGCCTGCGTGTGATCGTTTTCGGGCGCCAAGTTTTCCCGTTGCCGGCCGGCGGTCAAGCGTTCCGCTCCTCACGTTGCGCTACGTCATTGTAACGCGCCCGCTCACCGCCCTGTGACATCCCCGCGACACCCGTGCGGCACCCTTGCGACATGGAGGGCCCGCGGCGCGGTCAGCCGCAGTATTCGGCGACCAGCTCCTCGACCTTCTGCCGGGCTTCCTCGCGCTCGGCATCGTCCAGGTAGATGCGCTCGCCGTCTTCGCCCTGGCGATACAGGCGGCGCGACTGCACGTAGGTTTCGAGCCGGCCGCGGTACTCCTGGCATCTCCGGGCGCGTTGCTCCTCCTCGGCGCGGGCATCGGTCTCCTGCTGACGGGCTTCGTCCCTGGCGTCGCGCGCCTCATCGGCCGCCTGTTGCCGGTCGAGCCGCGCCTGGACACGCGATTGCACGGCGTCGTCGTCGGTGGGTCGCGAGACGATCGCGATTCGCTCCTCGGTTGCGGCGCCGGTCGGCCGGTCCACGTAGTGCACGGTGCCGTCGGCGTCGATGTATTTGTAGATTTCGCTGGCAGCAGTCGTTGCCGGCCCCGCCAATGCGACGAGCAGGGCGACCGACGTCAGTGTGACTGTGATTCTCTGGCGCATCTGGCCCGATTCCGTGTTTTCGAAAGACTCACCCGATCCCGATTAGATCATGAAGCGCGTCGCAAGTGGCGTGATCGTTATCACAATGACCGTCACAATGGTCATCGCAATGCTTATCGCAGCGTCGGTCGGGATCGGCGCCCGGGACGTGGCAAAAGCGATGAAAAGCGGGCCTTGCGGCAAAAGCAATGAAAAGCGGGCCTTGCGGCCCGCTCGTCGAACCGGATTTCCCGGCGAAAAAACGGCGTTCGGGTGAGATCCGGCGCCGGGACCGGCCGTTATGCGAAAACGTCGTCCCGGCGCCGGATTCGGGCGGTCATTCCGCCTTTGTGAACTCCGGGTAGGCTTCGAGGCCGCATTCCGACAGATCCACGCCCTCGTACTCCTCTTCCTCGGAGACGCGGATACCGAGCGTCGCCTTGATGACGAACCAGGCGATGAGGCTCATGACGAAGACCCAGGCGAAAATCGACACGATGCCGATGAGCTGCCAGAGCAGCGACGCATCGGGGTTGGTGAACGTGACGGCGATCAGGCCCCAGATGCCGACGACGCCGTGGACCGAAATCGCGCCGACCGGATCGTCGATTCTGAGCTTGTCGAGCAGCACGATCGAGGCAACCACCAGCATGCCGCCGACCGCGCCGATCAGCGTCGCGGCGATCGGCGCGGGTGTCAGCGGCTCGGCCGTGATCGCAACCAGGCCCGCGAGCGCGCCGTTCAGCGCCATCGTCAGATCGGCCTTGCCGAACCACAATCGCGACAAGAGCAGCGCGAACACCAGGCCACCCGCGGCCGCCATGTTGGTGTTGACGAAAATCAGCGCCACGGCGTTGGCTTCGCCGACGTCCGATACCTTGAGCTCGGAACCGCCGTTGAAGCCGAACCAGCCCAGCCACAGGATCAGGGTGCCGAGCGCCGCCAGCGGCAGGTTGGCGCCGGGTATCGCGTTCACCTGGCCCTGCGGGCCGTACTTGCCCTTGCGCGGACCGAGCAGCAACACACCGGCGAGCGCGGCCGCGGCACCACACATGTGCACGACGCCGGACCCCGCGAAGTCGAGGAAGCCGCCCGCGTCGAGCCAGCCGCCACCCCACTTCCAGAAACCCTGCACCGGATAGATGAAACCGGTCAGGATGACGGCGAACAGGAAAAACGACCACAGCTTCATGCGCTCGGCCACGGCGCCGGAGACGATCGACATTGCGGTGGCGACGAACACGACCTGGAAGAAAAAGTCCGACAGGCCGGAATAATAGGTGTCGCCGCCGCTGGCCAGCACGTCCTCGACCGAGTTGTCCGCGGAACCGAGCAGGCCGGTGCCTAGCGTCAGGATCGACTGGAACACGCCGCCTTCGTAATCGCCGGGGTACATGATCGTGTACCCGCACAACATGTACATGATGCAGGCGATCGAATACAGGCCCACGTTCTTGGTCAGGATCTCGGCCGTGTTCTTGGCGCGGACGAGGCCGGATTCCAGCATTGTGAAACCGGCGGCCATCCACATGACCAGCGCGCCGCAGACGAGAAAATAAAAGGTATCCAGGGCGTAGGCCAGTTCGGTGACCTGCGCCGCTACTTGGCTGACTTCTTCCACGAGAAACTCCTCCCTAAGTCAGTGTTAAACGGCTTCGGCACCGGTCTCGCCGGTACGAATGCGAATGGCTTGCTCGAGCTCGGAGACGAAAATCTTACCGTCGCCGATCTTGCCCGTGCGTGCGGTGTTGGCGATCGCCTCGACGACCTGTTCGGCCAGCTCGTCGGCAACCGCCAGCTCGATTTTGGCCTTGGGCAAAAAATCGACGACGTACTCTGCGCCGCGGTACAGCTCGGTGTGACCGCGCTGGCGGCCGAAGCCCTTGACCTCGGTCACGGTGATGCCCTGTATTCCGATGTCGGCGACGGCCTGGCGGACGTCATCGAGCTTGAAGGGCTTGATGATCGCTGTGATCATTTTCATTGGTGCTTTCCCCTGTGTGTTGTCGAATCCGGGGGCGGACTCCGCCGCCCCCGGGGTAGCGGGTGACTCAGTCGAGGTCGAAGGACTTGCCGATCGTGAAAACCAGCGTCTCGTCCTCGTCCTCGATCAGGTCGTCGTTGGCGAGGATCAGCGCGATACCGATATCGACTTCGGAGAAGCTCGTGCCGTAGCCGAGCTCGACATAGTCGCCGTCGAAGTCTTGCGAGAAGGTTCCGAAGGTGCCGTAGAAGCCGTTACCCTCGAGGGTCACCGAGGTGAAGGTGTAATCCTGCGTCGGTCCGTCGAAGTTCTCGTATTCACCGATCGCCACGTCCACGGCCAGCGGTCCGTAACTCCCGCCCAGGTTGATTTCCTGGTAGGTGTCGTCGAAGTCGCCGGTGTAGTAATAGCCCGTGAACCCGATGGAATAACCGAAGTCCTCGAACTCGCCGCCGTAACCGAAGTAACCGTCCACTTCGAGACCGTCGCCTACGTCCGCCGCCCAGGTGCCGACGTAGAAACCGTTCTGCTCGAAATCGACGCCGCCGCTGGCGGAGGAATTCTTCTGGAATATGCCGCGGAAGTGATACTCACTCGCCCAGCCGACATTGGCCGACCAGTCGGCGCTGACCGTGGCGCTTGCGAGCAGCGCGGCGAGGGCGAGGCTGGCTCGGATGATGGTTTTCATGATTCTGCTCCATTAATTGATTTCGGCCACTGCGGCCGGACATCACGTGGCTAAGAGCAGCATCCGTGCCAGTTTCGGAAAAGTTATATTGATCATGGGCTTGGGCGATCGGCCAAGAAACGGACGCACTGATATGGTGCAGGCTTCAACGGCCATGCCCCGTTTTGGGTGACGATGCAAACTTGGCTGCGGTGTCTGGATTTGGGGCTGGCGTTTTGTTCGGCCGTCAGGTATCAAACGGACATGAACAAGGAATCCACCCAGGATATCGCCAACTCGTCAGGTATCGGCCAAACGTGAACAACGAATCCATCCAGGACTTGGCAAAAAAACTCGCTGAGTCCCTGCCGTCGAGCGTGCGCGCGGTGCGCGACGAGCTCGAACAGAATTTCAGCGCCGTTCTGAAAAGCGGCCTGTCCAAACTCGATCTCGTGACCCGCGAGGAGTTCGAGGTGCAGGAGGCCGTGTTGGCCCGCACCCGGCAAAAGCTCGAAGCGCTGGAGGCGCGGCTGGCGGAGTACGAGGAGCGGTCGTAAGAACCGAATCGTAATGAGACTGGGCGTCGAACCGGTCGGCGGATACGACTGATTTGCCGATCGGGGCGGTTCCGTTGAGCTTGGCCAAGGAGGGCCAATGGCTGTTGCCGTACTGCAAAGCCGGGCCGCGATCGGCACCGATGCGCCACCGGTTACCGTCGAAGTATTCTTGTCGGGCGGTCTGCCTTCGTTTTCGATCGTGGGCCTGCCCGAAACGGCCGTGCGCGAAAGCAAGGACCGGGTGCGCGGTGCACTGGTCAGCTCGGGCTTCAGTTTTCCCCAGGAGCGCATCACGGTCAGTCTCGGCCCCGCCGACATGCCGAAAGGCGGCGGCCGTTTCGATCTTGCGATCGCGCTGGGCATATTGGTGGCGAGCAACGCCATCAAGCCGCCTTCGCTCAGCGGACTCGAGTTTTACGGGGAACTGGCCCTGACCGGCGAGCTTCGACCGGTACACGGCCTGCTTCCGGCAGCCCTCGCCGCCCGGGCACGCGGCAATGCCGTATTCGTTCCGACGGCCAACGGCACGGAAGCGACGCTTGCCGGCGCCGAGGTCTACCCGGTCGAATCCCTGCTGGAGGTCACCGCGCACCTGATGGGCCGACACTGTATCGACGTATTGCCAAACACTTTACCGACGCCCGGCCGCCCATCCGACGAGGATCTGAAGGACGTCATCGGTCAGGCCGACGCCAAGCGCGCACTGGAGATAGCCGCCGCCGGTGGCCATAACCTGCTGATGATCGGGCCGCCGGGGACCGGCAAGAGCATGCTGGCGCGGCGGCTGGCGGGCCTGTTACCGCCGATGAACGAGGCCGAGGCCATCGAAACCGCCGCGGTCGATTCGGTGCTCGGCAGGCCGCTCGACCTGGCGCAATGGCGCCGCCGTCCGTTCCGGGCGCCGCATCATACGGCGTCGGGGCCGGCGCTGGTTGGCGGCGGTTCGGTGCCGATGCCCGGCGAGATCTCGCGGGCACACAACGGCGTGCTGTTCCTGGACGAGTTACCGGAGTTCAAGCGCAACGTGCTCGAGGTGCTCCGCGAGCCGCTCGAAAGCGGCTCGATCACGATCTCGAGGGCCGCCCGGCAGTGCGAGTTTCCGGCGCGATTCCAGCTCGTTGCGGCAATGAATCCCTGCCCCTGCGGTTTTCACGGCGATCCGCGCGGCGGCTGCATTTGCAGTGCGGATCGCGTTGCCGCCTATCGCGGTAAGATCTCGGGGCCTTTACTCGATCGGATTGATCTGCACGTCGAAGTCGGACGGATACATCAATCGCTCATACGGGCCGGCCGTGCTGCCGGCGAGTCGAGTGTCGAGGTCGCCGCCCGGGTTGCGAGCGTGCGTGAGATCGCGTTGCGCCGTAGCGGCTGTCGTAATGCGAATCTGCGCGGTGAGCAACTGGCTCGTGCCTGTCGATTGGACGGCGAAAGCTGGTCATTGATCGAACGGGCATCCGAACAGTTCAATCTGTCCACGCGCGCTTGCCATCGTATCTTGCGCGTGGCGCGGACGATTGCCGATCTTGCCGGGACGGATGGCATAACGAGCAAATGCGTTGCCGAGGCCCTGTCGTTTCGCGCGTTGGATCGAAGGCCCGGAGCGCAACCCCTCCGCTCAGCTTGACCACGATCTCGTGTAGCGCTCGTCGGGATTGCACGTTCGCAAAGCTATCTTCGCGCCGATGATCAGTGGACCTTCGTTTGGGGCTGGCGCAGGGCATGAGCCGGTGGACGACTGGATAGCGGATATCGAGCTGCTAGACTATCGGGGCTGGCCGCCGATCTGAAACGAAGCTCAATGCATTAAGGCTGCAAATATGAAGATACAAAGCAAAAGGCTGGAGAGAAATCGCGGTAAAGCGACGAATCATGCGGCAATCCTCGGAGCGTCCGGTGATCGACAACGTATCGGCCTGCTGGACAATCGAACGTCGGCTACGACCCTGAGATCCTTGCAGAGCATGGTCGGCGGCAGTGCTCCGGTGATCCAGTCCCGAACACTGCAACGCACAGCCGATAGCTACGCTGCAAAGATCGCACCCATGATGCTCGACATGGTCAATATGACCCAAGCACGAAGGGCCCGGGCCGGAGACACGCCGGTAATACAAAGATACGCAATCGTCGATGACAACTACGACGACCACTTGCCGGGACAAGAAGCAATAAGCAGGCCCATTGTCGAAGAGAAACGACAAGCGCTTGCCGATGGAGAAGAATTGAACTTCGATTACGCCGTCGTGCACGAACGTCTGGCCGAAGATTCAGAGGGTGAGGATTATTGGGAAGAATACGACGAGGATGACCCGCAGCATGACATTGGCGACTTCGAAGAGCTTTCTGTGCTGACGGATGGTCACCACACTTTGGTGGCCATGTACGAGGACGATCACGATTTAAGCGGCGAACAGCACGATGAGGACTACGGCGGCGGGCACTACCGATGGGCCGACGTGGAGGTTAGTGACGAGGACTTCAGAGGGTAATTCAGACAAACAACGCCCAGCGCCGGAAGCCAGGGTGCTGCCGTTTCAGCCGCAGATTCCCATTTTGGTAGTGCTGCCGAAACGCCGAGCCGGTCTGGATCCATTCCTTACACCCTACTTTAGAGACAACCATGCGGAAGGCACTTTATTCCAAGCAGGGTCGGATGCTACGTACCTGGCTCAAACAGGGCCGACTCGCTGCCGACCTGACCATGAGAGGCATGGCCACGAAGCTCGATGTGCCTTTTCAGACGATTAGCAAGGTCGAGAACGGCGAGCGTCGCCTAGACGTGGTTGAGTACGTTACCTACTGTCAGGCGCTTGGAGCCGACCCCCATGAGGGAATCCGCAGGATTTTGAGGTGAGAGCGGCGTAGCTCTAACACCGGAGAGAAGCACCGCTTTCTTGAGCCAGTACAATGTAACAAGGTATGGCGACTTCGGCGATCGCAGGCGTTTCGAAGTTACATGATGCTAACGGCAATACCTACGATACCGGCGACAAAACCAAGTAGTCCAAAGGCCATTGACCAGAAATTGAACGTACGAGTCGCTTTTCTCTGTCGATCAAGTCGCAGATGCATCTCCTTGAATTGAGGGTAATGCACCACAAGCTCATCAGCAATATCAATGAGGTCGTTGTAAATGTCGAATCGAGGGCCTTGCATGTGTCTGCGGGATTCCCTAACAAGCGGCATTGCTCTGTCAAGCGTCGCCCGGAGTGACCTGAAGAGTTCTTCTTCGTGTAATGCTTTTGCGCCGAACCGATCCTCCATCTTGCGAAATTGCAGATTGTAGTAACCAATGAGGGCATCGGTTAAGTCATGCTGAGCGTTGTGAAAATAAGATTCCGCCATACGAAGATTTGCGTTAAACAATTCCTCGTTGTTATCCGCAATATCGGATAACGCAGCGATAATGCGACGACCGGCATATCGGAGCTCATTGATCGAAGCAATGTTGACCCGAGCTTGTACCTGTTCACAAGCTTTGATTCTCGATTCTAAATCTCGCCATTCTTCCGCAACTTTGCTCAAAGAACGCTTGTGACGACTGTCCAGCATTGCGTCATTCCGATAAAAGTAGGGGGATACAAATGTATCCCCAAATGAATCATGCGAGGCTAAGAGGCTAGGTTCTTGACGAGTCTTTTTGCCGTAAAGAATCGTCGTATTGACCCCATTGGATCAACAAATTGCCGCGGGTTTGTCTCATTGTTATTTCCCTGGCGGTCACATCGAGGCGTTCGTCTAAGTCTTTTTTGAGTTTTTCTTCGTCTATAAGTCGCTCGACAAACTTAACTCCTCGCAGGTGCAGTTTTTCAATGATGTTCATGTCCAACTCCCGAGAAAGCAGTCTGCCAAATTGGATCAGGCCAAGTTCCTACCGCGTCCAGACATAAGGAGCACCGTCGGCGGTTCCGGTATGATTTTGCCATTAAAAATCTCGTTATGATAACTTTAATGTGGAGATACACAAGATTTTTCATTCAAAGATGGTCAGGTGGTCCAATCAAGTATTCGGGAAGTTTCCCGTACCAGATAAGCTCGGCAGCTAACGTAAGATCTCGATGGAGATAAAGCCGCTCCGCTGCATACGATACGCCCACTGCTCTTCGACCAGTGTTCGGTCCGCCACCTCGATGCCTTGTTGTAGATCACGGTGCTGGTTTTCGTTGTCGTAGAAGAGGGCGACGTTAGTAAACTCCGGGTTAACGCGTGAGTGGTACAGGATGCCGTCGTACCCATTCGGGTTTTCATGTATTGCTGCCGCGACGCTACGTGCATAACGGTAAGTCCTGCGGTGTGCGTCGTCCGGGTTGGTGATGCTGAAGACATTGCCGTCCAGTCGATTCTTGAGCAGCCCGTCCGCGGTCAGATTGGCGAGGCACATGGCCGTGGGCAACTCGAATGAGCTGCAGGCGTAGGCTCCGAGCCGCTCCTCGCTAACCGCGATGCCAAGCGCCGGGTCGGAACACAGGGTTTCCAGGAATGCACCCTGGCGAGTCTTGCCCAGGTACAGCATCGGACAATCCTGCGAGCCAAAACGGCCGCCTGTTGACCAGCGGATGATCTCGTGGGGAACCTCGTCGCTGCCTGCGTAGGGTCTACTGTCTACGACGCAATCTTTGTCATGGATGCGCCACAGCACGGTGCCCTTCGGCAATACCGCTGTTGCCAACTCATCCTCGCGTAGAAAAGCAATCGTTTCGTCGCCGGCATAGTCCAATAGCGTCACTCGACGGCAAAGGTCATTTCTGCGACTTCAGTCAGCAACTCCACCTCACCGGCCCGCAGTGCCTGTAACGGCTTGCTATACCGATCGTTGGATTCTTCGATCAAGTGGATGTTGTCGTTCAGGAAGAAAGAGAAGAGGTCCCAATCGCCGCCGCGATGCCGACGCACAATCTCAATGACTTCCGCGATACCCGGCAGTGGCGCGCGCGCACCGCTGGCATCGGCCTTCTGCGCCAACTGCCAAACTGGCAACAACAAGCGCTTGCTGCTGCGAATACCGATGAGCTTGCCGGTTTCCCAGCGCTTTCGCGGCGTATCGCGTTGAACGCCCATCAGCTCGGCCATCTTCGACGGTCCCAGACAGCCTTCCTCCGCGCTTATCAATCGCGCTTTGCTGCGCACCCCGCGCAAGGCTGCCATCGAGTACTCGCTGCCGACATCCACGGCGCCTTCTTCGAATACCGCCTCCGCCACTTCCAACAACATCTCCAAGTCTTCGCGAGCGCGTTCGTGCGAGCTTTCGGACTGATAGCACGCACTACGAAGCATCCGTGTAAAGCGCTGCAGTCGACGGCTGAAAAGGCTGATCGCAGCAGCGGTCGCATGCGCCGGATGTTGCCCATCCGGCGGTGAAATCTCCTTCATCCAGCGTCGAATCGGGCGAGCCTGCTCGGGCGTCAACGGCTTGTCGTGCGTCAGACGCTCCTCGATTTCTTCGCGCTGGGAAATGATCGCTGTAAAGCTCATCGTTTCGTCGAGTCGTTTCATCTTTACACTCGCCTACTTCTTGTTCCTCTGATATTTCAGGGCTTTATCGCCATTTTTGGCGGTTTCTACGGAGAGGGGATGCCAAAGGTATGGTTGCAGAATACCAAAATATAGCTAATGGTAATATGCGATAATTCATGAAGATGTCGATTTGCTTCCAAGGCTGGCCCACCGAGCCCGATATCTGCATCCAAAAACGACCCATAATCACTACGATAGTCATCACTACGACAATCGCCGCGAGTATCGTCGATTGGAATGTCGGCAAGTATTGAAGACGGGCCGTCTAAAGCCCGTGGGCACACTGTGGGACGGCATCAAGGACGCAGAAGCGCTCTTGTTTCTCTAATTGCCGAGGAAAAGCCGGAAAGCACTACCGAGTTGGCGAAGCTGTCCACCGTTCACGGCATGATGCTGGATGGGCGTGAGCTAGTATCCACCAATCAGCCAGACAGGCTTGTTTGAGGCGGATTCGCGATCGCTCAGCCGCCGTCCTGAATCTCGATCGGACCGGTAACCTCCCAGACTACGGGCGCGCCGTCGAGCGTTTCCGGGAGATCGGCGGCGGCGGCTTCGTGCTCGAGGTAGATCATTACGGCCTCGTCGCCGGTTTCTGTCTGGCCGACACCCACGCCAACCACGCCCGGCCGCGCGAGCAGGCTTGCCTCGTGAACGTTTCTGACGCCCGCTACGCCCTGGCCGAGCGCAGGCTCATCGTCCGGGTCGTAATCGACGGCCCCGTCCTCATCCGGCTCCCACTGACTCCGATCGGATGTGCCACCGTTACTGTTGATCGACATGTGCCGCACCGTGGCTAGACGTTAATGGATTGTCGACCCGCAACGCGCGATTGACAAGGGGGCAGGCCTCGCGGCCTGCCCGCTCGGGTCGCCCGTCAGGTGTACAGGTTGATGTCGAGCGCATTCAGCACCCTGCCAATCTTGTTGGCGAAGGTATAGCCTCCACCGCCGGCGAAAAGCAGTCCCACCGGATTGCGCCTGGAGTTCCAGGTCCACACCAGGGACCCTGAGTCGCCGCCTCGACTAAAGTCGCCTCGCACACCGCGGATTGCGATCTGGTCGCGGAAATTCGCCACCTGTCCGCGTCCCATATTGACCCGAATGCTCACGTTGCAGTCGGTCACCCGTCCGGCTCTGAGCTGCGTCGTGCGACCGCTTTTGCCAACGATCATGCCGCGTCGGCACGCGACCGGCCGGCTACTCACGCGGAACAGGCGAATGCCCCGGCTGCTGCGGTACACGAGTTCCTTGCGCACGAGCCTGTGCCAACACCAACCGGTCGCCGCGTCGACATAGTTGGGCCGGCCGTCGGTATGTATGCGGACATAGCGCTCGAGTACCGCGACGCGGTCCCGCGGCGAGCGGCCACCGTCGTGAGAACCGGGTTGCACGATCGGGTCGTAGGGCCGACCGCGATTGACCGCCGCAAGCACATGGTTGTTGCTCAGCATCAGCACACGCCGGTTCCGGGGGGCGCGGCGCCCGCGCGCGAGACAGCCGATCGTGCCGGCCGTGATCCGAACGTGGCCGACAGAGATACCGCAGGCCGCGGGACGCATTCGGAAGCGGTGAGACAGGGCTTCGACCGGACCGGTCGGGATCACGTTGACCACCGCGGAATCGCTGTTGAGCGCGCTGACGCCGAGCGTGTCATTCAGCTCGCGTTTCACGTCTTCGAGCCCGCTTCTCTCGACGACGTACACGTTCAATACCGATGTAGCGGGTCCGTCGGGGTCGATCTGTTCGAAGTCGAGTTCCGCCGAGCCGACGCCGATCCCGAGGATATTCGTGCCGTTCTCGATGGTCTCGCCTTCCGCCATCGCCTCGTACGCCGCGGCCGGCCTCGCGAACAGCTTCGCTTCGACCTCGCTATGCAGTTGCAGCACGGCTTCGGATTCGTCCCCGGTCAGGTCGGGCCCTTCGCCGGCTGTTTCAGCCTCCGGTTCTTCGCCGGGATCGTCGAAACCCAAGTCTTCCTCCTCACTCAGGTCAACGTCTTCGTCGTCGTCTCTTTCTACCGTTGGGTCTTCGTACTCGTTATCGCCATTCTCTGAAGGCATCATTATTCCTCCCACGATGTCTGGTTACTTGTTATTCCGTCGGCGGGCAGACCCGCGTATGTAGTCCCTTACTCCCAGATTAGCACAAATCCCTTGTATGTCAGCTAGATCGTGGAGTCCAGGAGTCCTGACGCGGCCAGGCTCGGACGACGGATCAACATATGAGCCTCTTTCAATTCCGCGCTAGACAAGCCGCCGGCCCTGGCTGCCTAAACGACAGGCTCGAAGCCACTTATAGAATCGGGTTTGGCAGTCCAAAGAAACGGGACCACCTCTGAGCTCACACGACCGCGTTAGTGCAAAAATCTAAATTATCTCGATCAAGCTTAAGAAAAAGGACAGAACACTAGCTGCAATTCCTGGCCATTCCGGGGTAACCGATGCCCGATTAGCACACCGGCAGCAGCCCGAAGTTATGTGAAGTCGGGGTTTGGGTGTGTCAACTCGCCTTGATTCGATTTTTTTTTCGGTCTATTGTTACCAATAACAACAGAAAAATAACTTCGCGAATCTTTCCAGTCACAGGCGCCCCTGGCTTTCTCGTTCTCCCTCGTTCGAACGCGAGGGTGGACATCCGCCGCCCCGGGGCGCCGCTGCCTCGAGCGGAATCATGTCTTGGAGCGAAAACAGCAAAGAACGCGAACCTGAGCATGCCGGAAAGAAGGGTTCCAGCGACTCTGGCGGAATAGGAATACTCGCCGGATTCCGTCTCTGCTGCGCGGCCATCCTCCTCCTTCCGCTCAGCGGCTGCTTCAGTCCGGGGCCGATGCAGGTGTACGAAACCAGCTATCTGGCCGTGCCTAGCGGCGACAACACCAACTTCTTCCGTATCACCATCGAGGGGAACACCGCGCTGGGCGTTTCGAACTACGACTCCGGGTGGTTTCCGGCAGACGTCGTCGACCAGCTCTACGGCAATGTGGAAAAAGCCAACCCGGCGCAGGCGATCAAAACGCAAGAGGATATCCGGGCGCTGATCGACGAGGCGATTCTGGCGACCACCGAGGGTTATCTGCGGACGGCCAGGGAACCGGGCAGCAGCGAGGAGAGCGTCCTGGCCTGGCTCAATGCTCAGCGCCGGGTTCGTGCGATGGCGGGAGACGGCATTGCCCTGCCGGACGGTGCCGTTGAAGTCGAATACGACCCGGCCAGGAATCTGGCGCTGCGGCACGCGGGAGAAAAGCGCGTCTTTGTCCTCGCATCCAATCCGACGGCCGTCATCAACGCCATCAAGGGATTCGCCAACAACCAACATACGAGCGCGACCGTTCTCCGCATGGCTGATGTCCTTCGCCAGCAAAGACTGAATGACGTCGATCGCGCCGAAGCCAGGGTCGCCGTCGAAAAAAAAGCCAACGAAGTGATCGCGTCGCAGATCGATTCCGTGTTGCAGGCCATCAAGGTCGGCCTGAGCAGGGATGAGCTTCGAGCGGAAGTCGATTCGCTACTGCTGTTGATCGAGAGTAGCCAATGAAGAATAGACAAATGAAGAATAGACCGAATGAAGAATAGACCGAATGAAGAATAGACAATGAACCGCTACGTGCGTTTTCTGACGCTGTTGCTCGCCGCCTCGGCATCGGGTGGATGCGCGAATACGGAGCTCCGTATCAGTGTCGATCAGTATGACGAGGATCCCCGAGTCGAGATGCCAATGACGCCGCGAAAGGCGCGCCAACTCGTTGCCGATCTCCACACGCTCCGTTCGGAAGCCCGAACGGACATTAACCTTCGTATCGAACTGGCGAGAGATTCGGTCGCCACCTACCGCTCGGGTTGGGAGATTGTCGGGAAAGACAAAAGCCGGATCGAAGACCTCGAAGATCGCCTCCGGCAATACAGTCAGTCGCTGGAAACCAACTTTGCCTCTTACGACAAGAAGGTGGAATCCGCGG
>JANQMR010000019.1 GCA_028279985.1 Woeseiaceae bacterium
AGCGAAGCGCAGCGAGGCGAGGTGATCCAGGCCCTGACCGACGTTTTCCGCAGCGACCGGTCGGTCAGCGTGCTGGAGATCGACTTTTTCAACCGGGTCGCAGGTTCGCTGAAGGTCACGGCCGCGCAGGTCGCGGGGCTGCAGGCCGGCGAGGTCGAAAACGGCGAATCCTGAGCCGGACAGGATGCGGGCCCGGTGCGCTCTTGCGCGAGCCCCCGGCCTGCGCCGTTCCGATTCCCATCCATACAACCCCGATGCAATGACGATCGGGCCGCCCAATACGGCCCGGCAGGCATCACTGGCGTAGCGTCAACAGGCCCTAGATCGGATAACCGGCGGCGTCAGGGCCTGCCGGCCCCGCGCGTTGGCTGGTGACGGCAATAGCCTCGATAGCCCCGATAGCCCAATAGTCGGTAGTCAATAGTCGCGCGAGCCTGCGTCGATTCTCGGAAGGTTCAGGTGCAATTCATGCTCGCAGGGTTTCAATGATCCTCGGGTTCACCGGACCTTGCCGAGGATATGACCATGAAGACCAGCGCAAGAATTCTTTTCAATGCGGTTCCCGTAGTCGGCCTGACGATCGTCGTTACGATCGTCGTTCTTTTCGCGTCCGACGCGCTCTTCGCCGCCGAAGATACGACGGCCGGCGAAACCGGCAGCCGAATCAGCGAGACGCGACACTTCCTGGGCGGCCGCGGCGACGCCGCCGTTTCGCTCGGTGTATCGCGCGACGAATACCATTCCACGGGCGATACGGCGATCCGGAAAGGCGTGAGGGAAAACGTCTCGCGTAAACCCCGCAACACGACGCCGTCGGCGGCACCGGCGCCCAACGACGAGTTCTGGTTCTACAGCGTCGATGTGGAACTGTTTCACGACACCGACCGGGACGGCTACTTCGCCGGAATCGACCTGTTGTTCGACGCGGATACCTTGTATGCGGCGGCCGACGTCTATGCGGTCGTATACCTGAGCCTGGACGGCGGCGACTGGGTCGAGTACGCGACGACGGAAGACTTCACGATCTTCGGTACCTCGGACGGCGACAGCTACAACATCGTCACCGATCTGATCGACGGTTATCCGACCGGCAGCTACGATCTCCTGATCGAATTGTTCGACGCCTGGAACGGCGAGTTCGTCGCCTATGCGGGCCCTGAGAATGCGTCGGCCCTGGCCTTGCTGCCGCTGGAGGACCGGAACAACGACGCGCCGATCGACGGGGGCTCGATCGTGGTCGTCAACAGCGGCGGCGGAGGCGCTACGGGATTGCTGGCCCTGGTCGTGCTGGCAGGCGCGACGCTCGTCAGGCGCCGGCGTCAACGTCAACCGGCGGCGCTTTCTCGAGCGCCCGGCGCCGACTCCCGGCGCGCGGTTCTGACCAGCTTGCGACCCCAGGCCGCAAGACCGTCGAAATAGATGTAAAGCGCCGGCACGACCAGAAGAGAGACGATGGTCGAGAACGCCAGGCCGCCGATGATCGCCCGCGCCATCGGATAATAAGGCGGTCCGTCGCCGCCGATCTGGGTCGTGCCGAGTGCGAGCGGCGTTAGGCCTACGATGGTCGTCGCGACCGTCATCAGGATGGGCCTCAAGCGGTCCTTGCCCGCCGTGACGATCGCCTCGCTTCTCGGCATGCCGCCGACCCGCAGATTGTTGATACGGTCGATCAGCACGATGCCGTTGTTCACGACGACGCCGATCAGGATCATGATTCCGATCATGGCCATGAACGAAAACGTGGTTCCGGTCGCGGCGAAAAACAGGAATACGCCGAAAATCGAGAAGGCGATCGAGCCCAGGATGATCGAGAACGGTAACAACAGGGACTCGAAGAGGGCGGCCATGACCAGGAAGATGCAGGCGACGCCGAGAATCAGGTTGGTCACCATGACCGCCTGGGTTTCGTCCTGGCGTTCGAATCCGCGGCCGAACTTCCAACTGTATCCCGGCGGAAGCTCGACCTGCTCCATCATTGCCGACACCCTGGGCTTGACGTCGTCGAGCGTCGTCCCTCCATCCAGCGTCGCTTCGATCGTGACCGAGGTCTGCCGGTCGGTGCGCTGGATGGTCTCGGGAGAGCGTCCCGTGCCCAGGGTAGCCACGCTGCCGAGGGTGATACGGCTGCCGTCGGGCGTGAACAAGGGCAGGTTCGTCAACTGTTCGACGCTTTGACGGTCGTGTTCGCGGAAAGTCAATCGTACGTCGATCTCTCCGGACTCGCCGCGGAACTCACGCAGGGACTCGCCGCGCATGGCCACCGCAACCATCTGCGCGATCTCCTGCGCCGTCAGGCCGACGCTGGCGGCGCGGTCGCGATCGATCAGCACGCGCACCTCGCGTTCACCGGTCTTCGCGTCGCTGCGCACGTTCTTGAAGTTCTCCAGCGAGGCCAGCGCCCGTACGAGGTCGTCGCCGATGTCGTTCAGCACGGCCGTCGAATCCCCCGAAATCTGCAGGCTGAATCCTTCGCCGCCGCCTTGTTGCTCCCACTCGAAGTCGGGACTGCCGATTGCGATGTCCGGCATGTCGGCTTCGATCAGATCCAGAATTTCCCTGGTGGATCGCGTCGCTTCCGCTTCGTCGGTCAGAATCAGCGTGGAAACCGCGAAACCCTGTTCGTAATAGGAGTACACCGAGTCGATGTTGAACTCCTCCTTGCGTGAAAACAGGTAGCTCTCGATCGTGTTGACGGTCTGTTCGACCCGCTCCAGCGAATGTTGTCCCTCGATGTGATAGGGCATGTACATACGCCTGCCGACGTCCTCGGGCCACATGTCCACCTTGACCAGGCCCAGCGCCATCGGCAGCACGCCGATGACGCAGACGAGCACGATACCGAGCGCGCTCCAGCGCGGATGGCGGATGATCCATCCGAGGCTCGCCGCGTAACGGCGCGTCAGGCGCTCGATCAGGACGCCGCTCGCGGGCCGGTCCGGTACCTTCACCCTTGCGGCCAGCATCGGCACCAGGGTCTGCGCTATGGCCAGGGACGCAAGCAGCGCAACCATGATCGTAACCGCGACGTGGGTCAGGAATACCGTGATGTCGGATCTCTCGCCGACCATCAGCGGTGCGAACACGATGATCGTCGTCGCCGTGCCGGCGACGACGGCGATACCGACTTCCTTGACGCCCTCGAGCGTTGCCCTGAACGGCCGGGCCGGATCCATGGCGCGGTGCCTGAATATGTTCTCGGTGACGACGACCGCGTTGTCGACGAGCATGCCGACCGCCAGCATCAGCCCCATCATCGACAGGATGTTCAGCGACAGCCCGGCGAAATACAGCGCGCCGAGCGTGATCAGCAGTGAAAACGGCACCGACGCCGTGACGATCAGGGTCGTCGACATCTGCCGCAAGAACAAGTACAGGACGACGATGGCCAACAAGCCGCCGACGAGGCCGGCGTTCAACAGGTCGGACAGCGAGTCGCGTACGGCTTCGCCCTGATTGTCCATCGGGTAAATATTGATGCCGCGCATCTGCGGCAGCTCGCCTACACGCTCGACTTCGGCGAGGACCGCATCGGTGACCTCGACCAGGTTCGCGCCGGTCGTCTTGCTGACCTCGATGGCGATCGCGTATTTGCCGTCCAGGTGCCTGCCGTAATCCCGTTCCGGCGTGATCAGCTCGACGGCGGCGATGTCTCCGAGTCGCAGCCCGCTTCGATCCACGACGAGATTCCGGATGTCGTCCACGGATTGGAACTCGCCCTTGGGCCGCACGCTGAAACGCTGGCCGCCGGCCGTCAGCTTACCGGCGCTGACGGAGAAATTGCTGCGTACGAGCAGGTCGTGCAGCGATGCGACGTCGATGCCGTGGGCGGCGATACGGTCGGCGTTGAGGAGTATCCGGATCTCGCGCGGATCGACGCCATGGAGCCCGACGCGGGACACGCCGTCGATCCGCTCCAGCGGACGTTTGAGCAGCCGGTCGAGCAGGTCGTAGCCGTCCGACAGATCGCGTTCGCTGGAGATCCTGAGCTGCAGCACCGGCGCATCGGCGAGCGAGCCGGTGAACACGAACACCCGGCGCACGTCCTCCGGCAGCAGATGGCGAATGCTGTCTATCTTGGCGCGAGCCTCGATACCCTTGGCCGCCATGCTCTGATCCCAGTCGAACTCGAGCTGGATCTGGGCGCGATTCTCCGAGGAATAGGACCGCATGCGCTCGACCCCGGACAAGGTCGCCAGCACCTCTTCCACCGGGCGCGTGATCAGACGCTCGACCTCCTCGGGCGTCGAGGCTTCGTAGGGGATCTCGACGTAGATGCCCGGGAACTCGATGTCGGGGAACTTCTCCAGCGGCAGCAGGCGCGACGCTATGAGCCCGACCAGGGCGAGCGCCACGAATACGACGATAGTGGTCACCGGCCGGTTGAGGGCGACTTCGGTATGTTTCACGACCGGCTCCGTTCAACTCGAGGTCAGCGGCGCCGCCGCAGGCGCAGGCCAGCGCTTGCGGTCCAGCAGCGAATACACCACCGGTATCACGATC
Source organism: Woeseiaceae bacterium (assembly GCA_028279985.1). Classification (GTDB taxonomy): domain Bacteria; phylum Pseudomonadota; class Gammaproteobacteria; order Steroidobacterales; family Woeseiaceae; genus UBA1847. Next base: position 4,501 of record JANQMR010000019.1, read on the forward strand.
AGGGTCAAAAGCGTGGACACCGTGAGCCCGCCGATGACGGTGATCGCCATTGGCGTACGCACCTCGGCGCCCTCGCCGAAACCCAGCGCCATCGGCAGCAGGCCGAGCGCAGTCGTCAACGAGGTCATCATGATGGGCCTGAGCCTCGCCGTGCCGGCCTCGACGATCGCGTCGAGACGGGCTTTGCCCTGCGACCGGAGCTGGTTGATCAGATCGACCAGCACGATGGCGTTGTTGACGACGATGCCGGCCAGCATGATGACGCCGATGAAGGCGACGATGTTGAGTGTCGTGCCGGTGACGAACAAAGCCAGCACCGCGCCCACCAGCGCCAGCGGGATCGTAAAGAGGATGACGAAGGGGTGTATCAGCGACTCGAACTGCGATGCCATGACGAGGTAGACCAGGAACACGGCCAGCGCCAACGCGAACTGCATGGATACGAACGAGGCTTGCATCTCCTCGCTCTGTCCCGACACCGTTGCGGAGATACCGGCCGGCATCGGCGTTTGTGCGATGATCCGCCGGGCCTCCTCCGCCGCGGCGCCGAGATCGCCGAAGGCGACGTTCATCGTAATGACGGCAACCCGTTCCTGCGCAACCCGGCGAATCTCCGCGGGGCCCTGCGCCACGCCGATATCGGCGACGGCCTCCAGCGTCACCGGCCGCTCGGCGTTCGGGTTGACGATCAGCTTGCGTATCTCCTCGATGCTAGACCGGCGCGTGTCCACGCTGCTGACTAGCACATCGATTTTCTTGTCGCGCCAGGTATACCGGGTTGCGAGTTCGCCCCGGACGTTGGCGACGACCCGGTCGGCGATGTCGCGCACGGCCAGTCCCAGCCTGGCCGCGCGTTCCTGGTCGAAAACGATCTGGATTTCCGGATTGCCGCGCTCCACCGTCGTGCGAATGTCGGTGAAGCGCTCCGAAGCCGACAAGGCCGCGACTATGGTCTGGCTGACCCGCGACAGCCCGTCGAGGTTGTAACCGGAGACCTCGATGGACAGCGGGCTGGAGAAGCTCATCAAAGCAGGCCGCGCAAACTCGTATTGGACACCCGGCACCCCGGCCAGTGCATCGCGCATCGCCGCCATGGTCCGCTCCTCGGCCTCGCGGCCGGCGCCGGATTCCATCGTGACGTTGAGGGTCCCGGTGTTGTCGCCCGCGTCCACCGGGTTGGCGTCCAGCCGATTGCCGGTGCCGGCGACCGAATAATCGAGCCCGATCGCGTCGATCCCGGTGGTTGCCGCCTGCACCGACTGTATCGCCCTGTCGGTCTCGGACAAGGGGGAACCGGGCGGCAGGCGCAGCTTGACGCTGAACTCACCCTGCGACAGTTGCGGGATCAATTCACTGCCGAGCCTCGGTACCAGCGCCATGCTGCCGGCGAACAATAGGGCGGCGACGGCGACCACCGTCAGCCGGTGATCGAGCGACCAGCGCAATACCGCCGGATACACGGCCGCGACCGCGCGATACAGGCGCTGGAACAGCCAGGTCGGGACGATCAGCAGGATGCGCAACACGAAGCGGATCGCGACGAACGCCAGTCCGAACAGCCGCAGGACGCTCGCGACGCCGCGCGTGAATCTTCCAGGCGGTTCCGATTCGTTCTCGCCGCGGTAACGGCTGCCTGAACCGAGCGCCGCCAGCATCGGTATGACGGTCAGCGCCACCAGCAGCGAGAAGACCAGCGCGAAAGTCACGGTCAGCGCCTGATCGCGAAAAAGCTGCCCCGCTATCCCGGAGATGAAGACCATCGGAAAAAACACGGCGATCGTCGTCAAGGTCGCAGCCAACACGGCGCCGGCGACCTCGGCCGTGCCGTTCCGGGCTGCCGCCACGATCCCCTGGCCCTGTTCTTTCTTGCGCACGATGTTCTCGAGCACGACGATGGAATTATCCACCAGCATGCCGACGGCAAGTGCAATGCCGCCGAGGGACATGATGTTGAGCGACACGTCGTTCATGTACATCAGCAAAAACGTGCCGATGACCGAGACGGGAATGGCGATGCCGACGATCGTCGTTGCCCGGGCGTCGCGCAGGAAGCCGAACAACACGACGATGGCGATCAGTCCGCCCAGGATGGCGGCGTTTTTGACGTCGGCCACCGCGGACGAGATGAACACCGACTGGTCGTAAACCTCGATCAGCTCGATGTCGTCCGGTAGGGACTCGAGCAGGTCCTCCACGCGGCGGTCGATCCGGCCGGCGACCTGTACCGTGTTGGCATCGCCTTCCTTGTAGATCGCAAGCTCCACCGATTCGCGGCCGCGTACCCGGGTAATCGCTTCACGATCCTTGTAGTCGCGCTCGACGGTCGCTACGTCGCGAAGATAAACGGGCCGGTTCGCGACGTAGGCGACGATGGCGTCGCGGAATTCGTCGATGGTCTGGAACTCGTTGAGCGTGCGGACCAGAAAACGCTGGTCACCCTCCTCGAGACGGCCTCCCGAGAGATTGACGTTTTCGGCACGTATGCGCGCGGCGATCTGGTCGATGCTGAGGTCTAGCTGGCTCAGTTTCTGTTGATCGACGCGAATCTGGATTTCGTCTTCCAGGCCGCCCGAGACTTTGACCGCGGCCGTGCCCTCGACGGCCTCCAGATCGGTCTTGATTCGATCCTCGGCGAGCCGCCTGAGCGCTTTGAGGCGGGTTTCGACGTCACCGGCCTGCGCGCGGGCATCTTCCTCGTACAGCAGCCCGTAGCGCATGATCGGTTCCGAGGAAGGGTCGAATCGCAACAGCAGCGGGCGGCTGGCCTCCAGCGGCAGGAACAGGATGTCGAGCTTCTCCCGTACCTCGACGCCCGCGATGTCCATGTCGGTGCCCCACAGGAACTCGAGGGTGACGTCCGACTGGCCGGAGCGCGAGACCGAACGGACCAGGCGCACGTTGCGGATGACGCCGACGGCTTCCTCGACCGGTTTGGTCAGCAGATTCTCGACCTCGACCGGTGCGGCGCCGGTCAACTCGGTGCGAATCGTCAGGGTAGGATAGGAGATGTCGGGTAGCAGGTTCAGGCTGAGCCTGGAGAGCGAGACCGTCCCGAACAGGACGATCGCAACGATCATCATGAATATCGTGACGCGACGCTCGGTTGCGATTTCAATCAGACGACGCATTGTCGCTCACCCGCATCGCATCGGCCGGGCCGTCTTCTTCGTCCGCGCCAGGCTCCCCGGCAGTCGCCGGGTCTTCCGGTTCGGACGATTCGTCGGTATTCGGTTCACCGGCGGTCACGAGCTCGCCGGACCCGGCTTTTTCACTTGCGCCCGGATCGCCCGGATCGCCAATTACGGTGACCCTGGCCTGCTCCTTGAGCCCGCTTTGGCCGACTGTCACGATCCGTTCGCCGTCCACGATCCCGCTGACGATTTCGACCATGCCGCGATCGCTGTAGCCGGTTTCCACGGCCTTGCTGATCGCCGTGCCGTCCTCGACGACGAACACGCTGGTGCTTCCGGTTTCCTCGACCAGCGCGCTACGGGGTATCTTCAGTACGTTCTCGCGCTGGTCGTAAACCACACTCAGGCGGCCGAACATGCCCGGCTTGATACGGCGCTCGGGATCGTCGATCTCGACGGTGATCTTGAAGGTGCCGGTCTCCGCGTCGACGATGGGGCTGACCCGCGTCACGGACGCCGGGATCGGTTCGCCGGCCAGAGCGTCGATCTCGACTGCAACCGGTTGCCCCGGGGCGATACGCCGGTACTCGCGCTCGGGGACGAACAGGTATGCGACCAGCGGGTCCAGGCTGGTCACCCGGAACAGCGGGTCGCCGACCTTGATCGTGTTGCCGAGCTTGACGTAACGCTCCGAGACCACGCCGTCGATCGGCGCCCGGATCTGTGTGTAGTCGAGCTCGAGCTTGGCGAGATTGTAAGCGGCCTCCAGGGCTTCCATGTCGAACTTGATCTTGTCGAAGTCGCCTTCGCTGATCAGGCCCTGTTCGCGCAGGTCCACATTGCGCTGATAGTCGCGCTGCAGCTTCCTGAGCCGCGCTTCCGACTCGCTGAGCTCGAGTCTCAGCCGGTCGCCGTCGAGTCGCGCCAGCACCGCGTTCCTGTCGACCTCGTCGCCTTCCTCGACCAGCATCTCGCGGATCTCGCCTTCCACCTTGGCGATGACGTCGGCCTCGGCGTATGCCTCGATCGGCGCAGTGCCGCTGTAGAGCGCATGAATGTCGCCGCGCTCGGGCAGGGCGGTCTCTACCGGAATAGGCGGCGCCTCGTCTTCCGCATCGCCCTCCCGTCCGGCGCCGCCCAGCTCGCAGGCGCCGAGCAAGGACAGGCTGGCGAACAGCGCCGGGCTAGAGCGGTGGAATCTCATTCAAATCTCCCTATGGCAGTGCGCCGTCTTTATGCTCGCGGCATGACTGCGGCCGATCGGCGATTTCGTCAATACCCGCCGATATCTTGGCCAATGTTGTGGCCGATGTTCTGGATCCGGTCCCGGACGCCGGCGAGTCCTTCGTTTCCAACATCAACCGATGTGGCGGTCCGAATTCCCCGCATCTTTCCTCGAATCCTCGCCTGAATCCGCACCCGAGTCTTCGATACTGGCGACGACTTTACTGCCGTCGCGAAGCCCGGATTGACCGACGACGACGACGGCGTCGTCAATCGAGAGACCGTCCACGATCTCGACGCGTCCGCCGGCGGATATGCCGGTTTCGACATGGCGCCGGGCGACCGCGCCGTCGGCGACGACGTACACGACCGTTTCACCGTCCTCGGCAACCAGCGCTTCACCCGGAATCAGCAGGACGTCGTCGTGTTGTTCGTAGGCGATCGTGAAGCGAGCGAACATACCCGGCGCCAGATCGCCGGCCGCGTTGTCGATCGATACCGTGGCCCTGAACGTTCCGTTGCTGGTATCGATCGTCGGGCTGATCCGCACGATTCGGGCATCGAAGGCGCGCTCCGGCATCGCATCCACGGTGAGACTGGCCGAATGACCGACGGCGAACTTGGCGAGTTCGGACTGCGGAATTCTCAAGTGTGCGATCAGCTCCCGGGTATCCGTGACCCGAAAGGCGACATCGTTCACCGCCAGGTGCTGGCCGGGCTTGACTTCGCGCGCCGACACGACGCCACCGATCGGTGCGCGGATGGTCGAATACTCGTAGCTGAGTCGCTTGAGCCGGTAGCTCGCCTCCAGCGCTTCGAGATCGTATTTGAGGCCGTCGAACATCGATGCACTAACCAGCCCGCGCCGGTGCAGGTCCACATAACGCTCGTATTCGCCGCGCATCTGGTCGAGGCTCGCCCGGGTCGCCAGCATCTCGAGGCGCAGCCGCGCTCCGTCCAGGCGGGCCAGCACCTGCCCCGGGGCGACGCTGTCGCCTTCCTCGACCAGCAACTCGACGACTTCGCCGCCGGCGCGGGCGACGACGGCCGCGTCCCTGTCGGATGCAATCGTCGCGGTTGCCACGTAGTGTGCGTAAATGTCGCCGCGTTCCGGCAGCACGACCTCGACCGGTACCGCGGTTGCGGGGGCCGCTTCACGATCCGCCGCTACGCCCGCCTCGCCGGCGCCGCAACCCGTCAGGAGGGTGGCGCCGGCCAGCAATAATGCGGCAATACTGGTTCTACTCGACATAATGATGTTTTCGACTGCGTTCTGAGTAGTTTAGTGTTGTAGTAGAGTATAACACTAGTTGAGTATAACGCAATACGGTCGTCGATGTTCCGCCGCCAGTGCGGTATCCAGTCGAACGGGAATCCAGGCGGCCTCTCAATCGTTCCGACGGGGAACGGGCTTTCCGCGTTCAATCGTCGCCGGTATTCATCCCTTGGATGCATGGGGCGCCGATTTGGACGCCGGCGCGGCGTCGTTATCGAACCGGACCGCGTTCGGCCCGGCACGCTTCAGCCGAAGCCTGCCTCCCTTCCGGTGGCGGCGTCGGCAAGGCGACCGCGCCGGGCGGCAGCGGCTTCGGACAGCTTCGCCTGGATCATCAGCAGGTTCGGCGTCAATAGCAGGGTGAGAATGGTCGCGAACGCGAGGCCGCCGGCCACCGACGACGCCAGTTGTGCCCACCACTGTGAGCTCGGGGCGCCGACTGAAATCTCGCGGTTGATGAAATCGATGTTCACCCCCATCACCATCGGCATCAGGCCGATGATGGTCGTCACGGTCGTCAGCAAGACGGGCCGAAGGCGCACGGCACAGGTGCGAAGGATCGCCTCGAAAGTCTCGAGCCCCCGTGCGCGCAGGACGTTGTAGGTGTCGATGAACACGATATTGTTGTTTACGACGATACCGGCGAGGGTAATCACGCCGACGCTGGACATGATGATGCCGAAAGGTTTAGCCATGATCAGGTGTCCGAGCAGGACCCCGCCGGTGGAAAACAGCACGGCGGTCAGGATCAGTCCCGCCTGGTAGATGCTGTTGAACTGGGTGACCAGGATGATCGCCATGATCGCGAGCGCCATCATCATGGCCCGCGCGAGGAATCGCATGTCCTCTTCCTGGTCCTCGGTGCCGCCGCGGAACTCGGCGCTGACCCGCGGGTCGAGTGCCAGGGTCGGCAGCAGGTCGCGCAATTCGTTGACGACGTCGTTGACCAGGTATTCGCTCGCGACGTCGGCGTCTATCGACATGGTCCGCCTGAGATCGGTTCTGGTGATCGTGCTGACCTTTTGCGCCGGCACGCGCTCGACGAACGTGCCTATCGGCACCAGGCCGTTGCCGGTGGGTATTCTGAGCTCGTCGAGCTGCGCGAGGCTGCGGTTTGCGGCCGGATAGCGCACACGAATGTCGATCTCCTCGTCGCTGTCGTCGGGGCGGTACTCGCCGATCTTGATACCGTTGGTGACGAGCTGGACCATCGCGCCGACCAGCGACAGGTCGGCGCCGAAACGCGCGGCTTCGGCCCGGTCGACTTTTATCTGCCATTCGATACCCGGCAGCGGACGGCTGTCTTCGATGTTGACGACGGCGGGGTGCCGCTCCATCAGCGTGCGGACTTCGGCCACCGAGCTTTCCAGCACGTCCGGATGGCGCGACGAGAATTCGATGTGGATCGGCTTGCCGATCGGCGGGCCCGGATCGGGTTTACGCGTCTCGATCGCGATGCCGACGAGGTCTCGGGTGTTGTCGCGAATTTCGGCGAGGATCTCGTCCGACTTGCGGCGTTGGTCCCAATCGACGTAGATCAGCTTGATCGATCCGATCTGGTCCTCGGGGCCCTCGCCGTCGCCGCTGGTCTTGGCATACACGTACTCGATTTCGGGCATGCCGAGTATGCGCTGTTCGACCTGGCGCACGAGCCGGTCCTGTTCCTCGATCGACAGATCGCCGCGGGCGCGGATGTTGACGTCGGCAAACGGCATCTCGACTTCCGGGAAGTACTCGATGCCCCGGCCGAACAGGAAGAACACCGCATAGATCGTAACCAGCAAGGCGGTGACGGCGCCGACGCTGGTCCAGGGACGCTCTAGCGAGGCCTTGAGGAACCTGACGTAACGACCGGTGAACCCGGTAAGGGTGTCGAGGTCGCCGGTTTCGGCAGCGGCGAGATTGCGGCGTACCTCGGGGCTGTTTGCGCCGGTCTTGCCGAATATCGAGCCGAGGGTGGGCACGAATATCAGCGCCATGAACAGCGAGGCGGACAACACCGCAATCAGCGTGATCGGCAGGTACTTCATGAACTCGCCGGACATGCCGGGCCAAAGCGCGAGCGGAACGAACGCGGCAAGCGTCGTGCAGGTGGATGCGATGATGGGCCAGGCCATGCGCCTGGCCGCGCGCGAGTAGGCGGCGCGGCGGGATTCACCCTCGGCCATGCGGCGATCCGCGAGCTCGGTGACGACGATGGCGCCGTCCACGAGCATGCCGACGGCCATGATCAGCGCGAACAACACCATCATGTTGATCGTGACCCCGAACGAGCCGATCAACAGGATGCCCATCAGGAAGCTGCCCGGAATCGCAACGCCGACCAGCCCCGCCGTGCGCACGCCGAGGATGCCGATGATGACGATGAACACGAGCAACACCGCGGCCAGCACGCTGTTTTGCAGCTCGCCCAACATGTCTTCGACGTCTTCGGACTTGTCGCGGGAGGCGACGACCTCGATGTCGCCCGGCCAGTAGCTTTGCTCCTCGGCGACGAGGACCTTGATCTCGGCGATCGTATCGATGACGTTACCGCCGGCGCGCTGCACCACTTCCATTGCCAGCGCCGGTTTGCCGTTCAGTCGTGCATAGCTTTCCGCGTCCTTGTACGTGCGGCGGACCTCGGCGATGTCCCTGAAGTGCACGATCCGGTCGCCGGCCGCCTTGATCGGCATGTCGAGGACGTCGGCGGGGCTTTCGAACACGCCCGGCACCTTGACCGGAAAACGGCCCTCGCTGGACTGCAGCGCGCCCGCGGCGACCAGCCGGTTGTTGGCGCTGACGAAGTCGATGATCTGCGCCTGGTCGAGTCCGTAACTCTCCATCGCCAGCGGATCGACGATCACCTCCATCAGCTCTTCGCGGGTGCCGACGAGATTGACTTCGAGCACACCCGACAGTCCCTCGATCTTCTCCTTGAGATCCCGGGCGATCGTCGTCAGCGTCCGCTCCGGCACGTCGCCGGCCAGGTTGAGGACCAGCATCGGGTCCATGCGCGAGAACTTGACCTCGGTGACGGTCGGCTCTTCGGTTTCGTCCGGTAACTCGGCCTTGGCGATGTCCACCTTCTCGCGCACGTCGGCGAGGGCCCGCTGCGTGTCCACGCCGGCGTCGAACTCGACCGTCACATTGGCGCCGCCCTCGTAGGCGGTGGAGATCATCTCCTTGATTCCCTCGATCGACCGCAGCTCCTGCTCCATCGGCCGGACCAGCAGGCGCTCGGCGTCTTCGGGCGAAATACCGTCGTAGACGACACTGATGTAAATGAACGGGATCTCGATGTCCGGCTCGGCTTCCTTGGGAATCGTCAGATAGGCGACGACGCCCGCCACCAGTACCACCGCAAGCGACAGTACGACGGTCCGCGAGCGCGACATTGCCGTTTCGATAAGCGACATCGGCAGGCCCTACTCGTCCTCGTCCGCCGTCTTGATGGCCACCGCGGTTTCCGTTTCTCCTTCGGGCACGGCATTGACGACGGCGCCCTTGGATACGAAACCCTGGCCGACGGTGATAATGGTCGCGGTGTCGGGCAGTCCGGCAACCCAGATGCCGTCGTCCGACGACAGTGCGATGTCGGCGACGACGAACTCGACTTCGTCCTGTTCGTTGACGATCTTCAAGCCCACGTTACCCGCGTCGTCGAGGGTCAGCAGTGACGGCGGAATACGATGGGCGAGCACCCGCTCCGCCGGGATCATCAGTTTTGCCGTGCCGCCGGCGCGCAAGGCGCCGTCGGCGTTGTCCACTTCGAGCTCGACGGTAAACGTGCGGGTTGCCTCGTCGGCGACGGGTGCGACGTAACGTATCGTTCCCCGTACACGCTCGCCGGTGGCAAGCGCGGCCTCGGCGGGCTGGCCGGGCTGGACGTAGGCCGCGTCGAACTCCGAGACGTCGGCCGATACGACGATCCTGCGGTTGTCGACGAACGACGCAATCGGATCGCCGCGGCTGACGAAATCGCCGACTTCGACGTGTCGGGCCTGAAGCGCGCCGTCGAAAGGCGCGCGCACGAGCATGTATTCGAGATCCAGCTTGGCGCGCGTCAATTCCACCCGGGCCGACTCCAGCAAGGCAGCGGCTTCCTTGAGCTGCGCTTCGGAAACGTAACGCTCCGACTTCAGCCGGCTGCGGGCCTCGTATTCGACCTCGCGCTGCCGGAGCGTCGCCTCGGCCTCGGCCAGCCGGGCGCGGCGGTCGCGCTCGTCCAGGCGCACGATGACGTTGCCGCGGTCGACGCTCGCGCCGCGCCGCGCGCCGACGAGCTCGATCCGGCCGTCGGTTTCCGCGGCAATCGTGACCACTCGCGCAGGCTCGGTCATGCCGTTGACGACGATCGTACGGACGACTTCCTCCGCCTGCTGCGTACGGACGCGCACGCTGGCCTTCGTGTCTTCAGCGGCCGTCGTAACATTGGTCGTAACATTGACGGGCGCCGCGGCAACGCCCGCATCGTCGCCGCCCAACTGCCCCGAGAGCAGCCACAGCGAGACCGTCGACGCGATCGCGCCGGATATCAGCCATGAGCGATACGGTTTCAGTTTGCCCAGTTCCATGATCGAGGAGTCCTCAACGAATGAATGCTTTCATGACGAACCGACCCGCGGTCAGCCTCCCGCCGAACGTCTGGCCGGCGCGGTGTCGGCTTCGTGCAGCAAGTGTCGGTGCGTTTCGAGGTACTCGAAAACGGCGTTTGCGACCGCCTTGCCGAAGCCCAGGACGAATCTCTCGCCCGGGTGCATGTCCTGGATGCAGCAGGTCTCCAGCTCGCGAAACAACTCGATGTATTCCGCGGTTTCCGCGACCCTGCTGTCGAGCACGGTCTCGATTTGCTCGGGGGTCATCAGGTGTGAGAAACACATCGTGGCAAGAAATTCGGAGCGGATGCGGTGGCTGGGCGCCGGATCCTCGAGCGCTCCAAGCAGGTGCTCGCGCCCCTTGGCCGTGATGCTGTATACCTTGCGGTCCGGCTTGCCTTCCTGCGGCACATGCTCGCACGCAACGAGCCCGTCGTCGGCCAGGGCCGATAGCGCCGGATAAATCGAGCCGTAACCGGCGGCAAAAAAATGGCCGAAAGACGACTCGAATTCTTTTTTGAGGTCGTAACCGGATGCCTCGCCGTCGCTCAGCATCCCCAGACAAACGGTTTTTACGTCCATCACAACACCAGCGACGCCCGACGCCGCTCATATATCGGGGCGATGCATTATATTGGATCGATATATATTGTCCAGAGATATCTCGTGACATGCCGTTTCGATCGAGAATCGATCGAACAACGACTGAAAATCGATCGAACAACGACTGAAAATCGATCAAAAAACGCGCATGGCCCAGACCCGATTGAACCGGGGGCGGCGTTGTAAGCGCAAACATACGGCGCAGATTCGATTGAACCGCATCGGTGTCGTACCTTCAGGCATACGGCGCAGATTCGATTGAACCGCATTGTTGCAGTACCCTCAGGCATACGGCGCAGATTCGATTGAACCGCATTGTTGCAGTGCCCTCAGGCATACGGCGCAGATTCGATTGAACCGCATTGTTGCAGTGCCCTCAAAGCGAACGACGGACTTGCGCCGGGGACCGAACATGACTCGATTTCTGACGCTGTTGGCCGCAGCAGGCGCGGCCTCGATCGGCCAGGCGGCGCCGACCGTATTCATCAACGTCAACGTCATACCGATGACCTCGGAAACCGTGCTCGAGGCGCGCAGTGTCGTTGTCGACGACGGAATCGTCCGGCAGATCGGCGAGGTCGATGCCGTACCCGTGCCCGAAGACGCATTGGTCATCGACGGTACCGACCGATATCTGATTCCCGGGCTCGCGGAGTTGCACGCGCACGTACCCGACGCGCAGGCCGAAAGTTTGGACAGCGTCTTGACGCTGTTCGCGGCCAACGGGGTCACGACGATTCGCGGCATGCTGGGCAGACCGTCGCATCTCGGGCTTCGCGAGGTCCTGCGGGACCCCGCGGTCTTCGCACCCCGGCTGATCACCTCCGGGCCGTCCTTGAACGGCAACTCGGTGGACGGCGTAGCGGACGCACGTCGCCAGGTTCGCGCCCAGTTCGAGGCCGGTTACGACTTCCTGAAACTGCATCCGGGCCTGACCGCGGACGAGTTCCACGCAATCGCAGAGATCGCCAAGGAACTCGGGATACCGTTCGCCGGCCACGTTCCGGCGGCGGTGGGCGTTCGCGGCGCCTTGGCGGCCGGCATCGCCACGATCGATCATTTAGACGGTTATCTGGCGGCGCTGTTGCCGGCCGACCACGGCACGTCGGGGGGATATGGGGGCTTTTTCGACGTGCTGTTGGCAAACGACGCCGATCCGGCCGGCATTGACGAACTGGTCGCCGCCACGGTGGCTTCGGGCGCGCGTAACGTGCCGACACAAACCCTGTTCGAATACCGGGTGTCGGCCATACCCGCCGAAGACATCGTCGCCTGGCCGGAGATGCAGTACGTGCCGCCGCTGACCCGGAAGAACTGGATCGCGGCGAAACGCCGGCAGTTCGAAGAACGCGGTTTCGACGCCGAAACCGGCGCCCGTGCGATCGAGCTTCGCCGCCGGCTGATTCTGGAGCTGCATCGCTCCGGCGCCGGGATACTCCTGGGGTCGGACGCGCCGCAGGTATTCAACGTACCCGGATTCTCGACCCACAGGGAGCTGGCCCTGCTCGTCGAATCCGGATTGTCGCCCTTCGAGGCGCTCGAGACCGGCACGGCAGCGGCGGCCGGGTTTCTGGGCCTGAATACCGGCCGCATCGAGGTCGGCCGGGAGGCGGATCTCGTCCTGCTCGATGCGAACCCGTTAGACGACATCGGGAACTCGCAACGAATCCACGGCGTGATGTTGCGCGGCCGCTGGCATGCGCGGGCCGAGATTGCAGAGCGCCTGTCGCGGCTCTCCAACACCGACGGCGGGCTTTAGTACCCAATGGCGAAAATTCCGGAGGGCGAAAATTCCGGAGGGTGAAAATTTCGAAGGGCGAGATTTCCGGATGGTGCGATTTCCGGGCTAGAATCACGTCGGTAATCGGAGCGATCAATGGCCGGAGAGCCCATCCACCACGCGCCAAAATCTTCAGGAGACGAGCGGTACGCCGACGGCAAAACCGGTTGCCGCGAAGCGATCCCGACAGAGAGCCCCGACGCCCGTCGGCCGGTGCGCGGCCGTGCGAGCCTCCGCGGCCGGTTGCCGCTGGCGGCCGCGGTCGTGTTGGTGAGCGGCTGCCTGGCGTCGGCTGCGCTGGCGGTCGAGAACACGAGAACCGTCATCGGGCCCGGCAACCAGGCGCTCTACGACGGTGCGAGGGCCTTGATCGAGGGTGACGGCGAGGTGGGCGTGCGGCTGACCCTCGAGGGCCTGGCGCGGGTCACCAGCGACAGGGAACGTATCAAGGCCTGGGCCAATCTCTGCGCCGGTTACCTGTTGCTCGACCAACTGGACACGGCGCTTCAATACTGCGACCGCGTCATCGAGCTCAGCGACCGGCACTGGCGTAGCTATAGCAACCGCGCCTTGATTCACGTCAGGCTCGGGCGTTACGCCGAAGCCGAACGTGATCTCGGATTCGCCGAGGCAATTGCGCCCAATGCAAGCACGGTAAAACGGGTGCGCGCCCTGTTGCTGGACGCGGTCGAACCGGTTACGCCCAGGATCGAGATCGACGATCGCAGGCAGCCGCCGCAGGGTAGTGCCGGTGACTGACGCGCCCCCGACGATTCCCGCCATCGCCGTTTCTGCGATCCTGTCGCTGCTTTGCGCGACGGTGCCGGCCGCCGCCGAGCCCGCCATGCCGGACGCCGGCGAAGAAGAACGCGTGCCGCTGCACACGGTGGTCCCCGACTATCCCGCCGTCGCAAAACGCGACCGTGTCGAGGGCGAGGTCGAGGTGTGTTTCAACATCGACGCCCAGGGCCGGCCGTACCGGATCGCCGTGCGTCATAGCACGCATCGCATCTTCGAAAAACCGTCGATGCGCGCCGTTCGCGCGTCCAGCTATCGGCCATTACCGCGCGGCCAGAAACCCAGTGGGATCAAGAACTGCCGGACGTTTCGCTTTCGCCTGGACCCGGTCTCGCACTGACGCCGGATCCGGAATCCCGTCGGTCTCAGCCGGCGCGGATCGACGAGCTCGGAATACCCAACGACGATGGTCGGGTCGCCGGCTTGGGCCGGATGCTGCGAAAGGCATCCGGGTCGTGCATCGCGGTGCGCCCCGGCTTTCAGCCGCCTTCGCCCGCCGCAAGCCTGGCGGAACGCAGGGTATTGGACATCAGCATCGTGATCGTCATCGGTCCGACGCCGCCGGGTACCGGCGTCACCGCTGCCGCAACTTCAATCGCTTCGTCGAAGGCAACGTCGCCGGTCAGCCGGGTCTTGGTTTCGCCGTCGACTTCGGCCTCGATCCGGTTGATGCCGACGTCGATGACGACGGCGCCGGGCTTGATCCAGTCGCCGCGGACCATGTTGGCGCGGCCCACGGCGGCGACGACGATGTCCGCGCCGCGTACGACCCCGGCCAGGTCCCGGGTACGGCTGTGGCTAATCGTCACGGTTGCGTTGGCGGCGAGCAGAAGGCTGGCCATCGGCTTGCCGACGATGTTCGAGCGGCCGATCACGACCGCGTTCAGGCCGGACAGGTCGGCGCCGACCTGATCTTCGATCAACAGCATGATACCTGCCGGCGTGCATGGGACGAAGGCGTCGTCGACGTGTCCGGCGGTCAGCTTGCCGATATTGACGTAGTGAAAGCCGTCGACGTCCTTTACAGGCAGTATCGATTGCGTGACGGTCTGTTCGTCGAGATGGTCCGGCAGCGGCAGTTGTACGAGAATGCCGTGAATCGCATCGTCCCGGTTCAGCTCGTCGATCAACGCCAGCACCTCGGCCTGGGGCACGTCTTCGGCGAGGCTGTGGCGCACCGAATGGAAACCGCAGGCCTCGGCCGTCCGCTGTTTGTTACGCACATAAACCTGGCTGGCCGGATCTTCGCCGACGATGACGACCGCAAGTCCCGGACGAATACCGTGATCGCGCAACAGCGCCTCGCTGCGGGCAGTGATCTCCTTCGACAGTTCGGCGGCCTTGGCCTTGCCGTCGATACGTATCGCTGTCGTCATCGTCCTTACGATCCTCGCTGCCTGCCGGGGCGGGCATGGTAACGTCCGGTCCGGCGAGCGTAAACTGCGCCGGTCAGCCGGCCGAGCGGTGCTGCGGAATCGGGGTTTTGAATGCATGAGAACTGGCTCGAACGCTGGCGGGTAGGCCGCACCGGCTGGCACGAAGCCGGCGGCAACCGGGGCCTCAAGCGCCACTGGGCGCCCGGCGGCCGGCGGGTGCTCGTGCCGCTGTGCGGCAAGACGCCCGATCTGTTATGGCTCGCGGACCGGGGAAACGCCGTCACCGGCGTCGAGTTGTCCGAGATTGCCGTACAGGCGTTTTTCGAAGAAAACGCACTCGAGTACACGATCGAAGACGGCGTGTTGAAAACCTACCGGGCGAAGCGCCGGGACATCACGATCCACTGCGGCGATTACTTTGAGTTTCGCGGCGAATCCCGTAGCGAATCCAGCGGCGGCCCGTTCGACGCCTGTTACGATCGGGGCGCGCTGATTGCGCTGGACGCCGGACTCCGCCCCGACTACGTTGCTCACACCAAGTCGCTGCTCACCGAAGACGCGCTACAACTCCTGATCACCGTCGAATACGACCAATCGGTGTGCGACGGCCCGCCGTTTTCGATTGCGCCGGAGGAAGTCGGCGTTTACTGGCCGAACCTCCGGCGCGTCGATGCCTACGACGACTTGGTAAATGCGCCGCCGAAGTTCCTGGCGGCGGGCCTCATCCGCATGACCGAGGTCGTCTGGCTGATGCCGGGCACGGAATCGGAGTAAGCGGCTCAGATACCCATCTTGGCCAGCAGGTCAACCAGCTCGCGGGCGATTCGTTCGGCAACCGGATGTTCGGCTGCAAACCGCGATTCCAGTTGTTTGGCCCGATCCAGCGCCGAGGCCGGTGCGTCCGGCGTGACGGTATGCAGTTCGGTATCGAGCTGCTCGAGCAGCTTGCGCATTTCGGGATCGAAGTTCGGGGTCGCTTGCAGTTCCTTGCTAAGTTCCGCGAGAAGCTCGCGAATGCGTTCGCCGCTCATACAAGTATCCTTCGCGGTACTATCGCTGTCGCGAATTTCGCCATCGATAGCGTGCGTCGGCTAGGCGACATCCTTCGCCTCGCGCCCGGCAGCGCCCAGGTCGTGGTGAATGACCGGCAACTCCCGGATACGGACCCCGGTTGCGTCGAAAACCGCATTCGCAAACGCCGGCGCGATAGGCGGCGTACCCGGCTCGCCCGCGCCG
The DNA here is from genome assembly GCA_028279985.1 of Woeseiaceae bacterium. Classification (GTDB taxonomy): domain Bacteria; phylum Pseudomonadota; class Gammaproteobacteria; order Steroidobacterales; family Woeseiaceae; genus UBA1847. The sequence goes on from JANQMR010000019.1 coordinate 20,502, forward strand.
CCAAGGCGTCCGCCGCCGTCGATGATGTGAGTTTCGATATCGGGCGCTTCGTCGATCCTCAACATCCGGTAATCGTGGAAGTTGGACTGTGCGACGCCGCCGCGCCGTATGCTGATCTCGCCGTACAGCGCCGCGGTCAGGCCGTACACGATGCCGCTTTCCATTTGCGCCGCCAGGCCGTCGCGATGCACGGCGAAGCCGGGGTCCACGGCACATACGACCCGCTTGCAGTGTGCCTTGCCGTCGAAGATGGCGACGTCCACGACCTGCGCGACGATGGTGCCGAAGGACCGGTGAATGGCGATACCGCGGCCCTCGTTGTCGTCGAGCCCGTCGCCCCAGCCGGCTTTTTCAGCCGCGAGATCGAGCACGGCGAGCATGCGTGGCTGGCCTGCCAGAAGCTCGCGCCGGTATTCGTAAGGGTCGCGCCCCGCCGCGTGCGCCAGCTCGTCGATGAACGACTCCGTGAAAAACGCATGCAGTGAATGATCCACGCTGCGCCAGTAGCCCCAGGGTACCGGCGTTTCGCTTTCGACGTAGGCAATACGCTGGTCGGCGATCGCATAGGGTATGTGCGGCGCTTCCTCGGGATCGTATTTGTTGACGTAGACGTTGTGCCAGGCGCGGGGCATGCCGTCCGCATCCAGTGCCGCCCGGAAGCGGCTGACGCTGGCCTGCCGGTAATGGTCGTGGCGGGTATCCTCCTCGCGCGACCAGAGGAGCTTGACCGGATACGGGACCTCGCCGGCAATCCGCGCGGCCTGCACGGCGACGTCGTGGAAAGCGCGCCGGCCGAAACCGCCGCCGAGGTACTGGTTGTGCACCGTCACTTGCGACGTCTCGAGACCCAGCGCCTCGGCGGCCGCGTGCGCGAAGTCCAGCGGGTTTTGCGAGCCCGTCCAGAGCTCACAATACCCGTCGCGAACCCAGGCCGTGCAGTTCATCGGCTCCATCGTCGCATGGGCGAGATACGGCACCCGGTATTCCGCGTCCACGACTTCGTCCGCGGCGGCCAGGACGGCGTCGGCGTCGCCGGACTCGTGATCGGTTTGCAAGCTGTCGGCGGCATCGAGGGCGTTGGCGAACTGCCGGAATATGTCGCCTTGTTCGCGGTTCTCGTTACCGCTGCCGCCGAAACGGACGTCGAGGCGGTTCAGCGCCTGCCGCGCCTGCCAGTAACCGTTGGCGACGACGGCAACTGCGTCGCCAAGATCGACGACCTTGCGCACCCCAGGCATGTCCTGCACCGACGACGGGTCCACCGAGAGCACCCTGTCGCCGAACACCGGTGCCGCCATCACGGCCGCGTGTTTCATGCCCGGGAGCCTCACGTCGATGCCGAAGCCCGCACTGCCGTCGACCTTCGGAGGGATGTCCCACCTTGGCGGCGAGGTACCCATGATCCGGAACTGGTCGCTGCGCTTGAGCGAAGGCCTGTCCGGCAGCGGCAGCTCGGCCGCCGCCGGTGCGAGTTCGGCAAAAGTGGCGCTGCGGCCGCTGGCCGCGTGTCGGACCCGGCCGTCGCGGACCGCCAGTTCCCGGGTCTCCACCTGCCACTGCCGCGCCGCGGCTTCCAGCAGCACCGCGCGGGTTGCCGCGCCCGTCACGCGCATGGCGATCTGTCCGGTCATCCTGACCGACATGCTGCCGCCGGTCACCTGCAGTTTCATCGCCCGCGTGATCGTATGAAAAAAACCATCCACGCTATCGACCAACCAGCCGGGAATGTCCGCGTCCCCCATGACGAAACCGCGGCCCAGGGTGTAGTTGGCGTACTGCCCGACGGCCGGCGCCTCGATGAAGCGCATCGTCGACCAGTCGGCGTCGAGTTCGTCGGCGAGCATCATCGCGAGTGCCGTATGCACGCCCTGGCCCATTTCGGCATGCGGGATGATCGCCGTGATCGTGTTGTCGGGAGCGATCTTGAGCCAGACGTCGAACAGGGAATCGCCTTCGTCGGCGACCAGTGCGGCAATCTTGGGCGAGAGATCGCCGCGCCGGATCGCAACGCCGAATACGACGATCCCGCCCGCGGCAATGCCTGCGGTGATAAAGGCGCGTCGCGACCATTTACCCATCGTCGGTGCCTCCGCCCGGCGGGCCGGTTGCCCCGTCCTCGGCTTCATTGGCACCCTCCGCCCGGATCGCCAGCGCGGCGCGTTTGATACCGCGCCGAATACGCGTATACGTGCCGCAGCGGCAGATGATGCCGCTCATCGCCACATCGATCGCCCGGTCGTCCGGTTCCGGGTTGCCGTTCAGCAGCGCCGCCGCCGCCATGATCTGCCCCGATTGGCAATAACCGCATTGCGGCACCTGTTCGTCGATCCAGGCTTGTTGCAGCGGATGTAACCCCGGTCTGCCGCGATTGAGGCCTTCGATCGTCGTGACTGCACGGCCGGCAGCAGCGGCTGCCGGCAATACGCAGGAACGGGTCGGAGTGCCGTCGATCAGCACCGTGCAGGCTCCGCATTGCGCGATCCCGCAGCCGAACTTGGTGCCGGTCAAACCGGCATAGTCGCGCAATACCCACAACAGGGGAGTCGTCGGATCGACGTCGAGTGTTCGTCCCTCGCCGTTGATCGAAAGCGTAATCACTTACACCCAGCCATTCGGTTTGAGCGCCAAACCGGGCAACTCGGCGTTTTTCGTCGCTTATCTTTTCGTAGCTTATCTGGAGTCATCAAACTATGCTCCTAGCGCTTTGACGGGCGCGGCTCGGGGCTCAACGGGCGTCACTCGCATCGCGTTGGCAGGCCCTCAAATTCGGGTTCGACCGGGACGCTTTCGACGTTACTCCAAGGCACCGGTTGCGGCAAGCCGGTTTGCGTCGTCGGCGCATGGCCGTCAGACTAGGCGCGGCATTCAAGACGGTGGCGGCGCCGCTTTGCGATCTTTGCTCCGACAAATCCGCGGCGTGGCCGTGTTCGGTCTCCTGGCCTTGAATACGGTCTTTTGGTTCGTGCCCTTGTTCCTGCTCGCGATCGTCAAACTGGCGGTGCCGCTGCACCGGCCGCGGGTCGTCGTGAACCGGCTGCTGATGGGGGTCGTGGAGCACTGGATCAGCGTCAACACATGGATACTCGAGGACGCCGGCAGCCGCGACTGGGTCGCGGACGTATCCGGCGAACTGGATCGGCAAGGCTGGTACCTGGTCGTCTCGAATCACCAGTCCTGGGTGGACATCTTGGTCTTGCAGGCGGCGTTCAACCGGCGTATCCCATTGCTCAAGTTCTTTCTCAAACAGGAGTTGATCTGGTTTCCGCTGCTCGGTTTCGGTTTCTGGGCGCTGGACATGCCGTTCATGCGCCGCCATTCGCCGTCCTATCTGGCGCGGCACCCCGGACAAAAGGGACGGGATCTTGAGGCAACCCGCAAGGCTTGCGAGAAGTTTCGCCACACGCCGACTTCGGTCATCAACTTCGTCGAGGGGACCCGCTACAGCGAGGAGAAGCGCGCAAGAAAGGATTCCCCCTTCCAGAACCTGCTGATGCCGCGCGCCGGCGGCGTTGCAATCGCACTGTCCGCGATGGGTGAGCTGTTCGACGCCGTGCTGGACGTGACCCTCGTCTACCCGGACGGTATACCCTCTTTCTGGGGCATGTGTTGCGGCGACCGGGTCCGGGTGGTCTTGCACGCCGACAGGCTCGTGGTCGATCAGGCGCTGGTTGCCGGCGATTATCGGAACGACCGGGAGTACCGCCGCGAGGTGCATCGCTGGCTGACAGGCTTGTGGGAGCGCAAGGACCGGCGGATCGGCGAATGCCTGGGGGCAGGGGAGCGTGCGGCCTGATGCCGCTATACCGGTTTCCCAGATACCGGTTTCCCATCGCAGCCGCTGCTCGCGTAGACTGTTCTGCCGGGCGGTCCGGGAGAGTTTGATGTCCAACAACCACCACTACGACACCGTTGCATTCGACGTCCGCGACAGTGCGACCATGCTGTTTTTCGCGCAGACCGGCGAACACGGCGACATCGATCGCTACTTGCTGATCGTGCGCACGATCGAAGACGACTTCGACGAGACGCTGCACATCGAGATCGACGACCGGCAGGTTGGTGGCAAGGAGTTCCTGAGCCAGGCCAGGCTGGTCGGCAACACCCTGACCCTGCTTGCGCGCGAGCCCACCGAGCTGTTCGGCGGCCACGAATTCGTGCTGAGCTTCGAGGAGACGCCGGAGAACCTGGCGAGCCTCGAAGCCGGCGCCTTCCGTGTGCTTGGCGACGTCTTGGTTGGCGGCACGGCTTGAGCGGGCAGGTCTTCCGTTTATACATGCTGCGCTGCTCGGACGGCAGCCTGTACACCGGCATTGCGACCGACGTCGAACGGCGTCTCCGGGAGCACGCCTGCGGCAGTCGCGGCGCCAAATACCTGCGCGGCCGTGCGCCGTTCGAGCTCGTGTTCGATTGCGTCGCCGGCGAACGCGACGCCGCGCAAAAGCTCGAAAGCCGTATCAAGCGCTTGAGCCGCGGTGAGAAGCAGCGTTTGGTCGACGGCGCCTTGTCGATCGACGAGCTCGACGAGCTTCATGAGCCCGGCACCGTGTCGCGTCAGGCTTCGGGTGTTTCCGGTAACGGATAGAGTGCGATGGGCCGCCCGAAAGGCGGCAGGACGATGCGTGTGTCCGGATCCCAGTCGTCGCGGAACGCTTTCAGCCACGACACGGTTCGGCCCAGGTTGTCGACGATCTTCGGCCGTGACCGTATCTCGCCGAAAGGTCGCGTGACGTCGTCGAAATGGATCGGGATGACGTAGGCCGCGCCGGTGGCCGTCACCAGGGACTGCCAGTACCGCTCCGCGTATTTCCGGCCCAGGCCGTCGAGCATCGCAACACCGAGCAGGACCACGTCCGCTTCGACGTCGTCGAGTGCGCCTTCGATGAAGCCGGCGCTTCCCTGCACGATGGCGGTTCCCTGCGGATGCGAGATCACGATCGAATAGCAGCCGCCTTCGCGCCACGACGAGACCTCGGCGGGCATGGCCAGCGGCTCGTCGACGTTGCCGTCGAAGGGCACGCTGCCGCGCCAGCCGGAAGGCGCATGCAGCGATTCGATCAGGCGCACCGAGAACTGGCCGAAGCGGAACTCGTTGGCCGTCGCGTCGACCACGACGATCTGGTCTTCCGGCACGCCCGCGCCGCGTGCCACGTTGGCGGTCGAGACCGAACCCAGTATCGACGCCTTGCTGCGATTCGCGATCGCGCCGACGTCCATCGCGTGATCGTAATGGGTATGTACGGGAATGATCGCCGCGAGCCTGCGCATTCGATACTCGTTGAGCACGTAGTTGATCGTGGCCGCGTCGTTGTAGACCGGCCGGTCGAACAGGATATCGGCGAGTCCGGGTCTCGAAAAATAGCCGTCGATCAGGATCTGGGTTTCGCCGTCGTCGAACAACAGGGTCGAAACGCCGAACCAGGTGAGGCTGACGGCGCCCGGCTGCGGCGCGGTATCCGCCGTCTCGAGCCCCAGCCGGTCGAGTTCGACCCGATCGTTCCACAACAGCGCCGACAAGGCGGCCAGGAACGCTGTGGCTGCCACGAAGATCGCAAGCGATCTTCGTGCAATCCTTACCGCGCGCATCCCGGCGGGTGACGAGAGCAGGGTTGTCGGTGTCTCCATGCGACGCGCGCGTCCCGCAGCTTCTGACGCGCCGAAGTATAGAGCATAGCCCGGGCCGTCGCGTGTTGCGCCGCGTCAGCCGAAGCCGAGCTGCGCGGCGAGATCCTTGCGAGTCGCCTCGTCCGTCAGCGCGGCGGCCTCGAGAGACAGCCATGCCGTGTCGCGGTCCTCGATCCGGTTCGGCCCGGAGACGCATTTGGCGCATTTGGCGATATAGCTTTCGAGCTCGCCGACATGAATCACGTTGGCGGGCGGCGCCGACGGAAACTCGACCTTACCGGTGAATACGACCAGGTTCGTCACCGGTACGTCCGGCACCACTTTCTTCAGCGCGCGTGAGCGGCCTTCGTTCTGGATCAGCGGATTCAGAAAGCGCCGCCGGCTGCTGCCGTCGACATGAGTCCACTGCGGTTCGTCCCGATCGCCGGAGACGACGCCGTTGTAATGTTTGCTCTGGATACACAGTATCCCGCTGGCGGTCATTGCCGCGTGATCGATGCTGATCAGGCCGCCGTAGGCGCCGGGTAATACGAAGTCGTGCAGCACCGCTTCGCTGTCGCGTGCCAACGCGCGCCGGATACGAAACTCGCCGAGCCGGCGGACTGCCATGCGAGCCAATGCCGTCGCGGACCTCCGGAATACCAGGATCGACGCCAGCGCCGCAGCCAGCGCAAACAGGAACAAGGCGGTTCCGATGCTTCCGACGACACTCGCGATTCCGGTGTTCGGGGCCGGCTCGGCGGCGACTGCCGGAACGATGACCAGGGGCAGGCCGGCAAGTATCGTGCGCACTACCTTCGACATCCTGCAAGCATATGGCCGGAAACGGAAACAGGCGTTGTAACAGATCACGTTTTCGGGGCTTCGAAGCCGGTAGGACAAAGCGGTAGAACAAATGGGTTGCTTGCCCGGCCTCAGCCAGGATATGCGAGGAAGAAACCGTCGATCCGGGCAACCTGGATCGACGTTTCGTAAACCTCGCTCAGCCGTTCCGCCGTCAATACCTCGGATTTTGGGCCGTCGGCGACGACGCGGCCGGTCTTGAGCAGGACGACGCGGTCTACTTCCGGCGGTATGTCGCTCAGGTGATGGGTTACCAGCACGATGGTCCGGCCGGCACGGGCGAGCCGGCGAAGCCGATGCAGGTAGTCGAAGCTCGCCGCGAAATCCAGGCCCGCCATCGGCTCGTCCAGAATCAGCGTATGCGGGTCGTGGACCAGCGCACGGCCCAGCAGGCAGTGGCGTTGCTGGCCCGTGGACATGCGCCGGAACGGTATGTCAAAGAAATCGCGCATGCCCAGTTCGGCGAGTATGCGTTCGGCCGCCTCGACTTGTCCCGATTCGACGCGTTTTGCGAGCAGGCCGTGGACGCCGATGCTGGAATGAAAACCGGAAACCACGACATCGATCGCCGTGCTGTCCGGATCGTAGCGGCTGTGCAGGTCGTGCGACACGAGCCCCAGATGGCGTCTGAGCTCCCAGACGTTGCCTCGCCGGCTGCCGAGCACTCGGATCCAGCTATCGGCGCGGACGACCGGGTACAACTCCCGATTGATGGTCTTGAGAAGCGTGGTCTTGCCGCAACCGTTCGGTCCCAATACGGCGACGTGCTGATGTTGCGGAATCGTCAGATTCAGCGCTTCGAACACCCGGGTCGAGCCGCGCCAGACGGTCGCATTCCGAATGTCGATTAGCGGCGGCTCGGCCATGTCGGCGCAGCGGTCCGCTCAGATTTCGTTGGTCAGCCGGGACGGCTTCCAGCCCCGGAACGCCTCGTAGGCCGGCGCGTGGTCGTCGCGCCTGTGCTCCTCGAGTTTCTCCGCCAGCCACTGGAACCACTCGAACGCCGACGGCTGATCGAGCTCGGCGCGCAGGTCTTTCACCCAGGGTTCCAGCTTGTGCCAGAGCGTCACGGCGCTGGTACCGATCAGGCTGTTGACCACCAGAAACGGCACGATGCGCTTGAACATCATGACGCCGATGTTTTCCATCGTCGTGGCGATCAGCATCGCGGCGTTCTCGCTATCGGGGTGACACTCGCGCAGCGCGGACGCCCCCAATCCGGGCGGCAGCAGCAGCACGTGTTTGTACGCGGGGGCGAACTCCGGGTTGCCGAAAAAGCGGAACAACTCGATCGCGGCCAGCTCACGCCGCTGTTGCCGGATTTGTCGCATCTGCATCACGGCGAAGAACACGCCGCCGACGACGATGATGGCGCTCAGGATCTCGGCCATGTTGGCAAGTCTCGATAGATCGTTCATCTCGTACTCCGTTACTCCGTGATTGCGGCTACGGGCCGGCGGACTGCGGGAGTCTACTGGTTTTGAATGACGGCCGTCAGCCCTGGTAGTCGTCGGGCTTCGACGGTTTTCCGTCGGCTGCGACGAAAACACGGAACGCCAGCGCATTCCACGTTCGTGTCCGCGCTGTTCGCTTGTGGCGCGGGCGCTGTTTTATCGGCGGGGGTTTCGATTACACTGCGAAAAACCCAGGAAAATCCCATGTCCGACCGTACCGTGTACCGCCGTCTTTCCGCGGCCTCCGCTCTCGTCGTCTCCTTGCTGTTGAGTGCCTGCGACAAACCAGCCCCGGCCGATCCGGCTGCCGAGACGGGAGCGGCGGCGAATCAAGCGGCGAGTCCCGTCCCCGCCGAGCCGTCCCCGGCCGAACCGCAGCGGGAACTGGTCTCGGAAGTTCTGCCTTACGCGGAGGTCGACGAGGAACTGGTTTACGGTTATTTCGTGTTTCCGGCCGACATGGTCGTCCCCCTGCCGGCCGTGATCGCGATCCACGACTGGTACGGGCTCGACGATCACATGCGCGATACGGCGGCGCGGCTGGCGGCCGAAGGCTACATCGTGCTCGCGGTCGATCTGTTCCATGGCGAAACGGCCGATGACGTGGCCGGCGCCCGGCTGCTGATGCAGGGCGTGCTGGAGAACCCGGAATTCGCATCGGCCAATATCCGTCAGGCGCATGAGTTCGTGGCTTCGGTGGGCGGCGCGCCGCGTATCGGCGTGCTCGGCTGGTCGATGGGCGGCGGACTGGCGCTCGAGACCGCCGTGCAATTCCCCGACGAGTTGGACGCGGCCGTCCTCTATTATGGCCAGGTGACCGACGACGAGACCAGGCTCGCAGCGCTTACCGCGCCGGTCCTGGGGCTTTTCGCGGGCGACGACCGCGGCGTGACGGTCGACGCGGTCCGGGCTTTCGAGGCGGCGATGTCACGGCTGGACAAGCAACATACGATCCGGGTTTACCCGGGTGTCCGTCACGCCTTCGCAAATCCCAAGGCCGAGGGATACGACGCCGCGGTTGCCGATGACGCCTGGCGGGAGACGGTGGATTTCCTGGCCGCGCGACTGGCGACCGCCGAAGCGGACGATTAGAAGCGGACGATTAGAAGCGGACGATTAGAGGTAGACGATTAGAGGTAGACGATTAGCAGGGGATTGCGTTAGTGGCGCGCCAGGCACCCACGCACCACGAGTTCGACATCGATCGGTGGCGTTTTTGGTAACGTTTTTGGGTAAGGTTTTTGGTTATAGTCTGTCGCATCGCGCCGACTCGGCAAGGGTGAACCCGGATGATGCGTAAAGTCATCGACGTGACCTACAGGACCGCGAGACGAATCGTCGTCATCGCCGTCGGTTCGACGGTGCTTTTGATCGGCATCGTCATGATCGTATTTCCGGGTCCGGCAATCATCGCCATACCCGTCGGTCTCGCGATCCTGGGCATCGAATTCGCCTGGGCACGTCGCTGGCTCAGACATGTCCGGGAGCGCATCAGCAACAGCAACGCCGGCAACCGCGCCAAACGCGCCGAGGCGCATCGTGATCGCGCCGAATCCTGACGGGACCTGCGATCGAGGCGAAACGGGCAAAGGCAAAGGCGCGGGACTGAGGACGAACGGGCTGAACGGGCGACGACGGGCAGGGCAAAAAAGAAGGCGCCGGAGTGCTGAAACCTAAGACTGAATCAGCGGGCCGGTCCGACACGGAGCGGACTCCGGCGCCCAGAGTTTAACGGCAGGGGGGATGCCGCCGGGCCTTCCTGGCCCGTTTCAGGGCTGGTCTTCCAATCAGCCCGTTTTCGATGCGTACGGCAGGCACAGGTAATCGGGGGGGAGAGAAAACCTGCGCGACGACGCACCGATCCGGCAGCCAGCGGCAATCAGCGGCTGGCTACCATGATCTCTTTATTTGGGGCTTCCAGCCGCTTATCAAGCGCCTCCTGCACGCTGTCCGCGATGGCGCGACTGGCGATGTCCGCCGCCTCACGGTTCGCCGTTTCCGCGAAGATCCGGCTCCGAGCCGCCGCCGACTCCGTGGCGCCCGGTACCGGAAACGTCATCTCGACGATCCCGCGGTTGTCGGACCTGTCCGTCACTGCGATCGCGACGACGGCGAGCAAGGCACCGGCTAGACCGATTCCATTCCTGATTTTCTGCGCTGACATGACTGTTCCTTATGATGTCCCGCGCGGCGCGTTGCGCCGCATTGTAGCCAGAGATGTCTCGTCTAATGCATAAGGCGTGCCAACTCAATTTCTCTTTTTAAAACAGCGGATTAAGCAGTTTACTGCCGTCACGATATTTCGTTAGTTACGAAATATCGTAGGCGGATTTACGGAATTTCGTTTATGCTGGCGGCATGAATCCGCTCGACGACTATCGGTCGCTGTTTCGCAAGGTGCCGGCAATGGCCGCGGCGATCGGCGAAAACGGGGTTTTTCTCGACGTCAACGATATGCTGATCGAGCGGCTCGGTTTCGACCGGGCCGAGATGATCGGACGCGCGCCCGGCGACTTCATGACGGCCGACAGCGCCCGGCGTGTCGTCACCGAGTTCATGCCGATGCTCAGGCGTACCGGCGAGCTCAAAAACCAGCCGGTCGCCTTCGTGACCAAGGCCGGGGAGACGATCGATTGCCGTACCAATGCCGTCGTCGAACACGATCCGGAGGGCGGATACGTTCGCACGGTTGCGTTTTACACCGAAATCGCCGACGAGGCGCGCGCCAATTTCAAGTACCGAACCCTGTATCGATCGACGCCGGCGATGCTGCACACGGTCGATCGGAACGGCCACATCGTCACGGTCACCGATCACTGGCTGCAGAAGCTCGGTTACAGGCGGGACGAAGTCATCGGCCGGCCGATCACGGAGTTCTTCAGCGATGCCGACAAACGCCGGCACGCCGGCGGTCAGTTACGCCGGCGGGTCGCTGCCGGCGAGTTCAACAACGTCGAGCGGCAGATGGTCACCCGGGACGGCCGCATACTCGATCTGCTCGTATCCGCGATCGCAAATCGGGACGCCGAGGGTAAGGTCGACAACCTGCTGGTTGCATCCAAGGACGTGACCCAGACACTGCGCGCCGAGCGCGAGCTTCGCCAGGCGCTCGCCGAAAATCGCCGCTTGCGTGAGGAACTCGAGAACGAGCGCGATTATCTCAGGGAGGAAGTCAACGTTGCGCTCCAGTTCGGTCGCATCGTCGGCACCAGTCCCGCCCTGCAGCGCATGCTGAGGCGGGTCGAGGCCGTCGCCGATACGCCGGCCAGCGTGCTCGTGCTCGGTGAGTCCGGCGTCGGCAAGGAGCTGGTGGCGCGCGCCATCCACGCCAAGAGCCCGAGGTCCGACGGGCCGCTGGTCAAGGTCAATTGCGCCTCGATACCGAAGGAGTTGTTCGAAAGCGAGTTTTTCGGACACGTCCGCGGCGCGTTCACCGGCGCGCATCGCGACCGTATCGGAAGATTCCAGCTTGCCGACGGCGGCACGATCTTTCTGGACGAAATCGGCGAGATTCCGCTGGAACTCCAGGGCAAGCTGTTGCGTGTCCTGCAGGAGAGCGAATTCGAGCGCGTGGGCGACGACGTCACCCGTTCAGTGGACGTTCGCGTCATTGCGGCGACCAATCGCAATCTCGAGCAACTGATCGTCGAGGGCACGTTCCGCGAGGACCTGTTCTATCGTCTGAGCGTGTTCCCGGTAGAGGTGCCGCCGCTCAGGGAGCGCGGCGACGACGTGATCCAGCTCGCGCAGGATTTCCTGGCGCAAACCCTCAAGGATTTCGGCCGCGAACCGATGAGCCTGACGCGGCGCCAGGCCGAACAATTACGCGCCTACGAATGGCCGGGTAACGTTCGTGAGCTCAAGAACGTCATCGAGCGCGCCGTGATCCTCTCCCCCGGAAAACACCTTAAGCTCGAACAGTCGCTGCCGGGCTCGACGGCCGGCGAGCCGATGCCGCCGCCGGACGAGCCGGTCGGCGACGGTGTGCTCGACGAGACCGAAATGCGCGAGTTCCAGAAACGCAATCTCATCGCGGCGCTCGAACGCAGCGACTGGCGGGTCTCGGGAGAGGGCGGCGCCGCGGCGCTGCTCGGCGTCAAGCCGACTACGCTGGCCGATCGAATCCGCGCGCACGGCATCAGAAAGCCGGACCGCCGGTAGTTCCCGCCGCGTCGCGGATCGCAGCCCTGGCCGCGGGCGATGGCTGTAGTAGAATCCGGCCGCACACGGAGATTCGCCATGCGCCTGGTACTGGCACTGCTGTTCGTCATCCCTCTGACCGTGGCGGCCGAGACGGCCTACGTCACGGACAACCTCAGGTTGGGACTACACCGGGCCGAAGACACCAGCGACCGGGCCTTCCGCACGCTCGAATCCGGTCAGGAGATCGAAATCCTGTCGCGGACCCGGAATTACGCGCACGTCCGCCTGCCGGACGGTACCGCAGGTTATGTCAAGGCGGCCTATCTGGTCACCGAGAAGCCGGCAAGACTCGTGGTTGCCGAAACCCGGGCCGAAGCGGACCGGATTGCGGCGGAGCTCGAAGCGCTGCGCCGGTCCCTTGCCGATCCCGCCGCGAAAATCGACGCGCTCAGGCTCGAGGTCGATGGCCTTACATCCGACGCCGACCGGCGCGAACTGCGAATTACCGAGCTAGAGGCCGACAATGCCGATCTCAGGCGGCATCAGGAACAATTCCGGTTCAGTCTGCCGCTCAACTGGGTTGCCGGCGCCGCTCTCGCCTGTCTGGTCGGCGGGTTCCTCGCCGGGCTGTGGTGGGTGGACTATCGCAGTCGCAAGCGCCACGGCGGTACTCGCATCTACTGATCCGCCCGAAGCCGCGGACGGCCGACTGTTTGCGCCGATCCATTCCTGCCGGTCGACAAACTGTCGCGTGCCTTGGCCCGGCTTGGTCGATTCCGGTGTGCCGGCTCACGATATCGCCGGTTAATTCCCCTGGGTTATATACGGATAAGCACAAAATCGTTCTGCGACACCCGGGCGCCGATTAGGGTTTCGGCATCCACGGCCGGTGACTCCTAGAGGAGCGCCGTCCCTTAGTCCCGCCCTGATACGGAGTTCCGACGATGAGCCCGAGCGCGGCACAGACATTACCCACGGTGCTCGACCCGGAGCAGACGAACCGCGTTGCGGCCGCCGTCGACGGGCTGACCCCGGAGCAGCTCCACTGGGTCAGCGGCTACGCTGCAGGTCTCGCCGCGCGCGGGACTCGGCCCGCGACGGCGCCCGCAACGCCTGTGGAGCGGCAGGCGCCGACCCTGACGGTGTTGTACGGCTCGCAAACCGGCAACGGCAAACGTGTCGCAGAGGAGCTGGCGGCGGGCGCCCGCCAGCAGGGTCATGAGGTCAAGCTCGGCAGCCTGGCCGGCTACCGGCCGGCGCAGCTCAGGAAAGAATCGCTGCTCGGCCTGGTCGTGAGCACCCACGGCGAGGGTGATCCGCCCGACGACGCGGAACTGTTTCACGAATACCTGATGTCGGACAGGGCGCCGTCGCTCAAGCACCTGAAATTCACGGTACTCGCGCTCGGCGACAGCAGCTACGTCAATTTCTGCGAGACCGGACGTGAGTTCGACCGCAGGTTCGCCGAACTCGGTGCCGAACGGATCGCGCCGACGGTCGAATGCGACGTGGATTTCGCGGCGCCCGCGGCGGGCTGGTCGCAATCGGTGCTTGCGGGCCTTCCGGAGTTGCTGCCGGCTAAAGCCGCGGCACAACCGCAACTGCATGCCGTACCCAGCACGAGCTCTGCCGACGCCTATGACAAACACCGGCCCTTCGAAGCCGAAGTGCTGGCCAACCAGCAGATCACGACCTCGGATGCGGGCCGGGACGTACGTCACATCGAGCTGTCGATCGAAGGCTCCGGCATCCGGTACGAGCCCGGCGACTCGCTGGCCGTGCTGATATCCAACCCGCCCGCGCTGGTTGCCGAACTCCTGGACGTCCTGGAGCTCGACGGCGACCGGTCCGTCGAGATCGATGGCAATACCATGACACTGGCCGAAGCCTTGTCCGACGAGCTCGAGATCACCGCGCTGAATCAGGGTTTTCTCAAGACCTGGGCGGAACTCTGCGGCGACGAGGCGCTTGCCCGACTGTTGCGGGACGACGGCCGCGCTGCGTTACGCGAAACCATGGAAACACACCAGGTCATCGACGTCGTTCGCAAGTATCCGGCGAAAATCGACGCGCCTGCATTGGTCCGAGCACTCAGGCCGCTTGCGGCTCGAAGTTACTCGATTGCGTCGAGTCTCGAAGCCAATCCCGACGAGGTCCATCTGACGGTCGCCGCCGTTCGGTATCGGGCCTTCGGCCGCGAACACTGGGGCGCCGCCTCGACCCATCTCGCCGACCGGGTGGCGGCCGGCGACCGGGTTCGCGTCTACGTCGAACGGAATCCCCGTTTTCGCCTGCCGGACGACGACTCGACGCCGATCATCATGATCGGACCGGGAACCGGTGTGGCGCCGTTCAGGGCCTTCGTCGAGGAGCGCGCCGAACGCGGCGCCGATGGCGATAGCTGGCTGTTTTTCGGCAACCGCGAGCTGCGCAACGATTTCCTGTACCAGCTCGAATGGCGCCGGCATCTTCGCGACGGCAGCCTCGGACGGCTCGACGTGGCGTTTTCGCGCGACCAGGCCGACAAGATCTACGTTCAGCACCGAATCGCCGAGCGCGGCGCCGACGTCTACGAGTGGCTGGAGCGCGGCGCCCGGGTTTATGTTTGCGGCGACGCCAAGCAGATGGCCGGCGACGTGCACGAAGCGCTGCGCGAGGTGCTGACGGCCCACGGCGGGCTGGACCCGGCGGCGGCGGAAGCGCGCCTGAAGGCGATGCGCCGGTCCGGACACTATCAACGGGACGTGTACTGATGGCGGATGCGCCGCAAAGCGACGTCGAGCGCATCAAGAACGCCAGCCGGCGCTTGCGCGGCACGCTCGCCGAAAGTCTGGCCGACCCGGTTACCGGCGCGCTGGCCGAGGACGATACCCAACTGTCCAAGTTTCACGGTATCTATCAGCAAGACGATCGCGACGTACGCGCCGAACGCCAGCGACGGCGCCTGGAGCCCGACTACAGCTTCATGATTCGCGCGCGCGTGCCCGGGGGCGTGCTGAGCACGGCGCAGTGGCTGAACATGGACGACATCGCCAACCGCTACGCGAATCGTTCGATCCGGATCACGACCAGGCAGGCGCTGCAACTGCACGGCGTGTTGAAACGGAATCTCAAGCAAAGCATCGCCGACATCAATTCGCAGATGATGGACACGCTGGCCGCTTGCGGCGACGTCAACCGAAACGTCATGTCGCCGCCCTTGCCGATGCGCTCCGCCGTGTATCAGGCGGTGCTGGCCGATGCCCGCGAGCTGAGCCGGCACCTGACGCCGGCAACGCGTGCCTACCACGAGATCTGGCTGGACGGCGAGAAGCTCGACGTCGATCAAGCCAATTTGAATCAAGGTGATATCTCATCCCCGGGAAAGAGCGCGGTCGAAGCCAAGCTGAATCAAGGTGATATCTCCTCCCCACGAGAGGGTGAGGACGAGGCTCAGCCGCCTGCCGGCGTCCTGCCGCGCGGGGCCGAGGATGAGGCCGAGCCGATCTACGGCAATACCTACCTGCCGCGCAAGTTCAAGACCGCTTTTGCCGTGCCGCCGCAAAACGACGTCGACGTCTACGCACAGGATCTGGGTTTCATCGCGATAGTCGAGGCGGGTGAACTCGTCGGCTACAACGTGACCGTCGGCGGCGGCATGGGCATGTCACATGGCGAGACCGGGACCTATCCGAGGCTTGCCGACGTGATGGGGTTCGTCGAGCGCGAAGACGTCTTGCCGGTGGCCGAGGCAGTAGTCACGACCCAGCGCGACCACGGCGACAGGACCGATCGCAAACATGCGCGGCTCAAATACACGATAGACGACCGGGGGCTCGACTGGTTTCGCCGGGAAGTTGCAAGCCGGTCCGGTGCGACGATTGCCGAGCCCCGCAGCTTCGAGTTTACCGGCAACGGCGATGTCTACGGCTGGCAGCGCGACGAGCAGGGCAACTGGCATTACACCCTGTTCGTGGAAAACGGCCGGGTGGCGGACTTCGACGGTTTGCCGCTGATGTCGGGTTTGCGGGCGCTGGCCCGCGCGCATCGCGGCCATTTCCGCTTGACGCCGAATCAGAATCTGATCGTCAGCGAAGTAGCCGACGGCGACAAGGCCGCGGTCGTCGAATTGCTGGACCGATACGGCATCGCCAACGACAGCCAGGCGACGCCGCTCAGGCTGCACTCGATGGCTTGCGTGGCCTTCCCGACCTGCGGGCTGGCGATGGCGGAAAGCGAACGTTATCTGCCGTCCCTGATCGACCGCATCGACGAGGAGATGGCCGCCCTGGGGCTGTCCGAGGAACCGATCACAGTCCGGATGACCGGCTGTCCGAACGGTTGTGCCAGGCCCTACATCGCCGAGATCGGGCTCGTCGGCAAGGGTCCTGGCCGATACAACCTGTACCTGGGCGCGGGATTCGCGGGGGAGCGATTGAACAGCCCGTATCGGGAGAACATCGACGAACGGGAAATCCTGGCCGCGCTGCGGCCGCTGTTCGGTAGTTACGCCGAGAAGCGCCGGTCCGGCGAGCGTTTCGGCGATTTCCTCGTGCGCGAGGCGATCGTGCCCGAAGTGCGGCGCGGCCGCGATTTCCATACCGCAACGGTCTGAGGCGTCAAGATGCACGAACCCGGAGAATCGCCCGGCCCCAATGCAGCAACCGCGGCAATCGCAAGCGGTGAAAGCACACTCGAGCCGATGACCGCCGACGAGCGCGTGGCATGGGCGCTCGAGACCCTGCCGGGCAATCATGTCGTCAGTTCCAGCTTCGGTGCGCAGGCAGCGGTCATGTTGCATCTGATGCAGCGGCACAAGCCGGGTATTCCGGTGGTGCTGATCGACACCGGTTACCTGTTTGCCGAGACCTATCGCTTCATCGATCGCTTGACCGAGCAACTCGACCTGAACCTGAAGGTGTTCAGCGCGGGCGTGTCGGCGGCCTGGCAGGAAGCGCGCCACGGCCGGCGCTGGGAACAGGGGCTCGAAGGCGTCGAGGCTTACAACCAGGAGAACAAGGTCGGGCCGATGCAACAGGCGCTGGACACACTGGAGGTCGGAACCTGGTTCGCGGGTATCCGCCGGTCACAGGCCTCCACGCGGCGCGATCGGTCGCTGATCGAAGCGCAGGGCAGTCGCTTCAAGGTGCATCCCATCGCCGACTGGAGCGACAGGGACGTGCATCGTTACCTCGTTCGGCACGATCTGCCTTATCACCCGCTCTGGCACCAGGGTTATGTTTCGATCGGCGACGTGCACACGACCAAGACGATCCACGAGGCGGCTTCGAGCGAGGCAACCCGATTCAACGGCTTGAGGCGTGAGTGCGGCCTGCACGAAATGAATTTCGGCCAGGCTGGTTGAATGTCGGCAGAGGCTCCCTAGCGAGCGTACCTATAGAGGATTTCCTAATAGAGGACCTCCTATTAGAGGATTCTCTTTAGAGGATTCTCTAGGCCGCGACGGTGATTCCATCGCCGCAGCCGCCGCGGGTCGGTAGCTCCGCGTCCGCGAACAGCTCGTCGATTTCCTGCTGCGAGCGCGCATGCCGGGTTTGTTCGAGTTGGTCGGCAGTGATGTGCGGTGCAAACAATTTGACGAAATCCAGCATGTACCGGCGCATGACCGCGTCGCGGCGAAAACCGATCCAGGTGGTGCTGCGGGGGAACAGGCCCACGCCGTCGACTGCGGCCAGGTCGTTACGATCGTCGCAATCGTCGGCCATGCTGGCAACGATGCCGACGCCGAGCCCCATCCGCACGTAGGTCTTGATCACGTCGGCGTCGCGCGCCGTGAAAACCACGTCGGGCTCGAGTCCCTGCTCGGCGAAAGCGCGTTTCAGCGAGGATTGACCGCCGAAGCTGAACACATAGGTCACCAGCGGGTATTCCGCGAGATCATTGAGCGTGATCTTGCGATCGATTTTGGTGAGCGCGTGATCCGCCGGAACGATGATCTTTCGATCCCAGTGATAACTCGGCACCAGCAGCAGATCGTCGAACAAGGCCTTGGAGCCGGTCGCAATCGCGAAGTCGATCTCGTTGGCGTTGACCATGTCCGCGATCTGTTCCGATGTGCCCTGGTGCAGGTTCAGGCTGACGCCGGGATAACGCTTGCGGAACTCGGCGATGATGTCCGGCAGTACGTATCTCGCCTGCGTATGCGTCGTTGCAATCGACAAGGTGCCTTCTTCCTCGTCGTAATAGTCCGAAGCGAGGCTTCTGATGTTGTCCACTTCCTGCATGATCAGTCGCGCGCGGGCGATCACCTGTTCCCCCGCCGACGTAATCCCCCCGAGACTCTTGCCCTTGCGCGTGAACAACTGCAATCCGAGTTCTTCTTCGAGTAACTTGAGCTGTTTGCTGACACCGGGCTGCGATGTGTACAGCCGGTCCGCCGCTGCGGTTATGTTCAAGCCGTTGTCTACGATCGCCAGCAAATATTTGAGTTGTTGTAATTTCATGATTCTCGCTTGCCGCTGCGATCTGAACTCAGACCCGCGAAACGGGTATTCGTTTCGGCCATCCGGCAATTTGATGTAATGAACACGAAGCGCGCTATATAACACAGTTGCATATCGGCAGAAATACTCCGTCTTTTTGGGAGACGGCATCACTGTCTATAGTTGCGATAGTTGCACCCGAGACTTTCAGTGGACTACTTCCCGGCATTTCTACGGCTCGAAGGCAAGCCTTGCCTGCTCGTCGGCGGCGGCGCCGTCGCCGCACGCAAGGCGCGCCTGCTCTTGTCCGCCGGTGCCGAACTCACCGTCGTAGCGCCCGCGCTGAACGACGAAATGACCGCACAGGTTCACAACGGTCGCGTCAGGCACGAACGGCGACGCTTCCGCGATTCGGATACCGGCGGGCAATGGCTGGTGGTCAGCGCGACCGGCGATCCGGCGGTGGAGCGTCGCGTCAGCAACGCGGCCGAGCGCGCCGGCATATTCTGCAACGCGGTCGACGATCGCGAGCATTGCAGCTTCATCACACCCGCGATCATCGATCGCAGTCCGGTCATGGTGGCCGTGTCGTCCGGCGGCAGCGCGCCGGTGCTTGCGCGCCGAATCCGCACG
This sequence comes from Woeseiaceae bacterium, assembly GCA_028279985.1. Lineage (GTDB taxonomy): Bacteria > Pseudomonadota > Gammaproteobacteria > Steroidobacterales > Woeseiaceae > UBA1847. Next base: position 39,619 of record JANQMR010000019.1, read on the forward strand.
GCAATCGAGTCGCAACTGAGTTTCGGACTGGGAGACCTCGCGCAACTGGCCGGCCGCTGGCGTCAGCGTGTCGGCGAGGTATTGCCGGACTTCGCACGGCGGCTGCGTTTCTGGGAATGGGTGTTCGACGGACCGGTTGCGGCTGCGGTAACGGCCGGCGATCTTCCGCGTGCGGAACGCCTGCTGGCAACGGAGCTCGATACGGAGTTGGACACAGAGTTGGACGACACGCGCGAGTCGTCCGGACTGCGCGGCGAGGCGTGGCTGGTCGGCGCGGGACCGGGCGATCCGGGCTTGTTGACCCTGAAGGCCTTGCAGGTCATGCAACGGGCCGACGTGATACTGCACGATCGCCTGGTGTCCGAGCAGGTACTGGATCTGGCGCGCCGCGATGCGGAGCGGATTTCCGTCGGCAAGGCGCCGGGCTGCCCGGCGATATCGCAGGAGGAGATCAATGCGCTGCTGCTTCGCCTGGTATCCGAGGGCAAGCGGGTATGTCGCCTGAAGGGCGGCGACCCCTTCGTGTTCGGCCGCGGCGGAGAGGAGGCGGAAGCGCTCGAAGCCGCGGGCCTGCCGTTTGGCATCGTGCCCGGTATCACGGCCGCGGCGGGCTGCGCCGCGGCCGCGGGCATTCCGTTGACCCACCGCGATGCGGCGCAGTCGCTGGTGCTGTTGACGGCCCACGGCAAAGACTCGGTGGACACCCTGGACTGGCCCTCCCTGGCGCGCGACCGTCAAACCCTGGCCGTCTACATGGGCGTCCGTCGCTTCGAGGCCCTGATGACACGACTGATCGCCCACGGCCGCGCCGCGGACACGCCGATAGCGATCATCGAGCGCGGCACGACCCCCGGGCAGCGGGTCGTTCGCGGTCGCCTGGGCCAGCTCAAGATGCTGGCCGACGCACACCGGGTTCGTTCGCCGGCGATCCTGCTGATCGGCGACGTCGCCGCGATGGGCGTCCGTCGAACGGCGGAGCCGGCCGCGGCCGTGTCACCGGAATCTGCTATACAGAGACTGGCAAGCGGCTGAGTGAGGCAAAAGGAAAAACGATGATCTACGATAACATTCTGCAAACCATCGGCGACACGCCGGTCGTTCGATTGAACCGGATCGGCCCCGAACACGTCGAGTTGTACGTCAAGGCCGAGTTCTTCAACCCGATGGCATCGGTCAAGGATCGCCTGGCTTACGCGATCATCAACGACGCCGAGCAACGCGGCGCACTCGCCCCCGGCCAGACGGTCGTCGAGGCGACCTCCGGGAATACCGGTATCGCGCTGGCAATGGTCTGTGCGGCGAAAGGCCATCCCTTCGTCGCGACGATGGCGGAAACGTTCTCGATCGAGCGACGCAAGATCATGCGCGGCATCGGCGCCAAGGTGATCCTGACGCCGGCCGAGGAGCGCGGCACCGGCATGGTCAGGAAAGCCGAAGAGCTCGCCGAGCAACACGGCTGGTTTCTGGCCCGGCAGTTCGAGAACCCCGCCAATCCCGAGTACCATGCCAGCACGACCGGCCCCGAGATACTGCGGGACTTCGCAGGCAGGCGGCTCGACTATTGGGTGACCGGCTGGGGCACGGGCGGCACGCTGTCCGGCGCCGGACGTACGATCAAGGCGGCGCGGCCGGATTTGAAGATCGTCGCCACCGAGCCCGAGCAGGCGGCGCTTTTGGGCGGTAAGGAATGGAGCCCGCACAAGATCCAGGGCTGGACCCCGGATTTCATACCGGAGGTACTGGATCGGGAGATATTCGACGAGCTCCTGAGCGTCAGCGACGAGGCCGCCATCGAAACGGCGCGCTCGCTCGCGAGACAGGAGGGTATCTTCACCGGTATTTCCGGCGGTGCGACCCTGGCGACGGCGCTTCGGGTCGCAAACGGGGCGGACGAGGGTTCCGTGATCCTGGCGATGTTGCCCGACACCGGCGAGCGATACCTTTCCACGCCCCTTTTCGAGGGCGTCAACGAGGGTTCCGACGACGATTGGCTGGCATCACTGGCGTAGCGTCGACAGGCCCTGAAGTACTGTAAACCGGGTGCGACGCCTATGACGCCTATACAGGGCAGGGTGGATCCCGGGGACGGGAGACCGGTCTTACTCGAGGCGTGGATCTCTCGTAAATGGTCAGTGGATACCGGGGGTGGCGAGACCAGCCGGACTCCCGGCTAATGCACTGAGCCGTAAAGGAAACTGAGCGCGCGGCTGAGACCTGCTTCACAGCGTCGCGGCACCCGAGCTGGCATGGTACGGGTCTTGTTTGAACGCGGAGGGACCCGTGCCGGCGGAAGCGTACAGCGAGAACGCGCAGCAAGCGATCGCCGGAGCCAGGCGACTGCTGGAAGCCCTGGTGCCCGATGCGCGGGGGTTCTGTTTTTACGACGCCGGGCGCTCACGTTGTTGGAGCAGCCTAGCCGACAGTTTGGCCGACACCGACGAAATCGACGCTTTCGTCGCGGCCTTGCCGCGCGAGTTCGTTGACGGCGACGAAGCCGGCCGGCTCTGGCGCCGGACCAGGCTCGAGTCGGGAATCGAGCTGCTGGCGGTTGCGGGGTGCGGCGAATCCGCCGCGGGCGTGCTCGTCGCCGTCCTCGCGGAAGCCGGGGGCCAAGCCGCCGGATTCGAATTCGAGAGCTTAGCCGACAGCTTGTCGTCGGCCGTCGAGCTCATCTCCGAGAGCCTGGCGCTCGGCGGGCGAATCGCCGACCTCGCGCGCGACTACGACGAGCTCGATAAAGAGCTCAAGCTGGTCTATGAAGTGGATGCGAAGATCCACACGACGGCACATAGTCACTCCGGGCTCGCGCAACTCGTCGGGCAGAGCGGGCGCTTTCTGGGGATTGCCTACAGCGTGCTGTTGATGCCGTCCAAGCGTATCCGGATCAGCGCCACCCATTCGAGCTGGAAAAACGTGAACCGAAAGGTGCTGGACCGGTATCTGGTCGATCACATGTTGCCCAAGCTCGACGGCAAGCGGACGCCGACCGTCTTCGAGATTCCCCCGGTCGAGGGCTCGAACAGCGAAGCGGATCAGGGTTACCAGACCTTGCTGTGCCCGTTCACCGACCGCCACGGCAACGTGAACGGCGTGCTCGCGCTACTCGGCAGGGTTTCGAAAAAACCGTTCACGAATTCGCACCGTCGCTTCATGACGCACATCCAGCGCAAAGTCGAGTACGTCATCAAGCAGTCCTTCGACCCGATGACGGGACTCATGAATCGTGCGGGCTTCGAGGCGCAGATGCGGGAATCCTGGAAGAGCTTGGCGTCGGCGTGGGACGCGCACCAGCTCATCTATATGGATCTCGACAACCTGCAACTGGTCAACGACAGCTTCGGCCGGGATGCCGGTGACGCCGTGATCAAGCGTTTCGCGCGCTTGATCGAAGACGACCTGCCGAAGAGCGCGGCCGTCTCCTGCCTGTCCGGCGACGATTTCTGCGTGCTGCTAACGCACGCCACCGAGGTCCAGGCGCTGGATTTCGCGCGGCGGATTCGGTCGCAGAGCGACAAGCTGCGTTATCTCAAAGGCGACCAGAGCCTGCAGGTCACCGTCAGTATCGGCATTGCCCAGTGCTGCCACCAAATGGGCGATCCGGGCCGGGCGCTCAAGACCGCGAGAATGGCCTGCCAGTCGGCCAAGGACCACGGCCGCGATCGGATCGAGGTTTACGACGAACACAATCAGAGCATGATCCGGCGTCACGACGACATACAACTGGTTGCGCAGATCCAAAAGGCCCTGGACGCCGACGGCTTCGTGCTCCTGGCCCAGCCGATCGAGAGTCTGGACGGCGACAGGGAGCGGCCGCGTTTCGAGATTCTGCTGCGCATGGCGGACAGCGACGGCAAGAGCGTGTCTAGGCTGGCGCTGTTCTCGGCGGCGGAGCGTTACCAGCTCATGCCGCAAATCGATCGCTGGGTCATATCGGCGACGACGGCGATGCTGGCGAAACACCTGCCCGCAGTCCACAGCCGGAACGCCGTGTTTTCGATCAATCTTTCGGGGCAATCGCTGTCGGATGACGACATCCTCGCGTTCATCGAAACCGAGATTCGACAAGCCAGCATACCGGCCAGCGCCTTGGGATTCGAAGTCACCGAATCGGCAGCCGTGTCCAATCTCAAGAATGCGCAGCAGCTCATCGACGCCCTGCGGCGGCGCGGCTGCAAGATCTCGCTGGACGATTTCGGCGCGGGCCTGAGTTCGTTCGCCTACCTCAAGAACTTCCACGTCGATACGCTGAAAATCGACGGCAGCTTCATCCGCGACATCGCCGAGAACCGGATATCCGAGTCGATGGTTGCCGCGATCACCCAGGTTGCGAAGGTGATGGAGCTCGAGACCGTCGCCGAGTACGTCGAGAACGAGGCGACCCGCAAGCGGGTTAGAGAGATCGGCGTGAATTTTGCGCAAGGTCACGCGATCGGCCGCCCCCAGCGGCTGGAAGACGTGCTGGAGGCCCTGGGCAGCCAACCGCTTTACTCGATGGCCTGAGCCGTCCCGTTCAAAACAGGCCGGCCTCGAGGCCCGCGGCTATTGTCATGCCGAGTTCCTCGCATTCGACCAGCCGTGATTCGTCGAACTCGCCGGCGATCAGCAACGGCGTCTGTACTTCGCGAACCTTGAGGCCCGCGAGGATCCGTTTGACGCTGCTTATCGCGCCGGTACCGTCGTTACCGGCCCTGACGAAAAGCGCATAGGCCTTGGCGTCGATTTTGTCGATGCAGTCGTAATACACGCGGTCCAGGAAGTACTTCATCGCGCCGCTCATGTAACCGAAGTTCTCGGGTGTGCCGAGAATGAAGCCGTCACAGCCGAGCAAGTCCTCGCTCGTCGCCTCCAGCGCGGAGCGGACACACACTTCGACACCATCGATCTCCGGCGAGCTCGCGCCGCGTATGACGGCCTCGGCCATGCGGGACGTGCTGCCCGACTGGGAGTGATAGACGATCAGAAGGGTCTTGCCCGCCGTCATCGGCCGATCAACTTTTCGCCAATGTCGAGGCCGGCTGCCGCGAGTTCGGCGCCGCGCAAACTTCTTCGTTCATGGTGTAAGGTCGATACCCTGATAATGCCGCCGAGATAGTGCCGCCGAACGATAGTATCCGCGAACGCGCCGCGGGTTCCGCCATCGAAACGAAGCCGTGCCCGCCGACGACGTTCGCAGGATAAACGATTTGCATGCAATGCAGGGTAGTAGGAGCGCCCGGTTGGTGACCGGGCTCAATTGAATGTCGATAGACTCTGACCCGGAACGACAACGCGAGGTCGAGATTGCGACGCTGCCGGAGCCCCTCCGGGAGGCCGTGACGCATTGGTTCGCCGAGTTCGATCAGCGTCATGACGGACCGATTGCGCCCGAGGTGTTACCGCGCTTGGTGCGCCTGGTCGCCGTCAGCGAGTTTGCCGCCCGGGTCCTGCTCTCGGATTGGCCGGAGATGCTGCGCGAGGGCTTGCCGCCCACGGATTCGGATGCGGACGCGCTCGACCGGTTCGTTGCGGAGGTCAAGGCAGGCGGGATACCCACGGAACGGCTGAAGCCGGCGTTCAGGTGCTTCCGGCGGCGTTATCTGACGCGGGTACTGTGGCGCGAGGTCGCGGCTTCGACGGACGTCGAGTCGAGCTTGTATGCCCTGTCGGCCCTCGCCGACCGCCTGCTCGATGCCGCCGCTGCTTGTGCCGAGCGGACGCTGATCGAACGTTTCGGGCGGGTCATGGACGCTCAGGGACGGCCGGTCCCGTTGATCGTCTTGGGCATGGGAAAACTCGGCGGCTTCGAGTTGAACTTCTCGTCGGACATCGACCTCGTTTTCCTGTATCCGCGCGACGGCGTCAGCGACGGCAGGAAATCGCTGTCTGCCCCGGAGTACTTCACGAGAATGGCGCAACAAGTCGTTGCGCTGCTCGACGAAGTCACGGCCGACGGCTTCGTTTTCAGGGTCGATCTGCGCTTGCGGCCCTTTGGCGACAGCGGTCCGAGCGTCGTCAGTTTCGCGGCACTCGAGGGTTATCTGCTCAATCACGGCCGGGGCTGGGAGCGTTATGCCTGGGTCAAGGCGCGGATCGTCGGTCCGCGACCGCCCGATCGGGATGCTCACGAGTTGTTCCAGAACCTGATTCACCCTTTCGTCTACCGGCGTTACCTGGACTACGGCGTATTCGAATCGCTGCGTGACATGCATGCGACGATTGCCGCCGAGGTTCGCCGCCGCGATCTGGTAGACAGCGTCAAATTGGGGCCGGGCGGCATACGCGAGATCGAGTTCATCGTGCAGTCGCTGCAACTCGTCCGCGGCGGCTCGCAGTCGGAACTGGTCGAACCGTCGCTGCTGAAAGTGCTGCCGGAACTGATCGATGCGCGCGGCCTCGACGCGGGGGCGGTGGCTGAACTGGCTCGGGCCTACCGTTTTCTCAGGCGTCTGGAGAATCTCATTCAGGGTTTGCGGGATCGGCAGACCCACGACCTGCCCGGCGACGCCGTCGATCGTGCAAGGCTCGCGTTCGCAATGGGCTTCGACGACTGGCAGGCTTTGCAGGCCGACCTGGATCTGCATCGCGCCAAGGTCACACGGCATTTCGAGGCCATTGCCTTTCGCGATACCGACACGGGCGGCGACGATGCGTTGCACGAACGTATCGTCGTTGCCTGGGATGCCCGCTCGACAGCAGCGGAGTGGCAGGCTTTGCTGGACGCCGAAGCCTTTGAAGGGTCGGCGCGAATTGCGTCGATCCTGATCGATTTTCAGGCGTCGCCGTCAACCCGCAAGGTGGACGGCGCGACGACCAGACGGCTGCGCAACTTCGTTGCGCGCCTGTTGCTCACCGCCAGGGCCGCCTCCGATCCCGCGGCAGCGGTAGAGCGCTGTCTCGGGGTGACCGCCGGTATTCTCCGCCGCAGCGCCTACATTGCCCTGTTGAACGAGAATCCGCTGGCCACCCGGCGTCTCGTCCGGCTTTGCGAGAGCAGCACTTATATTGCCGAACAACTCCGTCGGTTTCCCGTGTTGCTCGACGAGTTGCTGGATCCGGCGGCCGACACCCGAGCACTGACTCGCGAGGCTCTTGGCGCCGAACTGGAGCAACGCCTGAGCAACATCGACCGCGACGATACCGAAGCGCAGACCGAAGCGCTCGCGCAGTTTCAGCGATCGATCCTGTTTCGGATCGCGGTTGCGGACTTCACAGCGGACCTGCCGATCATGAAGGTCAGCGACAGCCTGACCTATCTGGCGGAGGTCGTGGTCGAGAAGGCTTTACACCTGGCCTGGCGCGATCTGGCCGCAAGACATGGCGAACCCCATTATCTGATCGACGGCCGGCGGCAGTCGGCCGGCTTCGCCGTGATCGCGTACGGCAAGCTCGGCGGACTGGAGCTGTCCTACGGATCGGATCTCGATCTGGTATTCCTGCACGATTCCGCCGGCGACTCGCAGCAGAGCGACGGCGACAGGCCGCTGGAGAATTCGGTGTTTTTCGCCCGCCTGGTGCGGCGTATCGTGCATATTCTGACCACACGCACGAGCTCCGGCGTGCTCTACGAAGTGGACACCCGCTTGAGACCCAGCGGCCGCAGCGGGCTGCTGGTGACCAGCGCCAAGGCTTTCGAGCGTTATCAGGAGGAGAACGCATGGACCTGGGAGCATCAGGCGCTACTACGCGCGCGGCCCATTGCCGGCAGTGAACGACTGGCCGAGGAGTTCCAGCGTATCCGCGCGGATACGCTCAAGTACCGCGTGCGTCGTGACGGCCTCGAACGTGAAGTCGTGTCGATGCGTCAGCGCATGCGCCGGGAGCTCGATCAGAGTAATGCGACGCGATTCGACCTGAAGCAAGGTCCGGGCGGCATTGCCGACATCGAGTTCCTGGTGCAGTACTTGCTGCTGAAACACGCCCGGCAGGCATCTTCGATATTCTTTTATACCGACAACATTCGCCAGCTCGACGCACTTGCCGACGAGCGGATCCTGGAGCGCGCGGAAGCCCATGAGCTGCAGGCGGTGTACCGGCGCTTCCGACACCGCCTGCACCGGCTGGCCCTTAACGACCAGCCGCCGCTGGTGGATGCCGGGGCCTTCAACGAGGCCCGGGTTTTCGTGACCCGCAAATGGGAGACTTATCTCGCCGGTCCGGATGCCTGATGCGCCGGGCGGTGAAACGCACTATCGGGCTGCGCGCGTGCTGACCGATCTCGTGCTGACCGATCTCAAGGACGCGCATCGAAATTCGGACTGCGCATGCCGACCGACCTCTAAGGAGGCGTATCGAAACTCGCGCGAAACTCGAACAGGCTGCGCGTGGTTGCCTGTCCGGCGGCGGCGTATAATCCGCGCCTCATCGAGGCAAACGAGGCGAGTGAGAGTGACCGCGAAAGCAGGAACGGTGGACCAGGACCTGATCCCGGCGAATGCACAACATCGATACGGCGTCCGGCGCAAGGACCTGCCGCTGTCCTGCCCGATGCCCGGCATGTACCTGTGGAACTCGCATCCCAAGGTTTACCTGCCGATCGAGGAAACCGGAGAGGCCAAATGCCCGTATTGCGGTGCTACCTACTTCTTCGACCAAGACGACGGCTGATTTTACGATTTGTGACGAACAGGTCGATAAAGTACACAAAAAGAACGGTAAATTGGATGAATTCGGGGGGGCGGGATTCATTGCGCCACTACTTCCGATCGGTGACCGGCGCGATCGACGAATTGCGCTGTCGATAGGCGATAAGCGACGCTAAAGATGACTGAAATATCCTGAATCTGCCGGTAAAAACGGAAAATGTCGGGTATTATCCGATAAGTAACAAAAAGTAGCCCCGGCTTCGACCGCTCGGCCTGAATACCTCGCCAGAGCCGGGAATCGTGTCGGAAACTACTGTAAAAAGCGACGATCTACGTCAAAAGAAGCGGTAATTTCCAGAAATGACCGAGAAAATCGTCGAAACCCCAAATGGCGCGATAGTGTACGACGAATCGATCGTTCGACATATCGACGATAGCCGCTTCGGGCCGGCCGGCTGGCCGCATGCGCAACCGTTACGGCGGGCCCTACGCGCCGGGGGGCGCGGCAACACGCTCTATGTCGGCAACGTGCCGCGGCAGTTCGTGTTACGGCATTTCGTTCGCGGCGGTCTGATCGGCAAAATCGTCGATGATCATTACCTCTGGATGGGAGCGGATCGGACCCGGTCGTTCGCAGAATGGCGCCTGCTCGCGAAACTCGCCGCAAGCGGCCTGCGCGTGCCGCGGCCGGCGGCGGCGCGTTACGTCAGGCACGGGCTCGCCTACACCGCGGACATCATTACCGTGCGAATACCGGATGTCGTTCCGCTGTCGGAGCGTATCGCCGGGCGGGCGCCCGGCGATACCTTCTGGCAGGGCATCGGCAAGTCGATACGCCACTTTCATGCCGCGGGCGTCTATCACGCCGACATGAATGCCTACAACCTGCAGATCGATGCCGCGGACCGTCTCTGGCTGCTGGATTTCGATCGCGGTCGCCTGCGCCCGCCGGGCGCCTGGCAGCAAAGGACCCTGAACCGGCTGCATCGATCGCTGCTCAAGATCAAGGCGCTCGATCCCGGGCTCCATTTCGGCGGCCACGACTGGGCGGCTCTGGTCGACGGTTACCTCAAAGCGTCGAGATCGGCGTAATGGTCGGGATAAGCGGCCGGCAGGTTCTTGAACTTGCGGTGCAGCCAGAAGTACTGCTCCGGACAACGGCGAATGTGGTTCTCCAGCACACGGACGTATTGCTCGGCGTCCGCCACCGGATCGTCGCTGGGGAAATCCCGTAGCGGCGGCAGGATGCGCAATACGTAGCGGCCGTCCGCCAGTCTTTCGGGAAAGTAAGGCAGGGTGACGGCGTCGCCGAGCTTGGCCAGTGTCGATGTCGCCGTCGTGTGCATGCACGGCACCCCGAAAAAGTGCACGACGGCGGCGCCCTTGCGGTCGTAACTCTGGTCCGGGGCGTACCAGACCGGGCGGCCGTTCCTGAGGCTTCTGACCATGCGTCGGATGTCGCGCTTTTCGATCGTATCGTCGGCGGCTTTTTCGCGGCCCGTGCGCTGCAGCTCGGTGATGAACTCGCTGCGGTTCCTGCGAAACACGGCATCGAACGGCGGGCAGTTCAGGGACAGAACGCGGCCCGAGATCTCCAGGGTCGTGAAATGTGCGCTCAGGAGGATGACGCCCTTGCCCGCCTTCGTTGCCCGCTCGAGGTGTTCGAGGCCTTCGAGTCGCGTCATCGCCAGGTGCCGGCCATCGCTGAGCCAGCGCCCGAGACCCATTTCCACCACCGACATGCCGAGCGCCTCGAAGTGGCGTTTCGCGAGAGCATCGCGCTCCGCGGTCGATAACTCCGGAAAACACAACTCGATGTTGCGGCGAACGATGGCGAGGCGGGTACCGCCGAAACGGTGGGCGAGCTTCCCGATCCCGCGTCCGACCCCCAATGCCTGCGGATGCGGCAGCAGGCAGACCAGGCGCAGCAGTCCGATGGCGAGCCAGACCGGCCAGGTGCGGGGTGTCCAGAAGTGGTACAGGGGTTTTCGCTGTTCGGCCATCCGGGCCAGCCCGACCGGTCAGATACTCGGGCCAGAGTCTATCGAACGGATTGCCGCAGAGCACGAAGCTCATTAGCATCTTCGCCGTATGCCGGTCGCCTGTTTGTTTCTGTGAACTAGTTGTGTCTGTGAATCAGTGTCCTGTCAACAGAACCGAATCAGGCATTTGTCGAGCACTTAAACAATTGACACTTGATGAATTTGACTAAATGACAAGCGCCAAAGCGATTTCATTACTGCCGATACTCGCGGCCGGCCTCCTCCGGATCGCGGCCCCGGCGCATGCCGAAGACCCGTTCCCGCTGCCCGCCGAACTGGAGCCCGATGTCGATTTCTGGCTGTCGATTTTCACGCGTTACGACAGCGACGAAGGTGTGTTGCACGACAACCGCCATTTGGGCGTCGTCTACGAACGCGTCGAATTGTCCGAAAAACTGTCCCGCAGGGAACGGCAGCGGCGCATCCAGCGCCGGCGCGAAGCGATTCAGGCCGCACTCAGATCGCTCGCCGGCGGCAAACGCGACGGGCTGAGCGCCGAGGAAGCACGTATCCTCAGTCTCTGGCCCGAGGGCGTCGGCAATCGAAGCCTCAGCGAGGCGGTCGGACGAGTACGTTTCCAGCGCGGTTTGTCCGACCGGTTCCGCGACGGGCTGATTCGTGCCGGCCGCTGGCGCGACCACATCGAAACCGAACTCACGGCGCTCGGCGTGCCCGTCGACCTGGCGGCGCTGCCGCACGTCGAGTCGTCTTACAATCCGGATGCGCGTTCGCACGTCGGCGCGTCCGGCATCTGGCAGTTTACCCGCAGCACCGGGCGGCGCTTCCTGCGCGTCGATCACGTCGTCGACGAGCGCAACGATCCGTTCGAGGCGACTCGCGGCGCAGGACGCCTGCTGGCTTTCAATTACTCGATCACCGGCAACTGGCCGCTGGCGATAACGGCTTACAATCACGGCCTCTCCGGGGTTCGCCGCGCAATGCGCCGACACGGCGACACGGCCTATGTCGACATCTTCAGGAACTATCGCGGGCGGACCTTCGGTTTTGCCTCGCGCAACTTCTACGTCGCTTTTCTCGCGGCCAGGGAGGTGGACCGGAATCCCGATCGCTATTTTCCGGGCGTTGTGCCCGATCGGCCGACCGACTATGCGCTGATCGAGTTGCCCGACTACGTGGCCGCGGCCGAGTTCGCCGAAGGACTCGGCGTGACCGAAAAGGAACTCGCGCGCCACAATCCGGCGCTCCAGCCCACGGTCTGGCAGGGTAGCAAACACATTCCTCGATCCTATGCCGTCAGAATGCCCAAGGCGCTGCTGTCGGCACCGGCCGACGAGCTGCTGGCCGCCGTTCCGGCAGGAAGCTGGCAGGCTCGGCAGTTGCCGGACCTGTTCCACACGGTTCGGCGCGGCGACACCCTCTCGGAGATTGCCGAGGCTTACGACACGCGGGTATCGACCCTGGTTGCGCTCAACGGCTTGGGCAGCCGCAACCGCATCAGGGCCGGCCAGCGCCTGCGACTGCCCGCCGCAGGTCCGCCGCCGGCCGCCGCGGCTTCCGGGGACGTCGTTCAGGCCGCCGCCGCCGGGTCGGCCGACGCCGATACGCTTGCCGCCAACGCGACGAAGCCGGCCGCTACGCCGATCGATGCCGACATCCCGGCCGCCGAAGCCGACGAGTCGGCCGCGATTACCCTGGCGGAACTGGAGCCTGCGGCGCTGGTCGGCGGTCTGGCGACCAGCCTGGTCGGCACCTTGCAAACATCGCTGCTGTCCGATCCCAGCGATTACAGTGTCGCCGCCGACAATAGCGTCGAGGTCCAGCCGCTGGAAACCCTCGGTCATCTCGCCGACTGGCTGGGCATCAGGACGCAGCGCCTGCGCGACATCAACGGCCTGGCCTTTCGAAGTCCGGTCGAAGTCGGTCAGCGGATCCGGCTGGACTTCACGAGCGTCGATGCCGGCACCTTCGAGAGCCGCCGCGTGGCCTATCATCGCGCGCAACAGGACAGTTTCTTCCGCCGTCACCGGATCACCGGCGTGACCGAGCATGTGCTCGAGCCCGGCGAGTCGATCTGGGTACTCTCGCTCCGGCAGTACGACGTGCCCGTCTGGTTGTTCCGCCAGTACAACCCAGGCCTCGAGATGGCGCGCGTGCGCGCGGGCATGACGGTGCGTTTTCCGACGATGGTCACGGTCGATCCCTGATGACGCGGGAGTACGCCATGCGCTTTGCGATCAAGCTCGCGCCGGTGGTCCTGCCGGTGTTGGCCGCGGGGCTCTGGTTCAACGACGTACAGGACGGGGGGCCGTTCGTCGTTAGAAACCTGCTGCCGCTCGCAGTGCTGGTCGCCCTGGCGGCGCTGAGTCTCCGGCGCGGCGGCGGCCGCTGGGGCGGCGCGGGCTGGCGCCTGCCGCTCGGTACCCTCGGCTTCGCGATTCCGGCCCTGGGGCTGTCGGTCTACTTGCATCATGCCTATGCGGTGAACCTGGACGGCATGTTCAGCGCCGCGCCGGATCCGCAGCAGTTGTTTCGTTATCTGCCCGCCTACACCCTGGTCGCCGGCGCGATCGGCTTTGCCATCGGCTGGATCGTCGGGCGCAACATCTGACGTGACGTGGACCTTTTGTCGCGCGATGGAGTTTTGTTAACCTCGCACGCGATGGAATTTCCGAAGATGCTTTTTGGGCACGTGATGCGCGACCGGTTTCGCAAGGCTCGGACGACGAGCCTGCTGCTGGCCGGCGTGATGGCGCTGGCCATGGCGGCGCCCGCGGGTTCGGGCGAGTTTCCGGTTGCGGACAAGGTGCTGGTCGAAAAGTCCGAACGCAAACTGCATTTGATCAAAAACGATGTCCCGTTCCGCAGCTTCGACATCGCACTGGGCTTGAGTCCGGTAGGCGACAAGCAGCAGGAGGGCGACTTCAGGACGCCCGAAGGAACCTACCGGCTGGACATGCGCAATCCGGACAGCGAGTATTTCCTGTCGATCCGGATTTCCTATCCGGATTCCCGCGATCGCAGCGAGGCGCGCCGGAAGGGCGTCGACCCGGGCGGCGCCATCATGATCCACGGCCAGCCGAACGTACCCACCTACTCCGAGGCGTATTATCGGACCCAGGACTGGACCAACGGCTGTATCGCGGTTTCCAATTCCGACATGATCGACATCTGGCTCATGACCGACCACGACACACTGATCGAGATAAGGCCCTGACGGCGACCGGCTTCATCGGCGCGGAAGCGGCCCCGTCCGGACACGAGACGGTCGACGCGGCAGTGTGGCCCGAGGGCAGCCTCGAGGTCCTGTCCCGTTTCGAAGCCGATCAGCTCAAAAACAGCGGCCGGGGCGGCCTGTATCCGCTGTTGCGTCGTTGCATGCTGGCCGTGCTCAATTCCGGCAGCCAGATAGACGACACCCGAGCCGTGCTGGAGTGTTACAGAGACTTCGAAGTCGATTTCATACAGCACGATCGCGGCTTGAAGGTATCGCTCACGGGCGCGCCGGCCAGCGCCTTCGTCGACGGCAAGATGATTCGCGGTATTCGCGAGCATCTGTTCGCCGTGTTGCGGGACCTCGTCTTTACGCGCGGCGAGATCATCGAGGACGGCCGCTTCGACCTCAGCCGATCCGAAAGCATCACCGACGCGGTGTTTCACATCGTCCGCAACGCGCGGCTCCTGACCCTGCCGGCGAACGTCAATCTGGTGGTCTGCTGGGGCGGGCACGCCATCGGCCGGGAGGAATACGACTACACCAAGCTGGTCGGGTACGAGCTCGGCCTTCGCGGTCTCAACGTCTGTACCGGTTGCGGACCGGGCGCGATGAAGGGACCGATGAAAGGCGCCACGATCGGCCACGCGAAACAGCGGATTCGCGACGGGCGTTACATCGGTATTACCGAACCCGGCATCATTGCCGCGGAATCCCCCAACCCGATCGTCAATTCGCTGGTGATCATGCCGGACATGGAAAAACGGCTCGAAGCCTTCGTGCGCCTGGGTCACGGCATCGTCGTTTTCCCGGGCGGCGTCGGGACGGCAGAAGAAATCCTGTACTTGCTCGGCGTGTTATTGCACCCGGACAATGCGGCGCAGCCGATGCCCATGATCATGACGGGCCCGGCCAGCGCGGAACCGTACTTCCGGCAGATCGACGCATTCGTGGGCGCAACCCTCGGCGAAGCCGCACGCGCACGGTATTCGATCGTCATCGACGACCCGTCGAAAGTGGCCAAGGACATACGGGCCGCGCTCGACGACGTGCGTGAGTACCGGCATCGGCACGGCGATGCCTATTACTTCAACTGGCGGCTGACGATCGATCCGCGTTTCCAGACGCCGTTTACAGCAACGCATGAGGCGATGGCGGCGCTTGAGATCGACGAGAGCCTGCCCAATCACGAGCTCGCGGCGAATCTCAGGCGCGCGTTTTCGGGAATCGTCTCCGGGAACGTGCGTGACGACACGGCAGCGATGATCGATGCGCGGGGCCCGTTCCAGATCAATGGATCGTCGCGCATCATGCGTTTGCTGGATGCCTTGCTCGCCTCTTTCGTCGCGCAACGGCGTATGAAAATCTCGGGCGGCGACTATGCGCCGTGTTATGTCGTGAAAGCGTAGCGGCCGCGTCGACTGTGCTCGAGCTTATTGTCAAACCCCGCGCCGCGATTTCGCGAAAAGGCCGTTTCATTAAGTAAAAACTCGTCGTAATTCTCGGTAATTACATGAAATTATTATGAAAAATACCGGTCTGCATTGTGATGTAGTTCCTGGGAATTCAGGCCGCTGCGGCCTAAGATTCCGGCAAAGGATCGACTTGGGCAGACCTGATGTCAGACAGCAAGCATCTTCGCTGGGCAGACGACTTCGATACACGCGAGAAGCCGGCCATCGACAAGACCGACGCAGCACTGTCGCCCGATCAGCCTGCTGCAAACGATGCCGACGGTTGGCGGCAGTACCGCCGCTGGATAAGCAAGGCGCCCGCGCCGAAGGGTCGCCGTAGCAGTATCGATCCGTCGCTGTACACATGGAAGGGTTACCGCAACTGGACCGAGCAGGTCCGTCGCGACTGGCCGGACGACGCTGAGTAAAACACTCGTCGCAAACGCGCATCGAAACCGCTGCCTTTTTCTTCAAACTGTAATCACCCGGGCCGTATCGTGTACGGCGCGGAACAGACGTCGCCGGACTTTGCCGGCCAGGCGATCGAATCGGCGCAGGAATGCAGGGCAGGGATGCGGGCGACGGCCGTCACACGGCGGTCGCGGTGCGCATACCAAAGCGGAACTGTGTCTTAATTTGGCGCATCGACCGACCGGCTCTAGGCCGGGTCCGGGCAAGCTGTGATCTGTCTCACGGAGGCGGCACACGACCTGCTTTATAGTGCAAACAACGACCATTGATTGACGACGAAAGAATGATGTCAAGGAACCGCGCCAACAAGGATGGCCCCGTCGATTCCCCCGTCGAATCGTTGACCAACGAGTCTGCCCGGCAACGCTGGGACCTGTTCCATCGCGCCATCGCGCACGCCAAACAATCCAACGACGCCGAGATGCGCAAAACGGACGCCCACGCCGACGAAGGCGAGAATACCGGTCCGGTAATGTCAGTCGTTCGCTGAGTACTGCTGACTATATTGCTGATTGTTACGGCTGAGTATTGAGGAATCCGATGCACCTGGAACGTCTTGCTCAATACTGGGACGACCTCGACGACTGGTATTGGCTGATGGCGCTGAAACTGCAAAAAGCGAGACGAGTATCGCGCGCTGTGACACGTGCGGCCGCCGCACTGGCCGCGATCCTCGCCGGCATCGTGTTTGCGCTGGCCGCCCCGCCGCTTGCGCTTGCGGCGGCCGTGTTGATGTTCGTGAGCTTGCTGTATCGCGTGCTTACCGGGCCGGCCGCGCTGCCTGGACGCCCGTTCTGAGGAAATACGCAATGCCGGGCCTTGAAATGGCCCCGGCGGCCCCCACCTGAATCCCGATCTGCGGCTGGCCCGACGATTCGACGAGCGCGCATGCCTGGTCGGATACCCTGGCCGTCCGCAACGTCTTGGAAGCGCCGGGAGGGCCAGGGTGACGACAACAACAGGCGACCGGGAGACGCTCGGTTTTCAGACGGAAGTGCGTCAGCTACTCAAGCTGATGATTCACTCGCTGTACAGCAACAAGGAAATCTTTCTTCGAGAGCTGATCTCCAATGCCTCGGACGCAGCCGACAAGCTGCGTTTCGAGGCCTTATCGGCGCCGGATTTGCTGGCCGACGATCCGGAGCTCGGCATTCGCGTCGAATACGATCCGGACGCGGTCACTGTCGCGGTCATCGACAACGGTATCGGAATGTCCCGCGTCGAGCTGATCGAGAACATCGGCACCATCGCCCGCTCCGGCACGGCCGAGTTTCTCGGCGCCCTGACCGGCGACCAGCAGAAAGACGCCAGCCTGATCGGGCAGTTCGGCGTCGGGTTTTATTCCGCCTTCATCGTTGCCGACAAGGTGGTCGTCGAGACGCGCCGCGCCGGCGAAGCGCCGGACGCCGGCGTGCGCTGGTCGTCGGACGGGCAGGGCGAGTACACGGTCGAGGGCGTCGAGCGTTCCGAGCGCGGCACCCGCGTGACACTGCACTTGAAGCCCGGCGAAAAAGAATTCGCCGAGGGTCCGCGGCTCGATGCGCTGATTCGCAAGTATTCCGATCACATCGGTTTTCCGGTGACCCTGGTTGGCGGGGACGGCGGCGGCGAGGCCGAGCCCAAGGTGGTGAACTCGGCGACCGCGCTTTGGACTCGCTCGCGCTCAGAATTGTCGGACGACGAGTATCGTGAGTTCTACAAACATATCTCGCACGACTTCGCCGATCCGCTGTGCTGGAGCCACAATCGCGTCGAAGGGAAACGCGAATACACGAGTCTTTTGTACATACCAAAGACCGCGCCCTTCGATCTGTGGAATCGGGAAGCGCCGCGGGGCCTCAAGCTCTACGTGCAGCGCGTTTTCATCATGGACGATGCCGAGCAGTTCCTGCCCCTGTATCTGCGCTTCGTCAAAGGCGTCGTCGATTCGTCGGACCTGCCGCTGAACGTGTCCCGCGAGCTGTTGCAGCAGAACAAGGATCTTTCGGCAATGCGGGGCGCCTTGACCAAGCGCGTTCTCGACATGCTCGACCGGCTCGCGAAAAACGAGGCGGCGGACTTCGCCGCGTTCTGGAAGGAGTTCGGCCAAGTGCTAAAGGAGGGTCTGGTCGAAGATCCGGCGAATCGCGACAAGCTCGCGAAATTGTTGCGATTCGAGACTACGCGCACGGACGGGGACGGAGAGTTGCGGTCGCTGGACGACTACCTCGCCGGGGCCGACGACAGCCAGGACAAAGTCTATTACCTGTTGGCGGAGAATCGCGCGACGGCTGCTGCGAGTCCGCATCTGGAGAAACTGGCGGAAAAGGAGATCGAGGTGTTGTTGCTCACCGATCGTATCGATCCCTGGCTGGTGGACGCGCTTGCGGAGTATCAGGGCAAACAGCTCGCCGATGCGGCGCGCGAGGGTTTGAGCCTGCCGGACGGTGACGGCGAGATCACGCAGGCAGCGACCAACGAGGCCCACAAGCCGCTGCTGAAAAAGATCAAGCAAGTGCTCAAGGACCGTGTCGAAGCCGTCAACGTCAGCCGCCGGTTGGTCGACTCGCCGGCCTGTGTCGTGTCCGGGCAGGACGAGCTCAGTCCGCAGCTCAAGCGCATGCTGGAGGCCGGCGGCCAGGCCATGCCGGAAAGCCGGCCGGTGCTCGAGATCAACGTCGAGCATCGGCTGGTAAGCAGGCTTGCCGGCGAAACCGACGATGCGCGATTCGGTGCCTTATCGGAGATCCTGCTCGACCACGCATTGCTGGCCGAGGGTTCGCAGCTCGCCGATCCGGCCGCTTACGTGCGCAGGATGAACCGCTTGCTCCTCGAGCTTGCTTCACCCGCCGAGCCGGGCTAAAAGAGCCGACGAAACCTTACCGCCTGCGCGTGCGGAGCCCTCATGAGCGACACGACGAACGACACGACGACGTCCGACGAAGAACTGCGCCGTCGCCTAAGCGAAGAGCAGTACCGGGTGACCCAACAACAGGGGACCGAGCGCCCGTTCACGGGCCGCTACGTCGACTACAAGGAAGATGGCACCTATCGCTGCGTCTGCTGCGGCGCGAGCCTGTTCAGCTCCGAGCACAAGTACGATTCCGGATCGGGCTGGCCCAGCTTCTGGTTGCCGCTGGCCGGTGACGCGGTCGAAATCCGCCGCGACACCAGTCACGGCATGATTCGCGAGGAAGTCGTCTGCCGCCGCTGCGGCGCCCATCTCGGACACGTCTTCGAGGACGGACCGCAGCCGACGGGGCTGCGTTACTGCATCAACTCGGCATCGCTGGACTTCGCCGCTGCCGACGGCCACACTGCGGGCGGCGGAGCCACCGCAGGTGACGAGGCATGAGGCCTTACGCAAGGGCGACCGCCGGCCCGACAACCAGAAGACCTGAGGAAAAGATCATGATAGTGCGCCAGTTCGTGTTCGCGCTGACCGTCGCTTTGCTGCTTTCCGCCTGTTCCGACGGCGAGCAGGGCGAAGGCGGTGCATCGGAAACGCCCGCCGCCGTCGAAGCGCCGGTCGCGGCCCCCACCGACGTCGAAGCGGTGGAAATCGTTCCGGGGCTGGTCAGTCGCAAGTTACGCAACGGATACGGCCGCAAAGCGCTGGCGGGTGACTACGCCGAGGTTCACTACACCGGCTGGCTGTACGACGAAACCGTCGAGGACGGGCGCGGCCAAAAGTTCGACAGCTCGGTCGATCGCGGCCAACGCTTCCAGTTCACGCTCGGCGCCGGTCAGGTCATCCGGGGTTGGGACCAGGGTATCCAGGGCATGATGGTCGGCGAGGTGCGGGAGCTCACGATTGCGCCGGAAATGGCTTACGGCGAACGCAGCCGCGGCGTGATTCCGTCCAACGCGACGCTGGTGTTCGAAGTCGAGCTGCTCGGTCTCGAAAGTCCGGTAGGCGAGGACGCCGAGCCGGGCCGGTAACCCCCGCCGTCCCGTGCTGCGCCGGCGATTTCGATTTCGATCCGTCGGTTCAGGCTGCGTCCGTAAGGCGTGTCGTTGTTCGCGATGGGCCGGCTGTCGCCATACCCGGCCACGAGCAAGCGATCCGAAGCCACACCGCGTCGGATCAGATAGTCGGCAACGGCCTGCGCGCGCGACTCGCTCAGGCGCAGGTTCCAATCCGGGTCCCCTGCCGAGTCGGTGTGGCCGCCGATCTTGAAATCGAGCGACGGACAGCGTTCAGCGGCATCGGCAAGCCGGTCCAGGGCACCGAAAGACGCCGTGCGGATGTCGGCACTCGATTGTTCGAATCCGACCCGATGTTTGCCGATCGTTTCGACGAGACCCCGGCACGCCGGCGTGACGGCCGCGGTGTCGATGGCGATGACGTCCGAGCGCAATCGCGCTTCGTTGGGCAGAATGGCCCGGATGCCGTCGAGTCGCATGGCGAATGCCGGCGCGTCGGTGGTCACACCGGTGATCGACAGCGCATACGGTTCGAGTCGTGCCGACGCGGAGTGCGTCGCCGCAAGGGCTTCGAGCACGGCAAGGCTCGAACGGTCCCAATGCTCGGGCAGCAGTACCTGCGGCTTCAGGTCCATCGCGGCCTCGACGCCGGGAAACCGTCGCGCGGCCAGTTGGCGCAGCGCCCGCTCGTGATTCGCCGATGCGCTGTGGCCGCGGATCTCGAGGCGTTCGCGGGACAAGGTCAACACCAGCGCGGCCGGCGTCAGCGGGTCGTAGTCTGCAGCCGGGGCTTGCGGCGCTTCCGCGTCCTCGGTCGCGCTCCAGCCCGCAAGGCCGGCCGCGGCAAGGACTACCGATACGCCGAGGAGGCGGGGTGTCACCCTTCGGGCCGGCGGCCGATTTTCCGCAATCCGGCGTTGCCGCTCGCTCATGGGGTGATACTACACCAGGCTCTCTGGCCTACGTTTCCTAAGAAGCCTCAGCACAAGTCATGCCGGTCCCGTCTCGGACACCACTCAGGACGCGAGACGTATTCGGTCCATCTCGGCGATGACGTCCCGGATCTGCTCGAGTGCCCAGTCGATTTCGGATTTACCGATGACCAGCGGCGGCGCGAGCCGGACCACGGTTTCATGCGTTTCCTTACTCAGCAGGCCGCGATGCATCAGCGCCTCGACGACCTCGCGTGCGCCGGCGAATTTCGATTCGATCTCGATGCCGATGAACAATCCGCGGCCGCGCACCTCGCGAATCAGCGGACTGTCGAT
Organism: Woeseiaceae bacterium; assembly: GCA_028279985.1. GTDB lineage: Bacteria > Pseudomonadota > Gammaproteobacteria > Steroidobacterales > Woeseiaceae > UBA1847. The sequence goes on from JANQMR010000019.1 coordinate 60,493, forward strand.
GGCGCGTAACTGTCGCAACAGATAGTCGCCGAGCTCGGCGCTGCGGCCGGCGAGGTCCTCTTCGACCATGATGTTCAGGGCTTCGAGTCCGACGGCCGCGGCCAGCGGGTTACCGCCGAAAGTGCTGCCGTGGTCGCCGGGCGTAAACACTTCCATGACGTCGCGCCGCGCGAGAAACAGCGAAACCGGCAACACGCCGCCGCCGAGCGCCTTGCCCAGCACCAGGCAGTCGGGATGTACGTCCTCATGCTCGCAGGCAAGCATCTTGCCGGTGCGGCCGAGACCGGTCTGTATCTCGTCGGCGATCATGAGCACGTCGTTGCGGCGGCAGATTTCCTCGGCAGCCTTCAGGTAACCGTCCGGGGGGATCACGATGCCGCCCTCACCCTGTATCGGTTCCACCAGAAACGCGGCGGTGTTGCCGTTTATCGCCGCTTCGAGAGCGTCGATGTCGCCGTATTCGACCAGCCTGAATCCCGCCGGGAAAGGACCGAAGCCGTCCCGGTATTGCGGCTCGTCCGACATCGCGACGATGGCGATGGTACGGCCGTGAAAATTCCCGGTGCAGGCGATGATCTCGGCCTCGTCGGCGGCCACGCCCTTCACTTCATAGGCCCATTTGCGTGCTGCCTTGATGGCGGTTTCAATCGCCTCGGCGCCGGTGTTCATCGGCAAGGCCATCTCTTGGCCGGTCAGCCGGCAGGCGCGCTCGAGGAACGGTCCGAGCTTGTCGGTATGAAACCCCCGCGAGACGATGTTGAGTGTGCCGACCTGTTCCCGCACCAGCTCGATGAGCCGCGGATGGGCATGGCCGTGACTGACGGCCGAGTACGCGCTCATCATGTCGAGGTAACGCTTGCCGGTGTCGTCCCAGACGAACACGGCCTCGCCGCGGGTTAGAACGACCGGGAGCGGATGGTAGTTGCGTGCGCCGTATCGCGTCTCGAGCTCGATGCGCTTGCTCATGACGGGTCCCTCGACTGCCGGCCGGTTCGACCGACCGCTTGCAGCATGTCCGACAAGCACTTAATTTTACGCCAGTAGGCAGGCCGCAAGCCAGCATCCCTAGTCCATCACCAATAGTCCATCACCAATAGTCCATTGCCAAAGGGTTTGTACCCGGCCCTGTAATGACCGTCACGCCGTAACGGAAGATTCGCCGAATGCCCGTAGCTAACCGAATAGAAAACCTGTTCCTCGACGGTCCGGCCGGCAGGCTCGAGTCGGTCCTGGAAAGGCCCGCACAAACGTCGCCGGCAGGCGGCGCGGTCGTCTGCCATCCGCATCCCCAGCACGGCGGAACGATGCACAACAAGGTGGTGCATACGCTGTCGCGCGCCTTCCTGCGTTGCGGGTTCGAGACCTTGCGTTTCAACTTCCGCGGCACCGAGTCCAGCGAAGGCGCCTACGATCATGGGCGTGGCGAGCTCGACGATGTCCTCGCGGCCTTAGCCTTCATGCGCGATCGGCATACCGTTTCGCCCCTGTGGCTGGCGGGCTTCTCCTTCGGCGCGGCGATCTCGATTCGTGCCGCGGCGGTCGAATCGGTCGGCGGCCTGATCAGCGTAGCGCCCGCCGTGTCGAGATTTGCGAGCGGCCTTCAGCACCAGCCGGATTGTCCCTGGTTGATCCTGCAGGGGGACGAGGACGAACTCGTCGACGTGGACGACACGGTGGACTGGGTGAACGGGCTCGCGCCCGGACCCGAGCTCCTGGTCTTAGCCGGCGCCGAACATTTTTTTCACGGCCGCCTGGTGGAGTTGCGCGAGCATGTCGCGCGTTTCGTCGGGGACAAGGCTTCGCTCGAATGAACCCGGACAACGAAAAAGGCCGACCGGTGCCGGTCGGCCTTTCCTGTTCGGTGCCCGGTTCCCGGAAGGAACGGACCGAAGGCTCGTGTACTGCTCAGACCATGTCTTTGAGGCCTTTGAGCGCCGAGACCTTGACGGTCTTGCTGGCGGGCTTGGCCTTGAACATCATCTCCTCGCCGGTAAACGGATTGATACCCTTGCGCGCTTTGGTCGCAGGCTTTTTGACCACACGCATTTTGAGGAGGCCCGGGATCGTGAACAGCCCGGGTGCGCCACGGCCGCCCAGGTTCTTTTTGATTTGTCCATTCAGCGAGTCGAAGACCGCTGCTACGTCTTTGCGTGTCAGGCCGGTGTCGTCGACGATCTTGGCGTAGATTTCTGACTTGGTGGGTGGCTTCTTGGTGTTCGCTGGCATTGAATTTCAACTCCTCGAAAAAACAAAACGGGCTTTAGCCCGTTAAAAAAGCTGCGCGACGATAGCACATGTTATCCGGCCGGTTAAGTGAAATCCGGCTTTTTCCAAGGGTTTTTGGGGGTTTTTTTGCCGATTCGGCGCTGAGTACGGTATCAGTCGGTGTAGAACTGCCGCTTGAAGCGAATCGAGGCGGCCTCGGTGCCGCCTTCCGGGGTGACGTAGATCGTGTAGATCAAAGTCTCCCTGTTGTCTACGTTGGTAACGCCTAAGTAGTAGATGGCTTCCTGTTCGTCGATGCGTCGCATCGTGACGTGCTTCAGTTGCCCCGTCAGGTTGACGGCTGCCACCTCGATGGCGCCGGCAACCGCGCGTTGGTCGCTCTTGCGCTGAATCGAGACGTTGAGCATTGCGCTGTTGGCGGTGCGTGCGATGCCATAGGCGGCAGCGACCTCCTGCGGCAGATCGGCCGTGGATTGAGCGCTATAGAACACGACGTAATCGCCGATGTCGGTGGACGTCGCTTCGGCAGGGGCGGCCTCGGGCACGCGTGCGTTCTCGCCGGGGCCGCCGCAGGCCAATAGGAAGCTGATCAGGGCGAGTGAGAACAGATTATTACGAATAGTCACGGTCCTGATTCCCCCTGGTCATCTGGGCGCAATTGCACTAGCGCCCTGTTCCGCGAACGACTTGCCCGACTCGTGCGACAGGACGCGCGAGAGGACACCCATTCAACTATGAACAACTATAAACCATTTGCCGCCGGACGGCTCGGCGCGGGTGCCCGTCACACCGGCAGCATCTTGGCGCCGCTCAGGAAAATGGCAATCGCCGACAGCAGGATGATCGCGAACAGCGGCGACAGATCCAAACCGCCCAGCGGCGGCACGATCCTGCGAAACGGGCGCAACACCGGCTCGGTCAGCGTATCGATGATCGCCGTCGCCGGATTGTAGGTGCCCGGCGCGATCCAGCTCAGTATGACCCGGATCAAGATGGCGAACACGAACAACCTGAGCGTCAGCACGACGAGATTCACCGCGGCCGTGACCGCAATCGGCACGATTGCCGGCGGCCAGCCGTAAATCAAGGCAATGACCAGTATGCTTGCGTACTGGATGACGAAAGCGACGACGATCGTTGCCGTATCGAGGCGGCCGAACGGCGGTAGCAGCCGCCGCAGCGGCGCGACCAGTGGCGAGGTCAGCTTGAGTATCGCTTGCGCCAGCGGATTGCGGAAGTCCGCCCGCAGCCAGGGCAATATCAGCCTGAGCAGCAGCACCAGCAGGTAAAGCTGCGAAATCGCGTTGATGATGAAGACCAGCGCGCTGGTCGCACTCGATGTCATCGCCTAATCCGAATCTCTATCCTGGTTCTTGCGGGCAATGTCGGCCAGCGTGACAGCGCGGTCGCGCGCCGTGGTCAAGGCTCTGGCAAAGATATCACGAACGCCGTCGGATTCGAGGCTGTCCAGCGCCGCTGCCGTCGTGCCGCCCGGCGAACGCACGCGCGCGATCAACTCGTCCATCGGCTCGTCGGCCGCGGCGGCGAGCGCGGCGGCACCTTCCGCGGTTGCGACGGCGAGTTTGCCGGCGCTGTCGCTATCCAGCCCGAAACGCTCGGCCGCGTCGACGAGCATGTCGATCAACAGGAAAAAGTACGCCGGCCCGCTGCCGGATACCGCCGTGACCGCGTCGATATCGGATTCCCGGTCGAAATCGATGACCTCGCCGACAGCGGAGAGAATACGTCGGGCCCGTGCGAGGTCCCCGGGACCGGAGCGGCGATTCGCGTACAGGCCCGACACGCCTTTGCCCAGCAGGGCGGGTTGGTTGGGCATGACCCGAACGATGGCGAGGCCGCCGCCCAGCCAGTCGTCGATATCGCCGCTGCGAACGCCGGCCGCGATCGATACGATCAGGGGTTTCGATGCCTGTACCGTTGCGGCGAGCTCGCGACAGACTGCCGGCAGCACCTGCGGCTTGACGGCCAGCAACAGGGTTCCGGCAAGCCCTGCAATCCGCCGGTTGTCGGCTTCGACGACGGCGTTCGGGAACTCCTGGTGCAACCGCTCGCGCTGTTCTCCGGACGGCTCGGCGACGAACATCGACGAGGCGGCGAGGCCGCTGTCGACGAGGCCTCGCATGATCGCGCGGCTCATGTTGCCGCCGCCGATGAAGGCAATGGTCTCAGCCGACACGCGCGTTCGCCTCGAGCGTCGTTTGCCGCGGACCGAAAATCGCGGTACCGATTCGGACCGTCGTCGCGCCTTCGAACACGGCCGCGCGGAAGTCGCCGGTCATACCCATCGACAAGGTGTCCAGCGGGATGCCGGTTTCCTCCAGCGCCTCGCGGAGTTCCCTGAGCCGCGCAAACGGCAGCCGTTGTTCGTCGAAGCCTTCGCGGATCGCCGGCAGGCACATCAGTCCGCGGAGATTCAGGCGCGGCAACTCGCTGACGGCCGAGGCAAGCTCGGGGAGCGCCGCCGGACCGACGCCGGATTTGGCGGCTTCGGCGTCGATGTTGATCTGCAGGCAGACGTTGAGCGGGCCGAGTTCTCGGGGTCGCTGGTCGCTGAGCCGGCGAGCGACCTTGAGCCTGTCGACCGTATGGACCCAGTCGAAATGTTCCGCGACGGCGCGGGTCTTGTTGGATTGCATATGGCCGATGAAATGCCAGGTCAGCCCGTTTCCGGCCAGTTTTGTGACCTTGTCGAGCCCCTCCTGCACGGTGTTTTCGCCAAAATGTCGTTGTCCGGCATCGGCCGCTTCGAGGATTTTGGCGAGGGGCTGTAATTTGCTGACGGCCACGAGCCGCACCCGGTCGGGATCGCGTCCCGCATCGCTTGCCGCCCGGTCCAGCAAATCCCGGATTTTGCGCAAGTTTTCCGTGACTCCAATCACGTTTTGGTCCCGGTGCTTGGTTATACTACGCTTTGACGAGGGCCGGGTTATGGTAAGTCCGGCCGACCATCGAGAGGGAAATGCATGGCCGTCGACGTTGCCCAGCTTTTGTCGTTCACGGTGAAAAACAATGCGTCCGACCTGCACCTGTCCGGCGGCGTGCCGCCAATGATTCGCGTCGACGGCGACATCAAACGTATCAACATGCCGGCGCTGACCCACAAGGACGTCAATAGCATGGTGTACGACATCATGAATGACAAGCAGCGCAAGGACTACGAGGAATTCCTGGAAACCGATTTCTCCTTCGAGATCCCGAAGCTCGCGAGGTTTCGGGTCAACGCCTACAACCAGAATCGCGGCTCGGCCGCCGTTTTCCGGACCATCCCGTCCGAGATCCTGACGCTCGACGATCTCGGCGCGCCGGCAATCTTCAAGGACATAGCGATGCACCCCCGCGGCATCGTTCTGGTGACGGGACCCACCGGCTCGGGCAAGTCGACGACCCTGGCGGCGATGGTGGACTATATCAACGACAACAAACCCGATCACATCCTGACCATCGAGGACCCGATCGAATTCGTGCACGAGTCCAAGAAGTCGCTGATCAACCAGCGCGAAGTGCATCGCGACACCCTGGGCTTCAACGAGGCGCTGCGTTCGGCTTTGCGTGAAGATCCCGACGTGATCCTCGTCGGCGAGCTGCGTGACCTGGAAACCATCCGCCTGGCCCTGACGGCCGCCGAAACCGGCCATCTCGTGTTCGGCACCCTGCATACGAGCTCGGCCGCCAAGACCATCGACCGTATCGTCGACGTGTTCCCGGCGGCGGAGAAGGAGATGGTTCGCGCGATGTTGTCGGAGTCCCTGCGCGCGGTCATTTCGCAGACTTTGCTGAAACGGATCGGCGGCGGCCGGATCGCCGCGCACGAGATCATGACCGGTACGCCGGCGATACGGAACCTGATTCGCGAGGGCAAGATCGCGCAAATGTACTCGGCGATCCAGACGGGACAGGCTGCCGGCATGCAGACCCTGGATCAAAATCTCGCGGACCTGATGTCGAAAGGACTGATCAACAAGGAAGAGGCGCGCTTCAGGGCCGTGAACAAAGAGAACTTCTAGTGCCACATTCCACCAACAACTGGCCTGATTCGGCGGTGCGCCGCCGGCCTGAGTGGAGACGGGAATCATGGAACGCGAACAAGCGGTACGGCTGACACAGAATCTGCTCCGGAAGATGGTCGAGCGCAACGGCTCGGACCTGTTTCTCACCTGCGGGTTTCCTCCGGCGATCAAGGTGGACGGAACCATCCACAAGGCGACAGACACCCCGCTGACTGCGGAGCAGGCGGCGATGATGGTCCGTGCGATCATGAACGACAAGCAGATCAAGGAATTCGACGAAACCAAGGAATGTAACTTCGCGATCGCGCCGCAGGGTATCGGCCGCTTTCGGGTCAGCGCGTTTATCCAGCAGGGGTATGCCGGCGCCGTGCTGCGCACGATCACGACCGAGATACCGACGCTCGAGGATCTGGAGCTGCCGCCGATCCTGAAAGACGCGGTCATGAACAAGCGCGGCATCGTGATCGTCGTCGGCGGCACCGGCTCCGGTAAATCCACGACGCTCGCGGCGATGATCGGCCATCGGAACGACAATTCGCGCGGGCACATCGTCTCGATCGAGGACCCGGTGGAGTTCGTTCATCCGCACAAGGGCTGCGTGATTACCCAGCGCGAGGTCGGCGTGGACACCGAGAGCTGGCACGCGGCGCTCAAGAACACGCTCAGGCAGGCGCCGGACGTCATCCTGATCGGCGAGATTCGCGACCGCGAGACGATGGAATACGCGATCCAGTTCGCCGAAACCGGCCACCTGTGCCTGGCGACCTTGCATGCCAACAGCGCCAACCAGGCCCTGGACCGCATCATCAACTTTTTTCCGGAGGAGCGGCGCCAGCAGCTTCTGATGGACTTGTCGCTGAATGCCCGCGCGATCATCTCGCAACGGCTGATTCCGCGGGAAGGCGGCATCGGCCGGATCGCGGCGATGGAGATATTGCTCAACACACCGCTGATCCAGGACCTGATCTTCAAGGGCGAGGTCGGTCAGATCAAGGAGATCATGGCCAAGTCCACGCGCCTAGGCATGCAGACCTTCGACCAGGCGCTGTTCTACCTGTACGAGGACGGCATCATCTCTTACGAAGATGCAATGCGTAACGCCGATTCGAAAAATGAGCTAAGACTCAGGATCAAGCTCGAGAGCAAACGCGACTCCGCGATCGCCGACCAGCATGCGCAGAGCCTCAGGATCATGGAAGAGGATACGGCCCGGATCTTCTGAGCCGCCGGACGAAACAGGGAAGACGTCGATCGATGAACGTAAAGCCGCTATTCAAGCTGATGGTCGATAAAAGGGCCTCGGACCTTTTTTTTACGCCGTATGCGCCGGCCAAGATCAAGATCGAAGGCAAGATCATGCCGGTCAACAAGCTCGAGATGTCGCCGAAGATGGTTAGACAGGCGGCCTTGGAGCTGATGGACGAAGACCAGCTCGAGTACTTCACACGCGAGCTGGAGATCGATTTCGCGATCTCGGAAAAAGGCCTGGGCCGCTTTCGGGTCAACGTCTTTCATCAACGCTGCAACGTTGCGATGGTGCTGCGCTACATCACCAGCGACCTGCCGAGCCTGGACGAACTCGGCATGCCCCAACAGCTCAAGGACCTGGTCATGTTGCGCCGCGGGCTGATCCTGATGGTGGGCGCGACGGGCGCCGGCAAGTCGACCACGCTTGCCGCGATGATCAATCACCGCAACGAGAAGACCTCGTCGCATATCATCACGATCGAGGACCCGATCGAGTTCCTGCACCCGAACAAGCAATCGATCATCAATCAGCGCGAAGTGGGACTCGACACCAAGTCCTATGCCCGGGCGCTCAAAAGCGCCGTGCGCGCCGCCCCGGACGTCATCCAGATCGGCGAAATCCGCGATCGCGAGTCGATGCAGTCGGCGCTGGACATGGCCGGCACCGGCCATCTGGTGCTGGCGACGGTGCACTCGAACAATGCCGTGGAGACGCTGGACCGGATCATCAACCTGTTTCCGCAAGACCAGCATTCGCAGGTCTTCATGGACCTCTCCCACTATCTGCGTGCGATCCTGTCGCAACGCCTGGTGCGGGCCCGCAACGGCAAGCGCGTGGCCGCCGTCGAGTTGATGCTGAATACGCCTCACATCAAGGACCTGATTCTCAAGGGTGACATCGCGGCCGTGAAGGAAGCGCACAAGGACTCGGGTGAAGCGGGTATGCAGAACTTCGACGAGGCGCTGCTGGACCTGTACAAGGCCGGCACGATCACGCTGGAGGAGGCGATGTCGCACGCCGATTCGCGCTCCAATCTCGAAGCCAAGGTCAACTTCGGCGGTTGAGTGCGGCGAGTCCGCGCGGTACTGGTGATTTATCCACTACCGCGCCGTAGAATGCCCGGCGATGAACGTCGCGCTGCCCTCTAGATCCGAAAACAAATCCGAAAACAAATCCGGAAACGACGAATCCGGAAACGGCCTGACCGCCTCGCAACCCGACCCGGATGGCGGTCTCACACATCTCCAGGCGCTGGAGAACCGTTGATCACGGCGGCGCAGCAGCAGGCGCAACGCAATCGCGGCACGATTTTCGTCGAGGACGGCGAGGTCTTGCGCCGTGACGAATTCGCAGGCCGGCAATACATCATGCGCATACGCGCGCCGAAGTGTGCGGCTGCCGCGAAACCGGGCAGTTTTGCGCACCTGAGCTGTGACGACTCGCTGCCGATGCGCAGGCCGATGTCGATCATGCGCGCTGAGGAAGACTGGATCGAAGTGCTGTTCAAGATCGTCGGTCAGGGCTTGTCGCTGCTTGCGCGCAAACGGCCCGGCGACACGATCAACGTGCTCGGTCCGATCGGCCGGCCGTTCGAGCGTCATCGGGAAAGGCCCCGATTGTTGTTGATCGGCGGCGGCGTCGGCATCCCGCCGATGGTCTTTGTCGCCGACATCCTGCGCGCCGCCATAGGACCCGGCAGTGTACGCTGGCAGCCGCTTGCGATCCTGGGTTCGGAGATTCCGTTTCCGTTTGCGCCGGCGCCGTCCGCGCTGCCGGTGCCGGGCATCGATGCGTCGATGCCCGGCACGACGCCCGCCACGATGCCGCTTCTGGAAGGCTGGGGCGTGCCGGCGCGCCTGGCCAGTCTCGCGGGTTTCGAGGGCTGCTTCGACGGTTATGTCACCGACCTCGCGGACCGGTACCTGACGACGCTGGACCGGAGCGAACTCGAGGGCTCCGAAATCCTGGCCTGCGGGCCGACGCCGATGCTGAAAGCCGTTGCCGCGCTTGCCGCAAGCTACGAGATTCCCTGCCAAGTGTCCTTGGAGGAATACATGGCTTGCGCGGTCGGCGGCTGCGCCGGCTGCACGGTGCAGCTCGAGACCCCCGAGGGGCCTGCGATGAAACGGGTTTGCGTGGACGGTCCGGTGTTCGACGCGGCGAGCGTCGTCTGGTAATGCGTCGCCTGGCTCGAATCCTTCAGCCGCGGGTGGCGAGATAACGCTCGGCGATGACGACTGCCGCGGCGCCGTCGATGGCTTCCTTGCCGATTCTTCCGCGGGTGCCGGCTGCGCGCGCCCGTTTCAGCACGCTTTCGGCTTCTATCGAGGAATAACGCTCGTCCACGGTATCTACCGGCAAGCCGAAACGTCCGAGCTCGCCGACGAATGCCTTGACCCGTGCGGTCATCTCGCTGTCGCTGCCGTCGGCATGCAAGGGCATGCCGACGACCAGCCGGTCCGGCCGCCATTCGGCGACGATTGCCGCAATGGCTTCATGATCGATACCGCCGTCCCGGTTGCGGACCGTGTCGACGGGACCGGCGGACCCGGTGACCTCCTGGCCCACGGCCACGCCGATCCGGCGCAGACCGAAGTCGAAGGCGAGGACGGTTTTCGGTTTTCGGGCCTCAGGCGTGTCCCGCATCGGGCGAAATCCGGGAGAGGTCGATGCCGATGCTTTCCGCGGCGGCGCTCCAGCGCTCAGGAAACGGCAGATCGAAGACGAGGTCGGTCGTGGCCGGCGCGTTGAGCCAGGAATTGGCGAGCATCTCATGCTCGAGCTGGCCCGCCTCCCAGCCGGCATAACCGAGTGCGACCAGCGATTTATCGGGACCGTCGCCTGTGGCCATCGCGTCGATGACGTCCCGGGACAGCGTGAGCTGGATGTCGTCGGACACCGCGAGCGAACTCTCGAAGCTGGCGCCCGGATTGTGCAACACAAAACCGCGCTCGGGGCCGACGGGACCGCCCAGCAGCACCGGGTGACCGGCGGCGATCGGGTCCACGTCCGTGAGATCGAGCTGCTCGAACAGGCCGCCCAGATTCAGTGTCAGCGGACGGTTGATGATGATGCCGAGCGCGCCCTCGTCATTGTGCTCGCAAATTAGCGTGACCGTGCTGCTGAAGTTGGGGTCGGCCATACCCGGCATCGCAATCAGTAGCTGATTGGCGAGCGATTCGGCGGTTTCCATGCACTAGGGCCTGTTAACGCTATGGGACTGATCCCTACCGGTCCTAGTATCCGCCGTCCGACCCGCGGGCACAACCGCGGGTCGGACGGCGGCGCGGGAGGCTAATTCCGCGTGAGGCTGGCGGTTGCCGGGACGGGCTGCTCGCTGAACAGCCACTTGTAGGCGAATCGCAGGCTGTCGTAGTCCGCGCGGATCTCGGCCGGAAACGGGTCGAAGGGCCCGGCGCGCCTTAGAATATCGAGCGCGGCCTGGTCCAAAAGCCGCGAACCGCTGGATTTGCGTATGACTACTTCGGCGAGCTGTCCCGAAGCGTCGATCAACACTTCGAGTGTCGGGCTTCCGGTATGGCCCTCAATCTTGCCCAGTTCGCCCAGCTCCGGAAAATAGGCGTCGCCCGCGGCCTCGACGCGACGTTTCCAGTTGTCTAGATAAGCGGCGACTTCGGATTCCCGCGTGTCGGCGCTGATCAGTAGCTGTCGCGGGTCGTCGTCGTGGATCATCATCGTCGCCCGCCGGTCCTGCGGCAGCGGCAGTGTCACCGCGCTGCCCGATTCCAGGACTATGGCTACGGATTCCTCCGGTTCAGGCCGGTTGCGGGGGGCGTCGGCAACACGCTGCTCCTGCCGCGTATGCGTTGCCAGTAACTGATCCGCGGATCTGTGATGCTCGGTGGCGTCCACCAGGCCGCTGCCGTCCCGGTCGCCGATGTTGTCGATGGGCAGCGGGCTTTGAAGCGGCGCTGCCGGTCGGACCTGCTCCTGTGTATTGCCGCCGCCCTGTTGGCTGGCTTGCGCGAGGTATTCGGCCTCGTCCGGCCGGTCTATGCGTTGGTCGGGATCGGCAACGATCGTCACCTCGAGCGAAATCGCCTCGCCGAGCCGGCCGAGCATCGAATGATTGAAGGTGATGCCGAGGATCAGGACGCCATGGATGAGCGCGGCCAGGAACAGCATCGCCGGTAATCGATCCTGAACGGGCGGCGCGTTAAGGCGCAACTCGTCGAGCGGATTGCTGTTGAAAGGCGTGTAAGACATCGTTTCCGTGTCTCGCGATTACCCGAATCTTCTGCTATTTTCGACAGTAAAACAACCGCTTATGGGCGGAACCGAGTGCCCAGTTTAGCCCGATGCGACAATCGGCGATGCGACTTGGGTCACTGCCTGCCCGCGATTTTCGTTTCGATTCTCGTTTCAGATCTTCGTTTCAACAGTCTTCGTTTCAATAGTCTTCGTTTCAATAGCGTCGAACATCAGCCCGGCGACGTTCAGGTCGAAAAGCCGGTCGAGCTCCCGAATCGCCGTAGGGCTCGTGACGTTGATCTCGGTCAGGTAGTCGCCGATGATGTCGATACCGGCGAAAACGACGCCTTGCCCGGCGAGTGCCGGGCCGACGACCGCGCAGATTTCGCGGTCGCGTTCCGACAGCGATTGCCCCTTGCCGGTGGCGCCCATGACCAGATTGCCGCGGTTGTCGTCCGCGGACGGAATCCGCGCCAGCGCGTAGGGTACCGCCTCGCCGTCGATCAGCAGGATGCGTTTGTCGCCTTCGGCGATTTCGGGGATAAACGCTTGCGCGGTCGTGAAACGGCTGCCGTGGCCGGTCAAGGTTTCGAAGATCACGTTGGCGTTGCCGTCCCCCTTGCGGACCACAAAAATCGATCGTCCGCCCATCCCGTCCAGCGGCTTGACGACGATCGCCTCATGGGTCTCGAGAAAGGCCCGGAGCTCGTCCATCGAGCGCGTGATCAAGGTCGCCGGTGCGAGGTCGGGAAACCAGGCCGTATACGCCTTTTCGTTCATGTTGCGCAGCGCCTCCGGATCGTTGACGACCAGGGCGCCCGCCGCTGCTGCGCGATCGAGTATGTACGTCGTATAGATGTATTCCATGTCGAACGGCGGATCCTTGCGCATCAGGATGACGTCGAGCTCACCCAGCGCCATTTCCGAGCGTTCGCCGAAGGCGTACCAGCGTTCGTTGTCGTCGAACACGTCGAGACGCGTCGAGCGGCCCATTGCCGTCCCCGACACGAGCTCGAGGTCGTGCTGCTCGAAATAGTGAATCTCGGCCTCCCGGCGCGCGGCCTCGAGCAGCATCGCGAGCGAGCTGTCCTTTTTCGGAGTGATCGCACCGATCGGATCCATGACGATGCCCACGCGCAGTGGTTTGTTGCTCATACCTTGTGTTGCCCATACCTCAGACCGGCCAACTATACGCGCAGCAACGCTCAAACGCTGGTTCTCGCGACGGTCTTTCGCTCTGCGGCGAGCGTCGTAGCGGGACTTATGTCAATATGGTACAAGTCGAACTTTCCTGGGACCGTCAGCGGCATGGCAGCCGGGCTCCAGGGGTTGGGGAGTTTGCAGGGTGAGCCGCCTTTGGGCCTGCCCGATCGCGAGGATATCCGGTGTCTGCTAATGCGTCTCGAAGTCTGAACGGACTCAAGATTCTTGTCGTTGACGACAGTAAAACGATTCGCCGAACGGCGGAAACGCTGTTGACCAAGGAGGGCTGTCAGGTCTTCACGGCCATCGACGGATTCGACGCTTTGTCGAAAATCGCCGATCATCAGCCGGACCTGATTTTCGTGGACATCATGATGCCGCGCCTCGACGGTTACGAGACGTGCTCGCTGATCAAGCACAACAAGGTGTTCAAGGAGACGCCCGTCATCATGCTGTCCAGTAAGGACGGACTTTTCGATCGGGCAAGGGGGCGAATCGTCGGCTCCGAGCAGTACCTGACCAAACCTTTCACCAAGGACGAGCTGTTGGGTGCCATCTCGAACCAGATCGCCTGAGGTCGTGTAGTCAAACCACCGAAAATCTCAGAAAATCTAATCAGGAAGCATCGATGGCAGTAATACTCATCATCGACGATTCGCCGACCGAGCTGCACCTGTTCCAGAACATGCTCGAGAAGAACGGCTTCGATACGCTCGTCGCCGATAGCGGCGAAGACGGCTTGAGGCAGGCGAAGTCGTCCCGTCCCGACTGCATACTGATGGATGTGGTCATGCCCGGGATGAACGGTTTTCAGGCGACTCGCGAGTTGACCCGGGACCCGGATACGTCCTCCATCCCGGTCATCATGGTCACCACAAAGGACCAGGAGACGGACAAGATCTGGGGCATGCGCCAGGGGGCCGTCGAATACATCGTCAAGCCGGTCGGGGAGAAGCAACTGGTCGCGACGATCAACCAGGTGATGGCCGGCTGAATGAACGGCGCGCCCGAGCTCGCAACGCTCGTTCGCCAGCCCTTCGAGCTGCTGCGCGAAATCGAACGCCGCAGCGCGCGGGCGCATCCGGGCGGAGCGGCGGCGATGCCGTCGGAGTGGGTCGGCATCGGCTTTCGGATCGGCGAGGAGCAGTTCGTTGCCAGCCGCGAGCAGGTCCGGGAGGTGCTGATGTTGCCGGATGGGATGACCCGGGTACCCGGTGCGAGACGTTGGCTCCTGGGTATCGCCAATTTGCGCGGCCACCTGCTGCCGCTGGTCGACGTCAAGCTACTGCTCGGCAGCGGCCGCACTTCCCTGCGCAGGGCAACGCGCGTGATTTCCGTCAACCATCGTGAGATACCGGCAGGCTTGGTCGTTGACGAAGTGCTGGGATTCCGGCGTTTCACCGAACAGGAGCACGGCCGGGAGTTGCCGGAGACGATCATCCGATGCGAGCGATTCCTGACCGGCGCCTACCTGCGCGGCGAAGAGCGCTGGCCCGTATTCGACTTGTTCGAATTTGTCGAAAGCCCGCTTTTTCTGCAGGCGGCGGAGGAATAGCCAAGCGGCTGCGAGGCCTGCTGCCCTGCGGTTACACCATCGAGTTACGAAATCATGGCCAACAACACCGACACGACTTCGACCTTTCAGAGCATCGCCGGCGGCATCGCGGCGCTGTTGCTTGCGGCTGCGGCGCTGAGCTACCTGCAGTCGCAAGGCGGCACGTCGCCGGTCGCCGGGCTTGCCGCGCTGTCTCAGGCAATCCCGGGACAGGCCGGGGCGGCGGTCGCCGGGGAGGCCGGCGGCTTCGACCGCCTCGGTTCGAGCCTCGAGCGACTCGCGGAGCTCGGGCAAAGCGTCGGTTCCGAGGCTCCGGGGAATGCCGCGGACTGGCGCCGGCTAGAGGCACAAGCTGCTCAAATCTTGGCCAGCCGGGATGAGGTCGAGTCCGTCACCGCCGCCGCGGCGAACGTGGCCGACGCATCGCTGGCCGTGCTCGAGTTGTCGAACGAGTTGCTCGATCGCTCTGGCGCCACTGCCTCGATCCAGGAGTTTCAGCAGCGCGCGGCGCGGATGGCGCGGATCGTGGAGCATCCGCTCGCCGCCGTCGCCCGGACCGGGCAACTCGGCGAAGACCTGGCGTTCTTGCGCGATCTCGGCAGTGCGCTGGCAGGTGAGGCCGGCAGCAGCTTCGACGTACCGCCGATCGATCCGCAGGGGCGGGAACTCGCGCTGGCGCCGATCGCCGGTCATCTGAACGAGATCGAATCTGCGCTGGCGGTCCTGGACGGGGCGAGCGCGACGATTGGTGACCTGGATGTGTCGAGCGACGCCCTGTCGGCAACGGCGGCGCGTCTGCTGGGTTCGTTCCCCGTCGCGGCGTCGGACGACGGTATCCTGCCCGGTTTCCTGCGCTCGCCATGGATACCGATCGGTCTCGTCGTCGCGGCCCTGATGCTGGTACTGGTGCTGTTCAACCTGAACCGCCGTTTGGGCGTGTTCGAACGCGCGGCGGCCGAGCAGGCGGAGAAAAACGAGCGCAACCAACAGGCCATTCTGCGCCTGCTCGACGAAATGGGCAGCCTGGCGGACGGTGACCTGACGGTCGAGGCGACCGTGACCGAAGACATTACGGGCACGATCGCCGATTCGTTCAACTATGCGATCGAGGAGCTCAGAAAACTCGTCGCTACCGTCAACGAAACGGCGATCATGGTCGAGTCGGCCGCCAAGCAGACCGAAACCTCGGCGGCGAACATGGAGCGGGCGGCGGAAAACCAGCGCAAGGAGATCAACGCGGCGACTGAATCGATCGTGTCGATGGCGAGCTCCATCGAAGAAGTGTCGGGCAACGCCGAACGTTCGTCCGATGTCGCCAGGCATTCTGTCGAGGTGGCCCACAAGGGCGGCGAGGCGGTGCGCAGGACCATCGACGGCATGAATACGATACGCGAGACGATCCAGGACACGTCGAAACGCATCAAGCGACTCGGCGAGAGCTCGCAGGAGATCGGCAATATCGTCGAACTGATCAACGATATTGCCGAGCAGACGAACATCCTGGCGCTGAATGCGTCGATCCAGGCGTCGATGGCCGGGGAGGCCGGCAGGGGGTTCGCCGTCGTCGCAGACGAGGTGCAACGTCTCGCGGAACGGTCCACCAATGCCACCAAGCAGATCGAGGTGCTCGTCAGCACGATCCAGACCGACACCAAGGAGGCCGTCGTGTCGATGGAGCGCAGCACCACCGACGTCGTCGGCGGTGCGCTGCTCGCCGAGAACGCAGGCGCGGCGCTCGATGAGATCGAACAGGTTTCGAACCAGATTGCGAGCCTGGTGCAAAACATCTCCAGTTCCGCGCGCGAGCAGGCCGGCTCGGCCGCGGACGTCACGCGCCGGACGACACGCTTGCGCGAGATCAGCGAACAGACCGGTAAGGCGACCACGGCGACCGCCACGGCAATCGCCAAGCTCTCCGAGTTTGCATCGGCGCTACGGAAGAGCGTGGCAGGCTTTACGCTGCCCGGTGTCGCGGCGTCCCCGCCACAGGCAGCGGAGAACGAGCCGGCCGGCGTAGCGCCCGGCAAGCAGGCGACCGCCTAGGCTTCGACGTGAATTCAAACGGGCATCGGGCAACACAGTCGAGCGGGCAATGACGGGCGAGACCGGGATCGAAGCATCGAAAACCGCGCAAACGGTTGAAGCCGGTCCGGCCCGCGCGCTGGCGATCGTCAGCGGCGAGCTGATCGAGACGATCCGCAACGCCCACCTGGCGCTCGAGGATTGTGTGGACGGCCGCGGCGGCGGCGCCGCACTGACCCGCGCGGCCGATCTGTTGCACCAGGTTCGCGGCGCATTGCAAATGACCGAGAGTTACGGCGCCGCGCTGCTGGCCGAGGAAATGGAACTCGCCTGTCGCTACCTGGCCGGTTTGCGGCAGGGCAAGGGGCGCGAAGACGGCCTCGAAGCGCTGACCCGTTCGATGGTCCAGCTTCCGGCCTACATCGAGCGTCTGTTGGGCGGCGGCCGCGACATCGCGCTGGTGTTGTTGCCGATGCTGAACGACTTGCGCGCAGCACGCGGTGAGCCCTTGTTGTCCGAAGGCACGCTCCTGCTTCTGAACCTGTCTCCGCAGCGCGGCGATCGTGCGGGCGCCGAGCGGGAGCCGAGCGGCGAGGACCCGGTCGTCGTCGCGAGCCGGCTGCGGCCCAGGTTTCAGCTCGCCTTATTGGGCTGGATCAAGGGCGGTAACGGCGCGCGCCATCTCGACAGCCTGTCGCAGGTTGCCGCGGCGTTCGAGAAGTCGGCGACGCGCGACGACATGTACCAGCTCTGGTGGGTCGTCGGCGGCGTGCTGGAGTCGCTGGCCAACGGCGGTCTCCAGACCTCGGTTGCACTCAAGCGTCTGCTGGGCCAGGCCGACCGCCAGATCAAACACGTCATCGACAACGGCCCGGATGCCTTCGACAGCCATCCCGTCGACGACCTGCTCAACAACCTGCTGTATTACGTCGCCCGGTCGAGCACGGCAGGCACGCGGATTGCGGCGATTCGCGCCGCCTTCAACCTGTCCGAGCTGCTGCCGGGCGACGAACAGGTGGAACATGCGCGCGAGGCCTTGTCCGCCCCCAGCGTCAGGCTGATGCAGACGGTGGCGTCAGCCATTCGGGAAGATCTCGGCCGGGTCAAGGACGTGCTCGACATCTATGTGCGCACCGGCATGAACGAGTCCTCCGATCTGGTGCCGCAGCTCGAGCTTTTGAAAAAAATCAGCGACACCCTGGGCGTGCTGGGCCTGGGTGAGTTGCGCAGCGACATCGACGGGGAGATCGACCGGCTGAAGACCGTGGTCGAACGCGGCGGCGTCGCGAAAGACCGGATCATCCTGGACATCGCATCGACCTTGCTGCGTGTCGAGGACCGGCTGGATCAACAGCTCATACGCTTGACCGTGCCGCGCGACGCGCCGGCGGAGGCTGACGACGAGCCCGCGATGGCGCCGCAGGAAGAAGCCGATTATCGGCGGGTTGCCGAGTCGGTGATGCGGGAGTGCATCATCAATCTCGCACGGATCAAGGAGACGATCAGCCAAAGCCTGACGTCGGGAGCGCCGTCACAGGGCCTGGACAGCTTGCCGTCGCTGATTCGCGGCATCAAGGCCGGTCTGCTGATGCTCGACAAGACGCGTGCAATGGAAGTCGTCGAGCGCATCGGCAACCTGATTACAACGATCTCGACACACGGCGGACCGTCGCGCCTGAACCAGAAGGAGACCGATCGCTTAGCCGATGCCATCGTCAGCATCGAGTATTACATGGAGACGGTCAAGGCGGGCCGGTCCGAGCCCTGGTACATGCTGGACAATGCCGAAGCCTGTCTTTCCGTCTTGCAGGATGTCGTCCAGCGGCTGGACGGTGAGGCGGTCGATGCCCCGGCACCGGCGGTCGCGGAAGCAGCGGCCGAGACGCCGCTCGAAACGGGTGCCGGCCAGGCCACCGAGGTCATGCCGCTGCCCGTCGTCGCGCCGGATGCCGAACACCTGGACCCGGAGCTTCTCGAATTGTTCATCGAAGAGGCGCGCGAGGAGATTGCTTCGATCAAGGACAATCTGCCGGCCTGGAGCGAAGACCCCGAGGACATGGAGACCCTGATCACGGTGCGGCGATCGTTTCACACGCTCAAGGGCAGCGGCCGGATGGTCGGCGCCGAGCGCATCGGCGAATACTGTTGGAGTATCGAGAACCTGCTCAACCGTCTGATCAATCGCACGCTGGTGCGGACGCCGCTGATGGTCGAGTTCATTCTCGAGGCCTCGGTCTCGGTAGAAGAGCTGATCGAGCAACTCGAGGCCGGTTCCGAACCGGAGGCCGACATCGGCCTTTTGATGGCGCGTGCCAACGCCTTTGCCGAGGGCGATCCGAATGCGGCGGTATTGGCCGTCGAGAAGCCTGAGGCCGCGCCATCCGCCGAGCAGCCGGCGCTGGAAATGGATCCGGTGCTGCTCGATATTTTTTCCAAGGAGACCGCGGGCCACCTGCGCGTGATCACCGAATACCTGCAGGCCTGTGCCGGGCAGTCGCCGCCGTTCGAGGTCACCGACAAGCTGCATCGTGCCTGTCACACCCTGCACGGCAGCGCCAACATGGCGAACGTCGAACGCGGGGTTACGGTGGCAGGGGCCCTGAATCGATTCGTCAGGCGCGTGTACGATTGCAAGGCGGGTTTCCAGCCGTCCGGTATCGATGCGCTGGGCGAGGCCGCCCGGGCGCTCGAGACGATCGTCGCCGATATCAACCAGCCCGACCGGGAGCGAGCGGATTATTCGGCGCTGATCGAAGGTCTCGACGATTTGACCGATGCCTTGCAGCCCGACGGCACGATCGTCGACGCCGAGGCACCCGCGCTCGGCGAGGCCGTCGAGCCCGTCGCTTCGCCGCCGCACCCGGAGCTTGCCGCGTCGCGCGAGCCGGAAGAGGAAGCCGACTACGATGCCGAGATCGCCGCGATTTTCACCGAGGAATCGGCGGAGCTCCTGGAGTCGGCCGACAAGGCTTTTGTGGCATGGAGCCGAGACAAGTCGTCGCGGCAATCACTGGAGGAGCTCAAACGGCATCTGCATACCCTGAAAGGCGGCGCCCGGATGGCGGGCATCATGTCGATGGGCAACCTGAGCCATGAGCTCGAGACCCTGCTGAACGCGGTCGACCAGGGCCGCGTGACCGCCACGCAGCCGGTAGACGAGTTGCTGCAGTCAAGTGTCGACGAATTGCATCGCATGCGTGATCTGGTCATCGCGGGGAAGGCGGTCCCGGCAGCGGGCGATCTGGTACAACGGATCCGGCAGGCTATTGCCGGCCTCGAGCTTGCGAGCGAGGTCGACGTCGAGATGCCGGCTGAAGGCAGCGGTGCCGAACCGGCCGAACCGGCGCCGTTCTCGATCGAGCCCGATGAGGCCGTAAGCATGGTGATCGTCGATTCGCCGCCGGCGGGGGATGCGGAAGGCCGTCAACCGGTGGACGAATTTGTCGGCGAATCGGCCGACGACCGGACGGCGGACACCGGCGTGTCGATGCAAGCCGGACCCGAGCCGGACAGCCAGCCCGTGACGGCCGATCCCGAGGCTCACGGCCTCGAAGAAGCCGGGCCGGTTCACGAACACGAGGAGCCCGGGCCCAGCCTCGAACCCGAACTCGAAGCGGGGTCCGTGTCCGAAGCCGAGCCCGAACCGGAACTCGAAGCGGGGCCCGTGTCCGAAGCCGAGCCCGAATCGGAACTCGAAACGGATTCCGTGTCCGAACCCGAGCTCGAATCGGAACTCGAAGCGGAGCCCGTGTCCGAACTCGAGTCCGAATCGGAACTCGAAGCGGAGTACGTGTCCGAAGTCGAGCCCGAGCCCGAACCGGAGTCCGGGATTTCGGCCCAAGCCCCGGCGCCGCGGGAGCCCGTCGAGACATCGCCCGATTCCGCGCCGCAGCCCGTCGCCGAGATCCGGCCCGTTCGACAACCGGAGGCGCGGCACGAATTTGCCAGGATCGATGCGGACTTGCTCGAAGACCTCCTCAATGCCGCCGGAGAGATTTCGATTTATCACTCGCGCCTGAATCAGCAGGTCAGCTCGATCGAATTCCATGTCGAAGAGTTCGAGCAGACGGTAAAACGGCTGCGAGACCAATTGCGCAAACTGGAGATCGAAACCGAAGCGCAGATCATGGCCGGTCATCAGGACACGATGGTGGCGCGCCGGGATTTCGATCCGCTGGAGCTCGACCGGTACTCCGACATACAGCAGTTGTCGCGGGCATTGGCCGAGTCGGCCAACGACCTGGAGAGTCTCAAGGAGTTGCTGCAGTCGGTGACCAACGAGGCGGAGAGCCTGCTGATACAGCAGTCCCGCGTCACGGCCGAGTTGCAGGACGGGTTGATGCGAACCCGCATGGTACCGTTCGAGCGCCACGTTCCCAGACTGACCCGGCTGGTTCGGCAGGCGGCGCAGGAAGCCGGCAAGCGCGCCGAGCTGGCGGTCGAGGGTGCCGCCGGGGAACTCGACCGGCAGGTGCTGGAAAAAATGTTGCCGCCCTTCGAGCACATGCTCCGCAACGCCGTCGTCCACGGCATCGAGTCCGCCGAATCCCGGCAGGCGGCGGGAAAACCTGCAGTCGGGCGAATCACGATACGTTTGCATCGCGAGGGCGCCGAGATGGTCATCGACGTGGCCGACGACGGCGCCGGGCTCGATGTCGACGCGATTCGTCGCAAGGCCTACGAGCTTGACATGCTCGAGCCCGGCAGCGCCGTGACCGACGAGGAGATCATGAGCCTGATCCTGACGGCGGGCTTCTCGACTGCGACTCGGGTGACCCAGTCCGCGGGCCGCGGCGTCGGCATGGACGTCGTCGCGAACGAGGTCAAACAGCTCGGCGGGTCGCTGCGTATATCGTCGGTCGGCGGCCAGGGGACCAACTTCACGGTCAGGTTGCCGTTTACCCTGGCGATCACCCAGGCGCTGATCGTGCGAACCGGCGAAGAGGTGTACGCGCTGCCGCTGCCCTCGGTCGAGGGCGTCGCCCGCGTACCGCGCGCGGAGCTCGAGACGCTGTTGTCGCAAAGCGAACCGAGCTTCCAGTACGGCGAGCGGAGTTACCGTTTCCGGCACCTGGGCCTGTATCTCGGCGGGCGGGCGGCGAAGCTGCCGGAGGGCGAGTCTTTCGTGCCGGTGATCCTGGTGCGGGCGGGCGACTCTTCTGCGGCGCTTCTGACCGACGAGATGCTGACCAGCCGCGAGATCGTCGTCAAATCGGTCGGGCCGCAGCTCGCCGGCATTCGCGGCATTGCCGGCGCCACGATTCTGGGTGACGGGCGCATCGTATTGATCCTCGACATCAACGCCCTGGTCCGGGGCGGCGCGCCGGTCGTCGAACTCAAGAAAGCGGCGCCGGCGCCCAGCGACGATCGTCCCCTGGCCATGGTCGTGGACGATTCCATTACCGTGCGACGCGTGACCGAGCGCTTTTTGCAACGCAGCGGCATGCGGGTCGTAACGGCGAAGGACGGTCTCGACGCGATCAGCCTGCTGGGAGACCACAAGCCCGACGTGATCCTGCTCGATATCGAGATGCCGCGCATGGACGGGTACGAGTTCGCGTCACACGTCAGAAACGACGACCGGGTCGCCGAGGTGCCCATCATCATGATCACCTCGCGGGTCGGAGACAAGCACCGCGCGCGGGCCATCGAGCTCGGCGTCAACGACTATCTCGGTAAACCGTACCAGGATGCCCAGTTACTCGAGGCCATTCAGCGGCAGCTCGAAGACAAAGGAATCAGCCTGAAATGAGCGCCGAGGCCGACGAGCTCTACAGTCTGTTGGTACCGTTGTCGGACGAACGCCTGATCGTGCCGCGTGCCTGTGTCGCCGAAGTCGTTCGTTACGCCAAACCCGAGCAGGAGGCGGGCAGCCAACCGTGGTTGCTGGGCACCACCGATTGGAACGGCCGCTCCCTGCCCGTGGTGTCGTTCGAAGGGTCGCTGGGCAAGGCGGTACCGTCGGCAAGCGGGCGCACCCGAATCGTCGTCTTCGTCGCCAGCACCGGGCAGCTCAAGACCGGTTACTTCGGCATCCTGACGCAGGGTTTTCCGCAGCTCGTGCGGGTCAACCGGGAGGTGCTCAAGCTCGATTCCACCGAAGGCTGGCCCGGGTCCGCGCCGGTCTTGTGCCGGGTCAGGATGATCAACGAGTTTCCGCTGATACCGGATCTCGAAAAGCTCGAGGCCATGTTGGCGCGGGAGACGCTGGACGCTTAGGCGCCGCGCGATCGGCCCGGGCGGAACGGCGAGCCCCGGCGCGATTGAGATGTGCAAAGATATGTACGATTAGATATGCGATCAGATATACAGTTGGACATGCGACCGCATAGGCAATTACATATCCCCCCAGCGTGACTGGACGATCGCCAGCGCGGCGACGGCTGCGGTCTCGGTTCTCAGTATTCTCGGCCCCAGGCTGACTGCCGAAAACCCGGCGAGGCCCGCGTCGCTGGATTCCCGTTCGCTGAAGCCGCCTTCGGGGCCGATCAACAGACAAAGGCCGGTCGCCGGCGCCGCGCGGTCGGAGAGTGACGCGGCGGCGCCGGGCACCAGGATCAGCCGCGTGTCGCCTTCCGTCTCGGCGGTGCCGAACCAGGTGTTCAGCGGCATGGGCGGCTCGACGAGCGGCGGCCGCGTGCGGCCCGATTGTTCACAGGCGCTTTGTGCAACCCGCTGCCAGTGATCGCGCCGTTTCGCGGCGCGCTTGGCGTCGAGCCTGACCATCCCGTGGTCGCTCAGCACCGGCGTAATCCGTTCGACGCCAAGCTCGGTCGCCTTTTGTACGACAAAATCCATGCGTTCCCCGCGGGAGATTCCCTGCACCAGGTGGATTCGGAACGCGGATTCCGTATGGGCGTTCAGCGGATCGCCGACCGAATTGCCGACACTGAGCGCAACGCGCTCCTTGCCGACCATTAGGAGCGTCGCCTGCCATTCGCCGTCGTCGCCGTTGAAAACCGACAGTGTGTCGCCCGCTTTCAGGCGCAGTACACGGCCCAGATACCGGGCGGCATCGGCGCCAAGGTCTAGTTTGGCGCCGGGGCCGAGCCTCTGTTCGACATAAAGGCGCGTAGGCGGCATTCGAGTTTCAACGAGTCGTGCCGGCGGTGTCCGGTTGACAGATTTTGGGCTGGGTGGAGACTATCGTTAAGTTTTTTGTCAAACTTTTCGTCAAATCTTGCGTCAAATTTCGCGTCAGTTTTCCGTTTGCCAATTTACTGTTTGCCGGTCCCGTGCCTGCGGCGCGGGTCGGTTTCATGCTCGCGGGACAAGCGCGGTGCGCGTTGTCGGCGGCAGAGAGCACGATGACACAGAAAAGCTTCGAGGTCGATCCGGACACGGGCCTGATCCATCCC
The DNA here is from genome assembly GCA_028279985.1 of Woeseiaceae bacterium. Classification (GTDB taxonomy): domain Bacteria; phylum Pseudomonadota; class Gammaproteobacteria; order Steroidobacterales; family Woeseiaceae; genus UBA1847. Next base: position 84,346 of record JANQMR010000019.1, read on the forward strand.
GCAAGGCAGGCCCCGAGTCCGAATCGGGATGCGCGCCCGGGTTCCCGGAAACCGTCGCTGATCGTGTTGCACGGCATCAGCCTGCCGCCCGGCCAATACGGCGGCGGCGACATCGAGCGCCTTTTCACCAATCGGCTGGAATGGGATGCGCATCCCTATTATCGGCAGATTCGCGGTCTCGAAGTGTCGTCACACCTGTTGATACGTCGCGACGGTGCGCTCGTGCAGTTCGTTCCGTTTTCCGAACGCGCCTGGCATGCCGGCGAATCGACGTTTCGCGGCGTTCGGCGTTGTAACGACTATTCGATCGGGATCGAGCTCGAGGGAGTCGACGAAACGCCGTATGACGACCGGCAGTATCCGGTTCTGGTGGCCGTGTTGAAGGCGCTTTTTCGGGCTTGTCCGGGTCTTGGCGCGCGCGATCTCGCCGCGCATTCCGACGTGGCTCCGGGCCGAAAGACCGATCCCGGCCCTGCTTTCGACTGGCTGCGTCTGTATGATGGACTTGCAGCGAGTTGACGCCGTTCGGCGGCGACGACAATCGTGCGCGACGATCCTGAATTCGCTATCTTCAATCCGCCATCTTCAATCCGCCATCGTGAATCCCCTACAGTGACGCCCCCATCGTGAATCTCATCGCACTGCTCATCGGCCTGGGCATAGAACGCCTTGCGACACAGTTGTTTCACCTGCGTCGCTTGCGTTGGCTCGATCGCCTGATCGACGCCGGCTTTCGCAAGGCGGCGCGACTGTCCGGCTGGCCGGCAATCGTTCCGGTCTTGCTGCTTGCGTCGCTGTTCGTGTTGCCCGTGTTCGCCGTCACGCTGTCGCTCGGCAACGTATTGTTCGGCGGACCGTATCTGTTGCTTGCGATCGTCGTCTTGTTCTTTTCCCTGGGTCCGAAAGACATCGGCGAGGATGTCAGCGAATACTGCGAAGCGCTGGAACAGGACGACGGCGAGCGCGTGCAGCAGACGGCCAAGGCGATCATCGAGGGCGAGGTGCCCGCGGATACCCTCGAGCGGCTGCACTGCGTCGAGTCGGCGGTTTGCGTGCAGGCCAATAATCGCTTGTTCGCCGTGATTTTCTGGTTCGTCCTGCTCGGTCCGCTCGGTGCCTGGACCTATCGCGTGACCGACCTGATCCGCCGGCGTGCCGTGTTCAACGCGGCACGCGACGAAACCGGTGACGAGCGCCTAGCCCGGCTCAGGGATGCGTCGACGACCCTGCACGGCTGGCTTGCATGGATTCCGGCCCGGCTGACGGCCGTCGGCTACGCCGTGGCAGGCCATTTCGACGGAGCGCTCGCGGCCTGGCGGGAGGCACCGGAACCGCTGCCGGAGACGACCTCGGAGGTTAGCGAAAACCTGCTGGCGCGTGTCGGCGTCGGCGCGCTCGCCATCGACGACAAGGATGAGGAGTCCCTGACGGATCGCGGCGTGCGGGGCGCGACGGCGGCCAACGGGCTCGTGTTTCGTCTGCTGATCATCTGGGTGGTCGTCATTTCGGCAATGACGCTGTACGGCGTACTCGTTTGACCGATCCGTGCGCCGGCAGTCGCCGTGTCTTTTCGCGTCTGGCCGCGTTGCGGCTTCTCCCAATAGCCCCGCCATTGCTCGTCGCCGCGACTTGCCGGCCGCAAAAATCCGCTGCCGACTTGTTCGACGAATGAACCGGACAAGACACTAACGGTTACGGTTCCAAAGGACTTCCTCCCCGCTTTCCACCCGCGACAACACCCGCGCGATGACGAACAACAAGTCGGACAGGCGGTTCAGATAACGCAGTACCTCCGCCCGGACCGGCTCGGCATCGGCCAGCGTCTTGCCGCGTCGTTCCGCACGGCGGACGATCGTGCGCGCGAGATGACACGCCGCCGCGGCCTGACCGCCGCCGGGAAGAATGAAATCCTTGAGCGGCGGCAGGTCCTTGTTGAACTCGTCGAGATTGTTCTCGAGACGCTCGACGAAGTCGTCGGTGACGGCGACGTGCCCCGGTATGCAGAGCTCGCCGCCGAGCTCGAACAGGTCGTGTTGTACCTCGGTCAGGCAGCGACGCACTTCGTAGGGTACGCTGTCGAACGCCAGCACGACGCCGATCGAGCTGTTGGCTTCGTCGACGGTGCCGTAGGCTTCGACCCGGGCGCTGTCCTTGGCGATCCGCCGGCCGTCGCCGAGGCCGGTGGTTCCGTCGTCGCCCGTCTTCGTATAGATCTTGCTGAGTCGGTTTCCCATGAGTCTTCCCGCGAGTTCGCCTGTTTTGGATACTGTTTATTTCGACGAGATCGCCGAAAGCCCGCATGCGGATGTCCGAGACCGGCTTTTCGTTCGTCCGGCGCCGGGCCCGGCAAATGACCCCGGTACCGTAAGTACGGCGAGTCGAGCCTGTCAAGCTTGTCGTCAAGGCTGTAGTCAAAGCTATAGTGTCGGGGCTGTCGAAGGTATGGAAGGCGACGGAACGCTTGTGTCGGTAGGTCCGAGCCGCCATAGTGGCGACGTTCGAGACCAAAGAGCGTTTCAGCAACCGTGATCGCTTTCGACCCCGCGGACCTATCCACGGAACTCGCCACGGCATTGGCGGCCGCAAAGGCCGCCGCCGAAATTTCGCGACGTTATTATGCCGGCAATTTTTCCGTGCGGACCAAGGCGGACCGGACGCCGGTGACCCAGGCCGATGTCGAATGCGAGCAGGCGATCCGGGACATCATTCTCGAGCGTTTCCCGGAGCACGGATTCTACGGCGAGGAGACGGGCAGGACGCTGGCCGATGCCGAGCACCTGTGGCTGGTCGACCCGATTGACGGCACCAAGGGTTTCGTTCGCCAGTATCCGTTTTTCTCCACCCAGATTGCACTGATGCATCAGACCGAAATCGTGTTGGGCGTTTCCTGCGGCACGATGATGGACGAGCTTGCCTGGGCCGAAAAAAACCGGGGCGCTTATCTGAATGGCGAGCCGCTGCAGGTGAGCCGTATCGACGATCCCGGGCAGGCGGCATTGTCCACCGGTAATCTCCGCTCACTGGCTTTGTCCGACGGCTGGCCGATCCTGGGTGAAATCGTCGCGGCAGCCGACCGTATCCGGGGTTACGGCGACTTTTATCATTATCACCTGCTCGCGGCCGGGAAAATCGACGCCGTCATCGAGTCCGACGTCAACATCCTGGACATTGCGGCCTTGTCCGTCATCGTCACCGAGGCCGGCGGCGTATTCACGGACCTCAACGGCAAACCACCCGGCCTCGACACCCGCTCGGTGCTCGCCGCCAACCCGGCACTGCATTCAAAGTACCTGCGGCGGCTGGCCGGCGTCTTCGGCTAGGGAGCCTCCAGGCGCTACCTGCCGATTTCGACCCTGGGTCGCGGCCGGTGAATCAGAGCTCGGGTGGGCGGCGCACGCCGGTCGCCTGCTCGAAGGCATAAGCCAGCTCGATCAGCCGTTTCTCGGTGAACGCCGCGCCGATGAACGACAGCCCGATCGGCAGTCCCGAGACGAAACCTGCCGGTACCGTGATATTCGGATAACCCGATATCGCCGCGTAGGACGAACTGCTGATCCGGAAGTTGTCGCCGTTGACGTGATCCGTCAGCCACGCCGGCCCGTTGGTCGGTGCGATCAGGGCGTCGAGCCGGTGTTCCTCGAGCGCCGAATCGATACCGGTTCGGGTGATGCGCCGCGCCGAAGCCAGCGCTTCGAGGTAGGCGGGGTCGGTCAGCGGCCCTTTTTCGTTGGCTGCCAGCATCAGCTCCTGACCGAAAATCGGCATCACCGCTTCCGGATTGGCCTGGTTGAACGCGATGATTTCCGCAAGCGAGCGCAAGGGTGCATCCGATTGCTCGAGGTAGGCTTCGACACCGGCTTTGAATTCATAGGCCAGCACCTCGTGTTCAGCCCGGAAGGCGCCGCTCATATCGATGTCGACGTCGTCTACGATCGTGGCGCCGGCCTGCTGCAGCGCTTCGATGGCGGCATCGAGGACCGCCTCGACATCCGGATGGCTGCCGGCCCCGTAATGGGAGCGGATTACGCCGATGCGCCTGTCCTGCAGGCCGTCCGCGGCGAGGTTCGCCGTGTAGTCGGGTACTGCCGCCGGGGATACCGCCGAAGCCGGGTCTTCGGGGTCTTTGCCGGTCATCGCCGTCAACAGGATCGCCGCGTCGCGAACGCTGCGTGCCATCGGTCCGGCCGTGTCCTGACTGTGCGCGATCGGAATGATGCCGCTGCGGCTGATCAGGCCGACCGTTGGTTTGATGCCGACGATGCCGTTCGCGCCCGCCGGACATACCACCGATCCGTCGGTTTCCGTGCCCACCGCCGCGACCGAAAGATTGGCGGCAACGGCGACCGCCGATCCGCTGGACGAGCCGCAGGGATTGCGCCGGGTGTCGTACGGGTTCCTGGTCTGGCCGCCCAGGCTGCTCCAGCCGCTGGATGAGCGCGAGGAACGATAATTGGCCCACTCGCTGAGGTTGGCCTTGCCGATGACGACGGCGCCGGCGTCTCTCAACCGGCTGATCAGGAACGCATCTTCCGCCGGCCTGTGTTCGGCGAGGGCCAGTGACCCCGCCGTCGTTTTCATTCTGTCGGCGGTGTCGATGTTGGCTTTGACGACGATCGGGATTCCGTGCAGCGGGCCGCGCGGGCCCGAGTTCCGCCACTCGGCGTCCAGCGCACGGGCGATTGCAGTCGCGTCCGGATTCACTTCGACGATCGAATTGAGCTCCGGGCCGTTCATGTCGAGTTGCCGGATACGCTCGAGGTGCCAGGCGACGAGCGCTTCCGAGCTGAGCTCGCCACGTTGCATACGATCGTGCAGGGTCGCGATATCGGTCTCTTCGAAATCCGCCTCGCCGCCGGCGCAGCCGGCGAACAGGAAGGCATGGACCACGAACAGGCTCAGTAGAAAGACTTGGCGCATGCGCCGAGCCTAAGCCGCGCCGTGGGTCGTCGCAAGCCCCGCAAATAAAAAGCCCCGCGGCGTGAGCGGCGGGGCTAGTTTCTCTCTTTCTTATTATCAAAAGAGGTAACTGCTAATCGGAAACCGGAGACAGAGATATTGTTTTTCTGGATCTGGATCTTGTTGTTATTAGGTTTTTTTTTCTTCTGGCGTCTAAATCCTGTTCTGTTCCTGTGCTGTTGCCGACGCAGTTACACTTCGCTTGGGCAGCGTAGTAAAAGCAAGAGCTGTGCCAGCGTGTGGCGCGATGCCGCCAATTCAAGGATTTAGAAGCGCTTCGGACGGATTACGCTGCGTCGTGGTGACCGGCACGGTAGGTAATTTGTAAAAAAAATCGACGAAATTGCTGCGCCGCAAATCAGACCGGCTCAAAACAAGCGTGCTCAAGTCATTGAAATTCGGTTAGATCACGATGCCCGTGCCGGTAAAGGCAGCGTCCACGGTGCATTGGGATTCGGGTGGGTTCCGTTTGACCGAAAAAATGCCGATATGCTTTTTTTTGCGCCGTATTATTGTCAAATTATTCGACAGCTTATTCGACAATCTCGGCGCCTCGCGCGATGTCGATCAGGCCGACCGTGCTGAAGAAACGGCCGTTGCGAACGACGCCGACCACTCTGATGGCATCATCGACGTTTGACAGCGGATCGCCGTCGACGAGTATCAGGTCGGCGGCGGCGCCGACGGCAACGCGGCCGATCTCGAGGTTCAGTCCCAACGCTGCGGCGGCGTTGGGGCCGGCCGCGACCAAGGCCTGACGCGGGGTCAGGCCTGCGGCGGACAAGGCTCGCAACTCGGCGTGCAGGCCGATTCCCGGCGGCAGCCCGCCGGGTTTGCTGCCCAGGGCGATCGAGCTCGCGACGGCCGACGCGTCCGGAGTCCGCTCGAAACGCCGCGATATCCGGGGGATCATCGGCAGCAGGCGCGCCTGTCTGGAGGCCAGGAGTCCGTCCAGTCCGCCGGTGTGCGCGTCCGCGATACCGGAGAGAAGCGTCAACGGAACGCGGCCGTTGGTCAGTCGGACATCGGCATAACGCCGCCCGGCCGGAGAAGCGGGACGGCTTTCGTTGCCGAGTAACACCGCCCTGCCCGCATCGAATTCGTCTTGCCAGGATTTGCCGACGAGGCGCGGTCCGGGCAATTCGCCGGTCGCCCACTGCGCGTTCAGCGTCGCGATATCGCCGCCGTCCACGGCCAGTGTCGTCAAGCCGAAAGTCAGCAGCAGCGGTCCGGCGGCTGCCGGCATGTCGTCGGGTAGCGTCGCGTACGCATCGACGAGTCCCGGCATGACCGTTATGTCGCCGACGTCGACGACAACCGCACCCGGCCGTGCTCTGCTGGCTTCGAGCGCGGTAATGCGGCCGCCGTCGATCACGATATCGACGTCGGATCGATAGGTGTCAGACAGGCCGTCGAACAGCCGCGGCGCGCGAATGATCCGCTCCCCCTCGGGTGCGGCGACAATCTCGAGCCGGCGGCGGACGTGCTCGTGCTGCGGCGGATCCGCCATGTTGAGAATCGTCGCCTCGAACGGCAGGGTCTGCGACGTCCAGGCATCGAAGGCGCGTGTTCGAATGACGTCGTTGGCCGTGTAGAACAGCGATTGCCGGTCGCGCCAGGCGACCGGCCGCAAAAAAACGTCGCCGTCGTCGATCAACACCCGCGCGAGCGGCGGATCGGACAGGATGACCATGTCGATCGTGACGCTGTCCCCACGCCGTCTCAGATAGGTGACGAGGCTGCCGTCCGGGCGCCAGGACGGCGCCGACAAACGCTCGTTCGCCGAGACCAGTGGACGATCGGGCCTGCCGAACTCCCGCAACATCAGCGTCCATGCGCCGTCGTGCCGGTGGACATAAACCAGATTGCGGCCGTCGGCCGACCACGCGGGTTCGGTCTCGTCCCCGGGCAGATGGGTGAGGCGCCACGCGAGGCCGGTGGCGAGGTCGGTTTCCCAGACGTCGAAGCCGCTTGCGCGGCGATCCGAAGAGAACACGAGCCGGTCGCCGTCCGGGTGCCAGGCCGGGTACCGGTCCGAAAAGCCGCCGCGGCCGATTCGATGCGTGTTTCGAACGGCCGGATCGAGCAGGAACACTTGCTCGATACCGTCATGTCGCGCCTGGTAGGCAATCCTGTCCGCGGTCGGGGACCAGCGGGGCCGCTCGGCCGCATGTTCGCCGGCGTCTACCGCGGCTGCCGCGCCGCCGCCGGGCGGCAAGACCCACAAGCCGCCGGCGAGGTCGAAGACCAAACGGCCGTCGACAGCGACATCCACACCGATGCTCGTGCCTTCGCTGAGGGCGATTTCCGCGATGGCGCCGGCGGGAAGTGTCAGCAGACAGATCAGTGCCGGCAGAAGCTTCGGCGTCCTGCGCTCAATCCGCACGGTCCACCTCGATCGACGAGAGTACGTCGCCATGGACTTCGGTCGATATCTGCATCGGCCGGCAGCAGATCTCACAATCCTCGACATAGGACTGCGACCCGGCGGAGCTGTCGACGACGACGATCATCGATTCTCCGCAAAACGGGCAACGAATACGTCGCTCCGAAATCCACTCGGTCATGTGACCGTTATCGAAAGGAGAAGGCGCCGTAACAAGGCCGCATCACGAGCACATGCTTCTTGTTCCTATTCACCGGCGACACAGGTGCCGCTTTCGCGGCGAGGATCGGCGGCAACGTCGAAACCGAAGTCCTCGTCGTGTCTTGCCGCACACACGCCGCCGAAATACATGTTCAGGGAATCGAACGGCTCGATCGGCAGATCGATGTCGGGCAGGTCCAGGCCGGGTTCGGCGGCAATACGGTCGTAATCGCCGCGCAGGTCGACGTGCAGGCGTGGATGGGCGACCGCTTCGGCCAGCGGCATGCCCATCTGCAGCGTATTGACGATCACCTGATGGGCGGCGGTCGTAATACGGTCGGCGCCCGGCGTGCCGATCGCCAGTATCGTCCCGTCGGCGCGCGCGACGCAGGGCGCCATGTTCGACGGCATCCGCGCGCCCGGCGCCAGCGTTTCGACGCCGCGCCGGTTCAGTTCGACCTCGCCCAGTCCGTTGTTGAGCCAAAGCCCCGTGCCGGCGGGCATTTCTCCGGAGCCGTAACCGGCCGAGGCCGTGATTGCGCAACCGAGCCCCTCGTCGTCGACGGCCGAGGTGTGGATCGTGGACGACGACGCCCAGGCGCCGAGCAGCTTGCCGTCTCCGGCGGCGGCGATGAGCTGCGCGGACTCGGCGCCCACGTCGTCGGCGAGATCGAGACGGTCGCGGCGAAAGTCCAGGCAGGCGCGATGCGCGCGGATCAGGGTCTCCAGCGAACGACGATCCCAGTCGCGTCCCGAGATGTTCGCGCAGGCCAGCAACATCGCGGTCAGGATCGCACCGCCGACGGCCGGCGGCGGGTTGGTGGCGATCCGCCAGCTTCCGATGTCGGCCGTCATGGCCGGCCGCTCGACGGCTTCGTATCGCGACAGGTCCTCGCGCGTCAGCGCGCCGTCGCCGCGGCGTACGTGATCGCTCATCGCTCTGGCGAGTTCACCTTCGTAGAAAACGCGCGCGCCCCGCTCGGCGATCAGCTCCAGGCTGTCGGCAAGGTATGGCACATGGATCGTGCTGCCGGCGGGGAGCACCTCGCCGTTTTCGTCGTGCAGCGCGCGATAACCCTCGTCGCTGCGGCCGTAAATGAGCTCACCGCAATAACCGAGGTAATAGTGGCAGGAACCGGATAACGGAAACCCGCGGCGCACGACGTCGATGCTGGGTTCGAACAGCGCCGGCCAGTGGACCTTGCCGTAACGCCGCCAGGCTTTTTCGAAGGCGGCCAAGGCGCCGGGCACCGCGACCGAACCCGGGCCCACGATCGTGGTCATGCCGCCGCCGTAATCCAGATCCACCGACTTGGCACCCCGGCCGAGCAAGTCCGGATCCAGGCCCAGGCCCGGTACGGCGTGGATGCCGTCGATGGTGACCGGCGGTTGTCCGGGCGCCCACACCGTCACGTAGGCGCCGCCGGCGAAAGAACAGACGCCCGGCTCGGTGTTCATCGACATCACCGCCGCGGCAATCGCGCAATCGACCGCGTTGCCGCCTGCCGCGGTAATTTCTCGCGCGCAATCGGCGGCGATATTGGAAGTGGCGGCAACGGCGACGCGCGTCACAGGAAACTAGAAATGGACGATCGAACGGATGCTCTTACCCTCGTGCATCAGGTCGAACGCCCGGTTGATGTCTTCGAGCGGCATCGTATACGTGATGAACTCGTCGATCTTGATCTCGCCGTCCATATACTGCTCCACCATGCCCGGCAGCTCGGAGCGGCCCTTGCAGCCGCCGAAGGCGGAGCCGCGCCAGATGCGGCCCGTGACGAGCTGGAACGGCCGGGTCGAGATCTCCTGGCCGGCGCCCGCGACGCCGATGATCGTCGATTCGCCCCAACCCTTGTGACAACATTCCAGAGCCGCGCGCATCAGGTTGATGTTGCCGACACATTCGAAAGAATAGTCGACACCGCCGTTGGTCAGATCGACGATGACATCCTGGATCGGTGCGTCGTAGTCTTTGGGGTTGACCGTGTCGGTCGCGCCCAGTTGGGTGGCGAGCTCGAACTTGTCGGGGTTGATGTCGACCGCGATGATCCGGCCGGCTTTGGCCATCGTCGCGCCCTGGATCGCCGACAGGCCGACGCCGCCCAGGCCGAACACCGCAACGGTCGCGCCGGCTTCGACCTTGGCGGTGTTCAGGACTGCGCCGATGCCGGTCGTGATGCCGCAGCCGAGCAGGCACACTTTCTCCAGCGGCGCCGACGGGTTGATTTTTGCCACCGCGATCTCCGGCAGTACGGCGTACTCGCTGAAGGTCGACGTGCCCATGTAGTGGTAGACCGGCTCGCCGTTCTGTGAGAAGCGTGAGGTACCGTCCGGCATCAGACCCTGTCCCTGGGTGACACGTATCGCCTGGCACAAGTTGGTCTTGCCGGAGGTACAGAAGTTGCATTCGCCGCATTCGGGGGTGTACAGCGGTATGACGTGGTCGCCAACCGCCACCGAGCTCACCCCGGCTCCGATCTCTTCGACGACGGCGCCGCCCTCGTGCCCGAGCACGGCGGGAAACAGGCCTTCCGGGTCCTCGCCGGACAAGGTGAAGGCGTCGGTATGGCAGACGCCGGTGGCGACGTTGCGGATTAGGACCTCGCCGGCTTTCGGCCCGTCGAGATCGAGCGTCGTGATTTCCAGCGGTTTGCCTGCTTCAAAAGCAACCGCGGCGCGTGTCTTCATGGTGTACTGCCTCCCCAGTCCATTGATCGAGTCACCGCTCGTGCCGGCGGGCGGCGGTAACGGCCGCCCGATTTTTTGGCGCATGTTCGCACGATTGCGGATTCCAGGACAGTATCCGGCGCGGCCGTCGTGTCGCTCGCCGGCCCGCGATATCGGAACTACGGGAACCGAGCCCCTTGCCCGGCTCGGGCAGAGTCCTGTAAAACGCTGGTGTCCTCAACTAAGTAAGCGCCGCCCATGAGTCTCGACGAACTCAGAAACAGCCTCTCCGACGTCGATCGCCGGATCATCGAGCTGATCGCCGAGAGGCAGCAAATCGTGCACCGGATCGGACGGCAGAAACGTTCGTCCGGGACGGCGACGCGGGACTATGCCAGGGAGAAGGAGGTCATCGACATGGGTCGCTCGCAGGCGGCCGCGCTCGATCTCGATCCGGACCTGGCGGAAAGCGTTCTGACGCATCTGATCCGCTCCTCGCTTGCCAGACAGGAACGCGAGCGGGTCATCGCCGAGGGTAAGGGTGACGGCCGGCGGGCGCTGGTCATCGGCGGCGCGGGCAAGATGGGCGGCTGGTTCGTACGCTTCTTTGCCAGTCAGGGATTTCAGACCGTTGTCGCCGATCCCGGTGTCGACGACGGCCCGGACCGTTACCGGAACTGGACCGATGCCGGGGTGGACTACGACGTGATCGTCGTCGCCGCGCCGCTGGCGGTATCGGGCCGCATACTCGCCCAGCTCGCGGTGCTGAAGCCCGAGGGCCTGGTCTTCGATATCGGCTCGCTGAAGTCGCCGTTGATCGACGGCCTGCGCGAGCTCGAAACCGCCGGATGCCGTGTGACTTCGCTGCATCCGATGTACGGGCCCGATACCCGGCTGCTGTCGGGCCGGCACTTGATCGTCTGCGACGCCGGTTGCGCGGAAGCGACCGCCGATGCGCGCAGCCTGTTCGCGTCGACGATGGTCGAGCAGATCGACATGAGTCTCGAGGATCACGATCGTTTGATCGCTTACGTGCTCGGCCTGTCGCATGCGCTGAACATCGTGTTTTTCACCGCGCTTGCGGAAAGTGGCGAAGCGGCGCCCAAACTCGCGCGGATGTCGTCGACGACCTTCGACGCGCAGCTCCTGGTGTCCGAAGCGGTGGCCCGCGACAATCCGGCGCTGTACTTCGAGATCCAGAACCTGAACCGTCACGGGCTCGGTGCGCTCGATGCGCTGACCAAGGCCGCTGCCCGCATCCGTGAGGTGGTGGCCGCCGGCGATGAGCCGGGTTTCGTCGAACTGATGCAAAAGGGTCGCGAGTACTTCGAGTTGCGCGGCTGAATTTCAGCGGAATGCGGCGCTGCCGGCCGGCAGCGCAAAGCCGGGAGCCGCGGACACCGGGATGGCGGGGATGGCCATCAGGATGACCTTTAGGGCCGCGATTAGGGCCGCGATACGCACGCTGGATATTACCTAATCTGTCCCCGGCTCGGACGGGCAGTGGCTCCCTAGTGTAAAGTACCCGGCAGTTAAGATTTCGTAACGGTTGCGATGAGCGGCGACTGGATCGATGAAGAGGGATTCCGAGCGAACGTCGGAATCATCCTCGCGAACGCGGACGGCAAGCTGATGCTCGGCGGGCGGGTCGGCAAGAAAGGCTGGCAGTTTCCGCAGGGCGGCATGCTGATAGGCGAAGAGCCGGAGCAGGCCATGTTCCGCGAGCTCGAGGAAGAGGTGGGCCTCGCGCGCGAAGACGTCGAGGTCTTGGATGTGACGCGCGACTGGTTACGCTATCGCCTGCCCGAACGTTTCGTCCGGCGCAACAGCCGGCCGCTTTGCATCGGACAGAAACAACGCTGGTTCATGCTGCGCCTTACGTCGTCGACCGACCGGCTGCGCTTCGACCTGGGCGAGGCGCCGGAATTCGATCGGGTTCGCTGGGTCGATTTTTGGCGTCCGGTCAACGAGGTCATTTATTTCAAGCGCCGGGTCTATGCCCGGGCGCTGCATGAGCTCGGGCCCAGCGTCTATCCGGACGGCTTGCCGCCGAGGCCGCGCTGGTGGCCCAAGCGCTGGCGTGCCGTGTTCGACAAGGACATTGCCGCGACGACCGACAAGATGAACGGCAAGGAACGCTGACGGCGCGATATAGGCGCGATATTTAAGGGTCAGAACGGCTTCACGACCGCCAGGATGACGATGCCCAGCAAGAAGGCGACCGGGATCTCGTTGAACCAGCGCAGCCAGCGCGCGTCCTCCGACGGCTCATTCTCCGACGGGTTTAGGGATTTGAGCCGCGTCATCCACACATGGCAGCGCCAGTGATACACCACGAGGCCCACGAGCAGGGCGAGTTTCGCGTGGAACCAGCCGGAACGCAGCAGGCCGGGGTTGACTGCCAGCAGCCACACCCCGAACCCCGCCGTTGCGACGGCGCCGATCGTCATGATCGCGAACAGCCGCCGCTCCATCACGATGAAACGCTCGCGCCCCGGCGGGTCGCTCGCCTGCCGGTGGTAGATGAACAAGCGCGGCAGGTAGAACAGTCCGGCAAACCAGGTGACCATGAATGCGATGTGCAAGGCTTTGAGCCACAAGTAAAAAGTGCCCATTTCGTCGTGCTCTCGGTAGTCCTCGGGTGCTCGCCCGGCATCGAGCCGGTCCGATCTTACACGCAGCGGGCACGATATGGCGGTTTGCGCCGCCTGCCTGGTATCGCAAACGTGACCTGACTCACTTCTGTTTGCCTGGGCGGCCACGTAACATGAAGGCCCGATCGAATCGACGAGTTCGCGTGTCCAATCGTTCTGCTCTCGAACAGCATGCCGTGATCCGCATGTGGCTGATGCGTGGTGCCCTGGCCGCGCTGATCCTGTTGGGCGTCTACCTGCTGTTCGAACTCGGCCGTATCCAGGCCGGCTACAACACCGTCGAGGCTGCGCGGGAGCAGAGCGCCCTGGAAGCGCGTATTACCGGACTCGAGGCCGAGATCGTGTCCTTGGAGGAGCAGATTACGCTGCTCGAGACCCATCGCGACATCGACGCCCAAGCTTATCGCAGCGTGGAGTCGAGCCTGACGGAATTGCAGTCCAAGATCCAGGAACAACGCGACGCGATTGCGTTTTATCGTGGGATCGTGTCGCCTGCCGACGGTAACTCGGGGCTGAAAGTACAGGACTTGAAGCTGACGCGCGGCAAGGTCGAGCGCAGTTATACGATCCGGCTGGTGCTCGTTCAGGCGATGCAGCACGATCGCAAGGTGTCCGGCGAGGTCGTGTTACACATCGACGGCGAACTGGACGGCGCGGAGCGAACTTACGCCTATTCGGAGCTCGTGCCCGCAGACGGCGAGCCTGACTGGCCTTTCTCGTTTCGTTACTTCCAGGACTTCGATCGAGAGGTTATCCTGCCGGACGGCTTCACCCCGGACCGGGTGACGGTCGAGGTCGTCTCCAGGACTCGTTCGGTCGCAAGCGTAGAGGAGAGTTTTTCCTGGGTGACGAGCCGTAGCTGAGCCAAAATGACCCATCGTGAATGACCCATCCTGGAGGATGACATGTTCGGCCGAAAGAAACGTAGACACATGCTTGCGCATACGCTGATCGGCGCGAATACCCGGATCAGCGGCGATCTGCATTTCGAAGGCGGTTGCCACGTGGACGGCGCCGTCAAGGGCAACGTTTCGGCCGACCCGGACAGCGACGCCACGCTCAGCATCGCGGAGGACGCCAACATCGACGGCGTCGTGACGGTGCCTTATGTCGTGTTGCACGGCATCGTGCGGGGCGACGTGTTCGCCAGCCAGCGGGTTGAACTCGGCCCGACCGCGCGGGTCATTGGCGATGTGTATTACAATCTGATCGAGATGGCAATCGGCGCCGAGATCAACGGCAAGCTCGTGCACCAGCCGGAAGGCCAGGTCCCGTTGCTGGAGCAAACCACGCGTATCGACCAGGCCGCGGCAGTGGCGAGCGAAGCCTGACAGCGAAATCGAATCGAGGAATTATGGACAAGCAAGCAGCAATCCCGGCAAATGCGGCTCCGCCGCCGCCGGTCGTGTTCACGGACGCGGCCGCGCATAAGGTCGGCGAGTTGATCCGCGACGAAGACAACCCGAACCTGAAGCTCAGAGTGTTCATATCGGGCGGCGGTTGTTCGGGTTTTCAGTACGGCTTCACCTTCGACGAGGCGATCGAGGACGGCGACAGCCAGGTCGAGAACCAGGGTGTGACCCTGGTCGTCGATCCGATGAGCGTGCAGTACCTGATGGGTGCCGAGATCGACTACAAGGAAGATCTCTCGGGCGCGCAGTTCATCATCCGCAATCCCAACGCCCAGACCACCTGCGGTTGCGGGCAATCGTTCACGGTGTAGCGCAGCCACGATGTGAGCGCGGCGGACGGTTCACCGATTTGAACCGTCACTCAGGCAGTCATCCGGGTTAAACTCTGCGCGTCGATCCAGGGTAACGGGACAAGACGCATAAGCACGCCGACCGTTCAAGAGCTCGCCCGAGACGGCGACGCGCCGCCGGCCGGCGACAGCGCCGAAGTCATCGCCGCAGTCGATCTGGGCTCCAACAGTTTTCACATGATCGTCGGCGAGCTGCGCCACGGGCAGCTTACGATCATCGACCGCCTGCGCGAAACCGTACGCTTGGCCGAAGGTCTGTCGGCCCAAGGGGACCTATCCGGCCAGGCTCGGGCTCGGGCGCTGAATTGCCTGTCGCGTTTCGGGGAACGGCTGCGCGACATGCGTGCCGGCAGCGTGCGGGCGGCCGGTACCAGCACGATCCGCCGCGCGCGGGAAGACTCGACGTTCATGGCGGAAGCCGAGGCGGCGCTAGGTCACCCGATCGAAATCATCTCCGGTATCGAGGAGGCGCGCCTGATTTACACGGGCGTGACCCACAGCCTGCCGTTCAACGACGGTTTGCGGCTGGTCATGGATATCGGCGGCGGCAGCACCGAGCTGATCCTGGGTCAGGGTGGTCAGCCGAAGGCGCTGGAAAGCCTGCACCTGGGCTGTGTGTCAATGACTGAACGGTTTTTTCCGGATGGCCGAATTTCGCGGCAAGGCTTTGAGGACGCACGTATGACCGCCCGGCTGGAGCTGCGTCCGGTCAAGGCGTTCTTTCGCGATGCCAACGGTGTCGAGGCCATCGGCACGTCCGGCACGATACTCTCCACGGAAAATGTCGCTCGCACGCTCGGCATCACCGAATCGGGTGAGCTCACGCTGGATGCCGTCGAGGCCCTGATCGAACGCGTGCTCGAATTCGAATCCACGGCGAAACTGTCGCTGCGCGGTCTCTCTGAACGGCGGGCGCAGGTCTGGCCCGGCGGGCTGTCGATTCTGGCCGAGCTGCTCGGCGTGTTGCGGGTCGACGCGCTGAAGGTCAGCGACGGCGCGTTACGGGAAGGCCTGCTTTACGATTTCTTGGGCCGCATGCAACACGAGGATGCGCGTGAACGGACCGTACGTGCGATGACGGCTCGTTACCATGTGGACAAAAAACAGGCGGAACGGGTAACCGACATCGCCCGCCGGCTGCTCAAAAAGTGTGTAAGCAATTGGGGGCTGTCGCAGCCGTTTTTCGAACGAGTGCTCGTCTGGTCCGCACGTCTGCACGAGATTGGCCTGGACATCTCGCACGACGGTTACCAGCGGCACGGCGCCTATGTCGCCGAAAACGCGGACATGCCGGGTTTTCCGCGCGCGGAGCAGCGCCTGCTGGCGTTCTTGATCCGCAGTCAGCGCCATTCGATCAACATGCGTTATCAGAAGGGCCTGCCGCGTTCGTGGCGGGAGATTGCCTTGCGCTTGGCGATACTGTTGCGACTGGCCGTGTTGCTGAACCGCAGCCGCAACGATGCGGAGATATCGCCGATCCGTGTCGCGGCCGGCGAACGTTCGCTGGATCTGCGTTTCGACGCGGAATGGCTGGCCGCCAATCCGCTGACGGTCGCGGACCTGGAGCGTGAGCGCGGTTATCTGGACGGCGTTGGTTATAGGCTCAGTTTCGGGTAAGGCCTTCAGCCCTCGAACGCGGCGCTGAATGGCTCGATCTCTCTTACGATCCGGCGGCCGACGCGGCGTTCAGCCACCCGCAGGTCGTACTCATCCTGCAGGTTGAGCCAGAATCGGGGGCTATTGCCGAAAAAGCGTGCAAACCGCAGGGCCATCTCCGCGGTGATCGCACGTTTGCCGTTGATGATGTCGCTGACGCCGCTGCGATTTACGCCGACCGCCTTGGAAAATGCGTAGGCCGTCAAGCCGAGTTCGTCGAGAAACTCGCTTTTCAGGATTTCACCCGGATGGATTGGAGCAAATTTGGCCATTACTCTTTTAAGTTCAGTGGTAGTCCACGATCTCGACCTCAAACGCGTCACCGTTCTCGAACAGGAAGCAGACTCGATACTGGTCGTTGATTCGAATACTGTACTGATTCTTTCTGTCGCCTGACAGTTTCTCCAAGCGATTTCCCGGCGGAACCCGCAAGTCGTTGATACTGCCGGATGCGTGAATCACCAATAACTTCCTGCGGCCGCGTTTCGCGATTCGATGCGGAAATCGTGTTCCGCGCTCATCGTTGAACAGTTTCTCGGTCTCGGCGCAAGCGAACGACTTGATGCTCATGCCAGCCGAACGTTCGAGAAGGCGTTTTCTGAATGTGTGCCAAGATACGTGGAAGAAAGCGTCCTGTCAAGAAGGACGTTCTGTGACTCAGAGCTAATGTCGTTGCAATGTTCGGTCGGCATATTCTTGACTCTGGGTTGCGGAGTCGAACTGATTCACACTATTGAAAGCCTAGAAGACTTAGCCCGCCAATGGCATTCCTAGTCGATCCGTAGAGAAATGCGGGCTTCTTTTTCAGTGCATTCGTCCCGGCTTAAGCTGCTGTACAATCATGAAAGGTGTGAGGGGGCGCAAGGGGGGTCCACTTTTTCACCATCGGTGCCGGTGGTGCCAGCATCTACGAACGTGACGAGGCTCTTGATTCCGTTTTCCGTTCTGAAGCTCATGGTTTCGGCGTCCTGGACATCACCCGACATCGCCTTACCATTCAGTTTGTCGATATCAATGGTGACGTCATCCATGAGCGCGTTTTGATCAAGCATCAGGAGTGAATCCGGCTGGTTAGGCATTCGCCATCGCAACACATTTAAGAACGGTAACTACATTCCGAGATTTTGCACGAATAATTAGATAGTCGTGCATTTGCATCGATTGGTGGGCTGCGTTAGAATCACGACATGGCCACCGTAGACCACAAACGGGCACCTGACCCAAACCGCGTGCTCGGCAAAGCCGTGCTGCGCGCATCGGAACGCATGGGGCTTTCCCGTACCGATCTCGCAGTGGTAATCGGCCGCGACCGCTCCAGTATTTCCCGCTCCGGCATCGATCCCGATAGCAAGTCCGGCGAGCTCGCGAAAATACTCATTCGCTGTTATCGCGCCCTGGCGGTCCTGGTGGACGACAACCAAGAACAGGTACGGGAGTGGCTCACGACACCCAACCGGCATACCGGCGGCATACCCGAGCAGCAATTGAAAACCGTGGCGGGGCTTGTGACCGTCAGCGAATATCTGGACGCCATTCGTGGCAAAGTATGACGCGACGTTCTGGCGCCGGGTCTTAGCTGCAACAAAACCCACGGCCCTGATGGGCACGCTGCAGCGGATGGTCGAAAACCAGGAGCAGAAAGTCACCGTTGCGCTGGTAGACAGTTTCGCCGAACACGACGTTCTGGAAAGCCTGTTAGAAGAGTCGAAGCCGTACACCGATTACGGTCCCGATTTCCTGCGCTTGGACTATCTGTTGCGAACGCCATGGCGGTATCCGCCGCTCAGATGGGGCTCCCGTTTCGGGCGCCGGTTTGAACCCAGCCTGTTTTACGGGTCACTTACCGCTGAGGCCTTGTTCGCGGAGGCGGCGTACTACCGGTTGGTATTCCTGGAGGGGATGAAAACACCGTTTCGCGAACGCGTCATAAGCCAACACACGGTTTTCGAGGCGCAATATCAAACCGGTCGCGGACTCGATCTCAGGCGCGCACCGTTCGTAAAACACGCCGATACCTTGTGCCACAAGGTACGGTATTTACCCTGTCAGCAGCTCGGCACCGAACTGCGCGAACGTGACATCGTTGCGATCACGTATTTTTCCGCCAGAGCACAAGGCGGCGAACCGAACATCGGCCTGTTTTCGCCCAAAGGCTTACGCTCGAAGAAACATCTCAGGCCACGGCATGTGTTGTGTGAAACCCATACCGAAGGCGTGAGTTTTCGCCTCGGGGTTGAACTACGCAGTTACGCGCGCGAGTTGTTTCTGTACGAGGGACGACTGCCGCAGCCGGCCGTCGGCTGAGCGGAGCGACAAAGCGACCCAATCGACGCCATGCGCCGATCCTGATCAACGGCGAGATCGGTTCACCCAAAACTGGCGAGATTACCGGCTTTCTGTAGTTGGATAGCAAACCGCGGGACTGCATTCTCAAGCCTTTGACAGCGCCAGTAGCGAAGGCGAAGGATTCAGGGTATGCTAGATCGCACCAATAGTATGAATAACCATGTATTGAAGACAGCTATGGCTACGGTGCGGAAGACGATCACTTTGACCGAGAAACAAGATCGCTGGATCAAATCGCGGATAGCGGACGGCGAGTTCACCAACGACAGCGAATACATTCGTGATCTGGTTCGGCGCGATCAGGAACAAAAACAAAAAATGGAAGCCCTCAGGAAGGCCATCCAGGAAGGAATCGATAGCGGTATAAGCGATCTCACGATCGGCGAGATCTGGGCTGATGCTGAGGCTCGCCACAAGGCGAAGAATGAATGACTATCGCCTTACCCGACAAGCGGTGGCTGATCTCAGTGGAATTGCCGACTATGGTGTTGAGAATTACGGTCTCGCGAAAGCTCGAGAATATGGTCGTGGCTTGGAAAGGTGTTTTCAATTCTTGGCCGACACGCCGGCACTCGGACTATCTGCGGATGAACTCGTACCGGGGCTCAGGCGCTACAAGTATCAATCGCATTGGATTTTCTATTTGGCACGCGATGACGGGGTAACGATTGTCCGAGTTCTCCACGAGAGAATGGATTTCGTAAAACACCTATAAAAAGATTGTCATTCGAGCGGTTCGAAACGCGCTCGCGGAGCTGAACAGTGAAAGCTAGCGCCAGATACGTCAAGATTGTGGAGTGGTCCGAAGAAGACAATTGTTACGTAGGTAGTGCCCCTGGATTGATACTTGGCGGTTGCCATGGTGACGATGAACGTGCCGTCTTCACCGAACTTTGCCAAATCGTCGAGGACGCGATTGCTCTTTACGAGCAAGACGGGAAACCACTACCGGCCGCGACATCCGGCCGTGACCTCGTCAACTGGTTACAAAGTGTCGCCTGAACGCGTTTCGCTTGTCATTCGCTGGCCGATCACGCCGCGTTGACGCCGCCAGTCTAGTCCGACTTATTAGGCGATCTTCATCCGAGTGATTCATGTAAGTACTTGATTTTCGGATGTTGGGCAGACTTATATCTGGCAACTCTGGCTAGTTTTACAAAAATCGAATCTGGAAGCTGAGGTTTTTGCCTGCCTATGGATCATATCGTTTTGGGATACTGAATTCTCGCGGCTGTCCCGCAACGATGAGCAGATACTGATTCCGCCATACCGGCTATGAGCAACGAATCGCCACCAAAATCTGCAGAAACCCCATCCTCGTCCTCGGTATCGACGGCATTCATCGAGCACGAGTCTTTTCTCCGACGTTTCCTGACGCGCTTCCTGTCGCGCCCGCAGGATATCGAAGACGTCGTACAGGACGCCTACCTCAAGGCGCGCTGCGCGGAGGAGAAGCAGGTCATCAACTCTCCCAAGGCGTTCCTGTTTCGTATCGCCCGCAACGAGGCACTGAAGGAACTCCGCAAGAAGTCCCGGCGGATTACCGACTATATCGAGGAACTGGACTCGCCGGATGCCGTACCGGTTGGGGGCTCGGCTGAGGAACATGCAATTGCGAAGCAGCGGCTGGGTATGTTCTGTCAGTCTGCCCTCGAGATGACGCCGAGGTGCCGGCGGGTGTTCCTGATGTGCAAGGTGTACGGCATGTCTTACAAGGAAATAGCGGCTGAGCTCGGCATATCGGTGAGCGGCGTGGAAAAGCACGTGGCGCGAGGCCTCGAGATTTGTAACGCCTATATCGATCGTATGGAACGGTCCGAGCTGCATGAGCGCGGGGAGAAGGAACCTGAAGCCGAACTCGACCGTCCAGTGAGACGGAAGGATCGTTCGTCATGAACGCTCATACCGGCAAGATCGATAAGATCAATAAGATCAATCACGAGGCCTGCGCCTGGATCGCCAGATTGCACGACGGCGAATCCTCGCCGGAGGAGCTTGCCGCGCTCAGGGAGTGGATGCGGCAAAGCTCCGCGCACAAAGCCGAATTGCGGCGCATGGCCGCGCGCTGGGACGAGCTCAACATACTCACGGAATTGGCTGTGCCTGTAGCGGCGCCCGGGTTGGGTAAAACGGGTAAGGCGTCTTTTCCAAACGATCTCTTTCGCCGAAGGTGGGCGATCGGCGCGTTTACCACGGCCGCCGTGCTGGCAATTTTTGCTTCGTTGTGGCCGCCAGGCCTAATCGACAAGGACATGCCGGCATCACAAACTTACGTAACCGCTGTCGGCGAGCAAAAGCACGTGCAACTGCACGACAACTCGACTGTGTTGCTCAACACCAATAGCCGTCTGCGCGTGGATTACAGCGGTGAGTTTCGTAACACTTACCTGATTCAGGGCGAAGCGCACTTCGAGGTTGCACCCAATCCAAACCGGCCGTTTCGAGTGTTCGCCGGCAACGGCATGGTTCGCGCGCTCGGCACGGCCTTTTCGGTTCATCTCAAAGCGGACGTCGTGGAAGTGACCGTCACGGAAGGCAGCGTCGAGATCAACCCGGTTCGCGACGCGGCCGGCAGCGGTGTGCCGCTGATCGATACCGGTGAGAGCCTGGCCATTGTCAGGGCCGGTCAAAACGCGGTGTTCGATCAGGTTGTCGAGTCCATACAATCGATCGATACGATTGCCGAGGCGGAGATTTCGCGAAAGCTGTCGTGGCAGGAAGGCTTACTCCGGTTCTCGGGGGATCCCCTCGCCGATGTCGTGCGGGAGATCAGCCGCTATACCTCGCTTTCGATTGTGATTACCGATCCCGAGCTGCGAGACATGCGTGTCGGCGGGTTTTTCGAAGTTGGTGAAACCGGGAAAATGCTCGAGGCGTTGGAGCGAGGCTTCGGGGTGCGTGTCGAGTACGTCGATGACAATCTCGTTCACTTGTCCAGGGCCGTGGATACGATCGACGAATCCTAGCTTCGAAAGCTCGTCCTGTCGTCTCATCGCCGAACAACATCGTGGAGCTTGTAAATATTCCTGCCGCTCGTAACTGAGGTTTTTCCGCGCTGGCGGATCATCCATGCGGTAAGGCCGAAGCGAGGTATGCCAACTAGCTTCCTCGTCAGGTCAGCCGTAGGGGAAGGTTTGCCCAGTGCATCTTGGCCGTGTGGCGTCCTAGTGCTCGGCGTCGTGTTGCTTTTGTCGTTTACTGCCAAGGCGGATCAGGCGCGGGAATATGAATTCGATATCCCGAAGCAAGGCATTGAAACCGCATTAAGCACATTGGCGACACAAGCCGGCACGCTGCTGTTATTCCCCTACGACCTGGTGCAACCCGTGGACTCGAAGCCCGTATCGGGCAGATACACGGTGGAGGATGCATTGGCAATCCTGCTAGAGGGCACCGGGCTGACCGGCGGTCTTACCGAGGGCGGAGTCATTACGATTTCGCGTGCAGGTGCAATCGACAGCCAGGGGGAAACGATAATGGCGCAGAATCACAACAAGTTAAGCGGGAGCAAAGCATCGACGAAACGAAGAGGGTTGCTTGGGATGTTAGCAGCGGTGTTTAGCGCCGGGGTCGGGGCACAGGATGCGGCTGATGTTGATGAAGAAGAAGTGGGGATAGAAGAAATTGTTGTGACAGGAACGAATATTCGTGGTGTGGAGAATCCAACGGTTCCAGTCCTCCAATTCGACCGCGAAGACATCGACCTCTCTGGTGCCGCCACTGTCGATGATTTCCTGCGCACCATTCCGCAGAACTTCGCCAGCGAAACTCAGCTTACCGCAAACAGCGCAAATCCCAATGATTCCGGAAGAAATCTAACCCAAGGTAGCAGTGTTGATTTGCGGGGTTTGGGGGCCGGGTCAACTCTGACGCTTTTGAACGGAAGGCGCATGACCTATTCAGGCGATACGAACACTGTTGACATAAACGTGCTGCCTCTTGGTGTTATTGAACGTGTTGACATCGTGACTGATGGCGCCACAGCAATCTATGGCTCCGATGCAGTCGGTGGCGTGATCAATTTTGTTACGCGGAAGGATTACGTAGGGTTTGACGTAAACGCGAATTATGGGGCAGTAACCGAAGGTTCAAGAGAGAGTTTTGGGGCTGGTGCTGCTGGCGGGACTAGTTGGGACTCGGGTGGCGCCTTTGTTGGTGTGGATTATCAAAAAGCTAAACCTCTCCTGTTCGAAGAGCGAGACTTTATTGACCTTACGCATAACGAACAGTTTGGGATCGAAGGTGCTACATTTGGGTCTGACTCGGAGAGGTTAAGTGTTGCCGGCGGTCTGGGCCAAGCGCTTGGAAGCAAGACCAGAATTGGAGTGGATGTGCTGTTCACAGACATTTCCAATGAGGCCACCAGCGTTCTCTCCAGTAACCCTCAAATTTCGCTTTCAGAACAAAATGCGCTTTTTGTTAATTCGCGATTGGAATTTGATGTAACGGAAAAATTGCTTGCTGAGCTTTTCTTTGATTACGGCTCGAACAGGGTTGATACCACTAATAGTTTTCCCATTACAAACACTGCGGGCAAGGTAAACCGGGACAATGATTTAGTCGTGTTAGAAGGGCGGCTGAGTGGCGTTCTTTTCGATCTTACCGCAGGCCCTACATCATTTTCTATTGGTGGTTTGTATCGCGGCGAGAGCTACAAGAATAATAATGATAACGGTCTGATTGACATCGCCGCCGACCGGTATATTTCTGCTTTGTATACGGAGTTATTGGTACCGATTTTTGGCGATGAATTCACTCTACCATTCGTGCGGAGCTTAGAGGCTTCTATCGCCGGGCGTTACGAAGACTATAGTGACTTCGGAGATACCTTCGACCCCAAAATTGGGCTGCACTGGGAGGTTAATGATGTCCTTTCGTTTAGAGGGTCATACTCAGAGTCCTTTAGGGCTCCCGATCTCAACAGCTTAAACCAGCAGCGGGTATTCGGTACGGCTTTGATACCCAGTTTTTTATTCACGTCGGTGACCCCACCTGAACCTTTCACCACCGTTCCTTTTCCACAGGTTATGGCGATATTTCCCTCAGGAGGTAATCCCAACCTAACTCCGGAAACAGCGGATACCATCTCGACCGGATTCACATTCGAGCCCAGATTCCTAGAAGGGTTGAGAGTTGAAGGAAACTACTTCGACATCGAATACACAGATCGCATAGAAGCGGTTAGTGTTTTAGAGCCAGTTCAAGATCCCAACTTTGCAGATCTTGCTATCATCAATCCGAGTATCGCCGAAGTCGAGAGCATTTTTGCGCTTGAAGGAACTGATAACGTTCAGTTCTTTAATTTCTTTGGCGCATCGCCAGAAGATGTGAGCGTCATCTTTTCTCCATTCTTTAGGAACCTTTCAAGGAGAGAAGTGAGGGGGGTTGATCTGAACATAGATTATTCGGCTGATACTGCAGCAGGCCTGTTCTCAGCGGGGCTTAACGGCTCTCATCTTATAGACTACAAAGCCAGTCCGTCAGAAAACGCACCGTCCTCTGAACAGGCGGATATTTTGTACCGGCCTGTTGGCTTTAGATTGCGTGGCAACTTCTCATGGTCAAAAAATGGACTTACTGCATTTACCGCTATTAACTATGTAGATGACTATAGAGATAATCCAGACCGCAGTGTTGCAAACGATATCGGTTCTTGGACCACTATTGACTTATCAATTGCATATGACACTGGATCAGGTCGTACAAATTCTATCCTTAATGATGTAAGGCTCGGTTTTAGCGTTATCAACCTGCTGGACGAAGAACCGCCATTCGCGCGCACCCCATTCGGGTTGAATTTTGATAGTGCAAACGCAAACCCTTATATGAGACAGGTTAATTTCACCATCTCAAAGCAACTCTAAGTAGTCATTCAAGAAAAGGATAATTGACTTTTATATAGGGATGACTTCGGGCTTTTTAGTCGAAGTCATTTCTTATCTCTAACATGGAGTGTGTTTGTGCGCATTGCCCTCTTTACCTTGTTGATGGCGCTTACGCCATGTTTCGCGACGCAAGCGCGAGCGGAAATTGTCAGCGGCGACCTAATTGATCGTATCTTACAAAGAGAGGATGTTCATAATGTAGTCATTGATGACAAAAATTCACGCGTCTTTTTCGAGAAAGTTCGTGGGAAAACTACAATGAGAGAATCATTGCCTCACGACAATCCGATGACGGTCGCGAGCGCTTTAAAATCGATTTATGTGGTGTCGCTGTATTCCGACTCTAAAGCTAAACTGCTGTTTAAGCATGAAGACGGAGTCGGCTATTACTTCGCGAGTGCTGACCCTTGGTCACCAGATCGACGTTACCTTACAGTGTTTAGTTACCAGAATGGTCAAGCACAACCAGGCGTGTTTGACCTGAACACATCAACAGTTCGTTTTTTTGACATCGTCGCACAGTATGATCCCTTAAGGTCTTCGCTGGTATGGACATCTAATAACGAGATAACTTTCCTTAGCCCGAATAATGGAAGAAACGCATGGGACTATCATGTCTACGCCGCTCGTGACCGCGCCCTCGCTCGTGAGAAGGCGTGGGTAGGACGCGCGGTTAGTGCAGAAGTGATTGGTGCGGGACGTTATGGTCACTGGTCCGGATTCGAGCTAAGCCGACTTGTGAAAATTAATATCGATACCGGCGCAGTTGAAAGTCTTGGCGATATTTCTTCTGGTTCACTGACATATTCGAACGGACCGGGCCGCGAAATCATTATTGAAGAAAGGGTGCTGGATACCGAAGAGGTCAGGGCAAAGGCCATGCCCCATGCTCATAAGTCTCT
>JANQMR010000002.1 GCA_028279985.1 Woeseiaceae bacterium
ATGTTCTGGGCATCAACTCGGGCGATCTGAGAGGGATCAATTCCGGCGACGTACATGGAATCAACTCAGGTGATGTTCTGGGTATCAACTCGGGCGACCTTCGGGAGATCAACACGGGGCATGTACTCTCCGGCCCGATAGAGTCAGTCGACCTCAACAACGGTGTTTTCACATCGCTGGGTCAAACGGTAATGGCATCGCATGACATGCTCACGAGCATTTCGCTTGGTGACATGGTGTCGGTGACCGGTTCGGTTGCCGGTCCGGGTTGGTTGTATGCCGATGCGATCGAGATTGCCGGTTCGGGATACGTCCCGGGTGCGACGGAGATATTCGTTAGCGGTATCCCCTCCGGAATCGATCGGTCTCTCGGGCTGATTCAGCTTGGAGGGCTGTCGATCGACTATACGGCGGCTTTGTCTTCCGGGGCGATTCCATCGGGGGCGATGCTTGGGTTCCAGGGGATTCAGCCAAGCAGCCAGGGCGTTTTTGTAACCGACGCGGTTTCTGCGGAATGACGGCCACCTGAGAGCGGGCGGCTTCGATAGCGCTCATCGGAGCGTGGCTTCGGCCATTGCCCGATCGGCGGTTCAACCTGAAAGGCCACCTCGGTGGCCTTTCTTTATGCGCTTTCCGGTTGCAGTCGGCAAAACCATGACGCAAAAAAAAGTCGGCGTCCCTGCCGACTTAGTCTCGTATCAACCTTGAAAAAGGAGATGCGAGGGTTGGAGGAGCCGCCCCCGAGCGATTAGGGACGACTCGCGAGCAATGCTAGGCGCATTGTCTGTTGTTTGCTGTGATGGCTTTCACAAATTCCCACAGCGCATATGATAAGGGCGCCATAGGGCGCCCTTACAAGTCGCAAAACTGGTGATTAAGTAAAGTTATTCGCCTGCTTGGTACGCGCTGCGCAGGGATTGGATATAGGACTGGAACTTCTGTTGTTCGACCCTTTGCTTCAGCGCGTCGCGCACGCTGTCCAGCGACGGTGCTTCGTTCTCGCGGGAGTCTTCGCGAAGAATCACATGCCAACCGAATTGCGTTTGCACCGGGGCCGGCGAGAACTCGCCATCCTCGAGCGCGGCGACGGCGTCGGAGAAGGGTTTCACCATTTGATTCGGTGTGAACCACCCCAGGTCTCCGCCGTTCGGGCCGGAAGGGCCGGTCGAATTGAGTTCTGCGAGCTTGGTGAAGTCTGCGCCGTCGTCTAGCTGTGCGATCAGGTCCGTCGCGGCCGCTTGCGTCTCGACGAGAATATGCCGAGCCTTGAATTGCAGTGACGGCGCAGCTTGGTTCTGCGCCTCGTAAGCCGCGAGGATCTCCGCTTCCGACGCCGGGTTGCTGCTGACGTAGTCGGAGGCCACGGCTTGAGTCAGCAGGCCGCGATACTGCAATTCGGCTTGCGCCTCGAGTCGTTCTTCCGCCGCGAGTTCTTTCGCCCTCGGCTGGGTGGTCAGCAGGTAAATGTCCGTCAACTCCTGCAGCACCAGCGCGCGTTCGGCCTCGCTGGCTTCAGTGGCGGGTTTCTGCAGTCGCGATTGCGTATAAGCTTCGAGCACGGCGCGTTCGATTTCGACGCCGTTCACGATCGCCACGGGCTCGGCCCATAACCCGGACCAGCCGACAGCGCCCAGTATGAGCAGCGAAAGGGTGGGGCCGCCCGATTTGAAACCGCTTGTCTGTTTCATTGGTCTGTCCTTTGCTCGATGAGAGTTTGCCGCCTGGAAGCCGATTCCGGGAATCAGCCACGCTCCGTCTTGGTGAAGGCCCTGATCGTAAGCGCATGAATGTCGGTCTGCATCATGGTTCCAAGCGCCCCGTAGACCAAGCGATGTCTTTCCAGCCTGCGTCGTCCCTCGAAGGCGTCGGATACCAGCAGTACTTCGAAATGTCCACGACCATCCTGCGCGCCTGCATGACCCGCGTGCAGGTGGCTCTGGTCCTTTACCAGTATCTCGCTCGGCGAGAATGCTTCCGACAAGCGCCGATTGATCTCGTTCACCCGGTTTTCGGTCACGGCAACACCTTCTTGAAGGGTTTCACCGTAACGGACTCGTAAACGTCCGCACCCACGTAGGGGTCTTCTTTCGCCCAGGCCTCGGCCTCTTCGAGCGACGGAAACTCGAGTATCAGCAGGCTGCCGGTAAAGCCCGCGGCGCCGGGGGCTTCGCCGTCGACCGCCGGATGAGGACCGGCAACCAGCACACGTCCCTCACGGTGTAATGCCTCGAGACGCTCGAGATGCGCGGGCCGCGCGGACAGGCGCCGGTCGAGACTGTCTTCGCGATCCTGACAAATAATCGCATACCACATCAGCCGTCTTGCTCCTGGTCGGGCACGCCTTCGATCCCACGGAATCTGGACATGATCCAGATGCTTTGCAGGATGGCGAACAGCAGGCTCAACGGCAATAAGCCGAACACCTTGAACTTCACCCAGAAGTCTTCCGCGAAACTGTAGGCAACGTAAATGTTCAGTGCGCCGGCGAAAACGAAAAAAGCAATCCAGGCGAGATTGAGCTTGCGCCAGAACGCATCGTCGATGCTGTCGGTCGGAAAACCCTCGGCGGCCACATCGAAGAACCGCCGCACCAGTGGCTTGTCGCTGACCAGCGAGTTGACGATGAACGCGGCGGCCAGCGCCCAGAAGAATGCGGTGGGTTTCCAGTAGAAGAACTCGGCGTTCCGATACAACAGCGCGGCGGTGCCGAAGACCAGAAGAAACAGCGTAGACCACAGGTACATCTTGTCGACCTTGCCGGTGCGCAGGAACTTCAACGCGAACCCGGCCGGCATGGCAATCATCAGTACGATCAACGCGAAGTAAATGTCCTTGTAGACATAAGCTACGAAGAACAGGATCAGTGGCAAAATCTCGAAAAGGACCTGCATCGCGGAGTAGGAACCGAGGTCGCAACGGTGGCGCATCATAGCTCAATCGGCTGTCGTTTGGCCATGGCGGGACAGGACACTAGGCTGGGCGGGAGGCGTGCACTAGAATCCGCGCGTGGCTCGCATCATCGAAATCCATCCCACCCATCCGCAGGCGCGTATGGTTGCGACGATCGTGCAGATCATCCGTAGCGGCGGGCTGGTGGCTTACCCGACGGACTCCAGTTATGCGCTCGGCTGCCATATCGGCGACAAGCGTGCGATGGACCGGATTCGGAGAATCCGCCGTACCGACAAGAACCACAACTTCACGCTGGTTTGCAGCGACCTGTCGGAAATCAGCACGTACGCGCGCGTCGACAACTGGGCGTACCGCCTGCTCAAGGCGATGACGCCTGGACCTTACACCTTCATTTTGCAGGCGACGCGCGAGGTGCCGAAGCGGCTGCAGAATCCCAAACGGCGGACGATCGGTCTGCGTGTGCCGGACCATCCGCTGGTGCATGCGATGCTCGGAAGTCTTGGCGAGCCGATCATGAGCTCCACCTTGACGCTGCCGGGCGACGACAAACCGCAGACCGATCCACAGGAGATCGAGCGGCTGATCGGGCATGAGATCGACGCCGTCATCGACGCCGGTTCGGTCGGTATCGAGCCGACCAGCGTTATCGATCTCTCGGCGGGGTCGGTCGAGGTGCTCAGGGTGGGGCGGGGCGACGTCAGTGCGTTTCGGTGAGCCGCCGGATACGGCCGTGGTGGCGGTGGGTCCTGCGTCGGTGTTTCGGCCCGCAAATTATGCAAGATATTTGCGGGCCAGGGCACTAAAATGACGGCAGAACCTTCCGGAAACCCGATGAAACCCGAGCTCAAGGTCCTGACGCCCAAAGACGCGCCCAAACCGGTGCAGGACGAATCACAGACACCCGCCCAGGGAGA
Organism: Woeseiaceae bacterium; assembly: GCA_028279985.1. GTDB lineage: Bacteria > Pseudomonadota > Gammaproteobacteria > Steroidobacterales > Woeseiaceae > UBA1847. The sequence goes on from JANQMR010000002.1 coordinate 3,828, forward strand.
GATGCCCTTTGCGGTCGTCGACGGCGAGCCCGTTACGACCCTGCCGCAGGATCTCTACATTCCGCCTTATGCATTGCAGGTTTTTCTGGAAGCGTTCGAGGGGCCGCTCGATTTGTTGCTGTATCTGATCCGGCGCCAGAACATCGACATACTCGACATCCCGATTGCCGAGATTACCAAACAATACGTCCAGTACATCGAGCTGATGAAGGAACTGCAGCTCGAGCTGGCGGGGGAATACCTGCTGATGGCGGCGATGCTCGCCGAGATCAAATCGCGAATGCTCCTGCCGCGCCCGCAAACCGAGGAGGAGGAAGAAGAAGACCCTCGCGCCGAGCTGGTTCGGCGTCTGCAGGAATACGAACGGTTCAAGAAAGCCGCCGAAGACATTGCCGCGTTACCGCGGCTGGAACGGGATGTGTTCGTCGCCGGTGCGGAGGCGCCGGAGCGCAAGGTGGTGACCCAGCTACCCGACATCACGCTGAAGGAGTTGTTGCTCGCCTTCCACGACGTGCTCAAGCGCGCCGAGATGTTCTCGAGCCTGCACGTGCAGCGTGAACCGCTGTCGGTCCGGCAGCGGATGTCGGAAGTCTTGAGCCGGATCAAGACCGCATCGTTTACGGATTTCGGTGGACTGTTCGATCCTGAAGAAGGCCGCATGGGTGTGGCGGTCACTTTCATCGCGATCCTGGAATTGCTCAAGGAATCGCTGATCGAGGTCGTGCAATCCGACGCTTATGCGCCGTTACATGTCCGGTCGGCCTCGTCCGTGCGCCTGGTCGCCGGTGGCGACGGGGTGGATGCGAGCGCCGAAGACATCCAGTAGACCGCCCAGTAGACTGTCGGGAACTCGAAATGGACGACACCGAAATCAAGTATTTTGTCGAGTCCGCCTTGCTTGCGGCAGGGCGGCCGCTCAACGTGGATCAGTTACACAAGCTGTTCGATGGCCGCTCGGCGCCCGACAAGGCGGCGATTCGTGAGGCGATCGCCAGCCTGGTCGAGGAATACGGGCCGCGTGGGCTCACCATCCGGGAAGTCGCGTCCGGCTATCGGATACAGATCGAATCCGCGATGGCCGATCGGCTTCACAGGCTTTGGGAAGGCAGGCCGCCGCGTTACTCCCGTGCCTTGTTCGAGACGCTGGCGCTGATTGCGTACCGGCAGCCGATCACCCGCGGGGAAATCGAAGACATACGCGGCGTGTCGGTGAGCGGCAACATCGTGCGCACGCTGCTCGAACGGGACTGGGTACGCGTGGTTGGCCACCGCGACGTGCCCGGACGACCGGAGATGTTCGGCACGACCAAGGCCTTTCTCGACTACTTCGGCCTGAAAAAACTCGACGAGCTGCCGGAACTCGCCGACCTGTCCGATTGGGAGAGCCTGCGGGTACAACTCGATCTGCCGGACGTCGATGCCGAGGCGTCTTCCGAAGAGGGCGCGCTGCCAGTATCGGTGCTGGTCACGACCGACCGCGAGAGCGAGGATGCGGAGGCCGGTGATTCGGACACGGCCGGATCCGGACCGGCTGCATTGAAAGCCGTGTCAGAGGCTGCGGGCGAGGATTTAGACGAGGAACTCGTGGTGTCCGAGTGGCCCGATCCCGCGGACCCGAAAGGCATTGCCGCCTTTGATACCGGCAACGCCAGTGACGGTAAAGTCGGTGACGACAAGGATGCCTCGGCAGGCGGAGGCTAGCCTCGCGGTGGCCGAACGCGTGCAGAAAGCCCTGGCGGCGGCCGGTCACGGTTCCCGGCGCAAGGTCGAGACGTGGATACGCGAAGGACGGCTGCGAATCGACGGGCGTGCGGCGGAGCTCGGCGAACGGCTGGCCGGCGGTGAGCGCGTAACCCTGGACGGCCGGGTACTGGCGCTGCGTCCGGCCGTCTCGCAGCGGCATATCGTCTACAACAAGCCCGCGGATGAAGTGACGACCCGCTCCGATCCGGACGGACGTCGCTCCGTTTTCGAGTCGCTTCCGCGCCTGAAGGGCGCCCGGTGGGTGGCCGTCGGCCGGCTGGACATCGCAACGACCGGTTTGTTGATTTTCACGACTGACGGCGAGCTCGCCAATGCGCTGATGCACCCGTCCGGCGAAATCGAGCGGCGTTACGCGGTACGGGTACACGGCAGCCCGTCGGCCGGGGACCTCGCGCGGTTGAAGCAGGGTGTCGAGCTCGAAGACGGTATGGCACGTTTCGAAACCGTCGCGGCAAGCGGCGGGGACGCCAGCAATCGCTGGTTTCACGTTTCGCTCCGGGAAGGGAGGAATCGTGCGGTCCGGCGCATGTGGGAGGCGCTGGGTTACGAGGTCAGCCGCCTGATACGCATCGGCTACGGTCCGGTGTCCCTGCCGCGCAACTTGCGCCGTGGCGAATACGAGGCGTTGACACCGGTACAGGTACGCGGCCTGTATCTTTCGGCTGGGCTGAAGCCGCCGATGCCGGACAATAAACTCGGCAGAAGAAAGAGAAATAAAAATAATAAAAACAATCGTTAATGCACTATACCTATAATTTACTTTAGTATCTGGTCCCTCCAATATCACGCATCATCCGCTGCGCCTTTTCGCACTTGGCGGTGTTGCGGCTCCATCCTGCCTGTAGCTTCGCTACGATTCTTGGCGTCGTCGCCGCGGCTCGCGAGACTTATGCAGGGGCTCCCTATCTATTGAGCAATGTGATTGAGCAATCTGATTGAGCAATGTGATTGAACAATCGATTCAGCACGCTACTGAGCATCAAAACTCCCGGCCGTCACGCCGCGACTGTCCGGCCCGAGCAGATAGACGTAGGCGGCCAGGATGTCTTCGGGGCGCTTCAACTCGTCCCGGTTCTCGGCCGGGTAGGCGGCAAGCCGCATCCCCGTGCGCGTCGGTCCGGGGTTGATGCAATTGACCCGCAGGCTGCTGTGACGATGTTCTTCGGCCAGCACCTGGGACAGGCCTTCGGTGCCGAACTTCGACACCGCGTAGGCGCCCCAGAACGCCTTGCCCGTTCGTCCGACGCCACTGCTGGTGAAAACGATCGACGGGTCCTCGGCGAGCTTGAGCAACGGCAGGCAGACCTGGGTCATCGCGAAGGCGGCCGTCAGGTTGACGTGCATGACCTGTTGCCAGAGGGCTCCGTCGTATTGTTCGATCGCATACCGCTCGCCGAGGATACTCGCGTTGTGCACCAGGCCGTCCAGCCGGCCGAATTCCTGTGTCAGGCTTTCGGCCAGCGACCGGTAAGCGTCCCCGTCCGCAACGGCGAGATCCATGACCGCAATCGAAGGTCGCCTGGCGCCTTCGACCGCGAGGACGGCGTCATACACGTCTTCGAGCTTCTTGGTGTTGCGGCCGTGCAGCACGACCTGCGCGCCGAGCGTCGCCGCATGCAAGGCCAAGGCCCGGCCGATGCCGTCGCTCGCACCGGTAATCAGCACGATACGGCCGTCGAGGATATTGCTCGAATATTCGTATTCTCTGGGTTCCATCGCTGCTCGCGGGGGTTACTGTAGCGTCTTGTCCGAACTGCTTTCCACGGCGTCGCCGGGCGCCTCGTCTTCTTCCGTGCTGCTTTCGACCATCGTGCGTGGCACGGGCTCCAGCGACTCGAGCTTGTCGATGTCCTTTTTGCCGTGCACGCCGAGCTCGGTAAATTTGCGGGCGCCGGGTAAGACGCTGCGTTCCAGCGAGCCGACTGCGCGATTGTAATTCTCGACGCTGCTGGCAAGTTGTCTGCCGAGCCGGTTGAGATGGGAGACAAAAGCCGTCAGGCGCCCGTAAAGATCTTCGGCCAGGCTGCGGATCTCGGCGGCATTGTCGGCCAGCGCCAGTTGCCGCCAGCCGTAAGCCACGGCTTTCAGCAAGGCGACGAAGCTGGTCGGTGTGGCTAGGATGATCTGATGCGACAGCGCGTATTCGATCAAGTCGGGTTCTTCGTTGAGCGCCGCGCTCAGGAACTGATCGCCCGGGATGAACAGGATCACGAACTCGGGACTGTCGGCAAACTGCTCCCAGTAGGCTTTCGAGGCCAGCGTTCGAATGTGCTCGCGAAGGCCGCGCGCGTGCCGCTCGAGCCCGAGTTTACGTTGCACGTCGTCGGTGGCTTCGACCGCTTCGAGGTAGGCGTCGAGCGGCGTTTTGACGTCGACGACCAGCTCGCGGCGGTCCGGCATCCTGACGATCAGATCGGGCCGGACGACCCGGTCGTCGCCGGCGCTGTGTACCTGCTCCTGGAAATCGCAGTGCTCGACCATGCCGGCGAGCTCCACCAGCCGTCGTAGTGTGATCTCCCCCCAACGCCCGCGAACCTCGGGCCGGCGCAGGGCCTTGACGAGATTCTGGGTCTCCTGCGTCAGGGTCCGTTGCGACAGTTGCATGATTTCGAGCTGGGATTTGATGCCGCCGTAAGCCTCGCTGCGCGATTTTTCGAGCTCGCCGATCTGTTTTTGCGAGGCGGCCAGGGCCTCGCGTAAGGGCTTGACCAGGTTCTCGACGGCTTTTTCACGCTCGCCTAGCTCACGTTTTGCCCGCTCCTGCTGGGCGGACAGGTTTTGCTCGGCGAGTCTCAGGAAGTTCTCGCTGTTCGACGCCAGCGACCGGTTGGCGAGATCGGCGAACGACTGGGCGAGCCTCGCATTCGCCGCCTCGAACGCGGATTCGCGTTCGCTTCGCAATGTCTCCTGATTCTTCAGACGGTTTTCGAGCGCCTCGATTTCGGCTTCGAGGCGATGGCGGCGGCGGCGCGCCAGCAGCCAGGCGATTAGTGCGCCGAGCAGGCTGCCGGTGACCAGCGCCGGCACACCGATCTCGAAAAACACCGGATCGACGCTGATCGACATCATCACAGCAACCGGGCTGCCCGGTCGAGCGGTTTGGCGGCGGTCGCCATCATCACGCGGACAGGTTAACGCCTTTGAGCAGAATTTGCGCGAGGTCCCCGGTGTCGCCGGCGACCCGGTCCGCACCCCAGGCGGCCGGATCGTCGTCTTCGGTGATATAGCCATAGGCCGCGGCAACGGTCGCCATGCCGGCGCGGCGCCCGGCTTCGATGTCGCGGCTCGCATCGCCCACGTAGATTGCCCGGGCCGGGCGGATGTCGGCGAGCCTGCAGGCGTGCAGCAAGGGTTCCGGGTCCGGCTTGCGCACGCTCAGGGTGTCGCCGGACACCGTCGCCGCGCTGCGTGTCGCAAGCGCCAGCCGTTCGAGTAGCGGAACGGTCATTCGCGACGGCTTGTTGGTCACGATGCCCCAGGGCAGCCCGTGCCGGTCGAGTTGCTCCAGCAGCCGACCGATGCCGGGGAACAGCACCGACTCGACGCAAATCCTGAGTACGTACCGTTCGAGGTATTCCTGATGCAGGCGCTCCCGGAATGCCGGATCGGCGTCCGGAAAACCGACGCGTATCAGGCCTGCTGCGCCATTGGAGACGCTGGCGCGCCCGCGCCGGTATTCGATTTCGGACCGGCCGTGGCTGCGTTGCAGCTCGCGCAGCACCGCAACCATGTCCGGCGCGGTATCGATCAGCGTGCCGTCGAGGTCGAACAGCACTGCCTCGAAGTATCCGCCGTCGGGGTGTTTCATCGTTGTCGTCATTAAACTGCCGTCATGAAACTAGGGTTATGAAACTATTGTCATTAATCGGTAACCGGAGGGTCCGACGGTCAGACCTGTGGTCGTCTGAAGTACATCAGGTAGTTGACGTCCAGGCCGGGTCCGAGCGAGTAGAGCCGCGTCAGCGGGTTGTAATGCATGCCGGTGCTGGTGACGAGATTAAGCCGCGCCTCGCGCGCCCACGCGTCGAGCTCGGACGGACGGACGAGCTTCTGGTACTCGTGCGTGCCGGCGGGTAACAGACGCAAGACGTACTCCGCGCCGACGATGGCGAACAGGAAGGCCTTGGGGGTGCGATTGATCGTCGAGAAAAACAAATGCCCGCCGGGACGGACCAACTCGGCGCAGGCGTGCACGACCTTCGACGGTTCCGGCACGTGCTCCAGCATCTCCAGGCAGGTGACGATGTCGTACTGACCGGGTCTCTCCCCGGCCATCTGTTCCGCGGAGGCCGACAAATACTCGACGTCGGCGCCGGACTCCATCGCGTGCAGCTTGGCCACCGCCAGCGGCCCATCGGCCATGTCGATGCCGGTGACGAGGGCGCCGGCATCGGCCATCGACTCGGCGAGGATGCCGCCGCCGCAGCCTACGTCCATCGTCCTCGTGCCCCTGAGCTCGGTATGTTGTTTGATCCAGTCGAGTCGCAACGGATTGATCTGGTGCAGGGCGCGGAACTCGCCCTCCGGGTCCCACCAGCGCGAGGCCAGGGCATTGAATTTCGCGAGCTCGGCGGGATCCACATTGGCGGCCGCCTCAGTTTGATGGTTCGTGTTCATAATGAAGGCGGTAGCGGGGCACCACAGTATACCGGCCCCGCCGCGACGCGCCAGCGCCTTTGGGCCGGCATCTCGGATGCTTGCAGCGGCCCGCGCTGTGCTATCATTACGCCCTTGTTTTTGCTCGAGTTCAGGAAGCCGGTCGCTTCGCTTCGGGCACGGCGGGATCGGCGGGATGCCGCTGCAATCAACCCGGATTTCCAGGTGTCGCGGGACCCGTTCCTCGGGCGGGGCCGTACCCGGATTTTGAGCGTTGGAAAGCGAGCTCTATGGCGGAAGTCGCACACGAATTGATGTCTGTCAGTCTCGAAGACGAGATGCGGCAGTCCTATCTCGATTACGCAATGAGCGTGATCGTCGGCCGGGCGCTACCCGACGTACGGGACGGCCTCAAACCCGTCCATCGGCGCGTGCTGTACACGATGCGCGAGCTTGGCAACGACTACAACAAACCCTACAAGAAGTCCGCCCGCGTGGTCGGCGACGTGATGGGTAAATACCATCCGCACGGCGACTCGGCGATTTACGACACGATGGTGCGCATGGCGCAGCCGTTTTCGATGCGTTACCTGTTAGTGGACGGGCAGGGCAACTTCGGCTCGGTGGACGGCGACGCGCCGGCGGCGATGCGCTACACCGAAGTGCGCATGTCCAGGATCGCGCACGAGCTTCTCGCCGATATCGACAAGGAAACGGTCGACTTCGTCGAGAACTACGACGGCTCGGAAAGCGAGCCGTCCGTCATGCCGACCCGCGTGCCGAATCTGCTGGTCAACGGTTCCTCCGGCATCGCGGTGGGCATGGCCACCAACATCCCGCCGCACAACCTGTGTGAGGTCATCGACGCGTCGCTGGCCTTGATCGACAATCCGGCGATCGACGTGCCGGGGCTGATGGAACATCTGCCGGGCCCGGATTTCCCGACCGCCGGCATCATCAACGGCGCGCAGGGGATTTATGCCGCCTACCGGACCGGTCGCGGCCGGGTCTACATCCGGGCCCGCGTCGCGATCGAGGCAATGGACAAAGGCGGCCGCGAGCGCATCGTCGTCACCGAGCTGCCGTATCAGGTCAACAAGGCGCGCCTGATCGAGAAGATTGCCGAACTGGTCAGGGACAAGCGCATCGAGGGCATTTCCGAGCTGCGCGACGAGTCGGACAAGGACGGCATGCGCATCGTCATCGAGCTCAAGCGCGGCGAAGTCAGCGACGTCATCCTGAACAACCTGTACAAGCAGACGCCGATGCAAAGCGTCTTCGGCATCAACATGGTCGCGCTGCACGAAGGCCAGCCGAAGTTGATGAACCTGAAGCAGGTGCTCGAGGCGTTCCTCGCCCACCGCCGCGAGGTCGTCACCCGGCGCACGATCTACGAGCTTCGCAAGGCGCGCGATCGCGCCCACGTGCTCGAAGGCCAGACGGTGGCGCTTGCCAACATCGACGAGGTGATCGCGCTGATCAAGGCTTCGTCGTCGCCGGCCGAAGCGCGCCAGGCCTTGATTGCCCGTGGCTGGGAGCCGGGCGAGGTTACCGGGATGCTTGAGCGTGCCGGCGACACCGATACCAGGCCCGATGCGTTGGAAGACGGTTGCGGTTTGATCGACGGTCAGTACCGGCTGTCGCCGGTGCAGGCGAAGGCGATCCTGGACCTTCAGCTACACCGTCTGACCGGTCTTGAGCAAGATAAAATAATAAAAGAATACAAAGAGATACTAGATAAAATTAAAGAGCTTTCGGATATTCTGGCCGACCCCGACAAACTGCTCGAAGTCATACGCTCGGAGCTCCGCGACATCCGCGACGCCTTCGGCGACGCGCGCCGCACCGAGATCGTCCAGGACCATTCCGACCTCAGCGTCGAGGACCTGATCCCGCAGGAGGACGTGGTCGTGACGCTGTCGCACGGCGGGTATGCCAAGTCGCAGCCGATCGACACCTACCAGGCCCAGCGGCGCGGCGGCCGCGGCCGGTCGGCGACCAAGGTCAAGGACGAGGACTTCGTAGACAAGCTGTTTGTCGCCAATACCCACGACACGATCCTGTGTTTCTCCAGCCGCGGCAAGATGTACTGGCTCAAGGTCTACCAGGTGCCGCAGGCAGGCCGCGGCGCGCGCGGCAAGCCGATCGTGAACCTGTTGCCGCTGGAGGAAGGCGAGCGGATCAATGCGGTGTTGCCGATCCGCGAGTTCGGCCAGGACAGCCATGTGTTCATGGCGACTTCGGGCGGCACCGTCAAGAAGACGCCGCTCAGTCAGTTTTCGAGACCGCGGGCGAGCGGCATCATTGCAATCGACCTGCGCGACGGAGACCGGTTGGTCGATGCGGCGATCACCGACGGCGAGGCCGAGATCCTGCTGGTCGCGAGCTCCGGCAAGGCGATACGCTTCAAGGAGTCCGACGTCCGGCCGATGGGACGCGGCGCGGCCGGTGTGCGCGGCATCAAGCTGCCGCCGGACCACGAGGTCATCGCGCTGTCGATCCTGGACGAGGGCATGATCCTGACCGCCACCGAAAACGGTTACGGCAAGCGCACGCTGGTTGACGAGTTCCCGGTTCAGGGCCGCGGCGGACAGGGCGTGATTGCGATTCAGACGACGGAACGCAACGGACGCACCGTTGGCGCCTTGCAGGTGGCCGAGGACGACGAAATCATGCTGATTAGCTCGAACGGCACACTGGTACGCACGCCGGTCGCCGACATCTCGATCGTCGGGCGCAACACCCAGGGCGTGCGGCTGATCCGGGTCGAGGAGGGCCAGCGTCTGGTGGGCCTGGCCGGGATCGAGTCGATGGCCGAGGATGCGGAGGACGCCGAGGAGTAGCTCGGGAAGCACCGTCTTGGTGCAGTGTCCGGCGCTCGTTCGACGCGGGATGCAATCCGCTCCGCAAACCGTGACAATACGCCGCCTATAGTCCATCGCCGCAAAAATTGGGCTGCCGACTCTTCCAAACCTCCTGACCGTCAACTCAAAGGATCCTGGCCACATGGCTCGTGTCTACAACTTCAGCGCCGGACCGGCGGCGTTGCCGCTCGAAGTCCTGGAAACCATCCGCAACGACCTGCCGGACTGGCGGGGCACTGGCATGTCGGTCATGGAGGTCAGTCACCGCGGCAAGGATTTCGTCGAGCTTGCCGCCCGGGCCGAAGCGACGCTAAGGGAACTGCTTGCGATCCCCGACGACTACTGCGTCTTGTTCACGCAGGGCGGCGCGACCCTGCAATTTGCAATGGCGCCGATGAACCTGGCCGCGTCCGGCGACACCGCCGATTACGTGCAAACCGGGAGCTGGGGCAAAAAGGCCGTCGGCGAGGCGGGCAAGTTCTGCAAGGTCAATGTCGCGGCCGACAGCGCCGACCGGAACTTCACCTATATCCCGGACCCGGCGTCGTGGCAGCTCACCGACGGCGCCGCGTATCTGCACTACACGCCCAATGAAACGATCGCCGGCGTCGAGTTTCATTTCGTGCCGGAGTGCGAGGCGCCGCTGGTCGTCGACATGTCGAGCACGATCCTGTCGCGGCCGGTGGACGTCAGCCGTTTCGGCGTGATTTACGCCGGCGCGCAAAAAAACATCGGCCCGGCCGGGCTCACCATCGTCATCGTTCGCCGGGACCTGTTGGAGCGCGCGCCGGCGTCGCTGCCGCATTTGATGACCTGGCGCGCCTACGCCGAATCGGACTCGATGACGAATACGCCGCCGACCTTCGCCTGGTACGTCGCGGACCTGGTGTTTCAATACTTGAAGGACGGCGGCGGGCTCGCCGCGATGGCCGAAATTAACGCGCGCAAGGCCTCCAAGCTCTATGACGCGGTCGACCGGTCGGATTTTTACAGCAACCCGGTCGCGCCGGCCGCACGGTCGTGGATGAACGTGCCCTTCGTGTTGGCGGATGCCGCGCTGGATGCAAGGTTCCTGGAGGAATCGGCCGCGGCCGGCCTTATGAACCTCAAGGGCCATCGATCGGTCGGCGGCATGCGTGCGTCGATTTACAACGCGGTACCGGAGCAGGCCGTGGATGCCTTGGTCGACTTCATGGCCGAGTTCGAGCGGGTGAACGGTTAGTGTGCTGTCCGGCGACTTGTTCAACGAGTTTAGGTTCAACGAGTTTAGGTTCAACGAGTTCAGGTTCAACGAGTTCAGGTTCAACGAATTCACTGGACAGGACACTAGGGTGCCTCTGCAATTGAAGTAAACACGCCGTTGCGACTGGAAAACGATACATGTACAGAATACTGATGCTGAACAACATCGCCGTTGCCGGGCTCAGGCGGTTCCCCAGGGAACGATACGAGGTTGCGTCCGAGGTGGGACACCCCGACGCGGTCGTCCTGCGTTCGTTCAACATGCACGACATGGAGATTCCCGAGACGGTCGTCGCCATCGGCCGGGCGGGCGCCGGCACCAACAACATCCCGGTGGAGGCGATGAGCGCGCGCGGCGTGCCGGTGTTCAACGCGCCGGGCGCGAACGCCAACGCGGTCAAGGAACTGGCCGTCGCCGGGCTGTTGCTCGGCGCGCGCAACATCTGCGATGCGCGCGAATACGTCAAGGGACTGCAGCAGACGGGCAGCGCCCTCGACAAGGCCGTCGAGGCCGGCAAGAAGCGTTTCGTAGGCTTCGAGTTGCCCGGCAAGCGGCTGGGCGTGGTCGGACTGGGCGCCATCGGCGTGCAGGTGGCCAACGCGGCGCTTGAGCTCGGCATGCAGGTGATCGGCTTCGATCCTCAGATCACCGTGCGCCGGGCCTGGCAGCTCTCGGCCGGCGTCGAGCAGGCGGAAACCCTGGATCAGCTCTTCCAGCACGCCGACGCGATTACCGTGCACGTGCCGCTGGTCGATGCGACGCGCGGGCTGGTCAACAAGGACCGGCTGGCCTTGATGAACGAGGGCGCGATGCTGATCAATTTCGCCCGCGGCGGCGTGGTCGACGACGATGCCGCGGTCGATGCGCTCGACAGCGGCAAGCTGCATGCCTACATCACGGACTTTCCCTCAGAAAGGCTGATCGCGCATCCCAAGGTCGTGGCGCTGCCGCACCTCGGCGCCTCCACCAGCGAGGCCGAGGAGAACTGTGCGGTCATGGTTGCCGACAACGTCAGGGACTATCTCGAAAACGGCAACATCCGTTTTTCGGTGAACTTCCCCGAGTGCCGCCTCGGCCGGTCCGACGCCTGGCGTGTCACGATCGCCAATGCCAACGTGCCGAACATGGTCGGCCAGATTTCGACCTGCCTGGCGGAGGCCGAACTGAATATCGAAGACCTTTTGAACAAGTCCATAGGCGAGCTCGCCTACACGATCGTGGACGTCAACGCACCGATCGGCGAGGACGTGGAAGCGAGGCTCCGCGACATCGACGGCGTGCTGACGTTGCGAAATATCGGCAAGCCGGTAACCTGAGCCGGGGGCCAGGTCGTCCGAGACTCGGTCCAGGTGGATAGGCCGATGGGCAACTCCGGGCCGCCTCGTCTCGGACGCGGTGCGGGCGGATAGAATCAGCGGATAGAAAAACCGCGGATAACAAAGACAGGCAACACCGACGTGGCAAATACAGACGAAGCAGCGGCGGCGCTGGGCGGTATTCGACAACGTATCGACGAAGTCGACGAACAGATCCAGGCGCTGATCAACGAACGTGCGCGGTACGCGCAGCAGGTTGGAATTTCCAAGGGCGAGCTCGCCGCGGCGGTGGATTATTACCGCCCGGAGCGCGAAGCCGAAGTATTGCGCCGGGTCGTCGAGCGTAACGACGGCCCGCTCAGCGACGCCGAAATGCTGCGGCTGTTCCGCGAGATCATGTCCGCCTGCCTCGCGCAACAGGAGCCCCTGAAAATCGGCTTCCTCGGCCCGGAGGGCACCTTTACCCAGACGGCGGTGTTCAAGCACTTCGGGCATTCGGTGCGGGCGCTGCCGTTTCATACGATCGACGAGGTGTTTCAGGAAGTCGAAAGCGGCGCCGCGGATTTCGGTGTCGTGCCGATCGAGAACTCCACCGAGGGTTCGGTCAACAACACGCTCGACATGTTCCTGACCTCGCCGCTCAAGATCGGTGGGGAGATCGAACTCAAGATCGAGCAGCACCTGCTCGGCCGCATGCAGGGACTGGAGCACATCCAACGCATCTGCGCGCACGAGCAGTCGCTGGCGCAGTGCCGCGGTTTCTTGCGCCAAAACCTGCCGCATGTCGAGTTGATCGGTATGTCCAGCAACGCCGCGGGTGCGCGGCGCGCCCGCGACGAGCAGGGCACGGCGGCGATCGGACCGGATGTGGCCGCCGACGTCTACGACCTGAACGTGCTCGTGAACAACGTCGAAGACCGCGCCGACAATGCCACCCGCTTCTTGGTGGTCGGCCGCAAGCTGCTCGCGGCCAGCGGCAACGACAAAACGACGATCCTGATTTCCACCGGCGACACGGCGGAAGGCGCGGGCGTGTTGCACCACCTGTTGAAGCCGCTGGCCCATCATGGCATCAGCATGACGCGGATCGAGTCGCGCCCGTCGCGGCGCAAGAACTGGGACTACGTGTTTTTTATCGACCTCGAAGGCCACGCGGAAACGGCGCCGGTCAGCGACGCGCTGGCGGAGCTCGATCGGCGGAGTTCGCTGTTCAAGGTGTTGGGCGCGTATCCCAAGGCCGTTGGCTGACGTCCGAACCCACCCATGCACTACACGGTAGAGCCAGCACCCGTCGGTAATGCCGCCGTCACGGTGCCGGGCGACAAGTCGATTTCCCATCGCGCGCTGATGCTGGGCGCGATTGCCGACGGTGAGACGCAGGTCGGCGGTTTTCTCGCCGGCGAGGACTGTCTCGCAACCCTGGACGCATTCCGCGCGATGGGCGTCGCGATCGAACGGCCCGAAGCGACGACTGTCCGGATCACGGGGGTTGGGCGATCCGGCCTGGCAGCGCCGGAGGCCGAGCTGGATCTCGGTAATTCCGGCACCGCGATGCGACTGATGGCAGGGCTTTTGAGCGGCCAGCCCTTCGACAGCACGCTGACCGGAGACGCATCGCTCACCGGGCGTCCGATGCAGCGCATCATTACGCCACTCAAGCAGATGGGCGCGCGTATCGACAGCCGAAACGGCAAGCCGCCGCTGACAATCCGTGGCAGGTGTCCGCTCGATCCGGTTCACTACGACATGCCTGTAGCCAGCGCACAGGTCAAATCGGCGCTGCTTCTGGCGGGCCTTTACGCCGGCGGCGAGACCACCGTCGTCGAGCCCGCCGTGACTCGCGACCACACCGAACGCATGTTGGGCGCGATGGGCGTTGCGGTGGCACGGGACGGGTGCCGAATCTCCATGACCGGCGGTCAGTCGCCGGGCGGCCGCGCGTTGTCGGTACCTGCGGATCTGTCGTCCGCGACTTTCGTCATGCTGGCGGCTTTGCTGTCGCCGCGTGCCGACGTGCTGATACGCAATGTCGGGGTCAATCCGACGCGGACCGGTGTGCTCGAGATCCTGAAAGACATGGGCGCGGACCTCACGCTCGAGAACGAAGCCCGGCTCGGCGAGGAACCGGTTGCGGACATCCGGGTTCGTTCGTCGAGGCTCACCGGCGGGGCGGTGGACCCGGGCCTGGTGTCGCTGGCCATCGACGAGTTTCCGGCCTTGTTCGTGGCCGCCGCGGCCGCGGAAGGCGAGACCGTATTCAGCGGCCTGGAAGAACTGCGCGTCAAGGAAAGCGACCGGATCGCGGCGATGGCCGGCGGCCTGGGGTCTCTCGGAGTCGAGGTACGGGAACTCGCGGACGGCGCGATCGTCCGCGGCGGCCGGTTCCGGTCGGGCACGGTCGATAGCCATGGCGACCACCGTGTCGCGATGGCTCTGGCGGTTGCCGGCACGATCGCCGACGGTCCGGTCATAGTCCGCGATGTCGAAGCGGTGGATACGTCGTTTCCGGGGTTCGTCCCGCTTTTGACGGATCTCGGCGCGGCGATAACCGTCGGCGGCGAGGACCTGCCATGACGCCGGCGGCCGAGGTTCCCGTCGTGACCATCGACGGTCCGAGCGGTTCCGGCAAGGGTACGATCGCACGCCGGGTGGCAGCCTCGCTGGGCTGGCACCTGCTCGACAGCGGCGCCTTGTATCGCCTGGTCGCGTTGGCTGCCGAACATCGGGGCGTGGCCCTGGGCGACGCGGAAGCGTTGGCGGGGATTGCCGCGGGGCTGGACGTTCGCTTCGATAGCGACGCGGCGGGCGGGGAACGGATCTGGCTGGACGGTGAGCAGGTGACCGCCGAGATTCGCGCCGAGGAAACGGGCAAGGGCGCCTCGGCGGTGGCAGTGTTCGCGCCGGTACGCGCCGCGCTTCTCGACCTGCAGCGCGGCTTCAGGCGGCCGCCCGGGCTGGTCGCCGACGGCCGCGACATGGGCACCCAGGTGTTTCGCGACGCCAGCCTGAAGGTGTTCTTGACCGCCAGCGCCGAAGAGCGTGCCAGAAGGCGTCATAAGCAGTTGAAAGACAAGGGTATTGATGTTAGCCTTGCCGCCCTTTCGCGGGACATAGAGGACCGGGACAGGCGCGATTCGGAGCGACCGGTAGCGCCGCTTTGCCCGGCCGAGGATGCCCGGATGCTGGATTCCTCGGGTCGATCGATCGAAGCCGTGACGCAAACGGTGCTCGGCTGGATCGGCGAAGTCCTGGATGTCGGTCGCGAGGTGGGTAGAGCGGATCGGACATGACGTCCGATTCTTTTTTTGTGGACCGTCGGCCGACGGATGCGGCTGGACGTTAGTTGTCTAATGGGTGAGCGTGAAACAGCGCTCGTGGTAATCGCATGTCTGAAAGTTTTGCTGAATTATTTGAAGAGAGTTTTGCCAGTCAACAGATAAAACCCGGTTCCATCATCACCGGTACCGTTGTGGCAATCAACGATGACGTCGTCATCGTTAGTGCAGGTCTCAAGTCCGAGGCCGTCATTCCGATCGATCAGTTCAAAAACGACCTTCGCGACGGTGAAATCGCCATCGGCGACGAGGTCGAGGTCGCGCTGGATGCCGTCGAGGACGGTTTCGGCGAGACCAAGCTGTCGCGGGAGAAGGCGATCCGGGCGCGTACCTGGACCGAGCTCGAAAGTGCGTTCGACAAGGGCGAAGTGGTCGAGGGCGTGATCAACGGTCGAGTCAAGGGCGGTTTTACCGTCGAGATCGACAACGTTCGCGCGTTCCTGCCGGGTTCGCTGGTAGACGTTCGTCCGGTCCGCGATCCTGCTTATCTCGAAGGCAAGAGCCTCGAGTTCAAGGTGATCAAGCTCGATCAGCGGCGCAACAACGTCGTGGTTTCGCGTCGCGCCGTCGTCGAACAGGAATACTCCGCCGAGCGTGAGGCGCTGCTCAAGGAACTGCAGGAAGGCAACGTCATCAAGGGTATCGTCAAGAACCTGACCGACTACGGCGCCTTCGTGGACCTGGGCGGCATCGACGGCCTGCTGCACATCACCGACATGGCCTGGAAACGGGTCAAACATCCGTCCGAGGTCGTCAACGTCGGCGACGAGATCGACGTCAAGATCCTGAAGTTCGACCGCGAGCGCCAGCGCGTATCGCTGGGGATGAAACAACTCGGCGATGACCCGTGGAAGGATCTGTCGCGGCGTTATCCCCCGCAGACGCGCCTGTTCGGCAAGGTTACGAATATTGCCGATTACGGCTGTTTCGTCGAAATCGAGGACGGCGTCGAAGGACTGGTGCACGTCTCCGAAATGGACTGGACCAACAAGAACGTCAACCCGTCGCGCGTCGTGCAGGTCGGCGAAGAGGTCGAGGTCATGGTGCTCGAGATCGACGAGGAGCGCCGGCGTATCTCGCTCGGTCTCAAGCAGTGCAAGTCCAATCCCTGGGCGGAGTTTGCGGCGACCTACAATCGCAACGACAAGGTCTCGGGCCAGATCAAGTCGATTACCGATTTCGGCATTTTCATCGGTCTCGAGGGCGGCATCGACGGGCTGGTTCATTTGTCCGACATTTCCTGGGACCTGCCGGGCGAAGAGGCCGTGCGCAACTACAAAAAGGGCCAGGAGATCGAGGCCGCCGTGCTTGCCATCGACGCCGAGCGCGAGCGGATTTCCCTGGGCGTCAAGCAGCTCGAGAAAGACCCGTTCTCGGCGTGGCTTGCCCGGCATCCGAAGAACTCGATCGTCACCGGCACGGTCACCGAGGTGGACGCGCGTGGCGCGACCGTGGACCTCGGCGATGGCGTGACGGGTAACTTACGTGCCTCGGAGCTGGGTCGGGCGCGTGTCGAGGACGCCCGTACGGTGCTCAAGGCCGGCGAGGCGATCGAGGCCAAGTTCACCAACGTGGATCGCAAGAACCGCAGCGTACAGCTTTCGATCAAGGCCAAGGAGGTCCATGAGGAAGCCGAGGCGATCAGCAACTACCAGTCGGATGCCGGTTCGGCGCCGGTCGGTACGACGCTCGGCGAGCTGCTGAAGGAAAAAATGTCCGGCGGGAGCAAATAATACGCAAAAACAGTAGCCCGGACCGGCCGGTCCGGGCTATATTTGTCAATACATTCGGTGGGTTACGGGCACCACGTAGGACTTGAAGAACCTGAAGATGACGAAATCCGAACTCATAGAAGCGATCGCGCGCAAGCAAAAGCACCTCCCTGCAAAGGACGTCGAACTCGCGGTCAAGCACCTGCTCGACCTGATGAGCGACTCCCTCGCGAAGGGTCAGCGGATCGAGATACGAGGGTTCGGGAGCTTTTCGCTGCACTTCAGGCCGCCGCGAATCGGCCGTAATCCCAAGACGGGTGAGGCTGTTGCGCTGTCCGGCAAGCATGTGCCGCACTTCAAGCCGGGCAAGGATTTGCGCGAACGGGTCAACGCCAGCCGGCATTTTCCGATCAAGAGCTGATCCAGTACCTTATCCGGCGGCCCGCTCGAACGGCCGCGCAGGCCCTTAGCAAATCCGGGACAAATCAATACAATTGGTCATGTCATTGGCCATGTCGCGATCGCGCCACGGAGTATGCACATGCTGAAACGCGTCGCCCTGCTTGTCGTTTTGCTGCTCATCGTCGTCGTGGTGTTCACGTTCACGGCGCGTAACCCAGGCCTCATCGACATCGACCTGGCATTCCTCGAGGTCACTACGTCCATCCCGCTTGCCTTCACCGTGACATTTGCCGCCGGTTGGATTTTCGGTGTCCTGTCCATGGCATTGTTTGCGTGGCGTTTGCTGCGTGAGCGGCGCAGCTTGCGCCGTTCGCTGCGCGTGTCGGAATCCGAGGTCAGCTCGCTGCGCAATCTGCCCTTGACCGATGCCGACTGAGTCGACGTTCCTGCTGGCGGGACTTTTCCTGCTCTTGGCGGCGCTGGGCTGGGCGCTCGGGCGCTTCGGCGAACGGGAGGAGGTCGAAAGCCCGCAGCCCCTCAACGTCGATTACCTGAAGGGACTCAATTTTCTGCTCAATGAGCAGACCGATCAGGCGCTGGAACATTTTCTCAAGATGGTCCGCGTAGACGACAAGACCATCGAGACCCACTTCGCGCTCGGCAGCCTGTTCCGGCGGCGCGGCGAAGTGGACCGGGCCATCCGGATTCACCAGAACATCATCGCAAGGCCGGATCTGGCTGCTGAACAAAGGGATCAGGCGCTTTACTCCCTCGCCAAGGATTACCAGCGGGCCGGACTCCTGGATCGCGCCGAGAGCGTGTTCTTGCGGCTGGCCGAAGGTTCGCGTTACCAGGTCCAGGCGCTGGAAAATCTCTGCCGGATCTACGAGCAGGAGAAGGAGTGGGGTAAGGCGATCGAATCCGGGCAGAGGCTGGAAGTGCTGGGCGGGCGCTCGCTGGCGCTGCAGATTGCACATTATTACTGTGAGCTCGCCGAGGCGGCGGCGGCGAAGGGCGACTATGCGGCGGGCCGCGCCTACGTAAAAAAGGCCCAAACCGGCCGTCCGCGAACGCTGCGCGGTGCCTTGACGCGGGCGCATATAGCGCGCGATACCGGAGACTTCAAAACCGCGCTGAAGCTGTACCACCGGATCATCGACGAGTCGAACTACCTGATCGCCGAGACCCTGCCCGAGATCGTTGCAATCTACGAACAGGAGGGGGAGACCCGCGAGCTGGAGCGTGCACTGCGTTCGCTATTGCAGAAACAACCCGGGATGCGCACCTTGATCGCCTATTCGGCGATCGTCAACGACCTGGGCGGCGTCCCGGCCATCGACGAATGTGTCGAGCGGTACATGCTGGACGAACCGACGCTCGGCGAGTTCGTCGACCTGCACCGGCTGTCGGAGCGTACCGCCGACAGCGACGCACCGGCCTTGGCCAGAATCCGCCAGGCGCTCTGCAAGCTCGCGACGACGACCCCGCGTTATCAGTGCCAGGAATGCGGCTTCTCGAGCCAGCGGCTGTTGTGGCAATGTCCCGGCTGTCGCAACTGGGAAACGCAGCGGCCGGCCTCGCGTGTGCAGTTCGACACCGTGTTACAGCACAGCATCACCTGAGTCCGATTTTTGGCCCTCAGCCCACGAGGGTTTGGCCACCGGCAGCCCTGCTTCAGGCGCTTTGCGGCGCGTCCTGTGCGGCCGTATCCGATCGGCCTGGAGTGAATCTCGTCGTTCCGGAGACATAATGCTGCCGTTACCGGACCGCCGTTCGCGTACGCTCACCCGGTCGCAAGGTCGCGACGCCAATCAACATGGAACCAATCAACATGGAACAAGGAGTGTGCTCATGAGAACCGTGCTTGGGATCAAGAAACCGGTAAAAACCGTCGGGAACTGGCTCGGCATCGTGGCTGCGGTCGCGTATCTGCCGATGATCGCCTGGGCTGGCCCGGTCGATATCAACACCGCCGACGCCGAGACGATTTCGGCGGAGCTCAAGGGGATCGGCTTGTCGAAGGCCAAGGCGATCGTCGAGTACCGGGAAAAACACGGTCCGTTCAAGTCCGCGGACGATCTATCGCTCGTCAAGGGTATCGGTGACCGGACCGTCGAAATCAACCGCGACGATATCCTGGTGAGTTCGGAGGAGAAGTAGGCATTCGTGCAGTCGGCAGGCCGTGCCGCGTCCGACTGGGCGCGGCACCGGCTTGTGCCCCGTCGATCGTCAACGCGCGAGCATCAACGAGCGACAGTCAACGAGCAATCGTCGACGAGTTTTGGGCAACGAGCCATAGGCCAAGTCGCGGACGATCAATCATAAACAATCCATGGACAATCAATCGTGGAAAATAACTCTTCGGCAGACTTTTGCCGCCCGGTTTGGCTATGATGCGCACCGGGTAGCATTCGATGGAGTAGCGCAGTGAGCCAGACAGTCCGGGCGGCGGTGTTTCCGGTGGCGGGGCGGGGCACCCGTTTTCTTCCGGCCACCAAGGCCAGCCCCAAGGAGATGTTGCCGATCGTCGACAAGCCGCTGATCCAGTATGCGGTGGAGGAGGCCGTGGAGGCCGGGGCGCGCAAGCTGGTGTTCGTCACCGGTAGCTCGAAGCGTGCGATCGAGGATCACTTCGACACCGACCCCGAGCTCGAGCGCGCGCTGATCGAGGCCGGTAAGGACGAATGGCTGAGAACCGTTCAGGGTATCGTGCCGCCGGGCGTGTCGTGTATTTACATTCGACAGGGAGAACCCCTGGGCCTCGGCCACGCCGTCTTGTGCGCCCGGCCCGCTGTCGGCGACGAACCGTTTTTTGTCCATCTTGCGGACGATCTGATCGCAGCGGAACCGTCTTGCCTGAACCAGATGGCCGCCGAGTACGCGCGCCACGGCGGCAGTGTGATAGCGGTCGAAACCGTGCCGCGGAAAGATACGTCGAGCTACGGTATCGTGGCAACGGACGACAATGCGGACGGACGCATCCGGCGGATCGTCGAGAAGCCTAAGCCTGAGGATGCGCCGTCGGACCAGGCCGTGGTCGGACGGTATCTGCTCGCGCCGGCGATTTTCGACAAGCTGGAATCCACGGGGCGGGGTGCCGGCGGCGAGATCCAGCTCACCGACGCCATCGCCGATCTGCTGGACGAATCCCCGGTCTATGCTTTTTCGTTTTCGGGACAGCGTTTCGATTGCGGCAGCAA
Organism: Woeseiaceae bacterium; assembly: GCA_028279985.1. Taxonomy (GTDB): domain Bacteria; phylum Pseudomonadota; class Gammaproteobacteria; order Steroidobacterales; family Woeseiaceae; genus UBA1847. The sequence goes on from JANQMR010000002.1 coordinate 24,260, forward strand.
GCTGGGCTACCTCAAGGCGACGGTCGCTTTCGGCTTGCGCCATCCGAGGACCGGCGCCGCCTTCCGGGAGCACCTCGATTCGCTGGTGTAGGCCGCGCCCGTTGAGGCCATAATGTCTAGATCACTTCAATGTCCATTCTGCCTCGACGGGTAGCGCTCCCACCCAGTCACCGCTCGTCAGGGCCAGGCGCGCCTTCGCGTCGTCGCGAAGATAGGCATTCAGGAAGTGCGCAATCGCTCGATTGACGGACTTGACCTGGTAGCCCTCGGGATCGACCACGGGCAAATCGTCGCGCCCGACCTGTCCGCCCAGGTAGTGATCGCCCCCGTCGATGACCAGCAGGTACCTGTCGCCCGGCGGCGACAGATCGAAGGGCCGGCGCCGCCACGTCCAGCTACGCCCGGTATCGCCCATCGCGACATCCTTGGTGCCGGTCAGCACGAGCCCCGGCAGGGTCAGCCGGTCCCAGGCGTCGTGGGGCACGAAAGGCAACTCGCCGGGGCCGGCCAGGCTGACGAAAACGTCGAAGCGTGGGTCCCGGTGTTCGACGCGAGCGCCGCTTTCGGCGTCGATGGCCGAAAGGCCGGTCAACGCCATCGCGACGAGTGCGCCCAGCGAGTGTCCGACGGCGGCGACACGCTCGGTGTCGAGTTTGCCTTCGAAGGCGGGCAGGCTCAGATCGCCTCGTTCAGCCTGATCCAATAGTGCCGTCAACTCGCGCACCCGCGTCGGCCAGATCACGGCAACCCGCGGGTCGTAGCGTTCGGTGCCGCGCTTGGTGGAATCGAGGTGGGTTGGCGCGAGCACCACGTAGCCCTGCGCGGCCCAGACGCACAGCAGGTCGTCGTACATGTCGCCGGCAGAGTACGCGCCGTGCGAGAAGAGGACCAGCGGATACGTGTCTGCCGCCGTCGGGTAGACGGCTCTGACAGGAGTCGGGTATGCCGCATCCCCGAGCTCCGCTTCGAAGTCGGTCGCCGCGACGGTGCTTGCCTGGTCACGGCAGCTCGTCGTTGCACCGGCTCCGCCCGGCAAGATCATAGCCAGGATTACGGCAATTGGGACGGCAATTGGGACGGCAATTCGGATGGCAATTGAGACGAAGCTTCGATGGATCGTCATGGCCTGTACGCTGGTAGGAGTGTCATCGTTGGTGCAGAAGCTTGCCACGATCTGCCACGAAAGCAAGAAACTCCGGACCACTGAGCGCAGACGGCGCTCTGCCACCTTGGCTGCGTTAAGAGCACACGCCTGCGAGCCGTGCCCTTGTACCCGAATCGCGAATTCGCGAAACTGTGAGAATGAAGAATGTCACAGTTTCAGTCGGCGAAGAGGTTCACCGCCGTGCCCGAATCCGCGCGGCGGAACGGGGCACGTCGCTATCGGCCGCGGTTCGCGAGTTCTTGATTGCGTTCGCCGGCGGCGAAACCGGTTTCGAGTGGCGAAAAAGGCTGCAGGACGAAACCCTCGCGTCGATCGGCCGGTTTCGTGCAAGTGATCGTTTGAGCCGGGAAGACCTTCACGACCGTGCGATTCGTTGACACGAGCATCCTGCCCTATGCCGTCAGCACGGCCAAAGAGGAGCGGGGTTAGAATGTGTTTGAAGTCAAGTCACCCGCCCCAAAGTGCCGCGTTCATTCCCGACACTGCTCCGGTCGAGTCGTAATGCAAAGCGTTGCTTCGGTCGTTGGCAAAGAACAAGGGCCCGTCCAGATCGACAAAGTCACAGAGATTTGCGACGACTAGTGCGGGGGCCATGGCCAGTGACGTACCGAGCATGTTGCCTACCATGAGCTGCATGCCGAGCGTTCGCGCCCGCTTCGCCAGAACCAACGCCTCTGTCAAACCGCCGGTCTTGTCGAGCTTGATATTGATCATCTGATATCGGCCGACGGCGTACTCCAGCTCGCTGGCGTCCAGACACGACTCATCTGCACAAAGCGGAACGGGAGAGTCGAATTCTGCAAGTTCGTCGTCTTCGCCTCGGGCCAAGGGCTGCTCGATCATCTTTACGCCGAGTACCGCGAGTTTCGGCGCCAGATCGCTCAAGTGCGAAATGGTCCATCCCCCGTTGACATCGACCACGACTTCGGCGTCAGGGCGTGCCTCGACGACGGCGGTTATACGTTCCACCGGTTTCTCGCTGTCCAGCTTGACCTTTATCACCGTCGATCTTGCCGACTTGGCTTGCTTGGCCATTTCCTTTGTGGATGCAATCCCGACCGTGTTGGCCGTGACGACCGGTTTGCTGGAAACGGAAGCCAGCTCAAACACATCGCTTCCTGACCGCCTGGCATCGAGATCCCAAAGCGCGCAGTCTACGGCGTTTCGTGCGCCTCCTATCGGCAGGTGTTGACTCAGCCGATCCCTGCCAAGGCCGTTCTCGATTTCGGCTTCGATCGAGTGAACTTGTTCCCTTAGCTGATCAACCGTCTCGCCCAGGTAGAAGACACCGCTTGCTTCCCCCCTGCCTTCGACGTGGCCGTCGCTGACAGAGACTACCAGTAAATCGACGTTCTCAAACGTCTTCCCGGTAATGCAGAACGGCTCTTTCAAGGGCCAGTCTTCTATGGTCGTGGTTACTGTTCTCAACGTGGTCTCCGCTATCCGTTGTTACGCTGGTTTGAGCGGTCGGAGCCGGAAACACTGGAGACCAAACGCTCGACAATCGCGTCGCAACCATCAATGACAGGGTCGACGCAGGGGACTCCGAGGTCGGCCGATATCGACTCCAGATAATGGGCTCGTTCGTCAACGGGTAATCCCGACGAGTTGACGCACACGCCCGCGCAGGTGACATCGGCATTAGTCAGTCTCGCACAGCGAATATTGAGGTCCAAACACTCGGCGAGCGAAGGAATCGTCACAGAAGGGGAATTGAGTATCGACTTGCGGTTCGCGTCATGGCAGAGGACGATCGCGTCCGGCTGAGACCCGTGCAGCAAGCCAAGACTCACGCCAGCGTAGGCCGGATTGAACAGGGATCCCTGGCCTTCGATCACGTCCCAATGATCCTCATCATTGTCTGGACTGAGGCGTTCCGCCGCACCTGCGAGAAAGTCGCACACAACCGAATCTATCGGAATTCCGGAACCGGCGATCATGATTCCGGTTTGGCCGGTCGCTCGAAACGTGTGTGAGACGTCGAAGCGCTGCATCGATTCCGAAATGGCGAGCGCCGAGTACTTCTTTCCAACGGCGCAGTCGGTACCGACGGTCAGCAGCCGTCTGCCTGTGCGCTTCGCGCCGGTACCGATTGGCAAATCGGGCGGTGGAACGCGAACGTCGATCAGCCTCGCTCCGGAGGAATCGGCGGCGTCGACCAGCGCGGGATGAGCTTCAAGTCGGGTGTGCAAGCCGCTAACGATATCGAGACCATGCGACGCCGCCTCAACCAGGACATCGAGTATCGGCGGACTGAGGTTTCCGCCGACAGGCGCAATCCCCACAACGAGGCTCCTCACGCCCTTTTCTACCGCCTGCCGGAGTGTCAAGTCCGGAACACCGAGGTCGATTCCGGTACTCGTTAGTCTCAGTTGCCCGACAACCAGTTCGGGACGCCATTGGACAATCCCCGCGCCGGTCTTCGCAAATACGGGATCTTCGGTATCGCCGAGGAATATCAAGTACGGCGGCGAGAGTCTTGTTTCCAGTTGATCGGTCACGTCATGTCTCATCCATGTTTAGTCGATTTCTTCTATCTCTTCGATATGGTCTTTCAGCTTGTCCAGTAACTCGCAAAGTTGCCGTTTCTCGTCGCGAGTAAGGACCTGGGTTAAATCTTCGGCCTGGCTGGTGGCCACGGGCAGAATTTTGTCGTAGAGCGCTTTCCCTTTCTCGGAAAACCAGATCAGGGGACTTCGTTTGTGCTTCTTGTTAGGAAGTTTGACGATGAGCTCTCTGTCGCTGAGGTCTTTGACCGCCCTGCTGATGGTTGCCTTGTCTTGGTGGATGATATCTACGATTTGTCGGGCCGTTTGTGGCCCCATTCGCCCAATAGCGCTTAACAATCGCCATTCTCGAAAATTCACGCCGAAGCGTTCGACGTTCTGAACTCGACTGCCGAACGCCATCAGGTTTGCAACGATGGTCACCTGATAACTGATGTGGACTTCGTCAGTCATACCGTCGGTGATCCTCGTCTTTCTTCGACGGGGAATAGATGCTGGTTTCATAGCTTCGGTTCACTTAATGCCATTTCGAAACACATGAATCAATCGGTACCGATTGGATAGAGTTTCACGGCGAATGTCATCGGTGTTGGCGCCTCGCGCTTCTTTTTCTCCTGCAGGCGTCGGGCATAGACGGCGCTGACGTCGTCAATTTGACATCAACGAGCTCTGTCGTATAGATTACAGAAATGTTGAAATTTCAACAAATCATTTCAACTTCAACTATATAGTATTTTCAACCAATAATGTTCCCTTTTGCGTGCAGAGTTTGGTGCGCCAGAGGGGCAATCGATCGACACGGGCGATAGGGGTTTGGCCCGGTTCGTTGAACGTCATGAATCGGCTTCTTTCAAGGGGGAATGGAGCGTGAACACAAAGAACTTCTCAGTAGCTGTCCGGCTGGTGTTGATTGTCCTACTTGGGCCTCTGTCGTCAGTGACAGCGCAAGAGGCGCCTGGGAGCAATGGCTCCGGTGATTATGCGCTGAACGAAATCGTAGTTACAGCAACCAAGCGGGCTCAGAACCTCCAGAACGTACCAACTGCGATCAGTGCGTTTGATTCGGCCTACCTGCAAAACAATCGTGTTCAAGAATTTACCGATTTGGCGGCGACCGTGCCTGGACTAATAGCGAATGACGGCTCAGCCGGTGCCGGCGTTATCGCGATTCGAGGGATATCCAGTTCCGCGCGAGGCGTGCCCGACATCGAACAACCGGTGGGTGTATTCATCGACGGAGTTACCGCGCCGGGCAGCCTGGATTTCTTGCTCCACGACATTGAAAGGGTCGAAGTCATCCGCGGCCCGCAGGGCTCGATTTGGGGCCGGAATACGCTCGGAGGGGCGGTGTCTTTTACGACGACTCGCCCTGGCGATGTGTTGAGCGGATATTTGCAAGTGGGTGCCGGCGATTTCGGTTTCAGGGACTTACGTGCGGCAATCGGCGGCCCGCTAATTGAAGACAAATTGAATGCCCGAATTGCGCTGGGTCATGATGAGAGGGACGGGTATACGCAGCGTATCTCCGGCGGAACACTGGGCGATATCGACCGCAGCGTCGCCCGGGTCTCGCTAGACTGGCTTGCGAGCGACGACGTGTCCGTTGCGCTGATTGTCCAGCGTGACGAGAGCGAGTTTTTCAACACGACCGGCGAATACTTCGTGGGCCCATTGGCGGACTTTGCCGGGACCGATGGGTTCCAGCGTCGAATCGACACCGACTTCCATGAAAAAAGCGACAGCAACTCGACGACATTCACCGGCATCGTAAGCTGGGATATCGGCGACTACACGTTTACGTCGGTTACGGGTCATAGGATGCTGGACGGGACGACCAATGCCGATTCGGACAGCACGAACTTGCCTATTGTCGTGGAGATCGTTGGAATCGACACGGAGCAGATCAGCCAGGAGTTCCGCTTGGCAAGAGATGGCGCTCTCGATGGCAGGATCGACTTGATGATCGGTCTGGATTACCTGAAGCGCGATGATTTCACCCACGCGGACGTCTCCGAGGAGGGGCTTGCAGTCGAACTGTCCTTTGATAATGAGGTGACAAGCCGGGCCGCGTTCGGTGCGCTGGACTTTCATTTATCGGATAGTTGGGTGCTGAATACCGGATTCAGGGTCGCAAGCGAAGAGAAAGCCAGTACTCAAACCCTGGATGTACCAGCCTTCGGTATCGAGCTCGATAGCGGTCCAAGAGATCTGGACGACGATCAATTCTCGTATCTGGTCGGCCTAACTTACAATGCGACGGACGACCTGATGCTTTACGCGAATCTTGGTCGTGGTCATAAGAGCGGTGGCTTCAACGACTTGCGTGTCACCGCGGGGCCGTTTGACAACGAGATGGGTGACAGTTACGAAGCCGGACTGAAGGCAACGTTCTTCGACAACAGAGCCGTATTCAATGCCAGCGCGTTCTTCATCGATTACCAGGACCTGCAGATTCGTGACCTGGATGGGATTCGGCCGGTAATAATCAATGCCGGTAAGGCTGAAAACAAAGGTGTCGAGATCGATCTGAGCTTTGCGGCAACCGATGGCCTGGATTTCACGGCGGCCTTATACTATCTGGATGCCAAGTACGTAGAGTTCATCGAGCCCGGAGGTCAGGACTTCTCCGGCAATCGAACCGCAAACGCACCTGAGTGGAGCGCGAACCTGAGTGCGAACTACACCCGGGCGTTTGGTAACGACAACGAATTCTTCGCCACTGCGCTGCTGGCCTACAAGGACGATTATTTCGTTGACTTTTCGAACGATCCGGACAGCCTTCAGCCGAGCTACACTTTGATCAACGGTCGTGTAGGATTCCGATTCGCGGAAAAATACGAGCTTTCGCTTTGGGGACGCAATCTCTCCGACGAAGACTACAGGGTCGACTTCGTGACGATTGGCGCCGTTCCTTCGAAGCAGCACGTGCTCGGGGCGCCTCGGACTTACGGCGCGGAATTCAGGGTTTCATTCGGGGATTGATCAATGAGGCCGGTACCGTTGGACTCGTAACTATGACGAGCTGGGAGTGCACAAAGAATGACAGTGATATGCGCGGAGAGTCACCGGTCTGACGGCCCTGCTGGTAACGCCACTGGTAGTGACGATAGCGGTGACCAGGCCGGCGCGTGCAGGAGGAGGCTTTCCCGAGCCAGCGGCTTCGCCGCTTCACAACTGTGGCGGTTTCTGACGGCCTTGCTGGTAACGACGCTGGTAGTGACGGTGGCGGTGACCAAGCCGGCGCGTGCAGGGGACGGCTCTCCCGAGCCGGCGGCTCAGCCGGTTCAACTGCCGGAACATCTTTCGGGAAAGACTGCCCGCTTGACTATGTCATTCGAGGAACCGTTCGAACGGCAGCCGGATGGCTTCGACTACGCCCATGAAGTCCGGGTAGCGCTTCCGGCCAGCTATGAGCGCTATCCGGACCGGGCGTACCCTGTCATCTGGGTCATGGACGGCGATCTGATGTTACACATGGTAGTCGGTGTTCTGAACCTGCTGACGTTTGGCGGGGACGTGCCGGAAATGATCGTCGTATCCGTTGGCAGCCCACCCGAGCTCGGCATTCACGGCCACCTCCGGCGCCTTACCAATTTCTCTCCGCCGGGCGATTCCTACTACGGGCCGGGGCTGATTGGGGAACTCCAGAGAGAGATTGTGCAGTTCCCTGAATTTCCGCACAAAGGCGACAAGTTTCAGGCGTTCTTGGTAGGCAGCTTACGAGACGAATTGTCGGAACGATACAGAATGTCGGAGGAACACACGCTGTTCGGGCATTCATCGGGAGGAATGTTTGCGGGGTATACGCTATTTACTCGTACGGAAGCATTCTCGAGCTACATTATTGGAAGCCCGTACTTGTACGCTGTCGACGGCGCCGTGTTCAAGTACGAGAAATCGTACGCAAGTAATCACGACGATCTACCGGTTTCGGTGTTTATAGGTGCAGGCGACAAGGAAATTTCCGATAGCGAACACATTGCGACCGGCGGCCTGGTCAGCTCGATGGCCTTGTTGTCCGAGCGGGTCAGGCTGAGGCGTTACCCGTCATTGCAATGGACGTCGAGAATCTACTCGGGCGAAGACCACGGCACCGTCGTGCCCCGGCTCTTGATGGAAGCGATCCCCAAGCTGTCCGCGGCAGACTAAGAAAATCGATACGGGATTCTAAGTGTCGGTGCTGGAAAAGCTGCGAATCTATCTGGTGCCGGGGCTTGTACTTCAGTCCGTCGTCATTGGAGGAGGCTATGCAACGGGCCGTGAGTTAGTCGAGTTTTTTCTCGACGACGGCCCGCTCGGCGGCGTGCTCGGAATCGCCGTGGCGGGCCTCGTTTACGCTGCGGCAGCGGCTATCGCATTCGAGCTCGCCCGGGTTACGCGATCCTATGACTATCGTCGATTCTGCAAACAGCTTCTTGGCCGGGGGTGGTTCCTGTTCGAAATCGCCTACCTTACGTTACTGCTGCTCGTTCTTTCGGTTGTCGGCTCCGCGGCGGGCGAGATGGCTTCGAGCATCTTCGGCATTCCATCCGTTTTGGGGTCGAGCGTGTTTGTCGTGCTGATCGGCGTACTGACGTTCTTCGGCTCTGATGCCATCGCGAAGGTCCTGGCAAGCTGGTCGGCCGTGCTCTACGTCACCTACTTCTTGCTGATCGCGGCGGCCTTTGTCCTCCTCGGCGACGATATCGTCGCATCGTTTCAACGCAGCGAGCTCGGCTCGGACTGGTGGCAAAGCGGCATCACCTACGCCGGGTATAATCTCGCGGTACTGCCGGCCATCCTTTTCTCGGCTTCCAGATTATCGAGCCGGAAGGAGACGCTGACTTCGGGGTTCATCGCCGGTACGCTGGTTGTCATACCGGCCATTCTCTTCTATGTCGCCCTGATGGGCCTCTATCCGGCAATCGGCGACGCCGCGGTGCCCGCTTCATCCTTGATGTCGGCACTGCAGCTCGGGTGGCTGTCTGTAATCTTTTATGTAGTCGTCTACGGAACGCTTGTGGAGACAGGGGCCGGCCTGCTTCATGCAGTCAATGAACGCATAAGTTCCAGCTATGCTGAACGGAAGAAGGCGTTGCCCCGGTATGCACGGCCGCTGATCGCGTTATCGATACTGGCGGTATCGCTCTACGGAGCATCCAGCATCGGAATTGTCGATCTGATTGCGAATGGATACAGCGCGCTAACCAAGGTGTTTTTGGTCATATTCGCGTTACCGCTGTTTACGGTTGGTATTTGGAAGATCTGTGTTGCAAGGAATTCGTAACTGTTTGACCGGCAGGCTCTCGCGACCGTGCAGAGTGCCGGTACGGACGTTGTCTCGGCGTGCGGCCTTGTTCGTGATGGCCACGGCGCTCACTTGTGCGGCGCCGGCCGTTCGGGCGGATACTGAAGAGGTGATCATTGCGCAGGCAGGGCCGCTCTATCCGATGTTCGGCGAAGGCTATGGGGTTACGAAGTACATCGAAGCGATTACGGGATTGTTTGCGATCCACCCGGCGTTTCGAGATCAAGTCGAGCTGAAGGTTTTCGACAAGGGGATACTCTACGCGACACAGGAAGCGAACATCGAGGCGGTTTCGATTGGGGCCATCCAGCTAAGCTACTGTGCGCCGCATATGCTCGAGTCATACGAGCCCGCTTTCAAGGTCGCAAGCGCTCCGGGCTTGTTCGACGACTTCGCGCATTTCGAGAGGGCAATGCAAACGACGGTCTGGAGGGACGTTCACGCTCGTCTGGCGGAAAAATCCGGGCTGAGAATCCTCAAGTGGCTCTTCAACGCCGGGGAGCTCTACCTGTTCAGCACGGTTCCGATAAACGAGATCGACGACCTGAGGGGGCGTAAGATCCGGCATCCGGGTGGAGACGGCTGGGCTCTCGCCATAGAGGGTCTCGGCGCACATCCTATTGCGATTCCTTACACGGAAGTCGTTACGTCGCTGCAGACCAATTTGATATCCGGCCTGATTACCGATTTCGCGGGCGGTGCGGATTACTTCGACCTGGCCAAGCTGGCGCCACATACGGTCATCGTACCGGTGACCATTCAGCCGATCTGTTTTGTCGCGAATACAAGTTGGTGGGAGTCGCTGAGTTCTGTCCAACGATCTGCGATTGAGGAGACTTTCGAGACGCTGAATGCTTCTGTCTTTTACGACAATCTGACCAGAAACAAGATTGCCGAATGGCAAAACGACGCCGATCTCAATGTCGTCTATCCAGACAATGCGGCACATTGGCAGGAGACGATGCGGACAGGTGTCCGTAGCTTACTTGCAGAAGTAGACTCGAGTCTCGTGCAGGCGATTCTCGATAGCCGAGGCCGGGATTGATCGTCCGGTGAACGAGTTCGGACGTAAAGTAATGCTTCTCTGCGGTGGTCTGATACTGCTGAGTGCGCTGATCGGCTTCGCCAGTATCGTGCTCAGGTTGGCGGCTCAGATATCCTCCGATCTGACCACCGACCTTATGGTTTGGATAACGGTATGGGGAGCGCTACTGGCCGGCGGCCCGCTCGCAATGACAATCGGTGCTCACATAAGCATTCGGACTGTCGTTGAAAAACTACGGGGCCGAGCCGGTCGATATGTGCTGGTTGGCGGCCATATCGTCAGCATCGGTATTTGTGCATTGATGGCGTATGCGGGTTGGCTGTATGTCGCCAGCTTGTACGAGCGGGACGTGACGTTTATTCGCGACCTGGACGTGCCGCATTGGGTAGTGAAGCTATCGGTACCCGTATCGATGACGCTGGTCACGGCATTTTGCTTGGCCGCACTTCGCGCGGCACTGCGGGGCGACGACTCGGAGAGTAGCGAGTAGCCGGCCATGGAACTCGTCGGCTGGGTAGGCGTGGTCTTGCTTCTGGTCCTGGTGCTAGGCGGCGTGCCGCTCGCGTTTTCGTTCATTGCGGCAGCACTCGTCATCGGTATGTTCGCGATGAACCTGCCCTTGACGGCGATCGGCCACCTCACTTTCGAGTCGGTCAACTCCTATCCGCTCTTAGCGGCACCGTTTTTCGTCTTGGCCGGCAACTTGCTCGTACAGGGCGGTGCACTGGACGTCCTGCGCGGGCTGTTACGGGCGCTGGTCGGGAATACTACGGGCGGGCTGCCCATTGCCGCTATCTTTCTGAGCGCCGTCCTGGGCGCCATATCCGGTTCGGCCGCCGCATGCCTTGCCATTCTGGCAGCGCTCATGATTCCGATATTCACGAGCATGAATTACGAGCGTCGATTTACGGCCGGACTCTTGGTTACGTCCGCCGAGCTCGGGCTGATCGTCCCGCCGAGTATTTTTCTCATTCTGTTCGGTGCGTTCAATCGGGTTTCGATCATCGAGCTGTTCGCTGCCGGAATGGCGGCGGGCTTGCTGATCGCGATACTGATGGCGATCACGGCGGTGCTGATTTCGCGAAAGCGCGGCTATTCGAAGATGCCGGTATTGAAATCCGGTGAACGCAGAAAGGCGATACAGGAAGCCTTTCCTTTGATCGGGTTCCCCGTGCTGGTTCTAGGCGGCATATACGGCGGCCTTTTTTCGCCGACGGAGTCCGCCTCGGTCGCGGTGTTCTATTCATTGGTTCTTGGCACGGCTGTTTACCGAAAGCTGACGTGGCCGGGGTTTGCAGAAGCGCTCGTCAAGACGGCGAAGACGACGGGAATCATCTACTTTCTCGTTGTCGGCGCCGATCTGCTAGCGCGGACAGTGGGCTACCTGGAGGTCCATACGCTGATTACCAACCTGATTAGCGACCTCGACCTGAGTGCGCTCGGCTTCCTGTTGGTTGTCAATACGCTGCTGCTCGTCGTCGGCCTGTTTTTCTCCTCACTACCAATGGTCATCGTCATCTTGCCCCTATTCCTTCCGGCAGCCGTGGCCTTGGGAATAGATCCGGTTCTTTACGGCGTTCTAGGCGTCATTTGTGCATCGATCGGCGAAATAACGCCGCCTTTTGGTCCCCAACTGTGGTTGGCGCAGCCCCTTTGCGGTGTCCGCATGGGAGAAATTCTAAGAGAAGCCTCCGGGTTTCTACTGGCCTGGTTGGTGGCCGTGGTACTGATTACGCTATTCCCGGCAATTATCCTGTTTCCTGTCGAGTTGTTGCGATGAGCGAAACGCCGGGACCGGACATTGTGCGTGCCGGCAGTCTCGATAGCCGACTTTCGACCGGTTGTTCGATGGGACACCTGCTCGTACGCGCTATTGCGGCGGGAGGCGACGAGATCGCAATCCGCGATTCGCAACGCCAGGTCAGTTATAGCGCGTTTGGCGAGGCCCTGTCGAAGCTGATTCAGGCCCTGAAGGCCCGTGGATTCCGTAAGGGCGATCCGGTCGGGATTCTGTCTACGAATCGTATCGAGGCGTTCCAGGTGACCTGTGCGGCGTTCATCATAGGCCTTAGGGTAACCTCGTTACATCCGATGGCCAGCGCCAGGGACCAGGCGTTCATCCTGCGCGATGCCGGCATCGATACCGTGTTCTTCGATCCTCGACAGATGAAGTCGCGGGCGCTCGAACTTCGTGACAGGGTAGGGATTCGCACGCTCTTCTCGCTCGGGCCATGTGAGGATCTTACTGATGTGCTGTCGGAGGCGGAGGCATTTGATAGCCAGCCGCTCGTCCCGGAAGCGGACGCAGGGGACATTTCAAGTATTTCCTACACCGGCGGAACGTCCGGTGCGCCGAAGGGCGTCGTCCACACGCATCGGACGCGCGTGACGATGACAATGACGATGCTGGCGGACTGGGAATGGCCTGCCGTTCCTCGACTGCTCGTCACGACGCCCATCTCTCATGCGTCCGGTGCGATGATCCCGCCGGTATTGATGCGAGCGGGAACGGTTGTCTTGGCAGAGAAATTTCAGCCGATGGCGTTCTGCGACCTGATTGCCAGGCACCGGATTACATCGACGTTTCTCGTGCCGACCATGATCTACAAGTTGCTGGATCTCGACCGGGCTCAAGTCGACAAGCTGTCGAGTCTCGAAGTGGTGTACTACGGTGCGGCAGCGGCATGCCCGGTACGAATGGGCAGGGCACGACAACTGTTCGGTCCGATTTTCATGCAAATGTATGGTCAAACGGAGGCGCCGAACTGCATAACCGCATTGTTGCGCCGGGATCACAGTCCAGAACGCAGTACATCCTGCGGACGGCCGATCGGTTCGAGTCAAGTCGCGATTTTGGACGAACGGGGCCATCAGGTGCCGGATGGGGAGGTCGGTGAGATATGCGTTCGCGGTCCGCTGTTGATGAGGGGATACTGGAACAAGAAAGACGAGACCGACGCCGTTTTCCGGAATGGGTGGCTGCACACCGGCGACCTGGCCTGTCAAGACTCGAGCGGCTTCATGTACATCGTAGGTCGCGACAAGGATTTGATCATCTCCGGCGGCTTCAACGTCTATCCGCGAGAAGTCGAGGATGCGCTCATGGACCACCCGTCGGTTGCGTCGGCGGCCGTATTCGGCGTGGAAGATGCTACATGGGGCGAGGCCGTTTGTGCCGTCGTCGTGCTCAAGGACAAAAACACCGGCGCCGCGGAGTTGCAGCAGCATGTCCGGGAACAGAAGGGCGCTATTCAAGCGCCGAAGAGCGTGTTCTTCGTAGACAGCATTCCTACGACGGCATTGGGAAAGCCGGACAAAGCCATGCTTCAACGAGAGTACACGAACAGCACGAAAAAGAGTTCCGCTACCCGCGGCAACCGACGACTGTAGAGCAAAAGAGGAATAAAAAAGCATGAAAGTCTACGTGGCTGGAGTCGATATGCAGCCGTTCACGAAGCCGGGACAACAGCGGCCCTATCGAGAGATGGGGGCCGACGCGATCCGGGGCGCCCTGAAGGATGCAGCGATCGATGCGAAGCTCGTACAGCAGGCGTATGCCGGCTACATATATGGCAGCACAGGCTGCGGACAGCACGTGGTCTACGATGTTCTTCAAACCGGCATCCCCGTATTCAATGTCAACAACGCCTGCTGCTCCGGCTCGACCGCGATCATGCTCGCACGCCAGGCCATCTTGTCGGGCCAGGTAGACTGTGCGCTTGCCGTGGGGTTCGAGGAAATGCAGCGGGGATCGCTTCCGGTACTGTGGCAAGACCGTGAAGGTGTATCGCAACGGATCAACGATTTGCTCGACGATCTGGAAGCCGAGTCCGCCCCGAACGCGGTTCGGTGGTTCGGATCGGCGGGCGCACAGTATCTGAATAAGTACGATGCCGATCCCGGTCTTTTTTCCAAGATCGCCGTCAAGACCCGCAATCACGCATCCGCCAACCCAAACGCAATTTTCCGCACGCCGCTGAGCGAAGAGGAAGTACTCGCAGCGCCCAAGGTATACGGCGACTACCTGACGCGTCTCATGTGTTGTCCGCCATCCTGCGGAGCGGCGGCAGCGGTGTTGGTCAGCGACCGTTTCGCACGTCGTCACGGCGTTTCACAGCCAGTGGAAATCGTGAGTCAGACAATGGCTACCGACACTGAATCCTCATGGGAGGATCCATTGCACGCAGTCGGCTGTGAGATGGTTCGATCGGCTGCGGAACGAGTCTTCGAAGACGCGGCCATTGGGCCCGACGACGTTGATGTGATCGAGCTCCACGACTGTTTCACACCCAATGAAGCAATCAGCTACGAAGCCCTCGGTTTGTGTCCGCCGGGAGGCGCGACACAGTTGGTGGCCGACGGGGACAACACGTATGGCGGCAAATGGGTGGTAAACCCCTCGGGTGGACTGATGTCGAAGGGGCACCCCATCGGCGCGACGGGGCTCGCTCAGTGTGCGGAGCTCGTGTGGCAATTGCGAGGCCAGGCCGGCACTCGAAATGTCCCCGCGGCAAGGGTAGGGCTGCAACACAACATCGGACTCGTCGCAGGAGTCGTCATGACATTGTATCGGAACGATAAAGCATGATTCCCCAGAAGGGAAAAATCAGTCGGTACCAACTTGATCGCTATGCTTCCGGCGACTCCGTATCTTCTCGCCTGTTCGAAGAGGCGCGATCGCTCATTCCCGGCGGTACGTCACGTCAGTTTTACACCTTCCAACCGAATCCCATATTCGCCAAAGCGGGCGACGGCTGCTGGGTCACGGATGTCGACGGCGATCGTCGAATAGACTGTTTGAACAACATGTCGGCGCTCGTTCACGGTCATGCGTTTCCGGACGTAGTCGCTGCAATTCACGATCGTGTTGCAAAAGGCTTCTGCTTCTCCGAACCCTGCGAGACGGAGTTGGAGCTGGCGAAGATGCTGGTGGAACGCGTGCCGTCTGTCGATAAGGTCCATTTTCGAAGCTCGGGTACCGAGGCTGTCATGATGGCTGCCAAGTTGTGCCGGGCATTCACCGGCCGCAACAAAGTGGCCAAGTTCGAAGGCAGCTATCACGGCTACTACGACCATGTGCAGATGAGCGTCGCACCCTCTCCAAAGCATTGGGGTAGCGCTCACGCACCGAGCGCTGTTCCCAGTTCCGCGGGTCTTTCAAGCAATGTAGCGGACGAGGTAGTCGTTCTGCCAAACAACGACCCGGAGTCGATCGAGCGCATCCTCGAATCGCATGGCAGTCAGCTCGCCATGTTGCTCGTTGAGCCGCTAGCCAACAGGTCGGGAATGTCCAAGCCCGCGCCGGGCTTCTATCGGTTCCTAAGAGAGATCACCAGTCAGTACGGCATCCTGCTGGTGTTCGATGAAATTATCACATTCAGGTTGGGGGTCGCCGGCGCGCAGGGCAGGTTTGACGGTAGTCCCGACCTGACGACATTCGGCAAGGTCATCGGCGGCGGGCTGCCGATAGGCGCGCTTGGGGGGCGCCGCGACGTAATGGACTTGCTGGACCCGACAACGACAAGAGACTACGTCGTATCCGGCGGGACCTATAGTGGAAATCCCCTATCGATCGCTGCCGGCATCGCGACGCTCAACAGGCTGACGCAAACAGAGTTCGATTTACTCGACGAGTTGGGTACCTCATTGCGTAGCGGCGTGAATGACATTCTGAAGCAGGACGGGTTGGGCGCGCAGGTGACAGGCGAGGGATCGCTTTTTCAAATCATACCTGGAACGCAGGCCGTCTCGAGTTACAGAGACGTCCCGACCGGCGAGAGGGCGGACGAGTTGATGAGGCAGCTTCATACCGGCTTATTACAAAACGGCGTTATCGTCGCACGCCGGGGCTTCGGCTGTCTCTCGACCGCCATGGATCTCGAAGTCATTGACGAGGTTCTGTCGGCTTTCGAGAGGGCCGTGGCCGCAGTTCGTCTGTAAATCTTGGCGACAGACCCAACGAGCAGGACTTGAGAGGTGTACATGGACGATAAACGAATCAGTACGAGCACGGTTTCGGGCGTGGCATCCGAGTACGCCGGGAATCCCGTCGACAAGAAACGCGCACGCGAACTTTGCGAGTCGCTGGACGGCTTGCAGCGAGAGATCGCGAGCTTGCGCGAACTCGACCTGGAGCCCTTTGAGCCCGGGACCGTGTTTCGTCCGGTCAGGGGTGACGATGCATGACGGAACCCTGGGAACTCGATTTGGCGACGATGTCGGAGGCGGTTGCGTCTCGCCGGTTGCTGCCGACCGAAATCCTGGCGTCGTTTCTTCAGCGAATCGAGGCGTTCGACGACACTTTTAGGGCCTTTATCACCGTCACCAAGGAAGCGGCGCAGAAATCTGCGGCGAGAGCCGATGCGACGGTGAATAGGAGCCAGTCCCATGGCCCCTTATTCGGTCTGCCGATCGGACACAAAGACGTGCTTTGCACGACGGGTACGCGAACTACGGCGGGTTCGATGCGACTTAAGGATTGGATTCCGGATCGGGATGCGACGGCTGTTGCCCGACTGGCTCAGGCCGGGATGATCAGCCTTGGAAAACTCAACACGCACGAGTTTGCGTATGGCTCAACGAACAAGGTGTCATTGCACGGTGCGACTCGAAACCCATGGGACACCAGCCGAACGACGGGAGGGTCTAGCGGTGGTTCTGCAGCCGCGGTTGCAGCAGGCCTGCTTCCTGCTGCGACGGGCACCGATACCGGAGGCTCAGTTCGAGCGCCGTCCGCCTGTTGCGGACTGACGGGCCTGAAACCCACCTACGGCCGAATCAGCCGATACGGCGCCGTGCCGCTGAGTTGGAGTCTCGATCACGTAGGGATCGTTGCGCGGACCGTGTTCGACGCTTCAATGCTTTTGGAAGCACTGGCCGGACATGACCTGCTTGATCCCGCGTCGGCAAACCTACCGGTACCACCCTACGTAGAGAGTCTGTCCGGCGGAATCGAGGGCGTGAGAATCGGTGTGCCCAGAAGAATGTTCTTCAGTCAGGCACAAGACGAGGTCGTGGACACGGTCGATTCCGCCATTGGCATGTTGCGAAATCTGGGAGCGAGGACCGTCGAGGTCGAGATTCCCGATATCGAGAAGTATCGGGCAGCGAGCCTGGCCATAGTCCTTGCCGAGGCGGCAGACTACCACGCCGACGAACTCAGGACAGAGAGCCATCTCTACTCGGACGAGGTTCGCGAATACATCGAGCTGGGCGATCATGTTCTGGCAAAGGACTACGTCCGCGCTCAGCGCTATCGGCAAATGCTCGGCGAGAGTATGCGGGCGGTCTTGAACGATGCGGACTACCTAGTAATGCCCACCGTTCCGATTTTGGCGCCGCTACTCGACGAAGACTCGTGCCGGATCGGCGGAAAAACAGAGTCTGTCGACACGGCATTGCTTCGCAATACAGAGCCGTTCAATCTGACAGGGTTGCCGGCGTTGGCACTACCTTGCGGGTTCGCGCACGGGCTTCCCGTAAGCATGCAGATCGTCGGACGCCCGTTTGACGAGGCCGGCGTACTTCGGCTCGGCCACGCCTACCAGATGTCGACGGACTGGCACGCCGCAAGACCCGACTTATCCAACCTGATCTCGGCCGGGACAAAGCCGTTTGCCGCAAGTATGAGGACACCATCGTGAATCTGAAACCCGATCCAAGAGACCCAAATATCTTCCCGGGCGCGACTTTGCTCGCGTGCCTGTTTTTGCTTGCCACGGCATCGGCGCACGCCGAGCTGCGGCACATTGGAAGTGAGCAAACCCTCAGCGCACTGAAGTCGGAGCTGCTTCGATTCGGCGAGCTGTCGGAAGGCGTGATGGGGGTATCTCTGATCCACCTGGAAACTCGTACTCGGCTGAATATGCGTGGCGAGGAGCAATTCCCGATGGCCAGTACCTACAAGATTCCCACGGCCGTCACCTTGTTACACCAGGTCGACGATGGGCAGCGTGCACTTGCGGAGTTGGTCGAGGTCAGGCAAGCGGACCTGGTGCCGTCGCAGGGGGTCAGCGCGCATTTCCGGCACCCGGGCATCAAGCTGTCGCTGCACAATCTCCTGGAGCCGATGCTGATCGTTAGCGACAACACGGCCACCGATGTGCTGATGCGTGAAGTCGGCGGTTCGGCGACAATCAATCGAACGCTGGATCGACTGGGTGTCACCGGCATTCGGGTCGACCGAAACACGAACATGCTGATCCGCGATTATCTCGGCATGGATGCACCCGCGGCGGGCGAGCCCCGCTCGTTTCTGGAAGACTACGAAGCGATGTCTGCGGAGGAGAGGGCCGGCCTGGAAACGTATCGTTCCAATACTTTTGCCGACGACCCACGGGACACTGCAACGCCGAATGGCATGGCGGAGCTGCTCGAGGCCATCTGGACCAACGACATTCTTTCGGAGCAAAGCAGCGAGATCATCCGTGACATCATGCTGCGCTGCGAAACCGGTCAGGATCGCCTGACGGGAATTCTCCCCGCGGGCACACCGGTTGCACACAAGACCGGAACGATCGGCGGTACCAGTAACGACGTAGGCGTCATAGAGCTCCCGCACGGCAAGGGCCACCTCGTCATTGCCGTCTTCATCAAGAAGTCTGAGACAGACGACTACGGTATTCGTGACAGGGCGATAGCTGAGGCCGCGCGGTCAGCCTACGACTATTTTGTATTCAACGTGGTGAGCCTATGAAGAAGAGTAGCCTGACATCGGAATCGATAGAGTCTGATAAAGAGAAAGCGGGCCGGAGAACGTCGCTCTCGGCGCTTTCGGCTGTCTTGATCGCGCTGGCTGTATTTTCGGTTGAGCCGGCGGAGGGTCAATCCGAACGGCCGCACGCAGATTCATACGACATAGTCATTCTAAACGGCCGGGTCATCGATCCCGAGACAGCATTGGATGCGATAAGAAATGTTGGGCTGCGCGGAGACCAAATTGCCGTAGTCACGACGGAATCGATACAGGGACGCTCGACCATCGATGCAACGGGCTTGGTCGTTGCCCCCGGCTTTATCGATATGCACGCACATGGCCAACAGATCCTGCCGGCCCGTGTCCAAGCGCTCGACGGTGTCACGACCGCGCTCGATCTGGAGGCGGGAACGTTGCCAGTGGCGAAGTTCTATGCAAATGCAGCCCGGGACGGGCGCCCGATAAACTATGGAGTGTCTGCGGGTTGGGGTCACGCACGAATTGCGGAACTCACCGGTAACGAGCCGGCAGCCGAACCCGGATTCTTTACTTCCCATTTCGGCGACTGGTCGTGGCAGCTCAAGATTGCGTCCGCGGCTGAGCTCGACGCCATTCTGCGGCGGGTACAGCAGGGCCTGGATGAGGGTGGCCTGGGCGTTGGAATACTCCTGGGCTATGCACCGGGGGCAGGGCGCAAGGAGTACCACGCCCTACACGAGCTCGCGGCCAGGAACGGCGTGCCGACTTTTACGCATGCGCGATACTTGTCGACGATTGAACCGGAAAGCTCGTTCGAGGCGTATCAGGAGATGATCGCGGTTGCGGCTTCAACGCAAGCTCAGATGCATGTGTGTCACCTGAACAGCATAAGCCTAAGGGATATCGGCGATATAGCGTCGATGATCAGGCGCGCACAGTCGAGCGGCCTTAGGATTTCCGTCGAGGCTTACCCGTATGGCGCCGGATCCACGGGTATCGGTGCGGCGATGTTCAGAGGACCGAACTGGCAAGACCGATTGGGGGGACTGAAGAAATCCGACTTCATGCTCGGCGGCACTCCGCTGTCGGATCGGGAATTCGACCGACTCCAGACAGAGGCGCCCAGTACTTCGATTGTCGTGCATATGCTGCGTCCGGACGACAACGATGAGGATCGCGAGATGCTCGACCAGTCGATTCTGTTTCCGGGTGGGGTGATTGCATCCGATGCGGTCGATTGGTCGGACGAGACCGGAAAGGCCATCCCGCAGCACACGTGGCCCTTGCCCGAGAATGCGATGTCTCATCCAAGAAGCGCCGGAACCTTTGCCCGCTTTCTCAGGATCTGGGTGAATGAACGAGAAAAAATTTCTTTACTCGACGCGATCGCGAAGTTGAGCCTGTACCCGGCGCAAATACTGGGAGAGTCGATACCGCAGATGAATGCGAAGGGTCGCCTGCAGCCCGGCGCAGATGCCGATATCGTGGTTTTCGACCTGGATACCGTCAGCGACAAGGCCACTTTCGGACGTCCCGCTCAAACGTCTGTCGGATTCGAATACGTCTTGGTGGCGGGCGAACGACTCGTGTCGGACGGAGTGCTGAACACAGAGATTCTCCCCGGTAGGGAAATCCGGAGAAATACCTCAGGCCGCGATAACTGATTCCTTCGCTCCAGGAAGTTGATTTTTGGCAGTCGGTCGGGAATGGCGGCCCGAACTGTCGTCTTGCGCAGACTTGAAATCGCAAGGCTCAGGCGAAAAACGATACGCGGCTCGCAATTGAACGCCGTCGCGATGGTTACTTCAAGATTGCTTCAGAAAATCGACCGCCGCTCCATAGAACGGATAAAACCGGGCACCAATCCTCGCCATCGTTCTGTTCCGGAAGGGCCGCGGCGCCGCTACGGGAATGGACAGGCTTCCCGATCCGCCGTTGACGAGGTACCTGGAGATCTCCGCACCGAAGCAAGCCGACATCGAGAGTCCGCGGCCGTTGCACGCGGAAAACGCGTATGCGCCCGGACCGAGCTCGCAGGCTCGAGGTAGTTGATCGTCCGTAACCGACGCCCGTCCGAACCAGACATAACGAGATTTCAGTTCACCGCTTATCTTCAGCGTTCGCTTCAATCGGTCGCGAATCCGGTTACCGAGACGGGAACCGTCGCCAACGTGCAGTGTGGGAAGAGTCCCGGATATGATCCTCCAGTCCGAATCGAACCGGTAGGTAAACAAGTTTACCCGAGTATCGGACAGACACTTCCCCTGGCCAAACAGGTCTTGTCGATCGGAAGCGGCGACGGGATCGCTGGCGAAATGGCAGATGAGCGCTGGAACCAACGATCGATAAAGCGCAGGCGTCAAATGCCGGGATTGTCCATTGGTACAGACCAGAACGTTTTCGGCGAAGATATCGAATTTGGCCGTCTTTACCGTCCAGCGCCCGGCGTTCCTGCTGATGTCGAGGGCGGGTGAATCCTCCATCCATTCGGCGCCGAATTTGCCGGCCGTAAGCATGAGTTGCCGTACAAACTTGACGGGATGAATCGTCCCGCCATTCGGCGAAAAACTGGCCCCCAGGTAAAGGGGTATTCCCGAATGAGCTTCCGTTTCCTTGGCGTCGAGAACGGTGACGTCGCCGCCATAGCGCCGCCAAACTTCCGCTTCCGCTTCAAACCCGTCAAGCTGGGCTTGCGATCTCGTCGGTCGAATCCAGCCGCCCTGGCCGGCATCGCAGTCGAGATCATGTTCACGAACCAGATTGAACAGGAAATCGGCGGACCCGGCGATGGCCGAAACCATCTGTTCGCCCTGTTCTCCGAGAGAATCGATGACATGCTGCGGCCCCACGCGTGCAAACGACGGAACGACGTAACCGCCGGACCGGCCGGTGGCGCCGGAGCCCAGTTTACCGGCTTCGATCAGCAACACCTTGGTACCGGTTTTGGCGAGCGTCAGTGTCGCAACAGCGCCCGCTATTCCACCGCCAATGACAACAACGTCGTACTTCGTGTTCGGTTCACAGGGCTGCTGCGGTACAGAACTCGCGGTTGCCGCCCAAACCGATTGCTCGAATGCAAATCGGTCGTCGGGCCGAAGAACTCGTGTGTTCAATATCAGTCCAGCCTCTTGCCCATGTAGGTGCGTCCCTTGACGGTGTCGTTCCGGCCGCCGCTATTCTGTTCCCTCCACCCGCCAGCCCCGGACTGTCGTAGTCCGGGTTCCGGCGTGTAACGCGCGTCAAAAGCTGTACTTCACACTGATGCCGTAGGACCGCGGCATACCGAGGTAGTTTTGGGACGGGAAGATACCCCCGAGATTGTCGTACGATTGCGTTTTGTAGAACTTGTCGGTGAGGTTCTTGCCCCACACGGAGATGCTCCAGTGTTCATCGGCAGACACGAGGCCGGCCCGGCCGCTCCACAACCAGATCGCGTCCTGTGCACTCTGTCCGTTGTTACCCAGCGAGTAATAAACCTTGCTGCGGTAGACGAGGTCGCTCGCGGCGAATGCCAGCCAGCCGGATTGACCTACATCGAATTCGTAGCGCGCCCTGGCATTTATCATCACCTCAGGCGAGTTGGACAGTCTGTTGCCCTGATTGTCGCCGGTGCCCGGGATCGTGTTGTATCTCGTGATCTCCGTGTCCATCAGGTTCGCGCCCAGCCAAAGCTGCAGCCCGTCGACCGGCGCCCATTGAGCGTCGAGTTCCAAGCCCGAGACCTCGG
Organism: Woeseiaceae bacterium; assembly: GCA_028279985.1. Classification (GTDB taxonomy): domain Bacteria; phylum Pseudomonadota; class Gammaproteobacteria; order Steroidobacterales; family Woeseiaceae; genus UBA1847. The sequence goes on from JANQMR010000002.1 coordinate 46,665, forward strand.
CGTCGCCTGCATTGGCGAGAACGAGTACCGGTACGCCGCCGCGAATCTCGGTAACGAAGGCCTGGAAGTCCTTCCAGTCGTAGTAGTAGCCGGCTGCATTAAGCCGCAGTCTTCCGTCGGCCAAGGTCGACTTGACGCCCACTTCGTACGCATACAGCGTTTCCGGATCGAACGGCTCGAGCTCGGGAAGACTGAAAGATATGGCGCCCTTGTAGCCGCCCGACTTGAAGCCTTTGGTAACATTGGCGTACATCATGGCATCGTCGGATACGTCGAACTCGATGCCTATCTCACCCGTGACTTCGTCCGAAGTACTCTTGTCGAAGTACCGGGATACCGGGGCAATTCCGATTGCCGGAAACGCCGACGTTCCGAACGGGTCGTGATCGAAGCCGAAATAGTCGAAAGTCTTTTCTTCGTCCGTATAGCGCAAGCCGCCAACGAGCCTGGTACGATCCGACAACGGAAGCTGGCCATGGGCAAAAAGCGCCCAGGACTTACCAACCTGCGTGAAGTTCTGCGACACCCGGCTCAGGAAGATATGCTCGTCCAAGGCTTGCTGGAAATCGAAAAACAGCTCATCTTCCGAAACGAAGCCGCCGATCACCCAATCGAATCCACCGGCCGTCGAGCCGGAAAGCCGGATCTCTTGCGAAAGCGCGTCGATCGCATTCGTCGACTGTACGTCGATCATGATGAGCGGCGTGCCGTCGGCGTCTTCGTTATAGACTCTGTCGTACTCCGAGTAACCCGTCACGGCCGTCAGGGTGGTATCGCCGATATCCCAGTTGATTCTCACCGTAACGGCGGTGCTTTCCGCGTCCTGGTCCTGCCCGTAGAATGAGCTGTTTTCTATGGTGTATCGATCCTCCAGCAAATCGGAGTAACCCAGGAAGCTCACACATTGCGTTTCGTCGCGGCGGCCCTCGATCGCGGCCTGGCACAAATTGCCGCTGAACGGCCCATCCAAGAAGCCGACGTGCTCGCGCCCGGCGCTGTCGGACTTGTCCGTCGAGCGGGTCACTGTTGCGATCAACTCGAATTCGTCCGTCGGAGTCCACTCCAGTTTTCCCCGTACGGAAAGCTGGTCCAACTGGCCGATGCGCTGCCCGTTGAACGCATTCAGAAGCCAGCCGTCGTTTTGCTGAATGCTGAGGGCGGCCACTCGCGCGCTGAGTGTTTCGCTCAGCGGCCCGCCGACGGCGCCTTCGAATTCGAACCGCTCGAATTCGCCGAAATCGACGCGGGCGTAGCCGTTCAGTTCTTCTCCGGCGCGCCTGGTGAATACATTGACAGCGCCTCCCGTAGTGTTGCGGCCATACAGGGTACCTTGAGGGCCTTTGAGAACCTCGATACGCTCCAGGTCATAAAGTTGAAATCCCATCATCGGTACTAAAGGTTGAATCACTTCGTCAAGGTAGACGCCGACGGTCGGATTGTTGTTGCTGAAAGCATCGTTCAGCCCGATTCCCCGGATCGTGTAAAGCGGATCGGTATCCCCGCTCGACCCCGTTGCGTAGAGTCCGGGCGTAAACCAGGAAATATCTTGCGCATTCATAATCGTGCGCTCGGCGACTTGTTCGCCGGTAAGTACCGAAATCGACATCGACACGTCTTGAACGTCCTGGCTGCGCTTTCGCGCCGTGACCGTTATTTCTTCCAGTATGTCCTGAGACAACGCCGGATCCGGCATAGCGATCGCGGCAATCAGCAAAGCTGCCGCAAAAACCATTTTCCTTTCCATTGGTAACCCCCGAATTAAAGATCCGCCAGTCCCCTGTAACGGCAGAAGCCAATCGGATTCTGTGCTTTACAGGACACTAGATCAGGATCTTAGGGAATTTGTATCCAATATTCAATATTCAATTACACGCCAACATGTGGCATGATTCGCCCCTGCCGATACAAAGTGCCAATACAAAGGATACAAAGGACACCCATCTGACATGCGAAAGCACATTCGCGCCAACGCCGACGAAGTCATTACCTATATCCTGACCTAATATTGTCGAACGCCTGGGAACAGCGTCAGACATAGAAAAACAATAGGTAGTGCGTGAATAGAAACTCGATCAACGCCGAAGGACGAATCGAGCTTACCGCTCGATCCACCTTCGCAATGGTGTTTGTCGTTGTCTGCGCCTTTACGTCTCAGATAGCGGTACCGTTTTGGGTGGGCGCCATAATCGACGATTACGCGTTTACCGCGGAAATCGCCGGTACGATCGCCGGAATCGAGTTCACCACGGTTGCGGTCACGTCCTATCTCATAGCCGCACGTATTCACACGTTCAGCCCCCGCGCCATTTGTGCATTGGGCCTCATTATTCTCACCGTCTGCAACGCTTGGTCGACGATGATCGCGGACGCAACCAGCCTATCGATCTGCCGCGGTATAGCAGGTGTGGGCAAGGGGCTTACGATTTCCGCGGCGTTCGGGCTGGCTGGAAGGTCGGTGTCGCCCGCCCGTGCATTCGCTTTTCTAAACGGCGGTTACGCGTTGATGTCCGCCGCAACGTATTACGTGATCCCTTATGTAATCAACTCGCACGGCGCATTCGGTGCGTTCGCGTTATTGAGCGCGGCAACGCTTGTGGGCGCTTGCTTTCTGCCGTGGATGCCCGGCAGGCGAAGCGTCGCCGTGGTCGGCGCCAGTCAATCCGGCGATCAATCGACGTCGGTGGTCGGCGGCGTGCTGACTTTGCTGTCGCTTGTCCTGTTCATCGGGGCGAGTGCGGCGATCGGGAGTTACGTCGAGCGACTCGGTCTTCGCACCGGCTTGCCCCTGACGGACGTCGGTATGGTCCTCTCGATAGCTGCGCTGGTCACGTTGATAGGCCCGGCGCTGGCGGTGGCATTCGACAAACGATACGGCTACAAAGTCCCGGTATTCATCGCGGTTATCGCAAAAGCCGTTCTGGCCCTGCTTCTGGGCATGAGTGCGAGCGCCGCCGTATTCATCGTCAGCGTGCCGCTGTACAACATCGCAATGCTGTTCGCGGCAACTTACCTGCAAGCCTTGATGTCATTGGCCGACAAGAAGGGGAGATTCGCCGCTGCGGCCGGCGCATCGATGACGCTCGGTGCGGGACTTGGAACCTTCGTCGGCGGTGTGACCATTACACGCTTTGGCCTGGAGCACATCGGAACCACCGCGGTGGTAATGCTGCTGCTCGTCCTCGTGCTTGTGTACCTGGCGACCAGTCGGCTTTCCTCGGCGCCCGGCCCAAAGGCTGCGGGCGTCGTTCATTGAAGATTTACGTACAACAGATACCGGTAAGGGAAAGCGGAGCGCAAAAGAAGAATGCAGACAACCAATAAGCTGAGAGTTGGGGTCGATATCGGCGGTACCTTTACCGATCTCGTCGCTATCGACGATGAACTCGGCCGAATGCTGATTGCAAAAACGCCGTCCGTCCCCGGCGACTACGCCAGGGGTGTAACGAATGCACTCGACGACGTGATCGACGACTATTCTCAAATTGAGCTGTTCATCAACGGTACGACCGCGCCGCTGAATGCATTTCTCGAGCGAAAGGGTGCGCGGACGGCGATCGTGACGACAAAAGGCTTTGGAGACGCGTACGTCATACGGCGAAGTAACCGCATGCGGATGTACGACCTGCATTATGAGCACGCGACACCCATAGTTCCGCGTTCCCTGACATTCGAGGTCGAGGAACGGCTCAATGCGCGCGGTGAAACCGTCACGCCGCTGAATGAACGTCAACTGGAAGAGATTCTGGTGCAACTGCGTGAGAACCAGGTCGAGTCAGTCGCGATCTGTTTTCTACATAGCTATAAGAACGACACGCATGAAAGGCGCGTGGCGGAGTTTTTCCGGCGCGAAGCGCCGGAACTATTCGTTTCTCCGTCTTACGAGATCTGCCGCGAGTGGCGTGAATACGAACGCTTGAGCACAACGGTCATCAACGCCTATATATCTCCCATATTGCAACGGTACTTACAGCAACTGAGTGCCCGTATCGACATAGAGGGTTTCGACAAGAAAGCGTTTGTGATGCAGTCGAACGGCGGGCTCATCAGCCTCAAGGACAGTGAATCTCGCGGGCTCTTGACGCTGATGTCCGGTCCGGTCGGCGCCTGTGTCGGTTCCGCGCTACTCAGCGAACAACTCGATGAGAAAAATCTCATTTGCATCGACATGGGCGGCACGAGTTTCGAGGTGAGCCTGGTAGTCGACGGCAATGAGTCGGTCGTGCTGGAGACGGAGTTCGAAGGGTTTCCGATCCGCGCGCCAATGGTCGACATTCATTCGATTGGTGCAGGCGGGGGAAGTATCGCCTGGAACGAAAACGGCGCATTGCATGTCGGTCCACAAAGCGCGGCGGCGGTGCCCGGCCCGGCCTGTTATGGGCGAGGCGGGCGGCAACCTACCGTAACGGATGCGAATGTCGTTCTCGGGCGGGTCGATCCCGGTTGTTTTCTCGGCGGCCGCATGCAACTGGATGAGCAGGCGGCCCAAGAGGCAGTCGGCGGCCTTGCGAGCGACTTCGATATGACGATGAACGACATGGCGGAAGGGATTCTCAATGTCATCAACTCGAAGATGGCCAACGCAATTCGCACGATGACCATACGAAAGGGTATCGATCCGCGCGATTTCTGTCTCGTCGCTTTCGGCGGTGCAGGGCCGATGCACGCCGCGCTGATCGCGGAGGAGCTCGAGATAGACAAGATAATCGTCCCGAACGTGGCCGGCGAGTTTTCCGCTTTCGGTATGCTGCACGCAGACGTACGACACGACATGTCGACTTCCGTAAACGAGAGACTGGCCCATGCGGATTGGGGGGCGGTGAGATCCGGTTTCGAAGCGATGGAATCGGAGCTGACCGCGCTCATGAGAAGCGAGGGGGTCGAATCGGCAAACATGCAGTTCATTCGTTACCTGGAACTTCGTTACGTGCGCCAGGAATACACGGTCAGCGTCCAGGTGCCGGATGACGTCGAACTGGAGTCGTCGAGCTCACCCTTGTTCAAGAGTCTGTTCGATGCGCTCTACCTGAAGACATTTGGACACTCCAATCCCGACGAGGCCGGCGAGCTAGCCAACATCAGGGTGGAGGCCCGCGGCCTCAACAAAAACGCAAAGAGCAACCCCGTGACGCTTGTCGATAACGAGATCAAGGAGCCGGCCGAAACCCGCTCCGTCGTATTTTCCGGAGAACGCGTCGATACACAGTTTATCGACCGCGCGCATCTGAAACCGGACGAAGTGCTGCACGGGCCGGCCATTGTCAACGAGCTGTCCTGCACGACGGTGGTTCCGCCGGGGTATTCGGCGAAACTGGACGATGCCGGCAACATAGTCATCAGCAGGCTGGGAGACTTGACGTGAGTTCGACGATTAACCCTATTACCGCTGAAGTCATCCGGAACGCTTTTTATGCAACCGCCGATGACATGAGCGCGGTGCTGAATCGCAGCGCGTACTCGACGACGATTTACGAGATTCACGACTATGGAATCTCCATCTACAACGAAAAAGTCGAGCTTCTCGCCCAAGCTCCGGGCACGCCGTATTTTACGGGAGGGCTTGAAGCGGCCGTCCAGGCGGTCGTCGACAAGTTCGGTCTCGACACGCTAAAGGCAGGCGACGTTTTCGTAGTAAACGACACGTATACAGTTGGCGCGCACCTCAACGACGTCGACATCATCAGCGTCTATGTGCACGAAGGAGAACCGGTCGGATTCGGCGCGGTCAGAGCGCATTGGGAAGATGTGGGTGCTGCGACGCCCGGGCACCCGGCCGGCACCACCGAGATTTATCAGGAAGGCATCCGGATTCCGCCCATTCGAATCATGTCCGGCGGCGAGTACGTATCGGACGTGGTCGATTTGTTGATGCTCAACTCCCGCTCGCCCAAGACGCTGTACGGCGATATGAGTGCGATGGTCGCCGCGGCGCGGATTGGCGAACGTCGATATCTCAGCTTGATCGAACGGTTTGGGCTCGACGTTATTCGCCAGGCGGCAACGGAGATTTTCGAGACCACGGAGGCCAAGTACCGTCAGTTCATCAGCAGTATTCCCGACGGCGTATATCGGGCGGAGGGCTGCAACGACAACGACAGCGTTTCGGACGAACCGGTGAACGTGAAAGTGACGGTGACCGTCAGCGGGAGTGAGCTTACCGTCGATACCACCGGATCCGACAAACAGCATGCGGGTAACATCAACGTCGGCTTGCCGTCGACCCGCGCCATGGCGAAGCTGGCGCTGGCGTTTCTGTATCCCAGCCCGGAGCCGGAAGTCAATGACGGCAGCTTTCGCGCTGTTAGTGTCGTCGCTGAAGAAGGTTCCATATTCTGGGCCCAGGAACCGGTGGCCGGAATGCGGCCGGTGCCGGTCATGCTGTTGCTGGACCTGATCATCAAGGCCTTGGCACCGGCGATTCCCGACCGGGTGGCCGCCGGTCTGCCGGGCGATTCCTGGAACTGGGAAGTGTATGGCCGAGACGCAACGACCGGAGAATTCTGGATCAATGGCGAATCGATGAACGGCGGCTGGGGTGCGAGCAAAGACCTCGACGGGGTAAGCGCGATTACTCACTCGGTCGCGGGCGATTTTCGCAACAATCCGATTGAAATTCAGGAGTCGAACACTCCGATTCTGATTCGTTCGTTTCGCATGGGCATCGATAGCGGCGGAGCCGGTCAGTGGCGCGGCGGACTCAATACCATCAAGGAAATCGAAGTGTTGGAAGACCTCACTTTCCAGGCGCATTTCGAACGCACCAAGACGCCGCAATGGGGCTTGTTCCAAGGGGATAGCGGCGTCATACCGGAAGTGACGATCTACCCCGCCGGCGAGGAAGCGCCGTACAACGTACTCAAGACAGCGGGTATTCGCCTCGCCGCGGGAACTTTGGTTGTCGCCCAGACGAGTGGAGGCGGCGGATACGGCCACTCACTCGATCGTGATCCGGAAGCGGTACGTCAGGATGTATTGGACGGTTATGTTAGCTTGAAGGCCGCCGAAGACGTTTACGGCGTCACGTTAAACGGTCCAAGTCTCGATATCGATGGGGAGGCAACGACGCAGAACCGCCGATCGATGGCGAGACAGAAGGCTTAGACAGCCGTTCTTCCCGACACCGGCTCCGGAGATCAGTGGATGAAACACATACGCGTACTTCAGGCATTCGTTTTACCGGATAGAGACTTGCCCGCCTATCACGAAGCGCTGGAGAGCCGATACGGCAGACAGGATTTGAAAATAAGCGTCGACGCACCCCGGCACGCTCCCCAACTCCTCGAGCATGAATCGATGTCGTCGTTGCAACTCGCGGCCCCGGAGCTCATCCGTACCGCGCTGGCCGCTGAAAACGAGGGCGTAAACGGGATCGTCGTGGATTGTATGGCGGACCCGTCTCTGGAAGTGATGAGAGAAGCGGTATCGGTACCGGTTCTTGGGCCCGGACACACTTCGATGTATGCCGCCGCCATGCTCGGACAACGCTTTAGCTTGCTGGTCACGACACCGTATTCCCGGCGCTACATGCTTCAGCACGTCCGGCGGGCCGGTCTATCCGATTGCTTTGCATCGTGCCGAGCCGTCGACACACCGCCTTCGGAAATCGACAAGAATCGCGACCGTACCGTGGAGCGCCTCGCAGAAGCGGCGAAGGCCGCGGTCGTCGAGGATGGCGCCGATACGGTCGTTTTGGCCTGCACCGGTTTTTCTTATCTGATCGACGACATTTCGACCTGCTTGAAAGAGTCCGGGATCGACGTACCGGTTGTCGACCCGCTCGGAGTGACCATTAGTGTAGTGTCCGCCTTGATCGATGCCAATTTGTCCCACAGTCGGCTGGCCTACCCGGCTTCCGGTATTGCACCCGAATAGGAGGAGCCGGCTATGAAATGGCCTGCACGGCGTATGGCTACGCAAGCCAATAAGAGTTTCGGGATGTATGAAGCCGCTGCCAGGCTCGAGGCAGAGGGCGCCGACATCATTCACCTCGAAGTCGGGCGTCCGTCCGAGGACACCCCGGTCCATATCAAGGAAGCTGCGAAGCAGGCATTGGACGACGGCATTGTCCACTACGGCGACCTGCAAGGCACAGGGACGCTGCGCAAGGCCCTCGCCGACAAGTTGCGGCGCGACAATTGCCTGACTTTCGGCGCTGACGAAATCCTGATTACGACGGGCCTCACCCAGGCCTCGTTCGCGGCATTCATGGCGGGTATCGATCACGGCGATGAGGTCATCGTTCTCGATCCCTATTACCCGCAACACAATTCGAAAATCGCGCTCGTCGGCGGCCAGGTCGTTACCGTGCGAATGTCGGCCGGCAACGGATTTCGACCGGACCCTGCCGTACTCGAAGCCGCCATCACCGAGCGTTCCAAGATGCTGGTGCTCATCAACCCGGGCAATCCAGCGGGAACGGTTCTGACCCGCGAAGAGCTCGAGGCGATTGCGGACATTGCGACCCGCCACGACCTGATCGTGTTGTCGGACGAAGTTTACGAATTGATCGTCTACGACGACCACGAACACATCAGTATTGCGTCCTTACCTGGAATGAGTGAGCGTACCATCACCCTCGGCGCATTCACCAAAGCCTATTCGATGGATGGATGGCGCATGGGCTACGCGGCAGCAAAGCCGGAGTTCATCCAACAGATGCAACTCGTCACACTGAACAGTACGACACACCCCTGTGTGTTCGCTCAGGAAGGGGCGCTTGCCGCGATCGTCGGTCCACAGGAGCCGATGCTCGCAATGGTAGCCGAGGATCGTCGGCGGCGGGATCTAACCGTCGAGCGTTTGAACGCCATGCCGGGAATCTCCTGTCGTTCGCCGCAAGGCGGAATCTACGCATTTCCGGATTTCAGCAGTTTGAGTATGTCGTCGGAAGCGCTCGTCACAGGCATACTCGAAGAAGCACATGTCGCACTGGAGTCGGGTTCGTTCTACGGCGAAAGCGGCCAGGGGCATCTGCGCGTTTGTTTCGGGTCAGAACCCTATGCCCGCGTGGCGGAAGCCATGGACCGGCTCGAGCGATACGTGAGCCGTTTCGCCAGCGCACGCAAAACCAGTTGACATCTGCGAGTCGCACACCGTTCAAATGTTATTTGCCATCACAGTCATTGCGAAACCCGATGCTGAAGAAGCGATCGAGGAGCTACTGCAGGAACATCGCGAGTATCACCAGAAAAAGCTGGCGGAGACGTATTTAGGTGGGCCGATCTTCCTCGAGGACAACAAAACGCGCGCTGGAGGGTTGATGATCATGGACTTTCCGGACAGATCGGCCGCGGAAGACTTTTTGTCGAACCAGCCGTTCAATCGCGCGGGAATCATCGATCACATACAGATTTATCCATTCGAGCCCATGGTTGTTAATGGAGAAGTGCTCGACGGAGGCAGCGATGGATCTCTTTGAAGCGATCTCAAGAAAACGAGCTTGTCGGGAGTTTACCGACGAGCCCGTCGACAACCAGCACATCGAACGCCTGCTGTACGCGGCGAGCTGGGCGCCGATCGCATCGAACCGGACCTATCGCCACTGTATCGTCGTAGACGATGCGAGGGTGATTCGTGCAATCCGTCAGATTTCACCGTCGCTTCAGACAAATGCAAGCCTGCTGATCGTCATCTTCACCGATCTTCGGACGGCCGAATCCACGGTCGGCCGTGTGGCGGAGCGCTGCTCGGCGGTGGACGCCGGCGCGGCCGGCGAGAACATTTTGCTGGCGGCAACCGCATTGGGGCTGGGTTCTCAATTCACCATGATCTCTGCCATGAGCGGCATAAGAGTAGTGCTGGGTTTACCGTCCCACTGCAGGGTCGATCTGATCATTCCAGTCGGTGTCGCAGCCAAACCGTTACCACCCGTGAGCGCTGTTGCTCCGAAGAAAGCCCAGCGTGTGTATCGAAACCAGTATGAGCCAGAGTGATATCGAAGATTGCGATCGCGAAAGCGATGATTGGTTTTCTCTAACGAGCTTTCTGGCCACGTCGGCGCGTGCAGGACCGGAGGAGTCGGTCCTTGTTTCCAGTCATCGCATGGTGGAGGCGCTGCGCCAGCTCATCAGCCTTGTACCGGAACTCCGCGAAGACCCTTTCCACCGAGAGCTTGAGATGCACCTGAGTCAATCTCTGACCAAAGCCTATCTGAAGTCGCCGCATGACTTTCAGGATTTCCTGGATGAGCTGCTGCGGCGGTTTGCGGTCGAAGCCCGCATCCGAAACCAAATTGACGAATGACCTACACCGCAATTCTCGTCGCGCGGGCAACTTAGCCGGATAGCGTCTCTCTACTTTCGTCGCCGCCATGTCGAGTCACGCTGAGTTGGCTACTCAGCGGTGACTTTTCAGATTGATGCCGTCCTCCTGCGGAAGGGGTCTGGTGCGTTCCTCGGCGGGACCGTTGTGTGGTCAGGTGATGAAGAACTGCACCGGCACGATCATCTCGAGCCGTTTCCGCGGTACATCGTCGGGCACGGGCGGGAGCGGGGCCGCGCGCTCCAGCATGCCGAGGGTGGCACGATCGAGAATGTCGTATCCGGCGCTCTTTTCGATGCGGGCTTCCAGTACACGGCCCTCGCGGTCGATTGCGATGAACAGCAGAACGACGCCTTCCTGGCGGCGTCGTTGCGCCCGGCTTGGATACTCCTTGTGCCGCTCTAGCCAGGCTAAAACAATTGCGCCATAGTCGGCCTCGGCGCCGGCCACTCCGCCAGCGCTCGCGTCGGCAGCACTGCTCCCGGCATCCGGGCTATCCCGAGCACCTGCCTTGCCGCCTGCGCCGGGCGCCGACGGGGCGATATCGATGCTGTCGATCTCCGGCTTCGATTTGACGGGTGTCGGCTGCACAGACATCTCGGGCCTGGGCCTTAGCTCCGCGATTTCCACCGGCATCTCAATCATCTCGGGATGCTCTATTTCGGCAGGTTCGGGTGCCGGTGGAGGCTCCGGTGTCGCCTCCGGCATTTCTTGCGGAGGGTCGGTCATGGGTTCCGTCGGCGTAAGCTCATCCGCCTCGGCCTGCCGGGCCTCGGCGCCGGCACCGCCAGGTGCGCCGCCGGCGGGGCCGAGCGCGATCTCGATGCCGCCGATCCCCGGCGCCTGTGCGCCTTCGTCGGCGCGCGGCCAGAACATCGCCGCGGCAAGGCCGGCGTGAAGGGCGACGGCCAGGGCGACCGCGGTCATCCAGGCGCGCCGGTCAAGTTGCATCATTAAGTTGCATCATTCCGCACCACCGGCCGGAAGGGTGAGAAGTTTGAGGCGTTCAACGCCCGCCTCGTGCAGCGTTTCCATCAGCGCGATCACATCGGTCGAGTCCGCGGCCCCATCCGCCTTGAGCCGGACCTGTGCCGAGGGGGCCATTTCCATCCGCTCCGCCAGCGCGGTCTTCAGCGTCTCTTCATCGATCATGGCGCCGTCGAAAGCGAGCTGTCCGTCAGCGCCCAGTACGACCACCAGTTCGCGCGTTTCAGCCGCCTTTTCGCTGGCCGAGGTTGGCGGCGCTACCTCGATCGGGTCGATGGTGGACAGTTTTCCCGTCAGCATAAAGAAGATCAGCAGCAGGAAGACCACGTTGATCAGCGGCAGGATACGCTCGTCGTCGCTTTTCAGCCGGGGTGGATCGAAACGCATGGCTCGGCCTCACTCCCCGGACGGTTCGGCGTCTCGAACAAGCGTCAAGTCGGAGGCGCCGGCCGCCTTCAGGCGGTCGAGCACGGAAACGGTGCGCTGCAACGGCACGCCCGCCGATGGCTTGATGACCATGCGCTGTTCAGGCGTCGTCGCGAGCCGGTCCGCAATGCGGGCGGCCAGCGTATCGAGGGATACGGGCTCGGAAGCAAACCGCAGCGCGTCCGGTAGTATCTCGATCAGCAGGGCGTCGCCCTCGGCGGACGGTCCGGCGGCGGCTTGCGCCGAGGCGGAGAGATCGATCGCGCGCCAGTCGAGGAAGCTCGACGCCAACATGAAGAAGATCAGCAGGATGAACACCATGTCGATCAGCGGCGTCAGGCTGATCAGCGGCCGTTTTCGTGCAGGCTTACTCAGCAGCAGCGGCGGCGAGACCGGGCCGTTCATGATGCGCGCCTTTCTCCTTGAGGGCGTCCTCGGACAAGTCCTCCGTGAACAGTTGCGTGACCAGATTGTCCATTTCGTGGGCGAGCCCGTCGACCCGCCGTTCCAGCCAGTTCAGGACCGCGACCACGGGAATGGCGACGGCGAGGCCTACGGCGGTGGTCAAGAGCGCCTGCCAGATGCCGCCGGACAATATGGCGGGATTGACCTGATTGCCGGCGGCTTCGAGCTGCCGGAACGCCTCAATCATCCCGAGCACCGTGCCGAACAGGCCGAGCAGCGGTGCGAGAGAGGCGATCACCTCCAGAATGCGGAAGCCGCCGCGAAGGTTTTCCAGAACTTCGCCGCCATAGCGGAGAAGCTCCTCGCGGATCTTCGCCTCCGGCACGCCGCGTTCCAGGCCGCGGATCGCGCGCGCCAGCACCTCGCCGACGGGGCTGCGGGCGCGTTTGGCCGCGGCCAGCGCTTCCCTCGTATTACCTTCCTTGTACAGATGAAGCGCCTGGCGGCCGCCGCGGCTTCGGCCCACATGGGTCCGGCGGAACTGCCAAAGCTTCAACAGGATTACCGCCGTCGCCAGCACCGACATCGCAAGCAGGATCACGACCACCGGGCCGCCCGCCTGGAGCAGTCCCAACGCCGCATCCATACCGGTCTCGGCTGTCGGCGTCGCGGCTTCGTCGTGCGTCGTCAGCGTGTCAGTCTCTTCCGAAACCTCACCGGGGACTTCCAACTCCACGCAGCCTCAAAACGCCATAGTGAGATTCATCCGCGCCGTGCGCCCGGGCGAGGGAAACAAGGTCACGAAGAGGGGCGGATTGTAGTAGGTGTTGGCGACATTCTCGACACTGAAGCCGACGGCAAGGCCGTCGCTGATTTGATACGAGCCGAAGACGTCGACAATCTCGTTCGCTTCCCAGAAATTGCTTTCCTCCCCGTATACGTATAGGTCCGCGTCCGGATCGACGGTGAGGTCGCCGAAGAAGGTGAGGCGGCTGCCGAGCTGCAGCCTTGCATCGAGCCAGCGCGTACCCACCGTCAGCGTGCCGGTGTACTCCGCCTGCTCCATCTTGACCTGGGTGGGCGCCTCGAACAGTTCGGTGAAGTCGTTGAAATTGAGATCCGCAAACCCCCATCCGGCATCGTAGAAGAGGCTGAGCTCATAGCCGGCCACTGTCACCTCTTCATCGAGATTTCTGTAGAAAAATTGACTGAGCCTGAATCCACTGTCCAGGATGATCGGCTGCACGGTCCGTGCGATGAAATTGTCATAGTGATTGTTGAAATAGGAGAGCCGGATGCGGAATGCGTCGTCGTCGAAGAAAAGGCCGTCTTGCAGATAATTCACGCCGGCTTCCCAGGTTTTGACCACTTCCGCTTCCATGTCTTGCAAGTCGGGATTGACGATAACCTGGTCGATGAAGGTCTTCCCGAGCTCGACGTGGCTCAAGGCGCGGAAGCCTTCGGAATATTGCGCGACGAGTTGCAGGCCATCGACCGGCTCGACGATCACGCCCGCACGCGGTGACAAGCGCTCGTCACTGGCCTCGTAAGACTGGAGGGCGCGCCCTTCAGCACCTTCCAGGAACAGCCGGAAGTTTCTGACGATGGAGAGCAATCTGTCTGCTTCAGCCTGGTCGCCGGCACTCAGGGCTGCGTTGTATGCCGCTCTTGCCTCGTCCCGGCCAACAATCTCGGCCGTATAGAAACGCTCTGCTCTTTCGCTACTGGCCCGAAAACCGTCATAGCGAAGGCCGGCAGTGAGGGTGAGCCAGTCCGTCGGCGTGAGGGAGGCGTTGATATACGCCCCATAGACATCGCGATCACCCGCAAAATCGGGCACATACTCACCCAAGGTGACTTGCGGCACGGGAATGTCCGTATAGGGCGGCTGGATGGGCGTGTAGACGGTCTCGCTCAACTGCCTGCAGCCGAGGCAGTCCAGGTCGAAGCCCGGCGGGATGACGGGAAAGGTGTCGCGAAAGAGCGGGTCGTCCGTATCTATGGGCCGCACGACAAATCCGAAAACTGCTTCCGAGCGGGCATATTCCGCGCCCGCCGTCACGGTAAGATCGCCCAAGCCCGTGTCAAGGAAGCTGGTGTTCCAGACCTCCGCGCCCCAGGCATCGTTCTCCTGCGGTATTTGGCGGTACTCGCCGAGTTCGTGCGCGTTCGTGCCCCAGAGATTGGCCTGCAGGTCGATGAGCGGGTTGGCCGAGTCCCATTTATAGCGCAGCCAGTAGCGGTCGCTCTCGACTTCGTTCAGGGGGTATTGCTGCAGCGTGAAAATTGTCACATTGGTCGGGAAAACCTGCCCGAATTTGCTGTCATACCGGGTGTATCCGGCCTCCAGCGATTGGCCGTCGCCGAATCGCAGCGTGCCCTTGAGCAGGATCGACCGGGTGTCCTGGGAGGTGTTGGGGACTTCCTGGCCGGGCTCGATCTTGGTGTTTCTGATCGTGCCATGTTCACCGGCGAAGTAATTGCCTTCCTCGCGGCGCGCATAGGCGGCGACCAGGTCGAATCGGTCGGTGCTGTAGGCGCCCGCGAAACTGCCGAACCAGTTGTCCTCGGTCAGAACATCGTTGCTGTCTTCGGCGAGGTCGACGAGATCCGGGTTTCGGAATATGTCCATGCTGAAATCCCGTGCCGCTACGGCATTGCCGCCGACGCCGCCGCGCAGGCGGAAGCCGGTCTTGCGTCCCCCGCGGATCAGGTCCCCGGCATCGAGCAAGCGGACATTGACGATGCCGGAGGTGGTGCCGGTGCCGTAGGGTCCGCCGCCGGGGCCTCTGGTGATCTCCACGCCGCCGATCAGTTCCGGGTCGATATAGGTCCGCTGGTCGGAACCGGAATAGCCCTGGTATCCGGAGTTGTCCTGCTGGGTGCCTTCTACCATGGTGCGCACGCGGTTCAGCCCTTGCGAGCTTCTGATGTTCACATTGATCGACGTGCCGTCATTGCTTGCGGAGGAAAGGACGCCCGGCGTCTCCTTGAAGATATCACCGGGTGAAGTGGGCTGGATGCGCTCGATCTGCTCGCGCGAGATGTAAGCGGTCGATTGCAGCGTTGTGAAAGCGGCGTCCTCGGCCGTGCTGCGCCGCCCATCCGTCACGGCGCCTTCCACTAGAAGCGGACCTGTTCTGATTGGGCCACCATCGTCATGCTCTCCCGGACCCTCGATTGCGACGGTCGTTTCGTCCGCGACGACATAGCTGAGGCTGCTGCCGGCGAGCAGGCGGCGGAGCGCCTGATCGCTCGTCATGGCGCCGCGCACCGCGGGGGACGAGACGCCCCGTGCCAGCGCCCCGTCGACCGTGACCTGGATGCCGGATTGGCGGCCGAAGGCGACCAGCGCGTCCGCCAGTGCTTGCGCCGGAATGTCGAAGCTGTGCTCCGACCTAAGCTGCGCCGCCGCCGCCATGGGGGCCGCCTGTTGCTGCGCCCAGGCCGGCGCCGCTGCGAATGCGGACGCCATTGCCGTTGTCGCCATCAAAGCGCTTGCCAAAACCGCTCGCCGATTACCGCCGCGAATTCGCCCCGTCATCCCCGTCACCACTGTCAATCTCCGTGTTGCGTTACCAGCCAATCGCGAAAATGCGCCATTGCCTAATTGCAATTGCGAATCAATCGCATTTCTATAGACGAAACGTCGGCCGGGACAGATTTTCTCTAAAAAAAATCGAGGAATCGGAGAACCAATTGATTTTTAGGGTTTTTTAGGAGGCCGAAACGATGACCAGCCAGGGCGTGACGCGCCGGACGGCGGCGTTCTGGGCACGTGCAATGGCGCGAAGGGCCGCGACGGGATCGTTCAGATTGTAGACGCCGGTCACCGGCCGCGCGGCGAGCGCCCCGTCCGTGACGACGATCCTGCCGGCATAGTACGGGCGGAGTTGCTCCACCACGGCGCCGAGTGGCTCGTCCCGGGCGATGAGTTCGTCGTGGCGCCAGGCGGCGATCTGATCGACTGGAACGGCGCGTCGTTCGGCTCGGCCGACCCAGGATACCCGGATCGATTGACCCGCGGTCAGCGTCTCGGCCATGGGCGGGACGGCGCTTGCATGGCCGACGCGCACCGCGCCATGCGCGACGGTGACGTCGGCCCCGTTATTGTCGCTGCGGACGTCAAAGCTTGTGCCAAGGACGGTGACGTCGAGCGTTTTGGCCGCGACCTCGAAGGGACGCTCCGCATTCGGCGTCACCTCGAAAAAGGCCGCGCCGGCGAGAAGCCGTATGCGGCGTTCATCAGGTGTGTAGGCGACGGTAATGGCGCTTTCCGGCGCCAGGGTTATGGCGCTGTCGTCCGAGAGGCGTATGGTTCTGGTTTCCGCCGTGCCGGTTGTATAGTCCGCATGCAGGTCCAGAACGAGACCCGGCGCGATAAAGAGGGCCAGTAGACAGGCCAGGGCCGCAACACCGCCAAAGCGGATGGCTTGCCGTCGATTGATCCGGCTAGCAGCGATCTCAAAAAGCTGCATAGCTTTAAAACGCCCTCCGTAGGAGCGGCTTCCAGCCGCGATCAGCCCCACGATTGAGCGCCGATCGCGGCTGGAAGCCGCTCCTATCGGGTTTTTGAGACTGCTTCTAACCATATACCGACCGTTCAACGGGCTGGAATGACGTATTCGGACAGTGTTCAACGGCGCCGCAACGCCCGCGCCGTCGTTCTCCGTTTTGCCGCGCAATTCGGCGAGCGCCGGCTTCCAGCACCCGGCATGGACCGGCGTTGCCTTGTCCATCGCTTTCGACGCCTGCCGCATCGCCTCCCAGGCGGCCGCGTTCGCCGGGCTCTTTTTAAGCCACGCCTCGAACGCGCGCCGAAGCTCCGTATCCTCCGGATCGTCGTGCAGCAGAATCAGCCAGTCCGTTGCTTCCTGCGACGCCTGTTCGTGAACCGGACCGTTGTTTCCAGTCATACCTATCGCTTACGCCTCGATCGCCGCGGGCGGGAAGGCTCGCGGCCTTCGACCAAAATGCAACATGCGTGCTAATGACGAAACGCCTGCCGCGGCGATTTTTCTACAAATTTTCAACGACCGTCCCGGTTACGGCTATCCGAGCCGCTCCTTGCAGTGCTGAACGGCGTCGCCGACCAGCCGGTGCGCCAATGGCAGGGAAATATTCAGGACAGCCGCGATTTCTCTGAGTTTGGCGTCGCCGAAACGGTGCATTTCGAAGGCGATGCGCGTGCGCTCCGGCAATTCCGCCAGGGCCTCCATGACGAGCGCGTATTCGTCCTTATAGAGGGCGACGGTTTCGGGCGTCGGGCTGGCGTCGGGACAGGCGCCGGCCGCCGTGTCGAAATCCTCGCCCGTGATGACCCGGCTTTCGCGGGTCATGCGCCGCGCGCCGTCAAGCGCCAGGTTGCGGACGATCCGGTAGAGATATCCGGTCGCGTCATCCAGGAGCCGGCCCCTGGACGCTTCATCGAAGCGGAGCCAGGCTTCCTGAACGATGTCCTCCGCCTGCGCATGACTACCGACAATGCGCCTCGCATAGTTGACGAGCGCAGGCCGGTGCGTCATGAAAAGGCAAAGAGTTGTCGTGTCCTGGCTCAACGCCGCAGGTTCCTTCCGGACTGGCACGAACATGATCCCCATGCCTAAGGGCGTTGAGCGTCATGCGAATGGCCTGGTCAGGTAATGATAATCATTCTCACTTGACATGCCTAAGCCATCTCCGTATTGTTATCTAGCTAACAATACGGAGATGGCTCAATGATGAATCGTTTCGTCGCCTTGCTTTTTGCCATGGTGTTTTGCGTCGCCGCCGCCACGCCCGTCGACGCGGAGGACGCAGTTATGATCGACAAAGCCCGCACGGCCCTCGTTTTCATAGAGTTTCAAAACGAGTGGGTCGCGTCCGAAGGAACGCTGAGACAGCTTCTGGTCAAGGATGAGGAACAGTTTCAGACGGCGATCGATAACGCCGCTCGTATACTGGAAGCTGCGCGTGAAGCGGGCTGGACCATAGCCCATGCAGGTCTCGATCTGCGGCGGGACGCGACCTATCAGATTTTCGGCGACGCTTCGCGTGCCTTGGGTCTTCGACGCGCCATCCAGAATGCAGGAACCTGGACAGGCGACGGCGCCCGGTTCCCAGAGCCGTTCACGCCGCGACCCGGAGAGTTCGTCGTGGCCGGCCGCAGCGGGGCCAGCGTCCTGACCAACTCGACCCTGGACGCCTTCCTGCGCAACAACGACATCAATACCGTTGTCTTCATGGGGTTTGCGACACATGTCTGTGTGGAGTCCTCTCTGCGGCAGGCGCATGATCTCGGTTACAACGCCTACGTCGTCACCGATGCGGTCGGCGCTTTTGAAGATCATCAAAACACATACTTTCGAGATCAAGTCTTGCATCATTTTGGGGCGAGTATCTCAACCGGCGGCTTGATCGACCTCGTCGAAGAAGCCGGAAGCTAGGCGCCGGCGGCCGTGTTTCTTCTTAAACAGCTTCCCAGCGACGAGATCATGTCAGCCTACGCGCGACGCTATCCGCAAATGGACAAGGACGAGACGCGCAAAGCGCTGCACATGCTGCAAACCGCCAGTTATTTGATGCGCGATCTCGAAAAGCTCTTTGCGAGTCACGGACTGTCACAAACTCGATTTCTCATTCTGATCGTTCTCGAGCGCGAAGGCGGGGCGTTGACCGGCGCGCAGGTCCGCGAGCTGATTGATATCTCGAGGCCGGTGCTCACGCGGACGCTGCAGGGCCTAAAGCGGGAAGGTTTCGTCGCCATTGATCCGTCGCAAGAGGATGCGAGAGCGCATGACGTCCGGTTGACGGCGGCGGGCGCGAAGAAGCTTGCGGAAGTGCTTCCCGAGTATTTCGCTCTCATTCGCAACTTCATGTCCGATTAGTGAGCTTGCTTGACCCAAGGTAGGCTCGGCCGCACAATATGCCGCAGGTTGCCGCATACTGCAGCAGTGTGCATCCTTACCGATAGAGAAATTCAGTGGCAGCGAAACATCGTGTGACCGTCAATCTCGAGGACCGCGAATACGGGGAGCTTTCGGGCCTGTCCGACAAGCACCGGGTATCTCTGGCTTGGCTGGGTCGTCAGGCGATTATCGAGTTCCTGGAGCGCTACGAAAACGAGGAACTTCAACTGCCCTTGAGCCTGCCGTCGGAGCGGCGCAGGTCCGGGAGCTGAAACAGGGAGGGAGGCATCGTGGTGACACGAGCGGCGAGCGTAGCAGAAATCGATGAGGGAATTCCGGCAGCGTCGGTTCGGGCGATCATCGAAGACGGAATGCTCGCTACCCGGGCGATGGCATCGACTGTGAACGACGAAGACCGGCTTGGGTTTGCGCGGGCGGTCGTTTTTGGTGTGGTCACTGCGTATTGGAAGGAACTGCAGGCCGTGTCTGGTCGGCGTTGGTCAATCCGCAAGCTGCCGCCCGGCATCGAGCTCGATCCTTTGCAGAATGAATCCGGGCCGCTGGTTCAGACCATCGGTACGGCGGCGGCCAGACTGGATGTGATGGACGCCAGCTATACGATCGGTGTGCTCTACACTGGGATGATGCCCGGAAAGTTCCGGGCGAAGCTTGGAGCGTATTACACGCCGCCGGTACTGTGCGAGCGGTTGTTGGACATGGCGACGGAGGCCGGTGTTGATTGGCATTCGGCACGGGTGCTGGACCCTGCCTGTGGCGGAGGCGCGTTCTTATCGCCTGTGGCCCGGCGGATGGCAGAAAGCCTGAAGGACAGCAGCGCCAAGATCGCACTGAAGAGCATCCAGCGCCGATTACGTGGGTTCGAACTGGACCCGTTTGCAGCGTGGATGTCGCGGGTATTCCTCGATGTAACACTCGGTGACCTTTGCCGTGAGGCAGGGATGCGACTGCGGTCCATCGTACGTGTGTGCGACAGTCTGGAGCAGGCGCCGGAGCAAGAAGGATTTGACCTGGTCGTCGGCAATCCACCTTACGGACGGGTCAAGCTATCGCCTCAGCTCCGCAAGAAGTTCGAGCGCAGCCTATTCGGGCACGCAAACCTGTACGGAGTATTCACCGATCTCGCGTTGCGCTTTACACGACCAGGCGGCGTCATTGCATATGTGACGCCGACGAGTTTTCTTGCCGGCGAATATTTCAAGGCATTGCGTGGTCTGCTCGGCCGCGAGGCGCCGCCGGCAAGTATTGATTTCATCGGGGAGCGAAAAGGTGTCTTTGCCGATGTGCTGCAGGAAACCCTGTTGGCGGCTTATCAGCGCGGCGGCGATCCCGGTGCGGGAGAGGTTCATTTCATATCACCGGAGCCGAATGGTTCGATTGAGACAACGGTCGCGGGATCGTTCAACTTACCAGAGGATCCTTACCAGCCGTGGCTGATGCCGCGTACAAGAATGCAAAGCGCGCTAGTGCGTCAGGTTCAGGGACTACCATACCGGTTGGCCGACTATGGCTACAAGGTAAGCACTGGGCCCCTAGTCTGGAATCGTCACAAAGCCAGCTTGCGGGACAAAGCTGGGAAGGGGCGTTATCCACTGATCTGGGCGGAATCTGTGCGTTCGGATGGTGTGTTCGAGTTTCGGGCAGAAAAACGGAATCATAAGCCGTATTTCGAGCCGAACTCCAAGGAAGACTGGGTCGTTACGGATTTTCCGTCCGTGCTGATACAGAGGACGACAGCGAAGGAGCAAGGCCGACGTTTGATTGCGGCAGAGCTACCTGCGTCGTTCATCGCGGAACACGGTGCGGTGGTTGTAGAAAACCATCTGAACATGATCAAACCGCTGAACGGTGCTCCGAAGGTGTCACCGGCAGCGCTGGCGACGTTGCTGAATAGCAGCGTGGTCGATCAGGTGTTTCGGTGCATCAACGGTAGCGTAGCCGTGTCGGCTTATGAGCTGGAAGCGTTGCCGCTCCCACCACCAGAGGCAATGAAGGACATCGAACAGCTCGTTAAACGTCGCACGAAGCACGAAACGCTGGAACGTGCAGTGGAGCGTCTATACAGCGATAGGGCAGATTGATGCCGTTGCCGCCGATCTTGCCTATTGCTGAGATTCACGAACGACTGCAGGACATTTTTCCTGAAGGGACTGCGAACCGAAACTACGTGACACGCGAGATCGCGGCCAAGACCGTGTTCGTGATGTTCTATATCGGTGCGATCGAAGGCGCGGAGTGCTGGCTGCGGCCGGATCAGGTGACGCGGATGACCGACGCGCAGGCGGCGTCAACCGATGATGGCAGCCGGATAGCGTGGTTGGAAGAGTCTATGCGACCCTCTTCAGACTACATCATGGGACGTTGGTACGCAGCGAATACGCGCGAGCCGATCCGCGACGAAACATTGCGGGAGGGGTTGGTACGTATGGGCGCGGTGAAAGAGCGTGAAGGATTGCCAACGACATCGCCGCGGCCACGCTATACGCTGGCTGAGGATTTCGTGGCCTTGTTCGATCCACACTTGGGGGGTGAGGAGCTGAATGCGGCAATCGCCGTATGGCAGGAAGCGAACCTGTCGAGTGGCGCTCTGGCGAGGGTAGCGATCATGCGCCGCGGAGCCGTCGCCCGCGAGGGGCGAGTGTTAGTCACATTCCCGAGCGGCGAAACCCGACACATGGAGCCAGGGCCGAGTTCGGTAATCTCGAAAGCTGTGGTGGAAGAATTTGCACAGCGGTTCTTGGAACACCCTGGCGTAATCTGGCTGAGTGAGAGTCGCAATCAGGTTGTGGCCCGTGATGACGGACTGGCGCAGGAAATCGGCCTGACGATCCAGCCGGATCGGAATCTGCCGGACCTGATTCTGGTGGACCTCGGACCGGCCGAACCGCTGCTTGTGTTCGTTGAGGTCGTCGCGACGGCTGGCCCCGTCAGTGAAGCTCGGCAGACAGCGTTGATGGCAATTGCGACCGAAGCCGGGTTCAGCGAAGAGCAAGTGGCGTTCGTGACAGCTTATGCAGACCGGGACGATGCAGCGTTCAAAGGTACAGTGAGCGAGCTGGTTTGGTGCTCGTTCGCATGGTTCATGTCGGAACCGGATCACATTATGGTGCTGCATCCGGGCGATGACGCTGTGCAGGTGCGGTTGTCGGATTTGATGTGGGGTTGATAAGAACGCCGACGGCGATGTAGGTAAAGCCGGCTTGCGATCGCAAGCTCGATATCCGAGCCAGCACTACAATGCGGGTTCCGCACCGAGCACGCTGGCAGCGTCTATCCTGAAAGATGAAGACGATTGAGATGGCACTATGACGATTTTGTTCAGATGGGCCATCGAGTTCGAAACAACGATTCGGCGCCAGAAAATCCCAAGAAATCAAGTTTCTGCAAGTTAAGAATGTATTCGAAGTGATCTGAATTGCCCAAAAAATTGTTCGCCTAAAAGCAGAAAAGCCCAATCCTTTGAACGGATCAGGCTTTTAGAGTTTGGCTCCCCGGGCCGGACTCGAACCAGCGACCAATTGATTAACAGTCAACCGCTCTACCAACTGAGCTACCGGGGAACGATAGGTATTTGAGAATCTTACAGGATTCTCGCTGCTGTCGGCGAGGGCCGGGATTCTGGTCCAGCACCCGGGTGAAGTCAAGCGAGCAGCACCCGTTCGATGCGGTTCAGTGCCTCGGTGAGCGTGGCTTCCGACGAGGCGAACGAGAGCCTGATATAGCCCGGGGTGCCGAAGGCCGATCCAGGCACGACGGCGACATTCGCCTTTTCCAGCAGTAGCTCGGTCAGTGCAAGGTCGTCGGCTATGTCCAGCGAACGAAGCGCATCGGTCACTTTCGGAAACGCGTAAAACGTCCCCTCGCCGGGCCGGCACTCGACTCCCGGCAGCCGATTCAAGGCCTCGACGACCAGATCGTGTCGGTTCCGATAAGCGGCCACCATCTCGGCCACCGGTGCCTGATCGCCTTCCAGCGCCGCCAGTGCGGCCTGCTGGGAGACGCTGCAGGGATTGGATGTGCTCTGGCTTTGTACGGTCCGCATCGCGCCAATGAGCGCCTCAGGCCCGGCCGCGTAGCCGATACGCCAGCCGGTCATCGCATAAGCCTTGGAGACGCCATTGGTCGTCACGGTTCGGCCGGCCAGCGACGGGCAGGCGGCGGCAAAACTGGTGAACGGTTCCTCGGCCCAGTGGATGTGCTCGTAGATGTCATCGGCGGCGACGACGACGTTGGGCCATGGTTCGAGCACCTCGCCGAGCGCCGCGAGTTCGGCACGCGTGTAACTGGCCCCGGTCGGATTACTCGGACTGTTGAGGATCAACAGGTGGGTGTTCGCGGAAAGGGCCGCTTCGAGCTGGGCCGGCGTGATCTTGAAGTCCTGTTCGATGCCCGCCTCTACGATCACCGCCTCGGCGCCGGCAAGGCGCACCATGTGGGGATAGGACACCCAGTGCGGCGCGGGAACGATCGCCTCGTCGCCGGGCCCGAGCAGGGACAGGCACAGGTTGAACAGCGCCTGTTTGGCGCCGGACGTGACGATGACCTGCGAGATCTCGTACTCCAGGCCGTTTTCACGGCGAAACTTGTTACAAACGGCCGTTTTGAGCTCGGCAGTGCCGTCGACCGGCGTGTAACGTGTTGCTCCGTTGGCAATCGCATCGATCGCGGCTCTACGTATCGCCTCCGGCGTGTCGAAATCGGGCTCGCCGGCGCCGAGGTTGATGATGTCGCGGCCCGCGGCCCTGAGCTCGGTAGCCCGCGCCAGGACGGCACCGGTGGCAGACGGCTGCACCCGCGCCATGCGTTTGGAAACTGCTACACTCACAAGTTTGCCTCCGACCGATCAACGCCAGATGGTACGTGAATCAGCCATGCTGCCCAATACGAACGATGTCACCGACGAGGACCCGCGCGACCGCCTGCGGTTGGTTGCGGATTTCGGTCCGGCGGGCGACCAGGGCACGGCAATCGACGGCTTGGTCGAAGGGCTGAACGACGGCCTTGCCCGGCAGACCCTGCTCGGCGTGACCGGATCGGGCAAGACCTTCACGATGGCGAGCGTCATCGAGCGCTTGCAGCGGCCGGCGATTATTCTGGCGCCGAACAAGACGCTGGCGGCGCAACTCTACGGCGAGATGCGCGAGTTTTTCCCGAACAACGCGGTCGAGTACTTCGTCTCCTATTACGACTACTACCAGCCCGAAGCCTACGTGCCGAGCTCGGACACCTATATCGAAAAAGACGCCTCGATCAACCAGCACATCGAACAGATGCGGTTGTCGGCGACCAAGGCGCTGATCGAGCGACGGGATGCGATTATCGTCGCAACAGTATCGGCGATCTACGGCCTGGGCGATCCCGAGTCCTACTTCAGCATGGTGTTACACCTGGTGCGCGGCGACCGCATCGATCAGCGTACGATCTTGAGACGCCTCGCCGAAATGCAGTACACGCGCAACGAAATCGAGCTGTCGCAGGGCACCTACCGGGTCCGCGGCGACATCATCGACGTGTTCCCGGCGGAGTCGGAGCGCGAGGCCGTGCGTCTCGAGCTGTTCGACGAGGAAATCGAATCGCTGGCGTTCTTCGACCCGCTGACCGGGGAGGTGACCCGCCGGGTCAGGCGCCTGACGATCTTCCCGAAAACCCACTACGTCACGCCGAGAGAGCGGCTGCTGGCGGCTTGCGACCTTATCAAGATCGAGTTGAAGGATCGGCTCGAGTTTCTGCGGAAACACAATAAACTATTGGAAGCTCAAAGGCTTGAGCAAAGAACTTTATTTGATTTAGAGATGATCCGCGAGCTCGGTTACTGTACCGGTATCGAGAACTACTCACGTTATCTGTCGGGACGCGAGGAGGGTCAGCCGCCGCCCTGCCTGTTCGACTACGTGCCCGACGACGCGATCCTGATCATCGACGAAAGCCACGTGACGGTACCGCAGCTCGGCGGGATGTACCGCGGCGACCGCTCGCGCAAGGAAACCCTGGTCGAGTTCGGCTTCCGGCTGCCGTCGGCGCTGGACAACCGGCCGTTGCGCTTCGACGAGTTCGACCGCCTGAGCCCCCAGATGATCTACGTGTCGGCAACCCCCGGCGATTACGAACGTCAGCACGCCGACAACACGGTCGAGCAACTGGTGCGCCCGACCGGCCTGGTCGATCCGCAAGTCGAGGTACGGCCCGCCGGCACCCAGGTGGACGATCTGTTGTCCGAGATCGGCAAACGGGTGGAGTCGGGCGACCGGATACTGGTCACGACCTTGACCAAGCGCATGGCCGAGGACCTGACCGACTACCTGCGCGAGCACGGGGTCAAGGTGCGGTACCTGCATTCGGACGTCAACACGGTCGAGCGCACCGAGCTGATCCGCGACCTACGCCTGGGTACGTTCGACGTGCTGGTCGGTATCAATCTGTTGCGCGAAGGCCTGGACATGCCGGAGGTTTCGCTAGTCGCGATTCTCGATGCCGACAAGGAAGGCTTCTTGCGTTCGGATCGCTCCCTGATCCAGACCATCGGCCGGGCGGCGCGCAACATCGACGGCACGGCCATCCTGTACGCGGATACGGTTACCGGTTCGATGCAGCGTGCCATCGACGAGACCTCGCGCCGCCGCGAGAAGCAGCTAGAGCACAACCGGGAACACGGCATCCAGCCGGCATCGATCGTCAAACGGGTGGCGGACATCATGGAGGCTGCGTATCCGGTGCCTGGGCGCGGTCCGCGTAAGGTCGCGGAAGAGCGTGCCAAATACGCCGCGATGACGCCTGAGGAATTGATGAAAAAGGCCGCGCAGCTCGAAAAGGAGATGCTCGAGAAGGCTCGCGATCTCGAGTTCGAGGAGGCGGCCAGGCTCCGGGACGAGATTCAGCGGATTCGCGAGCACGGACTGGGGCTCGCGGACCTGAAAGCGGGGTGACGGTCTTGCGCGGGGACAATCGCTTCAGTATCTTATGCCGCCCTTTCGGTCGGGGCCCGAACGGATTTCGGTATCGATACGGATCGACGCCATGCCGAATGCAGGCACTACTTACGTTCGGATTCAGGAAGGCGATTAGCTCAGGGGCAGCCAACCGGAAGCACGGACGCCACCGTTTGGAAACTGACTGACAGACTATCGGGAATTACGCGGTAAGGGCGATTAGCTCAGGGGTAGAGCGCCACGTTGACATCGTGGAGGTCGGTGGTTCGAAACCACCATCGCCCACCAAAATCGGCTAAGCGGCAAGGGTGACAGAGTAGGTAGACGGCATGTGGTTCGACAAAACGCGATAGCGTTTTGGACGCGCGTGGCGCCCTCGCAATGGCCGGGCTCGCCCGAAGCGGTCCTGATGAGACCGCTGTCGCCGGCCCGTGAGATCGGGGCTGTTTCGAACACCGATCTGCTGTCGCAAATCGGCAACAAAACTGCTGATTCTTGTGGGAAATCCAGCAGTTTCCCGGTTGTATCCGGGTGCCTGGCTATATAGAATTCGAGTCCCGCACCGGTGCCGGCCTTACAGCCGTTGCCTGTGCGGTTTTTTGGCTTGTGGAGGACATAAGAAATCGCAGTTACCAAGCGCGCGCGGCGCAATGAGGAGATCGAGGCAGTCGAGGTTCGGGTGATCGGGTCCGACGGTGAGCAAAAAGGGGTCATGAGACTACCGGAAGCGATTGGACTGGCCGAGGAAGAAGGACTCGATCTGGTCGAAGTTGCGCCCACGGCCGACCCGCCGGTTTGCCGCATCATGGACTTCGGCAAATACCTGTTCGAACAGAACAAAAAGGCGCAGTCGGCGAAACGCAAGGCGACGCGTATTCATGTCAAGGAAATCAAGTTCCGTCCGGGCACGGACGAAGGCGATTACCAGATCAAGCTCAGGAAACTGGTGCAGTTCCTGGAGCATGGCGACAAGACCAAAGTGACCTTGAGGTTCCGCGGCCGTGAGATGGCGCATAAGGAGTTGGGCGCAAATCTCCTGGCCAGGGTTCGCGAGGACCTGGAAGACTACGGTGTCGTCGAGCAGATGCCGCAGCTCGAGGGCCGGCAGATGGTCATGGTACTGGCGCCCAAAAAAAGGTGACGAACTAAGGTGACCATCCACCCGATCGGCTGATCAGACCGCCGATCCAACGATGGAATGACTGGCGGTCCGGAGTGCCGATCGGCCCTGAGTGCTGATCGGCGAGACCGCCGAAAAACAAGTGACTAACGGCAACCGGCGCCCAGGCGCCCGCCGTAATCCGCCTGCAGCGGCCGCGAGACGGTACGTGGCAAGGCCAAGAAAATGGAGACGACGAAATGTCGAAAATGAAGACCAACCGGGGCGCCGCCAAGCGCTTCCGCCGGACGGGCAAGGGCGGCTACAAGCGCGCCCAGTCCCATCTCAATCACATACTCACGAAAAAGAAGTCCAAGCGTAAGCGCCAGTTGGGGCTGACCGAGCAGGTTGCCAAGGCCGACGTCAAGAGCGTGCGCCGCATGCTCCCGTATTCCTGAGAGGAGATCGAGTCATGGCAAGAGTCAAACGGGGCGTTACCGCCAAAAGACGCCACAAAAAAGTCCTCGCGAAGGCCAAGGGTTATTACGGCGCCCGCAGTAAGCTCTACAAGACCGCCAAGCAGGCCGTCATCAAGGCGGGCCAGTACGAGTATCGGGATCGCCGGCAACGCAAGCGCCAGTTTCGGGCTTTGTGGATTACCCGTATCAACGCCGCCGCGCGCCTGCACGGCCTGTCTTACAGCCGCCTGATCAACGGGCTCAATCGCGCGGAGGTGGAGATCGACCGCAAGGTGCTGGCGGACATTGCGGTGCGCGATCCCGATGCCTTCGGCGTCATCGCCGAGCAAGCGAAAGCCGGACTCGCCAAGGCCGGCTGACATCCGTCTTGCCGGCGATGCGAAGTTGCGTCGCCGGCGGGAATCTTCCGATGCGGGCATTAAGCGAGCTGGTCGAGGCAGCCGCCTCAGACATCGATGCCGCAGCCGATCTGGCCGCGCTGGACGGCGTACGCGTCGCCTATCTGGGTAAGAAGGGCGAGCTCACCTTGCGCCTCAAAGCGCTGAGCCAACTGCCGGCCGACGAGCGGCCGTCCGCCGGGCAGGCGATCAATGCCGCCAAAGCGCAGGTTCAGGGACACTACAACGCCCGCCGCCAGGCGCTCGAATCGGCGGCACTGGAGCAAGCGCTCGCGGCCGATGCCGTGGACGTGACCCTGCCCGGGCGCGGCACGGCGATGGGCGGTCAGCATCCGGTCTGGCGGGCCGGCCGGCGCATCGAGCGGCTCTTTCGCGAAGCCGGTTTCGGGGTTCGATCGGGGCCGGAGATCGAGGACGATTTTCACAACTTCACGGCGCTGAACATTCCGGAGAATCACCCGGCGCGTGCGATGCACGATACCTTTTACTTCCCGGACGGCATGCTGCTCCGAACCCACACGTCGCCGGTGCAGATTCGTGCCATGGTCGAGGAAGGCGCGCCGATCCGGATCATCGCGCCCGGCCGGGTCTATCGCCACGACTACGACCAGACCCACACGCCGATGTTTCATCAGGTGGAGGGGCTGGTGGTCGATCGCGGCATCAGCTTTGCGAACCTGAAAGCCGTGTTACACCAGTTCGTCGAAGCTTTTTTCGAGCGCAAGATCGAGTTGCGTTTCCGGCCGTCGTACTTTCCGTTCACCGAGCCTTCGGCCGAAGTCGACATACGCTGGTCCGAAGACAAGTGGCTGGAGATCCTGGGTTGCGGCATGGTGCATCCGAACGTGCTGGAAAGCGCCGGCGTGGATTCGGAGGCGTTCACGGGTTATGCCTTCGGCATGGGTATCGAGCGTCTGGCCATGTTGCGCTACGGCGTGACCGACCTGCGCACGTTTTTCGACAACGATTTGCGTTTTCTGCGCCAGTTCCGGTAAGCCCGATGAAAATAGCGGAATCCTGGCTGCGCGACTGGATCGACCCCGACCTCGACACGGCAGCGCTCACTGAAAAGCTGACCATGGCCGGGCTCGAGGTCGACGGCGTGCACATCGAGGGCTTGGGCCTGGACGGCGTCGTGATCGGCGAAGTGCTCGAGGTCGGCAAACACCCCAATGCGGATCGCCTGAGCGTCTGCCGCGTCTCCACCGGCAGCGGGGAACCGGTGGAGGTCGTCTGCGGCGCGCCCAATGTTGTCGCCGGCATGAAAAGCCCATTTGCGCAGCCGGGTGTCAAGTTGCCCAACGGGCTTAAACTCAGAAAATCCAAGATTCGCGGCGTCGTGTCCAACGGCATGTTGTGTTCCGCCGCCGAGCTCGGACTTGGCGACGACTCGGACGGCATCGTCGACCTGCCGGCCGATGCGCCGGTCGGTGAAGCGCTGACGGCTTACCTGGGTTTGCCCGATGGGATCATCGACGTCGATCTGACGCCCAATCGCGGCGACTGTTTCAGCATGCTGGGCGTCGCCCGCGACCTTGCGGCGTTGACCGGCACGCCGCTGAGCATGCCGGCGATCGAAGTCGTGCCGGCGAGCATCGACGACGTGCAGCCGGTAGAGACGCCGCTGCCCGCGGGCTGCCCGAGCTTCGCCGGGCGGGTCGTACGCAATATCGATCGCAGCGCGCGCACGCCGCTGTGGATGACCGAGCGGCTGCGCCGCGCAGGCTTGCGGCCCATCCATCCGGTCGTCGACATCACCAACTACGTGATGCTCGAATTCGGGCAACCGCTGCACGGTTACGACTACGCAAAACTCCGCGGTACGATCCGGCCGCGTCCGGCCAGCGCGGGCGAAAAGCTCGTGTTGCTCGACGAGAAGGAAATCGAGCTGCACGACGATACGCTGGTCATCGCCGACGATAGCGGCGTGATCGGGCTGGCCGGCATCATGGGCGGGCTCGGCACGGCCGTTACCGACGAAACCGTGGACGTGTTCTTCGAGGCCGCGTTCTGGCCGCCGGTGTTCATGGCGGGGCAGGCGCGATCCTACGGCTTGCACACCGACGCCTCGCTGCGTTTTGAGCGTGGCGTCGATCCGCAAGGGCAGGTACGTGCCGTCGAACGTGCGACCGCCCTGCTGATCGAGATCGCCGGCGGCGAGGCCGGCCCGCTGAGTCACGTGCTAAACGCGGATGAGCTGCCACAACGTCGTGCCGTCGTATTGCGTCGCGAGCGGCTCGCCCGCCTGCTCGGCGTCGAGATCGACGGCGATGTGGTCGGGGGCATTCTCCAGCGCCTGGGACTGCGCGCGGAAACCGTCGAATCGGGTTGGGCGGCGACGCCGCCGAGTTATCGCTTCGACATCAATCTCGAGGTGGATCTGATTGAGGAGGTAGCCCGGATCTACGGGTACGACGGTATCCCGCAGACCACGGCCGTCGCCGAGACCCCAGTGGCCCGGATCGGCGAATCGGAGGTCGACTTCGACCGGGTGACGCAGACCTTGATCGCGCGCGATTACCAGGAGGTCGTGAACTACAGTTTCGTCGACAAGGATATCGATGCGGCGCTTACCGGCAGGCCGTCCGCATTCGAGCTCAGCAACCCGATTTCCTCCGAAATGTCCGTCATGCGCGGTTCGATGTGGCCGGGGCTTGTGACCAGTGCGGCCGCCAACGCCGCCCGGCAACAGGAACGGATTCGCCTGTTCGAAATCGGCCGCACTTTCCACGGCAGTCTGGATTCGCATCAGGAGGTGCATCGTGTCGCGGGCCTCGCGGCCGGCCCGGCCTTGCCCGAACAATGGGGTTCCAAGGCCCGGTCCTTGGACTTCTTCGACATCAAGGCTGACGTCTCGGCCCTGCTGGAGCTGGCGGGCGAAGGCTGTCGCCATGCTTACGAGCCGCTCGAGCATCCGGCCTTGCAGACGGGGCAGAGTGCCCGGATCCTGCGCGACGGGGTCGAGGTGGGCGTCCTGGGCAAGTTGCACCCGTCGCTCTCGAAACGCCTGGACATCAAGCGCGACGTTTACCTGTTCGAGATCAACGCCGATCTCGCGTTGGTAGCACGGGTGCCGGCGGCGGTGCCGGTCTCGCGTTTCCCGGCGATCCGGCGTGATATCGCCGTGGTCGTGGACGAGAAGATCAGCGTCGCCGAGATCGTCGATGCCGTCGCGAGCACGGCGCCGGCATTGATTCGGGATGTCAAGATTTTCGACATCTATCAGGGGCCAGGAATAGAAGCAGGGCTAAAAAGCATAGCTTTAGGCTTGATTTTACAGGAAACATCCCGCACCCTTACTGACTTCGATGCGGACACCGTGACCACTTCCGCCGTCCGCAAACTGCAGCAAGACTTTGCAGCCGAGTTACGAGACTAAGAACGATGGCACTGACAAAAGCGGATATGGCGGAGTCTTTGTTTAACGAGCTTGGTCTCAACAAACGCGAGGCGCGTGAACTCGTCGACATGTATTTCGAGGAATTGCGTGCATCACTCGCCGTTGGGGAACAGGTCAAGCTTTCCGGCTTCGGAAATTTTGATCTTCGGGACAAAAAAGAACGACCTGGCAGGAACCCGAAAACCGGCGAGGAGATTCCGATCTCGGCGCGGCGAGTGGTGACCTTCAGGCCAGGACAAAAACTAAAAGCCCGAGTGGAAGCCTATGCTGGAACCGGGGAATAACGACGAGCTACCTCCAATTCCCGGCAAGCGTTACTTCACCATCGGTGAAGTCAGTGAGCTGTGTGCGGTCAAGCCGCACGTCCTGCGTTATTGGGAGCAGGAGTTTCCGCAGCTAAAGCCCGTCAAGCGTCGCGGTAACCGGCGTTATTACCAGCGCCAGGACGTCTTGATCATCCGGCAGATACGCAGCCTTCTGTATGACGAGGGGTTTACGATCGGCGGTGCCCGCCAGCGTCTGATGGGTGACCACGCGAAGTCCGACCTTAGCCAAAGTCAACAGATTATCAAGCAGTTACGCGTAGAACTTGAACAAGTTCTGAAGATACTGCGTCGCTGAATCCACCCTTTGCAGAATCACCGGCGGCAAGTATGATTGCGGCCTCGATACACGTGCGTGTCACACGTTCGTGTATCCCACACGTTTGTGTGTTTCGGTCGGGGCGTAGCGCAGTCTGGTAGCGCACCACAATGGGGTTGTGGGGGTCGGAGGTTCAAATCCTCTCGCCCCGACCACGTCTATTAGAACACTCACCGCACAGAACCGTGCAACTGAGCAATTCGATAGCAGGAAGCCCGGTTCAACCAAGTCTAACTGAGCGTCCGTGGCACAGAACCATGCGGCGATCTCGATCCGTGTCGGCCCCCCAATGCAGAACAATGCTTGTCTCAACCGTTCGCCGACGTTCGGTGGCCATACCGCGTTAGAGTTCGAAAAACTGAAGTTCGAAAAAACCAAGTAGAAACTGCACGCGCAGACACCGCAAACCATTCGCGGTTCGAGAACCGCTCCAACGGTGCTCCATCCTTAAATCGGCCCCCGCGCCTCCGGCAACTTCCTGTCCTCAATCCCCAACAAAATCGGCTGCGCCGTCTCCCGGTAAATATTCACCTTCGCGTTGTACGCAACCCGCGACAACCCGTGTTTGTCCTCGATGTGTAACTGCCGGATATTGAACTGACCGCCCCCCATGTCCTCCCCGGTCAGGTAACACTTGATTGCGGTCACTCGTTCTCCCGAGAACACCATGCCGCTCAGCTTCGACAAGTTGCCTTGGGCCTGCTCGAGCAAGGTCACTGCATCCATGTCGGCCTGTGAGTGAACCACGTCTTCGCCTTGCGCTCTCAGGTCGGCCAGGAAGTCGCCGACCAGGATCTGTCCGGGCAAGGCCGCCTCGATCATCCTCGCGAGCTCGATGGTCACGTCGCCGACGATGAAATCCTGCATCGTCGGGTTGAGCCCCTCGGCCTGGTGGAACTCGTAACAACTGCCGACGTGAAAGCAGGCGCGCAAGCGGGGCACCACCTTGGACACCGATTTGCTGCGGGCGATGGCATTGTCCGCCAGCACGATGTGCATGAAATGATACAGGTTGACGTTGGCCTCCAGGCCGTCGTCCCGGTTCCAGACATAGAACCCGTCGCCGCTGGACGAACGGGCAAAATTGATACCGACATCCTGTTCCAGCATCTTGGCGTGGGCCGAGTTCAGCGAGTAGGACAGGCTGTTGAGCTGGGTCATCTGTTCGAACGGCGTCAACAGGCTGAAACCGACGATGTCGAACAGGGTGACGGCGCGGCTGGCGACGTAGTTGATGCCGTAGCGGCGGATCATGTTCTCGATGATCTGTGTTTCTATGTCGTTGCCGGTCAGGGGTTGCCGCAAGGGTATGTGCACCGGCTGTACCTCTAGCAGCCGGGCCACCTTTTGCATTTGCGTGAAGTTCAATTGGCGTTCGCCGGATATCAGCTCCGTGATGAAGGTAGGAGAGATCCGGGACGGCAGGTCGTCGCCCTGAGGCGACGTGTATTCGGCGATGGCGTAGTGCGGGACGACGAGAATCAGGATACCTTCGTCCAGCGCGGCCCAGCTCAGTATGCTGTTTTGCCCCAGCGACCAGTGCTCGTGCAGGCAGCGGTCCAGATGCACCAGGTTGCTGCGTTCCCGGAGCCCCATATCCTGGGCGAGACCGGCGATCTGGTCCAGGTACGGCGAATAGTCGGCAATGCGCCGTATCCCCGATCGAGAAAGCTCTTCCAGTTCCATGCTTGTGCCCCAAGCGACTTCCGCCGGACCGCCTTATTCTCTACAGTGCACGCGTCAGCCGGAATCACACCCGCCAGTTTCGGCGCCGGGAGGTCGAATCTTTGAGATTTCCGGCACTTGAGCTGGATGTGTGATTCGAAAGTAATGCAGTCCTCCGTTCATGGCAAGTCGAGATGTCCCTTTCGCCACTTGACATAAATACCGTCAGACAACTCCGTGAGTCCCTGGGGGATGCCGTGGTCACGACGCCGGTGATGCGTGCGTGGGCGCTCGAGGAGGCGCTGGGTGACGGCAGCCGGGTATACGCC
Organism: Woeseiaceae bacterium; assembly: GCA_028279985.1. Lineage (GTDB taxonomy): Bacteria > Pseudomonadota > Gammaproteobacteria > Steroidobacterales > Woeseiaceae > UBA1847. The sequence continues at coordinate 80,583 of JANQMR010000002.1, forward strand.
AAGCTGGAATTCTTGCAGCGGACCGGTACCTTCAAGGCACGGGGCGCGCTGGCGACCCTTAAGCGGCTCTCTCCCGGCCAACTCGCCGCGGGTGTCACGGCGGTCAGCGCCGGCAACCACGCGATCGCCACTGCGTATGCGGCAGCCGTGGTCGGGACCGGCGCCAAGGTCGTCATGATCCGCAATGCCAATCCGGCGCGGCTCGACGCCTGCCGGTCCTACGGCGCCGAAGTGGTGCTCGCCGACGACGTTCATGCGGCGTTCGAAGTCGCCGAGCGGATCCGGTCGGAAGAGGGGCGCTATCTCGTACACCCGTTCGAGGGTGAGGCCGTCGCCACCGGCACCGGTACGCTGGGGCTCGAGATCGCCGAACAATGCGACGACATCGAGGCGTTGGTGATCACCGTCGGGGGCGGCGGACTGATCGGCGGTATTGCCAACGTCTTCAAGCAGCTTCGGCCGTCGGTGCAGGTCATCGGCGTGGAGCCCCAGGGGGCGGATACGATGCACCGGAGCTTCGCCGCCGGCGAGCCGCGCGGCATCGACGAGGTGAAGACCATAGCCGACAGCCTCGGCGCGCCGTTTGCAATGCCTTATTCTTTCGCCTTGTGCCGCGACAACGTCGACCGGCTCGTCAAGGTGTCCGACGACGCGCTCCGGCGCGCGATGGGTTTCATGTTCCGGCACATGAAACTGGCCGTGGAGCCGGCATGCGCGGCGTCGACGGCCGCGCTGCTTGGACCGTTGCGACAGGATCTGGCCGGCCGCTCGGTGGCTGTGCTGTTATGCGGCAGTAATGTGGACTGGCCGACATTTGCCGCGCAGGTACGGTTCGATGACTGATTCGCTGATCCAGGAGCTCGCACGAATCGTCGGACCGGCGGGCTGGACGCGCGACCCGGATCGGCTGGCGCCGCAGTTGACTGAATGGCGAGGGACCTACTACGGCAAGACCCGCGTCATGCTGGCGCCGGCATCGACGGCGGAGGTCTCGGCGGTCGTGCGCGTTTGCGCCGACGCCGGGGTCGGTATCGTGCCGCAGGGCGGCAACACCGGGCTCTGCGGCGGGGCGGTGCCGGACGAGAGCGGCGAGCAGGTGCTGTTGTCGCTTGCGCGCATGAATCGTGTGCGTTCTATCGATCCGATGGACTATTCGCTGGTTGCCGAGGCCGGTTGCGTGCTCGCCGCGGTGCAGGAAAGGGCGCGCGTCGTGGATCGTCTGTTTCCGCTAAGCCTGTCCGCGGAAGGTAGCTGCCAAATCGGCGGTAACCTGTCCACTGACGCGGGCGGGATCAACGTGCTTCGTTATGGGACCGCGCGGCAACTGGTGCTGGGACTGGAGGTCGTGCTGGCCGACGGCACGGTCTGGGACGGATTGCGGTCGCTGCGCAAGGACACCGCGGGTTACGACCTGAAACAGTTGTTCCTCGGCAGCGAGGGCACGCTGGGCGTCATTACCGCGGCATGCCTGCGCTTGTTCCCGTTACCGGCCGCGGTGAGCACGGCGATCGTCGCCGTCGATACCGCGGACAAGGCCGTCGAGTTGCTGTCGGCGCTCAGGTCCGCGCTCGGAGATCGAATACAGGCGTTCGAATTGATTTCTGCGAGAGCGATGCGGTTCGTAGAGCGGCATATCCCCGGTAGCCGTTATCCCTTCGACCGGGCGCAAGACTGGCACGTGCTGGTCGACGCGGCGGTTGGCGCCGACGCCACCGGCTTCGAGGACGCGCTGGCGAAGGCGCTTGCGAACGGGCTGGCGGGCGATGCGGTCGTTGCCAAGAACACCGCGGAAGCCGAGGCCTTGTGGCGAATCCGGCATTCGATCTCGGAGGCGCAGAAATACGAAGGCGCAAGCATCAAACACGACATCGCCGTGCCGATCGGCCGAATCGGCGAGTTCCTTCGCAAAGGCGAGCGCGTGATCGCCGATGCGATGCCGACTGCCCGCCCGTGCGTGTTCGGTCATGTCGGCGACGGCAATCTGCATTACAACGTCAGCGTGCCACGCGGTATGCCCGAGGCGGTCTTTCGCGAACGGGGCGAGGCCTTGACCGAGGCGGTTTACCGGCTGGTCGGCGACATGGGCGGCAGCATCAGCGCCGAACACGGCATCGGCGTCGCGAAGAAGGCGAGCCTTGCCCGGCACAAACCGGCGGTCGACATGATGTTGATGCGCCGGATCAAGCAGGCGCTGGATCCGGCGGGCATTCTGAATCCCGGCAAGTTGATCTGACGACCGGTTCCGCGTCGTCGAGCACGCCGGCACCTGACTATGATTCGAAAAATCGGTTCTTAATCGGTTCTTACGACAAACAATCGTTGTTAGACTGCCCGGGTTGCACGGGCATTGCCCGAGATAGCGGCGCGTGACAGCGACCTACACCGATAGCCTAAGATTCCCCGGAACGGTCCACCCAAGAGCGCTTATGAGCAATAAAGAATGAAGAGTACCCATGAGCAATAGATGCATGAACAATAAACATGAGCAATAAATGAGCGACAAAGATCTAAGGAAGTACTCCCGTATCGTCGTAGACGGTCCCGAAAAGGCACCGAGTCGGGCGATGCTCCGCGCCGTCGGATTCGGCGAAGACGATTTTTCCAAACCGCAGATCGGTATTGCCTCGACCTGGAGCATGGTCACGCCCTGCAACATGCATATCAAGGAGCTCGCCGACGAGGCGGCTGCCGGCGCGGACGAGGCGGGCGCCAAGGGGGTCGTGTTCAACACGATCAGTGTGTCGGACGGCATCTCGATGGGCACGCCGGGCATGCGTTATTCGCTCGTCTCCAGGGAGATCATCGCAGACTCGATCGAGGCGGTTGCCGGCGCGGAGGGTTTCGACGGCCTGGTGACGATCGGCGGTTGCGACAAGAACATGCCGGCCTGTGTCATGGCGATGGCGCGAATGAACCGGCCATCGGTATTCGTTTACGGCGGTACGATAAGACCGGGCGCGAAACGCCGCGACATCGTCGCGGTCTTCGAAGCCGTCGGCGCCGCGGCCTCGGGCCGTATCACATCGGAGGAACTGCTCGAAGTCGAGCAGACCGCCATCCCGGGACCCGGCGCCTGCGGCGGCATGTACACCGCCAACACGATGGCGTCGGCGATCGAGGCGCTCGGCATGAGTCTCGCCAACAGCTCCGCCCAGGAAGCGGTATCGGCCGACAAGATCAAGGACTGCCGCCGCGCCGGCGCTGCCGTCATGGAGCTGATCCGCCGGGACATCAAACCCCTGGACATCATGACCCGGCCGGCCTTCGAGAATGCGATCGCCGTCGTCATTGCGCTCGGCGGGTCGACCAATGCCGTGTTACATCTGTTGGCACTCGCCCGGGAAGCCGATGTCGACTTGAGCCTGGACGACTTCACCCGCATCGGGGCCCGGGTGCCGGTACTCGGCGACCTCAAGCCCAGCGGCAGGTATCTGATGTCGGAGCTGATTGCGATCGGCGGTATCCAGCCGATGATGAAACGGATGCTAGACCGCGGCCTGTTGCACGGCGACTGCCTGACCGTGACCGGAAAAACACTGGCGGAAAACCTGGCCGACGTCGAGGATTACCCGGCGGGACAGGACATCGTCCGCGACTTCGAGACCCCGATCAAGCCCGACAGTCATCTGGCGATCCTCTACGGCAATCTCGCGCCCGAGGGCGCGGTCGCCAAGATCAGCGGCAAGGAGGGCCTGCGTTTCGAGGGGACGGCGCGGGTGTTCGCCTCCGAGGAGGAGGCGCTGCAGGCGATACTCGGCGACGAGGTCAAATCCGGCGACGTGGTGGTCGTGCGTTACGAAGGACCCAGGGGCGGGCCGGGTATGCGTGAGATGTTGAGTCCGACGAGCGCCATTATGGGCAAGGGGCTGGGTAGCGACGTGGCCTTGATTACCGACGGGCGGTTCTCGGGCGGGAGCCACGGGTTCGTCGTCGGCCATGTCTCTCCCGAGGCCGCCGTCGGCGGGCCGATCGGTCTGCTCGAGGACGGCGATCGTATCCTGATCGATGCGCAAACCCGGGAGCTGAACGTCGATGTGGACGAAGCCGAGCTCGAACGTCGCAAGACCCGCTGGCAGCCGCCGGCGACGACGATACGTCGCGGCGCGCTAGCGAAATACCGGGCCTGTGTCTCTTCCGCATCGGAGGGCGCGGTGACCGTTCCGCCGCCCTGGGACCGCTAACAGGCCGCTCATGCTTGATTTTTTGCCGCCGGTCGGCTCTACTCTGGGCATGCGAACTGACGACACCCGCGTAAAGTGCCAACGCAACGCCCGAGCGGCTGCGAACAAAAACTTAAAACGAATGGCGCGCCAGAGGTGCGCGGGTGACAGCGGCGGTCTGACCGGCAGATAATAAACCGGCGCCTGCCGACGAGCCCGCGAGGAGCGATCCCTGCGGGTTTTTTTTTGCCTCCCCCATTCGATAAAACCTTTAGAGTATCTGTGCCTTGACGACGGAACCGAGACAGGACCTCACCGAAGCCCGGTTCGAGGACAGCGCGGCCTTGGGCGCGGCCGATGCCTGTTCCGCGTCGCCCTGGGTGGTGATGAAGTTCGGCGGCAGCAGCGTGTCCAGCGCCGAGAACTGGGCGACCATTGCCGGTCTCGTCCGGAGACGGCTCGCCGACGGCCTGAAACCGTTACTCGTCCATTCGGCGCTACAGGGTGTGTCCAACGCTTTGGAAGCGCTGCTGGAGGCGGCCGTCAGCGGCGATCCGGGTGACGGTCTCGCCGCGATCCGGGACCGGCACTATGCGCTCGCCCGCGATCTCGGGGTCGATGCCCCTGCGTTGATCGACGGTGAGCTGCACGAGCTGGATCAGTTGGTGGCGGGCGCCCGGCTGGTTCGCGAGGTCAGCGTACGGGTCAGGGTCCGGGTCATGGCGCTGGGCGAGCTGATGGCGACGAAGCTAGGCGCCGCCTATCTCGAACAGTCGGGTATCGACGTGGAGTGGCTGGATGCCCGGGACGTATTGCGATCACGCCCCGAGCCGGGCCGGCAGCGTGTCCAACAATACCTGGCCGCCGTTTGCGAGCACGGTCCGGACCCGGAACTGCGCGACCGGTTGGGTGACGAGCGCAAGCTCGTGTTGACCCAGGGTTTCATCGCCAGGAACGCCGCGGGTGAAACCGCGTTGCTCGGCCGGGGCGGATCGGATACCTCGGCCGCCTACTTTGCTTCGCGACTGCAGGCCCGGCGCCTCGAGATCTGGACCGATGTCCCGGGCATGTTCACGGCGGATCCGCGCCTGGTCCCCTCGGCTCGGCTGTTGGCTGCGCTACGTTACGACGAGGCGCAGGAGCTGGCCTCCGCCGGCAGCTCGGTGCTGCATCCGCGATGCCTGTCGCCGCTGAAAGCGGATCGTATTCCGCTGTTCGTCCGCTGCACCGGCGCGCCGGAACTCGACGGTACCGTGGTCGCCGCCGTGACGGAAGAGACCGAGCCGCAGGTCAAGGGGATCTGTCTGCGCCCCGGCCTGACGCTGGTTTCTATGGACAGCGTCGGGATGTGGCACGAGGCGGGTTTTCTTGCCCGGGCGTTTGCCGTGTTCGGCAATCACGGGGTTTCGATCGACCTGGTGTCGACCTCGGAGACCAATGTCACCGTTTCGGTGGATACCGGAAACGGCATGCTGCCGCCGGACATACGCGAGGAGGTCGTCGCGGATCTCGAGGCCCTGTGCCGGGTGCGGCTGATCGAGCCTTGTGTCGCGGTTAGCCTGGTCGGACGGAAGATTCGCACGATCCTGTCTCGGCTCGCACCGGCGCTGGAGGTTTTCGAAGAAGAGAAAATCCACCTGATGTCGCAGGCGGCCAACGACCTTAACCTCAGTTTCGTCATCGACGCGGATCAGGGTGAGCGCCTGGTCCGCAAGCTGCACTCGTCGATCATCCGCCAAAGCGGCAGCGGGCCCGCTTTTGGGCCACGCTGGGAGCAGCTCTTCAGGCGCGAACCCGAGCGCCGGGCGAGTCCGGAGAGCTGGTGGCTGGGCAAACGATCGCAACTTCTGGCGCTGGCTGCGGAGCACCGCAACGTTTATGTCTACGATCTCGACAGCGTTCGCGCGGCGGCACGCAAGTTAAAGACGCTGGCCAACGTCGACCGGGTACTGTACGCGGTCAAGGCCAATTTCAATGCCGAGATCATCCGTACGCTGGCCGGCGAGGGCGTCGATTTCGAGTGTGTGTCGCCTGGCGAATGCGAGCACCTGGAACGTATCCTGCCCGGTCTGGACGTCAATCGTCTGCTTTTTACGCCGAACTTCGCGCCGCGTGAAGAGTACGAGTGGGGACTGGCCAGAGGACTGCAGCTCACGCTGGACAATCTGTATCCGCTGCAGGCCTGGCCGGAGTTGTTCAGCGGCCGGAGGATTTTTGTCCGGCTCGATCCCGGACAGGGACGCGGTCACCATGAGCACGTCAAGACCGCGGGCGTGCACTCGAAGTTCGGCGTGCCTTTGTTCGAGCTGGACGAGCTCCAGCGTCTGGTGGCAGCCGCCGGCGCCGAAGTTGTCGGCATACACGCGCACAGCGGCAGCGGCATCGTCGATCCGGATAACTGGCATGCGGTTGCCGAGACGCTGATCGGCGCAGCCGAGCGTTTTCCGGCAGTGGAGGCGATCGACCTGGGTGGTGGCCTGGGTATTCCGGAGAAACCCGGCGACCGGCCGTTCGATCTGCAAAAACTCGATGCATCGCTGCACGACGTACGCGAGCGTTTTCCACAGTACCGCCTGTGGCTGGAACCCGGCCGGTTTTTTGTCGCCGAGTCGGGCGTGTTGCTGACCGAGGTGACGCAACTCAAGGGCAAAGGCGACATGCGTTACGTCGGGGTTGCAACCGGCATGAATTCGCTGATTCGCCCGGCCCTGTACGGCGCCTATCACGAAATCGTGAACCTGACGCGCAGCGACGAAGCGGCAACCGAGACGGCAACCGTCGTCGGTCCGATCTGCGAGACCGGCGACCGTCTGGGCAGCGATCGCCTGTTGCCGCCTTGCGCCGAGGGTGACGTGATCCTGATCGCCAATACGGGCGCCTACGGCTACGTCATGAGCTCCCAATACAACTGCCGGCCGGTTGCGGTCGAAGTTGCGATCTGACCGGTGCTCCCGGCGTTACGACGCGCCGTTCGATGTTTCCCCGGTCGCAGTGCCCGAGGCCGGCTGCGTCGCCCCGGTCCCGGAAAACGCAGGGTAAGCGCGTTGCTTGCGGAGTGATAAGCTCCCGGTTCCGAAACAGATCGCGGTGCGACTGACGAGCCGGATGCCGTGCCGTCGACAACCTGGAGGGGACCGGCATGATAAAACTGTATTGGGCGTCCAAGACCCGTTCGGCACGTGCGATCTGGATGCTAGAGGAGACCGGCGTGGACTACGAGGTCGACGTGGTCGACATTCGCAGCCCGGAGCGCAAGGACAGCGCCGAGTTCCGCCGGGCGAGCCCGATGGGCAAGGTACCGGCGCTTGCCGACGGTGAGCTGGCGATGTCGGAGTCGGCTGCGTTGTGTTTGTATCTTGCCGACCGTTACGCACCGGGGCAGTTGGCGCCTGCCCTCGACGATCCGTCGCGCGGCAAGTTCCTGTATTGGATCATGTATACACCGGCGGTGATCGAGCCGGCGATGGCGGAAAAGTTCAGCGGCGCGGAACCCAATCGGGGTCGTAACGGCTGGGGCGATTTCGCGTCGATGATCGAAACGCTGGAAGCGGGTCTCGACGGCAGGGAATGGATCGTGGGCGATCGATTCACGGCGGCCGACGTGATGTTGGGTTCCAGCGTCGTGTTCATGCGACTGTTCGACATGCTGCCGGAATCCGAGACTCTGTCCGCTTACGCGGACCGTTGCCTGGCGCGGCCGGCGTATCAAAAAGCGATGAGTTTCGACGCCGGCTGAGTCCGGGGCCGGTGTATCAGGCCTAGTGGGTCAGGCATGGTGTATCAGGCGTGGTGTATCAGGCTTGGTGCCTGTCCGAGAGCTCAGCCGCGATGTCGGCCAGCGTAATGTTTCGGTCTGCGAGCAACACCAACAGGTGGTAGACGAGATCCGCGGCTTCGGCGATCGTTTCGTCGCGACCGCCGTCGATCGCGGCCAGCGCAAGCTCTACTGCCTCCTCGCCGACTTTTTGTGCGATACGACGGCTGCCGGCTGCGGCCAGGCTTGCGGTGTAACTGCCTTTGTCGGCATCCGCGAGCCGCTGCCGGATTACGTCTTCGAGCGTGTTAAGGAAGTTGATGTTCCGTTCGGTCACTGGCGGATCCTCAGGGCCGGATGACAAATGAGAGATGTCAGATAGCAGGCCCTAAGGCCTGATGTCGATCTGCCGCTCGATCAGGTAACGCTTGAGGGCGTACACCGGAATCTCGCCGCTGTGAAAAACGCTGGCGGCCAGCGCACCGTCCACGTCGGCGGTACGAAACACGCTTTCGAAGTGTTCCATTGCGCCGGCGCCGCCGGATGCGATCAGCGGCACCTGGCACTGTTCGCGGACGATAGCGAGCTGCCGGTTGTCGTAACCCTGTCGAACACCGTCCTGGTTCATGCAGTTGAGAACGACTTCGCCGGCGCCGCGATCCTGCGCCTCGCGAATCCAGTCCACGGTGCGGCGTTCGGCGGCCGCGGTCTTGTCGGGATCGCCGGTGTACTGGTACACGGCGTAATCCGAGCCTTGCTCGCGGCTGTCCACGCCGAGCACGACACACTGCGACCCAAAACGGCGGGCGAGTTCGCCGATCAATGCCGGGTTTTCCAGCGCGGGGCTATTGATCGAAATCTTGTCCGCGCCCTTGTTGAGCACTTCCTCGGCATCCCCGATGCTGCGGATGCCGCCGGCGACGCAGAACGGGACATCCAGCACCGCGGCAACCCGGCTGACCCAGCTTCGATCGACACTGCGGCCGTCGGGGCTGGCCGTGATGTCGTAGAACACCAGCTCGTCCGCGCCCTCGTCACAATACCGCTGCGCAAGCGACAGGATGTCGCCGACGACGCGGTGATCGCGGAACTGCACGCCCTTGACCACGACGCCGTCACGCACGTCGAGACAGGGAATCAACCGTCTTGCGGGAATGAGCGTATCTCCTCTGCGGTGATCCTGCCGTCGAGCAGGGCGCGCCCGGTAATTGCCGCGGGCACGCCGGCGGCGCGTAGCGCCGTCATATCGTCGATACTGCGCACGCCGCCGGACGCCTGCAGCCTGAGCGCCGGGTAACGACCGACGATTTGTGCATAAAGCTCGAGGTTCGGGCCGGCCAGTGCACCGTCCCGGCTGACGTCCGTGCACAACAAGTGTTTCAGTCCCCTGTCGCGATAACGTTCGATGCCGTCCCAAAGGCTGGTCGTGCTCGGCCGGGTCCAGCCGTGAGTGGTCAGCATCGGCACGCCGTCCTCGCCGATGTTGACGTCGAGCGCCAGGACGACCCGTTCGGGGCCGAATTCGTCCAGCCATTCCTCGACCGTCGCGGGCTCGGTAACGGCTAGGCTGCCGACGACGCAGCGGGCGGCGCCGCGGTCCAGCCAACCCAGCAATGTGCGGGTGTCGCGGATGCCGCCGCCGATCTGGATCGCCAGTGTTGTTTGGCCGGCAATACCCTCGACTACGGCCTGGTTTTGCTGGGAGCCGGTCCGTGCGCCGTCGAGATCCACGATGTGGAGCTCAGCAACGCTGAGTTCTGAAAAGCGCTGCGCCACGGTCAGCGGCTTGCGGCTGTATTCGGTGGTCTGCTCGAAGTCGCCTTTGAACAGGCGCACGCAGGCACCGTCCTTGAGGTCGATTGCGGGGATGATGTTCATGCTGCTCCGGCAACGAAGTTGGACAGCAGCCGGGCGCCGGCGACCGATGAGCGTTCCGGATGAAACTGCGCGGCGATGAAATTATCGTGGGCAACCACCGCGGCAAACGGTTCGCGATGGCTGGCCGTTGCCTTCGTGTGTTCGGAGACGGGCAGGGCGTAACTGTGCAGGTAGTAAAAATAGGTGTCGTCGTCGATACCGTCCAACACGGCGTGATCATCGCAAGACCGGGTTTTGCACCAGCCCATGTTGGGCACCGGACAGTCCGGCGTGCCTTCGAGCTTTGCGGCGGTACCGGGAATCACGCCCAGGCACTCGACGTTTTCCTCTTCCGAGGCATCGGTCAGCAACTGCATGCCCAGGCAGATGCCGAGCACCGGTTGGGTCAGCGTGCGGATCACGTCGATCAGGCCGTGTCGGCGCAGGCGCTGCATGGCGTCGGCGGCGGCGCCGACGCCGGGCAGGAGCACGCGCCCGGCGTTTCGGATCGTATCGGCGTCGGTGGTCAACTCGGCGGCATGGCCCAGCCGGTCGAAGGCGTACTTGAGCGACGCAATGTTTGCGCCGCCACTGTCTATGATGGCAATTCCCGTGGCCATCAAAGCATGCCTTTCGTGGAGGGCAGGGCTGTACCGTCCACCCGGATGGCCTGGCGCAGGCTGCGGCCTACCGACTTGAAACAGGCTTCGATCATGTGATGGGTGTTCTTTCCGGCGACTTCGATGTGCAAGGCCGCACCCAGGCTTTCCGCTAGGGAGCGGAAGAAGTGTTCGACCATCTCGGTGGAAAGCTCGCCGACCTTGTCGCGCGGAAAGGCGGCGTCGAACACGAAGGCGCCGCGGCCGGACAGGTCCAGCGATACCTTGGCCTCGCTTTCGTCCATCGGCAGCAGGAAACCGTAACGGCCGATGCCGAGTTTGTTGCCGAGTGCCTCGCGTAAGGCCGTGCCGAGCGTAATCGCCGTATCTTCGACCGTGTGGTGCTCGTCGATCTCGAGGTCCCCCTTACACTGCAGCGCCAGGCTGAAGCTGCCGTGTTTGGCAATCTGCTCCAGCATGTGATCGAAAAAACCGATGCCCGTTGCAACATCGATCGGTGACTCACTGTCGAGATTAACCGTGACGGTAATGTCCGTTTCCTTGGTCTTGCGTTGCGCCGATGCCTGACGTTCCGAATGACAGAGGGCGTCGACGATACCCGGCCAGCCGGTGTTGCGGTCGCCGGACGGATCCAACAGAAAACCCTGCAGGCCCAGCCGGTCGGCCAACTCGATGTCGGTTGCGCGGTCGCCGATCACGGCAGAGCGCGACACGTCTAGGGCGGTTTCGGCAAGGTAACGCGTCAGTAAACCGGTGCGCGGTTTACGGCAGTCGCAGCCGTCGCCGGGCAGGTGCGGGCAGATGAAAACCTCGTCGAACACGATGCCCTGCGAGGCGAACAGCTCGATTACGTGATCCTGGCAAACGCGGAAGTCGGCTTCCGGAAAAGACTCGGTGCCCAGGCCGTCCTGATTGCTGACCATGACCAGGCGGTAGCCGTGCCGCATGAGTTCGATCAATGCCGGGATCACGCCGTCAATCAGCCGGATTTTGTCCAGGCGATCCACCTGCTCGTCCTCGGGTTCGACGATCAGGGTGCCGTCGCGATCAACAAAAAGTACACGTGCCGTCATGCGTCAGACCTTGTGGAGGCAGGCCTTGCCGAGGCTGTCGAGCAGGCGGTCGTTTTCGTCGGCGCTGCCGACGCTGATCCGCACGCAGTCAGCCAGGTCGCCGCCGAAGTAGCGTAATAGCACGCCATCCTGTCGGCAGCGATCGAGGACCCGCTCGACGTCGGCGACGGCGACGAGCAGGAAGTTGGCCTGGCTGGGCCAGACACGGGTAACGATCGGCATCTTCGCCAGCGCGGTGCTCAGGCGGTTTTTCTCGGCGACGACGTCGGCGACGCGGCGCTCCGCTTCGGTGAGCCACACGTCACCAAGCGCGTCCTCGACGCATTCGACGACCGGTGTGGGCATCGCGTAAGGCGCCTGTATCGCATCCAGCAGCGCGATGACATCGACCGCGCCCAGGGCCGCGCCGCAACGTGCGCCGGCAAACGCCAGGGCTTTGGACAGGGTCCGCAAGACGACCAGGTTGTCGTAACGCGCCAGAAGCTCGACGGCCGAAGCCTCGGTCGAAAATTCACCGTAAGCTTCGTCGACGACGATGACGGAACGCTCGTCGCGACGCTCGAGCAACTCGATCAGGCTGTGGCGCTTGATGGTTGCGCCGGTCGGGTTATTGGGCGAACAGACGAAAACGAGTCGCGACCGCTCGTCGCAGGCGTCGAGCAGGGCGCCTGCATCGATGGCGAAATCGGTATCCGCGCTAGTGGTCACTTCCCGGACGGCGGCGTTCTGGACGGTTGCGTAGTGCCGATACATCGAAAAGGTTGGCGACGTTGTAACGATGTTGTCTTCCCCGGCGCGGCAAAAAGCCCGGATTAGAAGATCAATCGCCTCGCTGGTACCCCGGGTGACGATAAGCCGTTCCGGCCGGCAGTCGAAGCGAGCCGCCAGCGCCTCGCGCAGGCGCCACGGCCGCACTTCGGGATAACGATTCAGCGGTCGCCGGAAACGGTCGGCGCCGTTGGTCCACGATGCTTCGTTGGCGTTCAGGCGTACCGTGTCGGCAACCTGCTCGGCAGCTTGGTACGGCTTCAGCGCCTGGATCTCCGGCCTTGCGAGCTTCACGACGCTCATGCGCCGGACCTCAGGCGCCGGCGCACGGCCGCGGCATGGGCGTCCAGCCCCTCGAGGCCCGCGAGCGTGATGACGGCGTCGCCCAGACCGGCAAGGCCGTCGCGCGTGAGCTCCTGGACGGTCATCTGGCGCAGGAACTGATCGACGCCGAGGCTGCTGTAGTTGCGCGCGAAGCCGTAGGTCGGCAATACGTGGTTGGTACCGCTGCAATAATCGCCGACCGACTCGGGGGTCCAGGCGCCGACGAAAACCGATCCGGCGTTGCGTATTTTGGCCAGCGCCTCGCGCGCGGAATCGAACTGCAGGATCAGGTGTTCGGGTGCATACCGATTGCTGACCCCGATGGCGGTGTCCAGCGTATCCACGACTACCGCACGCGAGTTCGCCAGTGCGCCGCGGGCGATGTCGGCACGATCGAGTTCGCGGAGCTGGTTATCGAGCTCTGCGTTGACGGCTTCGGCCAGCGTCGCGCTGGTCGTGATCAACAGGACCTGGGAATCCTCGCCATGTTCGGCCTGGGACAAGAGATCGGCGGCAACGAACTCCGGCGATGCCGCGGCGTCGGCAATGACCAGGACTTCGGAGGGACCGGCCGGCATGTCGATGGCCGCGCCGCCGGCATCCGCGCTGACGAGCGACTTCGCGCAGGTGACCCAGGCGTTTCCGGGCCCGAAAATCTTGTCCACGCGGGGCACGGATTCGGTGCCGTAAGCCATTGCGGCAATCGCCTGGGCGCCGCCGATTTTGTAAATCTCGTTGACGCCCGCGCGCGAGGCGGCGGCGAGCACGGCCGGGTCGGCCAGGCCGTCCGGCCTCGGTGGCGTACACAGGATACGCGTCGGACAGCCGGCAACTGCCGCCGGCACTGCCAGCATGATGGCAGTGGACGGCAGCGGCGCGGTGCCGGCCGGTACGTACAGGCCCACCGCGTCGATCGGGTGACTGACGCGCTCGCAAACCACACCCGGCATCGTCTCGACCGCGATCGCCTGCGGCGCCTGCCGTTCGTGAAAACGGCGCACGTTCGAAATCGCAAGATCGATCGCCTCGATGGCCGCGGCGCTCATGGTCGCCGTTGCCGATTCGATTTCCTCCGCGGACACGCGGAAGTCGGCGAGCCGGACCCGGTCGAGCTGCTCGGTCAGCTCGCCCAGCGCCGTGTCGCCGCCGTGACGCACCGAGTTGACGATGGCCGTCACGTCGGCGCGGATACCCGCGTCGGACTCGACGGCCGGGCGCGCGAGCAGGGCATCCCGGGCGGCCTCGTCGAGCCGTTGCCAGTCGTATATGCCTATCGTCATCCGCTTATCGTCCGTCTATAGTCATCGTGTTCAGGCCAGCATCTTTTCGACCGGCAACACCAGCAGCGAGCTGGCGCCGGCGGCCTTGAGGTTCTCGAGGGTTTCCCAGAACACGTTTTCGCGGCAGACCGCGTGTACGGCCACCTTGTCGCCGGCGCCGTCCAGCGGCACGACCGTCGGCGCTTCGCTGCCGGGCAGCAGGGCGTGGATTTCACCCAGCGCGGAGCGCGGTGCATGCAGCATGACGTATTTGCTGCCACGCGCCTGCAGCACACCGTCCAGCCGTTGCAGCATGCGGTCGACCAGGTCCTGTTTGTCGTCCGACAAAGGCGCCCGGGTCTGGACGATCACGGCCTCGCTGTGCATCAACACTTCGACTTCGCGCAATCCGTTGGCGGCGAGCGTGCCGCCGGTCGAGACCAGGTCGCAGATGAAATCGGCTTTGCCGAGCTTGGGCGCGATTTCGACGGCGCCGGAGAAGTACTCGATATCGGCCGAGATGCCGTTCTTAGTGAGGTAATCTCTTAGAAAGTTCACATAACTCGTTGCTATTCTTGCATCTTTCAAGGACTCTAACCCACGGTATTCGCAATCGTCGGGAGCGGCCAGCGACAGCCGGCAATGCCCGAAGTCCAGGTCGTAAACCTTGTCGAACAGGGTCTCGTGACCTTCGGCGAGCCGCGCCAGGCGTTTTTCCTCGACGACGTTCAGGCCGACGATACCGAGGTCGCAGACGTCGTCGCTGACCAGGCCCGGGATGTCGTCGTCGCGCACCAGCAGCAGGTCGATCGGCATGTTCTCGCCGTAACAGAACAGGTGGTCCTTGCTCTTCCTGAGCTTGAGACCACACCGTTCCAGCAGGTCGAAGGAGTGGTCGGTCAGACGCCCGGATTTTTGCACCGCAATTTTGATGCGCTGCGCGGAACTGCTCATTGTCGGGGTTCCTCAGTGGGATTTGACGTGGTCGGAGGCAGTGCGGTCGATGACGGCGCGGTAACCGCCGAATCCGTCCGAAAGAAAACGCGCGACACGGCCGATCGTCGTCACGCTGACGCCCGTCAGGTCGTGGATTCGCCGGTAGGGCAGGCCCTGTTCCAGCAACTCGACGACGTGCCAGCGGTCTACCAGCGCCTGCAGTTCCGCCGGCGTGCAGAGGTCCTTGAAGAACTTCCGGCATTCGTCGACGTCTCGCAGGCTGACGACAGCGCGAAACAGCGCGTTTTCGGCCCGGGCCTGCTGGCGTTCGGTTTCGTGGCGGTTCGGTTTCATGCGGGTTTATGGGGGGCCGTTCCCGATGTCATAGTGTATTAACACGTTAGTACATTAATACAAAGCCGGTCCGAGGGCAACCCCTTAGCCGTCGGTTCGAGACGTACCGTCATGCAGGCGGGGCGGAGGGAAAGGTTTCAGTCGGGATTAAATTCGTGGAACCGATACCTTGACCTCGACGGCAATCCACTCATAAACTTCGCAACACTCATCGAGACCGGCTGAGGGATAGGCCCGAAGACGCCGGGGCAACCTTCAGGACTAACCATCCTGAAAAGGTGCCAACTCCTGCGGAGACGTTCAGCGAACGTCATCGAAAGATGAGGGTCAGTGCAGCGGCACGGATGGTCCGGCCGATGGAGCACGCCAACCCTCCCTTGCAAGTGTCGCAAACGCCGCGACGGTCTTCGCAGGGTTCCGATGAGAGCGAAAGCAACCTGGAACCTTTACGGAGACGACAATGACATCCTCGACCAGTACCGCCACCCGCGCCGTTCGTGCCGCCATCGAGTCGGATACGCAGCACGGAGCCGTGGTACCGCCGATGCACCTTTCCTCGAACTTCGCGTTCGCCGGCTTCGGCGACAAGCGGGAGTACGACTATACGCGCTCGGGCAATCCGACCCGAGATGCGCTGGCCGGTGCGCTGGCCGAGCTCGAAGGCGGCGCCGGCGCGGTCGTGACCTCGTCGGGGATGGCGGCGCTGACGCTCACGACCCATCTGCTCGATCCGGGCGATTTGCTGATTGCGCCCCACGACTGTTACGGCGGCACCTACCGGCTGTTCGAGCACCTCGCGGCCAAGGGGCATTTCGACGTCGCTTTCGTCGACCAAACCGACGCCGAGGTATTGGCGCAAGCTTGTGAGCGCGGCCCGAAGCTGATCCTGACCGAGACGCCGTCGAATCCGCTGCTGCGGATTACCGACATCCGCGCCGTGGCCGACGCCGCGAAACGCTGCGGCGCGCTGTTTGCCGTGGACAACACCTTCCTGTCGCCGGCCTTGCAGCGGCCGATCGAGCTGGGCGCCGATCTGGTCATCCACTCGACCACCAAATACATCAACGGCCATAGCGACGTGGTCGGCGGCGCGGTGGTCGCGGCCGACGAGGTGCTTGCCGAGAAGCTCGCCTGGTGGGGCAATTGCCTGGGCATCACCGGCGCGCCGTTCGACAGCTACCTGACCTTGCGCGGGATTCGTACCCTGCATACGCGCATACGGCAGCACGAGGAGAGCGCCAATGCGCTGGCCATCATTCTCGACGAGCAGCCGTGCGTGAAGCGTGTCTACTACCCGGGTCTTGCGTCTCATCCCGGTCATGCCATAGCGGCGCGCCAGCAAAGCGGGTTCGGCGGCATGGTCAGTTTCGAAATCGACGGCGGCGAGGCTGCCGTGCGCGCGTTCGTCGAAAATCTTGCGCTGTTCTCGCTGGCGGAGTCCCTGGGCGGCGTCGAAAGCCTGGTTTGTCACCCGCCTTCGATGACGCATGCGCCGGTCAGCGCGGCGGCGTTGGCCGAAGCCGGTATCAGCCAGTCCTTGATCCGCCTGTCGGTGGGGCTCGAGAGTACCGGCGATTTGATCGACGACGTGCTTGGGGGAGTGGCCGCGGCGGAGGCCGTGTCGTGTTCGAAGGCGGTTGCCGTGGCTTGATTACTGGCTGCGGTACCGCTGTTTGAGGGGATTAGCTTCGGAGCGGGGCGGGCTAGTCCTTTCAGATGAGGGCAGACTCCTTTCCTGTGTGGGACGTTCTGATCGACTCTGGAGCGGGGTGGGCGCGGGGATATTTCATTCGCTCAAACAGCTTCGCAAACTCGCTCGGTGAAACATCCCCGCACCCACCCCTTCGCGTCGAGCTTTGGGGTGCTTGGCAGTGGTCGCGCCGGTTGGCGCCGGCTGTCAAACGGTTCGCAGGTGAAACGACTGCGCGCCGGGCGGTAGTGCGTCACCTTGCGCGGTAGGCGGTCAGAGTTCCGCGAGCACGGCTTCGGTGAACTGGTCCGTGGATAGTGCCGTTTCGCCGTCGGTGGCGATGTCGGCGGTTCTGGCGCCTTTGGTGATGGCGGTTCTGACGGCGGATTCGATCGCGAGGGCCTCTTCGTCCAGCGACAGGCTATGGCGGAGCAGCATTGCGACGCTCATGATCGTTGCGGTGGGGTTCGCGGTGCCCCGGCCGGCGATGTCTGGCGCCGAGCCGTGGATCGGTTCGTAGAGGCCGCGTTTCGAATCGCCGAGCGACGCGGATGGCAGCAGGCCCAGCGAGCCGGCCAGCATCGAGGCTTCGTCGGTCAGGATGTCGCCGAACATGTTTTCGGTGACGATGACGTCGAAGTCGGCCGGGCGGCTCAGCAAGTGCATCGCGGCGGCATCGACCAGCAGGGTTTCCAGAGTGATGTCCGGATATTCGGTGGCGATCAGCCGATCGGTCGTCTCGCGCCACAGCCGCGAGGTTTCCAGCACGTTGGCTTTGTCGACCGAGCAGAGCCGGCCGCGCCGGCTGCGGGCGAGGCGGGCGGCGACATGCAGTATGCGTTCGATTTCGTGGACCTGGTAGGTGCAGACGTCGGTGGCCGAATCGGCGTCACGGTGTTTGTCGCCGAAGTAAATGCCGCCGGTCAGTTCGCGGACGACGATCAGGTCCACGCCGTCAAGTAGATCGGCGCGAATCGGCGATGCCGCGCGCAGCTCGTCGATCACGCGCACCGGCCTCAGGTTGGCGAACACGCCGAGCACGGCGCGCAAGGCCAGCAATCCCTGTTCGGGCCGGACCGCGGCGCCGGGGTCAGACCATTTCGGTCCGCCAACCGCGCCCAGCAGCACTGCGTGGCTGTCCCGACAGGCGGCGACCGTGTCGGCCGGCAGGGGCTGACCGGTGGCGTCGATAGCGGCGCCGCCGACGAGCCGTTCGTCGAAGTCGAAACGGTGACCGTGCCGGTCGGCAATGCGTTCCAGCACGCGGCGCCCGGCGGCCGTTACCTCCGGGCCGATGCCGTCGCCCGGCAGCAGCGTAATCAGGGCTTCCAGGGCCGTTGCTCCTCGTAGGCCGCAATGCGTTCGGCCTGCTGTGACAGGAAACCGAGCTGGTCGATGCCCTCCAGCAGGCAATACCGGGCGAATCCGTCGATCGGATACTCGACCGTGCGCCCGTTCGGCAAGGCCAGAGTCGACGCGGCAACGTCGATCGTTAGCTCGGCGCCGGGGTTTTCGATCAACCAGGCATGAGTTGAGGTATCGACGACAATCGGCAACAGCCCGTTCTTGAGCGAGTTGTTGCGAAAGATATCGGCGATTTCGGTGGAGATGACGGCGCGGATGCCGAAATCGAGCAGGGCCCACGGTGCGTGTTCGCGCGACGAGCCGCAGCCGAAGTTATTGCCGGCGACCAGGATTCCGGCGCCCCGGGCTTCGGGCCGGTTGAGCACGAAGTCGTCCTTGCGGCTGCCGTCGGCATTGAACCGAAGATCGTAAAACAGCCCGTCGCCCAGCCCTTCGCGCGTGGTCGTCGTCAGAAACCGCGCCGGTATGATCTGGTCGGTGTCCACGTCCTTGACCGGCAGCACGACGGTTCTGGATCGGATTTCACGTAGCGCCTGCATTATGCCCTCGTCAGAAAACGGCGATGCCGGGTCAAAGCAAGGGACGGGGATCGGCCACCCGGCCGGCGATCGCCGACGCGGCGGCCGTCACCGGGCTCGCCAGCACGGTGCGTGCGCCGATACCCTGGCGTCCCTCGAAGTTGCGATTGCTGGTGCTGACGCTGAGCTGGCCGCCGGCTACCGTATCGCCGTTCATGCCCAGGCACATCGAACAGCCGGACTCCCGCCATTCGGCGCCGGCGGCGGTAAAAACCCGGTCTAGGCCTAGGTTTTCCGCCGCCTTCTTGACCTGCTGCGAGCCGGGCACGACCAGCATGCGAACGCCGTCGGCGACCTTGCGGCCTTCGAGTATTTTCGCGGCCTGTCTGAGATCGCCGAGCCGCGAATTCGTGCAGCTACCGATGAACACGACGTCCACCGGCATTTCCGTCAGCGGTTTGCCCGGCGTCACCTGCATGTAGTCCAAGGCCTTCTTGAAACTCGGGTCGCCGTCGTGACCCGGCACGGGATCGTTGACGCCGACCACCATGCCGGGATTGGTGCCGAAGGTGACCATCGGTTCCAGTGCGGCGGCGTCGAGCGTGACGGATTTGTTGAATGCCGCGCCATCGTCGGACTTCAGGCTCCGCCAGCGCGCGACGGCCTTGTCCCAGTCCGCGCCCTGCGGTGACATCGGCCGGCCGTTCAGGTAGTCGATCGTCACGTCGTCCGGTGCGATCATGCCGGCCCGGGCGCCGCCTTCGATCGACATGTTGCAGACCGTCATTCGTGCCTCCATGTCCATCGCCTCGATCGCTTCGCCGCCGTATTCGATGACGTGGCCGGTGCCGCCGTCGACGCCGATCTTGCCGATGATGGCCAGGATCAGGTCTTTCGCGCCGACGCCGTCGGCAAGCCGGCCGTCCACCCGGATGGACAGGGTCTTGGGCTTGCGCTGCAGCAGGCACTGCGTGGCCAGCACGTGGCCGACTTCGGTCGTGCCTATGCCGAAGGCCAGCGCGCCGAAAGCGCCGTGGGTGCTGGTGTGGCTGTCGCCGCAGACGATGGTCTTGCCCGGTTGTGTCGCGCCGAGCTCGGGGCCTATGACGTGGACGATGCCGCGTTTGTCGCTGTCGAAGCCCAGCAACTCGATGCCGAACTCGGCGCAGTTTTCCTGCATCTTGTCGATCTGCCGCGCCGCGTTTTCGCCGACGACGGCAAGGTCGCGAATGCTGTGCACCGGTGTCGTCGGCGTCGAGTGATCCATCGTCGCCAGGATCAGGTCCGGCCGGCGGACCTTCAAGCCGCGCGCTTTCAGCAAGGCAAATGCCTGCGGCGTCGTCACCTCGTGAATCAGGTGCAGGTCGATGTACAAGACCGCGGGGGTGTCTGCGGTCTCGTCTACGACGATGTGGTCGGACCAGACTTTGTCGAACAGCGTGGTTGGAGGGGTCATGGCGCTTCAACTCTCCGTTTTGTCGAAACGTACGGCCGGTGCTTCACTGACATGGGGTTCACTGCCGAGCCCGCCTTCAAATCGTCGCCCGCGTCGGCGGCGTAGGGCGTCGCGCGCCACGGTCGCGACGCCGCAAGACCCGGTTGATGACTTCGAGATAGGCACGGCTGCCGGCTTCGACGATGTCGACGCTGGTGCCGTGGCCGCGATAGTCCGAGCCGTCATGACTGACCGTGACGGTAACCTCGCCCTGGGCATCCTCGCCCACCGACACGCTGTGCACCTCGAATTTCTTGAGCTCCAGATCGATGCCGGTCGCCTGTTCCAGCGCCAGAAAAGAGGCGGCAACCGGGCCGTCGCCATCGGCCGTCGCCGTTGTCGTCTGCTGGTTCTCGCCGATCAGTTCGACGTGTGCGGTGGCATCCCGGTCGGTGCCGGTTTCGACCCGCCAGGACTTGAGCACCCAGGGGCCAGGCGACGTGGCGTCGGAGCTCATGATGATTGCCTCGATGTCGCTGTCGTAGACGTCTTTTTTCTTGTCCGCCAGCTTCTTGAATTCCAGGAACGCCGAGTTGGTTTCGAAGTCGTCCAGCTCGAAACCGAGCTCGCGGACGCGATCGCGAAAGGCGTGCCGGCCGCTGTGCTTGCCGAGCACGAGATTCGAACGGCTCAAGCCCACGTCCTCGGGCCGCATGATCTCGTAGGTGGAGGCGTGTTGCAGCATGCCGTGCTGGTGTATTCCGGCTTCGTGGGCGAATGCGTTCTCCCCGACGATCGCCTTGTTGCGGGGTACATGCATGCCGGTGATGCTGGACACCAGGCGGGAGGTCGGATACAGACGTGTCGTCTCGATACCGGTGCCGGCGCCGAAGAACTCGGCGCGTGTCGCAAGCGCCATGACGATTTCCTCGAGGCTGCAGTTGCCGGCACGCTCGCCGATGCCGTTGATCGTACATTCGACTTGGCGCGCGCCGGCGCGCACTGCCGCGAGGCTGTTGGCGACCGCCATGCCGAGATCGTCGTGGCAGTGTACGGACAGCGTGATGTCGTCAATGCCCGGAACGTGTGCCTTTAGATACCGGAACAACTCGTCGAACTCGGCCGGCACCGTGTAACCCACCGTATCCGGGATGTTGACCGTGGTTGCGCCCGCTTCGATCGCGGCCGTGACGACCTCGGCGAGATAGGCGAGCTCGGTGCGCGATGCGTCTTCCGGCGAGAACTCGACGTCGTCGCAGAGCTCACGCGCCATCGAGATCGCGCCGACCGCGCTCTTGATGATCTCCTCCTTGGCCATTCTGAGCTTGTGCTCGCGATGGATCGCGCTGGTGGCGACGAAGACGTGTATGCGGTGCCGGCTTGCGCCGCGAACGGCGGCGTGGACCTTCTCGATGTCTTCGGGATTGCACCGGGCGAGACCGCAGATAACGGGCCCGAGGTCCTCGTCGGCAATCGCCTTGACCGATTCGAAGTCGCCGGGGGAGGCTGCCGGGAAGCCGGCCTCGATGATGTCCACGTTGAGTTCGGCGAGCGCGCGGGCGACACGAAGCTTCTCGCGCAAGGTCATGCTGCATCCCGGCGCCTGTTCGCCGTCTCGCAAAGTCGTGTCGAAGATCCGTATGTCGTCTCTGGCCATCAGCTTCTCCCCGGCGGCGTCGTGTCGGATCTACCGATGCGATCGCCGTTCATCGATCTCTACCCTTGCCGACTTTCTGTAGCAAGCGCCCCGATTCCGCGTCGCTAACCCGTCAGCCAATCCATCCGGCCGCGCAGGTCGGTCCCGACCGTCTCGATCGGGTGTTCGAGATCCGCTTCCATCATGCGGCGGAATTCGGGCATGCCGGCTTCGTTCTCGGCGATCCAGTTACGTGCAAAAGTGCCGTCGCGGATGTCGCTCAGAATCTCTTTCATCTTCTTGCGCGCGTGTTCGTCGACCACTCGCGGGCCGCTGACCATGTCGCCGTAGGCCGCGGTGTCGCTGATGAACTCGTGCATCTTCTTGAGACCGCCCTCGTGCAACAGGTCGACGATCAGCTTCATCTCGTGCATGACTTCGTAATACGCCACTTCCGGTTGATAACCCGCGTCGACCAGGGTTTCGAAGCCCGCGACGATCAGCTCCGTGGCGCCGCCGCACAACACGGCCTGTTCGCCGAACAGGTCGGTTTCGGTTTCCTCGGCGAACGTCGTCTCGATGACGCCGGCCCGCGCACCGCCGATACCGGCGGAGTAGGCCAGCGCCAGCGCCAGCGCCTCGCCCGATGCGTCCTGATGGATGGCGACCAGACAGGGGACGCCGTGGCCTTCCTCATACTGCCGTCTTACCAGTCCACCGGGTCCCTTGGGCGCAATGAGAACGACATCCAGGTCGCTGCGGGGTTCGATCAGCTTGAAATGGATCGCGAATCCATGCGCGAATAACAGCGCGGCGCCTTGCGGGATCTGTGTTTGCACCGACTCGTACAGTTGCCGCTGGACCATATCCGGTGTCAGGAACGCAATTATCGAGGCGTTTTCGACCGCCGCCGCCGGTTCCATGACGCGAAGGCCGTCCGCCTCGGCCTTGGCCCAGCTCGCGCCGTCGCGACGCAAGCCGACTACGACGTCGAAACCCGAGTCGCGGAGGTTCAGCGCGTGCGCGCGGCCCTGGCTGCCGTAACCCAGGATCGTGACCTGTTTTGCTGCCAGACTCGACGAATCGACGTCCGCCTCCGAGTACATTTTCATCATGTGTTTCCTCGTATCATCCGTTTCTGCCGCGCAGATCCCCACGCAGACCGCTAGGTCCGCCAACTAAAAAAAACCCCACGATCCTCTCGGGATGCGGGGTTTGCGTGTCTACTAAGTCGGCTACGCTCTTACCCGCAGTTTCTCCTGCAGAGAAGAAGCACGAGCGCACGGAGTGCCTGCGAGGGGAAAACCTTCCCCAGCCCGCCTCCGCCGTGCGCCGTGTGCCGCATCGTGAACATGGGCGGATCATGTTGGAACGCCTGCCTATTGTCAACTGACGAGATATCAGTTACTTGTGTTACCAATGCCTCGATACCGCGGGCCCGGCGCCCCGGGCGGGACCGCCGGGCCCGGTGCGGACGTTGGGCTGGCCATGGCGCAAGCATATGTTATTCTTGACGCCAACAAGCGGGGCCCAACAAAAACACTTAGGGACAAAAAGCAGGTAGCCTGACACGGTAGTTTCGGCCAGCCTGGTGCATAGACAGTAAACCCGAGGTCCAAAATAGAGGTTTCGATGCCACGGCGATAGTGGAGAGCGTCGTGGATACCGGCGAGTGCGCTTCCGGCGCATCGTTTTATTCTTTAGACTTTACGATGTGGTTGTATCCAGCGTGTGCGCTGCATCACTCTCCCGAAATTTTGACAAAGAATTTTGACAAGTTATGAAGAGCTTTAAGGAGCGTCCATGAAACGGTGCATAAGCAGCAGTCGGCGCATTACCGTAGCGATCTTCGCATCGGCGGTAATTGTGGGATCCGGCGGCGTTTTCGCCCAGACCGTCGATCAGGTTCTGCAGGCAGAGCAGAGGCGGCTGAACCTGGCCCAGGAATCTCAGGAACGTATCAACCAGATTGTTGAAGGTACCCGCTCCCTGGAGGACCAGTACCGCGCCATCAACAAGGAGATCGACGGGCTCAGGGTCTATAACCGCCTGATGGGGGCGCAGACCGACGGCCAGCAGGCCGTGCTAGAGGACATCGCCTTGTCGATGGATCAGGTGGACGTGATCAACCGCCAGATCTTTCCGTTGATGGAGCGCATGATCGACGGGCTGGAACAGTCGATCGCGCTCGACGTGCCGTTCCTGATGGAAGAACGCAGGAATCGCATCGCTGATCTCCACAACATCATGGAGCGTTCCGATGTCAGCGTCGCGGAGAAATTCCGCAAGGTGATGGAGGCCTACCAGATCGAAAACGACTACGGCTCGTCGTCCGAGTTCTACCGGGAGTCGCTGCCCTTGGGCGACAACGGGGCAATGGTCAGTTTCAACATGCTGAGGATCGGACGCGTCGGCCTGTACTTCCAGTCCGAGGACGCCAGGACTACGGGTTACTGGGACGCAGCAGCGCGTGAGTGGGTGATCGACAACTCCGCCCGCGCCGAAGTCCGCAAGGGCTTACGGATGGCGCAACAGTTGATCGCGCCGGAGATCATCATAATCCCGGTACCGGCTGCAACGGAGGCGTCATAATGAAACGTGTTGCAATAGTGACAGTCGCCGCCGGTGTGCTGGCCTTGGGCGCCACCGCCGTATCCGCGCAGGAAGAAGCCGTCAGCCTGGACGAGCTCCTCGACCTGATCGAACAGGGCCAGTCGCGGGATTCTCAGGAAGCGCGCCGGCGTGAAGCCGAATTTGCGCAGCGCCGCAACGAACAGCAGCAACTGCTGAACCAGGCCCGTGCCGAGCGTACCCGCCTGGAGCGGGAGAGTGCGAGGCTCGAGCAGTTGTTCGAGGACCAGCAGGCCGAAATCGTCTCGGCCCGCGCGGCCCTGGACGAGCGTCTGGGTGCGCTGAAGGAGCTGTTCGGCGTCCTGCAAACCGTCTCCGGCGACACGCAGGGCCGCTTCAGCGAGTCGCTGACCAACATCCAGTATCCGGAGCGCGAGGAGTTCCTGTTTGCACTGGGTAACAAGATGGCGGGCGCCAATTCGCTGGCGTCGATCGAGGACATCGAGCGGCTCTGGTTCGAGCTGCAGCGCGAAATCAACGAGTCCGGCAAGGTCGTCCGCTTCAACCATACCGTGCGCGCCGCCGACGGCACCGAATCGGTCATGCCGATCGTCCGTGTCGGCCTGTTCAACATCGTCAACGAAGACATCGGTTATCTCAAGTACCAAGACCGCGCCGTGTCGGAACTGGCGAGGCAGCCTGAGAGTCGCTTCACCGGTTCGGCCAGGGAGATGGGTGCCGAGGATTCCGGCATGGTCGCTTTCGGCCTGGACGGCACTCGCGGCCAGATTCTGGGCCTGCTCGTGCAGTCCAAGACGATCGGGGACCGGATCGAAGACGGCGGCATCGTCGGTTATTCGATCATCTTCCTCGGTATCGTCGGCCTGCTGATTGCAATCTGGCGTTTCATCGGCCTGTCTGCCGCCAGCAACAAGGTACGTACGCAGCTCAAGCGCGACAGCGCCTCGACCGACAATCCGCTCGGCCGCGTGCTCGCCGCCTACGAGAGCAACAGGCAGGCGGACACCGAGACCATCGAGCTCAAGCTGAGCGAGGCGGCGCTCAAGGAAATGCCCGCGCTGACCAAAGGCCTGCTGTTCATCAAGGTGATCTCGGTCGTGGCGCCGCTGATGGGTCTTTTGGGAACGGTTACCGGTATGATCCAGACCTTCCAGGTCATCACGCTGTACGGTGCCGGCGATCCCAAGCTGATGGCGGGCGGTATCTCGCAGGCGCTGATGACGACGGTACTGGGACTGGTCGTGGCGATCCCGATGGTCTTGTTGCACACGATCGTCAGTGGACAGAGCCGCAGGATCGTCAATATCCTGCAGTCGCAGAGCGCGGGGCTGGTTGCACAGCACTCCGAGAGCCGGCACGAAGCCTAAGGAGCGGACATGCTTTTCATAGCAGACGCTTTCGAAGCCATCCGGGATTTCATGAATCTCGGCGGGCCGGTGCTGAAAGCCATCGCCGTGACCATATTCCTGATGTGGGTGCTGATCGTCGAGCGGCTGATGTTCATGCGGGCGCCGATGCGGGCAATGGCCAGAGAGATTCACGACGCCTGGGAGTCGCGTTCGGAGCGACGCTCCTGGAACGCGCACCAGATCCGCGAATTGATGATCTCGCGATTCAGCGTGGCCACCAACCGAGGCATCGACATGATCCAGACCCTGGTGGCGCTTTGTCCGCTGCTCGGCCTGCTCGGTACCGTAACGGGCATGATCAGCGTATTCCAGGTCATGGCCGTATCGGGCTCGGGTAACGTCCGTGCAATGGCGGCCGGTGTGTCGCAGGCGACGGTGCCGACCATGGCGGGCATGGTCGGTGCACTGTCGGGGGTGCTCCTGGTAACCTTGCTCACGCGGCGGGCCGCACGTGAAGTCGAATTCCTCGAGGATTCGCTGACGATGGACCACTAGGACAGCGAGGGGATAACGTCGACATGCGGAAACACCAAGCGCAGCTCAACGTCGAAGACGAATCCGACGAGATCAACCTGACGCCGATGCTCGACGTCGTGTTCATCATGCTGATCTTCTTCATCGTCACGGCCTCCTTCGTCAAAGAGGCAGGCATCGACGTGAACCGGCCGGATAATCAGGAGCAGCAGGTCACGCAGGAAAGCGCCAACATCCTGGTGGTGATCAGCGAGAGCAACGACATCTACATCGGCGGGCGCCTGATCGACCCGCGGGCCGTGCGGGCCAATATCGAACGCCTGCACGCCGAGAACCCCGAGGGGTCGGTCGTCATCCAGGCGAATCCCAGATCGAAGAACCAGCTATTGGTCGAGGTCATGGATGCCTCGCGGCAGGCAGGCGTGTACGGCATCTCGCTTGCGGATTAGGAAAGAGGTCAGGTCCAATGCGAAATCAACACGGAATGGGCGACCAGGAAGAATCGGAAGAAATCAACCTGACGCCGATGCTCGACGTCGTGTTCATCATGCTGATCTTCTTCATCGTCACGGCCTCGTTCATCAAGGAGGCTGGCATCGACGTCGACCGGACCGACGCGCCGACAGCCGATAAACAGGAAGACGCCGCAATCCTCGTGGCGATCAGCCCGAGTAACGAGATCTGGATCGATCGCAACGTCGTCGATGTCGGCGCCGTGCGTTCGCGGATCGAGAAGCTGTATCTGGAGAACCCCAAGGGTTCGATGGTCATCCAGGCGGACAACGAGTCCACCAACGAGATGTTGAGAATCGTCATGAAGGCCGCGCAGGATGTCGGCGTCCGGAACGTGTCGATATCGGCGCTCGACGAATGAATGACGAATGAGTTAAGGAACCCGGCAGGGGAGTGGCGGTCTATTTTACAATGCTCCTGCCGACGGCTACAGACGGCGTAGGCAAGCGCCGAGGAGAGCAATGAAATGATGGGACGATACGTGTTTTCGATCGTCATCGGCGTCGCCGTGACGATGACGCTGTTGTTTGTCATGCAACTCCTGATCGCAACCGGCAAGCAGGCGCTGACCAAGCCCCGCGAGCGCGCCCAGCTCGATTTCGTGCGCGTCAAGCGCAACGAGGCACTGAACGTCGAGGACTTCCAGCCCGAGAAACCGCCGCCGCCGCCGGAAACGCCGCCGGAAACACCGCCCCAGGAGATGGACAACATCGATCCGTCGGCGCCGTTGATCACGATCGCCCAGCCGACCGTCAATGCGGATACCGCGCTGTCCGGACCGGCCGGCATGAACATCGCCGAGGGCGACTATCTGCCGATCGTGCGCGTCGCACCGGTGTATCCGGCGCGGGCACTGTCGCGGGGGCTGGAAGGATATGTCGATCTCGAATTCACCGTGACGACGACGGGCACGGTGGATAACCCGATCGTGACGTACTCGACCAGCAGCCTGTTCGAGCGGGCCGCGATTCGGGCCGTGTTGAAGTTCAAGTACAAACCCCGCGTCGTCGACGGCCAACCGGTGGCGGTACAGGGCGTCAAGACCAGGATCACGTTCAAGATCGAAGGATGACGTCGGAGTAGCGCATCCGACCCGTCACTGAGCACCCGTCACCGAGCACTCTAGGAGCCGTTCCGCCATGCAGATACCACGTCGATTCAGAATCATCGCCAGTGTCGCCGGCGCGGTCGGCTTTTTGATGTTGGGGCCGGTCCAGGCGCAGAACGAGGAGCCGCCTCCGCAAAAGACCAAGCAGGCGCAAGCCGTCAGCAAGGAGGTCTACGAGAGAATCCAGAAGGCCCAGGAGGACGTGGACGCCAAGAACTACGATGCGGCCTTGCGCAAGCTCAACGCGCTGTACAACCCCGACAAGCTGACCGAGTACGAGCAGGCCAACGTGCTCAACTACCTGGGCTTTGTGTACTACAGCATGGAGAACACCGGCAGGGCGATCGAGACTTACGAGCGCATGCTGGCGATTCCGAGCCTGGAACCGCAAATGGCCAAGCAGACCACTTACACCTTGGCCCAGCTCTACATGATGGAGGAGCAGTATCAGCAGGCTCTGAACAAGCTCGACAAGTGGTTTGTAATGGAGACCAACCCGGCGCCGGAGCCCTTCATTCTCAAGGCGCAGAACCTGTACCAGGTCCAGCGGTACTCGGATATGATCGAACCGATCGAGAACGCGATGCAGGTCGCCGAGGCCCGCGGCAAGCCGATCAAGGAAGACTGGTACGTGCTCCTGAACTTCGCGTATTTCCAGCAGGAGAACTACGCCAAGGTGCGGGACATCCAGAAGATCCTGCTGGAGAACTGGCCGAACAAGCGTTACTGGTTTTCGCTCGCCGGCGCTTTCACCGAGCTCGGCGAAGAAGACAACCTGATTGCCGCCTATTCGGCGGCGAACACCCAGCGGATGCTGGAGAAGGAGAACGAGCTCGTCACGATGGCGCAGCTCTACATGCAGCGCGAAGTCCCGTACAAGGCGGCCATGCTGTTGGAAAAGGAGATGGCGGCGGGCCGCGTCTCGAAGAACGAGAAAAACTACCGTCTGCTGTCACAGGCCTGGATGTTGGCGATGGAGGACGAGAAGGCCGTTCCGGCGCTCACGGAAGCCGCTCGCCTGAGCGACGAAGGCGAGCTCGACATACGCTTGGGTAACACCCATCTGAATCTGGGTAACTTCGACGAGTGTGTATCGGCTGTCCAGGCGGGCCTGCGCAAGGGCGGCCTGAAAAGCCCCGACCATGCACAGATCTCGCTCGGCATGTGCCAGTACAACAAGCGTAGCTACGACACCGCGATCAGGGCCTTCCGCGATGCGGCAAAGACGCCGCGTTCCCGCCGGACCGCGAATCAGTGGATCACGGTGATCGAAGCCGACGTCGAACGCAACCGCCAGATCCGGCTGGCGCGCGAGGCGGCAAACCAGAAGCGTCAGGAAGTGGAACAGCGCCGGGCCACGACCGAACGCCTCTGAGCCCGAATTCATAAGGCGTCTTTCCCGCAGGGCGTTGACCGGTTTCGGTCAACGCCCTTAAACTACGCGGCCTTTGTCCAGGTTCTCATCGTTCATAGTTCATTGCTTGTAGCCTGTCGCTTATAGCCCATCTTTCATTGCCTATCGCCCATTGCCTATTGAAATGCCCACGATCACTTACATTACGCCGGACGGAAGCCGCCGCGACGTCGAAGTCGAAAACGGTTACTCGGTCATGGAAGGCGCCATCGACAACGACATCGACGGTATCGTCGCGGAGTGCGGCGGGGCTTGCGCCTGCGCCACTTGTCACAGTTATATCGACGAAGCCTGGGTGGACAAGCTGCCGGCAATGGACGACATGGAAGACAGCATGCTCGATGCGGCGATGGACCGCAGGCCGAACAGTCGCCTGACCTGTCAGATCGAAGTCAGCGACGCTCTCGACGGGCTGGTAGTCCACGTCGCGGACAACGAGTACTGAACCGCAAAAGGTAGTACCGGATTCGTTCTGTTTCCAGGAGCACGAACCTGGCGCCCGCCAATTCGATCCGTTCTAACGTAGCCCCGTCTC
Organism: Woeseiaceae bacterium; assembly: GCA_028279985.1. GTDB lineage: Bacteria > Pseudomonadota > Gammaproteobacteria > Steroidobacterales > Woeseiaceae > UBA1847. The sequence goes on from JANQMR010000002.1 coordinate 110,377, forward strand.
GTGGCGGGCGATCACCATCCGCTGGATTTCGCTGGTGCCTTCGTAGATCTCAGTGATCTTGGCGTCGCGGAAGTAACGCTCCAGCGGCAACTCCTTGCTGTAACCCATGCCGCCGTGGATCTGCAAGGCCTGGTGCGTCACGAACATCGCCGTCTCGGAGGCATACAGCTTGGCGATACTCGCCTTCAGCGTGTTCTTTGAACCCGACTTCTTCGCCCGCGCCTTGCCCCAGGCCGCCTCGAGCACCAGCAGGCGCGAGGCTTCGATACGCAGCTTCATGTCGGCGATTTTGTTCTGTATGGACTGGAAGCTGCCGATGGCCTCGCCGAAAGCCTTGCGCTCACGGGAGTACTCGAGCGCAGCTTCGTAAGCCGCACGCGCGATACCCAGCGATTGCGCGGCAATCCCGATACGGCCGGAATCGAGTACCGTCATCGCGATCTTGAAGCCCTGGCCTTCCTCACCGATCCGGTTTTCGACGGGACAGCAATAGTCGCTCAGTTCGATCTCACAGGTCGCCGACGCGCGAATACCGAGTTTGGGTTCGGTCTTGCCGCACTGGAACCCGGGTTCCGCGGTATCGACGACGAAGGCCGTGATTCCGGCCGCATCGCCGTCTGCGGGTCCGGTATTCGCGAACAACACGATGTATCTGGCAACCGGCCCGGACGTGATCCAGGATTTCTTCGCGTTGATCACGTAGTGACTGCCGTCGGCGGACAAAACCGCCCGCGCGCGCATCGCCCGCGCGTCCGAACCGGATTGCGGTTCGGTGAGCGCATAAGCGCCGTTGACCTCGCCGGAAGCGATCGGGGTCAGGAGCCGCCGTTTTTGTTCCTCGTTGCCGAATTCGAGCAGGGGCACGCCGAACAGGGAGTTGTTGACCGAAACGATGGTCCCGTGCGCGGCATCCGCGGCGGAAATCTCGGTCATCATCAACGCGTAACTGATCGGGTCCAGGTTTGCGCCGCCGTAAGCCTCCGGCACTTCGACGCCCATGAACCCGAGTTCTCCCGCCTTGCGGATCGACTCCACCGGAAATTCGCCGCTGGCGTCGAATTCGGCCGCGATCGGCGCGATTTCGTTTTGGGCGAACTCTCGCGCCGCGTCCTGGATCATCTGCTGGTCTTCGGTTAAAGCGAAATCCATCGAAACTCCTGGCCCGCAAGTAGCTTGCATCGTTGGCTACAGCGCTTGATGCAATGCAGCATTATAAAGCGTCACGCGACGCCAAAAATACAGTAACGATGGTAGCTGTGCGGGACATGACCTTACCGGCGAATCCTAATAGAATCGCGGATCGCGTCGCGGTGGCCGCCGTGGCGTGTCGAATACCTTATACATCCACAGACACGATCAGGAGATTCTCAAAATGGCCCAAATGGCGATACAAGCAGGCGACAAGATGCCGTCGGGCACGCTCGGGGTAATGACCGATTCAGGCCCCGGCGCGATTTCGACGGACGAGTTGTTTTCCGGCAAGAAAGTAGTGCTGGTGTCGGTGCCCGGCGCATTCACGCCGACCTGCTCGATGAACCATCTGCCAGGATTCGTCGATCACGCCGACGAGATTTTCGCCAAGGGCGTGGACACGATCGCGTGTATGGCCGTCAACGACGTATTCGTCATGGACGCCTGGGGCAAGGATCGCGGCGTCGGCGAGAAGGTGACGATGCTTGCCGACGGCAACGGCGAGTACGCCAAGGCCCTCGGTCTCGAGTTCGACGGTACCGGCTTCGGAATGGGCACGCGCGGCCAGCGTTTTGCGCTGATCGTGGACGACGGCGTGGCCTCGCATGTTGCCGTCGAGGCGCCCGGCGCCTTCGAGGTCAGCAAGGCCGAGGCGGTCCTCGATCAGTTATAGCGGCCATAGCCGTCGAGGGCGCGCCTAAGCGATGGCGTCGGTCAGCTCGGGCACGATCGCAAACAGGTCGCCGACGAGCCCGACGTCGGCGACTTCGAAGATCGGCGCCTCCTCGTCTTTGTTGATCGCAACGATGGTGCCGGCGTCCTTGATGCCGGTCAGGTGCTGGATGGCGCCCGATATGCCGATCGCAAAATACAGCTCGGGGGCGATGATCTTGCCGGTCTGCCCGACCTGCATCTCATTCGGCACGTAACCGGCGTCGACGGCGGCTCGTGAGGCGCCGACACCGGCACCGAGCTTGTCGGCGAGCTTGAAGATCAGCTCGAAGTTCTCAGAGCTGCCGAGCGCCCGGCCGCCGGAGACGACCCGCGCCGCGGTCTGCAAATCCGGGCGGTCGGACTGCCCGGACCGGATTTCGATGAACCGGGTGTGGTCGGGCAGGTCGGCGGACTGGTCGACCGACTCCACGGCGGCACTACCCGCCGTGGCCACGGCCCGGTAGGAGGCGGTTCGAACCGTGCCGACGACGACTCGGTCGGCCGGCGCCTCCACCGTGACGACGGCATTGCCGGCATACACCGGTCGCTTGAAGCTATGCGAGCCCTCGACGCTCATGATGTCGCTGATCTGATTGACTCCGAGCAATGCGGCGACGCGGGGCATCAGGTCCTTGCCGAAGGTCGTGGAGGGCCCGAGGACATGATCGTAGCCATCGGCCAGCGCGGCGAGCTGCGGGGCGATGACCGCGGCCAACGCCTGTTCGTTCTCGGCTCGATCGACTTTGAGGACCCGGGCGACATGATCGAGAGCGGCGGCCTGGACGGCGACGGCACCGCCGTTCGCGGCGAACACGGCGAGGTCGATCTCGGCGCCGTCGACGTCGGCCGCGCAGGCGACACACTTGGCCGTGCTCGGGTTCAGGTTCTCGCCGTCATGCTCGGCGACGATCAGTATCCTGGCCATCAAAGTACTCCCTTGTCCCTGAGTGCGGCAAGCAATCCCGCGATGTCGTCGACCATGATGCCCTTTTGTCGCTGCGCCGGCGGTTCGAACGCGGTCTCGCGGATGACGGGCGCCGCCTCGACGCCGAGATCGTCGAAGGCGACTGTGTCCAGCGGTTTCTTTTTCGCCTTCATGATGTCGGGCAGCTTGACGTAGCGCGGCTCGTTGAGTCTCAGGTCGGTGGTCACTACCGCCGGCAGGTCTACCTCTATGGTTTCGAGACCGACGTCGACCTCGCGGGTCACCCTGGCCGTTTCGCCGTTGAGCTCGATTTGCGACGCGAAAGTCGCCTGTGGCCGGCCCCACAACGCCGCCAGCATCTGTCCGGTCTGACTGTTGTCGTCGTCGATCGCCTGTTTGCCGAGCAGCACCAGGCCTGGCTGTTCCCGGCCGGCGATCTCGAGGAACGCACGAGCCCGGCTCAAGGGATCGATGTCGCCGGCAGTCTCGACCAGAATGGCCCGGTCGGCGCCCATCGCAAGTCCGGTTCTAAGCTGCTGCTGGGCGTCGCTGCTCCCTATGGACATGACGACGATCTCGCCGGCTTCGCCCCGCTCGCGGATACGCAGGGCTTCCTCCAGCGCAATCTCGTCGAACGGATTGATACTCATTTTGACGCCGTCGGTCTCGACGCCGCTGCCGTCGGCTTTGACCCGTACGCGCACGTTGTAATCGACAACCCGTTTCAGGCCGACGAGGATCTTCTCCACGGTCAATTCTCCATCGCAAGCGGCGGCGTGAGGTCCGGTTCGCCGCCGGCCGGGTATTGTCTACGAGGGGTCGCCGGCGCACAAGGCATCTACCATAAGCATGGCAGGGTTCCGGCGCGAGCGGATACACGATCCGAAACGGCCGCCTGGCGGCCAGGTCGCCCGGGGCTGCCGCCCATGTCCAAAACTTGCGGAACCGGCGTGAACTTAATACCGTCAAAGACCCGGAAGCTGGTGGATTCGCACCTGGCCCGGGTTGGTTTGGCGGGTCGGTGCGACGGCCGCAGGGAAGGTTAAAAACCTTGTATAAACAGTTTACTATACTTGCTATTTCATGTGTTTTATGGGGCTGTGCCGGCGCTCCCGAGAGCTTTCAGGAAGCGCCGGGCGAGCCGATTTCGCGGAGCTCGGATTGCATCTTGGGGGGGACTGTCCGAGACTATCAGGTACTGGACGAGGCCAATCTCATCGTTACCGGGTCGGGTCGAAGGACCTACCATGTGATCCTGTCGCGAAGGGCATTCGGCCTGAGATCGAGCCTGAACCTGGGCTTTATCTCGAGGTCCGGGCGTATATGTGCCGGATTCAGCGAAGTGGTGGTCGACGAGGCCTTCGGGCCGGAGAAAATCCGCATCGCTTCCATCCGCGAGCTGACGCCGGAAGAACATGAAGACCTGCTGGTTCGTTTTGGTAAGAAGGAACCCGCTGTCGAACAGACCCCGCCGCCCGAGCCCGTAGAAGGCGCCGAGGTCGAAGAGCTGGACTGAATCGCTTCTCATTCCCAACCAGGCGATTCGGTCACGCAATCCGCAATCTCCGTGCGGACCCGCCCGGCCAGCCGAACAGGTTGGCCGGGTTTTTTGTCGCACCGGTTTTCGTAGACGGTTTTCTGGACGGTCTTCTTGGGCAATGTTCCGCGGTATTGGTGCGCCGCTTGGGTTATTCTCGCTCGCGTCATTCACGGCAGTGCACCGGCGACCGAAAGGCGGTCACGATACGAATAGTGCAATACGAATAGCGATACGACCGGCAATGGAACCAGCAATACCCGCCAGCACGGCACTCGAGAACGTCAAGTACGAGATTCGTGGACAGCTCGCGCACCGGGCCTACGAACTCGAAAAACGCGGCTATGAGATTATCTCGCTGAACATCGGCAATCCGGGCCTGTTCGGTTTCCGGACGCCGGAGACGATGCGGCTTGCGATGATCGAGAACCTCGGCCAGGCCGAGCCGTATTGTCACCAGAAGGGGATTTTCCCGGCCAGGGAAGCCGTCGTCATGGCGCAGCAGGACCGCGGCATCCAAAGCGTCAGCGTCGAAGAAGTGTTCATCGGTAACGGCGTCAGCGAGCTGATCGATCTGTCTTTGCGCGCGCTGTTGAATCCCGGCGACGAAGTGCTGGTGCCGAGCCCGGACTATCCCCTGTGGTCGGCGGCCGTGACGCTGAACGGCGGTGTCGTTCGTTACTACGATTGCGCGCCGGAGAACCGCTTCATTCCGGACGTAGCCGCCATCGAGGCGCTGGTGTCGCCGCGGACTCGCGCCATCGTCGTCATCAATCCCAACAACCCGACGGGAGCGGTGTACGATCGCGAAACGCTCGCCGCGATGGCGGAGCTCGCGGAAAGGCATCAACTCGTGTTGCTTGCCGATGAGATTTACGACCGGATGGTCTACGACCGCGCCGAGTTCGTGCCGCTCGCGACGCTTGCCGAGGAAGCCGTCTGCCTGACGTTTTCCGGATTGTCCAAGGTTTACCGCGCTTGCGGCTACCGGGTCGGCTGGTGCGTTTTCAGCGGTGACCTGGATCGGGCGCGGGATTACATCCATGGCATGGAGCTGCTTTCGGCGCTAAGGCTCTGCAGCAACGTACCGGGGCAGTGGGCTGTGCAGACAGCGCTGGGCGGTTTCCAGAGTATCGCCGATCTCGTACAGCCGGGAGGACGGCTGTATCAGTCGCGCCAGACCGTCATCGACCGCGTTGCCGCTTCGCCGAACCTGAGCGTGCACGCGCCGATGGGCGCAATGTACGCGTTTATCAAGCTCGACGACCGCTATGCCGGCGAACTGGACGATCACGAGTTCGCCCTGCAGTTGCTCGAGAGCCGGCATGTGCTCGTCGCGCCCGGCAGCAGTTTCAATACCGGTTACACCGATCATTTCCGCATCACGACCTTACCCGACACCGACACCCTGGACGTCGTGTTCGACCGGATCGACTCGCTCCTGGAGCAATACGACTGATCGATGTCCGAGTCGGGGGCGGTTGACGTTCGGTGGCGTTGCAAGAGCGGAACGCGGCCATGAACGATTTTGAGACAAACGATTCTTCCGAGACAGTCTCCAGTTACGGCTGGTTGACGGAAGCGGTCCACGAAGGCGCGCAGCTCGTCACCGGCAACCGGCGACTGGCGCGCAGGCTGCTCGCCGAATACGCGCGACTGCAGGCAGCCGAAGGCAAGCTGGCGTGGCGAACGCCGGTGATACGGGCCTTGCGCGATTGGGTGGACGATGTGCTCGACGCGGCGCCGATCCGCCGTGCGCCCGCAAGGCTCGGCGCCCAGCAGAGCCTGCTGTTGTGGGAGCGCGTGCTCGAGCGCGAGCTCGGCGAGCCGGTCGCAAGCCTCGGCGCGCTGGTCCGGCAGGCGCGCGATACCTGGGTCGAACTCAATGCCTGGAGACTGACGCCTGGCGATTGTCTGGACACGGCGCGAGGCCCGGACCAACGCCTGTTCGCGCGTGCCGCGGCGCGTTATGCCGCCGAACTGGAGCGCGAAGCCTGGATGGACGCTGCGATGGCCGCGTCGGTGCTGGCGCGGCTGCTCGGCGAGGACTTGCTCGACGGGGACAGGCTCGACGTTCCGCGCCGGCTGATTCTCGTCGGATTCGACAGGATCACCCCGCAAACACGAGACCTGCTCGACGCGCTGGCCGCGCGCGGCTGCGAGATCGTCGAACGGGGCGGGGCGGATCGAGGCGCCGTCTACCGCGTGAGCTACGACAATCCGGACGCCGAGCTGCGCGCCGCCGGTCGCTGGGCGCGGGATCAGGTCGAGGCGGAGCCGGGATTGGCGGTTGCCGTGGTCGTCACCGGTCTCGAGCGAGACGCGGAACGCACGGCGCGCCTGCTGCGTGAAGGCATGGTACCGGGCTGGCAATGGAGCGACCCGGCGGCGGCGGCCGTCAACCTGTCCTACGGACGCAGACTGGTCGAGTATCCGGGCGTTTCGATGGCCTTGCTGGTTCTGCGCTGGCTGGGCGAGCCGCTGGATACCCGTGACATCAGTGTGTTGCTCCGATCGCTCAGCGTCGGCACGGGTCCCATTGCCGGTCGCGCAAGACTCGAGCGCCGGCTTCGCGAGCTGCCGGATCGCGAATGGACACCGGAGCTCGCCCTGGGGGCGCTCGGCGGCCGCGACGACGTTGCCGATGCTGCCGACGCCGATGCCATGGACTGGCTGGCGCGCTTGCGGCGTCTTGCGGCACTGGCCCGCGACCTGCCGCGCATCGCTTCGCCGTCCGGCTGGGCACGGCGCTTCGACGAGATATTGGCTGCGATGGGCTGGCCCGGCGCCGATCCGCTGGACAGCAAGGACTTTCAGCTCGTCAACCGTTGGCGCGACGCGCTGAACGAGCTTGCGCGGCTTGAGCTGGTGGCGAAAACCCTGTCGCTGCGCGAGGCGGTGCGGCGTCTCGTCGACATCGTCTCGGAGGCGATTTTCCAACCCGAGGTCGAGGGCGCCGTGCTCGACGTGATCGGACCGCTGGAGGCGGCCGGCATGCGTTTCGACAGGCTCTGGATTACCGGTATGACGGCCGACGACTGGCCGCCGGCGGGGCGGCCGCTGCCCTTGTTGTCCCGGAGCCTGCAGCGCGAACGCGGCATGCCGGACGCCGATCCGCTGGACACGACACGATTCGCCGCGAACGTCGTCGATCGCCTGCTCGGCAGCGCCGATCTGGTCGTCTGCAGTTACCCGCGCAGCGTGGACGGCGCGGAGCAGATGCCGACGCTCTTGCTGGGCGACTTCAGCCCGATCGACCGGGCGCCGCAGGACCCCGGTTGGTATGCCGCGGCCGAGGCCGCCGTTACCGAGGTTAAGGCCGAGCCGGTGCCGCCGGTAACGGCCGGGGAGCGGATTCGCGGCGGCGCGGCAACGATCCAGAATCAGTTGTCCGATCCGTTCACCGCCTTCGCTTACGGCCGGCTCGGCATCACCCGTTTGTCGCCTATCTTGCACGGGGTGTCCGCGGGCCTGCGCGGCGCGATCGTCCACGACGCGCTCGAGGCGCTATATCGGGACTTGCCGGACAGTAAAGAACTCGGCGGCCGGGAGGCGGCAACGTTGTCCCGCCGCGCCGCCGCGGCGTCGCGCGCCGCCGTCGCGCGACACCTGCGCCATGCGGATGGCCCGTTACGCTGGTTGCTGGAGCTGGAACGCGAACGGACCGCCCGGCTCCTGATCGAAGTGATTGCGGCGGACCTCGAGCGGCCGCCGTTCTCGGTCGTTGCCGTCGAGCAGGAGATCGAGGCCACTGTCGGCGGCTTGCCGCTCAGCCTTCGTTGCGATCGTATCGATCGTCTCGCCGACGGCTCGCTCGTCGTGCTGGACTACAAGACCGGCAGCCGGCGGCGATTCCTCGACAGCCAGCAGGAACCCCGGGAGGTACAGCTCGTCGTGTATGCCTGCGCGCTGCAGGAGCGGGTATCCGCCCTCGGACTCTACAACGTGGACAGTCGCTCGGTGCACATCGACGGCGCCGGGGATTGTCTTCGTTACGACGTGGACGTTGAGCCGGTGCATGTCTATGGCGCTCGACATGGCCTTTGCGAGCTCGAGGACTGGGATCGCCGGCTTCAGGCCTGGCAGGCGGTAGTCGGGAGCGCCGCCTCGCGGTTCGCGGCCGGCGACGTTCGGGTCAATGCCAGGCAGAGCCGCGACGAGGCGCGTGCGCTGAACCTCTTGAGCCGTTTCGGCGAGCTCATTCACGAGTATTGACACGGGGTATTGACGATTGACGATGGACGCCCCCGACTCGCTGCTGGACGACGATGCCAAAGCGCGCGCGAGCGCCCTGGACACCCGTCGGTCGTTCATCGTGCAGGCGCCGGCCGGTTCGGGCAAAACCGAGTTGTTGATCCAGCGTTATCTCACCCTGCTGGCGGAAGTCGACGAGCCGGAAGAAGTGCTTGCGATCACGTTCACACGCAAGGCCGCCGCCGAGATGCGCCTGCGCGTCCTGACCGGACTACAGCGCGCGGCGCGCGGCGAAACGCCGGCAAAGCCGCATGAGCGGATCACGGCACAGGCGGCTCGCGCGGTGCTCGATCGCAATAAGGCTCGCTGCTGGGAGATCCTGACCAATCCGCGCCGCCTGCGCATCCAGACACTGGACTCGCTGAACGCGGCGATTGCCCGCATGCAACCCCTGACGACGTCCGCCTCGACTTTCGGCAGCTCGATCGCCGACGAAGCCGCGCTCAAGGCTTTGTATCGACGCGCCGCGGCGGCGACCCTGGACTGGCTGGACGAGCCCGGAGCCCTGTGCGACGCGACGCGCGAGGTCTTGTTGCACGTCGATGCCAACACTGCCCTGTATATCGCCTATCTCGCGCGGATGCTCGAGACCCGCGACCAGTGGTTGCCGTTCGTCGCGGTAGGCGCGATCGACGCCGAGACCGGTGCCCTGTTGCGCAGGGAGTTCGAGGCCGGGCTCGAAGCCGTCGTCTCGGCACAGCTAGAAGCGCTGCGGGCGACTTTCGACGAGGCCTTGTCGCGTGAGCTCATACCCTTGCTCGCCCATGCCGCCGACAATCTGGCCGGCACCGGCACCGGCGCGGGCATGGGTTCGATTCTGAGGCCCGAGGATCTCGACGCCGGCCTGCCGGCGGCCGATCCCGTCTGCTTGCCGGCATGGCAGGCGATCGGGACGATCCTGCAGACCCGGCAGGGTGCGTGGCGCAAGACCGTCAACAAGAACCAGGGGTTTCCGCCGGGCGACAAGGAGGCGAAACAGGCCATGCTCGAGCTGTTGTCGCGGCTCGGCGACGCCGAGGACTTGCGCCGTCGGCTGCATGCCGCGGGCGAATTGCCGCCGTGTCGTTACAGCGACGAACAATGGTCTGTGCTCCTTGCGCTGTTTCGCCTGCTGCCGCTGGCGGTCGCCGAGTTGCATCGGCTGTTTGCCGTCCGCGGCGTCACCGATTACATCGAAACGGCGCTGACGGCCGGCGAGGCGCTGGGCTCGGCGGAGCGACCCGGCGATATTGCCTTGCTGTTGGATTACCAACTGCGGCATATCCTGATCGACGAGATGCAGGATACGTCCAGGGCGCAATACCGGATGCTCGAGGCACTGACCGGCGGCTGGCAAGCCGGCGACGGCCGGACGCTGTTCTGCGTCGGCGATCCGATGCAGTCGATTTACCGCTTCCGAAATGCCGAGGTCGCCCAGTTCCTGTTGGCCCGCGCCAAGGGGATTGCGGGCATCGAGTTACAACCGCTGCTGCTACGGCGGAACTTCCGTTCCGGCGAGCGCCTCGTGAACTGGTTCAATGCGCACTTTCCGGCAGTGTTGCCGGCCGCCAACGAGCCGGCGACGGGTGCCGTCAGTTACTCGGCATCGATTGCCGCGACGGACTTCGAGGGGGGCGGCGTGCTCGAGGTCCATCCTTTGTTCGGTAGCGACGTTACCGTGGAAGCCGGTACAGCATTGCGGATCATCGAGGGGATACTCGAAGGCGAGGACGGAGGGGATGTCGCCGTTCTGGTCAGAAGCCGGACACAGCTCGCGGCACTGCTGGCCCGGCTCAGGGCGTCGGCGATACCGTATCAGGCCATAGACATCGATCGTCTCACGGACCTGCCCGAGATTATCGACGTCCTGGCGATCACGCGCGCGGTTGCGCATCCGGGCGATCGTCTCGCCTGGCTTGCCGTGTTGCGCTCTCCGGCGCTTGGCCTGGATTGGACCGACCTGCTGGCGCTGGTCGGAAAGGACCGTCACAAGACCGTCCCCGAGCTATTGGAAGACGAGGATCGACTGGCGGCATTGTCGGCTTACGGCCGCGGGGCAGTGACCCGGTTTCGGCCGGTTTTCCAATCGATGTGCGCGGCTCGAAGAACGGAGGGACTGCGCGACCGCGTCGAGCGGGTCTGGCTGCAACTCGGCGGCAGTGCGATCGCCCGAGATCCGCAGGCCGTCGAAAACGTCTATCGTTACTTCGACGTGCTGTCGAGGCTGGAAATCGCCGGCACGCTCGAAGACGTAGCCGAGCTCGAAGCGCAGCTCGATCTCGAACGAGTGTCCAGCGACGCCGATGCCCGCCTGAAGGTGATGACCATGCATCGCGCCAAGGGCCTGCAATTCGATCACGTACTGCTGTATGGCCTGGGGCGGGTGCCGCGCCAGGGGGAAAGCCCGGTGCTGGACTGGTTCGACCTGCCCGACGAGCACGGCGGCGAACACAAGGTGATCAGCCCGGTGGGACCGCGTGCCGAACTGGAGCGCGACCCGATTCACCGTTTCATCCGAACCCGGGAATCGCTGAAGGACAGGCACGAGCAGGCCAGACTGCTCTACGTCGCGTGTACGCGTGCGCGCAGATCGCTGCACCTGCTCGGACATACGCGCTTGTCGGCGGACGGGGAATCCTATCGGACGCCGGACGGTCGGAGTCTTTTGAGCCTGCTGTGGGAGGCTGCGGAACCGGCGTTTGCCGCCGCGTTCGAGCGCGGTGTTATTCCGACGGAGGCGGCGGAGCAGCAGGAGTGGCTGGTGCCGCGGCTGCGACGTCTGGACAGTGCCTGGCAACTACCGCTTGCGACGGCGGTTCCCGGTCAGCCGGTCTCGACGGCGGATGAGGCGGCCGAAGCGGTAAGCTACGAGTGGGTCGGCGCCGACGCGCGGTCGGCCGGGACGATCGTGCACCGTTGGCTCAAGCTGGCCGCCGAAGGCGATATCCGGCTGGGCCCGGGCAGCCTCGCGGATTCGCGGCCGGTGAGCGAGCGTTGGCTGGTTGCAATGGGGGTGGGCGCCGACAAACGCCCGGCGATACTGGATCGGGTGGACGAAGCTTTGCGAGGCGTACTCGCCGACGAGAAGGGCAAATGGCTGCTCGGCGGTGAAGGTCATGCCGAGCTTGCGTTGTCCGCCGTCATCGACGGCCGCATGACCAATGCAGTCATCGACCGGGTGCGAATCGATGCCGGAACGCATTGGATCGTGGACTACAAGACCAGCACTCACGAAGGCGGGCGGCTCGAGTACTTTCTGGAGGAGCAACTCCGGCGCTACCGCCCGCAGCTCGAGAAATACGCCGTCGTTTACGAAGCCTGGAGCGGTGAGCGGCCGCGTTGTGCGCTGTATTTTCCGTTGTTGCAGCGTTTCATAGCGATGCCGTTGGCGAAGCATCCAGCGCAACATTGATTAAAGAGCGCATTTTGCGTAATATGCGCGAAATACGCAAAGAGACGAAATCGATGGCAGAGCTGATTTCGGCATCCGAGTTCTCCCGTAATTTTGGTAGATACAAGGATCAAGCGATAGAAGATCGCGTGGTGGAAGTGTCCAGTAATGGGCGGCGCGTTGGCGCTTTCCTATCCCAAGGAGAGTATGAGCACTACCTTCGACTGAAAGCGCGTGAGACTCGGGTTTTCAGAATCGATGAGCTTCCGGACGATCTTGTACGCGACATCGAACACGCGGAGTACGGTGTTGTCGATCAATGAATGCGGTAGACCCGGTTCCGGGTCTTGTCATTCGCCACCGGTTTCTATGGAGTCATGAAGCGGCGGTCGGTCGCCGCGAGGGGCGAAAATCCCGCCCTTGTGCAATCATCGTAGCTGCCACGCGGACCGGAACGGGCAATGTGCGCGTGACGGTCGCGCCTATCACTCGTAACCCGCCGCATGATGCGGCCGCCTGAATTGTATTGCGCCGGCAGGAGATCCTTGCGCTTACAACGACCCTTCCAGCCTGACCTCACGTTGCCCGCGATCGTTCGGCAGTCCCAGCATCGCCATCTGCCGCCGGAGTTTCTCCGGTGTTTCGGGTTTTGCGGCGACCTGGCCGAGGAAGCGATAGCTGCGGTCCGCAGCAACGGCCAGGCTGGCAGCGAGGTCGAACAGGCCGTCGGTGTCCTCGACGTTCGCGACGACGCCGTCCTCGCCGGTCGAGAATTCGGCGCGATAACCGCCGATCGACGCGCGGTCGATCAAGGGCATGACGAGCGTGCTGACTTCGACGGTTCCGTCTGCCACGACCGGCAGGCCGTCGCGTATTTCCAGGCGTTCGAAACGAAGCGTCGCGGTACCGTCGAGCCCGCTCATGCGTGTGGGGCCGGCGAGGACGGCCAGCGGCACCGAACCGGTCAGGCCCTTGAACGTGACGGTGCCGCCGACGCCGACGCCGATCCGGGTTTCTATGAAACCGGAAGCCGGTTCCGTCTCGATCGTGTACACGAGCTTGCCGGTGAACAACAGAAAGGGGTGTGCCTGCCACCGGAGGTTTCTGAGATACACGCCGCCGACACTGGATTCGCGAGCCGATCCGCGCCAGACGCTGCCCTCGATGCCGGCGAGCGCGACGGAAGCCGGTGACGAGAGTTGGTAAGCGACCCGTGCCGGGAAGCTTGAGACAACGGCGATGGTGAAGGTCACCAGGCCGGCGGCGAGCCAGATCTTGCCCTGCCGCGTCAAAGGCGCCGCTCCAGGGTCAGGCTGGCGTTGATCCGTCCCGCGCCGCTGCGCGCCGATCGGGAGAAACTGCCGGCCTGCACGTCCATCGCGTACTGGTCGCTCAGATCGCCGAGCCAGAGCACCAGGTCGTCGAAGGCGACGTTTTCGAATTCGACCCGAATCCCGGTGCTGGTCGTCGGCTGGCTGCGTTTCAGCGACCGGTCCAGCCCGCGGGCGCGCAACGTCCGGTCTACAATCACGACCGGAGTCTGACCGCGATCGATTCGAGGGCCGCCCGGTCTGCCGGCTGTCGCGGCCATGCTCTTTAGCGGCCGTAACTCCGCGAGCGAGTGCTCCCAGGCGGCCACGTTTTCGGCAGCGCTGTCGCGGCCTCTGTCGATCGGCAACCAGATCAGTGCCCAGAACAGTGCGACGGCGACGACGGCCGCGCCGGATGCGACAAAAATCCGCTCTCGAAACGCCAGCGAGTCGAACCAGTCTCTCACGCGCCTTCCTCGGTAATCTCGATACGGCTGTTGATGCGGTCGCCGTCTTGCACCGTGGATTTGATCTCCGCCTTGAACCGGACCGACTCGCTGACCAGTTGCTGGATCCGGTCCAGCGTCGTCACGTCCGGCGCCGTCAGGCTGACGTTGACGACGCCGGCGCGATAACTGATTTGCTCGATCTCGGCCGTACGATTCTGGGAGAGCGCGCGCGATAGTTGCTGCAAGGACGGCAGGAACACGGGCGCCGCGCCGGCCGGACCGCCGAGGCTTCGCTGCAGCGACCGGACCGTACCCACCGGGTCGACGACCTCCCGCGCGTCACCGGGCCGGATCTCGCGATACTCGGTCGTAAACTGGGCCTTGAGTGCCGCTTCTTCGCCCAAAAGGCGGTAATAGTCCACGCCTTTGCCCACGAGCCCGGCAAGGAACAGCCCCACGAGCAGCATGGCTGCGTACCGCCACGGTCGGAGCAACTTCGACATCTCGTCTTTTTCGCCGTAAGGCCCCGTCAGCAGGTTCACACCCGCACCGCTTGCCACGGTAACGGCCAGTCTCGGCAAGGCCCCGTCCGGCAACAGGTTGACGTCAACGCCGTCGAGCTCTTGCCGGAGCGTTTCCCAGTCGCTTTGAAAACGCTCCTCATCCGCCGGTTCGCAGTAGACCAGCAGGTGGCGAGGCGGCGGTTGCTCGTCTTCGGCGCTTTCGGTCTGTGTTGCGCCGCTCGCCGCGACGAGTTCCAGCGGCGCCAGCGCCTCGACGGCGAACTCGGTATCGACGCCGTCGTTGAACATCAGCCGGTTGCCGCTGACGAGCAGGCTCATCGTGTTCGGTATGATCGCCAGGCCCTGGTTTTCGGCGACCATGCGCGATGGCCGGATACCGGCCGCCGCCAGCCGGTCCAGCCAGTCGCGCATCCGCTGGTGCGACGTGATCGCCACCGGCAGCCGGCCGTTGGGCAGGCGCCTGCCGGGCGCGAAGTGCAGGTCTTCGACGTCGTCGGCCAGCCGGTCCTCCAGGGCGAAGGGCAGCGCCGCGAGGAGCTTCGCGCCGCGTGCGGGAAGATCGACCGTCACGGTCAAGACGTCCACGGCCGGAAGCAGCACGATGACCTGCCGCTCACCGGCATCGCCGGCGGCCTCGGCCAGGGACCCGGTCACGGGCGGACTCTGGCGCGCACCGGTATCGTCGACGGCGATCCAGCTCGCGAGATCGTCGTCCTGCGGTCTGATAACGAGATATTCGGCCAAGACTAGATTGTTCCGAAGCTGCGCAGGATCGGGACCGTGCTGCCCCCGGCGCCGCGCTGGTAGATGCTGGAATAACTGATGCGAACCGTAGCAATCCGCACGCTTAGCTTCAATTGGAAAAAGCTGCTCTTGTCGTCGATCCGGTTCAACATCTCGGGCTGTAACAAGCTCGAAAACGTGCCCGCGATATCGCCGAAGCCGCCTTCTTCCCGTTCGCCGAGCAACCGTTCGGCGTCGGTTGCCGTAATACCGTCGTCCAGGGACTGCAGCACCGCCGGGGTTGCCGTGTTGACGTTGATGGGCGTGCCGCCGGGCAAGGCGACGATGTGCGGCGCCAGCACGTCGAAACTCGCCTTGTCCATGCCTTCGATCGCGGCCAGCTCGGATGCGCTGGTGAGCGGCTGGTTGGCGGCGCGATAAGGCGGTGTCAGACCGGTATAGATGGGGTCCTCGGCGCCGTCGGGAAACGCGGCATCACGGTCGGCGTCGATCCAGTCGGCGGCGATACCGGCGAAGCGGGGGTCCAGGCCCAGCACGACCAGCAGGCGCCGGAACTGTTCGAGAGCGGTTTCGTCGATATTGCCGGCATCGTCGATCAGATTGTTGACGTTGAAACGTCCCTGCAGGTCCTCGACGTCGCCGAACAGCTCACCGCCGTCGATCGGCAGCCCCGGCAGCTCGGTTGCCCAGATTTCACCGAGATGATCGGTGTCGGTGTCTTGCAGATCGGCCTGCAGGATTTGTCGTACCCAGGATTCGGCGCCCATCGCAACCTGCACCGCCTGGTCGCGGTAGAGCAGCACCATCGTGCGGCGCAAGTCCAGCGCGCTGTCCCAGGCGAGATTGGCCGCGATGGAGCCGACCAGCGCGAAGATCAACAGCGCCGTAATCAAAGCGACCCCGGCTTGTTTCGTTTTCACGGCGCCACCTCGACCAAGCGGCGGATTTCACCTTCGTCGGCCAAGGTCAGCAGCACTTCGACGGCGCGCGGCCGCAGTCGAAACGCGGCGGGGCCCTGGATGTTCCCGGGCGGCCACTCTTCACTCCACTCGCCACTGTCCCGGAGAAAACGAAACACCAGGCTGTCCACCTCCTCGAGCAGGAGGATCGCGACCGGTTCGTTGCTCAAGGTCCGGTCGAGCACGGTCCAGTGATAACGAATCAGGTCGCCGTCTTCGATACGATACGCGCTGCGCTGCAGGGTGCTGCGCGGGAGACCCGCAGGATTGTTCCAACCGCCGCGCGTGATCTCCAGCGCAAACTCGCCGCCGAGATTCGTTTGCAGCGCCGGGCCGAACGACTCGCCGAGCACGTCCCGTACGGGCCGTGGCGTCGCCTGCATCAGGTCGCTGTCGAGAAAGCGCACGGCGCGTTGTATCGACTGTAACCGGTCCATCCGCACCGTCAGCAGGTCGGAGTTCGATAGCGTCTGGCCCAGGGTCATGTAGGAAACGACGGCCAGGATGCCGAACACGGCCAGTGCAACCAGCACTTCGATCAGCGTGAACCCCCGCATGCGAAAACGTACCGTCGCGCGACCCTGTGGTGCCTGGCATTTCGCCTTATTCGGCCTGGACGAATGCAAAGTCGCCTGGACGACGAATGTATCGCGCTGCGATCCGGCGGGAACCGAACGCGGGCGAGCCGCTCCCGTCGGTCGCTTCGATGACTGGCCGCTCATCGTTTGTGGCTCATTGTCTATGGCTCATCGTTTATGGCTCATCGTTCGTCCCCGCGATTCTCCTGCCTGGAGTTCCAGGCAGCGTTGGCCAAGCCCGGCGCATACGGCTCTCCGACAAAACCGGTGACGGTGCGGATCACGTCCTCGGTGCCGATACGCGTGATCTCGACGTCCACGCGCACCAGGTTCTCGACGCCGGTCTCCGATACGATGGTTCGCCAGCCCCAGGTGTTGTTGGCGAAGTCCACGTCGCCATTGGATGTACCGACCTCCGGGATCGATCCCGACAGACGGAGCTCGACGATGCGGTTCTGCGCAATCCAGCTCGCGTAACTTCGTTCGCGCATCGCATTGGCCGTGTCGATCATTTGGCCCATGCTGATCGCGGCAGCGCTCAACGCAAGCGCCACGACGCCGAGCGCAACCAGCACCTCGATCAGGGTGAAACCAAGCTGGAAAGAACGTGAAGTCATCCGACGCTCACAGGTAAAGCGTTTCAACGAAAGAACGACCAGCCATCCGAACCTCACATGTGCGAAGTTACATGTGCGAAGTTACATGTACGACGTTTCACCTAGACAAGCGCGACGCCACCACCTCACAGCCGCCAGTCCTCTTCATGGACGAACTCGATGTTGCCGACGAAGTCGCCCCGGATGACGACGCGGCGATCGTCGAACTCACGATACAGGTGCAGCTCGAACGGCGTCAGGTCGCCGCTGGAGAAAATCAGCAGATGGGGTGCGTAGTCCTCGAGGCGGCCGGCCGGGCTGTCGTCCTCGTCGGTCTGCAGCCGGGACGGCTCGAATTCCAGCTCCACGCGCTGGTCGTCGACGAACAGGTCGAACTCGGTGCCCTCCGGGAGCCGCCGCATGCGCAGGGTTTCGTCGCCCAGGACTTCGCCCCACCGATTGCCGAGCGGGTCGAACTCGACGAAGCGGTACGCGTCGACCATGAATTCGACGCCGTACTCTCGCCCCTGCAGCATCGATTCGTCCAGCGCCACCTCGATCAGTGAACCGAGTCGCCGCGCTTCGTCGCGCAATTCGCGATCGTCGCCGAGCAGGCCCAGCGACAACACGGTCACCGAGGTCACGATCGCGACGATCAGCACGACGACCAGCAACTCGATCAACGTGAAGCCACGCGCGTGGCGAACGGCTGCGATCATCGTGCTCGTCCTGCGGGTGATCGGGTCCTAGTACACTGGCTTAGTACACCAGCCTAGGACACTAGTTACCGAGATCCCAGTTGCCGATGTCGGCGTCGATACCTTCACCGCCGGGGCGGCCGTCGCGTCCCAGCGTGTAGACGTCGATTTCGCCGCGGCTGCCCGGGTTCAGGTACAGGTACGGGTTGCCCCACGGATCGCTCGGCACGCGATCCAGGTAACCGCCGGGCTTCCAGTTCCTGACGTTGGGGTCGTTCGGTTTGTTGACGAGTGCGTCCAGCCCCTGTTCGCTGCTCGGATAGGCGAAGTTGTCCAGCCGATAGAACTTGAGCGCCTGTTCGATGTTGCCGATCTCGGCCTTGGCCTTGGTGATCTGCGCATCGTCCACGCGGCCGATGACGTTCGGCGCCACGATCGCGGCCAGGATGCCGATGATGATGACCACCACCATGATCTCGATCAGCGTGAATCCGCGCTGGCGCTCCCATGAGCGCCGCTGCCTCAGTGTCTTAGCCACGGTTGTTACTCCAAAGACGGTCTTCGAATCGACGTGAATGTCGTATTTGACGGCTTGTCGGTGTAAACGTCAGTATATCAAACATGGGGTTACGCCAAGGCGACGAAAACCGCCGGCGATTGCCGTTCGGCCCCGATCTGGCGGCGGCAATCCTGGTGTCGGCGGGTTCCGGTTTCCTGGCACTGACCGGCGAGGCGGGCAGGCTGGCCTTGCGTTTCGACCGGGCGGGGCTCGATCAGGGCGAGTTGTGGCGCCTGTTGACCGGCCATCTGGTGCATCTCGGCTGGCCGCACTATTGGCTCAACGCTACCGCTTTGCTGCTGTTGAGCCTGTTGTTCGGGCGCCTGTTTTCGCTGGCCGGCTGGGGATTGATAACGGTTGTGAGTGTCGCGGCGGTCGATTTGGGGCTCTGGTTTCTCGAGCCGTCGCTCCACTGGTATGTCGGCTTGTCGGGCGTGCTTCACGGATTTCCGGCCGCGGCCGCAGTCGGCCTGTTTCGGGTCCGCCCGGTGGAGGCCGGGGTTGTCGCGGGGCTCCTGGCCGCGAAACTGCTCTACGAGAACCTGCTCGGTCCGATGCCGGGGTCCGAAGCCGTCAGCGGCGGTGCCGTCGTGGTCGCGGCGCACCTCTACGGCGCCGCCGGCGGCGCGGCCGCGGCGCTGATCCTGCGGTTTAGAGTTCGCCCGTCCGGATCGATATAATCCGCCCCTTCGCATTGGACCGGGAAGCGAAACCCGACGTTCACCCATAATTCGCCGCCTACGTTAGAACAGGCAGTCGAGCATCTTGGTCGCCTATAAGTCGCCTATAATTGGCCGGCGCCGTCAGAACAGGCGGTCGAGCATCGTGGTCGCCTATAATCGGCCGCCTCCGTCAGAACAGGAATAAGAAACATGACGATCGCAATGGTGTTCCCGGGCCAGGGATCGCAATCGCTTGGCATGCAGGCCGGCCTTGCGGCGGCGCACGCCGTGGTCGGCGAGACCTACGCCGAGGCTTCGGACATACTCGGCTATGATCTGTGGCAGCTTGTTCAGGGCGGGCCGGCCGAGAAACTCGACCAGACTGTCGTCACCCAACCGGCGATGCTGACCGCCGGGGTCGCGGCCTGGCGGGCATGGCAATCGGCGGGCGGCAGCGAACCGCAACAGATGGCCGGCCACAGCCTCGGTGAATACACCGCGCTGGTCGCGGCGGGCGCGGTCAGTTTCGGCGATGCACTCGAAGTGGTCAAACGCCGCGCCGAACTGATGCAAGGCGCCTTGCCGGACGGCGCCGGCGGCATGGCGGCGGTCATCGGGCTCGACGACCAAGCAGTGGCGGCTGCCTGCCGGGAGGCGGCCGCCGGTCAGGTCTGTGAGCCCGTCAACTTCAACGCGCCGGGCCAGGTGGTCATCGCCGGCCATCGTGCCGCCATCGAACGTGCCGTCACGATCGCGATACAGGCCGGCGCGCGGCGCGCCATTGCCTTGCAGGTCAGTGTCCCGTCACACTCGTCGCTGATGCGCGAAGCCGGCGAGGCGCTCGAGGACAGTCTCGCGGCTGCCGACTTCAGGATGCCGGCGGTCACGGTATTGAGCGCCTGCGATGCCGAGCCGTATCGCGACGGCGACGACATTCGCCCCCGGCTGTCGCGCCAGGTTTACAGTGCCGTGCACTGGGTCGAGACGACGCGCGCGATGCTCGCCGCCGGTGCGAGCCGTTTCATCGAATGCGGTCCCGGCCGGGTGCTGGCGGGACTGTCACGGCGTATCGACAAAGCGACGCCGGTGGCCTCGATCGACGACGTGGACGGATTGGCGCGGGCGCTCGAAGGCTGAGGTTTGCGATAGGCGACATCGGTACGCCCGAGATTCGGTCCATCATCGAGGCCTCGGCGTCATCGAATGGAATATCATTGAATGGGGCAAGGGAATTGCGGATAGAAGGACAACGACGATGAGCAAGCTGTTTTCAGAGAATGTGCTGAGCGGGGAAACCGCCCTGGTGACGGGCGCCTCGCGGGGCATCGGTGCGGCGATTGCGAGCGCGCTTGCAGGGGCCGGCGCCACCGTGGTCGGCACGGCAACCAGCGCGCCCGGCGCCGAGGGTATTAGCGAAACCCTGGGCGAATCTCTGGGGGACCGCGGGCGAGGCATCGTTCTGGACATTGCCGACGACGCCTCCGTCGAGGCGGCGCTTGCCGATATCCAGGCGAGGGAAGGTCACCCGACCATCCTCGTCAACAACGCGGGCATCACGCGTGACAATCTGCTGATGCGCATGAAACCCGGCGAGTGGGACGAGGTGATCGCAACCAATCTGAGCGGCGTGTTCCGTCTTTGCAAGGCTTGCCTCAGAGGTATGATCAAGGCGAGAAAGGGACGTATCGTCAACATCGCTTCGGTGATCGGCGTGATGGGTAACGCGGGACAATCCAACTACGCCGCCGCCAAGGCCGGCATCATCGGTTTTTCCAAATCGCTGGCGCGGGAAATCGGGTCTCGTGACATTACCGTCAACGTCGTGGCGCCGGGATTCATCGACACCGACATGACCCGGGCCCTACTCGACACGCAGCGCGACGCGCTGCTCGAGCAGATCCCGCTGGCGCGGCTGGGCGCGGGCGACGATATCGCTGCCGCGGTGCTGTTTCTGGCGTCGCCTGCGGCCGCCTACATCACCGGTGAAACCCTGCATGTCAACGGCGGCATGCTAATGGACTGAATTCCCGGAAAAACGACGCCCGGGCGTATAGATTGCCATTGCCGATTCACATACAATACCGGTCCACAGTCAGGGACATTCCAGCAATATCAAAAGCTTATCGTTGATCCGGCCGGTCGATCCAGCCGATCTGGCGTGTCTTGCCGGTATCGCGCGCGGCCTCCGGCCGCTGATCGTGGACAGGATGAGACTTCTCAGGAGAAGCAACCACTATGAGCAGTATCGAAGAACAGGTGAAGAGCATCGTTGCCGAGCAGCTCGGTGTCAAGGAAGACGAAGTAACGAACGATGCTTCTTTCGTCGATGACCTGGGCGCCGACTCGCTCGACACCGTCGAGCTCGTGATGGCCCTCGAAGAAGAATTCGAGACCGAGATTCCGGACGAGGAAGCCGAGAAGATCACGACCGTCCAGCAGGCCATCGATTTTGTGACCGCTCGCGCCAGCGAGGGTTGATCGCAGGGACGCGGCCGGCCGGGCCGCGTCCGGATTTCTCATTCCCGACCGGCAACTCTGCCGTCCCCGCCTGGAACAGTTTCTGCATCGTCGTGGGTAAAAGGCGCGTCGTCATCACCGGCATAGGCATCGTGTCGCCGGTCGGCAGCCAGCTCGAGCGCGCCTGGGGAAACGTCCGCGAAGGCGTGTCCGGTATTCGGCCGGTCACCGACTTCGACGCGTCGGACTATCCGACACGGATCGCCGGATCGGTCGAAGATTTTTCTGTCGGGGACTACCTGTCGCCGAAAGACCAGCGGAAGAACGATCCGTTCATCCATTACGGCGTTGCGGCCAGCGTGGATGCGATACGCGACTCGGGACTGGAAATTACCGAACAAAACGGCCATCGCATCGGCGTCGCGATGGGCGCCGGCATCGGCGGCATCCAGTACATCGAAGACAATCACGGCAAGCTCACGGCCGGCGGTGTCCGCAAGGTGTCGCCGTTTTTCATTCCGGGCTCGATCATCAACATGATCTCGGGACAGGTGAGCATCATGCAGCACATCACCGGTCCCAATCTTTCGGTCGTCACCGCCTGTGCGACGTCGACACACTGTATCGGTCTCGCCGGCCGGAGTATCGTTCACGGCGACGCCGAAGTGATGCTTGCCGGCGGCTCCGAATACGCCACCACGCCGCTTGCGATGGCGGGGTTCTGCTCGGCCAGGGCAATGTCCACGCGCAACGATGACCCGGCCGCGGCAAGCCGGCCGTGGGACGTGGACCGTGACGGTTTCGTCTTGAGCAACGGGGCCGGCTGCCTCGTGCTCGAGGAGCTCGAGCACGCCCGGGCTCGTGGCGCCCGGGTTTACGCGGAGCTGATCGGCTTCGGCATGAGCGGCGACGCTTACCACATCACCTTACCGCTGGCCGACGGTGAGGGTGCGCGCAAGTGTATGACCGCGGCAATGACGGACGCGGGCATCGATCCGGCGGACGTCGACTATCTGAACGCACACGGCACTTCGACGCCGGCCGGCGATGTCGGCGAAACCGTCGGTATCAAACGCAGCTTCGGCGACCATGCCCGCGAGCTGATGGTGAGCTCGACCAAGTCCACCACCGGCCACCTGCTGGGCGCCGCGGGCGTCGTCGAAGCGATATTCTCGGTGCTTGCGATCCGCGACCGGGTCGTGCCGCCGACCATCAACCTCGACCGCCAGGACCCCGAGTGCGACCTGGACTACGTCCCGCACGATGCGCGCGATGCCGGAGTCGACGTCGCGATGTCCAACTCCTTCGGCTTCGGCGGCACCAACGGCAGCCTGGTGTTTCGCCGCCTTGACTGATACAGCCGTTGCTGCCGAAACGGGTATCGCGGAGTGTCGCCGGTGAGGCCTTGGGTGTTTTTCGCGGTAACGCTCCTGGTCCTGGCGGTCATCGCGCTGGGGGCGGGGGTCTGGAAGATCGAGCGTTATGCAAGCGCCCCGCTGCCGGTCGGCGATACCGGCGTCGACTTCGAGGTCGTCCCCGGCAGCAGCTTCGCACGAGTGGCCCGGGATCTGGCCGCCCTCGGTGTCGTCGAGCACCCGGGCTTCCTGCGCGTTTACGCGCGCCTGCATTCGCTCGACGGCCGCATCCACGCCGGCGAGTACCGCATCCGGCCGGGTAGCACGGTGGCCAGCCTGCTAGAGCAGCTCACCAGCGGCGATGTCCGCCTGTATTCGTTCACGTTGGTCGAAGGCTGGAATCACCGGGATCTGCTGCGCGCCCTGGCTGAGCACCCACAGATCGAGGCAACGATGAGTGGCGAGGACTGGCCGGCGCTGCTCGGGGAACTCGGCGCCGAAACCACGTATCCGGAGGGTTTGTTCCTGCCGGAGACCTACCACTTTCCGCGCGGCACGACCGACCGCGATGTCTTGAAACAGGCCTACGCGCTGATGCAGTCGGCGCTGGCCCGGCAATGGCCGGACAGGGCAGTCGGGTTGCCGTTCGACACGCCTTACGAGGCGCTGGTGCTCGCCTCCATCGTCGAAAAGGAAACCGCGTTGGCTGACGAGCGCGCACGGATCGCGGGCGTGTTCGTGCGGCGGCTCGAGAACCGGATGCGGCTGCAGACGGACCCGACCGTGATCTACGGGATCGGACCGGATTTCGACGGCAACCTGACGCGCAGGGACCTCAACACCGACACGGCCTACAACACCTACACGCGTCACGGTCTGCCGCCGACACCGATCGCGATGCCGGGGCGCGCCGCGATCCGCGCGGCGCTCAATCCGGCGACGGGTACCGAGCTCTATTTTGTCGCCACCGGTCTTGGCGACGGTAGTCACAAGTTCTCCGATACGATAGAACAACACAATGCCGCCGTGGCCGAATACTTGAAACGTCTGCGACGACAACGTAACGGGAATGGGGAATGAGCGCGCGCGGCCGGTTCATCACCGTCGAGGGTATCGAGGGCGTCGGCAAATCGACGAACATCGGGTTCATCGCCGACAGGCTGCGGCAGGCCGGTCTCGAGGTCGTCACCACGCGGGAACCGGGCGGCACCCCGACCGCCGAACGCATACGCGGGATCCTGAAGGAGCACGGCGAGGAGCCGCTGCCGGAGACGGCGGAGCTCCTGCTGATGTTTGCGGCGCGGGCGATCAACGTCAGCCACACGATACGGCCGGCGCTGGCGTCGGGCGCCTGGGTCGTCGCAGACCGTTTCACCGACGCAACGCGTGCGTATCAGGGCGGTGGCCGCGGCATTCCGCGGCGTCGCATCGACGAGATCGCCGGGCTCGTGCACGGTGACGTCAATCCGGATGTGACGATTCTGCTCGACGCGCCGGTCGCGACCGGAATGCAGCGCGCCGGTTCGCGCGGTGCGCCCGACCGCATCGAGGTGGAGCAAACCGGGTTCTTCGAGCGCGTGCGCAACACCTACCTCGAGCTCGCCGCCGCGGACCCGCGACGTTTCGTACTGATTGACGCAAGCAGGGACCTCGCCGCCGTCCAGGCGGACATCGGCGATGCGATCGGTGCCTTGTTAGATTCTGAAGTACATTAATAAATACCCATAATACATTGATTTTATGAATATAAGCTGGCACAAAGAGATCGCCGAAAATTGGTTGGAGCGTGTCGCCCAAGGCCGCAGTCCGCATGCGCTGCTGTTGCTCGGCCCCCCCGGCGTGGGCAAGCGCGCCGCAGTCGCCTGGATGGTTCGGCGGAGCCTGGGCATCGGCGAGCTCGGACCGCTGCCGGAGTTCCCGTTCGAGCGTCCGGAGCACGCGGACCTGCGCTGGATCGAGCCGCCCGAGGACAAGGCGACGATCCTGATCGATCAGGTTCGCGAGCTGGTCGCCGATCTGGGGCTCACGAGTTACGAAGGCGGCGGCAAGCTGGCGGTCGTCGAGCCGGCCAATGCCATGACGATCAACGCGGCGAACAGCCTGCTCAAGACACTCGAGGAACCGCCGGGAGATACCCTGCTGATCCTGGTCGCGGACCGCGTCGGGCGCCTTCCGGCGACCATTTTCAGCCGCTGCCAACGGATCGACTTCGCGGTGCCGCCGCCACGCGAAGGCCTGGCCTGGCTCGATCGTCTCAAGCCCTCGACGCACTGGGCGGAAGCGCTCGCGATGGCGGGTCATGCGCCACTCGCCGCCATCGACGCGCTGGAAAAACTCGACACCTGCACGGCCATGGCGAGCGATTTTGGCGCTGTCGCGGCCGGGCGGGCGTCCCCGGTCGACGTTGCGGCCGGATGGAGTAAACTCGATGCGGCGTTCGTGCTGGACTGGCTGGCGCAGCAGGTCAGGCTTGCGATCATCGCATCGACCGCCGGCAGGGCCGAGGGGCTGGCGATCGAACGTAATGTGCTGGAGCGCATGGACAGGCGAAACCTGTTCTGGTACTTAGATACGATTAATCGTTTGCGGGGTCAGGCGGCCGGGTCGTTCAACCTCGAGCTCACGCTCGACGGGCTGTTGATCGATTGGGCGGAGGGCTTGGTGTCGCATCGACGGGAAACGGAAGCGGAGGGCATGCAGTGGCTGCATGCCTAGGATTTGTCCGCGTAGGATCTATCTGCGTAGGATCTACTTACGCGGGATCCGTTTGCTGGGGTCGGTGGACGGACCCTGGAGGTGAAGTATGAGCAAACCCGGGTTGTTGACCCTGACCATCAAGGACAAGAGCGCCTTGTATCTTGCCTACATGCCCTACGTGGTCAACGGTGGCTTGTTCATTCCGACCAACAGTTCGTATCGGCTCGGCGACGAGGTCTTCATGTTGCTCAATCTGATGGGCGAAGAAGAGAAGATCCCGGTGGCCGGCACGGTCATCTGGATGACACCCAAAGGTTCCCAAGGCAAGCGTACCGCGGGCATCGGGGTACAGTTCAGCGACCAGGACCAGGGCAATACCCAGAAGAAGATCGAGAATTATCTCGCCGGCGCGCTGGGCGGAGACAAGCCGACGCATACGATGTAAGCGATGTAAGGCGCGCGCCGACGGCGCCGCCGAAGACGGCTTGCCCGGTGCCGTCTCGTCTCAGTTCTGGTTTTTGCCGATGCCGCCGCGCAGGACTTTTGCGTTGTAGCCGCGTTCACTCAGGATGTAGGCGCCGGCTGAGCTGCGGCGCCCGGTGTCGCAACATACGATGTATTGCGTATCCGGATCGAGCGTGCCGATTTTCAGGCGAATGAAATACAAAGGGATGTTGATCGCGCCGTCGAGATGCTGGTTTTCGAATTCGCTGGGCAGGCGCACGTCCAGCCATTTGCCTCCCGCGGACACCAGCGCTTCGGCTTCCGCGTAATCGACCCATTCGAGCATCGGCTCGTTGAGCAGGCGCTTGAAGTCCTCCTTGCCGAGCCGCATGACGGCGCCGTCGGTTTGCATCGTCACCGTTGCGTTGCGTTTGGCTTCCGATATCAGCGCTTCCTCGCCGAAAGTGTCGCCGACGTGTAACTCGGCCAGCTTGATACCGTCTTTACTCAGGGGTGTCTCTCGCGTTACGACCGCCGTGCCGCGGGTCAACACGTAAAAATAATCGCCCTCTGCGCCCTGCTTGAGGATGACGTCGCCCGCGTGATAATTGATCTGCTGCATGCGCATGAAAATGGCCTGGATGTTGGCCGGCGGGATCTTGTGAAACGCCTTGGCCTGCAGCAGCATCGTCATCCAGTCTTCACCGTCGTCACCGGCCTTTTCCCGCAGCTCGGACACCTCGTAGGTGCCGGTCTGGTCCCAGGTCAACATGACGTCCAGCAGGTCGCTGTCGATCGAGATGAACTGCACGCGGTCGCGGGCCTTGGCGGAGACCATGCGCGGATAAACGGGAACCACCGGGTTGCGCGCGGACTCCGAGCCGCCCTCGACCGTTTCGACGACCGTGCCCTGGTCGATCAGCTCGAGAATTCCGGAGACCACGTAGATCGTGCGTTTTTCGGTGTCGCCCTCCTTGAACAGGACCTGTCCGGGAGACAGCTCCCTGACCTGTACCTTGCGCGCCAGCGCCGCCAGATTGTCCCGTTTGAGGCCGTCCAGTGGCGAGAACTTACGGAGCAGTTCGGTGTTTGCGTGCCCGTTAGTCATCGCTCGTTCCGTTTGCATTCATCGTCGCATTCTAACTTCAATTCAAGGACTTCCGGTACTCTCGCCGCGCGGCAGCGTGATATCGCGCACAGTTTAGCCGGAATCGGCCGAACCGCCCTGGAGTTTCTCGAAGCCCCGATGCGGCTCGAACCGGTCGCCGTACCGCGATTGCAGGACCTTGAGCGCAGCGACGACGTCCTCGACGCCTCTCGCATGCGCATAATTCAGCGGACCGCCGCGAAACGGAGCGAAGCCGGTGCCGAAGATGACACCGGCATCCAGCAGCTCCGGGTCCTCGACGACCCGGTCCGCGAGGCATGCAACCGCCTCGTTGACCATGGGCAGTATCAGCCGGTCCTCGATGTCGGAAGGCAGCTTACCGCCCGCTGACTCGGGTTTCCGCGCCTTGCCGTCTTCCCAGGCATAAAAACCGCTACCGGTCTTGCGGCCGAGATCGCCGGTCTCGACCTTCTTGCCTAGGAACGCGGTGAGGGACGCGGGCACCGGGCGATTCAAGGCCTCGCCCAGCACGTTCGACACACTGAGCGCCACGTCTAGGCCGATGGAATCCGCGAGTTCGATCGGTCCCATCGGCATGCCGAAACCCTCGGCGGCGCGATCGATGTCGATCAGTGCCACGCCTTCGTCGACCAGCGTCATCGCTTCGGCCATATAGGGCGCCAGAATGCGATTGACGACGAACCCGGGAGCGCTGGCGCACTCGAGCGGCAGCTTGGCAATGGCCTTGACGAAGCCGAAGCCGATGTCGAGCGCGGATTGCTCGGTGTCGTCGCAGCGAATCACTTCGACCAGCGGCAACTGGGCGACGGGATTGAAGAAGTGCAGGCCGATGAAGCGCCGAGGCTCGTCGAGAACGGTCCTTAGCGCCT
This sequence comes from Woeseiaceae bacterium, assembly GCA_028279985.1. Classification (GTDB taxonomy): domain Bacteria; phylum Pseudomonadota; class Gammaproteobacteria; order Steroidobacterales; family Woeseiaceae; genus UBA1847. Next base: position 138,398 of record JANQMR010000002.1, read on the forward strand.
CGAGGCGAATACTCGAGGTATTCGTGGCCAGTATCGCGCCGGATTTCATTTTCGCCTGGAGTTCCCGGTACAGCGATTGCTTGGCTTCCAGGTTCTCGAAGATCGCCTCGATGATCAGATCGGCCGCGGCCGCACCCGCGCCGTCCACGTCGGCTTTGAGACGGGTGCTGGTTTCCGCGCGTTTCGCCGGATCGCGGACGCGCTTGTCGAACAGCGTCTGCGCCCGTGCAATCGCGGGCTCGATGTACTTGAGCGCCCGGTCCTGCAAGGTCACGTGCATCCCGCGCAGCGCGCACCACGCAGCGATGTCGCCGCCCATGACGCCGGCGCCGACGACGTGTACCCGTTCCACTCTCGGGGCGTCCTTGCTGCCCTGGCTTTTGAGCTTGTTTTGCAGGAAAAACACCCGCACCAGGTTCCTGGAAGTGCTGGTACACATCAGTTCCGCAATCGAGCGCGCTTCGGCCTCGTAGCCGCTCTCGCGGGAAGCGCCGTGTTTCGACCAGAGATCGATCATTGCGTAAGGCGCCGGGTAGTGCGCCTTGCGTGCCTTGGATGCGACCTGCTTGACCAGCACCGGCCGGATGAAGCCGCGCACGATCGGCAGATTGAGTATTCGCTCAAAAAGGGGTGCGCTGCGTTTGGGCGGCCGGTTCGCGACGATCTCCCGCGCCGCCTGGCGCCAGTTGTCGGCCGTCGCGATGCGATCGACGAGTCCGAGCCTGCGTCCCTTCTCGACCGTGATCGGCTTGCCGGTCAGCATCAGCTCCATTGCCGGGCGCACACCGATGAGCTGAACCGTGCGCACCGTGCCGCCGAAGCCCGGATGGATGCCGAGCTGGACTTCTGGCAGGCCCAGGATCTTGCCGTCGCTGGCGAGCGCGAGGCGGTAGTCGCAGGCCATCGCGAGCTCGAGGCCGCCGCCCAGCGCATGACCGTTGATCACCGACACCGTTGGGCAGGTCAAGGCCTCGAGGCGGTCGAGGACCTTTTGTCCCAGCCGGATCAACTGGTAAGCCTGCTCGGGATTCTCGATCCTGGTGAATTCGTTGATGTCCGCGCCCGTCACGAAGCCCGAGGACTTGCCCGAGTGAATCACGAGGCCCTTCGGCGGGTTGCCGGCAAAAGGCACGATCAGGTCGCTCAGTTCGGCGAGCACCTCGCCCGAGAGGACGTTCGTCCCGCTGTCGGCCTTGTCGATGCGAAGCCAGACGATGCCGTCGCCGTCGGTCTCGGATGCCCAGTGTCGTTGCGTCATTCCGTGTTTCCGTGTGCAAGCCTGCCGTGAGTTGCGAATCCTGCTGCGAATCTTGTCGAGAATTCTGTTGCGAATCCTGTTGTGAATCCTGTTGTGAATCCTAGGGCCTGTCGACAATTGTTTCCACCGTCGTGCCGGTCCGATTGTCGGCCCGGCCGTGCTTCCGCTATTCGACCTCGAAGTCGCACACCAAGGGGAGGTGGTCGGAAAGCCGTGAATCGGGGATATCGAATCCGGTGATTCGTATCCCCCGCTGGTAGAGAATGAAATCCAGTTCCTTGCGCGGCGCGCGCGCCGGGTAGGTCGGCGACCCGTCGACGTTCGCCGATTCGAGCCCGGCCGCGCGCTTGAACAGGTAGATCTCGTTGTCGCCCCAGAACGTGTTGAAGTCGCCGGCGACGATCACCGGTTTTTCGGTGGCCTCGATCAGGTCGTGCAAATGCCGCAGTTGCAGGTGCCGGTGACGGTACTTCAGCGACAGATGCACCAAAAAGACCGCAAACTGCTCCATCTCGAGCTCGATGATCAAACGTTTGATGCCGGCGTCGAAATAATGAAAGCGCTCGCCATGGACGCGCTCGGCGGCGAGGAAAGCATTACCCTGCTTGCGCACGATGGGTAAAAGCTGGTTGATCGAGTGTTCCGCGTACTTGGTTTCGTACGAGGTATTCATGCCGAGTTCCGTGGCGATGCTCTCTGCCTGGTTGACCATCCTGCTGCGGATCGAGCCGGTGTCCACCTCGATCAGTCCGACGATGTCGGGATCGACCGACTTGATGAAACGGATGATCTCCGGCAGCACGGTCTGGTTGCCGAGGACATATCCCGCGCCCGGCAACGGCATGTGCAGGCTCGCACCGTCGCCGACGGCGTAGCGGATGTTGTAGAGCAGGAGTCGCATTCGAAGCTTTTGGTGCCCCTGAAGGCCGTGCACCGGCGCCGATCGCTTGCTACCTTACCGCAACGCTTCGAGCCTGTTAACAATGAGTCTGTTAACAATCGGTTCCGTCGATCCCGGCGGGCCGGGTTCATACTGCTTCAGCCGCGAGCGGCGGCGCCGGCTAGGGAGCCTCTGCATTAAGTCTGGCGAGCTCCGTAGGGACCCGGACATGCGGAAGTGGCCGCGAATTGGCTAAAATCGGGTCATTCGAGCGAGTGGGGGTGCGGTAGTGTCCGAGAACGATCCGATTCGGGTTTTCGTCACGCATGCGTTCGAGGAATCGGACGACTATCTGCGCGTGTTCGAGTTCCTCGAGAGTGTCGACCGGTTCTTTTACGTGAATACGAGCAAGCCTGAGAACGTGCCCGCCACGGGCGGTATCGACGCGATCAAGGAGGAGCTGATCCGGCAGCTCAAAGAATCGGAGGCCGTGATCGTGTTGCCGAGCCTGTACGAGCAAAAGGGGAATCTGGCGCGATTCCTGATGCAGGCTGCGGAAGCCAACGACAAGCCGATGATCGCCATCCGTCCCTTCGGCCAGATGTCGGCGGTACCCGAAGAGGTCGCCAAGCGCTGCGCCGAGAATATCGAGTGGAACAACCGGGAGATGGTCGACGCGCTCAAGCGCCAGGCCCGCAACGAGGATACGCAGCGTTGGGAGACCATCGATTTTCCGGGTTGGGACTCAGAAGGAAAAATTGAATAGAAATAAAAAGTTGAATAGAAATAAAAAGATAGGGTTTCTACTTCAGGTGCTTTATCGGTGAACCCACTGATCATCGCGCATCGCGGCGCGTCGGGTTATCTACCGGAACACACGTTGCCTGCAAAGGCGATGGCCTATGCGATGGGAGCCGATTACCTCGAGCAGGACGTGGTTGCAAGCCGCGACGATCAACTGGTCGTCTTACACGACGTGTATCTGGACCGGGTGACGGACGTCGCGCGGCAATACCCGGAGCGGTGCAGAGACGACGGCCGGTACTACGTTCGCGACTTCGACCTCGGGGAGATCCGCCGACTGTCCGTGACCGAGAGGCTCGACGAACATGGCCGCGCCGTGTTCCCGAAGCGCTTTCCGCCGCACACCGGACGTTTTCGCATCCATACGCTGGTGGAAGAGCTCGAGTTGGTTCGCGGGCTGAACGCCGCCACCGGGCGTGTGGCCGGCGTCTATCCGGAGCTCAAGCGCCCGGCCTGGCATCGCAATCAGGGTGTGGACATGGCGCCGCTACTGCTCGAGACGCTGTCGGCTCACGGTTACGAGTCGGCCGAGGATCCGGTGTTCGTCCAGTGTTTCGACCGGGCCGAAATCGAGCGGCTGCGCGAAACGCTCGGCACCCCGCTCAAGCTGGTACAGCTCATCGGCGAAAACGACTGGAATGAGTCGGACACCGACTTCGACGTGCTCAAGACGGTTCGGGGCTTGCGGGATCTCGCCGGTGTCGCGGACGGTATCGGACCGTGGATCAACCAGCTTTACACGCTCGAGACGATCGACGGTCAACCCGCTTCCACGGGGCTCGCGAGTGCGGCGCGCGACGCCGGACTGCTGGTTCATCCCTATACCCTGAGAGCGGATGCGTTGCCGGCCGGTTTCAAGGTTCATGACGAGTTGGCAGGCTTTCTGATCGAGAGCTTGGGGGTCGACGGCGTTTTCACGGACTTCCCCGACCGTCTCCGGCGTTTCATCGACACCGGTACCGCCGGGCATGGGTGACGCCGCTGCGCGGCCGGCAATGTGGGAGGCATTCCCAGCCGATGAGATTGCGCGCGAACACCTGCGTATTCCCTTCGCAACAATATTCGAGAGTGCCGGCGGAGCCCGGTTTCACAATCTCGATAGCATATAAAGAAATGTCTATATATTATTGATTAAAAAAGACTTATTATTCGAAGAATATGCTCCGATCAGCCGTTCTTGCGACCCGTCGGCGACGGTTCCGGCGTGACCGGATTGAGAACTCTGTCCTTTTATCGCCACGGAAACGGCATAATCTCAGACAGATGTTTGTCGAGCTCCCGCAGACCCTGATTCTGGCGAGCGCCGGTGCGTTCCTGATCGGCTGGATTCTGTCCTCGGTCAACAGCACTCTCAAGGCCCGTCATCGAACCCGGAAACGGGACAAGCGTGACGATCGTATCCGCTCCCTGGAAGCCGAATTGCGTATCGCCCAGAGCGAGGCGACAAGATTGCAAGCCACGCTCGAAGACAAGGAAAAGCGCTTGGTCGAGGCGCAGGACGGGGCGCAGAAACGTGACAACGTGATCAGCCATCAGCAGGAGCGTATCGAGTCGTTGAAAAACGACCTGAAGAACTCTGTCTTGAAGACGCGCGAGCTGCGTGCGGAGCTGACCGACCGGGCGGCGGAGAACGTCAAGTCGGAAGCCAAACTCCGCCAGGTCGAAACGGAACTCTCCGTTGCCCAGGCTTCCACCGACATGCTTGCAACGGGCGTGCTGGACTATTCCCCGGGGGACGACCGGGAATCGGACCATTGGGAATCGGGCGACCGGAAATCGGACGACCAGGAGTCAAACAATCTGGAATCGAAAAATCGGGAATCGGACGATCGAACCCTGAACTCCCCGGAGCTGGGCGAATTCGTCAAATGAGCGGGCCACAGGCCTGCGCGCGCCGGTGACGATTGCCGGACGCCAGAACTCGTTCCGGGACACCCGGCTCAGGCGTATCGGTCAGGAAATCTCCGCGCCGCCGTCGCTCAACACCGCCAGAAACCGCGCGCCGTAACGTTCGAGCTTGGTTTGCCCGACGCCGTTGATCGCGAGCATTTCGGACTCGGTGGCGGGGCGGCGAACCAGCATCTCACGCAGCGTCTTGTCGTGAAATATGACGTACGGCGGGACCCCGTGTTCGGTCGCCAGCGCAAGCCTGCATGCGCGCAGCGCTTCCCACAGCTCCGGGTTGTCTTCGACCGCCTTGGCATCGGCCGCTCTTGTATCGATTGCTTTTGTATTGACTGCTTTTCCGTCGACCGCTTTTCCGTCGACCGCTTTTCCGTCGACCGCTTTTCCATCGACCGCTTTTCCATCGACGATAGTTGGCGTTTTCTCCACAGGCCGGGGCACGCCGACGGTCCGCCCGGTGTCCTCGCGGAACCGCACCGGTGTCTCGCCGCGCAAAAGTCCGCGGCTGCGGTCGGTGAGCACCAGGGCGCCGTATCGTTCCGCGTCCGCGCGCAGAAACCGGTGGACGATGAGCTGGCGTACGACGGAACGCCAGGTTCGCTGTTCGAGATCCGCACCGATGCCGAAGACACTCAAGCCGCCGTGACGATGCTGCTCCACTTTGGCGGTCGGCTTGCCCAGTAGCACGTCGATGACGTGGGCGGCGCCGAAGCGCTGACCTGTGCGGTAGACGGCGGACAAGAGTTTTTGCGCCGCCTCGGTGCCGTCCCAGGTGCCGGCCGGCGTCAGGCAGCCGTCGCAGTTGCCGCAGTCCTCGTCGAGCGCGTCGCCGAAATACTCGAGCAGCGGCCGGCGGCGGCAGCCCGTTGCTTCGCACCAGCCGAGCAGGGCGTCCAGCTTCTGACGCTCGTGGCGTTTGAAATCTTCGCCGGCCTCCGACTGGTCCAGCATCTGCCGCAGACGAACGACGTCCTGCAGTCCGTAGACCATCCAGGCGTCGGCCGGCTCGCCGTCACGCCCGGCGCGGCCCGTTTCCTGATAATACGATTCCATGCTCTTGGGCAAGTCCAGGTGCGCCACGAATCGCACGTCGGGTTTGTCGATGCCCATGCCGAACGCGATGGTTGCAACGATGACGATACCGTCCTCGGCGAGAAACCGGCGCTGATGCTCATGGCGGGCGCCGGCGTCCAGACCGGCGTGATACGGCAAGGCGGTAAACCCCTGTGTCGCCAGCCATTCGGCCGTGGCTTCGGTCTTCTTGCGCGACAGACAGTAGACGATGCCGGCCGCACCCCGGTGGTTCTGCAGGAAGCTCAGCAACTGGCGTCTGGCATCGGTTTTCGGCTGAACCAGGTAACGGATGTTCGGCCGGTCGAACGGCGCGACGAAAATACCCGGGTCCGAAAGTGCCAGGCGCTCGACGATGTCGCGGCGAGTTTCGTCCGTTGCCGTGGCCGTCAGCGCCATGCGTGGTACGCGCGGGAACAAGGCGCCGAGCTCGTCCAGGCTCAGATAATCCTGGCGAAAATCGTGTCCCCATTGCGAGACACAGTGCGCTTCGTCGATCGCGATCAGCGACAGCCGCAGGCCGCGCAACAGATCCCGGGTCGCGTCGCCCACGAGGCGCTCCGGAGCCATGTAAAGGAGCTCGAGCTCGCCGCGGCGCAGACGCCCGATGACGGCGTGCTGCCGCTCGGGCGACTGGCTGGAGTTCAGGAATTCCGCCTCGATACCGAACTCGTGCAAGGCAGCCACCTGGTCCTGCATCAATGCGATCAGGGGGGAAATCACGAGCCCCGTGCCTTCCCGTAACAGCGCCGGTATCTGGTAACAAAGCGACTTTCCGCCGCCGGTTGGCATGACGACCAGCGCATCCCGGCCTTCCATCGTTGCTTCGATCACCGCCCGCTGATGACCGCGAAACTCACGGTAACCGAAGACACGACTCAGCGTATCGTGTATCGAAGCCACTGTTTGCGCAGTCATCGATTGCATCGTTGCGATCTCGTCGCTTCCCCGGGGCGGGGGGAGGGTGGCAGGGTCGGGTTTCGAAGACACTATAACGCTTTCCGGCGGCGAACCCGCTCGGGATTTCGTGTGTTGTTTTCAAGAATCGCCTTGCGGCGCGTAGTGTTGTACATTCCGCCGCGAATCATGGTGGACAACTGATGGCGCACACCTCATGGTGCACGACAGACGATCGCTTACGGATTTTGCGGGCATCGATTTCGACTACCCCAGGATCGAGTCTACTGCAAGCTTCGACTCGAAGCAGACAGGTCTTGCCGCACGATACGCCGAGCAAGTCGCGGCACGGCCGGCCGGGGAGTCCGGATTCTACCCCCTGGTAGACGGTGTCGAGGCGCTTGCCGCGCGCCTGGCGCTGATCGCGCGGGCCGAAAACACGATCGACCTGCAGTACTACCTGATTAAATGCGATGCGACGAGTACCGCGTTCATCGACGCCTTGCTGCAAGCGGCCGACCGCGGCGTCCGCGTCCGGTTCTTGCTCGACGACGTGTTTACTTCGGGCATGGACGCCGATTTCGCGGCGCTAGACTCGCATCCGAATTTCGAGATCAGGATTTTCAACCCTTTCAGCCGGGGGCCGTTGGGTCGTGCCTGGAGCGCTATGACCTGTCCGGGACGCGTCAACCGGCGCATGCATACCAAATCGTTCACGGTGGACGATCAGGTGACCCTGCTCGGCGGCCGCAATATCGCCGACGAGTATTTCGGCGCGCGTCGAGACGAGAAGTTCGACGATCTGGACGTGCTCGGAATCGGGAGCGTGGTCGGCGGCGTTTCGAGGATGTTCGACAGTTTTTGGCAGCACCGCCTGGCGCTACCGTTACCGGCTTTCGCGAGGATGCCGGGCGACCCGGCGGCGGGGCTCGACCGGCTTCGGCTGAGGCTCTCCGAGTCCAGCGATAGTGGCACGATGTACTCGCAGACCGTCGTTCGCACGGCTCGCGAGTTTCTGCGCGGGGTCGACGCCAATCTGGACTGGGCGCCGTACGAGCTGGTTTACGACTCACCGGACAAGGCGATCAAATCGAAGTCCGGGCCCTCGATGTCGATTTCGAGGTCGCTGGCCAAGACGGTGCGGTCGGCGACGGAGCGCCTGATCATACTGTCGCCGTACTTCGTGCCCCGCAAGGATGGCATCGAGCTGCTTTGCTCGCTCAAGAGACGGGGCGTCGAGGTGATCGTCATCACCAACTCGCTGGCGGCGAACAATCATGTCGCCGTGCATGGCGGTTATGCACCGTCGCGAAAACCCCTGTTACGTAACGGCATCCGCATTCACGAGGCACGCCCGGACGCGGAGGTGCCCGGTGCGGAGATTTTCGCCGCCAGCGGCGCCAAGGCGACTTTGCATACCAAGGCGTTCCTGGTCGATCACGAGCTCGTGTTCATCGGTTCGTTCAACTTCGATCCACGCTCGATCAAGCTGAATACCGAATCGGGCGTGCTGATCCGTTCGAAGAAGCTGGCTGGGCAGTTCGAAGCCGGCGTCGATCCGGCGCTCGGCGTATACACCTACGAGCTGTTTCTCGACGACCGCGGCAGATTGCGCTGGCGCGGTTTGGAAAACGGTCGTGAGGTAATCCGCAAGACGGAACCGCAGGCCGGGCGAGGGCGAAGATTCGTCGCCGGTTTGATGCGCTTGATGCCTGTTAGGGGACAACTGTAAGGGACCCGAAAGGCATCGCCGGCGTCGTGTTGAGAGGCCTTAAACAGGTATTTGCGGAACGGTTTTTTCGCGGTCTTTCGTCGAATGTTTCGGGTCGATTTTCTCCCCTGAATATCAAGACCGGATTTGTACGTATGGCGGTGGGAACTGCGCATGATCAGAATTGCCGATAAGAGGCTCCCTCAAGAGGTTCCCTCAAAGGTTCACCAGGACGCTTCTGTACAAGTCATGCCGGTCTCATTTTGCGTCGGACTCATGCAGAGGCTCCCTGGTCCTTACCGAACCGCTAGTCCGTTCGGGTGCCGATCGTTCGGAGAACACAGACAACAAGCTGGGCCGACATGACGCCTGAGGCGGGCGAGCGATTTCATGTGCTCGTTTTGCTAACGGAGAGTTCAATGTCCAAACCAAAGATAGAGAAAGTCCCATCTGTCGAAGATCGCTCTCTACCGGTCTTCGACGAATTCGAAAAGATCACGGAGCGAATCAGAAAGCGCGCCTACGAGTTCTTCAAGGAACACGGTTTCGGCGACGGCCGCGACCTCGAAGACTGGCTGAGAGCCGAGCGGGAGGTCTGCTGGCCGACCGCGGAGTTCGCCGAAGACGATGAAAGGTTCACGCTCAAGGTGGCGCTCGCGGGATTCGACGCCGACGACATCACGGTAACCGCGAACCCGCAGGAGCTGATCGTCAAGGCGATCGAAGAAACCCGCGACAGCGGCGAGGAAGCCGAAGAAGATGAGGAAGGACCGACCGTACACTGGTCCGAGTTCCACCACGAGAACGTCTATCGCCATGTGACGCTGCCCGCCGAGGTGGACGTCGACGAGATCAAGGCGGAGCTCAAGCGCGGTTTGCTGACGATTGTGGCGCCCAAGGCCGCCGTCGAAAAGCCGGTTGAGAAAGAGGTCGAGATTTCGACCGCAGCCTAAGGCGGGCAGGGCCGAAACCGGAAGCGTGCCGCGGTAACGCGGCACGCTTTCTTCTACTACAGAAAGTAGGCCAATACGTATCCCGTCAATAGCACGGCGATCCACAGGGCCGTGGAGCCGATCGGCTGCGCCCGCGAGAATATCTCCAGGCGGCCGGCGCGATCGCTGGCCGGCGAATCCAGGTATCGTTGCACCCTGGCAATCGTCCCGCCGATCGCGGCGCGTACGCGAGCTTCGATGAAACGGCCGGCGCGGGCCAGCCCCTCATAGCTGCGCCCGGCCAGGGAATGGAGCGCAACCCGCCAGATCCAGTCGGTGTCCAGGCTGATCGTCAGGGTGCGCTGCATCAGCGGCAACAGCAGGAAGAACGCGAGGCCTGAGAACAGCAGGAGCTGCAGGTAGAAGAGCACCTTGCCGGCCGTATAGGCCTCATAGGTGACCGGGAAGGGAAGGAAGCGGTAGAAGACCTCCGGGAACACGCCGATCAGGATACAAAGCGCGGAGAACAACACCATTGCCGCCGCCATGTTCCACGGTGCATCCTTGGGCCTCAGCCCGGAATCCCGCTGGAAGAATACGAACCACGGAAACTTGATGCCCGCATGCAGGAAGACGCCGGCGGACGCGGCCGCCAGCGCGAAATAAACGACGGTGAGGCTTTCGCCGATCGCGGCCTGCGCGATCATGTTCTTGGTCGTGAATCCCGAGGTCAACGGGAATCCGGAGATCGCGAGCGCGCCGATGATGCCGCAGACGGTCGTCAGTGGCATCGTCCGGAACAACCCGCCCAGGTCGGTGCACTTGGTCTTGCCGGTGCGGTAGACGACGACGCCGGCGCTCATGAACAACAGCGCCTTGTAGATGATGTGTGCGAAAGCGTGCGCCGCGGCGCCGTTGAGCGCCATCTGCGTGCCGATGCCGACGGCGCAGACCATGAAACCCACCTGGTTGACGATCGAATAAGCGAGTATCCGCCGCGCGTCGTTTTCCAGCAGCGCGTAAATGATGCCGTACATGACCATGAACAGGCCGACGCCGATCAATACCGGCTCGCCGGGAAACAGCATGATCAGCGCGAGCACCGCGGTCTTGGTCGTAAACGCCGACAGGAATACCGACCCGGTCGGACTGGATTCCGGATAAGCGTCGGACAGCCACGCCGACACCGGCGGCGCGGCGGCGTTGATCAGGATGCCGATCAGAACCATCCAGGTGTCGAAGTTGGTCGCCAGCATCGGCTGGATGTCGATCGACCCGGTGTGGATGACGATACCTTCGATGCCGACCTTGAGGATCACACCGCCGAACAGATGCATGATCGCGTACCGGATACCGGCGGCACGAGCCGCGGGCGTGCCGCCCGACCAGACGATGACGGTCGAAAAGAGCGCCATCAGCTCCCAGTACAGGAACAGGGTGATCAGGTCCCCGGCAAAACAGACACCCACCGCGCCGGCTGCATAAGCCTGTGCCGCGGCGAGCTCGTACCAGCGGGCCTGGCGGAACGCAAACAGGCCCCCGGCAAAGGCCATCAACGCGAATACGGTGGCAAACAGGCGCCGGAGCGGACTGCCCTCGACCGGCTCGAGCCGATAGTCGAGAAACGGTAACGTGGCGCCGACACCGTCTGGCACCTGCCAGATGGCCCAGAGGGTCGCCAGCGGCGCCACGAGGATCACGACCGTTCGCAAGTGACCGCGCAGCAGCGCGGTCAGCAGGGCGCCGGCGACCAGTATCAGCGCGGGCGAGAGCAGCTCAGTCATCCCGTGCCCTCTCGCTATAGTAACTCTCGTCGCGTTTCAGGACGGCGCCGAGCAGCTTCGCGAACAACACCATGGCCAGGCAGGCGAGAAAACCGTAGGCGGCGCCGAAGCCGAACCAGCCGTCAACGCCGAAATAGCCCTTGATTTTTATCAGGAGCTGCGCCAGCACCGTTGCGGCAAGCACGGCGATGAACACGCGCCAGATCAGGCGAATCGTCCCGGGCCTTGTCAGCCAGTGATCGGAGTCGGGTGGATTCGGGCCGGGTCTATTCAATTCGGGGCGATCAGATTCAGGGCGATCCGATTCGGGTCGATTCATGAGCCTACCCCGCTGACGACCTGGCGTTCGAGCTCGAGCGCGGGTCCGTTGAGAAAGAAAAAGCCGACGGTCAAGGCGGCGGTGATGGTCAGCGCGAGTACCGCGGCAAACGGCGCTTCGCCATGCTGGACGGCCGTCTTCTCGTCTTCGCGCGCGAACCAGGCCATGTAAACGATGGGCAGAAAATACGCCGCGTTGAGCGCCGTGCTGGCGATGATCGTCGCAATCGCCACGTAGTTGTCGGCTTCGAACGCGCCGGCGAGGATGTACCACTTGGAGACGAAGCCGCCCGTCGGCGGCACGCCGATCATGCTCAGCGCGCCGATCGTGAACGCGGTCATGGTCCAGGGCATCCGCCGCCCGATGCCGCGGAGCTCGGGGAGCTCGGTTTTTTTCGCCGCGGTGTAAATCGCGCCGGCGGCGAAGAACAGCGTAATCTTGCCGAAGGCGTGCGCGACCATGTGGATCGCGGCGCCGATTTCGGCCAGCGGTTTCAGGATCGCGGCCGCCATGACGACGTAGGAGAGCTGCGCCACGGTCGAGTAGGCGAGCAGCCGTTTCAGATTGCTTTGCCTGAGCGCCACCACGCTCGCGGCAATCACCGTGAAAGCGGCGGCGTACAACAGCCAGCTACTGCTGGGCTGGGCGAACAGGAAATCGATGCCGAAGACGTAAACGATGACCTTGGTGATCGTGAACACGCCGGCCTTGACGACGGCAACCGCGTGCAGCAGCGCGCTGACGGGTGTGGGCGCCACCATCGCCGCCGGCAACCAGCGGTGCACCGGCATGACCGCGGCCTTGCCCACACCGTAGACGAACAGTCCGAGCAACAGGCCGACCAGCGGCCCCTCGAGCTTGCCTTCGAGGATACCGCCCTGCACGAAGTCGCCGGTGCCCGCGATCAGGTAAGTCCAGATGACCGCGGGCAAGAACAGGCCGATCGAGGTTGCGAGCAGCATGCCGAGGTAGACGCGTGCCGAGCCGACGGTCTTTTGATCTCCCTTGTGCGCCACCAACGGATAGGTCGACAAGGTCAGGATCTCGTAGAACAGGAACAGCGTCAGCAGGTTGGCGGAGAAGGCGATACCCATCGTGGCACCCAGCGCCACGGCGAACAGGGCGTAAAAACGGGTCTGATGCTGCTCCCGGTTGCCGCGCATGTAGCCGATCGAGTACAGCGAGTTGACGATCCAAAGGCCCGAAGCCAGCGCCGCGAACAGCATGCCGAGCGGTTCGACGCGAAACGCGATCTCGATGCCGGGCACGATCTCGACGAGACTCACGGCCGGACGGCCGCCCGCGAAAACTTCCGGCGTGAGTCCCCAGACGACCCAGATCAGGGCCGCCGCCGTGATCATCGTGGCCGTCTCGCGCAAATTCGGATCGATGCGGCCGGCCAGGGCGATCAACAAGGCGCCCGCGAACGGTATCGCGAGCGCGGCGAGAATGGCGGTTTCGGCGTTCATTGCCTACCATCCCAGGGCCTACCACCCCAGGGCCTACCACCCCAGGGCCTACCACCCCAGGGCCTACCACCCGAGGACCCAGCACTCAAGCGGTCAACACCCGGGCACTCAACATCCAAGAACTCAAACCTCAAGCGCTCAACACTCATGGCAGGTGCCCCATCAACAGGGCCGACGCGGCCGAGGACAGGGACAGCGGCAAGTCGGACGCGAAGCCGAAGTAGACGTTCAGCAAGGCAGCCGTCCAGGTCAGGATCAACATCTCAGGCGGCGCCTCGCGCGCCGGCACGGCGCCGTCCGGCGGTGACTGGAAATAGGCCGTCTCCACCACGCGCCAGACGTAGACGACGGCGAGCAGCGAACTGATGACGATAGCCGCCACCAGCAGAAAGCCTAGCGGGCCTTCGCCGAGTACCGCGGCGATCAGATACCACTTGCTGATGAACCCCGCCGTTCCCGGGATACCGATCAGGCTCAAGCCTCCGACCACGAAGGCGGCCATCGTCCATGGCATGTTGCGCGCTGCGCCGGCGATGCCGTCGAGACGCAGGGAATCCAGCCGCATCGCGAGACAGGCGACGGCGAGGAACAGCGTGCCCTTGGCCAGGGAGTGGTTGAAGATGTGCACGATGCTGGCGGTCAGCCCGGCGTGGTTGACCAAGCTCGCGCCCAACATGATGTAGCCGATCTGGGCAACCGACGAATAGGCGAGCAGGCGTTTTAGATTACGCTCGAAGGCCGCCATCCCGGAGGCCACCAGTATCGCGAGCACGGCCAGCGGCATCAGGAAATAGGAGAACTTGACGTCGTGGCCGATCAGGTTCTGCTGAAACACGACGAAGTCGAAACGCAGCAAGATGTACAGGGCCACCTTGGTCGCACAGGCCGCTAGGAAGACCGTAACCGCGTGCGGCGCGTAGGTGTAAGCGTTCGGCAGCCAGGCGTGCAAGGGGAAGACGGCGGCCTTTAGCGCCAGGCCCACCGTGATGAAACCGGCCGCGACCAGGATCGGACTCTGATCCCCCACTTCGTGGATACGCAACTCCATGTCGGCCAGGTTCAGCGTTCCGGTCATCATGTAGATCAGGCCGACGCCGATCAGATAGAAGGTCGCCCCGACCGTACCCATGATCAGGTATTTGAACACCGAGGGCAGGGCGCGGCGGTCCGGCCCGCCGGCAATCAGCACGTAGCTTGCCAGCGAGGAGATTTCCATGAACACGAAGATGTTGAAAGCGTCGGCGGAAGCCGCGATCCCGGCGAGGCCGGCGAGGCCGAGCAGCCAGGCGGCATAAAACAGCGGCTGGCGTTGCTGTTCGATCTGTGTGTCCACGCTCAAACGCCCGCCGAGCAGCGCGAAGGTGGACGCACCGGTGATGATCAGCAGCAACACCGCGCTGAAAGGATCGACGGCGAGTTCGATACCGTAGGGTGCCGGCCAGGATCCCATCTGATAACCGAAAGCCCGTCCTTCCCTGACGCCCAGCGCGATGGCGATCGCGATCGCAAATGCCGTGGCGCTGGCCGCGGTGGTCGCCGCCCATGCCAGCCAACGCGGGCGCAGGAGCGCCACCACGGGGGCACTCAGAAGAGGCACTACGATCTGTAGTGCGACGAGTTGCTCGGTCAGGTTCACGACGGCTGGTCCGCCTCGTAAATCTCGTGTTCTTCAATCGACCCGTAGGTCTCCTTGATGCGAACGACGACGGCGAGTCCGAGCGCGGTCGTCGATACGCCGACGACGATCGCGGTGAGGATCAGCACCTGCGGGAGCGGATTGGAATAAATCTGGTCGGGCACGCCCGGCTGTATGATCGGCGCGGTGCCGCCCTCGACCTTGTCCATCGTGATGTACATCAGGAACACCGCCGACTGGAAAATCGACAAGCCGAGCAGCTTCTTGATCAGGTTGCCGCGCGCGATCACCGCATAGAACCCGATCATCAGGGCAACCGCGAACACCCAGTAATTGTAATGGCCGAGCAGTTCCACCGGCGTCAGTCCCTTGCGGCGAATGCGTGAAAAATCGACATCAAGGCGCCGCAGACCGCGATGCCGACGCCGGCCTCGATGGCAATGATGCCGTATTGTTGTCCCTTGACCGGGTCGCTGTGCAACACCGAATAGTCGAGGAAATTGCCACCCAGGAGCATCCCGAGCACGCCGACGAAACCGTAGAGCAGCGCGCCGCCCACGACCATGCCGAACAGGGCGCCGCGCGGGATCGCCCGGATCGAGGCCTTCTCTCCCTCCAGGAGGGCATGCAGGATGAGCCCGGTGGCGATGATGGCGCCGGCCTGGAAACCGCCGCCCGGTCCATACTCACCGTGGAATTGCACATAGAGGCCGAACAGGACGATGAAGGGCACCAGCAGCCTGCCGACGACCTGCGGTACCAGGTGGTGCCGGAGGCCCGACGTGGCTGCCGGACGCGGCGTCGTTCGCTTCGGCGGCGGCGCGCCGAGTAGGAACAGCACGCCGATGCAGGCGGCGAATACGACGAATACTTCGCCCAGCGTGTCGTAGCCGCGATAACTCGCGAGTACCGCGGTCACGACGTTGGGAATGCCGATCAGCTCCGGCGTTTGTTCGAGATACCACGGCGCCACATGCTGGTGCACCGGTGCCTCGGGGTCGCCGAGGCGCGGCTTGTCGAAGGTGGCGTAAATCAGCACCAGCACCGTCACCGCGACTACACCCAGCGCCAGGCCGCGTCCGGTCAGGCGGGAACGTTCCTTCTCGGCGGTCAGCGCCAGTGCGCCGAGAAAAATGACCGTCGTCACGCCGGCGCCCACCGCGGCTTCGGTCAATGCGACGTCCGCCGCATCGAGGATGAAGAAGTTCGCGGCCATCAGCAGGCTGAAAATGGCCATCAGCATGACCGCGACGAACAGGTTTTCGGTGCGTACGACGGCTACGGCGGTGATGACCAGCAGGGTCAGCAAAAAGACGGCAAAAACGATGATCATGGTTTGTCGCCCTGGCCGTTGTCCCGGCCGTCTTCCTCGTTTCGGTCCCGGCTGTCGCCGGTACGCCCGGCATCGGGCTTCAGGCCGGACAACAGGGCGGCGTTGGCGAGCGCATAAGTGGCGGTCGGTCCGGTCAGCAGCAGGAACACGAGAATGGCGATCAGCTTGATCGTGGCCAACGACCATCCGGCCTGCAACATGATGCCGGCGAGAATCAGGATCGTGCCCATCGTATCGGTCAGGCTCGCCGCATGCATGCGCGTATAAAAATTCGGCAGTCGCAGGGCGCCTACGCCGCCGACGAACACGAATCCGCCGCCCAGCACCAGCAGTATCCAGCTCAGGATATCAATCATGTCCGGCGCTCCCGGATTCTTCGGCCTCGCGGGTTGCCGAGCGTTTCTGGATGAACTCCAGAACCGCGAGCACGCCGACGAAGTTAATCAGCGCGTAAGCCAGCGCGAGATCCAGAAAATCGGGCCGGCCGTAGAGAAAGGCGACGACCGACAGCAACAAGGCGGTTTTGGTGCCGAACATGTTGACGGCCAGGACCCGGTCGTAAACGCTCGGCCCCAACAACGCACGCACCAGCGCCAGCGCCATCGTCACGAGTATCGCGAGTGAGACGATGATGTACATGGTCAGTGGATCGTCAGGTCGGCGGCGCGGCGGTTCGCATCGCCCGACAGCAGCGATTCGGCACCTTCGCGGGTCAGGCAGTGGACCCGCAGCCGGCCGTCGTAGACGTCCAGCGTCACGGTGCCGGGCGACAGGGTGATCGCGTTACCGAGGATGGCCTGGCCGACCGGGCCTTTAGGCGCGGCTTCGAACTCGACGACGGTCGGGCTGATTGGCAGCTTCGGGTCCAGCACGATACGGGCGACGTCGATGCTGGATCGGACGATCTCGGGCATCAGCCATCCCCAGTAGCGGGGCAGGCGGGGTATCACGTGCAAGCCGGACGAATCGCGGAAGAAACCCAGCCGGTAGGCGACGTAAACGCTCAGGATGCAGGAAAAGGTCCCGAGTCCGAGCAGCAGCGGCTTGTAAATGCCGGACCATAGCAGCCACGCGGTCACCAGGATCAAGCATAGCGCCAGGATGCTGGCGGGACGGTTTGACGAGCCAGTCATATCGATCGGGTTTCCATTCAGGAAGTTTCGCAGGGGTAATGCCTGCGCAGCGACTCGTAGACGACGTCGCGCGCCGTGCCCGCCGTGTCGAGCGCTTTCAGGCGCTCGTTCAGGTCCGCCACGACCTTGGTCACGACCTCGACCAGCGGCACCGGGTCGCCGAGGCAGAATTCGGCATATCCGGCTGCCCGCCGCACCAGGTTCCGGTCGGGCGCGCGCATGCGTATGGCCCGCTCGGAAAAGGACTCTCTTCGTTCGGCTTCGGCCTGGACATTGATCATGACCCGTACGTCGGTGGCCACCGCGCCGTCGATGAAGCCCTGGATGTAACGGATGCAGTACTGTCCGTCGATGCCTTCGCTGTCTTCCGGAAAGGCCACGCAATGTGAGGCGAGTTCCTCGGCGGACAGCACCTCGACCGCTTCCGCCTCGAGGGCCGGATACAGGCTGAATACGACGGCAAGCAACGGCAATACGCGTCGGGTCATGACTCGTTACTCCAGTGGTCAACGGATGCTGCGCGAGGAAAAAACCGGCGGATACTTTCACCGTCGGAAACCCCGGCCGCGCGGAGTATACACGAAATTGATTTAGCTGAATCAGATAAACTATTAATCAAAATCTTATACGTGATACTTCAAGTATTTTCTGATTCTATATTGCGGACGGAAATTCATGCACGGAAATCGCTTGTTCGTTCACCGGTGTTTCCGAAGCGAGCGAGAATGCACGACGCTCGAATCTCCTTCAATTGATCGACTTCAGTTGATCAACACCATTCTGAAATCGTTGACGTTGGTATCCGTCGGTCCGGTAAGGATTTCATCGCCGAGCAATTCGAAGAAGCTGCCGGCATCGTGGCGTTGCAGATAGTCTTCCGGGTTCAGGCCCTGCGCGCGTGCGCGGCTGACGGTCGTCGAATCGACCAGGGCACCCGCGACCGGGCCGTTGGCGCCGGTTTGCCCGTCGATGCCGTCGGTGTCGGCAATGGCGGCGGAGACATTGTCCCGCTCGAGCGCATTGACCAACGCCAGCGCAAACTCCCGGTTGGGTCCGCCGTAGCCGTCGCGGCGCTCCGGCGAGAAAGTCACGGTCACTTCGCCGCCCGACAGCAATGCCAGCTTCTGCTTGCCGTTTGCCGCCGCGTGAACCCGCCGCGCCAGCGATTCCGCTTCCCGGGACGCTTCGCCTTCGACATCGTCGCCGAGCAGTTCCACCCGGTACCCGTAACTCTTCGCGCAGTCGGCCGCGGCTTGCAGCGCATCCCGGGGCCTGGCCACGATGATGTAGTCGGTTTCGGGTAGCCTGGCGTCCCGCACGGGCGGCGTCTGCTCGATGAACTCGACGACCGGGCGCGGCAGTTCAAGTGTGTACTTGGCGACGATGGCGCGCGCCTGGTCCGCCGTTACGTGACAGGGATAGGTCGGCGCGGATCCGATGACCTCGGGATCGTCGCCGACGACGTCCGACACGGCCAGTGTACGGAGCTTTGCGGGCCAGCAGGCCTCCGCGAGCTTGCCGCCCTTGATCGCCGAGATGAACTTGCGCAGGGTATTGATCTCGTCGATCGGCGCGCCGGCCTCGAAAAGCGCTTCCGTCGTCGCGCGTTTTTCGACCAGGGTGATGCCGTGGACCGGCGCACACAAAAGGGACGAGGCGCCGCCGGACAAAAGCATCACCACCTGATCGCGTTCGGACAAGCCTTCGACCGTTTCCAGCATCCGTCGGGCCGCGGCTTCGCTGCGCTCGTCCGGCAACGGATGCGAGCCAAGCTGCACGTCCACGAAACGAAACGGATGCCCGACCTCGGCGGCGGTGACGGCGAGCCCGCTGACGCGGTTCCGTCCCGGGCTAGATGCGTAATGCGCCTCCGCCACCTCGACCATCCGCGCCGAGGCCTTGCCGGCGGCCAGCAGGACCAAGCGGCCATCCGCCGGCACCGGCGGTAATTCCCGCAGCATCGCATCGCCCGCCTGACAGCGGGTGATGGCGGCCGAAAAGGCCTCGATCAGAATGTGGCGTTGTCTTTCCAGTGTCGTTTTCGAATTGGACATACAGAAGCCTATCGGACGGGTGCCGGCGCTTTCTCGCTCCGGCGATGGACAGTCGATTGATTGGTCGATCTATCGGCCGATTTATGGGCCGATTTATGGGCCGACTAAAGCAACAGGCCCGGGGAGGATCATCCCGGGCACGGCGGCGGGCGGTCGATTCACTGCAACAGGCTCGGGAAGGATCATCTCGGGCACGGCGACGGACGGTCGATTTACTGTAGCAGGCTCGGGAGGGTCATCGAGATCGCCGGCACGTAAGTCACGAGTCCCAGCATGACGATGAATGCCAGGTAGAAGGGCCACAAACCGCGGATCGCCTCTTCGATACGTACGCCGCCGACCGCGCTGCCGACGAACAGCACCGAGCCGACCGGCGGCGTGATCAGGCCGGTACCGAGATTCAGGATCATGATGATGCCGAAATGCACCGGATCGATCCCGAGCTCGATCGCAACCGGCAGAAAGATCGGGGTCGAGATTACGATCAGCGGCGACATGTCCATGAAGGTGCCGAGCGCGAGCAATATCAGGTTGATCAAGAGCAGGATCACGATGGGGTTGCTCGAGATCTCGAGCATCGCATTGGACAGGCGCAGCGGCACCTCGGTGACGGCCAGCACCCAGCCGAAGGCGGCCGCCGTGCCGATCACCAGCAAGACCATCGCCGTCGTGCGCACGGCGCTCAGGCTCGCGCGGATGAATGCCTTGCGATCCAGGCTGCGGTAGACCAGCGTCGATACGACCATCGTATAAATGACCGCGATGGCCGAGGATTCGGTGGCCGTAAACACGCCCGACAGAATCCCGCCGACGATGATGACCGCGGACAAGAGCCCCGGAATCGCATAAACGAAGGTCTTGGCGACGACCAGCCAGCCCGGGAACTCGCCGGCCGGATATCCGCGCCGCCGGGCGAGGACATAGGCGACGACCATCAGCGCCATGCCGAGCATCAAGCCCGGGACGATACCCGCCAGGAACAGCGCGCCGACCGGCAGGCCGCCGGCGGCAATCGCGTAGATGATCATGTTGTGCGACGGCGGTATCAACAAACCGGTCGTTGCGGCGGAAATCGTCACGTTTACCGAGTAATCCGGGTCGTAGTCTTCTTCTTTCATGATCGGGACCAGTGCCGAACCCATCGCCGAAGCGCTGGCGACCGCCGAACCCGACACGGCGCCGAACATCATGCTGGCCAGGACATTCACCTGGCCCAGGCCGCCGCGCACCCGTCCGAGCAGGGAATGTGCAAACCGGACCAGCCGCTCGGCAATCCCCGAGTGGTTCATCAGTTCACCGGCGTAAATGAAGAACGGAATGGCCATCAGCGCGAACACGTTCATGCCCGCCGCCATGCGCTGAAACGCCACGATCATCGGGATGTCCAGCCAGGCCATCGTTGCGATCGCCGAGGCGCCGAGCGCGAACGCAACCGGCACGCCCACCAGCAGCAACACGGCAAAGACGCCGAAGAGTATGACCAGTTCCATCAGGTCTCGGGCGCTTTCGACGGCCGGCTCAGGAAGTGCTCGATCGAAAACAGCACGATCAGCGCGCCGGAGACGACGAACGGCCAGTAGGCAACCGAACGGCTGACCGGCAAGGTCGGAATCAGGTGGGTGGACGTAAAATCGGCGAGGGCCAGACCGTTGACGACCATCAAGACGCCGAAGGTGCCGACCAGCACGTCGACGAACTTCGCGAGCAAATACGCAAGCCGTTCGGGCAACACCTGGTCCAGCAGCCGGAAGCGCAGGTGAAAACCCTCCCGCACGCCGGCGGCCGCGGCCAGCAGCACGAAGTACAACATCAACAACAAGGCCAGCGACTCGGACCAGGCGGGGCTTGCGTTCAGCACCTTGCGGCCGAACACCTGCCAGCCGATCGTCAGGGTCATCAGGAACAGGCCCGCGGCCGAAACCGCGAGCGCAAGACCGGCCAGACGTTCCAGGGCATGGCTGAAGCGGCTCACGGCGTCGCCGCTCCGCCGCTTCCGGATTCCAGGATCCGTTGCGCCAGGTCGCGCAGCTCCGGCGTCGTCAGGAAAACGTCGTACACGGGCCGAACCGCGTCCCGAAACGGCGCCTTGTCTGCGAGCTCGACGACTTCGTTGCCGTTCTCCAACACCACCTCGCGCGAGCGGGCGACCCGTTGGTCCCAGAGCCGGCGCATGACCGGGACCGAGGCGCGTGCGGCCTCGCGGATCAGGCGCCGGTCTTCTTCGGCCAGCCGTTCCCAGCGGTGCCGGGACATGACCAATACCTCGGGCGCCATCGAATGTTCGGTCCGTGTATAGAAGCCTGCGACTTCGTAATGCCGCGTCGATTCGTAAGACGGCCAGTTGTTCTCGCTGCCGTCTATCGTGCCGAGCACCAGGGACTCGTATACCTCGCCGAAGCTCATCGGCGTCGGGTTCGCGCCCAGGGCGCTGACCATCTCGACGAACAACTCCGAGTTCTGCACCCGTATCTTCATGCCTTCGAGGTCGGCGGGCGTGCGTATCGGCCGTTTGACGTTGTAGAAGGACCGGGCGCCGGAGTCGTAGAACGCAAGCCCGATCAGCCCGTGGGGCTCCATCGCCGCCAGGACTTCGTCACCGATCGGGCCGTCCACGACCGCGCGCATGTGTTCGATCGACTCGAAGATGAAGGGCATGCCGAGCACGATGGTCTCCGGCACGATCGAGTTGAGCGGGGCGAGATTCACGCGATTCAGATCGATGCCGCCGAAGATCGTGATCTCCAGGCTGTCTTTCTCTTCACCGAGTTGTCCGCCCGGGTAGATCTTCATGTTGAGCCGGCCGTCGCTGCTGCGGGCCAGGTGCTCGCTCATGTAGTACAGGGCCTGTACCGTCGGATAGTCGGGAGGATGCGTATCCGTGGTGCGCAAGGTGAGCGGGTCGGCCAGCGCCGGTAACGCGAGTGCGGACATCAACGGGAATAACAGACGTGGCGTCATCAGTCGAACTTGTGAGCCCGTTTGACCGGCCGGGTAATCGGTCAGGCCAGTTTAGCATGGCTCTACGCTGGATGTAGATTGCAAACCGGTGTCGGATGGAATGAAGGTATTTAACTGAGAGTGTTTCTTGAAAGTCATAATAACTATATAAATTTAATGAAAAATTTAGTGTATCTTCTATCCTCGACAATACGCGGCATGGTCGTTTGAAATCCTGTATCATCTCGCGCCAAAACATACAATTGGCAAGACCAAAAGACAGCAGCCGATGAAGATCGTCGTTACGCGGGTTGGCGTGACCGGTCCAGGGTAGCGGTTTCAGATGGAACTTGATGGCCGGCCGTCTTTAAAGGGCGCAAATGCTTGCACCGGCGCGGCACATCGATCTACCGTTGGCGGCGTTTTTTCTCAGGCGGGATCCAGCATGAACAGCAGCACCAGCACGACGACTAGTAATGCATCTGGTAATGCATCTGGTAATGCACTTGGCGATGCGCTGGCCTCGGCGCCCGTCGTACCGGTGGTCGTGCTCGAGGACGCATCGCACGCCGTACCGGTTGCCAATGCGCTTTTGGCCGGCGGCCTCGGCATCATGGAGATCACCTTGCGGACGGAGTGTGCGCCGGACGCGATCGCCGCAATCGCGCAATCGGTACCGGAGGTCGCCATCGGCGCAGGCACGGTATTGAACGGCGCGCAGTATCGTATCGCGACGGAAACCGGCGCGAGGTTCATCGTGTCGCCGGGTCTGGACGAAGAAGTCGTTCGCCTTGCCGGCGACGACGGTATTCCGGTGTATCCCGGCGTTGCCACGGCCGGCGAGTTGCAGCGCGCGTGGAACCTCGGGGTCCGAATCGTCAAGTTTTTCCCGGCAGGGCAGGCCGGCGGTGTGCCCATGCTCAAAGCCCTGTCGGCCGTGTTTCGCGACGTGCAGTTCATTCCCACGGGAGGCGTCTCCGCGTCGAACCTGGGCGACTACCTGTCGGTTCCGTCCGTGATTGCCTGCGGCGGAAGCTGGCTTACGCCCGGGGACGCGATCGCATCCGGCGATTTCGATCGCATCGAGGGCCTGGCCCGCGAAGCCGTCGGGATTGCCGCGAAACACAGGGGTTGATACATGGCCGAATACGTTTCGTTGGGCGAGATCATGCTGCGGCTCAAGTCGCCGGGGTTCGAACGCCTGTTTCAGTCGCCGGTGCTGGAAGCCACCTTCGGCGGCGGCGAGGCCAATGTCGCCGTGGCGCTTGCCAACTACGGGCTCGATGCCGCGTTCGTCACGGCGCTGCCGGACAACGATATCGGCGCCGCGGCGCTCAGGGAGTTGCGCAGCTTCAGCGTGGATACCTCGCATATTGCGAGAAGCGGCGAGCGGGTGGGTATCTACTTCCTCGAAACCGGCGCCAACCAGCGTCCGTCGAAGGTCGTGTACGACCGCGCGGGCTCGTCGATCGCGGCAGCGTCGCCCGGGGTTTTCGACTGGGACCGCATCTTCGAAGGCGCCAGGTGGTTTCACATTACGGGCATTACGCCGGCGCTCAGCGAATCGGCGGCGGCGCTCAGCATGGCGTCGGTGGTGGCCGCGAAACGGCACGGTGTGACTGTTTCCTGCGACTTCAACTATCGCGGGAAGTTGTGGAAGTACGGCAAGTCCGCGCCCGAGGTCATGCGCGAGCTGGTGCGTTACGTGGACGTGGGTATTGCCAACGAAGAGGATTGCCAGAAATCGCTGGGCGTAAGCGTCGACGTGGACGTCGCGACAGGCGAGTTGGATACCGCAAAGTACGAAGCGCTCAGCGCCGAAGTGCTGAGGCAGTTTCCGGACATGCAGTCGATCGCAATCACGCTCCGCGAATCACGCAGCGCGGACCGCAACGGCTGGTCGGCCTGCCTGCGCGACGAGGGAGGATTCCGCTTGTCGCGCCGTTACGACATCACCGACATCGTCGACCGGGTGGGCGGCGGCGACAGTTTCGCTTCCGCGCTGATTTACGGGCTGAACGCCTACGAAGACCGGCAACAGTCGCTGGAATTTGCGGTAGCGGCGAGCTGCCTGAAACACTCGATCAGCGGCGATTTCAACCGCGTCTCGGTAGCCGAGGTCGAAAAGCTGATGGGCGGCGACGCATCGGGCCGGGTTCAGCGATAGTCGAACGAAGGCGACCTTCGACGAAACGCCGATTTCCCGGCCAAGCGGCACCGCTTCCAAATGACGTCGCTGGAGCGAATGAAAATCGCCTCCGACATGTTCGACACGGCACGAGCCATCGTCGAGTCATCGCGCATCCGGCCGACGCAAGCGGGTGAGAGGCTTGAGCCAGGCTGGAGACCAGGTAAGATCAAGTAGTATTAATTCTTACCCGTCGCGGAGGACAGGTCATGGCCATGGTCAAAAAAAGCATCACCATCACCGACCAGCAAGACCAATGGATCAAGGCGCAAATGGCAACGGGCGACTACGCCACCGACAGCGAAGTCGTGCGCGAAGCGCTCCGCGAAAAACAGGTGCGCGACGCCGAAATTGAAGCGATCCGCGCGGCGTTGATCGAAGGCGAGCAAAGCGGCATCAGCGATCGCACGCCGGAGGACGTGAGAGCCGCGGTGCTGGATCGTTTGAGAAAGAATGGCCAGCTACCGGCTGACTGAGCAGGCCCTGGCTGATCTCGATCGCCTGTACGAATATGGCGTCGTGACATTACGTCCCTGTAAGACCTGGTGAACACGTAGGGTTCGAGCTCCGAAGGAGCGTCTCCTCATATATTTGTGTTGCTAAGCATGGGCTGCATATTCGCTACTAAAGTAGCAAAATGCCACCAACCGCGGGGTAGTCCAATGGCCAAAGCAATCAAGATCGCCGATGAGGAAATGGCACTGGTCCGTCGCGAGGCGGAACTCTCCAGCCGCTCGCTGGCGGGCCAGGTCGCGCATTGGTTGCGAATCGGACGCTCGATCGAGCGATCACCCGACTTCAGCTACGCACAAGTGCGCGAAGCGCTGGCGGGCAGCTTGAGTCCAGACGTACTCACGGGCGAGGAACAGGTTGTCTATGTCGATCGCTTGATGAGCGAGGCCGGCAACCTCACGGACGGGCAACGCCAGCACTTCGAGCGGCGTCGCCAAGCCGGTCTAGGCGTGGGCCAGGATTCAGCCGGTAACATCGTCTCGGAATCGACTCGTACGAAGTAGTGAGCCGCATTCCGGCGAGGCCGACGTTGTTCTTGATCGCCGGGCCAGATGGCGCGGGCAAAACCACCTTCTACGAGACCGTGCTGCGCTCTCGCGTCGCCGCAATAGCGGCGGATCGACGGACGGAGAGACTCGAAGCCGGCGAGAGTTTCGTAACGGAAACGGTGTTCTCGCACCCATCCAAACTCGAACTACTTCATGGCGCGCGATCGTTCGGCTATCGGCTGGTCGTCTTCCATCTTGGGCTTGCCTCGGCCGATCTCGCTGTTGCACGCGTCCGGGAACGGATCAAAGAAGGTGGACATACGGTTCCCGAGGATAAGATTCGTACTCGCTTTGTGCGTAACCAACCGCTCATTCGCGAGGCCGTACTGATGGCCGATTATTCCAGCGTGTACGATGCGTCGCGGCTCAATCAGCCGCCGAGATTGTTGCTCAACTTGCAGTCGGGTTCGGTAGAATTCTGCGCGGACGACTTACCGGAATGGTGTCGTGTCCTGTACGCGAGTATTCTCTAAAAAGGGCCCCGACTCGGGATGCCCAGTTGAGGGATGATGATGAAACTGAAACCCATCAGAAATGACCGCGATCTGCATCGTGCATTGAAGCGCATCGATGAACTATGGGGCGCAAAACCCGGCACGCCGAGGGGCGATGAGCTGGATGTTCTGATGCTTCTCGTCGAAAAGTATGAGGACGAGCATTTCGAGATACCCGCATCGGATCCGGTCGAGACGATAAAATTCCTGATGGAACAAAACGATCTGTCTCGCAAAGACCTGGAACCCTATATTGGAACGAGCGGGCGTGTATCGGAAGTGTTGAGTAAGAAGCGAAATCTAACGTTGGCAATGATCAAGAAGCTGCACGAAGGACTGAAGATACCTTACGGGCGTCTTATTCACTAAAAGCGGTCTCAAAAAGTGGGTTGGCTTTGAAGCGCCCCGGTAGGAGCCGTCGCCAGACGGCGATTACTCGGTAGAGAAAAAGGGGCGGAGTCCGACTCTGACCCCATCTCAATAAATGGCTTTGCCCCTTTTCGATCGTTTCATATATCACTGTTCCATAGTTCTATGTAACACTGATATATGTATTAACACGCTTTGGAGCGGCGAAAAGCTGCCTACGATAGCCTCGGTCGCCGACGCTTGGCAACGTCAAATCGATGAAAAAATCAGAGCAGAAGCGCGGCTGCCCGCCAAGGCCAACCCGATGACGGCCGCGGAGCGCATGCGGGCCTATAGGCAACGCAAGAAAGCGGCGGGGTTCAAAAACGTCCGGCATTGGGAGCCTGAGGCACATCCGTTTGAGGGGCGTTACTCCGACCACCAGATTCTCGACGCAAGAAGTCTGGCACTGCATTGCGCGATTGCGCGGAAAATTGCCGGTGACCCAACGATGTTGCTGATTGCGAAAGACAATCTGGAGCGATGGTCGAAGAAGGCGGGAAGGCATCCACCGAAGTATCCGCAAGAATGGCAAACCATCTTGAAGCGGCCCTGGCCGGAAATTGCGCACTTCATCTGCAGTATGAGCGATGACGCCATACGCTTGCGTTCATCCTCGCCCTTTGCCGGGATTCTGAGCGATGCAGAGCGGGAGCGGGTGTATGCAGCGTTCCGAGCTTGAACACCTGGTCAGTTGTACAAAGCACGCAACACAGCAAATTCCATGTCGTTATGCCCCAGGCATTCCTGTCAAAGTTGCAGGGAGACTGTACAGGTACTCGAGCGTGACTTGCCTCAACGTTATTGGGCAAAAATACCGGAAATGGCTGAATGTGGCGAGAGGCCGGTGACCATCTACGGTGGGCTTCTGGACAGCCGCAACGCTTGATGCCCCATTTATACTAAAGTTAGCAAGTTTATCTATTTTTCACAAACCTTAGGTAATCTTAGGTAACATTAGTATACTTCGCCAATGGACCCCATCTCGAATCCCTACTCCCCCGGCGCCGGTACTCCGCCGCCCGAGCTCGCGGGGCGCGATGAAATAAGGGAACGGGCCAGAATCGCAATAGAAAGAATCCGCCGGGGACGTCCCGCGCAAAGCCTGTTGCTGGTTGGCCTTCGTGGAGTGGGCAAAACCGTGTTGCTCGATAAGATTCGCGACGAGGCCGAGTCGAGGGGCATCTATACACTCCAAATTGAAGCCCCCGAGGGACGCTCGCTCCCGGCGCTCATCGCGCCGCAACTTCGACTGGCGCTACTCAAGCTCAGCCGGGTCAAGCGGGCCGAGAAGTTCGCGGAGAAGGGACTTCGAGCATTGGCCGGCTTCGCCAAGGCCCTCAAGGTGAAATACCAAGACATCGAAGTAGGTCTGGACTTCGATCCGGAGCCAGGCCTCGCGGATAACGGCGATCTGGAACAGGATCTTCCGGTTTTGCTCGAAACGGTGGGGGGTGCCGCGAAGGCAGCGGGCACTGCAGTCGTGTTGTTCATCGATGAACTTCAGTACGTGCATGAAGAACAGTTGGCTATCTTGATCAGTGCGTTGCACAGGTGCGCGCAACGACAATTGCCGGTCACATTGATCGGCGCCGGCCTTCCCCAACTGCGCGGACAGATGGGCAAGGCAAAATCTTATGCAGAGAGATTATTCGAATTCCCCGAAATCGGTGCGCTCGACGACGAGTCGGCCGCAAATGCAATCATCCGCCCCGCTCGCGATGAAGGCGCCGATCTCGAGAAAGACGCGGTCTCCGAGATCATCCGGCAAACGAAGGGATACCCGTACTTCATTCAGGAGTGGGGAAAACATGCTTGGGAATGTGCTGACGATTCTCCTATTTCACTCGCCGACGTGCGTGCAGCGTCGATCGCATCGGTATCTGCGCTAGACGAAAGCTTCTTTCGGGTCCGCTTTGACCGTTTGGCGCCCTTGGAAAAGAAATATCTTCGTGCCATGGCAGATCTTGGCCCGGGACCGCATCGTTCCGGCGACATTGCGGAACGACTCGGCCGGGACGTTCGCAGTGTTGCCCCGGTTCGCAACAAGCTCATCAAAAGCGGGATGATCTGGAGCCCGGTTCACGGCGACACCGCGTTCACGGTGCCGCTGTTCGATGAGTTCATGACTCGCATCATGCCGGGCGACGACTGGGAAAACCGCGACTGACGGTTACCGATTCCATGTCGTTGTGTCCCAGGCACAACAAGCTGGCGATTCTTATCAAATTGCCAAATCAGTTGTACAAAGCACGCAACACAGCCTCCGGCTCCCGCTCCATAACCCGCAACAGCGTAGGCGCCGCGCCATCGGGATTACGCTTACCCTGTTCCCACTTCTGCAGGGTTCGAACGGAGTTTGTTTTACTCTGGTATGCTAGCAAAATATGCTAGCATACCAGAGTAAGCTCATACGGAGATCCCCCCAATGACCCAAAAAACGACGATTACGGTTCGAGACATCGACCCGGGTGACAAGGTGTGGCTTCAGACCGAGGCGGTGCAGCGCGGCTTGTCGATGGAGGCGTTTGTTCGGCAACTAATACACGAAAAACGGGAACGGGCGAGATTGCGTGAAAAGCCGTCCGAGGTGTTCGCTCATTTCTTCGGCGTGCAACATGGTGTGGATCTCGAGGAACGAACGGCGATGGGAATAGAATCGCGGGTTGATTTTTCGGGTCCGGAATACGATCGAACCGACAACGGTGAGTCGTGACCGATTCGGTTACCTGTCTGCTGGATACCAATGTCGTGTCCGAGCTGATGAAGCAGCGTCCCGATCCGGTGGTCAGTGAATATCTTGATGTCAAACTGAAACGTGAGGTACTCGGTCTTGCGGTCATTACGGTGTTTGAGATTCTGAACGGCATTGGCCGATTACCGACAGGGCGTCGTCGCGAGACTATCGCAGCAGGTTTCGAAGGCGTGTTGACGACGCTCTTCGACGATCGAATTGTCAGTTGGGGTCTGTCTGATGCGGCCGCGTGCGCGGAGATAATGGAGAATCGGCGACGTTCAGGAGAGTCGTTGGACGATCATTTTCAGGATGCCATGTTAGCGGGGACGGCGTTCAACAGAAACCTCAAGATTGTCACAAGGAATGACGGTGAGTTTCGCAACATCGGCGTCACCGTGCTGAATCCTTGGCGAGAATAGGCCGAGATTCAAATTAACGTTGGGGCGACTTAGTCGGTCTCGATGTGCCGACCCAAGCGGAGAAACACCTTGGCCAGCCTAAGACCTAATATCAATCCCAATTAGAGATGTTACAGGTTTAGCCAGTTAGAAATGTCACAGTCAGTCAAAATGGCTGTTCAGTTGTCCTCTACGACAGACTGATCGTGTCGGCAACTGGCCACGGACGACTCCGCCTTATCATCTGCCTGATACAAAACAGTGTTACCCACTGCCGACACCGGCAACGCGATCGACGCCTTGTTGCCCTGGAATATCGATCTCAACGACTAATCAGCACGCAGGTGCCTGTCCGGCGTAGACTGCAATGTCACTCCTGTCGATAATTTTGCGCTTACCTTAGTAAGCTAGCAGTCGGTCAAATTATCCTCGTGTTTTTAAAGCTCAACTTTAAAAATACGAGGATAATCGAGAGGGGTATGGGGTTTCTGCGGGGCTTTTCGCCTACGGCACCTCGGAACGGAAGCCAGTACGCATCACTTGCGGAACTCATCCAGCATTTTCATGAAATTCCGTTTGGGTTTGAAGTCGGCGCGCAGCGTATCCAGGTATCGCTGGAACTCTGTTCCGTCTCCCGATTCGGCCATCAGCTTTTTTATTCGCCGTATCACGACGGTCGCTTCGGCATAAGCGTTGTTGTTAGTGCGCTCGACGCAGCGGTCGACCTGGCGTTGATAAATCGAGATTGCGTCGCGCGGGTGCTGCTTTTCCCGCCGCCTGGCCAGTTCGAGCCACAGGTCCTCCGTGCAGCCGCCGTCGCGGGCTTCCCGCCACGCCCTTTTCCGCCCATGCCAGCGCCCGGTCTTCCGCGCCCGCCTGACGACAGGCTTGGGCAATCTCGAGAAAGGTGTAGCTCGATGACAGGTCCCGTTGTTTGACCGCAATCAGTTCGTCGAGACCGCCACCGGCCTGGGCGAGGGTTTCCATGATGTGCTTGATGTTAAAACGACGATAGCGGTCCGAATTGCCGTCGCCGGGGCCAAGCGTCGGAACTGCAGCCCAAGCGGCCTCGGCGAGTTCCCGATAGTGCTTCAACCCTTTGTCGCCCAGCACCTCGGCATAGGTTAGGACCGCATCCCGGAACGTGTCCCAGTCGCCATGCAATTCCCAGTCAAACAGTCGCTTTGCCAGCGCCTGGGGATCGGGTTTTGCCGCCTTGCAGGCCGTCAGGTGTATGTCCTGCAAGCGGTCGAGCAGTTCTCCCATCGATCCGTCGGAATCATCCACGAGCTCGATGGCCTGCTCGACTCGCCTCAGGGCATATTCGCACAGCTCGATGACGGCTTTCGTCCGGTCCTGGTCGAGGAGTGCCTCTATGCCGTCGATGACCGTATAAGCGCGTCACCAGTAATCGTACACGTCACCATATTCGACGAACTCGCTACAATCGATGGCTTGGCGGATGATTTTTTTATGTGTCGCCAGCTCGAAATCGGTCGCGGCGGCTGCCGCCCCGAACAGCAGGCGGCTATGTAATTCTTCGTTGAGTTCGGCTTCTTCCAGCAGCAGGTTTACGAGCGTAGCCTTGTCCTGCTTCATCAGCCAGGCACGGCAGTCGGGTGGTTTCGTCGCTTTGTCGGCGCTATTGGCGTCATCGGCGGATTCGTCGTTCTGCTGCAGCCATTGAAGCGCGACCGCCACGCAGTGCTTACAAAATTCGTCGCGAAGTCCGACCGGGCAATCGCAGGCGTAGCCGAGCTCGTTTTCGTCTGCCCACAGTCGAACCCGGTAGTCGTGCGTGCCGTGGACGATGGCCGTTATCTTCCCGTTTCGATCCAACAGATGGGAAACATAGCCGGCGAGAAGGTATGTTTCACCGCGCTCATAGGATTTCGAGCCGGCCTTTTCGCGGATATGGCGCTTCGTTAATGCTTCACTAAGTGACATTTTTGAGAATCACTCGGCAGTAGTCTTCACAGATCTACGCTGGCTAGATGGGGCCCGATTTTAACTCCGCATGCTTTCCGGTAAGGCTTTCAACGCACGGCGAATGTGAAAGGCATTCGCCTGCAGCATTGTCGGCACGTCGCGGGTTTGGCGAATCAACGCGACGATGGCAATCCGTCCTTTGCCGAACGGCACGTAAACCAGGTAGTGCTCCCCGACAGGGTAAACGTCAAGGCCGGTACTTCCGGCGAGATCCTGTCGTTTCTGAATCGCCGATTGGTTGCCGGCAACATACTCGGCTGCGTCGTGGAGTCGCTCGAAGTACGATCGCGTTCGCTATTCGACGTCAATCGCTGTACGTAGTGTTGTCATCTTTATCAGCTCCGTACGCTAGCGGCGTTCTTCTTCTAGCAGCCGATAGATAGACATCAGGCGCATGCTTCATATAGATACTCGGGAGCAAGATCTGCGCCCGTCGGCCACACGATAGTGCGAAGCTCAGGGTCGATTCGAAAATCCTTGAACTGAGCGATGTCTCGTAGGGGCTCGAAGACTTTCCCCCAAAGCTGATCCTCCAGGTCGAGTTCGCCAACCCGACCGTCTTCGAAAGTCAGTCTGAGCCGGTAGCCGTTGAGATACTCGGCAGTTTTCAGTTTTGGTGTCGGATCTGTCATTCCAGCGGCTCGATTTTACGCAAGGGCTCTCGTTCTCGGGCTAGTTTCCAGTTTTCCACAAGCGCCGATCGATGTAAGTCGAGCCACTTCAGTATGTGCTTTCGAGCCCGCGGCGGAAATGTCCCGGACATGATTTCGCCCGATTCGATATTGACGCGGATCTCGTGCTTTCCATATCGCGCATGGAAGTGTGGCGGTTCGTGATCGTTATAGTACATCGCTACTACGATTCCGAGGAAGCGGCTGATTTCGGGCACGTTCTTTTCCGCTTGTTCCTGGAATTCGACCATAGCTCCTGATTCAGAAAGGATGGTGGTCCGAAAATACGCAATACGTGTTGAAACGATGTTTCACGCCCAAGTTACTAAGGCGGGGGCAGAAAGTGGCGCAATTTCTCAAATCGCGCCATAATCGCGCCATTCAGGCCATTAAATCGCGCCATATTGCGCCACAGTCGCGCCATGTCAGACTCAGATACGTTGCTGGAGACCTTCCAGGCTGCCCGCGGCGGCCTCAGCCTCCAGGATTTGCTGGACAGGCACCCCGACCTGGCCAGGCGCACCGTACAGCGGCGGCTCTCCCAATGGGTCTCCGAAGGTATCCTGATTGCCGAAGGCAAGGGTCCGGCCCGTCGCTATCGCGCGGCGACGGGTTTTGCCCCTGAAGTACTCGCGGTGCGGGAAGACCGCTTCCCCACGCAAATTCCGCTTTCGCCGGATAGCGCCGAAGCGCTCGCCTACGTCGACCAACCGCTAGAAGCGCGCAAGCCGGTGGGCTACCAACGGGAGTTTCTGGAGGCTTACGAACCCAATCGAACCTGGTACCTGCCGGAGCCGCTGCGGCGACAGTTGCGGCGCATGGGGGATACGGGGCAGGGCGGCTTGCCCGCCGGCACCTATGGACGTGCGGTTTTGAACCGGCTGCTGATCGACCTGTCGTGGGCATCCAGCCATCTGGAGGGAAACACTTACACGCGTCTCGATACCCGTGAATTGATCGAGCACGGCAAAGTCGATCGCAGCAAAGCGGCTGCCGAGACGCAGATGATCCTGAACCACAAGAGCGCGATCGAACTGCTGATCGACAATGTGGACGTCGTGGGCTTCAACCGTTACACCATTCTCAACCTGCACAGCGCGCTGTCGGAAAACCTGCTGCCGAACCCGGCCGACGAGGGCCGAATTCGTCAGCATGCAGTCGAGATCGGCAAGAGCGTCTACCGGCCGTTGTTTGTGCCCGCGCAGATTGAAGAACTGTTGGAGGCGTTACTCGCGAAAGCGGCCGCGATCGAAGATCCTTTTGAGCAATCTTTCTTCACGATGGTGCATCTGCCGTACCTGCAGCCATTCGCCGACGTCAACAAACGCGTTTCGCGACTTGCCGCCAACCTGCCCCTGATCAGGGACAACCTGTGTCCGTTAACCTTCCTCGGCGTGCCGGAGCGAGCTTATAGCCGCGCCATCCTCGCCGTCTATGAGCTGACCCGTGTCGAGTTGCTGCGTGATCTCTACATGTGGGCTTACGAACGCTCGACACAGGAGTACCTGGCGATCAAACGCGATCTCGTGGAACCCGACCCGCTACGTCTTGCATACCGGGACCTGGTGAAACGCACAATCCGCGAGATCGTGACCCAACCCGGCTCCGATCCGCTCATCGTCGCCAATGGCGCGGTCGAGAGAGAGGTTGCCAAAGACGATCGAGCCGACGTTCGCGCATTGATACTCGAAGAACTGCGGCGTCTGCACGAAGGGATACTCGCACGCTACGGACTGCGCCCGTCGGAGCTGGAAGCCTGGCGGGCCAAGCGATAGGTTTTTCGATTCGAAACCTTGCAGTCGAGTGACTGCCCGTTTTGGTCAAAGCCCAGGCAGTCGTTGAGTTCCTTCGGATCACGAAGTGAGTCGCATCGGTATCCAGTATCCAGCGTCGCGCCCTGATCGCCGGTTGCGCTGAACACCAGGACGCGTACCGGCCTCAGGCCTCCAACTCGGCAACGGCGGCGCGAAAGGCTTTCAGTCCCCTGAACATCAGGATCGAAGCCACGAGCCCGGCACTGCTGCAGACGACGGCCAGCGACCAGCCGACCATCGAGGGATCGCCGAATACGAAGTCGGTGATCGCGGCGATCACGGTCGGCGCTAGACCCAGCCCGATCACGGAAACGGTGAACACGTACAAAGACGAGACCAGGCCGCGCATCCGGTTGGGCGTTACGATCTGCAGCGCCGACGCGGCCATGGCCATGGGCAGGCTGTAAAAAAACGTGGCGCCCGCGAGAACGGCCATCGCCGTCCAATAGCTTTCGCAAAAGGGCAGCGCTATCGCGAACGGAACGACGCCGAGTGCTGCAAGCGCCGGGGTGCGGAACGGCGCGTCGGCGAACCGGCGTTCGATCAGGCGGCCGGCATAGGGGCCCGCCAGCACGCCCAGCGAGCCGACGATCAGCACCAGCGTTCCGTATTCGATGCCGACCGCCGCCGGAGTCATGTCGAACCGGCGCACCAGAAACGCCGGCGCCCAAGCGGGCAAGGCGTACAGCACGATGACGTGCAGCGACATGCCGCCGTAGAAGGTGCCGTAGAAGGCGCGCTTGTCCCAGAGAAAGGCGGCGATCTCGCGCAGCGTGAAGGTGCGCGCGTCGGCCTTGGCGGCGGGCGCGGCGCCCGCCGTCCCGTCCCGCGCCGGCTCGCGAATGCTCAACATCAGCAGCGCGACGGCAAAGCCCGGCACCCCGACCGCGACAAAAGCGATTTGCCACGGCGCCAGCGCGCCGAACAGGGGCAGCGCCGTCGTTCCGGTCGCAGCCACCGCGCCGAGTACCAGCCCGCCGAAGATCAATGCGAGCCCACCGCCGAGATAAGGCCCCATCAATAGAACGCTCATCGCACGCGGCAGCTTTTTCTTGCCGAAGTAATCGGACAGGATCGACCACGCCGCGGGCAGCAGGCAGGCCTCCGCCCCGCCTACGCCCATGCGCGCGCCGAAAAGCTGCCAGTAGTCGCGCGACAGGCCGCACAGCACCGTGAACAGGCTCCACAAGGCAACGCCGACGAACAGGATGTTGCGCCGGTTGCCGATATCGATCCAGCGGCCGAAGAAAGGCCCCATCATCACGTAGGCGACGGTGAAGGCGAAGCCCTGCAGCAGGCTGATCTGGGTATCGGAGAGCGTCATGTCGAGCTTGATCGGCTCGACGAGCAGATTGAGGATCTGGCGGTCGATGAATCCGACCGCATAGGCGAGGGTCAGCACGCCGACGACATACCAGGCGTAAGCCCCGTCCTTTACCGTGGGCGTAGCGGCGCTGCTAACTGTCGCCATGCACGCGCTTCCAACTCGGCAGGGCCTCCGGATAATCGGCGGGGCGGCGGTCGCCGTAGGCGCGTTGGCGCAAGCGGTCGCCGAAGCCGTCAGGGTACTCTGTCACGGGCATGTAATAGAGGAAGGACAAGCGCCGGTCCGCAAAACGCCAGCGCCCGCCCTCCACGCGATAGAGGTCCTGATACCGCAGCGCTGCGATCATCGCGATGCCGTCGCGCCATACCTCCGCATGGGACGTAACGAGCCCGGTCGCCTTGGCGCCGTCCGTTTCATCCAGCGTGATGATGTGCTCGTGCGTGAAATGATTGGTCGGTCCCAGCGCAGAGAAACGTGCGCGAAACTGGTCCATGACCGCGTCTCGCCCGATCGCGTTCAAGACGCCGTCTTCGGAGCGGAAGGCGCCGTTCCGGGTAAACAGCGCGGCAATGCCGTCGAGGTCGCGGTCGTCGACGGCGACGCCGTAGCGCGCGACCAGTTCGCGGATTGCATCCTTGGCTTCGAGCTTCGCCAACCGCTGTTCCAGCGTCAGGCCGTCGGTCATGATCTTTTCCTCGCCGTCGCATCCACGCCGTTGCATCCAACAGAGGACGCAGGAACCGGAAACGCTGCCGGCCGAGCGTGCGAAACGCCCATCGGCCGGCCGCGCGCCGGCTGTCAGAAAAAGACGCTCATCCTAACGCCCCAGGTTCTCGGCCGCCCGCCCCAGACGGCCCGGTGTGGGCCGCCGTCGAAACCGAAGTCGTGAAACTCGGAATCGGTGAGATTTCGTCCGAAAAGCGACAGCTCGTAACGCTGCGACGGGTCGATGTAGGTGATGCTGGCGTCGAGCAGCCCGTAAGAGTCGAGCTTGAGGGACGGGCTGTTCAGCGTATCGACGAACTGGCTGTCCAGCCATTGGTATGCCGCTCTGAAATTGAGAAAGCCGAGATTGGCGATTTCGGTTTCATAGTTCGCCGCCACCGTGTATTGCAATTCCGGCACGCGTTCGAACTCGAGATCGGCGGCGAGCGGGTTGTCCGTTTCCGGATCGAAAACCCCGTCTCGGTTGGCGTCGATCCCGCCGAACTCGTCATAGCTCGCATTGGTGTAGCCGACCGAGGCGTCGAGCCTGAGCCCTTCGGCGACGACGGCGGTCGCCTCCGCCTCAAAGCCCCAGATTTCCGCTTCCGCCGCGTTGCGCGGGATTTGCAGCACTTGCGGGACGCCGCCGATCAGCACCGTGTCGGAAATGGTGCGCTGAATGTTCTCGTAATCGCTGAAATAGCCGGCGAGGTTGAAACGCAGGCGGTTTTCGAAAAGCTGCGATTTGAGCCCCAGCTCGTAGGTGGAGACTTCTTCCTCGTCCACGGGCCCCAA
This sequence comes from Woeseiaceae bacterium, assembly GCA_028279985.1. Classification (GTDB taxonomy): domain Bacteria; phylum Pseudomonadota; class Gammaproteobacteria; order Steroidobacterales; family Woeseiaceae; genus UBA1847. Next base: position 175,108 of record JANQMR010000002.1, read on the forward strand.
GGCCTCCGCGAGCGGCGCGCGAGCGTTGAACGAGCCGGACCGGAACCCCTTCGTCCAGAAGGCGTAGGCGAGCACGTCGTCCGTCGCCTGCCAGTTGACGCCCAGTTTCGGCGCAAAGCTGCCCCAGCTTTCGCTGTCGTTCAGCACCGCCGGACAGTCGGAGAAGCTCAAGGAGTCGAAAATCACCGGCGTGAACGGACACAGCGTGATCTCTTTTTCCTCGTACGTGTAGCGCCCGCCCGCTACCAGCGACAGGCGCTCGGTGACGGCAAAGCTGCCCTCGCCGAAAACCGCGTAGGAGTTGTCGTCGGTCACGGCGAGCCCGGCGCTTCTGGCGATGGTCGGGTTTTCCGCCGTGCCGCCCGCGAAAAATTCGCGGCGTTCGCCGATTTCCATTTCCTGCGCGAAGTAGAAAACGCCGGCGGTGAACTCCACCACATCCGAAAACGTCGATGCGTAACGCAGCTCCGCCGAGATCTGGTTCTGTTCTTCGCGGTTGTCGGGAAAATGGAAGACCGTAAACGGCGAACCGTCGAAATCGGTCGACGTGTCGTAACGGACTTCGCGATAGCCCGTCACCAGCGTCACCATGCCGTGTTCGAGCTCGTAATTAGCATCGAGAATGACGTTTTCCGCCGCGGCATCGACGTAGCCTTCGAGGTTGTGAAAGATATCGTATTTATCGTCGGGCGGCGTGTAACCGAAAACGCGCTGCACGACGGCCGGGGCCGGCGTGCGGCCGGCACCGAGCAGGCGCGGTTCGATGCGGCTGTCCAGGTTCTGCGAAGCGGACGAGTCGCCTTTGTCGCGATAGAGCTCGACGATCAAGCTCACGTCCAACTCCGCCGTCGGCGTCCAGCGCAAGGACGGCCGGACGACCGTGACGTCGACGTCGGACTTTGTCGTATCGAGCGCGAGATTGTCCAAAAAGCCGTCGCTGTTTTTGGCCATGAACGCGATCCGCGCCGCCAGCGTATCTTCGACGATCGGCAGGTTGATCGCGCCCTGCAAGTCGATCCGGTCAAAGGCGCCGATCGTCGCCGCTACATTGCCGCCGAGTTCGAACTCCGGGCGCCGGGTCTGCACCGTCACCGCGCCGCCGGTGACGTTCTTGCCGAAAAGCGTGCCTTGAGGCCCGCGCAGGATTTCGACCGAGGCGACGTCGAGCGTATCGAGCACCGACGTCGGTCCGTAGCCGATGTAGATACCGTCGATGAAAACGCCGACCGCCGGATCGACGGTGCGAATGGTGTTGGAAATGCCGATGCCGCGAATGAAGAAATTGGCAAAACCCGAAAACGTGCCGGCCTGGTTTAGCTGCACATTGGGTGCAAGGCGGCCTATGTCCGACAGGTTGTCCGCGAAGGCGTTCTTGATCGCGTTCTCGTCGAGCGCCGTTACGGCACCCGCAACGTTCTGGACATTCACCGCCGATGCCCGTTTCTGCGAGACGACCACGATTTCTTCGACGACGGACTCGGCGAGCGCCGTGCCGGAACCGGCGGCGCTCATCATGGCCAGCGCGGCGGCCGTTCGTACTGTTCGTATTGTCGGTATCGGGAGTGATCTCGACGTAGTTCGATGCGGCATGCGTTTCCCCCTCTGTATATCTCTCAAAACCTAATATCCCTCAAACTCTGTTTCCGTTGCGGATGATCCAACCCTCGACCGCCGACACGATCGCAGCACGCAAAACCGGGCTTCCGCACCGCGACGACACGCGGCCGGCCCATTCGTCTCGACCATGGAAGGGCTGGGCTAGCGCAACCGCCGGTGCGATGCACGAACGCCTAGCGCGTCGAGCTCGAATACGACGACACGTTCAGGCGGCCGCGCTTGCCGCTTCTCTAAAACTGCTTGTGAGGATCTCCGCTGTGCCTCGCCGAAGCCTGCGACGGCGAGACGATACCCAGCGACGTTTAATTCCGTCGGCCTTTCGCAAGAGCCGCAATAGCTGACTGCTCACCGAGTCGGCTTTTCATGATCGTCTGCTCCAAACGCCTTTTCTTCGAGAAACCGCGCTCGGGTGGTTCTCATCAGCGACATCGATGTCCAAAAACATCTTTACCGGCCAAGTTATTTTTTATATCAACAACGAAATAAAAAAACAATCATGATTGTCTTTTTATAACGAATCGATCATCGAAGTAAAACGTAATCCGTTGTAAATAAAAGGGGAAAATAGAAAATCGCCAACGCTCCGCCATCTCCAGCCCTTATCTTTTTTTTCAAGAATGAGCGCATCGAGCGGGCATGCGCGTCGTATCGCGCATGGAAGTGTGGCGGTTCGTGACCGTTGTAATACATCGCTACCACGATTCCGAGAGCGAACGAGCACGGAAAATGGCGATGAGGTTAACGTCCTTCGACTGGCACTACGTGGCAGCTTGGTCGGCTACCTAGCGGGTTTTGACTATGCCGGATCCCAAGGGTTTAAGACTGAGATGCCTATAGCTTCGAATGGCTTGGTATCACGGGTAGCGATTTTCATACCGTTGGCGGCAACCGTTGCGGCAATATACCCGTCAGCAGTGGCGACGGCGCGGCCTGCCGCGCGGGCTTTTGCCATGAGCTCACCGTAAGACTGCGCGGCAGAGTCGTCGAACGGCAATACGCGCTCGCCGAACGAGGGTAATAACTCATCTTCGATATGTTCAAGCAGCTCCTTGCGCCGCTTTCCGGCCACCATAAACGCGATTCCGAAATGCAACTCTGCGATGGTGATAGCTGTAACGTACAAGCTTTCGATTACCTGTGAGTCGATCCACTGAACGACCCGGGAATCCGGGGATTTTCGTAGCGGTTCCGAGATGACGTTGGTATCCAATACGATCATTTAAAGCTCACGGTTTAAAGCTCACGGGTTTTGCAGGTCTCCGGTCGCGTACGTTTTCTATGCCTGCAACTTCATCGTCGGTCAGCCGTGCCCGCCGGCCGATATCCACCAGTAGTGAGCCCAGCTTGACTCGATCCTCGGGTATTAATGCTTCTTCGAGAATGGCGCGTACTTCTGCTTCAGCGCTTCGGCCGTGATGGGCGGCACACACCCGCAGGGCACGGTGTACCGCATCCGGCACGTTGCGCACGGTTAGAGTGGCCATCGTCATTACCTGATTCATGATTGATGCTGGCAAATTACTCCAATGCTATCGTTGCTGTCAATAACAGCATATGCTGTCAGTAAACTCGCTCCGCTGGCGATTATCAAGGCCAATAGGATTAACCACCGGCAGGATTCGAGCCCAACTACCAGGCAAGCTGCATGATGTCACCAAACCAGGCGATCCACGCTGGTCAAAATTCTCGGAAGTCTCAAGAAATGACGATCCGGACTGGGTCCGAGTTGCTTCCA
>JANQMR010000027.1 GCA_028279985.1 Woeseiaceae bacterium
TCTTTGTCGAGATCTGTGGGGCTATATCTCGTTGGGTTATTTCCGCCAGAAAGTTGCCCAGGATGAGGTCGGTTCGTCGACGATGCCGCACAAGGTCAATCCGATCGATTTCGAGAACGCTGAAGGGAACCTGGGCGTCGCGACGGCCTTGCTCAGTCATTTTGCCGAAAAACTGCCGGTGTCGCGCTGGCAGCGCGATCTCAGCGACTCGACGGTACAGCGCAACGTCGGGCTTGCGGTCGGCTACACGACGATTGCGCTGCAGTCGGTGGTCCGCGGCTTGGGCAAGCTGGAGCTGGACCGGGAACGTATCGCCGCCGATCTCGACGAGGCCTGGGAAGTACTGGGCGAAGCGGTGCAAACCGTGATGCGGCGTTACGCAATCCCCGAGCCCTACGAAAAACTCAAGGCAATGACCCGCGGCCGGACAGTCACCAAAGACAGCCTGCATGCCTTCATCGAGGACCTGGACATTCCGGACGATGCGAAGCGGCGGCTGCTCGAGCTGACGCCGGCCACCTATATCGGCCTTGCCGCAGAACTCGCGATCGAGTGAGGGAGTCCAAGACCAAATACAAAGTTAACCGGGGCCGTCAATCGATGCCTGTTTTCGGCTGAAACGCTTTATCCACGTGGCTTCCGGACAATCGACATCGCGCCGACCGCGCGCCAAAACGTGACGCAGTTGGCACGGACGAAGATTGGCGGCCGGTAAGATGAATGCTCACGAAGGGTGACACGGGAATCACCCCGCGGCAGCACATCGGTACTCGGAAAACAATGGAACAAGCACGGGAACAGGGCAAGCGATGGGTGATCTCGACGCGCGAGGAGATGCGGGAAGCTGCCCTCATTGTCGCAAGGGAAGCCACGCGAAGAGTCTCGATATTCACGCATGACCTGGAACCCGGCATTTATGACGACCCCGAGTTCCTGGAGGTCATCAAGCGACTGGTGCTTTCGCAGACCTATGCGCGGATACGCGTCCTGATCGCCGATCCGACGCGGGCCGTCAAAAGCGGTAACAATTTCGTACACCTGGGCCGGCGCTTGAACACCTACATCGCGTTTCGACATGTCCGCGAAGACCTGCGAACGCATGCGGAAGCCTTTTGCATTGCCGACGACAAGGCGCTGGTGTATCGATTGCAGGCGGCCCGCTGGGAAGGTATCGCGGATACCTACGAACCGGCGGTCGCCAAGCTTTACAGCAAGATGTTCGACGAGCTCTGGCAAGCCAGCGAGGTCGAAATGGAATTCCGGCAACTCGGCATTTGACCGCAAGCGGCCGTAACGTGTATCCGACCGATCTCACCGTGGCGGCCGTTGTGTTGCGGGAAGGCCGTTACCTGTTCATCGAAGAGATCGCCAATCGACGCAAGGTCCTGACCCAGCCGGGCGGCCACATCGAGTCCGGCGAGTCGCCGGAACAGGCCGTGGTTCGCGAGACGCTCGAAGAAAGCGGCTGTACCATCCTCTGCGAAGACCTGATCGGCGTTTATCTCTGGATCCACCCGCAGACTCGCCAGCAATTCCTGCGGCTGGTCTATTCGGCCGACTTCGTAAGCTGCGACGAAGCCGCGAAGCTCGACGACGGCGTCATTGCACGCCGTTGGCTGACTCGGGAAGAAATCGAGCAAAGCCGCGCCAGGCTCCGCTCGCCGATCGTACTTCGCTGTGTGCACGACTTCGAAGCCGGCAAGCGGCAGTCCGACGCTCTGATCAGCGGTATGCTGCCGCTCAGCGACAACGTCGCGGCCGTCATTGCCACGGCGGATCTCGTTTAGCCGTTCCCGCGCGTAGACGCGCCGGCAGACAGCTCGAACGCGGGCGTTCCCACGCTGGAAGGGACCGGACCCGGCGAGTAAATCGGAAAGCCCGACCTCCGCGGACGTCCCCGCGCTGGGAGGGCAGGACACTGGCCGCTCATTACCGAATGTTACAATTCGCAGCTTATGGCATACGACCTCAAAAACGTCGCAAACCGCAAGGTCATCCTGGGACTGTCGGGAGGAGTGGACTCGGCCGTGGCGGCGCTGCTGCTGAAGCAGGCGGGCGCCAGGATCGAAGCCCTGCACATGACCAACTGGGAGGACGACGACGGCTACTGTACGGCGGCCGAGGACCTGCAGGATGCCCGCCGTGTCAGCGAAGCGCTAGACATCCCGCTGCACCATGCAAACTTTGCAGCAGACTACCGCGAGCGGGTGTTCGCGTATTTCCTCGACGAATACCGTGCGGGCCGCACGCCGAATCCGGACGTGCTCTGCAATCGCGAGATCAAGTTCGGCGCGTTTCGACGTTACGCAAAACGTCTCGGCGCGGAGCTGCTGGCCACCGGACACTACGCGCGGACCGCGAAGCTTGCCGGCCGGACCGCGCTGCTGAAAGGCGCCGATTCCGACAAGGACCAGAGTTACTTCCTGCATGCCGTGTCGTCCGAGGCGCTGAGCGAAACCGTGTTTCCGTTGGGCGGCCTGAACAAAACCGAGGTTCGCCGGCTCGCACGCGAACACGGCTTGCGCGTTCACGATAAAAAAGACAGCACCGGCATCTGTTTCATCGGCGAACGACCGTTTCGCGAGTTCCTGAGCACGTTCATCCCGGCCTCCCCCGGCCCGATCCGGACGCCGGACGGCGCCGAGATCGGACGGCACCAGGGATTGATGCATTACACGCTGGGGCAGCGTCAGGGCCTAGGCATCGGCGGTCGCCGCGACTCGACGGACGCACCCTGGTATGTCGTCGCCAAGGTGCCGGCCGACAATGCGCTGATCGTCGACCAGGGTGACAGCGAGCTGCTTTACAGCCTGGGCCTCACGGCGACCGAACCGAGTTGGATCGGCACCGCGCCGCGACACCTGGAAACCGGGCTGTCGCTCGCCGCGAAAGTCCGCTACCGCCAGCCCGACCAGCGCTGCCGAATCCTGGGCCGCGCCGACGGCGCGATCGAAGTCACGTTCGACCGGCCACAGCGCGCGGTAGCGCCCGGCCAGTTCGTCGTCTTCTACGACGGCGACTGCTGTCTGGGCGGCGCCACGATCGATTCTCTCATTCCCGCCGCGGGCTCCCCAACGACGGCCGTCACGGCGGCCGGTTGAGCGGGCGTTGCGGTGCAGCATCCTGCTATACTTCGCCCCCCTTCCCAGCTACTGCGCCCATCGGCGCCGTCGGAATCGAGCGGCCTCGCCCGCAGGCGCAGTAGCCGGGAGAAAACCCTCTAGGAGACGGAGACGATGACCGACAGCTTCGGTGCACGCGCCACGCTTGGCGTAAGTGGACGAGACTACGAGATTTTCAGGCTCGATGCCGTTAAGGAAGGACACGCCGACCGGCTGCCTTATTCGCTGAAGATCCTGCTCGAGAACCTGCTGCGGCATGAGGACGGCCGCGACGTCACGCAAGACGACATCCTGGCGCTGACGAACTGGGACCCGAAGGCCGAACCGAGCACCGAAATCTCGTTTACGCCCAGCCGCGTCATCCTGCAGGACTTCACCGGGGTTCCGGCCGTGGTCGATCTCGCCGCGATGCGCGACGCGGTGGTCAAGCTCGGCGGCTCCGCGGACAGCATCAACCCGCTGTCGCCCGCCGAACTGGTCATCGACCATTCGGTCCAGGTCGACAAGTACGGCGCCGCCAATGCGCTCGACCTCAACAACGAGATCGAGTTTCAACGCAACAGGGAACGTTACTCCTTCCTGCGCTGGGGTCAGTCGGCATTCGAGAACTTCCGGGTCGTGCCGCCGAACACCGGCATCGTGCACCAGGTCAACCTGGAGTATCTCTCCCGGGTCGTCTTCGACGTAGAACAGGAAAGCGGCAGAAAGGCGTACCCGGACACCGTGGTAGGCACCGACTCGCACACCACGATGATCAACGGCCTGGGCGTACTCGGCTGGGGCGTCGGCGGTATCGAAGCCGAGGCCGCGATGCTCGGTCAGCCGATCACGATGCTGATCCCGCACGTGATCGGCTTCAAGCTCACCGGCAAGCTCAAGGAAGGCGCCACGGCGACCGACCTGGTGCTGACCGTGACCGAGATGCTCCGCAACAAGGGGGTCGTCGGCAAATTCGTCGAGTTCTTCGGCGACGGGCTGGCCGACATGCCGGTTGCCGACCGGGCAACGCTCGGTAACATGTCGCCCGAGTTCGGCTCGACCTGTGCGATTTTCCCGATCGACGAACAGACGATCCGTTATCTCGAGCTGTCCGGCCGCGGTGCCGAACATATCGAGCTGGTCGAGACTTACGCCCGCGAGCAGGGTTTGTGGCGCAGGGACGGACAAGAAGACGCGCTTTACACCGATACGCTGGAACTCGATCTCGGAACCGTGGAGCCGAGTATCGCCGGGCCGAAACGCCCGCAGGATCGCATTGCCCTGAGTGCAGCGGCCGAAACCTACCGGCGGCACCTCGGAACCGCGGTCGCCGATCGCAACGGCGGCGGCTCGGCGACGGCAAACATCGACGGCGAGGACGTCGAGATCCGCGACGGCGCGGTGCTGATCGCCGCCATCACGAGCTGCACGAATACCTCGAACCCGGCGGTCATGGTCGCGGCCGGGCTTCTGGCCCGAAACGCCTATGCAAAAGGGCTTAGGACGAAGCCCTGGGTCAAAACCAGTCTCGCACCCGGCTCGCGCGTGGTCACCGACTACCTCGAAAAAGCGGAGCTGATCGACGATCTCGATGCGCTGGGCTTCTACGTCGTGGGTTACGGCTGCACGACCTGTATCGGCAACTCCGGGCCGCTCTTGCCGGAGATTGCCGATGCGGTGAAACGGGGCGACGTCGTCGGCGCCAGCGTATTGTCCGGCAACCGCAACTTCGAAGGCCGCATTCATCCGCTGGTGCGCATGAACTTCCTGGCCTCGCCGCCTTTGGTCGTCGCCTACGCGCTGGCCGGCAACATGGAAGTGGACCTGTTCGAGGATCCGCTCGGCCGGGACGCGGACGGCAAGCCGGTGTATCTCAAAGACATCTGGCCGAGCCCGGAAGAAATCCACGCCGTGATCGTCCGCAACATCGATTCGGCGATGTTCAAATCCAACTACGGCAGCGTATTCGAGGGCGACGCCAACTGGAAAGGCATCGATTCGCCCGAGGGTGAAATCTACACCTGGGACGAGGACTCGACCTACGTCAAGAACCCGCCCTACTTCACCGGCATGGGCCTTGAGCCCGCGCCGGTAGAGGACATCCACGGAGCACGCGTGCTCGCGCTGCTGGGCGATTCGGTCACGACCGATCACATCTCGCCGGCCGGGAGCATCGCGCTCGACAGCCCGGCCGCCGGATACCTCAAAACGCAGGGCGTGGAACCCGTGGACTTCAACTCCTACGGCTCGCGCCGCGGCAACCACGAAGTCATGATGCGCGGTACCTTCGCCAACATCCGCTTGCGCAACCAACTCGCGCCGGGTACCGAGGGCGGCTGGACCCGACACCAGCCGAGCTGCGAGCAGATGTCGATTTACGACGCCTCGCTCCGATATGCCGGCGAAGGCACGCCGCTGATCGTGCTGGCCGGCAGCGAGTACGGAACGGGGTCGTCGCGTGACTGGGCCGCCAAGGGCACTTTGCTGCTGGGGGTCAAGGCCGTCATTGCGAAAAGCTTCGAGCGCATCCACCGCTCCAACCTGATCGGCATGGGCGTGCTGCCGCTGCAGTTCAAAGACGGCGAAGACGCCGCCTCGCTGGGACTCTCGGGAACCGAAAGTTACGACATCACCGGACAGACCAGTGCCGACGCCGGAACCGTCACGGTGATCGCCACTCCGGCCGACGGCGAGCCGGTCAGCTTCGAGGCCGTCGTCCGCATCGACACGCCCAAGGAACGCGACTACTACGAACACGGCGGCATCCTGCACTACGTATTACGCCAACTCGCTGCCTGAGAAGTGGGCTTTGCCCCCGTCATCGAGGTGCTGCGGGAAGCGCGGCATGTCCGTGTGCTCACCGGCAAGGCCGGGACCGCGTTACCGGAGCTGATAGAATCCCTCGCCCGGCACGATCGCGCAGGAGAGACTTGAGTGAAAGAACAGACGGCAACCAGCATTCTCAAGAAACCCCGCTGGATACGCGTCACCGCAATCGTCGTCGGCGTCGTGTTCCTGTTCTGGATCCTGCTCGGCATCTACTGGTCGCGTCCGCCCAAGATCTTCTGGGTCAACGAATTCGTAGCCGACAATCGCACCGTCGTCGGCTATTCCACGACCGATACACTAATCCGGGTTGCCGAAACCCTGCTCGACAAACGGGGCGGTTATCTGACCAACGACAAGCTGCCGCCCGGACTCTGGCTGGACAACATCCCGAGCTGGGAATTCGGCGTGCTGCAGCAGGTGCGCGACCTCGCGCGCGTCATTCGCAACGACTACAGCCGCAGCCAATCGCAGTCCGCCGAAGATCCGGACGTGTCCGAAGCCGAGCCGAATTTCTTTTTCGACAACAACTCGTGGATCCTGCCCACCACCGAATCGCGTTACCGCGAGGCGATCGAGGGGTTTATCCATTACCGGGAGCGCCTGACCGGTGCGGCAACGCCCAACGCCCAATTCTTCGCACGCGCGGACAATCTTCGCGAATGGCTGGCGCAAGTCGAAAAACGCCTGGGCAGCATGTCCCGGCGGCTGGGCAACAGCGTGGCCGACAACGTGGTCAACGAGGAGCTCGCCGGCGACCCCGCCGCCGGTGCCGCGCAGCCGCAGCCGGACACGCTGGACGTACGCACGCCCTGGCTACAGATCGACAACGTGTTCTTCGAGGCGCGCGGCACTGCCTGGGCGCTGTTGCATTTTTTCCGCGCCGCCGAATTCGACTTCGTTCAGGTGCTCGAGGACAAGAACGCATCGGCCAGCGTACGTCAAATCATCCGCGAGCTCGAAGCCAGCCTCGATCCGCTGCGATCGCCTATCGTGCTCAACGGCGGCGGCTTCGGCCTGACGGCCAACCATTCGCTGGTCATGGCCAATTATCTCGCCCGCGCCAACGCGGCGGTGATCAATCTGCGAGAGCTGCTGGATCAGGGGTAACTACTTTAGGTATTCGCTATAAGCTATTGCTTTTTCAGTGAATTCCTACCCATGCCGGCACCTGCCGCCAGGACTCCGACAGGCGCCGGTCCAGCGCCCGGTAGTCCGGCTCGAACCGTTCCACCAGTTGCCAGTATCTCGGCGAGTGATTCATGTGCCGGGCATGACACAGCTCGTGGATCATCAGGTAACGCAGTAGCACCGGCTCGAGAAACAGGAGGCAATAATTGATGCTGATCGTGCCGCTGCTCGAATGGCTGCCCCAGCAGGTTTTTTGACCGCGTACCTGCATGCGTTCGAAAGCCTGGCCGGTCAGCGCCGACAGGGCCTTGAGACGCGGCTCGAAAGCCTCCTCGGCAACCTGCTTGAGCCAGCGTTTGAGTGCGGCGACGCAACGCTGTTCATCCGAGACGCGGCCCGTCAGCACCAGCGTCTCGCCGTGGCGCCGAAACCGGACGGATTTTGCGCCTGGCCGTGCGCGGTAACACACGCGAACGCAGGCGTCGACGGCTCGCAGCTCGACTCGCTCGGGCAGGGCAAACGGCTCCGGCGGATGCTGCTCGGCAAACGACGCCCTCGTGTGCCGAATCCAGTCGCGATGCTCGTCGACGAATGCCTGTACGTCGCGCGGACCGGTGCGCTTCGGCACGACGACTTCGACACGGCCGCGCGGATAGACCTTGATCGACAGGCGTCGGGCGCGACTGCTTTCGCGGACGGAAAAATCCGACAGACCGTCGGTCCGTTCCTCGGGAAACAATCCCAATTGCAGGGCTGCGCGTTTCACAGCCCTATGATAATCGGTTTAGGCGGCCGGGAGTTAGGGTCCGTCGACCATTGAGTCCACCGTCCTGCCGCCCGCGTCCGAGTCGTGTGCGCGAATCGAGGCGCGAAAAGCGTCGTTTAGGGCCTGTCCCCGCTGTAGCGGATCGCATCGTCGATGCTGATCTCACCCCGGACCCCGCCGACCTGCGCCGACTCGGAGATGTAGAGCTCGATTTCCCGTTCCGCGACGACTTCGCCGTCGATACGCGAGCCGGGCCCGACGATCACCTTGGGTTTTCTCAACCGCTTGCTGCCCCAATTCCATCGCTTGGCTTTCTCGATCACGACATCGCCGAGTACGGTAGTGCCGTCGTTCAGCAAGACGTCGCCATTGACCGTGGAAACGTCGCCGCCGACTTCAGCGCCGCTCAGCTCGATCTCGCCGTTGACGTTGCTGACGCCGCTGCCGATGACGGTACCGCCGTTGGCCTCGATCCGGCCGTTCACCGCTTCGATGCCGTCCTCTATCCGGCCCCGCTCGCCGACCCGAATACTGCCGTTCACGGTCTCGAGCCTGGCGGCGGTGACGCCGTTGCCGACGCGCAATGCACCGTTGACCGTCTCGGCATCGTCGAGCCGAACGTCGTCGTCGATCCGTATCGTGCCGTTGACGGTGGAGAGGTCTCCGGAAACCGTCGCTCCCGCACCCACCGAAATACTGCCGTTGACCGTGGATTCGCCGCCGGACTGCTGGCCCGCGGCGACTTTGATGCTCTTGTTGACGCTACCGGCCTGTGCCGCGAAGGCCATCATCAGCGCCATGAGTAGCGTCGCAAACCGGGTTCCGTCCAGGATTCTGCTCATTTTGTTGCCATCCTATGTAGATTTCCTGTGTCGATCGTTCACCCGCTTGGATGCCGCGGAATCCGTTTTCGTTGAAATCCGCATCTGGCCGCGCCGCGATTCTTCCATTAGTCTTGATCCCTTCGACCGGCGATAGCCTGATGTTCCATTTGCCCTTATGGCGATGAGCGCCGTGTGTCTCGCGCTGGGCGCGGGCTACTTCCGTTGGGACTGGATTGACATGCCACAGGAACTGATCGACATCGGCGCCAACCTCGCCCACGACAGCTTCGACGACGACCGGGACGCCGTCGTCGCGCGCGCGGCGGAAGCCGGCGTCACCCGTATCGTCGTCACCGGCAGTTCCGATCGGAGCAACCGGGACGCGGCGGCGCTGGCGAAAACCCGTCCGGGAGTACTCTATGCGACAGCCGGCATGCATCCGCATCATGCCTCGGAGTACACCGAGGCCAGCGACGCGCTGATCCGCGAACTGGCGGACAGCGGCGACATCGTCGCCGTCGGCGAATGCGGGCTGGACTATTTCCGCAACTTCTCGCCACGGGAGGCACAGCTCGACGCGTTCAGGGCGCAGCTCCGGATCGCCGCGGACACCGGTCTACCCGTCTTCCTGCACCAGCGGGACGCGCACGACGACTTCGTCGAGGTCCTGGAACCGATGTTGCCCCAACTGTCGCGCGCCGTCGCCCACTGTTTCACCGGCGAACACGAGTCGCTGCGCGAGTACCTGGCGATGGGGCTCTACATCGGCGTCACCGGCTGGATCTGCGACGAGCGTCGCGGCATGCACCTGCGCGACATCGTCTCGGCCGTGCCCGACGACCGCTTGATGATCGAGACCGATGCCCCTTACCTGCTGCCGCGCACGATCCGGCCAAAACCCAAGTCGCGGCGTAACGAGCCCATGTACTTGCCGGAGGTACTGCGCGTCGTCGCCGAGGCACGCAAGCAGAGCGAGGAACACGTTGCAGCCATTACGACCGCGACGTCCGTACAATTCTTCGATCTCGATTGACCCGAATGATTCTCCGTTACCTCGCGGCTTGGTTCCTGCTCGCCGTCGTTGCCGTCGTCAACGGAATTCTGCGGGAGATCACCTACGGCAAACACATGTCGGAACTGGCGGCACACCAGGTATCCACGTTGACCGGCATCCTCGCCACGGGCATCGTCGTTGCCCTGCTCAGCCGGATATGGCCCCTCGAATCCGCCGCACAGGCGTGGATCGTCGGCGGCGCCTGGCTGCTGATGACGGTTGCGTTCGAATTCGGTTTCGGCCGTTATGTCGCCGGGTACTCGTGGACACGGCTGTTTGCCGACTATGCGCTGTTCGACGGAAGACTCTGGCTACCGTTTCTCGCCTGGATCACCGTGCTGCCCTGGATGAGCTATCGTTTCGCCTGGTAGAACGGTGAAGGGAAGAACGAACCTCAGCCTTAACCTGCATTTCACATTCCCGTGCTATCCCTCCTTTGGGTTCATACACAGGAGACTACGCCGTGGCGAAGGTTGGAAAAAAGGCAGATCGGGACGTCGAGAAAGACTACCCGGCGAAACAGTTCGTAGCAAAACTGCGCCGGCTGGCGGATTGTATCGAACAGGACAAGCGCTTCCGCATCCAGGTTGCCGGCCAGCGCGTTTCCGTGCCGCCGAAAGCACGTATCAATATCGAGCACGAACGCGGTGACGGCCAGGAAGAGATCGAGTTTCAACTGACCTGGGAGTACGACGAGTAACCATCCCCCCAGCCAAACCGGCGACTGTCAGATGTGAACTGTGCTCAAGACGGCCTAGACGATTCAGTACCCCCCCCGGCGAAGCCGGAGAGCTCCCTTTGCTTACTAGGCGATAACCTCGACGCCGCGCCAGAACGCCACGCGGCCCTTGATCTCCCTGGCCGCGTCCTTTGGCTCCGCGTAGTACCAAGCGGCATTCTTGTTCGTCTTGCCGTCGACGACAATGTCGTAGTAATTCGCGGTACCCTTCCAGGGGCATACCGATGTGTGGCTGGATGGCTCGAGCATGTTGGATTCGACGGCGTCGAGCGGGAAGTAGTGATTCCCTTCGACGACAACCGTATCCTCGGATTCGACGATCAGTCGTCCGTTCCAGATTGCCTTCATGATCTTTTCTCGCCTCCTCTTTGGCCGTTCTCTGCAAGAACGGTCCGTCTTGGCTCGGATTCGCCGGCCATTGCACGATCGCCCGGTTCGGTGTACGGACGGCGACCGTCCGCTTCGGTTTCAGTCGAGGTCCGGCAAACCGTGCAACACCAGCAGATAATAACTCACCATACCGACGATCTCGCCGCCTTCGACAACCGGCGCGTGGCTGATGTCGAAGTTTTCGAACAATCTCGCGCAATAGCGAATTTCCATGTCCGGCCTGACGCTTATCACCGGCTTGGCCATTATCTCGTGGACGTTGACACGTTCCGGTGCGCGGTTTTTGGACAAGACCTTTTTTGCCACGTCCGAAAAAAGCAAGATCCCGTACTCGTCTTTTTCGTCACGGCGTTTCACGATCAAACTGGTCGCGGCCTTTTTCTTCATTATCTTGAGCGCTGTCAGCACGTCCAGGCTGCCGTCGATCTCGGTAACGTCCGTACGCATACAATTGCGCACCGGACCCCAGTTTCGAATCGTCATAGCTTTTCCTCCACGATTTCGCTGAGTTCTTTCGCCTGATGCATTACCCCGACGGCATCCTCGACGTCGAGGAGTACGGCGATGCCCGTACCCGGTTTTTCGTCGAACTTGCCGACCTCGCCGATGTGCTCGAGGATGTGTCGGCTGAGGTGTTGCTCCACCAGGAGCAAGACGACGTCACGCTGGCTCGCGAGGGCGAGCCCGAAGAAGCTCGTGCCACCCCTGACGCCTTCCCCGCGTGCATTGTTGATCACGGTACACCCCGTCGCGCCGGCATTACGCGCAGCGTCCATGATGTCGTCCGTAATGCTGTCTTCAACGAAGGCAGCAATCAGTTTGAAGTGCATGACTTGAATCCTCTTTCATGTCTTGGTCGTACCGGCGACTTCCGATACTCGTTCCCGCCTTGCAACTTTCGAAGCGCGTTCCCGCAGCAGCGCAAACTGGCCGTAAGCGAGAACGGAGATTATCGGGAAGACGCTGGCGAAAGCCACCAGGCCGAATCCATCGAGCACCGGGCTGCGCCCGGGAACGACGTCGGCAAGCCCCAGTCCCAGGGCCGTGATCAGCGGGACCGTCACGGTAGAAGTCGTGACGCCGCCGGAGTCGTAGGCAAGCGGCACCATCGCTTTCGGCGCCATGCAGGTCTGTACGATGACGACCAGGTAGCCGGCGGCGATGAAGTAGTGCAACGGCAAGCCGGAGATGATTCGATAACAACCCAGGCTCACGCCGATTCCGACGCCTATCGCGACGGCAACGCGAAGCCCCCAGACGCCGACTGCGCCGCCGGACACCATGTTCGCCTTCATCGACACGGCGATCAACGCCGGTTCGGCCAGGGTCGTGCTGAAGCCTATGGCAAGAGCAAAAACATACACCCAGTAGTAGTCCTGCCAGCCGAGCGCCCGTCCCGGCAGCGCAGCCGCGTCGTCCGCACTACCGTCCGCATTACTTAGAAACGCCGGATCGGTAAGCTGTTCCGCCATCAGGCGGCCGAGCGGGAAAAGCGTTCGCTCCAGCCCGATCAGGAACAGTCCGAGGCCGACGACCACGAAAACGAATCCGATTACGATGTTCCTGCGATTCGCCATCGGAGCGCCGATGACCAGGCGCTGAAAGACGAACAGAAAGACGGCTATCGGCAGGACATCGACGGCGCTGCCGGCGATGAAGCGCAGGCTGTCGAGGATCATGCCCACTGCATGACCATGCCGAAAACGAGCACAAAGAGGATCGGCGTCAGGGAGGCAAAAGCAATCAGACCGAAACCGTCGCTCATCGGGTTTCGGCCCTTCAGGGAACTCGCGAGACCGACCCCAAGCGCCGTCACCAGCGGTACCGTGACGGTCGACGTCGTTACCCCGCCGGAATCGTATGCAATGCCGACGATCTCCTCGGGCGCCGCGTAGGTCAAGAGGAGCACCAGCAGGTAGCCGCCGATGATCATGACGGGCAACGACCAGTTGACGAGTATGCGAAAAACGCCGGCGACCAGGGCAACCCCCACCGCTACCGCCACCGTCAGCCGCAAGGCCCGGGCGTAGGCGTCCCTGGTGGCGTCGGTCGCCGATATGACACCGGCTTCCGCGGCAACTTTCGCGGCCTCGTCCGCCACCGCCATCAGCGCCGGCTCGGCAAAGGTGGTACCGAACCCGAGCGCGAAGGCGAAGGTAACCAGCCAGAATACGCTACCTCTCTCGGCCAGCGCATGGGCAAGGCCTTCGCCAATCGGAAACAGCGCCAACCGTAAACCAAAGATGAAAAACGTCAGTCCGAGGACGACCGGTATGACGCCACCGGCAAGCGACAGCAGCTCCTCGGCGGATCCGCCGACCACGAAAACCTGGAATACGGCGATCACCAGGACGATAGGCGCCAGGTCACGCAAGCTGCCTAGCATGTCCTTGGCGAAAACGGTCAGGGAATCGTTCACTGCTTCAGCACGTCCGGAGCCCGCCGGGGCGAGCACGCACCCGGTTGCCCGCTCTCTCGCTCGGCATTGCCGGAATTCTCGCTGTACTCGCTGCAAACGGGCATGTCGCCGAATCGTGGCCGATTCCCCCGAAGGTCGTCAGCCTGCGCCGTCCCTGTACTGGCTGAGCTGTTCCCAGTGCAGCTTGAAAGCCTCGACCTTACGCTGCGCGGCAGCCTTGTCCTTGTCGCCGAATTCCCTGGTCAGTTCGTCCAGGCCGCAAACCAGGTCCGGTACGCCCTTGGTGAAATCGGCGCCGTCCATAAACAGCACGCGGCCGGCCACCGGAACCTGTCGAGCGATCTGGCGCACGGCGGCGACCCGATCATACAGCGCGGGCTGGGGATTGGAGAAGGTATAACGCCGATCGTCGGCGATCACGGTCCAGTCCTGCATCTTGTCGCTGCCGAACACCGCACCTTGCACGTCCTTGATGTGTAACACCAGCAAACCTCGAGCGGTCAGCAGCAGATGGTCGATCTGGATTTCGCCTTCGTCGCCGTTCGGAATGATCAGTCCGTCGGCCCGCTCGAACGCTATATCGTCCAGCACCCGCTCTAGCGGGTCGCCTTGTCGCCCGCGACGGTAGACGAGCCAGATCACGAGCAGCAACAGGAGCGCAACGAGCAAGCCGATGCCAGTCTCCAGATGCAACCAATCGTTCATGTGTTTGTAACACCCGCCCGTCGAACGTCCGCAGTCTGTCAATTAAGGGCTGCAACGCCCACCTGCGTCAAGCACCACGGCCGAAGTGTTTGTGCATCGCCTCGGCGACCGCATCGAGCTCAGGGCTCACGGCTACCGACCGCGCGGGCCGGGACAGGATTTCGGCGAGCTCCGGAGGCAGGTCCAGGGTTCTGCCGATCAGCGGCTCGACCACGGTCTCGAATTTTGCCGGATGCGCCGTTGCGACCAGGATCCAGTCCTCACCACGCCGCGCCGCATCGTCGAGCCGGCGCCAGGTATGCGTCGCGGTTGCGGTGTGCGGACAGCTTGCAAAGCCGAATTCCTCGTAGTCCTTGCGAATGGCCGCTTCGATCTCCGGATCGTCAACGGCCAGTACCCCCAAACGCTCCCGTAACACGTCCGCCTCACCGAGCATCGAGCGCAGCCGTTCCATGTTGCTCGGATTGCCGACGTCCATCGCCGACGCCAAGGTCTCGAGGCTCACACGCGGCAACCATTCCAGGGTTTCGAAATAGTCGCCGATCGTACGGTTGGCGTTGGTCGCAAGAATGATCGGGCCGATCGGCAAACCCATTTCACGCGCCAGGATACAGGCAAGGGCGTTACCCAGATTGCCGGTCGGGACGATGAAACCGGGGGCCCTGCCCGTTGCCCGAAAGTGCGACAGGCTCGCATGCGCGTAATAGGTGCTCTGCGGCAAGAGCCGGCCGATGTTGATGCTGTTGGCCGAGCTGAACCGGTACTCCGAAGACAAGGCCGGGTCCGCCAGTGCTGCCTTGGCCAGCGCCTGGCATTCGTCGAAAGTGCCCGTGACCCGAAGCGTCAGTACGTTGTCACTCCAGCAGGAAAGCTGGTGCGCCTGGCGCTCGGAAACGCGGCCGTCGGGGAACAGCACGACGACGCGCATGCCCGGCCGGCCGTCGAACGCGGCCGCGACCGCGCCTCCGGTGTCACCCGAGGTTGCAACGAGTATCGTTATCGGCGTGGTCGGCGGATCGGCCTCGAGCCGGGCCAGGCAGGCGGCGAGAAAGCCGGCCCCCACGTCCTTGAATGCCGCCGTCGGACCGTGAAACAGCTCAAGCATTGCAACCGTGCCCGACTCGCTCGCAAGCCCGGTCAGCGGAATCGGAAAACGGAAGGTTTCGGCGACGATCGGCTCAAGCTCGTGTTCCAGTCGCGAACCGGCGAAAAACGGAGCCAGCAGTATTCCCGCGACGTCGGGTATCGATTCGGCGCCGGCAAAATCCTCGGGCTTGAATGCCGGCAGCTCGTGTGGAATGAACAGGCCGCCGTCGGCAGCAATGCCGTCCACCAACGCCTGGTCGATGCCGACTTCCGCGGCGCTCCTCGTGCTGACGAACATCATTTTCTGACGAGTACCATTTCCGCCTCCTGCAAGCCAGTCAGCGACCGATGTCAATCCTCGACCGCCGCGCCGGGCGCAGCCATTGGACTGACCCAGGACTGGCACTCGATGCCGAAACCGCGACAGGCCTGCTCCATGGCAACTGCGATATTGCGGGCCTTGCCCTCCTCGGCCAGGGCGAAAATGCTGGGGCCGCTGCCGGACAAGCTGCAGCCCAGCGCGCCGGCGGCGATCGCCGTCTCCTTGACCTCGGAAAAACAGGGCACCGCATCCGATCGCTGCGGTTCGATCACCACGTCCTTGAGCGTGCGGCCGATCAGTGCAATGTCGCCCGAGGCGCAGGCGGCGATGAATCCGGCCAGACAAGCTTGCTGCGTGAGCCATTGTTGCATGGAGTAAGCCTTGGCCAGCCCGCGACGCGCGTGCGCCGTGTTGACCTGTAGTTCAGGATGCAACAATACCGCGCTCACGCCGTCGGGTACCGGCAGGCTGACCGTTTCCGGCAGCAGGAAAACCGGACACAACACCAAGCCACCGAGAAGGCTGGGCGCAACGTTGTCCGCGTGTATGCCTTTGCTTGCATACTGCTCGCCTTGCAGCGCGTAAGGCAGCAGGCAATTCCGGGCCAGTGGCTCGTCGAGCAGCGCATTGACGGCGACAACGGCTGCGACGGCGGACGCCGCCGAACTGCCCATGCCGCTTTGTAGCGGCACCCCCTTGTGCACGGCGATATCGATGCCACCCGAATCGCCGTGCTCGCTCCAGAAAGCCCACGCCGCAATCGAGGCCGTATTATGTTCCGGATCCGTCGACAAGTAAGGATGCAACTCGCCGTCGAGGCCGCGGACTTCCGACACGACGATGCCGGCTTTGGCTGTCCGCCTTGCGACGACGCGGTCGCCCGCGCCTTCGAGCGCCAGTCCGAGCATATCGAAGCCGACACCGACGTTGCCGATCGAAGCGGGCGCAAACGCGGTAATGCTCTCCGGCATGTCAGTCTCCGGCGCTCAGGTATTTGGCCAGCCGCAGCAGATCGCCGAACACGCCGCCGGCCGTCACCTCGGGCCCGGCGCCCGGACCCTGTACGACCAGCGGATTCGACGAGTACCGCGCCGTTTCGAATTGGACGATGTTGTCGGTCAGCGCGATGTTGGCGAACGGATGCGATGCCTCGACCGCCTCGAGCCCGACCGTGGCCTTGCCAGCGGCATCCAGGCGGCCGACGTAGCGCAGTTTCCTCCCCTGGGCGGCGGCCGCCTCGTAGCGTTCCCGGATCGCGTCGTCGTAATCGGCGAGCCGGTCGAGGAACGCTTCGATGTCGGTGTCCCGCAGCGGCTCGGGCACCAGGCTTTCGAGCGGAAAATCGCCGATTTCGATTCCCTGGCCCAGCTCGCGTGCGAGTATCGTCAGCTTGCGCGCAACGTCCATGCCCGACAGATCGTCGCGGGGATCGGGTTCCGTGTAACCGCTGCGCTTGGCCTCGCGGACGATCTCCGAAAACGGTACCGAACCGTCGTAGACATTGAACAGATAGGCCAGCGTACCGGAGAAAATCCCCTCCACGGAACGAATCTCGTCGCCGGTATCCACCAGATCGCGCAGGGTACTGATGACGGGCAGCGCGGCGCCGACCGTGGTTTCAAAAAAGCAATGCGAGCTCGCGCGGGCAGACGACCGCTTCAGCGCTTCGTAGCCGCCGTACGGACCGCTGAACGCCTTTTTGTTCGGGGTAATGACGTGGATACCCCGCTCGAGCCAGCCGGCGTAACGCGAAGCGATACCCTCGTCCGCGGTGCAGTCGATGATGACCGCATGCGGCAAATGGTCCGGGTTCGTATGCTGTTCAAACGCCGCCATATCGAGCTCGACGGCATTCTGCTCGAACGCGGCTTGCCAATCGGCCAGATCGATCCGGCGGTCGCCGAACAGCATCGCGCGCGACCGCGCGATGGCCCGCACCCTGAGATCGAGATTGAAATCGCGGATCAGCCGCTCGCGCTGTTTTTCTATCTGCCCGAGCAGCGTACCGCCGACCGTACCGGGCCCGATCAATCCGATCGACAGGGTCTTGGAAGACAGGTAAAAACCCGAGTGCGCGGCGCGTAATGCCCGTGTCGCGTCGTCGGAATCGACGACGGCGGAGATGTTGCGCTCCGAGGACCCCTGGGCGATGGCGCGGATGTTGATGCCGGCCCTACCCAGGGTGCCGAAAAACCGGGCCGCGATACCCGGTGTGCCCGCCATGCCGTCGCCGACCAGCGCCACCACACTTTGCGCGTCGGTGACGTCCACGCTTTGTATCTGGCCGCTGGAGAGCTCGACGGCGAAAGCCTGTGCGACGACCTTGCGGGCGCGATCGGCGACGTCGCGCGGCACGGCGACACAGATCGAGTGTTCCGAGCTCGCCTGCGAAATCAACGTCACCGACACGCCGGCATTCTTGAGCGCGCGAAACAGCCGGTCCGCGGTGCCGGGCACGCCGATCATCCCGGCGCCCTCGACGTTGATCAGCGCCATGTTGCCGATGGCGGTAATGCCCTTGATCGCATCGTCACCGCCCGCCTGGTCCGAAATACGGCTGCCCGGATGTGACGGGTCGAGGCCGTTACGGATGAACACCGGGATGCCGTTGTCGACGACCGGTCCCAGGGTTTGCGGGTGGATGACCTTGGCGCCGAAATAGGCGAGCTCCATCGCCTCGTTGTAGGTGAGCTGGCGGATGACGCGGGCTTCCGGGACCCGGTTCGGATCGGCGCTCATGACGCCGTCCACATCGGTCCAGATGCTGAGCTCGGCGGCACGACTCAAGGCCGCGAGGATGGCCGCCGAGAAGTCGCTCCCGTTTCTGCCGAGCGTGGTCTGCAAGCCGTCCTCGTCGGACGCGATGAAGCCGGTCATCACGGCGATTCCCTGGAAGTCCTCGGGTACGAGACCGGCAAAGTTGTCCCGCGAAGCCCGCCAGGCGACCGTGGGTCCCAGCTCGCTCTGCCGGACCGTGATGATCTTGCGCGCATCCAGCCAGGTTCCACCGCGTTCGGGCGACATTGCAGCGAGCAGCGCGGCAAGCAGGCGCGCGGACCAAATCTCGCCGTAACCCGAGACGACGTCGCGGCTTCTTTGCGGCGCGGCTTTGACCAGCGCAATCGCCTTCAGGACGTCGCGAATGTCTGCCGCGTCCTGCCGCCAAGGCGTCAGTACGTCTGCCAGGCCCTCGCCGTCGAGCAGCGCTTCGGCCGTAGCGGTATACCGCCGGCCGACGGCGTCGAGTTCGGCCTGGAAACCGTCATCGTCTTTCTCGGCCAGCGCAACCAGGTTCAACAGCGCGTCCGTCATGCCGCCCATCGCCGAGACGACGACGCCGATACGCGCATCGCGGTAATTCAGCAGTATGCCTGCGACCCGCCGAAAACAATCGGCGTCGGCCAGGCTCGTGCCGCCGAACTTGTGAATCTTCCAGGGTGTATTGCCCACGCGCCTTTGCGCCCCAAACGCAAAACGCAGAATGATAGCGGGACATTCGGGCGGCGTCGCTAGTTTCTTTTGAAATTGCGTTTGTTCACAAACCGGGGATATCCACCGGCTGCTCGGCGACAAAGATGGTGGGGCGTCTAGGGATCGAACCTAGGACCAGTCGGTTAAAAGCCGAATGCTCTACCTCTGAGCTAACGCCCCATTCCTGTGGCGGCCGCGGGCCGGTCGCCGAAAAGACGCGGAATCATACCCCAAATGCCTGAAATCACAAGCCGGGGGCGGCTACACTCCCTCTCCGTCCATACGCTGCAGACGCTGGCTGGCGAGCCTTGCCGCGGTCGTTTCGGGGTAGTCGGCCCGCACCTGGTCGAGGGCGGCGCGCGCCGCGTCCCACCGTTCGAGCTCGTAGTTGCAATAGCCCATCTTCAACAGCGCATCGGGTACCTTTCGCGAGCGCGGATAGTCGTCGACGACGACCTTGAACGCAGCCAGGGCGTCTTCGAACTGTCCGGTGACGTAATAAGACTCGGCCAGCCAGTATTGCGCGTTGTCGGCGAGATCGCTGTCGGGATAACGCACCAGGAACTGCCGGAACGCCATTGCCGCCGGCTCGTAACGCTGGTCCTTCAACAACTCGAAAGCCGCCTGGTAGTTGTCCCGGTCGGTGCCGCCCGGCACCGGCAACTCACCCGGGGCCGGCGTGCCGCCTTCCAACATGCCGACCCTGGCTTCCAGGCGCGCTTCCAGGCTTTGAATCCGCTCATCGAGATCGGCATACAAATCCCGCTGGCGCTCCGCCGTCGTCGTGGCGTTGTAGATCAGCGTCTCGGTATCGCCCTGAAGACCGGCGACACCCCGCTCCAGCGATGCGACTTGTTGGGTCAGATCGACCAGGCTCCGGTTCTGCACGACACGCTCGATGGATTCGAGGCGCCGCTCGAGCTCGGCAAGCCTGGCCAGGACCGGGTCCTCGCCCTGCGGCGCCGTCAGGGTTTCGCATCCGAACAGTCCCGCCAGCGGGACCAGGATAATCAGCTTGCCGAACCTCACCGCACTACCCCGCTCAGTTGATGTAGTTGATCTCGACGCGACGGTTCTGCGCCCAGGCGCCCTCGTTGCTGCCTTCCGCGGCGGGGCGTTCCTCGCCGAAGCTCACGGTGGCGATCTGCGACGCGGATGCGCCCTGTATCAGCAGCATGCGGCGCACCGACTGCGAGCGCCGCTCGCCGAGACCGATATTGTATTCACGCGATCCGCGCTCGTCCGTATGGCCCTCCAGGCGCACCCGGGCGCCCGGATTGCTGGCGAGCTGCACGGCATGTCGCGCAACGATGTCCGTAAACTCGTCGCGAACCTCGGAGGAGTCGAAATCGAAGTAGATGATGCGGTCGAGTTCTCCGCCGGAGAGATCGTCATCGAGAAAATCGCCCCCGCCGAAACCGTCGGCCTCGAAACCATTGCCGTCGAAACCATTGTCACCGAAACCATCGGCATCGGCGCCGCCTCCGGTATCGTTGCCGAAGCTGGTATCGGTCGGCTCGGGGTCGGGGATCGTCGGCCGCGGGCACGCGGCTAGCATCAACGCGACCGTAATCAGCAGAATGATGTGTGTGATTCGCATGGAACTGTCCTTGGCAGCAGAGGTACGCACAATAAAATAAAAACAATATATTACGAATACTTTTTTATACTGACTATCAATTAATACCGCTATTAATACCGCGGAAACGGCGACCATACCGGTTCCCGAACGTCACCGCCTCCCGACGCCAGCCGCTGGCGGATCATCCCGTCGGCCGTCACGGATTCGAGCACGCCGTCGCGGCCTTGCCGGGTCGCATAGATCAGCGTATCGCTGTTCGGCGCAAAACTCGGCGACTCGTCCTGCCGGCCCTCGGAGACTACCAGCAGGTCCTTGCGCTTCAAGTCCATGACGGCGATCCGGTAATCGCCGCGATCGACGTGCACCATGGCGAGCTTCTTGCCGTCGGGGGAAAGCCTCGGACGTGCATTGTAGCTGCCTTCGAAGGTCACGCGCTCGGGGGTCCCGCCGCTTGCGCGTACACGATAGATTTGCGGACCGCCGCTGCGATCGGAGGTGAAATAGATATGCCTGCCGTCCGGTGAGAAGCTCCCCTCGGTATCGATGGCGCGATGGGTCGTCAGGCGCCGCGTCTGGCGGCTGCCGAGATCGAGCACGTGGATGTCCAGGTTGCCGTCGAGGCCGCCCAAAGTCAGGACCAGTCGCCGGCCGTCGGGCGAAAACGACGGCGCACCGTTGATGCCCGGCTTGCTGGATACCCGGATCCGGTTGCCGGTCCTCAAGTTCTGCACGAATACCGACGAGCGCCCCTCCTCGAAGGAGACATAGGCGATCCGGCGGCTGTCGGGGGACCAGGCCGGGGACATGATCGGATCGCTGCTCTCCAGGATGACCGACTCGTTTTCCCCGTCCTGGTCCGCGACGACGAGTCGATACAAACGTCCTTCGCTTTGCCGCGCGGCCGTGACGAATGCAACCCGGGTGTCGAAGACGCCTTTGATCCCGGTCAGTTTCTCGTAAATCATGTCGGCCGCACGATGTGCGGCGCGGCGCATCGTGCCGCGGGTCGCGGACATCTGATAGCCGACCAGTTGCTCGCGCGCAAATACGTCGAACAGCCTGAACTGCACCTGGTAGGCGTTGTCGCCGGTCTGCACGACCTTGCCGATGACCACCGCCTCGACCCCCAGTATCGACCAGTCGTCGAAATCGACGTCCACCGACGACGTCGGTTTTTGCAGCATGTCGTCCTCGGGGATCGGTGCGAACCGGCCGCTGCGCGCCAGATTTGCGCCGATCACGTCGTGTACCGCGGTGGGCATGCCGGCGGAGCCGCCCTCCCAGCCGAAAGGCACGATCGCGACCGGCGTGCGGCTGCCGAGGCCTTCGGTGATCTCGATACGAAGCTCCGCCCCGGCGACACCGGCCAGCAGGGTGAGCAGAAACAGGATTCTCGATGTCTTTCGCAGCACGTTGTCCTCAAATAACTCGGCAGATTCAACTGGCCAGATTCAACCGGCCAGATCTAACTTGTCAGGTCGTTACCCGCCAGCTTGGAACGGTCTTGCAGGCAGCTATTCTTCAGGTTTGAACACTAACATCAAGTTGCGTTCAAAGATGCTCGGGTCCGACGGCTGCGGCAGCGGAGACGCCTTGAAAACCGCCGCCTCGATGGAGCGCTGGACGGCGGCGTCGCCGTTACAACGCACGATGTTCACGCTCACCACCTCCCCGCTCTGCAACTGGCGCACCCGCACGTCGCATTCCAGCCCCGGCCTGGCGCTGGCCGGCGGCACCCAGTTCCGAACCACCTTCTGCTGGATCGCAAACATGTAAGCCTCCGTCGCACCCGAGCGTATCGCCGCGAGCCGCCGGTCCTCGGCGTCGATTTCGGCCTGCCGGGCCGCCGCCTCGGCCTCGCGGCGCAGGCGCTCGTTCTCCGCGCGCTGGCGTTCGATGTCCTCCTGGCGCCGGCGCTCCGCCTCGAGCCGCTGGCGCTCCTTCTCCGCTTCGGCCTCGCGCTGGCGGCGTGCTTCCTCTTCACGCTGACGGCGCGCCTGCTCCTCGCGCTCCTGTCGGGCCTTCTCCTCCGCCTTGCGTTTTTCCTCGGCTTCCCGCCGGCGGATTTCCTCCAGCCGCCGTTGCTCGATCAGGGCATCCTGGCGGCGCTTCTCCTCCTCCGCGGCGATACGCGCCTGCTCCGATAGATCGGGCTCGACGACCGTGGGTTCGACGACCGCGGGTTCGACGACATCCTGTTCGGTCGGGACCGGTTGGGGAGGCGCTTCGGCCGGCTCGACGGGCGGCGGCAGCGCCACTGCGGCATCGGTGACCAGCGTGGCTTTGATCGACAGCGGCGCCGGTGTTCGAGCTATCTCGGAAAGGTCCACGCTGAGGAAAAAACTGCCGACGATCGTCACGTGCAGCAGCAAAGCCAGCGAGAACGAAGTCAGGTTCTGGCGCGCGCCGTTCACTCGAACCGCTCACTCGGGGATCGGATAGGTATCCAGCGGATCGGTGACAAAGCCGATGTTGTCCGCGCCGCCCTGTTGCAGCAGGACCATGGCACCGACGACATAACCGTACTCGACCGCACGATCCGCCTTGACCAACACCGGCACGTCCGGATTGCGATTGAGCACCGCGCGCACGCGTTTGACGATCTCGTCGCCGCTTTTCGGCGTCTCCTCGTCGTCGCCGACGTCGAGATACAGGTTACCCCGGGCATCCACGCTCAGGACCAGCGGCGTCTCGTCGGCGCCTTCGATCGGGTTCGCGGCGGCCTTGGGTAACTCGACCTCGATGCCTTGTGTCAAAAGCGGCGCCGTCACCATGAAGATGACCAGCAGCACGAGCATCACGTCGATGTAAGGCACGACGTTGATCTCGCCCATCAGCTTGCGTTTCTGCAGGGGTGTCACCATCTCGGTTCCCGTTTCAGATCACTTCCGTCAACTCGCTTGCGTGCGCCTGCGCGCGTGGCGGGTCAGAATACTCGCGAACTCTTCGCTGAAACCGTCGTAACGGTACTCGAGCCGGACGACCTTGTCGGCATACCGGTTGTACGCAATGACCGCGGGGATCGCCGCGAACAGCCCCATCGCGGTTGCGATCAGCGCCTCGGCGATACCCGGCGCCACCGCGGCGAGCGTTGCGGTGCCCGCGCCCGACAAGCCGATGAACGATTCCATGATGCCCCACACTGTGCCGAACAGGCCGACGTAGGGACTGGTCGAACCGATGGTCGCGAGCGTCGCGAGGCTTTGTCCGAGGCGCTCCACCTCACGCATATGCGCCACGCGCATGGCGCGCCGGCATTCCTCGATCAGGCGCTCGGCGCTCATCGAGTCCTGTTGTGCCGCGCGATTGAATTCGCGAAAGCCGGCCTCGAAGATACTCGCCATGCCGATCGAGCCGCCGCCTTCCCGGTTCGCCGCCCGATACAGCGTGTTCAGGTCGCTGCCGGACCAGAAGCTGGCCTCGAAATCGTCGGACGCGGCCGCGGTTTTACGCAGCAGCCGGCGCTTGGTGAAAATGATCGTCCACGACATCAGCGACGCGATGATCAGCAAGACCATGACGATCTTGACCGGGATGCTCGCGTCCAGCATCAGTTGCAACGGAGACAGCTCGGCTCCCATCAGTCGGTTTCCTCGAAGAGTCCGGCCGGCATGCGCAGCGGTTTCCGCGTGTCGGCGTTGAGAAACGCGGCGCGAACGCCGCCGCGACAGCACAGGATGTCGTCGCGGTAGATACTCTGTTCGATCTCGAAGCTCGCCCGGGTGAGACCTGAGAGCCTGGCCGTGACGACGAGCTGATCGTTGAAACGCGCCGGCTCCAGGAAATCGAGTGAGGCCGAGACGACGACGAACATCCGCCGCTCGACGTTCAGCAGCCGCTCCTGATCGACGCCGAGCGCACGCAGCCATTCCGTGCGGGCGCGCTCCATGAATCTGAAATAGTTGGCGTAATAAACGACGCCCTGCGCGTCGGTGTCCTCGTAATAAACGCGGACCGGCCACTGAAAAGTTTCGGTTTCACGCATGCGCGGCCTCAATCCTCCGGAAACAGGGACAGACCCGGCGCGGACTCCGGCGCCGGCGGCGTGAGCCCGAAGTGCAGGTAGGCGTTCTTTGCCGCCACCCGTCCGCGTGCGGTTCGCATCATGAAACCCTGCTGGATCAGATACGGTTCCAGCACGTCCTCGATGGTGCCGCGTTCCTCGCCGATTGCGGCCGCGAGACTCTCGATGCCGACCGGGCCGCCGTCGAACTTTTCGATGATGGTCAAAAGCAACCGCCGGTCCATGGCGTCGAAACCATGCGGGTCGACCGCCAGCATGTCCATTGCACGCTCGGCCACGCCACCGGTGACGACGCCGTCGGCCTCGACCTCGGCGTAGTCGCGGACCCGGCGCAACAGCCGATTCGCGATACGCGGCGTGCCGCGCGCCCGGCGGGCGATCTGCAAGGCGCCTTCGCCTTCGATCGGCAGGTTCAGGATACCGGCGGAACGGCGCGTGATGCCTTCGAGATCCGCGGTAGAATAGAACTCCAGCCGCTGCACGATGCCGAAACGATCGCGCAGCGGCGAGGTCAGAAGGCCCGCCCGCGTCGTCGCCCCCACCAGCGTAAACGGCGGCAGGTCGAGCTTGATCGATCTCGCGGCCGGGCCCTCGCCGATCACGATATCGAGCTGGAAATCCTCCATCGCCGGATACAGCACCTCCTCGACCACCGGGCTCAAGCGGTGTATCTCGTCGACGAACAGCACGTCCCTCGGCTCCAGATTGGTCAGGATGGCTGCCAGGTCGCCGGGCCGTTCCAGCACCGGGCCCGAGGTCTGGCGCAGATTCACCCCCATCTCGTTGGCGACGATGTGCGCGAGCGTGGTCTTGCCCAGACCCGGCGGGCCGAAAATCAGCACGTGATCGAGCGCTTCCTCACGCCGGCGCGCGGCCTCGACGAATATGCCCATCTGCTCGCTGACGGCCGGCTGGCCGTGGTATTCCGCGAGCGTCTTCGGCCGGATCGCGCGGTCGAAAGCGCGATCCTCACCGCGGGTTTCGGCGCCGACGATCCGGTCGTGCTCGATACCCGCCATCAGCCCGCGGCCTGCTTGAGCGCGAGCCGGATGATGTCCTCGGCCGTCTTGCCGTCGATGTCGAGCCCGCCGATCAGACGGTGGACTTCTCGAGGCTTGTAACCGAGGGCAATCAGCGCGTCCGTGGCCTCGGACCGGGCGCCCGCATCGACGCTCACCGAAGCCGTCCGGGCCGGCGCCTGCGGCGGGCCGATACGGTCGCGCATCTCGATGATCAGGCGTTCTGCCGTCTTCTTGCCGACGCCGGGGATCTTGACCAGCGACGCCGAGTCTTCGTACTCCACGCAACGCGCGAAAGCGCCGACGCTCACGGCCGAGAGTATCGCAAGTCCCATCTTGGCGCCGACGCCCGAGACCTTCAGCAAGGACCTGAACAGCGCCCGCTCCGCTTCGGTTGCAAAGCCGTACAGCATCTGCGCGTCTTCGCGGACCACCAGATGCGTAAACAGAAACACGTCTTCACCGGTCGGCGGCAGTTCCAGGAAGGTGGACATCGGCGTGTCCACCGCGTAACCCACACCCTGGCATTCGACGGTCACGACCGGCGCTTGCTTGAATACCAGACGGCCGCGAAGCGAAGCGATCATTTGATATCCGCCGCCAGCGCGTCCTGCAGCAGGGCCCGCGTCCGCCGCTGGTGACCGTGGCACAAGGCCGCCGCCAGCGCGTCGGCCGCATCGACGGCAGGCGCGCTTTCCAGCCCCAGCAAGGACGCGACCATGTGCTGCACCTGTTCCTTGCTCGCCGAACCGGTCCCGACGACGGCCTGCTTGATTTCCCGCGGCGCATATTCAAACACCTCGACGTCGTATGCGAAGCTCGCGCACAGCGCCGCGGCACGTGCCTGCCCGAGTTTCAGGGCGCTGCCGGCGTTCTTGTGCATGAACACGCTTTCGATGGCGACGATCCCGGGCCGATAACGCGCGACGATCTCGCCGACGGAGACGTAAATCTGCCGCAACCGATTCGAAAAGTCGCCCTCGACGCTGCTGATAGTACCGCTGGCGACGTAAGCCGGTCGGCCGGACACGAAATCCAGCACGCCGAAACCGGTCGCGCGGGAACCGGGATCGATGCCGAGTATGCGCTGTCGCTGGTCCAATGCCCCTTCTCTCAGCAATGATCTCTCAGCAGTGATTTCTCGGCAATGTGCTCAAAGCGCCGCGAGCACTTCCTCGGAGATGTCCGCATTGCTGTAGACCTCCTGGACGTCGTCGATATCCTCGAGCATCTCCAGCATCTTCACCATCGAAGCCGCATCCTTGGCTTCTAGCGACGAGTTCGTCGACGCACGCATCGTCAGCGCCGCCGATTCCGGCTCGAGATCGTCCGCCAGCATCGCGTCCCGCACGGTTTCGAAATCCCCCGGATCGGTCAGCACCTCGATCGAACCGTCCTCGTCGACGACCACGTCCTCGGCGCCGGCTTCGATCGCCCCCGCCATGATCGCATCCTCGTCACTACCGGGCGGATAAAAGAGCTGGCCTACGTGGTTGAACAGATAATTCACCGAACCGTCGGCGCCCAGATTGCCGCCGAACTTGGTGAAGGCGTGGCGAACCGCCGCGACCGTGCGATTGCGGTTGTCGGTCAGGCAATCCACCATCACGGCCGTGCCGCCGGGACCGTATCCCTCGTAGCGGATCTCCTGGTAGTCGCTGCCCCCGAGCTCGCCGGCGCCGCGCTTGATGGCGCGTTCGATGTTGTCCTTGGGCATCGACTGGCCCTTCGCCTTGTCGATGGCAAGCCTCAAACGAGGATTGGCGTCCGGGTCTCCGCCGCCGAGTTTCGCCGCCACCGTGATCTCGCGTATGAGCTTGGTGAACAGCTTGCCGCGTTTTTTGTCCTGGGCGCCCTTGCGGTGCTGGATGTTCGCCCACTTGCTGTGTCCTGCCATGCGCCGTTTTTCTAGAACCGAAACTGAAACCCGACGTGCAGACCCGAATCCAAGCTCAGATCGCCGGCTTCGTAATCGGTCTTGACGGACCGGACGCCCAGATACACGTCGGCATCGCGGATGACGTTGTAGCCCACGCGGGCGCCGAGCTCGTAATACTCAGTGAGATCGCCGAAGGAGACGACGTCCGGCGCATAATAGACGTGGCCCGCGACATGAAAGCGATCGGCATTCGGTAACACATAACGGGCAAAGCCGCCGAGCGCCACGGCGCCGCCGTCCTGCGACGATTCGTCCGGATTCGCGTAAACCAGCCTGAGACCGAGACCCGCCCGCAGCGCGGTCGTGCCGCCGGCGGCGGCATCGACTAAGTGCACGGCCAGATGCGCCACGTCGCCCCGGTTCTGATTGTGCAGCCAGCCGACGGCGGCGTGTAGCTGGCGGTAGCCCAGACGCCAGCCGAAATCGGCGGCAACCACGTCGTCGTTGAGATTGATGTCGAACGCCCGCTGCGCGGTCTGCGCCGATGCCAGACCGGCGCACAGGCACAACACGACGGTCATCACAGCCTGGTACGATTTCATGCCCTTGATTCCATTTGCCCAATTGATGAATACCGGCCGGGCCACGGGACCGGATTCAGCGCGTATGATACCGGTTATTGTCGAAGCCGGCACAATCCGAAACCCGCGCCAGATGCCAGGAACCGAACCCACCACCGACGACGACAGCCGCGCGCCGGACCGGCGGGTGACGGCGATCGCGCGCGTCGATGCGTTTCTCGCGGCCTTGCCCGAAACCCCCGCGCGGCAGGCCGCGATCGA
Source organism: Woeseiaceae bacterium (assembly GCA_028279985.1). Lineage (GTDB taxonomy): Bacteria > Pseudomonadota > Gammaproteobacteria > Steroidobacterales > Woeseiaceae > UBA1847. The sequence goes on from JANQMR010000027.1 coordinate 28,181, forward strand.
AGACGGCCGCGCCATCGCCGCCATCGCCAGATCACTGGGCCTTGCCGAAGACGTGCTTGCCGCGGCGCGAGTCTACCCCCTGTTACGCGACGGATGCTTCGAGGAAAAAATATTAAAAAACAAAAATGTAGAGAACTTATCTAAACTGATTCTAGGAATGGTCCGGCTCGGCCGATTCTCGCTGCCAGCCGATTGGCGGCCGGGCGAAGCGCTGGCTGTTCAGCAATCGGAAGCCTTGCGCAAGATGCTCCTGGCCGTCGTCTCGGACGTGCGCCTGGTGCTCGTGCGCATCGCGGAGCAACTGCATAAACTCCGCAGCGCAAAACAGGCGCCGTCGTCGACGCAGCAGGCCATTGCCGTCGAGACGCGCGAGATTTATGCCGCCCTTGCCAGCCGCCTGGGCGTCTGGCAACTCAAATGGGAGCTCGAGGATCTTGCGTTTCGTTACCTCGATCCCGACACCTACCGGTCGCTGGCGAAGGCGCTGAACGAAAAACGGGTCGAACGCGAAGCGTTCATCGAGCAGGTCGAGTCGGAGCTCCGCCGGGAGCTGGAGCAGGAAGGTATCCACGCTGAGATCACCGGCCGGCCGAAACACATCTACAGCATCTGGCGCAAGATGCAGCGCAAGGACCGCGCGCTGGAGTCGCTTTACGACATTCGCGCCGTGCGGCTGCTCGTCGACGACATCAAGGACTGCTATGCGGCCCTGGGCGTCGTGCACAACCGTTGGCCGTACCTGCCGGGGGAGTTCGACGACTATATCGCCAACCCCAAGGACAACGACTACCGTTCCCTGCACACGGCCGTCATCGGTCCGGACGGCAAGACCGTCGAGGTGCAGATCCGTACCCACGACATGCACCGTCAGGCGGAACTGGGGGTCGCGGCGCACTGGCGCTACAAGGAAGGCGGCGGTGCCCCCGGGGCGTTCGACCAGAAGATACGCTTCTTGCGGCAGCTACTTGAGCCCGGCGGCGACGGCGGCGACCTGCTGGATCAGATCCGGGACGAGGTGTTCGAGGACCGGGTTTATGCGGTCAGTCCGAAGGGTGACATCGTCGAGTTACCGGCCGGGGCGACGCCGCTCGATTTCGCCTACCACGTGCACACGCAGGTCGGACACCGTTGCCGTGGCGCCAAGGCCAACGGCCGTATCGTGCCCCTGACCTACCGGGTCGAGAACGGCGACAAAATCGAAGTCATCACCGGCAGCCAGCCGCAGCCGAGCCGCGACTGGCTGAGTCCGAGGCTCGGCTACCTGGCGAGCGCCAAGACCCGCGCCAAGGTCCGTAACTGGTTCAGGCATCAGGATCGCGATCAACACCTGCGACAGGGACGGGAGGTGATGGAACGCGAGCTCGCGCGCCTGTCCATGCGGGAGGTTCCGGCGGATACGATCGCAGGACAACTCAAGTTCCGCGACAGCGACGCCCTCTACATTGCCCTCGGCGCGGGCGACGTGACACCCGCGTCGATCGCAACGGCCCTGCAACAACTCCGCGGCGACGAGACGCCTCAGCCATCGCCGCGGCGGCGTCCCGCCCGACGCAAGGACGGCGCGGCGGGGGACGTTGCGGTCAGCGGCGTCGGCGACCTGATGTGCAACTTCGCACGCTGTTGCCGACCGGTTCCGCCGGAGGCCATCGTCGGCTACATCACCCAGGGACGCGGCGTCAGCATTCATCGCCAGGATTGCGGCAACCTGTTGGGGCTTTCGCAGCGATACCCGGAGCGCATCATCGAGGTCGCCTGGGGCGGCTCCGACTCGGCGACCTATCCGGTCGAGCTGTCGCTGCACGCGCACGACCGGGCCGGCCTGTTGCGCGACGTCAGCGCCGTTCTCGCCGACGAAGGCGCCAACGTCACCGACCTCAAGAGCCACACCGACAGGGCGCAGATGCACACCGTGATGGCGATCAGCCTCGACATCGCCGACCTGCCCTCGCTCGCGACGGCGATGGCCCGCCTCGAACAATTGCCGAACGTGCTCTCGGTCCGGCGCAAGGCCTGATCCCGGCATTTGGGGTACTATCCGCCCGCATCATTGCAGGGCATCGCAGGGGAGAGGCATGCAGAACATCGTCGATACCGTCAACGGACTGATCTGGGGACCGGCGCTGGTCTTCTTGTGCCTGGGCGCGGGCCTCGCCTTCTCGATGCTGACGCGTTTCGTGCAGGTCCGCCACTTTCGCGAGATGATCCGGCTGCTGTTCGCGAGCAAGGCGTCGGCGCGGGGTATCTCGTCCTTCCAGGCGCTGTCGGTATCGCTGTCCGGCCGGGTCGGCACCGGCAATATCGCAGGCGTCGCGGCCGCGATCGGCTTCGGCGGGCCCGGCGCGGTCTTCTGGATGTGGGTCGTCGCGTTCCTCGGCGCGGCGACCGCCTACGTCGAGTCGGCGCTGGGCCAAATCTACAAGGAAGAGAAAGAAGGCGAATACCGCGGCGGTCCGGCTTTCTACATCGAAAAGGCGATGGGCCAGAAATGGTACGCGTGGATATTCGCCGTCTCGACGATCGTCGCCACCGGCCTGCTGCTGCCGGGTGTGCAATCCAATGCGATCGGCAACGCCGCCGAGCTCGCTTTCGGCGACGGCAGTACCGTCGATTCCTGGTTCGGCACGATCAGCACCGTCAAGTTGATCGCAGCCATCGTCGTCGTCTCGGTGCTGGGCTTCATCATCTTCGGCGGCGTCAAACGGATCGCCCACTTCACGCAGGTCGTCGTGCCGTTCATGGCGCTGGGTTACATCGTCACCGCGATCGGTATCGTCGCGATGAACATCCCGCAGCTGCCGGGCGTGGTCTCGATGATCGTCGGCGAGGCCCTGACGCTCGAAGCCGTCACCGGCGGTGCGATATTCTGGGGCGTGAAGCGCGGCATCTTCTCCAACGAAGCGGGCCAGGGCACCGGACCGCATGCCGCCGCCGCATCCGAAGTCCAGCACCCGGCGCAGCAGGGGCTGGTGCAGGCGTTTTCGGTTTACATCGACACCTTGTTCGTCTGCACCGCCACCGCGTTCATGATCCTGATCACGCGGTCTTACAACGTGCTGGACGCGAACGGCGATCTCGTCGTGTCCTTCGTCGACGGCAGCATCGACCCGAACACGCCGACTTTTACCCAGCTCGCGGTCGAAAGCGCCCTGCCCGGCGTCGGCAAACCGTTCGTCGCGATTGCTTTGTTCTTCTTCGCCTTCACGACCCTGTTGGCTTATTACTACATCGCCGAAACCAACGTTGCATACCTGCGCCGTTTTTTCCGCATCCCGGGCGAGCTCGTCATTCTCAAACTGTTGCTGATGGGCTCGGTGTTCTACGGCGCGATCCGCACCGCAAGCCTGGCCTGGGGCCTCGGCGAAATCGGCGTGGGCCTGATGGCCTGGCTCAACATCGTTGCGATACTGATCCTGTTTTTCATGGGTAACGCCGCTATCAAAGCCTTGCGCGATTACGAGCGCCAGAAAAACGCCGGGGTCTCCCGTTATACCTTCGATCCCGAAGCGCTCGGCATTCGCGACGCGGAGTTTTGGCGGCGTTAGCTCGGCGCCCCTTTAGCCTGTCCTCATAGGCCACCGCCTATAGTCCACCGCTCATAGTCCACCGCTTATAGCCCACCGCTCTTCGGCCACCACTAGTGGCCCACCGGTTTCCGGTGTACGCGCCTGCCTGCGCCGCTGTTGCCGGAGTTCCGGATCAACTATCGTCCATACTATTGTCCATCGCCTGGTTATCGCCGCCGCGGGCCTCACGATTGCGGCGTTCGATGTCGGCCAGTTTCTCGCGAATCCTGATCTCGAGGCCGCGCGGCGCGGGCTCGTAGTACTTCGCCGCCGGCATGTCCTCGGGAAAATACGATTCGCCCGCCGCATACGCATCCCGCTCGTCGTGCGCGTAACGGTAATGCTCGCCGTAGCCGAGTTCCTTCATCAGTCGCGTCGGCGCGTTACGCAGGTGCATCGGCACCTCTAGAGACCCGAATTCCCGGGCGTCACGCGCCGCGGCCTTTGCCGCCTTGTAGACGGCATTGCTCTTGGCGGCGCACGCCAGGTAAACGACGGCCTGCGCCAGGGCGAGCTCGCCCTCGGGGCTGCCGAGACGCTCCAGCGTCTCCCAGGCGTTCAGCGACAACTGCAGCGCCCTCGGGTCGGCGTTGCCGATGTCTTCCGACGCGACCCGAATCATGCGGCGGGCGATGTACAGCGGGTCGCAACCCCCGTCGAGCATGCGCATCAGCCAGTACAGCGCCGCATCGGGGTCCGAGCCGCGCACCGACTTGTGCAGCGCCGAAATCTGGTCATAGAAATACTCGCCCTGCTTGTCGAATCGGCGCCGCCCCCCGGCCACGACTTCGCCGACCACGTCCTCGGTAATGCGGCCGTCCGGGGCGAGGTCGGCCGCGAGTTCGAGGAAATTCAGGGCCCGCCGCGCGTCTCCGTCGGCTGCCGCGGCGATCAGCTCGAGAACGGAATCGTCGGCTACGGCATTACCGCCCAAGCCACGCTCGGTGTCGGACAGCGCCCGTTTGAGGACACCGGTCAGCTCCGGCGGGCTCAACGTCTTGAGGACATACACCCTGGCACGTGACAGCAGGGCATTGTTGAGCTCGAAGCTCGGATTCTCGGTCGTGGCGCCGACGAAGGTCAGCGTGCCGTCCTCGACGAACGGCAGGAAAGCATCTTGCTGCGATTTGTTGAAGCGATGCACTTCGTCGAGAAAGAGGACCGTTCCGCGGCGGCCGACCTGCCGGTGCTGGCGAGCCTCGGCAACCGCCGCACGGACGTCCTTGACACCCGCCATGACCGCGGAAAGCGCAATGAAGTGCGATTCGGTCGAAGCCGCGATCAGGCGCGCGAGCGTCGTCTTGCCCGTGCCGGGAGGCCCCCAGAAGATCATCGAATGCGCCCGCCCCTGCTCCAGCGCGCGGCGCAAGGGTTTGCCCTCGGACAGCAAGTGGTCCTGGCCTGCGAACTCGTCCAGGGTGGCCGGGCGCATGCGATCGGCAAGCGGTCGATCGGTCGCTACGGCCTGCTCCTTTGTAAACAGATCGCTCACCGGTCTCACCCCCGGGCTATGCAATCGGCCGGCCTTCGAACGGCCGGCGCCCGCCCCGCCTACATCCCCCGGCGCGCGCGGCGGCGCTTATCGGTTGACGTAATTCAGCGCCCGCTTGTCGGCGGCCAGGGCCGCTTCGTGCACGGCCTCGGCAAGACTCGGGTGCGCGTGGATCGTCCGCTGGATGTCCTCGGTGCTGGCCGAGAATTCCATCGCCAGCACCGCCTCCGAAATCAGCTCGCCGGCCATCGGCCCGACGATGTGAACGCCCAGGATCTCGTCGTCGTCCTCGGCCGAAATGACTTTGACCAGGCCCGTGGTCTGCTCCATCGCCTTCGCACGGCCGCTGGCGGCGAACGGGAAGGAGCCGGTCTTGTAGGCCCGTCCGCTTTGCTTGACTTCGGTCTCTGTCTTGCCGACCCAGGCGATCTCGGGCGCCGTATAGACCACCGACGGCACGACGTCGTAGTTGACCTCGGCAACTTCGCCGGCAATCAGGTCCGCGACCATGACGCCCTCCTCGGATCCCTTGTGTGCCAGCATCGGACCGCGCACGCAGTCGCCGACCGCGTACACCCCCTTGACGCGGGTGCGGCACTCGTCGTCGACGACGATGAAGCCCCGCTCGTCGAGCTGGATTCCCGCGTCGTCGGCCAGCAGGTTCCCGGTATAGGGACGGCGCCCGACCGCGACGATCAAACGATCCACCTCGATCGACTGCGCACCCGATTTGTCCTCGTAGTCCACGCGGACGACACCGGCGTCGACGGTCGCCGCGCTGACCTTCGCACCCAGCCGGATATCCAGTCCCTGTTTCTTGAAGTCCCGGGCCGCGGCGGACGCGATGTCGCGGTCGGCCATGTACAACAAGTCGTCCATGGCCTCGAGGATCGTCACCTCGGAACCGAGACGCCGCCACACGCTGCCGAGTTCGAGCCCGATCACGCCGGCGCCGATGACGCCGAGACGCTCCGGCACCGCATCGAGCTCCAGCGCATCCCAGGAATCGATGATGGTCTCGCCGTCGAACTTCGCGAACGGCAACTCGATCGGCACCGATCCCGAAGCCAGGATCACGTGTTTGGCCTCTATGATTTCGGCATCCCCCTCCACCGGCGTGAATTCGACGCGCTTGCCGGCCAGGAGCTTGCCGTGTCCGACCAGCCCTTCCACCTTGTTGGCCTTGAGCAAGCCACCGATACCGCCGGTCAACTGCCGCACGATCGCGGTCTTGCGTTTTTGCATCGCGGCGATATCCATGCCGACGTCGCCCACCACGATGCCGTGTTTGCCGAACTCGTGCTGCGCCCGGTGATACAGCTCCGAGGACTCGAGCAAGGCCTTCGAAGGGATACATCCGGCGTTCAGGCAGGTGCCGCCGAAGGCGTAGTTGCCGTCCCGATTCCGCCATTCGTCTATACAGGCGACCGACATGCCGTGCTGGGCCGCGCGAATCGCGGCGATGTAACCGGCAGGGCCGGCGCCTATGACCACGAGGTCGAAACTTCTGCTCATTTTTTGGTGGACTTCGGTAGGTGGACTTCGGTAGGTGGAGCGAGTACGCGGATCGGGTTGCTCAGACGCTGAGTAACAGGCGGCCCGGATCCTCGAGTTGTTGCTTGATCGTCACTAGGAACTGCACGGCTTCGCGACCGTCGATGATACGGTGATCGTAGGTCAGCGCAATGTACATCATCGGTCGGGGCACGATGCCGCCGTCCACGACCATAGGCCGCTGCTGGATGGTGTGCATACCCAGAATACCGCTTTGCGGCTGATTCAGTATCGGCGTGGACAACATCGAACCGAAGATGCCGCCGTTGGTAATCGTGAACGTACCGCCGGTGAGCTCCTCCATGCCGATCGTACCCTTCTGCGCCTTCTCGGCGACATCGACCAGCGCCTGCTCGAACTCGGCGAAGCTCATCTGATCGACGTCTCTCAGCACCGGAACCATCAGGCCGCGATCCGTGGACACGGCCACGCCGATATCGTAGTAGTTGTGATAAACGATGTCGGTACCTTCGACCGAGGCATTGACGACCGGGAACTTCTTCAGCGCCTCGATCGACGCCTTGGCGAAAAACGACATGAAGCCGAGCCTAACACCGTGTTGCTTCTCGAACGGGTCGCGATAGCGGCTGCGAAGCGACATGACCTCGGTGAGATCGACCTCGTTGAACGTCGTCAACATCGCCGCCGTGTGCTGCGCCTCGACCAGCCGCTCCGCGATCCGGGCGCGAAGCCGCGTCATCGGCACGCGCTGTTCACGGCGCTCCAGCGCAAGAACGGCGTCGCTGTCGTCGATCACCGCCGGCGCCGGATCGCCCGGCGTCACGTTGTTCGCGTCCTCCACCTTCAGAAACGCCATGACGTCGGCTTTGGTAATCCGGCCGTCCTTGCCGGTACCGGGGACCATCGTCGCGTCGAGATCGTGCTCTTCCAGCAAGCGCCTGACGGCCGGGCTGGTCTTGACCGACTTGCCCGTGCCGTTCGAGCTCTCGGGCCGCGATTCGGCTGCTGATTCGATAGCCGACCCGACTTCGGGCACGGGTTCCGCCGCGGGCGCCGCAACCCCCGCCTCGCCGTCGCTCAGAATCGCGAGCACGTCGCCGGCGGTGACCGTGGCTCCGTCGTCGATCCGGATTTCGGACAGGACGCCGGCCGCCGGCGCCGGTACCTCGAGCACCACCTTGTCGGTTTCGAGATCGACGAGATTCTCGTCACGACCCACGGCCTGGCCCACCTGCTTGTGCCAGGCTACCAGCGTCGCGTCGCTGACCGACTCGGGTAGTTGCGGTACCTTGATCTCTATGCTCATTCCTGTCGTCCGTCTCTCAAGTTGGTTTGGTTTCAAGTCTGTTTGGTTGCACGGGGCTTGGCGGATTTCGAAGCCTTTACCTCGATACCGAGGGCAGCCTCGACCAGCGCCTGCTGTTGTTGCAGGTGGATCTTGAAAATGCCCGACGCGGGTGCCGCCGCGCTCGGCCGGCCGGCGTAATAAAGCTGCTGGTGATCTCCCAGCGGCTCCTGCAAACGGTGCCGGATCTGGTACCAGGCGCCCTGGTTTTGCGGCTCCTCCTGGCACCAGACGATGTCCTCGACACCGGCGTACCGTTCGATCTGGCGCGCGTATTCGGCGATCGGGAACGGGTAGAGTTGCTCGATGCGCACGATGGCGATGTCGTCGATGCGATGCACCTGCCGCGCCTCCAGCAAATCGTAATAAACCTTGCCGCTGCAGAACACGACCCGTCGGGTATCCGCCGGCTCGATCGGCTCCGCTTCGGGGATGATCAGCTCGAACTCGCCCGCCGACAACAGTTCCAGCGGCGACGTGGAGAGCTTATGCCGGAGCAGGCTCTTCGGCGTCATGACGATCAGGGGCTTTCTGAACGAGCGCAGCATTTGCCGACGTAACATATGAAACATCTGCGCCGGCGTCGACGGGACGCAGACCTGGATATTATGCTCGGCGCAAAGCTGCAGGAAGCGCTCCAATCGCGCCGAGGAATGCTCGGGGCCCTGGCCTTCGTAGCCATGCGGCAAAAACAGGGTAATACCGCACATCCTGCCCCATTTGGCCTCTCCGGAGCTGATGAACTGGTCGATCACAACCTGTGCGCCGTTCGCGAAGTCGCCGAACTGGCCTTCCCAGATGCAAAGCGTGTTGGGCTCGGTGGTCGCATAGCCGTACTCGAAACCGAGCACGGCTTCCTCCGACAACAGCGAATCGATCACCCGAAACGCATTGGGCCGGTCAACCAAATAGCGCAACGGCGTGTATTCGCGATTATTGACCTGGTTGTGCAACACGGCATGACGATGAAAGAAGGTGCCGCGACCGCTGTCCTGGCCGACCAGCCTGACCTCGTAGCCGTCGTCGATCAGCGAGGCATAGGCCAAGGTCTCGGCAAAGCCCCAGTCGACGTCGATTTCGCCCCGGGACATGCGCCTGCGCTCGTCGATGATGCGCTGCACGCGGCCGTGCAGCTTCATGTCGGGCGGCACGGTGGTGACGAATTCGCCCAGGCGATCGGCTCGTTTCGGGCTGATGGTCGTATCGACCGGGTCGTCCCAGTGTGTATCGTTGAACGGCGACCAGTCCACGGTGAACTCGTTGCCGATCATACCCAGCGAGGACTTGGGCACCGGCTCGCCGCGGTCCAGCCGGTCACGGTATTGGTCCTGCATCACGGTGACGTCGGCCGCCGTGATGAGGCCGCGCGCGATCAGCGCATCCGCATATATCTGGCGCGCGGGCGGATGGTGCTTGATGCGGCCGTACATGATCGGCTGGGTCGCCGCCGGCTCATCGGCTTCGTTGTGACCGTGGCGCCGGTAACACACCAGGTCGATGACGACGTCCTTTTTGAACCGCTGCCGGTATTCGAGCGCCAGCCGCGTAACGAAGATCACCGCCTCCGGGTCGTCGCCATTGACATGGAACACCGGCGCTTCGATCATTTTCGCGACATCGCTGCAATAAGGCGTCGAGCGGGCGTCCGAGGGCCGGCTGGTCGTGAAGCCGATCTGATTGTTGACGACGATGTGCACCGTTCCGCCGGTCCGAAAACCGTTGGTCTGGGACATCTGGAAGGTCTCGGTGACGACCCCCTGGCCGGAAAACGCCGCATCGCCGTGTATCAGGACCGGCAGCACCTCCTGGCGTTCGTCGTCGCCGCGCCGCTGCTGCCGGGCCCTGACCGAACCCTCGACAACGGGGTTGACGATCTCCAGGTGGGACGGGTTGAAGGCCAGCGCCAGATGCACGTTGCCGCCGGCGGTCTCCATGTCGGCCGAGAAACCCTTGTGATACTTGACGTCGCCGGAACCCTTGAGCTCGTCGAGGTCGTACTTGCCCTCGAACTCCTCGAATAGTTCCTCGGGCGACTTCCCTAAGATGTTGACCAGCACGTTGATGCGGCCGCGGTGCGCCATGCCGATGACGATCTCGCGGACGCCGGCCTCGCCGCCGCGCTGGATCAGGTCGTCGATCATCGGGATCAGGCTCTCCCCGCCTTCCAGCGAAAAGCGTTTTTGCCCGACGTATCGCGTATGCAGGTAACGCTCCATGCCTTCGGCGGCGGTCAGTTGCTCGAGTATCGCCTTACGTCCGTCGTCGGCTAGCCAATCGGACACAATGCCCTGTTCGAACCGCTTGCGCAGCCACAGGCGCTCGCGCGCACGGGACATGTGCGCGACCTCGGCCGTGACCTTGCCGCAATAGATCTTCTTGAGCAGGCCCAGGATGTCCCGGAGTCGCATGCGGGTATTGCCGGTCCCGGCAAGCCCGCCGGTATAGAACTCGCTGTCCATGTCGGCTTCGCTCAAACCCAGGTAGTCGAGCTTGAGCACCCCCGGCATCTGCCGGTCCATCAGGCCCAGCGGGTCTATGTCGGCGATTTGGTGACCGCGCAGGCTGTAAACCTGGATCAGGCGTGAAACGGCCGCCTGTTTTTGCGCCGACGACGTGCCTCGGCCCGCCGCGCGCTTGAGCCGCCTGCGGCCCCGGCGCGCAGCGTCCAGCAGGTCGGCGCGAATCGCTGAATGAGTGACCTCGGTGTCGGCGTCCCCCAGCGATTCGAAATAACCGCGCCACGCCGGCGGAACCGAATCGGGGGCTTCGAGAAACCGTTCGTAAAGCGCCTCGATGGCGCCGGCATTGCCGCCGAACAGGGGTGAAGAGGCGTACTGCTCCTTGAGTGTATCGCTCATGACAGGAGGTTCATGACGGAGGAAACCGGGGAGGCTGGGGCCCTTACTGGAATGACTGCTGCCCGAAGGCTGCCAAGTGTAGCCTAAGCCTCTGGTCTAAGGAACAGAATCTGCGTCACAAAACGTTGAAAAGGCTGACCAGTTGGTAACAGACCAGGCAACAGTAGCCGGTGAAGAAAACCGTCAGGAAAAGGCCGGTTCTCAGCCGGTTCAAAAACCGCGTTTTGGCAAGGAACACCAGCGTCAGAATGCCGGCACCCGTCAAGAACATCTTGCTGCTGGAAAACCAGCCGGTCCCGAGCTCCAGCATATTGGCCATCACCGGGTTGGCCTCGACCATCCCCTGCTCGATGAGCCTCAGGGTCAGGAAGGCGTCGGTCGAGCTCAGGATCATCGTGCCGACGGCCAGGAAAAAGAGCCAGGGATGATGCCAGTCCAGGAAGACCAGCTCGCCCTCCGCCGACCGCCGGCTGCCGCGCCTGCGCGAACGGATGAATCCGTACGCAACGGTGCGCCAGGTGAAGGCACGACGGTCCGCGGCCGATCGGCGTTCGACGACCGCCAGGTCGGTAAACGCATACTCGAGCCCGGAATCGCCGGCATGGTATCGCTCGTTTTGTTTCGCTCGCTGCATCGCTATTTGCCCGCTCTTTGTTATCTCGTCCGATCGAATCTCGACGGTGCTCGTCACCGCGCTTTCGCCATGGCCCGTCCGACTTCAATCACTCCGCGGTCACCTCCAGCAGGTAGGCAATCAATGCTTCCCGGTCCCCGGCGTCCGGGACGCCGGCAAAGATCATACGGTTTCCCGGCAGAAAACGTGCCGGCTCACGAAGCCAGGCGTCGAGGGCGCGCGGTGTCCAGACGAAATCGGCCTCGCGGATGGCAGACGAATAATCGAAACCCTCGACGGCGCCCACCTCGCGCCCGAAAAAACCGTGCAGGGCGGGACCAAGCATGTTCCGGCCGCCGGATTCGAGGCTATGGCAGGCGAGACACATCTGCGCCTGTCTTTCGCCCCGGCTTGAATCGGCGTCGGCGTAAGGCGGCTGCGCAAGATAGGCGGAGTTCGCCAGGACCTGCTGCTCACCGAGGGTCGCCGCTGTGAGCAGCGGGGCCGACGCCGGCCCGGGTGTCTCATCGCCGGCCCCGTCACCCGCGCCGCCGCAGGCAACCAGAACGACGGTCAGCAACAACATGTAACAACGGCGGATGTCTGTCATCCACGAATTCCCCTGGGCTCAATCGTTCCGCGAACTATAGGAGCAATTTGCGTACCAATCGACCCAGTTTGCTGATTTGCTACGCATTTGTTCAGGCGCCGCGCGCCCGGGCCCGGCGCAATTGTATAAGGTTCCGACAGTCGCGGCGTTCGCAGGCCCTGTCCCGCGTCCAGGGTGACCTCGGCCGCGTCAATATCCATCCGCCCGCTCGTGACTCGATTCTGGAGCGCTACGGCCAGCCTGCCAGGCAAGCCCCCGCTATCGGTCAGGGCCTTTCAACGCCGCCAGACGCGAAAAAACGCGGCGAATGGTTCAAGGAGTTCACCGGACAGGACACTAGCCGGTAATCGAAACTGCGAAAACACCCGAATAACAACCGCTGACATCCCGTGACCACCGGAGTAGCGTCCCCTTATCTAGACGACGTTATCTGGGTGAAGTTCAGACATGCTGAAACCACCGCGCCTGTCTCCAAGCGCGTTTTTCGCCATCGTTCTGGTCCTCGTGTTCGCCCTGTTCGTCCAGGCGCTGCTGCAAGGACGGCTCACGGGGGCCGGCTACGACGCTGTCGCGGCCAAAGACTGGAGCGTATTCGCGACACCGGTGCTCGTCGCCGTCATGCTGTGGCCGGTGTGGCGACCGCGGGCCGGCTACCTGATCGGCCTGTTTCCGGCGCACGGCTTGACGGCAGGGTGCGTGTTCACCGCCGTTGCGATCGGCATTTCGCTGCGACTGGCCTGGTGGAGCCAACTCGTCGCCGGCATTGCGTTCGGGTGGACCGGCAGCGACGCCGGCCCGCCGCAGTTTTCGGCGCGCGTGGACTGTCCGGTTCCCGGCGCTCTCGCACGCGGCCTGATCGCCATGGCCGTGCTGGTGCCTCTGTCGGAAGAGCTCGTACATCGCGGGCTGATTCAAGCCGGCCTGCTGTATCGGGGCCGATGTTTCGCCGTCGCCGTGTCCGCATTGGTGTTTGCAGCCTTTCACGATCCTTCCGCCTACCCGCTCGCGTTTCTGTCGGGGATCGTGCTGGGTATCCTGTTCTTGCGATCGGGTGCGTTGTGGGCGCCGGTGATCGCGCATGCAAGCTACAACGCCGCCGCAATCGTAGACTGGCGCTGCCTGCAGGTCGTCTGGTATCCCGACCCCTCGGAACTGCCGCTGCCGGGGCTCGGCGCGGCGGCCGTATTGGCTTTGTCGATTTGCATAGCCGTGACGGTGCTGCTGCTCCGGCGCGTGTGCGAATCCAGACCAGTGCGGGTATGAGCAGCGGGTATCAAGTGGCGATATAGGGGCGATACAGTGGCGATATGAAAGGCCGGGCGCTCGAGGCAGCCCGGCCCGCGGTGTGTCAAATCGCGTTCGCGACACGCTCGATGATATGCGACGTCACCTCGACCAGAGCTTCGTAGATGTTGATGAGGTCCTTACCCAGTGAACTCGTGTTCGTGATTCCACTGAATTCGTTGCCGCTGCTTTCGGCCGTGCAGACGCCGGTACCGCCGGCCACGAGCCGGATTTCTTCGCCAGTCAGATTTCGCATGATTCAAACTCCTTTTTGATCATTCAGGTAAAGCGCTTCCTGCGCAGCTTCAAGTTATTCGATACCGCCGAAGACTGCGGCCCCAATAACTCCGGCGAGCGTCCGGATTCTATGCTTCGAGCCGCCAAAACCCGGTTATCGGCGCACGCTAGCCTGTGATGTGCCGCACAGATGAGCAGACGGCCCGGCGCCGGTCATAACCGCACCGGCGATGCTCACACATTCCGCCAAGCGACTCCTCCGCTTCGGCCGAAACCGTATAATCCCTGCCTGGAACGATGGCCTTGGCGCGGAGATCATGCCGGATGTTCTCCAAATCAGCGAAACGATCGCGATTCCGCTGGCGGATATCGAGCTGACCGCAATCCGCGCGCAGGGGCCGGGCGGACAGAACGTCAACAAGGTCGCGACCGCGATTCACCTGCGCTTCGACATCGAAGCCTGTGCGGCCTTGCCCGAGCCGGTCCGGCAGCGCCTCCTGGCATTCGAGGACCGGCGTATCAGCGCCGGCGGTGTCATCCACATCAAGTCGCAGCGGCATCGCAGCCAGGCCCGCAACAGGCAGGCGGCGCTGGAACGCCTGCGGGCGCTGATTGCCGACCATCTGGCGGAACCAGCGCCACGAGTTCGAACCCGAGTGCCGGAGGCCGCCGAACGCCGGCGTCTGGAAAACAAGCGCCGCCGCGGCACGCTCAAGAAGTCGCGCGGACCGGTAGGCGACGACTGAGCGGCCGGCGGGACCGGACACGCCATCCGTGCCGAATCCGGCGGTCCGTTCCTGCCGAAGGGCGTTCCCCTGCGCCGTTAGAACACAATTGCACCTTAAGCTCGAAGCCGAATAGAATCCGCCGATGCGAAGCCAGGGCAGAACGCTGTTTCAGGTATTCAAGTACACCATATACGTCCTGCTCACCGTCAACATCGGCTTGTTCGGCGCCGAGGAATACAACGCCGCCAAGCTCCAGTTTCCCGACGGTATCGCCCCCGGCGACCTGATCGAGGCATTCGCCTCGACGATAGACACCGCTGCCTGGGTAGTACTGCTACTGCTGTTCGAGATCGAGACTTATGTGCTCGAAGACGAACAATGCACGAAGCCTACGACGCTGTCACTGCATGCGGCCCGGGTGCTGTGTTACCTGGTAATCGTGTATGCCTTCTACGGCTACGCCGCCAACCTCGCGTTCACCCATGGGGTCACGGCCTTACCGGACGTGACGAGCCTGTGCGCGCTGGTGTCGGACGGATGGTCGGACAGATGGTCGTACGCGGTCGATCTCGACGAATACGTCGAGATTACGAGCGCCAACTGCGCGTCCCTGTCTGCGCAGGGCAGCTTCCTGCGCTTCGACACGATGCCGGCCGCGGTGGACCTGCCCGGCTTGGTGGACATCCAGAGGCTGGCCTGGACGGACGTCATCAACAGCGGCGTCTGGCTGCTGGTCGTGCTGCTGCTGGAAATCGACGTCCGTCTTCAGGAACGCAACCGTTATGAAGGCGCGGCGCTGATCGCCAGCCTCGCCATGAAAGTGCCGCTCTACCTCACGCTGTTCCTCGCCGCCGTGTACTGGGGCGTCAAAGGCGATTTTGTCGATTTCTGGGACGCGTTCCTGTGGCTGGTCGCATTCGCCTTCATCGAAATGAACATTCTCGAATGGCGCAGGGAAGAACGGAGATTGCGGCGCGTCGAAGACGAGTTCGACTGAATACCGCCGTCGAGTCGCACGCGAACCATCTACTCAGTCCAGCCCCAGGAGTTTGTGTGATTGCAGACTGAGCTTCCACTGCGGATGCGCCAGGCAATAATCGATGCTCGCCCGGGTGTTGCGCGCAAGATCCGCGTCGTCGAGCGGCTGCAGGAAAAAATGCGCGAATTCGAGGCCGGCAAAACGTTCCGGCTGAGCCTCAGGCTCCTCTTGCGGATAGACGAGTTTCAACTCGTCTCCGGCCCGCTGCATCAAAGCCGCGTCCGCTTTCGGGCTGACACAAAGCCAGTCGATGCCCGGCGGCGCCGCAATCGTGCCGTTCGTCTCGACGCCGATCTCGAATCCCCGGTCATGCAGGGCGTCGATCGCGGACCGGTCGAGTTGCAACAGGGGCTCGCCGCCGGTGCAAACGACGTATCGACGGCCGACAGTTCCGTCGGCCGGCCACCTGCCCGCCACCGCGCCGGCCAGTGCCGCGGCGGTCTCGAACTTGCCGCCGCCAGGCCCGTCGGTGCCGACGAATTCGGTGTCGCAAAAGCGGCAAACCGACGCGGCGCGATGCGACTCGCGGCCGGACCACAGGTTGCAGCCGGCAAAGCGCAGGAACACGGCCGGGCGCCCGGTCTGGGCGCCCTCGCCCTGCAGGGTGTAATAGATCTCCTTCACCGTGTAGGTCATGTGACGGCCAACAGCGGATCGTCGACGCCGGCTTCGGCGAATCCCCTTGCGCGCAGCTCACAGGCCGGACAGGTCCCGCAAGGCGGCCGCTTGCCGTTGTAACAACTGTGCGTCAGGGCCATGACGTCCAACGCACCGAGCGCCACGGCGAGTTCCACGGTCTGTTTCTTGGACAAGTGCATCAACGGCGTATGGATGGCTAGATCGCTTTCCATGCCGAGCCGGATCGCCTGTTGCAGCGCGGCGACGGTTTCGGCGCGACAATCCGGATAACCGCTGTAGTCGGTCTGCGCCACCCCCGTCACGAGGTGCCCGATGTTCCGTTGCCAGGCGAGCGCCGCAGCGAACGTCAGGAACACGAGATTGCGCCCAGGCACGAAGGTGTTGGGCAGACGGGTATCGGCATCGACGTCGCCGACGCCCGTGGCCGTGGCCGTGTCGTCCGTCAGCGCGTTGCCGCCGAGCGTGGCGAAGGTGTCGATCGGCAAACGCACGTTGGATACGCCGGCGGCCGCGGCGACCTTCGTTGCACATTCGAGCTCGAGGCGATGCCTTTGTCCGTAGTCGAACGTCACCGACGACACGCGATCGCGGCCGAAGCGGTCGATGGCCCAGTACAGACAGGTCGTCGAGTCCTGTCCGCCGGACAGGACAACCAGTGCCCTGTCGCGGGGCTCTCCGGCTTTCTCGGATCGGACTTTCTCGGATCGGACGTTCACGGGTCGATTTCCTCGAACTCGCGGTTCGGCAGCAGCCGGCAGCTCGAACGGACGATGTCAAAGGATAAGGTATCTTTGAGTCGCGGCTGGCGGCTGGAACGAAGGATGTCGGTCAATAGGGTGTCTTTTAGAGTTGCGGCTGGCTGCTGGTAACAACGGATGTCGGTCGGCAGGGTGTCTTTATAGAGTCGCGGCTGGCTGCTGGTAACAACCGATGTCGGTCGGCAGGGTGTCTTTATAGGGTCGCGGCTGGCTGCTGGTAACAACGGATGTCGGTCGACAGGGTATCGACGAATTATATCTCAAGCACCTTCGCACCGCGGATGCGGCCCGAGCAGCGAAGATTCGACCGCCGGATCCGCGATACCGTCGAGCAACATCGCACGCATTTCGCGACTCCTTTACCCCCCGCGCGCCACGGTATATGGTGCGCGCTCGACCGGTAGACAGGCCCGATTATGCACCGTGACGAGCGTTCGATGTCCGTCGTTGCCGCCCTGCGCGACTCTAGTGTCCTCGAATCCGAGCTGCTGAACAGCGAACGTATCGAGCGTCGCTTCGGCAACTATGCGATCGACCTCATCGAGCACGACGAGACGCTCAGGCGCTCGAACCTGTACAGCATCTCGAACGGCGTCCGCGTCTGCCGCACGTTTGCCGTCGTCCGTTTCGGGAAACCCGGCGACGACCTCGTCGCGCCGGAGCACGCGGAGATCGTCGCCGGCCGTTCCATCGGCGCCATTTTCAAGACGCGTGGCTGGGAAATGCGCAAGAAAACGCTGTTCACCGGCGAGCTGCGCCTGGATGGTCCCGAACATCCGGTTGCAAGACTGATGTGCCTCGATGCGCCGACCGACGTGGCAATGCACGCGTACCGGTTGTTGTTGCAAAAAGACAGCCGATCGGTGGACTACGCGAGCATTGCCGAGGTTCACCATCCGGATTACCTCGAGCACGAAGACCTGCGAAGGCTGTATCCGCTGGACGCAGACGCAGCACTGGATGCCGGCGACGTCGAACGCCTGATCGCCATGGTCGCCGGCCGCTAGCGCCCTGTCCCACCGATAGCTGGCCGTGTCGGTGTGGATTCTTGTGTCTGGCGCGGCGCATTCCGTGTCGGGGCGCCGAACCGATTGCGCATTTCACCGAAATGTTTCCGCAACATCGAGGTTAAGGCGCGGTTCAGCTATGCCGCGCTAGTCTGGCCGCCAAGGTCGATCGATGTGTCGGCATGAAAGCTGCCGGGAGTACCAATGAGAACACGAGCCCGAGACACCTTTACCCGCCTGGCGCTGGCATCGGCGCTGTTGTCGGCCGCGCTCACGCCGGGCCTCGCCCAAACACCGGTATACGAGGTACCGGTCGACGAGCAGGGTCGCCCGGTCGGCGACTACGAAGCCGCCGAGCTCACCGGGGACGAGGGCATTCCCCTGTTATCTGCTGGGGAGCTCGCAGACCTCGTCGGACCGATAGCGCTTTATCCCGACGACCTGCTCGCAATTGTCCTGCCGGCCTCCACGTATCCGTTGCAGCTCGTCGAGGCGCACCGTTTCCTCGACGCACTGGCGGACGATCCGTCGTTGAAACCCGACGACGACTGGGACGATTCCGTCGTTGCGTTGATCAACTATCCGGAGGTCGTGGCACTTCTGAACGAGGACCTGGACTGGACCTGGCGGCTCGGCGAAGCGGTCGTCGCACAGCAGGCCGACGTCGTTTCGGCGGTCCAGGGGTTTCGCGAACGCGCTTACGCGGCCGGCAACCTGCATAGCGACGGCCGTCAGTTGGTTGCCCGAAACGACGACGTCATCGAAATCACCCCGGTTGCCGAAGACGTCATCTACGTACCCTACTACGAGCCGGAAAAAGTCGTGGTCTACCAACCGCGCGTCGTTTATCACTATCATCCGCGCCCGTATCCGGTGTACTACTACCCGTATCCGAGCTGGCATTCTTTCCACAGCGGCTTTTTCTGGGGCGTGACGACCGCTTACACGATCGGCTGGCTGTCCGACCGGGTACACGTTCATCACCACAGTTATTACGGGCATCCGTATTACGGCAGGAGCTACCGGGACCGCTGGTGGTATCGCCGTCCGTCGATCCACGTGCACAATTCAATTTACGTGAACCGCTACGACTATGGCCGGACTCATCGTTATCGGCATGGCGACTACTGGCGGCCGCGTCATCACCGCCGTCTGCACAGCTCGAATCAGCGGATTACTCGTAACCGGCACTACACGGACGCGGGTTCGCGGCCCATCCCGCGGACAAGGCCGCGAGCGAGCTCGCGGAGCGTCTCCGAGTCGAGGACTGTCCACCGACCGGCGACGGTTCACCGAAGCGGTGACCGCCGGACCACGGTGTCGGGTCATACGGTCCGGCGAGACGCAACGTCGCATCGATCCGGGTCGCATCGGTCCGGCGACACGACGCGAAACTACTCGACACGCCGCGACACGGCGACGGTCACGCGCCAGCGTAGCGTTTCGCAGAAGAGCGCCGGTCGCGGGAACATAATCCGCAACGACACAACGCGCGAACAGCGTTCGAGCCGACAACGTTCGGCGAACGTGGAATCGCAGCGCCGTGTCGTAAGACGGGCGCCGAGTCATCCGGTGGATCGCAGAGCCGAGCGCCAGTCGCAACCGTCACAAGTACGACAGGCGCCGTCGAGTCGACCAAAAGTACGACAGGCACCATCGAGCCGGCAGCGGCAGGAGGTCGCTCAGACCAGAGCGGTCCGATCCGGCGTGCCCCGGACGAGGACGGCGGAACCGAGGGCAGCCCAAACCAGGGCAAGTCGGTCGAAGACGACGCAGCCTCGAACGAGGCAATCGACGACCACGCAATCCCGGCAGAGTGCCCGCCAGGTTGCCCGACGCGACGACTCGCACCGGCACCACCGAAACCGTTAATCCCGGGCCGACCCGGTGGACCCGGTGGACGATTGTCGACGCGGCAGGCGCCCGGCATTTCTCAATGCCCCCCGCAAAACGAACTCGATCTGCGCATTGAGACTGCGCAGATCGTCGTTAGCCCATCGCCGCAAGGCCCGCGACAAGCCCAACGGCAGAAGTAGCCAAAAACTCTAAAGAGACCGCGTCGAGAAACAAAAAGGCCTCCCGACGGAGGCCTGCAAGGTGCCTGACGATTTGGGGGAGTCGTCAGCTCATCGACAGCAGTGATGCGTGGGTATTGCTGTGATCCGTTGCAGTGAAGATTTAAGCGCAACAAGATTGCAGGATAATGACATCCAAACGGCGCTAAACCGGCAAGCGGACCTCGAAACACGTACCCGGTTCGTCAGGCTCGACCAGGGACAAGGTGCCGCCGTGAGCGCGCGCAACCAGGGTCGCAAGATACAGACCCAGGCCCGTCCCGCCCGTTTCCCGCGCCCTGGACGGGTCGCCCCGGTAAAAGGGCTCTCCGAGCCGCTCGAGCTCTTCCGCCGGAATGCCGGGCCCGTTGTCCCGAACCCGCAACACGAGTTCAGGCGGGTCCACTATCGCACTGAGAACCACCGGACCCGAGTCTTCCGGCGCATGGCGCAAGGCATTGCTCAACAGGTTCTTGAGCAGCAGCGAAACCCGTGGCTCGTCGATGCTCGCGCTGAGATCGGGATCCTCGAGCTCGACCTGTATGCGATTGCGGTCGCGGGCGAAATAGTCGTGCAGCAAAGCGTCGATCAGCGCGGCGATTCTAACCTCGGAACGGAGGATTTCGGCATGCCGGCTGTTGAGCCTTTCGGCCTCGAGCAGCGAGCCCACGATCTTTTCCATCTCGTCGACTTCGGCCTTGATCGACGCCCGGTCCGCTTCCCTTTCAATGAACTCGGTGGCGAGATTGAGTCGCGACAGCGGCGTGCGCAATTCGTGACTGATGCCGAGCAGCAGCGCCCGCTTCGCGTCGAGCATGCTCTCCACGTTGTACGCGAGCTGATTGATGTCGCCCGCCAGATCGCCCAGTTGATCGTGGCGGATGTTGGTGATGCGGTAGTCGAAGTGACCGCGGCCGAT
>JANQMR010000024.1 GCA_028279985.1 Woeseiaceae bacterium
TATGGCGAGAAGCCGCAACGCTGCCGGACTCGTGCGGAGGCTCCCTGGCGGGAAAATCGAAAAAACTGCCCAAGGACGGGGTCTTTCGGACGGCCGGCGCAACGGCCGGTACATGACAGCGACTGCTACCGGAATTCCCGCGCGAAAAACGGTACCGGTTCTCGAGAGACGTGCCCGGTCGGTCAGACGACGCTGACGAACTGACGGTTCTTCGGGCCTTTTTTCTCGAAACGCACCTCACCGTCCTTGATCGCGAACAAGGTATGGTCACGGCCGATACCGACGTTCACGCCCGGGTGAAAGTGAGTGCCGCGCTGCCGCACGATGATGTTGCCCGCAACGACTTGCTGGCCGCCGAAGATTTTGACGCCCAGACGTTTGGATTCCGAATCGCGGCCGTTTTTGCTGCTGCCGCCTGCCTTTTTGTGTGCCATGCCCCTACACCTTGAACCCTACACCTTGAATAATATGCGCCCGCCCCTGCCTGCGGACTTCGATTTCGAGACTAGTCGTCTTTTTTCGCCGCGGTCTTTTTCGCCGCGGTTTTCTTGCTCACTTTTTTCTTGCTCGCCGCTTCGCCGCCGCCCGACTTGTCGCTTGCGGTTTTTTTCGCCGCCGTCTTTTTAGCCGGGGTCTTTTCCGCGGCGGGTTGTTCTTTCGGTTTCGCCGCCGCCGGTTTGGCGCCCGCGGCGCTGATGTCGGTGATCTCGACCTCGGTGAAGAACTGCCGGTGCGTGCCCTGCCGCAGGTAGTTCTGGCGACGGCGGAACTTGACGACATTGACCTTGCGGGTTTTACCCTGCTTCAGAACCTTGCCGCTGACCGAACCGCCGGAGACCAGCGGATTGCCCAAAGTCACGTCACCGCCCTCGCCGACCAACAGGACTTCGTCGAAATTAACCATGGCGCCCTCGTCAGCCTCGATCCTCTCGAGACGCAGGACATCACCTTTAGCCGCGCGGTACTGCTTGCCGCCCGAGCGAAAAACCGCATACATCGTGTTTGCTCCGCCGAGTAAGCCGCATCTTGTGCAACTCACTGAGAAATAAGCTTTTTTGCGAAGAGTCCGGACCCGGTCCGGGACGCCGTCGCGACGCCTGTCGCAAAAGACACGCGATTGTATAGACTCGCCACGTCCGGGTCAACGGCGCGGCACAAAGAAATCAGTCGGTTTTCAAAGACTTGCATTTGCCGCCCCGCCGACGGAAAGACGCCCTGCCGGTCGCTATGAAAGCGGCTTTCAGGCATTATTCCCGTTTCATGCACGCCGCAGAAACAACGCTTGCAAGTCTCGGGTCCGGGCCGTCGACAATGGCCGACGTCGCCGCGCTCGCCAATGCCGACATGCGATCGGTGGATGCGTTCATTGCCGACAGCCTGGCCAGCGACGTCGCATTGGTATCCGAGGTGTCCGAATACATCGTAAAAAGCGGCGGCAAACGGCTGCGTCCGCTGATCGTGCTGCTCGCTGCACGCGCACTGGGGTACGACGGCCCGCAGACCATCCGCGCCGCGGCGATCATCGAGTTCATCCACACGGCAACCTTGCTGCACGACGACGTGGTCGACGGCTCGGCCATGCGCCGCGGCAGACAGTCGGCGAACGCGGTATTCGGCAATCAGGCCAGCGTGCTGGTGGGAGATTTTCTGTACTCGCGCGCGTTCCAGATGATGGTGCAAATCGACAGCATGCGCGTGATGCAGATACTCGCCGACGCGACCAACACGATAGCCGCCGGCGAAGTCATGCAGCTCATGAACGTGCACGACCCCGACACCAGCGAGGAACAGTACCTCCAGGTCATCTACCGCAAGACCGCGAAACTCTTCGAAGCCGGCGCACACATCGCGGCGGTGCTCGCCGATCGGCCGGAACGGGAACGGCTTGCAATGGTCGCCTACGGCCGGCACCTGGGCACGGCCTTCCAGCTCGTGGACGATGCACTGGATTTCGACGCTTCTCCCGAAGAGTTGGGCAAGAATCTGGGCGACGACCTCGCCGAGGGCAAGGCCACCCTGCCGTTGATCCATGCAATACGTCGCGCGGCCGCCGGCGAGCGGGAGATGATCCGCAATGCGATCCTCGAGGGCGGCCTCGAACACCTGCCCGAGATCCAGGCCCTGGTCGAGACGACCGGAGCACTGGATTACACCGCGACGAAAGCCCGGGAAGCCGCCGACTTCGCTATCGAATCGCTGGCCGGCCTGCCCGATTCGCCACACAAACAGGCATTGGCCGTCATCGCGGATTTTGCGGTACGCCGGCGTCTTTGAGCCGGCGCAAGGGCGAACGGCAGCCCGCGGCGGAACGCTGGCCACCCTTGGCGCTCGGACCGGCGTTGCTATAGTATTGCGCGTCCTCGGGGTGTAGCTCAGCCTGGTAGAGCACTGTCTTCGGGAGGCAGGAGTCGCTGGTTCGAATCCAGTCACCCCGACCAAAATTCACGTTAAACGTCAACCACTTGTAATAAGATCTTGTCCGGGATTAGCGGCAGAACCAACTGTACTGCAGCCGCGATATCACCCGCTGACATGTTTGATCATTGCGGTTACGGCATCGCTAGCATTGACGCAACGAATGAGGATGTCCGGGTGGGCTGTTGCAAAGACTCGAAATACCTCGTCTGCAAATCCGTGCCCTACGTTTCGAACGTCACGCATGTCCAGCTCGATCTCGGAGAACTTATCGAGGTTGTGCAGGAGTCGTTTGGCTTCTGATCGGGATATGTAATCCTGTCTCAACAGCTTGACGAGCACGCGCGTTTTCCGGAACTGAAAGTCGTACGCTTCGGGTGCAAACTGAATAACCCTGCGTACACCAGAGACTCGACTGTGTGAGAGAAGAAGACCGCGAACCGGTCGTGGCCTATGTCGGTGCGCAGTTCAGAGGACTGCACGAAGGCAATGTCATTCGATGCGTATTCCACTGATACCTGCAACGCATTCCAGTTGAAGGCTGCCACCCGACGGAGCGCAGCGACGCTTTACTGGATGAAGAAACTGTCGGTTTTATTTACGAAACCACCTCTGCGCCAAATCAATGCGGATATAAGTCATTGAAATATTGACCTTTATAACAATGGCATGGCAATTGCAGAATAGGCCCAAACACAACTTTTTCCTTCATTTGAGAGATTTGGAACTATGCGGCAGTTGAAACTAGCAGTTGTAGCCTCCCTTTTGATTGCGCCATTCGCGGCGAATGCCGACCCTATCGAAGGCGGAGTAGGCTTTGGTGGGGGGTTTGCACCGACTGGGGGTACGGGCCTGGCGGATGCTACGGGCATCGATTTCTTGACTGCCTATGTGCTCGGGACCTCGGGCGACTTTGCAGCCATACCGGGGTTTACTGGCGCAGCTTTCACGGATTTCCAGTTTAGCCCTCTCACTCCAAGCACGATCGCGCCGCTATGGTCGGTCGTTTCCGGCGGTACGACTTATAGTTTTGACCTTTCCAGTATCGTCGTGACCCTTCAGACCTCCAGTCAGATTGGGCTCAAAGGAACAGGCGTCCTGAGCGCGACCGGTTTCGACGATACCCCGGGCACGTGGTCTTTCACCGGTGATGGCGCTGGCAGTATCTTATTCACCTTCAGTTCCGTAACCGCAGCCGCCACCGCTGTGCCCGAACCTGGAACCCTTGCGCTCCTCGGCATTGGCCTCCTGGCATTCGGCATGTTCAGACGCAGAAAGATCGCCTAACCGAGTAGGTAGAAATCAATACACAAGAAACCCCGCCTCGAGCGGGGTTTCTTTTACCTCGAAGAAACGTCTGCTTCTTGCCGCTTGCCGGACGGCGCTTGTCTCAAACGCCGGTCTCAAACGCCGGTCTCAAACGCCGAGTGATGCGATCGCCTCGACGACGGGGTGGCTGAGAAAGGCCGCCGTGGCGAGTTGCAGCACCCAGATCAAGGCGAGAAGCGTGAACGCCGTGAGCCTAGACCATCGCCTGGGCCATCCCGTACCGGCCTCCGACAAGGCCTCAGCGCGCGCCGCGGCGTCGTCACCGCCAAACGTGGCGCCCTTTGCCAGTGACGCGTGCGGCCTGCCCGGTGTCATCGTCTCGACGACCTGCCGAAACAGCCGTTGACTGCGGCAAGCCCGAATCGCCGCGAGGTCGCAGACGCGCTCGCTGTCCGCTACGAGGTCCGAACGGATGCGGGCTTTGGCCGCCGGCGGCCACATCATCGTCGCGCAGCGGCCGGCCAGGTTGCGAAGATTGTCGAAACGCGCCAGATGCGCCCGCTCATGCGCCAGTACGACGTCCAGCTCGGCAGCGCTGAGGCGCTCGACGAGTGCGCGTGAGAGAACGACTTGCTGCCTGACCAGTCCGCAGCACCAGGCGAACAGGTGGTCGCTGTCGACTATCAGATGCTCGCGCACGCGTGACCGGCGACTGAGCGCGTACAGGAACCGCAGGCGGCGGCCGCCGTAAACGATCGCCCGGATCGCGACCGCGCCGGCGGCAAAAGCGATCAGCGAAGCCGCAACGACCAGACCGATGCCGCCCAGCGATCCCCCGGCGACGAGCGGCGCATGGGAGCCACAAATGCCGGCGTGGCAGTGTTCCGGTATCAGCAGTTGCGCCGCATACGGAGACAGGCTGACGAGTGCGGTAACGATGCCGGCAGCCGGTGAGATCAGGGCATAGCCAAGGGTCGCCAGAGAGCGTGTCGACGGATCGCTACCGCCTATGCTGCGGCGAAACAGGGGATACAGCGCCGCCGACAGGAGTGAAGTGACCACCGTCGCAACGAGCCAGACGCTCGTCAGCAGCGCAGCGTGTCCCGCGAAGTCATTCATCGCCCGCTTCTTTTCGCTCGAGGACTTGCGTGAGCTTCCTTTCGATATCCGGATCGTCGTCGGCGACGAAGTCTGCGAAGCCGGAGATCATCGCTCCGAGATCGCCGCCGCCGATCTCCCGTGACATGTCCTGCAACATCAGGCTGATCATTTCGGCGCGGGTTACCGCCGCACGGTAGCGATAGGCCCGCCCGACCTTGTCACGATGCGCAAGGCCCTTGCGATAGAGACGCTCGAGCGTGCTCTGAACGGTACTCAGCGTAATAGTCGACGTAATGGTCGACGTAATGGCCGACCGGCCGCCGGCAGGCAGCCGCCCCTGTAGCTCCTGAGCGGACAGCCCCGAATCCCGCCACAGTACGTCGAGCGTCTCGAGCTCCCGCGGACCGAGGTCCGGGCAGCGAGGCTCGCTGCGACCGCCAAGCCAGGATCTCAGTGGTTTCGGCTTCAGGGTCATTTCCGATCTCGGTCCGGATGGCTTGCTCGCGTTGCGTCCTGCCGATCATAAAACAACGTCAGTGTTGCAGGGTAAAGACAATTCGGTCTTGCGAACGAAATTGCGCGGGCCGCGATGCCTCTCGCTTCGATCCTGCTCCTTCAAGGACCTGACGGTTCGGCGTTTCCACCGCGATCGCGGCGAAGGAGCCGTGCCGGGATCAGGGAAAGCAGGAGCACGGCGGCGAGGACGACGTATACCGGCACGCCGGATTCCGATGTCCCGTCCCCGCCACGGGCGGGCGCCAGCGTGACCTCGACGGTGACGGAGTGGCCTTCGTCGCCCTCGGCGGTCACGGCATAGCGGTGGCCGGCTACACCGGCCACCCGAAATCCACCGCCGGCGTCCGTCGTCGTCGCGATTTCCGAGAACCGGTCGTCCGAGACGTCCGTTATTCGAACGTAATTGCCGGCCGCGGGTGCGTCATCGCTGTACCGGAGATACCCCTCGAGCCAAGCACTGTCGACCGGCGCCACCTCGAGCAGAATGTCGTGGGCGCCGACGCCGGCCGGCCAGGCCAGGTACAACAGGGAGCCGAGAACGATGCTTCGTAGCTTCATTCGGCGGCGTCGAATCCGAACAGGTATTCGTAGCTCAGCTCCGTGTAGTCGTCCTCGTCGTCGACGGCGAAGCGCTTACCGGCCCAAAGCTTGTTGAAACCGGGCTCCGGCACGAAGACGGCGATGCCATCCTCGTCGGTGGTGCCGGCATCGCCCTCTTCGCCGCGCCCGAGGCTGACGCCTGCGAGCGGCTCGCCGTGCAGCGTGACGCGCACGCGCATCGGCTCGCCGGCTCGAGGCCGGTCATTCCCGAGTGGCGTGACCTCGAAGTCCTGGCCGAGCGCTCGTGTCACGAAGTCCGTCCAGTCGAGTATGGTCTTGTGAAACTTCACCGCGTGAGTCGCCTCGGTGGCACCGTCGACCTCGCGCATCGGACGGTTGACGCTCCGTCCCATCCGGTCCCGACTCCAGATGCCGTTGTCGAAGTGTATCGCTGCGAGCACCGCGTCATCCGGGAAGCTGAGCAGGACATCGTCACCGCGATCCTCGCGGTCGAAGTCGACTGCGCTTCCGCGGGCGTCGAACACATCGACCGATGCTATTTTCGATGCATCGAGCGGCACGAGTTCGCCGGCGTGACCGCCGAAAAGCACCTTCCAGGTGTTTGCGGTTTTTCCGGCGGGCTCCAGCCACACCGTATGCGCGAAGGCCGCCTGTGCCGCGCACAAGGCCGCCAGCGCGAAGAGCAATTTTGTGATTCTCATCATAATCTCCCGTCACAGTCCGAACTGCAGCCCCAACCGATAAAGACGCGGCGGACCGGGCCCGTAAAGCGGCGCCCCGCCGATGAGGAATGCGGTCGGCGCGTAGACTTCGTCGGTCACGTTTTCCACCCGGGCGAACACGCGCAGGTCGCGCAGGTCGCCGGCGAAGTAGGTCAGCCCGAGGTCGAGCGTCTCGTAGCTCTCCGAGTAGACGTCGTTCGCGGCATTCAGCGGGAAACCGCCGACGGCACGCCACGTGAAATCGGCGCGCCATGACGGCTGGAACCGCCAGGCACCGATCAGATTCGCCGAGTAATCCGCTATGCCGCCGACTTCGTTGCCGACCAGGTCCGGATTGTTGTTGCGCACGACTTCGGTATCAGTGACGCCGTAGACCGCCGAGAACGACAGCTCGTCGCTCGGCAGCCACGAAACGGTCGCCTCGATACCAGTCCTCTCCGTCTCGCCGTAATTCTCGAATTCGCCCGGAGCCGGTGTCCGCACTTCGCCATCCGACTCGAGCTCGAAGGCCGCGACGTCTACCGAGAATGCGGCAACGGGGCTCCAGGTTACGCCGATCTCGGCCTGGCGGAAGTCGACGGGATCGAGATTCGACGCCTGTGCCTGGTACTTGACCCAGCCATTCGGCAGCGCAAACCCTTCCGACCAGCTCGCCCGGAACTGCAGGCTGTTCGTAAGCTGCGAGCGAAAGCCGAGTTTCGGACTGAGGTTGTCGAGGTCGTTCAAGGCCTCGCAGGGTGCGGTGCTCTGTTCGGCGGCGCGCAGGCTGCAATCGCCGCTGAAACTGTCGTGGCGAAAACCGACGGACGGCATGAACAGCGGGTGCACATCGGCCTGCAGTTCGGCGAACACCGACACGCTGTCGAGATCGGTAACCCGGTCATTGATGGCGGGGCCGGTACGCTGCCGGTTGTCGAGGCCGTCGTAGTACCGGTAGTACGTCGACTCGCTGAAAGTCTCGGCACCGACCACCCAGTTGAGGTCGACGCCGGCGCTTTCGTTCTGCCCGCTCACCGACACGCTGGCGCCGACGACATCGCGGTCGTAGGTCTCTTCACGCTGCCGCCAGCTACCTCCGGACGGCCGGCTGAACCAGCGGGAAAAGTCCTGCTCCGTCAGGTAAGCGTAGCTCAGGACCTTGACCGAATCGCTGATGTCGAAGTTCAGGTCGGCACGCAGCGTGCCGAAATCTTTTTCGGCGCCGTCGTTCTGCACACCCGGATCGATGCCGTAGGGGTCGCTCAAATACTGGTCCTGTGTGAGGTAGGAGGCGTTGTCGCTGTCGGCCGTATGCAGTCGAGCGGATACGCCGATCTCGGTGCGCGAACCGAGATCCATCGCCCAGCCGCCCGCCAGCGTGCTGCGCACACTCTCCGACTGCGGTCGAAAGCCGTCGCCGCGATAGTGTTGTCCTGCGACGTTGAATCGATGGCGGCCGTCTGCCGTCATTCCGAGTGCGCCCTGCACGTCCAGCAGGCCGTTCGAGCCCGTACTGGCGTCGAGCAAGGCGTAATCGCCGCCCCGGCGGGTCTCGATCCGCACCAGCCCGCCGCGATTGAAGTTTCCGTACAGCGCCGAAACCGGACCTTTGAATACGGTCATGTTACTGACTTCGAGGGGCACGATGACGTTCATGTCGACATACCCATCCGAGTGGGACATGGCCTCGTTGAGCGGAATGCCGTCCAGAACGACGCCCAGGTCGCCGCCGTGGCCACCGCCGCCGAATCCGCGGATGGTGATGGAATCGGCGACTCCGCCGAGGCCGAAATGACGAATGCTCACGCCGGGTACCTGGTCGAAAAGCGCTTGAACCTCGGCGGGTTGAAATTCGCGAACCCGCTCGGCGTCGAAACGGGTCGATGAGTAAGCGAGATTCGTGTCGTCGAGTACCTGGCCCTTGACGACTATCTCGGCGATGCGCTCGTCCGATCCGGTTTCGCCGTCGTTTGCGGCAGCCGTTCCAAGCGCCGCCAAGGCGGTGAAACCGGCAAGAAGCGCCTTGCCGAGCCGTGCATGACTGAATGTTTTCATGACCGTTTTTTCCTGTTGACTTGTTGTAGTAGTAGCTTGTAGTAGCGCCTTAGTCGTGCCTGTGCGGCGGGCCGCCGTCATGGCTGTGCCAGCCGCTCGACGACGCCGCTTCCGCGATATCGGTTTGGTGGATGTATCCATGCACCTGGTAGAAGAACAGCAGAAACCCGGCGAAGACGAGCGCGAGATTGCTCGTTCGAGACAGTGCGTCCCAAACGTACGTGCGGCGCCAGGCGTTGATGACGACGAGCATCACGCTCAGCGCCGCGATCTGCCCGAGTTCGACGCCGACGTTGAACCAGAGGATTTTTGCGATCAGCCCGGGGTCCTCTGCGAGCGTCAGGGTCTGGAGTTGGGTCGCCAGGCCGAAACCGTGCACCAGGCCGAAGAGGAAGACCATCGGCAGCAGGTTCGGCGGCGACATGTGCAGGAGCTTTTGAAACCCGCCGAGATTCTCGAAACCCTTGTAGACGACGGTGAGCGCAATAAACGCATCGACCAAGTGATGATCGGCGGAAATGCCCGCGATCGTCGCACCAATCAGCACGATGGTGTGAGCGATCGTGAACGCCGTTATGAACTTGACGATCTGGATGAAATTCGACAGGAAAAAGACGACACCGACCAGGAACAGCAGGTGATCGTAGCCGGTGAGCATGTGCTCGGCGCCGGTCCAGACGAAATCGAGCCAGTCGCCGGTCGCCAGACGTTCCCGCGCCGCCGGATCGGCCTCGTGAGACCACGCGGGCGCAGACAACAGGACGACGGGCAAGAGCGTTAAAAAGCGCCATCGAATCAAGTCTTCTTCCTTTCAGAACCTGTCACTTCGCGGCCAAAGCCGCAGTGTTTGTCGTTGGGTGTTTGCGGGCAGAGTTAACATCGGCTCCGAAAACCGAGAACGGCTCGGTATTTCGGTTGAGTTTCGGCGTCACTGTTCGCGTCGCCGCTTAGCTTCCGGCGCTCAGGCCCCGTGCCGGCGCGGCCCTCGTTTCTAAGCACTTTCAGCGGACGACCGGCCCGGGCAGCGGGCAGGGCGAGCTGCTTATGAAGTTTTCGTGAAGGTTTTCCCGATCGCCGCGTACGGCGTGACCGTAGCCGTACATCCCGCTACCGTCGACGGCCTCCAGGGCGAATCGGCCGGCAGCGCCGGCGACGCACCCACAGAGCACCTACATCATGTCTCTGAAGCCAATCGGCTTGACGTGGGGACCGATAGCCCATCAGTCGTCCACCGATAGTCCAAGGCAGTAAAAATCCGGCGTTGGAACCGTGCGACGGCCGACTCTCAGCACAGATCGGGACTGGTACCGTTGGGTCGCCACGGCGTACAATTTAGCCAAATAAGGCGAGGCGGCTGAAACTTTCCCCTTGCACGCAGCCGTTTCTCGACTGAGTGTCTTGCACTGACATGGGAGCTTGTGAGGATGTCGCATTCCGGGTTGATCGCGCTCGCCGGTTTTGCCGTTGCCGCCATCGCCATGTTGCTCGTTACCCAGACAAAGCAACGGGTTTCCTGGCCGGGCTGGCTCGTCCCGACGGCAGTCGTTATTCCCTTCGCGGTGTTGACCGGCCTCGTGATAGCCGAGGAAGGGCTTTTCGGCTTCTGGCCGATGCTCATGGAGTCCCCTTGGGGGCTACAGGTCTGGCTGGACCGCCTGATGAGCGTGACGGCGGCCTTCTACCTCCTCCAGAACCGTGCGCGGGCGACCGGCATGAAATCGGAGGTCTGGGTGATCGTCGTCATCTTCACCGGCGCCATCGGGCTGTTCCTGATGCTGGCGCGAATGGTTTACCGCGAGCGTAAGATGGCGATCCTGTCGGAAGCGGATTGACCGTGGCCGTCATCCGATCGGGCCACGCTCCATCGGTCGAGGATCGGTCACGGATTCTCGCGACCGGCTCATACAAGACATTGGCGGGACAGGACCTAAACCCTCCGAAGGCAGGGGTCGCAAGTTGGAATCTTGCCGGGCACGGCAGTTTCCCCTTTTTCCTTCAGTAGCTTACGAGCAGCCCTCCTAACCCCCTGGGTTTGCCGGGGAATGGCTACTCTTATATTTGAATATCCCCTGTTTTGGTCGATATTTGGGTATGATTCTGTCGACACTATAGAATCATATTGAAATATAGACCAATTTAGTCGATATTTAGATATGATGCTTGATGATCGCACCCATTTCGGCTCGTACCTTGTGCAACTCCTCTCCAAAGGACAGGTGTATTTTTCGGCTGCGCAAGCGCTGGACGCAATCGGGTTCAGTAAAGGAGCCTTGCTCAAGGCTACCGAAAAGCAGCAAAAGCGCGGCAATCTCATCAGTCCGCGGCGCGGTTTCTATGTCATCGTACCGCCGGAGTACCGAGCCATGGGGGCGTTGGAACCTCCCTGGTATATCGATGCGCTGATGGCATATGAGGAACGACCCTACTATGTCGGGCTACTGAAGGCAGCGGCACTGCACGGCGCAACGCATCAGGCCGTCATGGAATTTCAAGTCGTCACCGACAAGCAGATGCCCAAGATCAGAGCCGGACGTTCCTCCATTGTTTTTTATTACCGCAAGGACTTGCACACGGTGGAAGAAGGGGTCGAAAAGCACAAGACGAAAACAGGAACGATGAACGTCTCTGGGGCTGAACTTACAGCTCTCGATCTGGTGCGCTACCCGCGCGCTGCGGGCGGGCTTCATCACATAGTGACCGTGCTCTCCGACCTTGGTACGAAGATTGAGGCGACAAAACTTGCTTTGCTTTCCGATGCGTTTGAGCGCTCAGTAGGGCAAAGGCTCGGGTTCCTATTGGGCGTTTCTGGTCATAGTGAGAAGGCCGACGCGCTGCACGCACGCCTCGCCGAAGGCCCGCCGCTCCCGTGGGTCGAGTTGGAGCCATCACTTGCCACCAACCCTGATCTGGCACCTATTGTCGTTGAGCGCAGCGCGCGCTGGCATGTGATTGGCCGCAGCATACCGGAGGCGGACTGATGATTCCGCATACGAACATCATCGCCTGGAGCAATGTCGCGCCGTGGGCAGCGCTGCGGCAAGTTGAACAAGACCTAATCATCAGTCGCGCCGTGATTGACATCTTCAACGATGATTACTTACGTGAAGAATTGCGTTTTCGCGGCGGTACGGCGCTCAACAAGCTGCACTTTCCGGAGCCGCTGCGTTACTCGGAAGACATTGATCTTGTACGCACAAGTAAAGGGCCTATTGGCCCCGTACTTGATCGGTTGCGGCAGGTGCTGGGTTGGCTTGGCGATGCCAATTATGACACAAGCCCGGTTGCGCCAAGTCTGATCTTTCGTGCCGATGCAGAACATGGCGGGCCTCAGATGCGTCTGAAAGTCGAAATCAATACCCGCGAGCGCGAGGCTCATGACGGGTCCGTAGCAATGCCCCACGCTGTCGAAAACCCCTGGTTTTCCGGGCAAGCCGACATTACGACCTTCACCAACGAAGAAATGCTGGCGACAAAGCTGCGCGCTTTACTAGAGCGCGACAAAGGACGCGATCTCTTTGATCTTGCCCATGCAATCGGCGTGCTTGAAGGCCTTGATACGAGTCGCGTGGCGACGCTCTTCGGCCAATATCTGAATGATCAAGGCAAGACACTATCGCGTGCGCAAGCCGAGCAGCGCATGCTGGCTAAGCTTGCCCACACAGGTTTCCTTGCCGATATTAGGCCGCTCCTTTCTGCCGATGATGCCGATGCGTTGACCGATGAGGCTATCAATGCAGCTTTTATGGACGTGTTCAATGGCCTCATTGCTCAGATACCTGGCGCGCCGTGGGCGAACACCGATGACACGCTGGCGCAGTTCGGGCTTGTGAAGTGACGAACTCATTGAAGATAGTCGACGATCTCCAATGCCGCGGTGGTCAGGTGATACATCGAACTGGCAGCCGCGGAAGCATCGATGACTGCGTCGTTTGCATCGAGCTGATCGCAATAGGGTGCGCGCGGCGCGGCGGCGACGAAGTGCGTGAAAAAGTCTTCGATGGCTCGAGCTGCCACCCGCTCGCCTTCCCCGCGCCCGGCCCTCGCCTGTACGATGCCCGCCTTGATCAGCTCGGGCATGTGCCAAAGCCGCTTCGTGCCGGCCCGAACGGTGCCGTCCGCCCCGATCTCGTCGAACAGCAAGCCGCTGTCAGACTGTCCGCGAGCCAACCCGTTGGTAAACAGTGCATCGGCATAGGCAGCCGTGGACGTTCCCGACAGGCGCTCGTACCAGCGCAACAGCCAGACCCATTCCATACCGTGACCGGGCTCTACCGTACTGCCCGCGTCGCCGGGCGCCGGCCGCAGTGCATCGTCGAAAAACTCCAGCACCACGCCGGAATCCGCATCGAAAAAATGCTCGGTGAACAACGTAAAGACTTCGCCGGCCCTCGCAAGCCAATCGTCGTCACCGGTCGTCTCGTAGAGCGCCAACAAGCCCTCGAACAGATGCATGTGCGGGTTCTGGCGCCGATGCGCATGGGGGTAGTCGCCTTCTCGCCAGCCGCCGTCCGGGTGGGCCAGGTGCGTGTCGAGGAACAGCAAGTTACGTTGCGCCGATTCGATCGCCGAATCGACGCCGAAGGCGCGGTATCGCCACGCGTCGGCCAACAGGAAGCAGGCGTGATCGTACAGGTCGTGGCCCTTATCCTGGACGGACGAATCGGGCGCCAGGCTGCGCACGTAGCCGTCGTCGTTTTCCTGCCTGCAATGCCGGTCGATGAAGGTGTTGAGCGCGTCGGCTCGGGCCGCGACGGTGCTCGACCGTGGCAGGGACCAGCGCAGGACTTGCGCAACGCTCAACACGAATAGCTGGCGGGCCTGGGTGCGCGTGCGAAGCGTCGCCCGCGTGTCCGCCGTATCCAGGCTCAGCAGCCGCTCGTAGCTATTCCCGGAGCCGGCATCGAAGCCGGCGCGTATCCATGCGGAGAACGCGTCCCCGGACAGCCAGTCGACGAGCCGGCGGCCCTGCGTTCGCAAATCGCCGTCGCTACCCGGCACGATCATTTTCTCGGCAGGTCATGTCTGATGCGGTTCCAGAACGAGTCGTCCAAGAGGCGTGCGGCGCCCAGCAGCGCCGCTGTCTCCCGAATCGGACAAACCGCCACGGCGGGAGTCGCGCCATGCTTTTCCAGCGTTTCGCGCAAGGGCGTTGCAAACAGTTCATAGGCGTTGGCGACGTTGCCGCCCAGTATCACCGCGTTCGCATCGAACGCGGTCACCCAAGGCGCGAGAAGCTCGCCCAGGTGCACGCCGAAGTCGGCGAACAGACTGCCGGCGACGGGGCGATCGGCGGCAGCCTCTGCAATGGCTTTCACGCCTGCCGCCGCCCTGCCCGTCATCTTCCGGTATTCGTTCTCGAACCAGCGCGTCGAAATGTAATCGTCGGCGATGCCCTCCTTGAAAGGCAAATGCCAAAGACAGCCATGCTCGGGCACATCGTCGCCGCTGACGACCGGTATGCCGTCATCGATGAACGCCGAACCGAAACCGGTCCCCAGGGTTACCGCGACGATCCGCGCGAAGTCCCGTCCGCCGCCGCGCCAGGCCGTGCCGACGGCGAAGGCGGTCGCATCGTTGATGAAGCGCAATTCCAGCGACGATCCCAGCGACGATCCCAGAATGGACGCCAATTCCTCCGCGACGTGCACACCGTAAAGACTTTCGAACTTGTCGGTGCCGGCGAATTTCGCAACACCGGTTCGGTAATCGAACGGCCCAGGCATCGCGAAGCCTATTCCGATCGGCGAACGCTCCGCCTGGCCGTCAACCACAGTCCGGATCGCTTCCGACCAGGCATCTAGGATGTGGCTTTTGTCGGCCTTGCCGTCGACCGGCACGTCGACGATGCTGCCCTCCAGGATGTGTCCTTCACCCGGTTCGACGGCGCAGCACGCGATATGGCTGCCGCCGATATCGACCCCCACCGAGAAATCACCGCCGACGACCACTGCTAGGGAGCCCCTGCATGAGTCCGGCGCGGCTCATTCTGTGTCGGAGTGCCGAGATCAAGGCGCGTGAAGGCCTTGATAGCGCAGCTATTGCGGCCTTTCCGGACACGAAAATCCACTGCCGAATGGTTCGACGAATTCGCCGGACAGGACACTAGTCGCCGGCCGCCGCCGGCTCGAGCATCCACTCGTGGGCGGGATCGTTCCTGAAAATCCAGGCGCGTTTGGGGCCCGCCATCACGTTGAGATAGTAGAGGTCGTAACCGTGCGGGGCGCCGACCGGGTGATACCCTTCGGGCACGAGCACGCAATCGCCATGCTCGACGGTCATCGTCTCGTCGATGCGACGGTCGTCGGTGTAGACACGCTGGAACGCGAATCCCTGCCGGGGCCTCAGCAAATGGTAGTAGGTCTCTTCGAGCGCCGACTCGTCGGGGATGCTATCCGTATCGTGTTTGTGGGGCGGGTAGCTGGACCAGTGTCCGCCGGGTGTGATCACTTCGTAGATGAGCAGGCTTGCCGCAGGCTCGGTCTCCGGCAGGATCGCGCGCACGTGCCTGACGTTGGTTCCCTCGCCGCGGGTCTCCCTGGCGATGCGCTCGGGAGCGATCATTCGCGCGGACCCGCCGGTGCCGCCCGGTGCGGAACAAAGCGCGACGACGGCGGCGCCGTTGGCAACGATTCGGGTACTGACGCCGGGAGGAACGTACACCGCACCGGGGCACCTGTCCTCGAACACGGATTCCCGTCCGCCGACCGCTTCGTACGTCGTGTCCGCCGCATGGATGGCGACCGTGCCTTCCAGTACGACAATGCATGTCTCGCGATCGATCTCACGAAACCTGGTCTCCTGGCCCGCGTCGAGCCGATGCACCGCGAAACCCACGTGTGTCCAACCGGCGCTCCCGGGCGTAATGTCGATGACCCTTCCGCTCGCATCGGGCGGAGACGGCTTCACCAAGAGTCGGCTCACGGAAATCCTCCCATCTGTCCGTCCACGTCTATCCGTCCACGCGCTGTTTCCGGGTTGCCTGCCGGTAGTCCTCATAGGCCGCGGTCACGGCGTCCAGCTCGGAGACCTCCGGAACCGCCACATCCCACCAATGACCACCCGCCTCGGTCGATACCGCGGGATCGGTTTCAATGACGAATACGGAAACACCGGGTATCTGTCGCGCAGCGCGCACCGCCTCCTCTAGCTCAGCCGGGCCGCCCAGCCGTCTGGCCGTCGCGCCGAGGCTCGCGGCGTGCGCCACGAAATCGACATCCGGCAGTCGTTCGTGAACGGCGTCTTCGAGCAAATTGTTGAATGAAGGGCTGCCGGTCGCCTGCTGCAGGCGATTGATGCAACCGAAACCGCGATTGTCGAGCACGACGATCGTCAACTGCAAGCCGAGCATCGCCGCTGTCGCGATTTCCGAGTTCATCATCAGGTAGCTGCCGTCGCCGACCATGACGACGACGTGATTGTCCGGCGCCGCCATCTTGACGCCGAGACCCGCGGCAATCTCATAACCCATGCACGAGTAGCCGTACTCCATGTGATAGCTACCGGGGCGGCGGCTACGCCAAAGCCGATGCAGCTCGCCCGGCAAACCGCCAGCGGCCCCGACCACGATACCATCGTCGTCGCACGCGCGATTGACCGCGCCGATGACATGGGCGTCGCTAGGCAAAGCACCCTGCACGGGCGCGAGAACCTTGTCCGCCTCGTTTTCCCACGCTGTTTTTTGCGCCGCGCAGTACGCCGCCCAGCCGTCATCTACCTTCAGATCCTCGGCCGCTTCCGCGAGCGACCGTATGACTTCGCGCGCGTCCCCGACCAAAGGCCTCGCCGCGTGCTTGTGTGCGTCGAACGCGTTGACGTTGACCTGGATCAGGCATCGCCGCGGATTCGCGAACAGCGATCTCGATCCGGTCGTGAAATCCTGCAATCGCGTGCCGATGCCTACCACTAGATCAGCTTGAGCGGCTGCCGCATTCGCGACGCTCGTCCCGGTCACGCCAATCCCGCCAAGGCACTGCTGCTGGTCGCTGGGCAATGCGCTCTTGCCCGCCTGGGTCTCGGCAACGGGAATACCGGTGGCTTCCGCAAACCCGGCCAGCACCTCGGCGGCGCCGCTGTAATGCACGCCGCCGCCAGCGACGAGCAAAGGTTTCTCGGCAGCCCGGATTGCGGCGCCGAGCGCCTTCACGTCCGCCGGATGCGGCGTCACGCGACGCTCCGGCCAGACGGTACGGTCGAAAAACGACAGCGGAAAATCGTAGGCCTCGGCCTGCACGTCCTGGCACAGGGCCAGCGTGACCGGCCCGCAGGAAGCCGGATCGGTCATTGTCGCCAGCGCCCGCGGCAATGCGAGCAGCGCCTGCTCCGGCCGGGTCAACCGGTCGAAGTACCGGGATACGGGGCGATAGCAATCGTTCGCGCTGACGGTACCGTCCTCGAAATCCTCGAGCTGCTGCAAGACGGGATCCGGCCGCCGGTTGGCGAATACGTCTCCCGGCAAGAATAATACCGGCAGGCGGTTGACGTGTGCGACCGCCGCCGCCGTCACCATGTTCGTGGCGCCGGGCCCGATGGACGAGGTACAAGCCATTGCCCGCCGGCGACGGCAGGTCTTCGCGAACGCGATCGCGGCATGCGCCATCGCCTGCTCGTTGTGCGCTCGATACGTCGGCAAGGCTTTTTGCATCCGGACCAGCGCCTCGCCGAGACCCGCCACGTTGCCGTGGCCGAAGATTGCCCAGACGCCGGCGAAGTACGCGACTTCCCGGCCGTCGACCTCGACGAACTGATTGGCGAGGTATCTGACCATGGCCTGCGCCATCGTGAGTCGAATCGTCTTCATTCCGCTTCCAACCTAGCCGGCCTCGTATTGATCGAGCGGTTCCGGAGCCCGCAATCCTGCGAGCCTCGATTCCCGCAGTACATCGATCACGGCCGAATCGCCGAGCTCGCCGGCAAACCAGCGCTCGGCGAGGTCGGCATAGACTGCGAGCCCAAACACCACTCCCGAGAGTCCGCGACAATTCGCCACCTGCGACTGTAACTCGGCCAGCGCTTGCAGGTCGTGCGTCCTGCCATTGACCAGCACGCCGTGGCAGTAGCCGTCCTTCTCCGCAATGGTTGCCACCGCGCGTTCCCAGCCGTTCTTGCCGAGCGCCGTGGGCAATTCCCACCAATCGGGACAAATCCCGTCTTCGAGAATCGCCTCGATGGCCGCAATCAGCGCATCCGTCGTATCTGTCGCCGATGAAACGTCGAGCAACAATTCGTGGCCCGCCTTTCGACAGGCCCTGAATAGCTGCCCCATTCGACCTTGCCACGCGCCGCCGGCCACGGCACCGCCGGTGTCGATACGGCAAACGACGACCTGGCGAACGGGCCATTCGCGAATCTCGTCGGCGGCACTCGACACGATGTCGGGATCGAGTGACCGGCCGGTCCAGATGTCGGTACCCGACGTTCTCTCCAGCGCCCGCTTGCCGGTTACGCCATCGAACACGAGGCCGATGTCATTGTCGCCACAGTTCGCCGCCGCCGCGACGACGAGCTCGAGAAACCGCGCGACTTTTCGCCGGTCCCCGTTCGCCAGGGATTCAAGTTGCGGGCAGTTGTCGAGCGCCAGCACGTCGAGCCGGGGTCGATGCTCCGCGCGATTCGTCGCCCAGTGGATATGCTCGAGCCTGGGATCGTGGCGCAGCGCCCGCAATGGCGAGCCGTGCTCCAGGAAGTACTGCATTTCCTCCCAGGACGGGCTCGCCGGCGTACATCCGTGACGCGAGACGACCAGCGCACCCGCGGCATTCGCCAGGCGGCAGCAAGCTTGCAGCGGCTCGTCCCGCAGCCAGCCGCGCAGGAAGCCGCTCATGAAGGCGTCGCCGGCGCCGAGCACGTTGAATACCTCGATCGGAAAGCCGTCGTGCGCAACGCCGTCATCCAGCGAATCCGGGATTCCCTCTGCATAGACGATGCAGCCGCGTTCACCGCGCTTGTGGACGATCGGCGCATCGGTGAGCTCCCGAATGGCGCAAACGGCAGCGTAGGTATCCGTCGTGCCGCCGAGGATGTGCAGCTCCTCTTCGGTGCCGACGATCAGATCGCAATCGGGCAAGACGGCCTGCAGCTCGCGCGTAACGTCTTCGTTGGCGACGAAACGCTGCTCGCCGAGTTCGGGTGTCGTCAGCCCCCAGAGGACGGGCCGGTAGTCGCCGTCGAGGATGACCTTGCCGCCATTGGCTTTTGCGATCCGCGCCGCCTTGAGGCTCGCGGCACGAACACCGGGCCGCGAGAGATGCGTGCCGGTAATCAGCACGGCGCGCGCCGAGCGGACGAAGTCGGGATCGACGTCGTCCTCGCACAGCGCCATGTCCGCGCAATTCTCCCGGTAGAAAAGCAGGGGAAAGCGGTCCTCGTCGCGTATGCCGAGTATGACGAGCGCCGTCAGCCGACTGGAATCGCTGACGATCGCATCGGTGTTTACACCTTCCCGCCGCAGTTGTTCCTCGATGAAGCGGCCCATATGGTCGTCGCCGACACGCGTCAACAAAGCGGTCTTCAGGCCGAGCCTCGCCGCGCCGGCGGCGATATTCGCGGGGCAGCCGCCGAGGTATTTGACGAACGAGCCCATGTCCTCGAGGCGGCCGCCAACCTGTTCGCCGTATAGGTCGACGCTCGAACGCCCGATCGTGATCAGATCCAGTTGCCGCCTGTCCTTCATTGACCGCACGTCATTGACCGCTGCTTCATCGACCGTTGCTGGAACCCGCGCACGGCTGCTCAGGAGGCGCATCCAATACCGTGCGGCACGGTTGCTCCTTGCCCCACTCGGGGTTGGGTTGAGCAGAGGTCATTATTTCCAGGACACCCCCGTGCACGATTTCGTCGTGGGTAATCCATGCGCGATCGAGCGGCTCGCCGTTCAACCGCGCGGCGGCGATGTAGGTCATCGCGGGGTCGCTCGTGCGAATCTCGAACGGCCTGCCGCCGTTCGTCGCCAACTGTATGTTCTCGAACAGCGGCGTATGCAGCGAATAGACCGGCACCCCGGTTGCGACAGGGTATAGCCCCATCGCCGCGAGCACGTACCAGGCGCTCATCGTTCCGGCATCGTCGTCCATCTCGGGGATGAAGGCTTCCGGTTGCGGCCGAAACACGCAACCGACATAGGGAGTCGCCTTCTTGTCATGCGTGCCGTACCAATGCTCACCCTCGTCCGTGAGCAGGTGACGAACCTGCCGTTGCGTTCGCCAGGGCGCGCCCGCCTTGTTGAACATGAAAGGCGCCTGGATGTCGGGCTGATTGCCCATGTTGTAGAGGCCCTGGTCGAAGAAGTACGCCAGTTGCGCCGTAAACTCCCCGGGGCCGCCCATTTGCCGAACCAGCCAGTCGGTGTCGAACGGCACAAACCAGCGGTACTGCCAGAGCGTGCCCTCATACAGGCCGTGGCCGTGCATGATGTCGGCGTCGTCCCCCATGTGACGAAACTTCGCGTTCCACAGCGGGCGGTACTCCGCCGCCTTCGCCAAGTAGTCGCTTGCCATGGACTGATCGCCGAGCAGCCGCGCAAATATTCCTACCGCCCAGTCGTCGTAGGCGGCTTCCAGGATCTGGTCCGGCGAATTGCGCGGCATCCCGTCAGCCTCTTCAGCGAGCAGGGGTAGCAGCGCCTGCGCGTCGAAGTCGGCCAGCCCCTTGCGCCACAGGTCGAGCAGGACGATCCCAGAATGTTCGGTGCGCACCGTCGGGTAGGGCTCGGTGTCCGTCGCCCAGGATTGCTTCCCGTGTTCGTACAGCCTAGCCAGCGACCGGCCGATGTCCCGGGCAACCGCCGGCTCCGTAATCGTCAGCAACGGGTGTTTGGTGCGAAACGTGTCCCATACCGACCAGCCGAAATAGTGATTGTCGTCGCCGGCCGATTGCACGCTGCCGTCGGATTCACGGTAGCGCTCGCCGGGGGTCGCCAGGCGATACGGAGAATGATAGACCCTAAAGAGGGAGGTGTAGAAGAAGGTTCTGTCCTGACCGCCGCCGGATACACTGAGCTTCGACAACACCGTGCGCCAACTGTCTTCCGCCTGCGCCCGAACCGTCTCGAACGTTCGGTTGGCAGTATCGTCGAGCCGTTGCCGGCTTGCCGCCTCTTCGTCCACGGACGACAAGGCCGTCGTGACCATGACCCGGTCGCCGCCGGCGACATCGAATTCGAGCGCAAACCTGCGCTCGTCCAGCTTGTGGACGGCAGCGGGCGGCCGGTCGGCCGACAGGCTGAAGTACACGGTGTACTTGCCCTCGTCGCATACCGTCGCTCCGGTAACGGCGCCGGTGACGCTTGCATCGTCCCTCACGGCATACCGCGCGTCGTACAGACGGTGATGCGCATGGCCTGTATCGACGGTCAGGTAGGCGGTTCCCGATCGCGGAAACCGATACCGCTGCCAGCCGCTGGCACGCGTGGCGGTCATCTCCGCCTCGATGCGGTCGGCGCCATACTCGGTTCGGTAGTAACCGGGCGCGGCGAATTCCGTGTCCTTGTGCAGCGGCACGGCACCGTCCGCCGGTGCGTCGTAGTCGGCGCGGACCACGACATTACCGCCGGCGCCACGGCAACCGACGCCCGACGAGCGGTTGTGCGAGAACCCGAGCAGCGTAGCTTCATCGTAGTTGTAGCCGGAATGACTCCTGCCCGGCGTCTCCGGGCCCACCTGGATCATGCCGAACGGTATGCCGGCGCCGGGATGTAACTGGCCGTGATCCCCCGCGGTGCCGATGAAAGGATCGACGAATTGCAGCACGTCGACCGGCTTTTCCTCGGCTGCCGGCCGTTCACGCGCCGTATCGCAAGCGGCGAGCCCGCAAAAGGCCGCCCCTGCGACCAACGTCGATTTCCAGATTGCGACTTTCTTGGACATTGTTCGTTCAGACATCCCGGATACCTCAGACCTTTGCCTTGCGGAACGTCGCAATCGTGCTCTCGTCCTGCCCGCGTAAGGCATACCAGGCGATGTACGCGTAGCAGACGGCCGGTACGGCGAAACTCAGTTGGACCGTCGTCAAGTCGGCGACGACACCCTGTATGACCGGCAATACGGCGCCGCCGACGATCGCCTGACACAACAAACCCGAGCCTCGCCCCGTCAACGGACCGAGCCCGCGGATGGCCAAGGCAAAGATGGTCGGGAACATGACCGAGTTGAAGAAGCCGACGGCGAGGATCGTCCACATAGCGACATTGCCGTCGCTCAATATCGTCGTCGCGATCAGCGAAATGGCGACGAAGGCGTTGAATGCGAGCACGAGATACGGCGCCACGTAGCGCGCGGCCGCCGCGCCGACGAACCGGCCGATCATCGCAGCGCCCCAGTAATAAGCGACCATCCTGCCCGCCTCTTCCTCGGCCAGGCCTCCGATATCGCTTTGCATGAAATAGTTGACCAGGAAGCTCCCGATGGACACCTCGGCTCCAACGTAGAGAAAGATCGCCAGTGCGCCCAGGATCAGCGGCCGGTGTTTGAAAATCGAGTCGTGGTCCTCGGGCGACGGACGGGTTTCGACCTCCTTGATGACCGGAAGCCTGAGGAACATGAACACGACCGAGAACACGATCATTGCGGCCGCGAGCATCAGGTACGGCGCCTGAACGGCTTTGGCGGAAGCGGTCGTCCCGACGACGGTAGTCGCCAGTATCAGGCTCGCCCCGAAAACCGGCGCCAGCGTGTGGCCGAGCGAGTTGATAGCCTGCGCCAGAATCAGCCGGCTCGGACCCGTGCGTTCCGGCCCCAATGCCGACACGTAGGGATTGGCCGAGACCTGCAAAACGGTGATACCGGCCGCCAGCACGAACAATCCGGCCAGGAACACCGCATACACTTCAACCTCGGCAGCCGGATAAAACAGTCCGCAGCCCGCGGCCATCGTCAGGAAACCGAACACGATGCCCTGCCGGTAGCCGACCCGCTCGACCAGGCGCCCTGCAAACGGCGAGACGATGAAGTACGCCGCGAAAAAGCAGAACTGTATGAGCATGGCCTGCGTATAGTTCAGGTCGAACGCCGATTTCAGATGCGGAATGAGGATGTCGTTGAGCGCGGTGACGAATCCCCAGATGAAAAAGGGCGCCGTCATCACGGCGAAGGCGACGGCGTAGCTGCGCCCGTCGCCTGCCGCGGAAGAACTCGTACCCGCTTGTCCAGCCATGATGTTCCGCTCCCCCTGTCTCGTTATTCGCTTTTCAGACGACGGCACCCCGGGACCAGGGCACGAATTCCAGCGTGCCGAGCCCGAGCTTTTCACTGTTGGTTGGCTTGCCGGACGCCACATCGATGACGGCGCGATAGATGCGCTCACCCACAGCCTCCATCGAGACCGTGCCGTCGGCAATGCCGCCACAATCGATGTCCATGTCGTCGGGCATGCGCGTGAACAACGCGCTATTGCTCGCAATCTTGATGGTCGGCGCTCCGGTGGCGCCGAACGTGGAACCGCGACCGGTCGTGAAACACACCATGTTAGCCCCGGACGCCACCTCGCCGGTCACCGAGCACGGATCGTAGCCGGGGGAATCCATGAACCAGAGTCCGTTGCCGGCCACAGGCTCTGCATAATCCAGCACGCCCGCAAGCGGCGCCGAGCCGCTCTTTGCAACGGCGCCCAGTGACTTCTCGAGTATCGTAGT
Source organism: Woeseiaceae bacterium (assembly GCA_028279985.1). GTDB lineage: Bacteria > Pseudomonadota > Gammaproteobacteria > Steroidobacterales > Woeseiaceae > UBA1847. The sequence goes on from JANQMR010000024.1 coordinate 23,242, forward strand.
GATCCCGCCGGCCAGGTTGCCGGGCGAGGGATTTCCATCGACGTTTTGCTCGTGCTTCGCCAGATACTCGTGCCACCAGTCCACCTTGGCCTGCAGCGTCGCCGCAACCTCTGCATCCACGGCGCGGCTCTTGAGCAAGGCCTCTGCGCCGTGAATCTCCGGCGTTTCGGCGAGTATCGCCGAGCCGCCGGCTGCCAGCAGCCGGTCGACCGCGTTGCCGAGCGCCGGGTTCGCCGTTACGCCCGACCACGCATCGGAGCCCCCGCATTGCAGGCCGACCGTCAGCGCGGACACCGGCACGGCTGAGCGTTCCTGCGCGGCCGCCGTCGTAATGAACTCGCGGACCGCCGCGATTCCGAGGTCGATCGCGGCGGCGGTACCGCCCGATTCCTGTATCGTCAGCGTTCGGACCGCCTTTCGACCGCCCTGCTCCGAACCCATCAGATCGGCGACCTGGTTGACTTCGCAGCCGAGACCGACGACGAGCCATCCGCAGAAATTCGGATGGCGAATGTATCCCCGGAGGACGCGTTGCAACAACGACAGCTCGACGCCTCCGGTCGCGGGAACGCCGCAACCCGACTGATGCGTGACGGGTATGACGCCGTCGACGCCGTGGCCAGAGAGTTCCGCCGAAAACTCGAAATGGCGCGCAATCCTGGACACGACCGTCGCGGAGCAGTTGACCGTCGCCATGACACCGACATAGTTGCGCGTCCCGATCCTGCCGTCGGCCCGCCGATATCCCAGGAAGGTTTGCCGGTCGCCGGATGAAGCAACGCCGGTGTCGCGGGGGCGGCTACTGCCCGAAGATCTGCCTTCGGACGCCGCTTTCGAGTACGCGAGATTATGCACGTGCACATGCGCGCCGGCATCGATGTCACGGCTTGCGACGCCGATCGCATGCCCGTACTTGCGAACGATTTCACCTGCACCGATTCGGCGTCGCGCTATCTTGTGGCCGGCCGGTATCTCGTCCAGACACGACAGACCCTCGTCCGCCCTCTCACCCGGATCGAGACGTCGCAGGGCGATCGCGACCGCGTCATCGGGATGCATTGAAAGAATGCGGCTGTTCATCCTGTGACTACCAGTTGAACATCGTGCCGTCGCCAAGGCGATTGACGGGGAGATAAGCGCGCCGGTACGGGTACTTGCTAGCCAGCTTCTCGTCGATCTCGACGCCGTGGCCCGGTTTCTCGCCCGGATACAGATAACCGTCCGCAAACGAGTAGTCGTGCGGGAACACCTCGTCCGTCTCCGGCGTGTGGCGCATGTATTCCTGGATCCCGAAGTTCGGCACCCAGGTATCGAAATGCACCGCCGCGCCCAGGGTTACCGGGCTAAGGTCCGTCGCGCCGTGGAATCCGGTTTTTACGTGGTACAGCTCGGCGAGGTGTGCAATGCGTTTGAGATGCGATATGCCGCCGCCATGTACGATTGTCGTCCGGATGTAGTCGATGAGCTGCTCGCTTATGAGCTGCTGGCAGTCGTAGATCGAGTTGAATACCTCCCCGACGGCCAGCGGCGTCACCGTGTGCCGCCGGACGATACGAAAACTCTCCTGCAGCTCGGCGGTCACCGCGTCTTCGAGCCAGAACAGTCGGTAAGGCTCCAGCGAGCGCCCGAGCCTGCCGGCCTCCAAGGGTGTCAGGCGGTGGTGTGCGTCATGGAGCAAGTGGTGTTCGTAGCCGTACTGGTCACGTAAGGCGCGAAACAACTCCGGCACGAAATGCAGGTATTTTTCAGTCGACCAGCGATTCTCGGTCGGCAAGTCCGCATCGGCGGGCTCGTAATACATCTTGTCCCCGGACACGCCATAAGTGCTTTCGAGTCCGGGCACGCCGGACTGGGCCCGGATCGCCTTGTAGCCCATGTCGATGTAACGCCCGGTCTCCTCGACCGTTTCGCCGATATCGGCACCGTTGGCGTGGCCATAGACCATGACGCCCTCGCGGCTTCGACCGCCGAGCAACTGGTACAAGGGCATGCCGGCGGCCTTGGCCTTGATATCCCACAGAGCGACGTCGATCGCGGCCAATGCGGTCATACCAATCGGACCGCGCCGCCAATACGCGCCCCGGTAGAAGTACTGCCAGATATCTTCGATCTGCTGCGCGTCGCGGCCGATCAGGCACGGGATCAGGTAATCCTCCAGATAGCTGACGACGGCCCGCTCACGACCGTTCAGCGTGGCGTCGCCGATGCCCGTAAGCCCCTGATCTGTAGATATCTTGAGGGTAACGAAGTTGCGTCCGGGGCAACAGACGATGACCTCGGCGGCAACGATTTTCAATGTACTACCCGCAGTCACCGGATCCCTCGACCGGACACCCGAGTGGAGATTCGACTTGCACCTTCAATCCTGTTCGGTATAGATTGGTAAGACCGATTACAGGCTACGATAACTGGTCAAGCCAATTGAATCAACCGACGTGAACCAATCGACGATCGCCGTGAAATTCGGCCTCCCGCGACCCGAGGCAGACGCGGTCCGCCGCAGCCGCCGGCGCTACCTGCAGATTGCCGACGAACTCGCCGATTCCATCCGCGCCGAGGGCATGCCACCGGGGCATCGACTGCCGGCCGAGCGCGATCTGGCAAAACGATTCGATGTCAGCCGGCAGACCGTTCGCGAGGCGCTGGTCGCGCTCGAAGTCGCCGGCATCGTCGAAATCCGGCTCGGCTCGGGCGTCTACGTCGGTTCCACGAGCCTGGCCGACTCGCATCCGAAGTACGAGGACGAGCCCGGTCCGCTGGAGATTCTCGAAGCGCGCCAGGTTTTCGAAGGCGAGGCGGCCGCGCTTGCGGCCGAGCGCATCGGCAACGAGGAGCTTCAGCAGCTAAGGAGCTGGTTGCGATTGATGCTTCGGGCCGCGGAGGCGGGCGACACCGGGGAAACCGAGGCGCACGATCACCGTTTTCACCTTGCGATCGCCGAAGCCAGTCGCAATAGCGCGATCATGAGCACCGTCGACCGGCTCTGGCAACTCCGCAGCCAATCTGAGATCAGCCGCTCGTTTCACGAACGGGCGAGAAAGCAGGGCTCGAAGCCGAACATCGCGGACCACAAACGCATTCTCCAGGCCCTGGTGCGACGCGATCCGGAGGCCGCACGCGACGCGATGAGGCAGCACATTGGCCGTGTCTACGACGAATTCTCGCGCTTTTCGCTCGCTTGAGATCGGGCGGCGCGAGAGCTCGGGCGGCAGGGCCCGGCTCGCACGTGCCTGGGCATTGACAGGCCTCATGCTCGCAGCACTGGCGGCGTCCGGGTGCAAGCAAGAGCGGCCGGTCGATCTCGTGTACCCACACCTGGACACGGTCAACAGCCGCTGGTTCTACTTCGACTCGGCGTCGCTTCCGTTCGGGATGGTCAATCTGAGCCCGGACACGGAGCTCGGCGGCGCATGGGGCAGCGGCTATCGCTATAACACCCATGAGATCAAGGGATTCAGCCATGTGCATGCCTGGCAGTTGTCGGGCCTGTCGGTCATGCCCGTCAATGTCGACGTGCCCGTCGAGCAACTGCGCACGGATTACTTCTCGCCGTTCTCTCACGACGACGAAGTCGTTCGGCCGGGCTATCACCGCGTGCACCTCGACCGTTACGGCATCGACGTCGAGCTTACGGCGACGAAACGCGTCGGCTTTCACCGTTACCGCTTTCCGGCGGGCGGTAAACCTGGCATCGTCTTCAAGCTCAGCGGCCAGCTCGGTCCCAGCGAGCTAACCGAAAGCCGTCTCGAGATCCTGAGCGACCGGTCGCTGGCCGGATTCGTGACGAATGGGCCGACGCGGCGCCGGCCGAAGCCCGCGCGGGTTTACTTTCACGTCGAATTCGACCGCGCGATTGACGGCATGACGGCCTGGCAGGGCGACAGGATCGCGGACGGCGCCGACCAGGTCGGCGGTCTCGACGCCGGCGCAATGATCCGGATCCCGCCGACCTCCGACCGGCTGCTGATGAAAGTCGGCATCTCCTATGTCAGTACCGCAAACGCGAAGCGCAATATCGATCGTGAATTGCCCGGCTGGAATTTCGACGCGATCGCATCCTCGGCGGGCGACGAATGGAACGAATGGTTGTCTCATATCACGGTGACCGGCGGTAGCGAAGATCAGCGACGACGCTTCTACACGGACCTGTGGCACGCGCTGCAAGGCCGACGGGTCATCAGCGATGCCAACGGCGAGTATCTCGACCAGACCGGCGCCGAGCCCGTCGTTCGGCAATTGCCCCTGGATGCGGTGGGGCAACCGGTCTTCGATCAGTACAACTCCGACAGTTTCTGGGGCGCGCAGTGGACGATCGCGACCTTGTGGCCGCTGGCCTATCCTGCGCTCGCGTCGGACGTCGGCAACAGCCTCGTTCAGTACTACAAAGACGGCGGCCTGATCCCCCGCGGCCCGTCGGGCGGTAACTACACCTTCGTAATGACCGGTGCGTCGTCGACACCGTTCATCGTCTCGAACTGGATGAAGGGCATTCGCGATTTCGATGTCGACGCGGCCTATGCGGGAATGAAAAAGAACCATTCGCCGCGGGGCCTGATGAGCAAAGCCGGCTACGAACACGCCACCAGCGTCGGCGGCGGTATTCGCTATTACCTGGAGCGCGGATACATCCCGTTTCCCCTACCCGAAGACGTCGACGACGGGCAGGGTTACCGCTTCCACTGGAAGGGCGCGGGGCAGACGCTCGAGTATGCATTCCAGGACAGCGCACTCGGTAACCTGGCGCGCGAGCTCGGGCATGCGGACGATGCAGCGTATTACCTCGGGCGCGCCCAGAACTACCGGAACCTGTTCGATGCCGAATCGGGCTTCATGCGGCCGCGCGAAGCCGACGGGTCCTGGCGCGATCCGTACGACCCCTATGATTACGAGGCGGGATTCGTAGAGTCGAACGCGGCCCAAATGACCTGGTTCGTACCGCACGATGTTGACGGTCTCGCCGGGCTGATGGGCGGCAGGGACGAATACGTCCGCCGTCTCGACGCGGCATTTGTCACGGCGTCGGAGCTCGGCTTCACGGCGGGTAAAGCGCACGCCGACGAAAAAAACGAACGCTACAGGCGTATCCCAATCAATTACGGCAACCAGCCCAGCATTCAGACGGCATTCCTGTTTGCCGCGGCCGGCGCGCCCTGGAAAACGCAGTACTGGTCGCGAGAGGTGATTGGCGCGGTCTTCTCCGGCCTGTCGCCGGAAACCGGATACAACGGCGACGAGGACCAGGGCCTGATGGGCTCGCTCGCCGTCCTGATGAAAATCGGTTTGTTCCAGCTAAGCGGCGGCACCGAACCCGACCCGGTGTACTGGATCGGCAGTCCGATCTTCGACGAGATTGCGATCCGTCTCGATCCTCAGTACTACGACGGCGATACGTTCGTCATCAAGACCGTCAACAATTCGGACGAGAATCGCTTCGTTCAGTCGCTGCGCCTGAACGGCAAGCCGCTGAATCGAACGTACCTTCGCCACAGCGAAATCGTGACCGGCGGAGAGCTGGTTCTCGAGATGGGAAATACGCCCGACACGTCGCTGCGGTAAAACACTCCGCGACGATAATCCGCCACAATTACGACCGTATCGGTCAGGTCTAGCGCCAAATTGAGCGCCGGCAACACGCCGTCATAGGATTGCTTGACGCTGATACTCTCGGCGACTCCGTTTTCGTGCTCGCCGAATACGATTTCATGATATCGATGCGGCCGAGCGGATACGCCCCGGCCGCCTGCCGCGTCAGGCGGCGACGCTCGAACCGGATCGATTGAAATAGTGACAATGGACCCTGTCGAAAACGATGCCGATCTCGTCACCTACGTCGGCTTGCATGTCGCCCTCGATACGGACGACGACGGGCTCGTGTTCCGCCTCGAGGTGCAGGTAAGTCTCCGAACCGAGGCGCTCGATGAGCGCGACGCTCGACTTGAGATCGGATTGCCCGTTCTTGCTGACACGGATGTGCTCGGGTCGGATGCCTATCCGGATTTCGTCGCCGCTTGCGAATCCCGCCCGCGCCGGGATCGAGATCGCCTGCATGCCGATACGCGCGACGCAGGAATCGCCCCCGGCACGCTCGATCTGCGCCGGCAGGAGATTCATCTTGGGCGAACCGATGAATTGCGCGACGAACGCGTTCTCCGGCTTCTTGTACAAGGCCATCGGCGCACCGATCTGAGCCACGGCGCCTCCCTGCAACACGACGATCTTCTGCGCCATGGTCAGCGCCTCGACCTGGTCGTGCGTTACGTAAATGATCGTCGAGCCGAACTCCTGGTGAAGCCTCTGGATTTCGGCCCGCATCTGTACGCGCAGCATCGCATCGAGGTTCGACAGCGGTTCGTCGAACAGAATGACCTGCGGCCGTTTGACGATGGCGCGGCCTATGGCAACCCGCTGTCGCTGCCCGCCCGAGAGCTCGACGGGCTTCCTGGCCAGCAGGTCTTCCATGCGCAGGATAGCCGCGACCTCTTCGACGCGCTTCCTGATTTCGGGTTTCGGGATCTTCTTGAGACTCAGCGCGAACCCGATGTTGTCGGCAACGGTCATGTGCGGGTAGAGGGCGTACGACTGAAACACCATCGCGATTCCGCGCCGGTCCGGAGATACCTCGTTCATGCGCTTGCCGCCAAGGCGAAACTCGCCCTTGCTGATGCTCTCGAGCCCTGCAACCAGGCGCAGCAACGTCGACTTGCCGCAACCGCTGGGGCCGACGAATACGGCAAATTCGCCCTGCTCGACGACGATGTCGACGCCTTTTATGACTTCGACGTCGCCGAAGCTCTTCCAAACGCCTTCCAATTCGATTCTTGACATGACCTGTGTCCGACTAGCCCTTTACACCGCCCGAGAACGTGCGCGTCAGAAATTTCCGGGCAAAGCTGAATGCGATGACCGCGGGCAGCGTGTAAATCACGGCCAGCGCAGTCAGGAACCCGTAGTCGATCCGGTCGATGCGCAGAAACGCCCTGAACAAGCCGAGGGGCAGCGTCTGCAGCTCGGGCGAGGACGTGAACATCAACGGCATCAGGAAGTCGCCCCACGCGCTGATGAAGGCAAACAAGCCGGCTGCCGCCAGTCCGGGCAGAGCGAGCGGAAGCAGGATACGGCGTAAGGTCTGCAGCGTAGACGCGCCGTCGAGCGCCGCCGCTTCCTCATAGTCGACCGGTATCGCGTCGAAGAACGTCTTCATGATCCAGATGGCGAGCGGCAACTGCATCGCCGCGAGCACTAGAATCAGACCCAGGTAGCCGTCGACGAAGGAAAAGATGCGGCTCAAGAACAAGGCCTGCGACGGATCGCTGACGACTGCATTGATCGTCGCGTTGACCCCGTCGTTGAGCGTCAACATGACCTTGTAGACAGGCACGATCAGCGCCGGCGGCGGCACGATCCGAACGAGGATGATCGCGTACAGCAGCGGCGCTTTCCACCAGGCCCTGGTACGCGACAGCGCGTAACCGCCTAGGCCGGCGAAAACCAATACGATGATCGTGGCGATGCCGATGACGACGACCGAATTGAGCAGCCACAACATGCCGCTTTCGTTGACGAACAGGTTGCTGTAGTTCGAAAACGTCACATCCTCTGGCCAGCGCAGGAATTGGCTGGGCTTTGCGTCGAAGGACGCGACAAGCACCCACAGGAAGGGCACGGCACAATAAAAAGAGATAAACAGCAGGATGCCGTAAGCACGCAAGTTGCCGCGCCGTTGCGACGCTGCCGATTCGACCGTAGCTCCGCCGGCCATGCTCAGATCTTGACCTTGAGCGCGCGCACGTAAAAGACACCGATCAGCATCGAGATGACGAGGCTCACCACGGCCACCGCCGCGCCATAGCCGAGCTGAAAGGCCGTAAACGACTGGTTGTAGATATAAATGCCGATGATCTCGGTGCTGTTCGCCGGACCACCGCGGCTCAGTGTGTAAACCAGGCCGAAAATCGCAAAGGTCGTCACCGTCGAGACGAACATGTACAGGAAAATCGTCGGCATCAGCATCGGCAGCGTGATGCGAAAAAAGATCTGCCGGTCCGTCGCGCCGTCCACCTTGGCCGCCTCGTAGACGTCCTTCGGTATCGACTCCAAGCCGGATGTCAGAAGGATCATCGCAAAAGCGATGCCGCGCCAGGTGTTGACGATGATGATCGCCATCAGCGGAAAGCTGAACAGCCACTGCTGCGGCTCGACGCCGAACCAGCCGACGATGCGGTTCAGGGTTCCGTACTCGCCGGTCGCGTACATGGAGATCCAGATGAAGCCGACCACCATCTCCGGCACCGCGTTCGGCAGTACGATAATCGAATTGAAAATCGCCTTGAAGCGTATCGGGCGCCGCAGACAAAGCGCCGACAGCAGCCCGAAGGCGAACTGACCGATGACCGCGGAACCGATGACGAATATCAGCGTGACCTTGAGCGAATTCCAAAACAGCGGGTCGGTGAACAGACGGGTGAAATTTCTGAGGCCGACGAAGGACGAATCGCGGGCCGCGAACCCCAACAGGGCTTCGTTCGTCAAGCTCAGGGCGATCGCATAAAACGCGGGAAAAACGATGAGTCCGGCCATCAGGAGCAGCGCGGGCGCCATCAGCAGGCGCAGATAAAGCTGTTTGCGTGCTTCGTAGCTCAGGGTCATTCCCACCATCGCCCGAATCCGCCCGCCTTCACCGCGCCGCGGCTTCCACGGCCTCGTCTCCCAGGATGTTGCTGACGTACCTGAACAACAGTTCCTGCGCCCCGGCTGCATCTTCGCGACCCGTCAGCAGACTCTCGGTGGCCCGTGCGACGCCCGCCATCAAGGTGCTCGATCCGACGGTCGTCTGCACGGCGCTCGCGCGGGTAAGCTGCGCATGTGCGTCGTGCAGATGGACCAGCGCCGCGAAGCCTTCGTGTTCTTTCGCATCGAGTCGCGCGGGCACGTTGCCGAGCCCGGTTGCGTAGGCGATCGATGCATCGACCGAGCCCAGCCTCAGCGCCACCTGCCTGGCTCGCACCCTGCTTCGCGATTTCTGGTTCACGGCCCACCCGTACACCAAGGCAGCCATGACGTGCCGGCCGCCGTGCTTGCCGGGCATGTCCCAGGTCGCGACGCGTTGCTCGAGATCGGGTATCGGATTGCGGCTATTCGGCCCCCAATCGAAAACCACGCACCAGGTGCCGCAAGTCGTCACCAACAGTTCCCCGGCCGGAAACATCTCGTACTTCGGAATGATCCAGGGCTCGGGACTTAACAGCGGCTCGATCGGCGTAAGCTCTTCTTCTATCAAGGTCTCGTAGAACTCGAGTGCATCCCGGACGCCTGCCGAACGCAGCCTGTAACGGCCGGCGTCGCTCAACAGGAGTGGATCGGAGCTGCCCGCGAGCAAGTGCCGAAAACCCTCGGTGTAGGCGCCGGTGCCCCAGGTCAGGCCGGCGGGGAACAGCAAGGCGTAATGCCCCGTCTTGTCGCGAATCGCGCGGCCGCGATCCAGAAGGTCCTGCCAGTCCGCCGGTTGATCCGTCGAGATGCCGTGCCGTTCGAGAATGTCCTTCCGATAGTAAAGCTGCTCCACCGCAAGAATCGACGGCACGACATAGGACTTCCGATCGAAGGTCGCCTTGGCGAGCTGCCTTGCCAGCGGTGCGAGCGCTTCGTAGCCGTCCCAGGCTGCGAGTGTCTCGCTCATGTCGGCCAGGTAGCCGGCCGCGGCGAGGTCGTCGATCTGCTGGTCGCGGGGAACGGTAAACACGTCCGGCGCATTGCCCGAACGCAGTTCGGTAACCAGCTTCGTGAAGTAATCGAGCGCCGGGCTCGGATACTCGACGACCCGGATTTCGATACCGAGCTCGCGTTCGATGTCCGGCACGAGTGTGCGTAAGGCATCCAGCCTGACGCTGCGGTGCTCCGCGATCCGGATGACGTCCTGGGCGCCGGTCACCGGGGATTGCAGCGCCAATACCGTCCCCAGCAGCACTGCCGCGTATCGAACTGATTTGACGATCCGCCCCATCGTCCTGCCCCCCCCCGGATACGCTGCCGGATCCTTATGGCGCGCATTGCAATTCATGCTTGGTCGCCTACAATATCCGGCAATATGACACCGGTGTCAAATTAGCATGAAACTTGCCATCATCGGCACGGGGACCAAGGCCCGGCAGTACCTCGACACCTGGGCGGCGCGCCTGGACGTGGATATCGTTGCGTTCGCCGATCCGAGCGCCGAAGCCAGGTCCCTGGCCGCAGCCATCTCGGCACAACACGGAATGCCGGACGTCGCCGAGTTTTCCGTTTGGGAGCAACTACTTGCGGACCTCTCGGCGAGTCTCGACGCGGTCTACATCTCAACGCCGCATGCCTACCACGCCGAGCAGGCGATTGCCGCGCTCGGCGCCGGCTGCGACGTGTTGCTCGAAAAACCGATGGTGATGACTACCGAGGAGGCGCACCGGGTCATCGACGCGGAGCGATCCAGCGGCAAGACGCTGGTCGTTGCATACCAGGGCGGTTTGTCGCCGCTCGTCCAGCAGCTCAGAGCGGATATTCGCAGCCGCGAGTACGGGCAGCTAACGAGTATCAACGGCGCGATCTGGGAGGACTGGTCCTCGAGTTATCGCGGGCACTGGAAGCAGCAACCGAACATCTCCGGCGGCGGATTCATGTTCGACACCGGCGCACACCTGCTCAACACGGTATCGCTGATTTGCGACACGGAGATCGACCGCCTCGCCGCATTCGTCGACGACCGCGGTCATCCGGTCGATTCCGTGTCCGCCGTAGCCGGACGATTGACGGACGGCACCGTGTTCACGTTGAACGGCGCCGGCGACACGATCCCCGTTTGCGAGAGTCGCATCGAACTGTACTTTACACAGGCGATCGTGCGCGTCTGCGCCTGGGGCCGATGGATCGAGATCGAACGCCCCGGCCAGGCGATTCGACGCCTGGAGCAGGAATCCGCCAATAACCTGATGGACGTATTTCAACAGGTACTAGGCGGCGCCGAAAACCCGTCGACCGCGGAACAGGGGCTCAGGGTGGCGGCCTTTTGGGATGCGATCAAGCTGTCGGCGAAGTCCGGCCGAATCGTCGTCAAGCCGCTCCGCGCGGCTTCTTGAACAGGGTTTGCCGCGGAGCACCCTTTTGCAGCGGAATCGGCCGCGCCCAGTGGTCGAGACTCCAGCCGGTAGCGTGCGGCTGGTTCACGTACTCGACTGCGTTGGCGAGAATCCGGCGGATCGTCGCATCGCGATAGATCGGAAACGTCTCATGCCCCGGCGCAAAGTAGAAGACCTTGCCCCGGCCGCGATTGAACACGCAACCGCTGCGCATGACGTCGCCGCCTTCGTACCACGAAACGAAGACCAGCTCGTCCGGGACCGGTATATCGAAAGGCTCGCCGTACATCTCCGATTTCGGCAGCTCCACGCAAGGCGGAATGCCGGCAGCGATGGGATGCGCCGGTTGTATGGTCCACAGGCGCTCGCATTCGCCGTCGTCGGCCTCCCGCCATGCGAAGTTGCAACTCGTGCCCATCAATCGCCGGAATATTTTCGCATGGTGTCCGGAGTGCAGGACGACCAGGCCCATGCCTTCGATCACACGCCGGTGTATCAGGTCGATTCTCGTGTCGTCCAATTCTTCGTGATAACGATGTCCCCACCATACGAGCACGTCGGTGGCGTCCAGCAGCGATGCCGGCAGGCCCTGTTCGTCGTCGTCGAGCGTCTTGAGCGTCAGTTCAAAACCGAACGGTTCGAGCCCGGCGACGATCGCGCCGCCAATCGACTCCGGGTAGACGCGGCGTACCTCCTCGTCCTCCTTTTCGTGGCGGCATTCGTTCCAGATTGTGACCTTGATGCTCATTGTCGATACTGGTCGTTGATACTTGTCGTTGATGCTTATCGTCGATTCTCGTTGATTCGGTACCGCCGGACGGCGCATTTCGTTACGGCCGTGAGTTGCGGCCATGCGCCTCAGCCATGAGCTTGAGCGTCGTGACGACGCCGTTGCCCAGCAGGTGGCTCAGCCAGTAAATCACCCTGGATTTCAGTTGCGCGTCGCGGCACAGGTCCTCTCCGAATACGGCGGTAAGACCGAACATGCCGTCAACCAGCCGTTCGACGTCGACCAGGTTATCCTCGATGCTGTCTTGCTCTATCTGCTTGCAGGTCTCCGCCAGCGGATCCTGAACCTCGATGGCGGCGCCGTCATCGTCGTAGGCCATGACGTAGCGAATCCACGCGGCGATCGCCAGCGCCAGGTGTTCGAAGGGCCTGCCGGCCTGCAACAAATCGCGGACCGTGTTGAGCCAGCGCTGCGGCATCTTCTGCGAGCCGTCCATCGCGATCTGGTGCAATCTATGATTGAGCGCGGAATTCCTGAACCGTTCGATGAGGCTGTCCGCATACTCGTCGAGGTCGATGCCGGCCGGCTGCCGCAGGGTCGGGATGATCTCGTCGTGCATCAGCCCCTTGAGATAATGGTGGAACGATCTGTCGGCCATGACTTCATGCACGTAGCGATAGCCGGCGACGTAGCCGAGATAAGCCAAGGCCGAGTGAGGGCCGTTCAAAAGCCTCAGTTTCGCGATCTCGAAGGGTTCGACCTCATCGACCATGTCGACGCCGACCGCTTCCCACCGAGGCCTGCCGTTGGCAAAGCGATCCTCGATCACCCACTGCGAAAACCGCTCCGCCTTGACCATGCCTTCATCGACATAGGCGCAGACGCGCCTCAAGGCCTCGATGTCTTCGGGCTGCGTGGCAGGTACGATCCGATCGACCATGGAATTCGGAAACGGAACGCTGTCCGAGATCCACCGGGCCAAACCGGCGTCCCGCAGTGCCGCAAACTCGATGGTGAGGTTCCGCAACGTATCCCCGTTGCTCGGCAGGTTGTCGCAGCACAGGATCGTCGGGACCGGCAAGCCGTCCCGCCTGCGCAGCGCGAGGCTTTCGGTGATGAAACCGAGCGCGGTCGTCGGTCGGGACGGCTCCTCGAGGTCATGCCGAATTCCCGGATGTCCGGTATTCAGCTTTCCGGTCGCCGGATCGTGACAGTAACCCTTCTCGGTAATGGTCAGCGACACTATCCTGCAGTCTGCGGAGGACATCGCATCCAGCACCGCGCGCGGATCCTCGGGCGCCACGAGCACCCGGTCTATCGAACCGACGACTCGATAGTCCGTCACCGAATCGCTCATCTCGGCGACGGTGTACAGGCCGTCTTGTGGATTGAGCTGGTCCCGTACGTCCGGCTTCCTGAGCGATACGCCGACGATTTTCCAGTCGCCGCCGAATTTCGCGATCGCGCTGTCGGTGTACACCGCCTGGTGCGCCCGGTGGAACGCGCCGAGGCCGAGGTGGACGATGCCGCAGCCGATCTCCGCGGGCGCATAGCGCGGCATTGCCACGCGACCGCCACCGTCCGCGAGCGCGAGTGCGCTCAGCCTTTTGTGCCGATCGATCGTCTTCTCGAGCGCCATCCCGATGCCGTCCCTAGAGCTTGTAGGCCGCCTTTGCGAAGTTGTAGCTGAGATCGACGATCAGCTCCGCCGCGGCATCTTCGTCCAGCCGGTGACTTGCGACGAGCTCTGCAAGATGAACGCAATCCATGCGCCGCGCCATGTCGTGGCGCGCCGGAATCGACAAAAACGCCCGTGTATCGTCGTTGAAGCCCACCAGGTTGTAGAATCCGGCGGTCTCGTGCGTTGCGCGACGCATTCGCAACATGCCTTCCGGGCTGTCGTGAAACCACCAGGGTGGACCGAGCTTGAGTATCGGGTAGTGACCTGCGAGCGGCGCCAGCTCGCGGCTGTAACCGGATTCGTCCAGCGTAAAGACGATGACGCTCAGGTCCCGCTCATTGCCGAAGCGGTCCAGCAACGGCCGCAAGGCCTGCACGTAGTCGGTGCGGGACGGAATATCGGCCCCCATGTCGCGGCCGTGGGTGTCGAAGAGCTGCCGGTTGTGATTGCGGGAGGAGCCGGGATGGATTTGCATGACCAGGCCGTCTTCCAGCGACATCTCCGCCATTACGACGAGCATGTGCGCACGAAACAGCTCCGCATCCTGCGGCTCCACCGCTCCGTGACGAGCCCGCGCAAGAATCCGTGCAAACAGGGCTTCGGCTTCTTTCGGGCCGAGATCGGCCGTCGCAGCCGTCGGATGACCGTGGTCGCTCGACGTTGCGCCGGCGGATCTGAAAAAATCCCGGCGCGACCGCAATGCCTGCAGGTACTGGCCGTAGTCGCCGCAGTCGAAGCCGGTCATCTCGCCCAGCACGGCGATGTTGTCGGCGAATCCTTCAAACTCGGGGTCGACCACCGGGTCGGGGCGGAATGCGGTAATCACACGCCCGGTCCAACCCGAATCGCGGATAGCGCGGTGATGCTCCAGCGTATCGATCGGCGATTCGGTCGTCGCCAGGACCTCGATGTTGAATCGATCGAACAGAGACCGCGGACGATACTCATCGGACTTCAAGGCCGCATCGATCGTGTCGTAATACTCGTCCGCCGTGTCCGCGGAGAGGCGTTTCTCGATGCCGAACACGAAGTGAAAGACGTAGTCCAGCCACAGACCGCTCGGCGTGCCGCGAAACAGCCGGTAGTTATCGGCCAGCAATCGCCAGGCGGCGCGTGGGTCCACGTCGGGAACCGTACCGTCACGTCGCGGAATGCCCAAGGACTCAAGCGAAATGCCCTGGCTGTAGAGCATGCGGAACACGTAGTGATCCGGATGAATGAACACCTCGCTCGGATTGGAAAAGGGCTCATTGCCGGCAAACCAAACCGGGTCCGTGTGCCCATGGGGACTCAGAATGGGCAGCGGTTCCGTCAGCTCGAACAGGCGTCGCGCGATAGCTCGCTGGGCCGGATCGGGTGAAAAAAATCGATCCGGATGCATTGACAATGGCTGGCTCATGAAAGGTCTTGCGGTCGCGACCGGGCGGTCGACCTCGTCGTCTCGGTTGTCGTTCGTACGCACTATATAAGCCGGTTGACACCGGTGTCAATCGTGCGTATAAGATTTGCAATCTTCGTTTACGATTTCGAAATAAAATCTCGAAACAATATCTCGAATAAGATCCCGAATGTGAGCAAGCACCAGGCGAAAAGCGTTACCAGCATCGGGACCCGGCGGCAGTCGGGCGCGGCGACTATTGTCGATGTCGCCCAACGCGCAGGCGTTTCGAAGAAAACCGTCTCGCGCGTGCTGAATTCGGAGCCCAACGTACGGCCCGAAACCCGCGACAAGGTTCTAAAGGCCATCGACGAACTCAAGTTCCGCAGGAGTCGACTGGGCCTCGCGCTGGCCCACAACCGGTCTTACATGATCGCACTGGTCTACGACAACCCGAGTGCCGACTTTCTGTCCTACCTGCAAACCGGGGTCATGGATGCATGCAAGTCGCGGGGGATCGGATTGTATCTGCATCAATGCAGCTACGACTCGCCGACCCTGGTCGAGGACATGGCGCAGATGATCGGCAACACGGCGGTCGACGGACTCGTCCTGCCGTCGCCCGTTTGCGACCAGCAGCCGCTGTTGGAGCTACTGGAAGAAGACAGGGTCCCGTATGTCTGCGTCAATCCGAAGGAACGGGACCATGGCCTGTCGGTCAGCGTCAATAACGAGCAGTCTGCGTTCGAATTGACGGCATACCTGGTGAGTCTGGGCCACAGGCGGATCGGTTTCATCAAGGGCCACCCGGAGCTCGCTTCCAGCGACATGCGCGAACGCGGCTTTCGCCGCGCGCTGGCCCGGGACGGCATCGACGTGGACGAGGACCTGTTTGCGCAGGGAATGAACGATTTCGAGTCCGGCCGGGCCGCGGCAACCGAGCTTTTGAACCTCGACGACCGGCCGACCGCAATCTTCGCGAACAACGACGAGATGGCTGCCGGCGTGCTTTACGAAGCACAGTCGCATCGTCTGCGAGTGCCCGACGACGTCTCACTGATCGGCTTCGACAATACGCCGTTCTCGCAACACATCTGGCCGCGGCTCACGACGGCGGGTCAACCGATCGCCGAAATGGGCAAGACGGCTGCGGCGATGTTGATCGACAGCTTCAACGACCGTGACGATACCGGCGAACGTCAGGCGAATCACGTCACCCTGGAATGTGAAATCCTGATTCGCGAATCGAGCCATTCTATCCAGTATTAATCTTCCCAATATTAATCTTCGCAATATTAGCCTTCCCAACATCGACCTTCCCGAGGACCCGGCGTGACAAAAAATCTAGTCTTCGTAATGACCCTGGCCGCCCTCCTGGCTGTCGCCTGCGACGCTCGCAACGATGCGGGAATCGTCATACTCGTCGACGAGTCCGCCGATATCGTCGACGAATCCACCGCGCTGGACCTGCTCGACGACCTGCGTCGAGTGAGCGACCGGCCGGCGCGCATCGAGGTCTACGCGGGCGACCTGCCCGTCTCGGATCAGACCGTCTCGGATCAGATAATAGTCGTCGGTACGATCGGGCAGCACGCGCTGATCGACGGGCTCGTCGCCGACGGCAAGCTCGCGTTGAGCAGCCAGGCGCCGGGGCCGCGCGGCGGCATCTGGGCCAAGGTCACGAAGGACGGCCGCCAGCTTGCAGTCCTGGCGGGTTCCGATCAACAGGGCACGCAATACGCGGTCTACGACTACAGCAGCGAAGTGCTTGGAGTCGATCCGCTGAGCTACTGGACGGGTATCGATCCCGAGCCGATCCCGGACCTCGACGTCTACCGATTCGATGCGCGCGTCATCGATCCTCCGCAGATTCCGTATCTCATCTATTTCGAAAACGACGTCGACGAGCTCGCAAACCTCAAAGAGCCGCTTTTGGAATACGACTGGGAGACGTATACCGAGCTCATCGACGCCCTGGTGCGACTGCGTTACAACGGCATCGAATTATTCGACATGCTGGGCAGGACCGAGTTTTTTACGCGCCCCGCGTACAAGGCGCTGCGACCGGATTACCAGACGAACCTGGAGCTGGTCGACAGGATGATCGACTATGCGCACCAGAAGGGCATGCTGGTGCAGATCGACATGATGATGGGCCGCCAGTTCGGACAGATCACGACCGAGGAATCGAACTGCTGGTCGGCTCACAAGGCCGCCTGGATTCGTACCTGGTCACACTACCTGTCCAATACGCCGCTCGGCAAAGCCGATATCTTCACGCTTCGCCCGCGCAACCAGTTGCTGGACTGGCCGTACGTCAGTAGCTGTGACGAAGACCGGGTGACCGTCTTCAACGAAGTCTACTCGGAGTTCGGGAAGTTGCTCGACGAGCTCAAGCCGGGGGCCATCAAGGTCTGTGTCTGCTACGACGACGGCATGGACCTCTACAACGAGGGATTCGGACCGCCCGCGGACTTCATCGTCGCCTGGTCCGACGACGGCTGGGGCGGCTTCCGCGTCCTGCCCGAAGACACTCGCGGTTACCGCTTCGGCACCTACATGCACGCGGGATTCTGGCTGAACCACACGGTGCATGACCCGTACCCGGAAAAGATCGACGAAATCATGACGATGATGGTCGACCGCTATGCCGCGGACGAATACCTGATGGTCAACGGCCAGACCTTCAGGCCGTTCATGCTGAACATCGAGGCGTTCAGCCGGTTCGCACAAGCGCCCGACGAATTCGACGGCGACGATTTCTATCGCGAGTGGCTTGGCCGCTACTTCGACGAGCCCGCCATCGACGATGCAATACTCGCCTTGAAAAAACTCCATGCGGCTCAATTCGACAATGTCGGTTACGTTCAAAATCTCTGGGAAATCAGAGAAGCGATCGCCTACGTCTCGGACAGGCCGATCGATCGTCCCGGCAGAACGCCCGTACCGGCCGATTTCGATCGCATAGAACCCGACCTGGCACCCACCGTTCGCCGTCTCGAACTGCTTGGCGAGGCGAAGGATTTCGCGCAGGCCGCCATCGAGCGAGCGGGTCCCCAGGTCGATTTCTTTCACGATCACGTCCTACTGCCGATTCTGCTCTACGAGGACCTGCTCCTGTTCGAATCGGACCTGCATCAAATGGCAGTACTGAAGCACGACGCGCCGGAACCGGCGGATGCGGCCACGCTGGCACGGGCGCGCGACATCCTCGAGCGAATGAAATCGAGCTTGGCCCAGCTATACGAGCGTCGTCTCGAGGGCGATCGCTTGCAACGGTTCGCGGGTTGGTACGATCCGGCAAAACGGCGTCCCAACAACGGCTTTCCGACACTCGAGGACATCGAGGCAATCGAAAGCAATCTCGATAATGGTTGGCAATAAGGCGCATGCCGCCAGGGCCCTCGCGGCCCTCTCGATGCTGGCCTTTATCCCGGCCGCGCCGGCCGAAAACCGGATGCCGGCCAACGAAAACGGCTACGAGGCCTGGTTGCGGTATCGGCCGATAACGACAATCGATACGACGACCGATACGACGACCGATACGACAATCAATCGGCCGACCAATCAGGACATCTCCAAAGCGCTCTCGTCGATCCACGTCGCCGGGGCCGGGCCCCGGCATACCGCGGCCCTCGACGAATTGCATCGTGGACTCTCGGCCATGCTCGGTGCATCGCCGTCGATCGACGACGACACGCGCGAGTTGAGCGGCGGTCTTTATCTGGGGACGCGCACCGATTTCGAAGGCGCCTTGCCATCGGAGATCGCCGCCATGCTGGACGACATCGGGCCCGAGGGTTACGTCGTCGCATCCGTCCCGAACGAAGCCGGTACACCCGCCATAGTCGTGACGGCGGATGACGACACGGGCCTGCTTTACGGGGCGTTCCGCCTGTTGCGTGAATTGCAGCTCGGCGCCGATTTCGCCGCGCTGAATATCGTCGACAGCCCTGCCCTGCCGCTGCGAATGATCAATCACTGGGACAACCTGGATCGTAGCACCGAGCGCGTCTACGGCGGCTTCAGCATCTTCGACTGGCCGAATCTGCCCGAAAGCCAGCCGAGATACCGGGACTACAGCCGCCTGATGGCGTCCGTCGGGATCAACGGCATCGTCGTCAACAACGTCAATACGTACAAGGAGGGTCGACTTGAAGGCTGGCGGATCATCACCGACGAATACCTCGACAAAGCCGCCGTTCTTGCCGGCGAGTTCGACCGTTATGGAATAAAGACCTACTTCTCGGTCAATTTCATGAGCCCGATCCTGTTCGGCGATCTCGATACGGCGGACCCGGCAGAACGTTCGGTGCAAAACTGGTGGCGGGACCGTGCGCGGCACATCAAGGAACGCATCCCGAGTTTCGGCGGCTTCCTGGTCAAGGCCGATTCCGAGGGTGAAGCAGGCCCGCACGCCTACGGTCGCACGCATTCCGAGGGTGCGAACATGCTGGCCGAGGCGCTAGCCCCGGTCGGCGGCGTCGTGATCTGGCGCGCGTTCGTCTACCGGCATCCGGAAGAGAGCCGCGGCAATGCGGATCGTGCCGTGCAGGCCTACGAGCATTTCGCTCCGCTGGACGGCCGGTTCGCCGACAACGCGATCCTGCAGATCAAGCACGGCCCGATCGATTTCCAGGTCAACGAGCCGGTGTCGTCCTTGTTCAGCGGAATGCCGAACACAAATCTGATGCTGGAGCTGCAAATCACGCAGGAATACACCGGCAACGACATCCACCTGAACTTCCTGGCGCCGTTTTGGCGTCGGGTCTTGAGCTTCGACACGCACCGCGACGGCCCCGGATCGCCGTTGCGGGACATGCTGCAAGCGCGAAACGGTTCGTCGACGGCATGGGGCGTCGCGGGAGTCGGCAACTTTCACGACGGGTTGAACTGGACCGGCCACCTGTTGGCGCAGTCGAATGCGTACGCCTACGGAATGCTGGCCTGGAACCCCCGGCAGTCGCCCGAGACCATCGCCGGCGACTGGTCCGAACTGACCTTCGGGCGCAACCCGGACGTTGCGGGCAAGATCGCCGATATGCTGCTGCGTTCCTACGAAATCTACAGCAAGTATTACTTCCCGTACGGGCTCAGTCTGATGGGCTGGGCCGGCGGCGCGGCACCCGACGGCAACGGCGACCGCTCACGACCCGACCCGTATCGAAACATCGGCCGGTATCACCAGACAGACGCCATCGGCACGGGCTACGACCGGACCATCGCCACCGGAAGCGGGTATGTCGGCCAGTACCCGGAACCCCTGCGCGAGACGTACGAATCACCGCAAACCTGCCCGCCGGAAATGCTGCTCTGGTTTCACTACCTGCCGTACGACTTCGAAATGCCCTCCGGAAAGACGCTTATCCAGTCGATTTACGACGACCACTACGAGGGCGTGGATATGGTCAAAGCCCTGCGCCGCGACTGGTTGTCGCTCGAGGGCCGCATCGACGAAGAACGGTATTACCACGTACTCGGCAAGCTCAACCTGCAGCTCTCGGAAGCCATCCTCTGGCGCGACGTGATCAACGGGTTTTACCTCGATATGTCGGGTGTACCCGATGCCGCCGGCCGGGTGCAGGCGCTTGACAGGCCCTACCGAGGGTTGCGCTACGGACACGGGCCTCGATAGGACTTCATGCGCCGTCAGTAATCGTCGACCACTCCGGCTTCCACCTGGGCGTCGAAGAACAACGCTCCGGCGGCGAACTCATCGATCATTGCCGCAATGCCCGCGACCTGCGCACCGCTGCGCGTGTCGTAGTCCGAATCCGTATATCCCCACCAGTCCCAACATCCCTGCGGATTGAACAGGCTCTTCTCGACCTGCGGGTAGACGACGACGATGTCGTTGGTCTCGGCCCACTCGTTGTAACCGGCCTGCGTTGCGAAACGGTCCTCGACGAACTCGGCGCCCTGCCTGCAGCCGTGGAAGACGATATGCAAGCGACAATCGGACGGATCGTCCCGACAGGACGCCGGCGCATAGACGAATCCCTCGCCGGCGATATCGGCATCGGTATCGAAGAACCGGGAGAAGTCCGCTTTCTGCAGATTGCCGGCGACCGCGGTCCCGGCGCGAGGGTTGAGCGCACCGTAGAGATGGGCAAACAGACGTCCGGCCGAATCGAAGTCGCAGGCATTCAGATAGTCCCCGCCCATCTCCTTGCAGGCGACGCCTTTATCCAGCGTCGGAAAACCGTGCGCCGCTTCGACGTCGTCGACGAAGGCAACCGATCCGGCAGGCAGGAAGCTCCGGTAGAGCACGACCAAAAGTTCGCTGGTACGAGGCGATACGACATCGTCGACAGGGCTGTGAAACACCCAGGCGCGCGACTCGGCGAGTTTGTCCGTGCCCGCGATACTGCCCGCGGCCGCCCTCTCCCTCACCGATGCGAGTATCGGCTCGACCTTCAAGCCCTCGCCCGTCAAACAGCGTCCCAGCGCCGTCTGTACGCTGCCTTCCGCGCAGTGATAAGGACCGCCCGCAATCGCCGCGACGCCGGCGATGCGATCCGCGAACGCAAGCTGCGTCTGCACGGCCATGTAGGCGCCCGACGAAACCCCCGAGACGGAGATCCGATGCCTGTCGCGCCCGTCGAACGCCGCCGGTGTGCCTGAAGCCGGTTCGACCGGTTCATCGCGGTCGCCGCAGCCGACGACCGGCAAGACGGCAACCGCTACCGCAGCCGCGCGGATCGCGGCGCGCATACTCGTTACACGCATGCTCGTTACGCGCATGTTCGACCTCCGTTGGAAGCGCGACGGAGGTTGCTATGGTAAACAAAAATAAAGCGGGTGACGGAAACCGGCACCCGCTTTCGCCAGCCTGATTCAGGGGGGGAGTCTGTCAGGCCGACTTCCTGGCTCCCGGTTCGGCGGGCGTGGCTTCGGCCGACCCGCCGTTCCCGGAGACGTTCGACGCAGCCTCGCCGACGAGGTCTACGAAGGCCTTGCCATGCGCTTCGAGCGCCTCGGCGAAGGCCGATACCGTATCGATCTGCTTGGCCAGCAACGCTTTCGCGTCCGACGCGCCGGCGGCGGCTTTCGCCTGATCGACGGTGAAACCGACGACGTCGGCCGCGACGTCCAGGTTGTGCCTGGCCAGCTTTTCGTACGTCTCGACGGCGATGGCACCGCTCGCCTGCATCGATGCCAAGGCGTCTTTCTGGAGCTGTGTGCACCGTTGCAGCCTTTCGGCCACTTTGTCTTTAAAATCAATCATTTGCGGGTCCTCTGTCAACGCTCCCCGGTAATGCTGCAATGCAATATACCCAGCTTTTTGCTGCATTGCAACATCTTTCCCGGGCAGGATATCAGCCCAACACGTACCGCCCCGGCGCATCGTCCACCGGCGCATAGCCGGCCGCTTCGTCACCCGTCGAGGGCGGCGCGGTCGCTCCGCTGGAATGCGCATCCAGCCAGGCGTCCCAGGCCGGCCACCAGGAACCGTCCGTCACCGGCGTTTCGGCCACCCAACGGTCCGGATCGCGGTACCGTTCTCCAGGCTTGCGGGTCGCAATCTGGTGCTTGCGCCGAGGGTGGTCGGGCCCACAGGCGATGCCGGCGTTGTGTCCGCCGGTCGTCAGGACAAAAGTCAGCTCCCCGTGGGTCAGGCGATGGACCTTGTAGACGGACTTCCAGGGCGCCACGTGATCCGTCACCGTGCCCAACACAAACGACGGCACGGTGATGTCGCCGACACAAATCGGCCCCCCATCAACCTCGTAACGCGCTTCGGCGAGATTGTTCTCCATGTAACAATTGCGCAGGTATTCGCCGTGCATACGGTAAGGCATACGGGTTCCGTCCGCGTTCCACGCCATCAGGTCGTTCAGGCTGCGGTCCTTACCCAGCAGGTAGCGTTGTACGGCCGGGTCGTGCACCAGGTCCGATACCCGCAGCGCCGAAAACGCGCCGGTCATGTTCTCGATACTCAGGTAACCTTGCCGGTGCATCAACGACTCGAGAAAAGCCAGGGTTCCCTCACCCAGGAACAAGCTGATCTCGCCCGCTTCACGAAAATCGACCTGCGCTGCGAACATCGACATCGACCGGATCCGCTCGTCACCCTCGCGTGCCATGTAGGCCGCCGCAATCGACAACAAAGTGCCGCCCAGACAATAACCGACGGCGTGAATGCGCCGATCGGAGACCACGGCCGTTACGGCGTCGATCGCAGCCATCAAACCGTCGTGCAGGTAATCGTGCATCGTCAGGTCGCGATCCTCGGCGGTCGGGTTCTTCCACGAGATCGTGAACACCGTCTTGCCCTGGGCGACCAGGTAACGAATCAGCGAATTGCGCGGCGACAAGTCGAGGATGTAGTACTTCATGATCCAGGCGGGCACGATGAGCAACGGCTCCGCGACGACGCTCTCGGTCTGCGGCGAGTACTGAATCAGCTCGATCACGTGATTGCGAAAGATCACCTTGCCGGGCGTCACCGCCACGTCCTTGCCGACCTGATAAGCCTCGGTCCCCGACAGCGGCTCACCGAGCCTTTCGCGGCGTTTGTCTTCCAGCCAGTTCATCATCCCGCGCCGCAGGTTGCCGCCTTTCTCCTCACGGGTTGCGATCAGAACGTCGGGGTTGGTGAGCGGGAAATTCGCCGGCGACAGCAAATCGACCATCTGCAGCGCCAAAAAATGCATGAACCGCTCATGATCGCGGCTCACGCCGTCGACGCCGGTGGTTGCCTCCCGCATCCATTCACGCGCCAGCTCGTGCCCCCGCCCCATCGCATAGAAAGGCCATTTCTGCCAGGCCTCGCTACGCATGCGCCGGTTTTCGAGCGGCGCCATCGCCTCGGTGTTGCCCGCCATCGAGCTCGCATTCGCCGCAACGACCTCCGCCGCATTACGCGCCGCGCTTTCGGCCAGCGACAACAGCTTGCCGGGGGACAAAGCCAGATGACCTGCCCAGTCGATCAGCGCCGCCGCCAGATCCACCGGGGAAACACCCCGGGTCGCGCCCGCGACCCGTCCCCGGATCTGATGATCGACACGTTTGGCGACTTCGGGCGGCAACAGACGGCTTGGCGGGCTCGTATTTTTCATGCTGGGTTCACGCCGGTTTCGAAGCTCCCGGGATTGCTGCACCGCAGCAGCCTACCAGCAATCCGTAAACGGGAACAACCCGGCTGCCGCCTCCCGGTTCGCGAACGGGCTGCGCTAGAATATGCGGCTTTGCCGGGCAGAGCGGCTTCGCCGGGCGCGCCTTTTCGCAGTTCCGAGTCGCAGTTCCGAGTCGCAGTTCCGAATCGCAGTTCCGAATCGCAATTCCGAGTCGTAACTTCCGAGTCACCCATCTCTATCGAGACAGAACCCATCGAGCCCAAACCCGACTTCGCGAACCGCCGCCTGCCGTCGGCGACGTATCGCGCCTATGTCATGTTCATCCTGGTGGTGGTCTACACCTTCAATTTCATCGACCGCCAGATCGTCGGCATACTGGCCGTGCCCATCAAGTCCGACCTGGGACTCACCGACACCCAGTTGGGCCTGATGGGCGGCCTGGCCTTCGCCCTTTTTTACACCGGACTCGGGATCCCGGTGGCGATGCTCGCGGACCGCAGCAGCCGTACCTGGATCATGACGATTGCGCTGACGGTGTGGAGCGCAATGACGGCGGTCTGCGGTCTGGCGCAGAACTTCTGGCAGCTTTTTCTCGCGCGGCTCGGGGTCGGAGTGGGCGAAGCCGGCGGCGTTGCGCCCGCCTACTCCCTGATCGCGGATTATTTTCCGCCGCAGCAGCGCGCCAGGGCGATGGGTATTTACTCTTTCGGGATTCCGATCGGCAGCGCGCTGGGCATCCTGTTCGGCGGCTACATCGCATCGGCGATCGACTGGCGTTACGCGTTTTTCATTGCCGGTATCGCCGGCGTCCTCGTCGCGCCGGTGTTCAAGCTGACCGTCCGGGAGCCGCTCAGGGGGCAATACGATCCGCAGCCGGTCGAGGTCCCGGCGGCAACGCTCGGCGAGGTCATTGGCACCCTGTTGAAGAAACGCAGTTTCTGGCTCATTGCCTTCGGCGCCTCGGCCTCGTCGATGATGGGTTACGGCCTGTTTTTCTGGCTGCCGTCGCTGCTGGTCCGAAGTTTCGGCATGTCGCTTTTGGACGCTTCGATGTATTTCGGCGCGATTATCCTGATCGGCGGTCTTGCCGGCACCTGGGCCGGCGGCGCCATCGCCGACCGACTCGGCAAGGGAAAACGCAGTGCGTACGCAAACGTGCCGGCGATTGCCTTTCTGATGGCGGTACCGTTTTTTTTCCTTGCCATTTTTTCCGACAGTCTCACGATTACGTTTTTTGCATTGCTGGTTCCGATCGGGCTCGGACTGGCCTGGCTCGGCCCGGTGATCGCCTCGATCCAGCAGATCGTACCCGCGAACATGCGCGCCACGGCATCCGCCGTATTCCTGTTCATCAACAACCTGATCGGCTTGGGACTCGGCAACGTGCTCCTCGGCGCGATGTCCGACGGACTTGCCGCACGTTTCGGAGACGATTCCCTGCGTTACGCCATTCTTGCCGGATCGATGTTCTACCTGATTGCCGCGGCCTTGTTCTTTCTCGCCGCACGGCGGCTGGAGCGGGATTGGGAAAGCTGAGGCCCGATATGCGGCGATTTGCGGCGATACACGGCGATATGCGGCGACAGTCAGCTCCCCAGCCGAAAGACCAGCAGCGCGCCGGCGTAACCGATCGCGGTCATGTAAAACCAAGCGAATGCCGGCCACCGCCAACCGTTGGTTTCCCGCCGGATCACGGCGATGGTCGCCGCGCACTGCAGGCAACAAGCGTAGAACACGAGAAGCCCCAACACCATCGGCAGCGTGAACACGGGACGTCCGTCGGGCCAGACGGCAGACGCGAGACGATCCGACAGGTTTGCTTCGTCGGCCTGGTCTCCGACCGCATACACGGTGCCGAGTACGGCGACGACGACTTCGCGTGCCGGAAATCCCGCAATGACCGCCGCGGAAACCCGCCAATCCCAGCCTAGCGGCGTAAAAACCAGCTCGACGAACTTGCCCGCGCGACCGAGCCAGCTTTGCTCCAGTTGCAGCGCCGCCGCCTCGTTATCGATACGCGCGTAGGCCTCGTCGAGCGCCGCGCCGTCGAGGCTGCCGGCCGCCAGGATACGTCGTTCCTCGACATAGGGCGCGAGCGCATCGGAGCGCGGAAAATACGCCAGCGCCCAGATCACGACCGCAACCGCAAAAATCACGGTACCGGCGCGATACAAGAACATCTTCCCCCGGCCCCAGAGCTGCATCGCGACGGTACGCAGATTGGGCCGCCGAAACTCCGGGAGCATCAGCGCGAACGGCGGCTTCGGACCGCGCAGCGCGGTCTTCCGTAACAGCAATGCGGTCAGCACGCCCATCACGATGCCGAACAAATACAGGCCGAAAAGCACCAGCCCCTGCAGATTCAGAATCCCGAACCGCTCGGCCGGAACGAACGCGGCAATCAGCAAGGCGTAAACGGGCAGCCGGGCGGAGCAGGTCATAAACGGCGCCGCGAGGATGGTTGCAATCCGGTCACGGCGGTTGGGAATGACACGCGTGGCCATGATCCCCGGCACGGCACAGGCGAAACTCGAGATCATCGGTATGATCGACTGCCCGGACAGGCCGACCGAGCGCATTGCGCGGTCCATCAGGTAAGCCGCCCGCGCCAGATAACCGGAATCCTCGAGCAATATGATGAACAGGAACAGGATCAGGATCTGCGGCAGGAAGATTACGACACTGCCGACACCGGCGATCACGCCGTCGGACACAA
This sequence comes from Woeseiaceae bacterium, assembly GCA_028279985.1. Classification (GTDB taxonomy): domain Bacteria; phylum Pseudomonadota; class Gammaproteobacteria; order Steroidobacterales; family Woeseiaceae; genus UBA1847. The sequence goes on from JANQMR010000024.1 coordinate 49,932, forward strand.
GGCTCGCCAGCATCCCGTCGCCGAGCAGTCCCGTGAACGCGGCGGCCAGCATCGCGGTTCCCGCGTCGATCAGGTCCATCAGCGGCGTCGCCCAGGCGAATACGGCCTGGAACACGATCGCCATGACGACGAACAGACCGATCGTGCCCGGCCAGGGCCGGTTCAGCCAGTCGGTAATGCGGCGGTGCCACCGGGTGACGGCCGGGACCCGACGCTGCACGTCATTCAGTATTGCAAGTACGTGCCGGTAACGGACGCGGGCTTCCATCGCCAGCGGCGGCTCGCTGCCGAAAACCTCCCGTCGCAGGCGATTCAGCAACCGCGCATCTCCGTCCGCGTTCGAATCGCTCGGTCGACCGGCCGGTCGAACAGTAATGGCATCGTCGTCCGCACCGTCGATCAGCAGCCGCTCCGCTGCGGCGAGCGCCAGGGGCCCGTCAGCCGCCTGCACGAGCCTACCCGCCGCCTCGGCGAGCTCGGGCCAGGCCGGCTCCACCGGTCGTGACGCCGTGCCCGGCAGCTGCTGCAGCACGCGACGGAGCTTGCCGAGACCCTCGCCCGTCGTTGCGACCACCGGACAAACCGGTATGCCGCCAAGGCGAGCCCGCAACACGCCGACATCGATCTCGAGCCCTTCAGCCGCGGCCGCGTCCGTCATCGTGAGCGCGATCGCAAGCGGTACGTCGAGGCCCTGCAACTGCTGAACGAGATACAAGCCCTGATAGAGATTGGTGGCATCGACGACGGCCAGGACGGCGTCCGGCTTCCGGCTCCCCGGCAGGCGGCCGAAGATGACATCGACTACGATCCGTTCCTCGAGGGAATGCGCGCTGAGCGAGTGGGTGCCGGGAAGGTCGATCAACTCGATCCTGCGATCGCCCGCTTTCAGCATGCCGACGTGGCGTTCCACGGTGACGCCGGGGTAGTTGCCGATCCGCTGCGAAAGCCCGGTCAGCCGGTTGAACAGCGTACTCTTGCCGGAGTTCGGATTGCCGACGACCGCGATGCCGGCATCGGCTTCGCGCTGGACGGAAATCTGGCTGACGGGTACGCCGACTTCTTTGCGCCTAGTCGCCAATACCCGCAACCGGTGCGATCTGGAACTGACGCGCCTGTTCGAGACGCAAGGAAATGCGCTTCCCGAACAGGCGCAACTCCAGCGGGTCTCCGCCGAGCGCCGTGGTGGCGTGCTCGACTTCGACGCCTTCGACGAGACCCAGCGTCATCAGCCGCTGAATCTGCGGATCGGACGCATTGACCGCCGTGATGACGCCCGTCTGTCCTTTCTCGAGTGATGCCAGCGTGCCGCCATCGACTTTCATGCAGGTTCCTTGTCGGTTATTCGCCTTGATTACCCGGCGGCGGTCGGCGCCTGCTTCGCGTGGCGACGCAGACGTGTTCTCGCCCCGAATGAAAAAATGATAATCATTCTCACTTGCTGGTCGTAATAAACACAATAGGTGTTAGAACCTACCTTGAGCCCGTCGAGCCCGGGTGTCGCAACGATTGACGACGCAGTCGTTCCGCCGCTGCGTCGAGATCGGGTCCGTGCCGGCCGTCAGCGACTGCCGCCCGCGCGGAATGGAACGAGTCCTGGAAGGCTTTCGTGCCGTGGCCCAACGTTCAGCCTCTATTCATCGCCGCCCGCGTAGCGTCTGCCTCAACGTGTTTCCGTCATTGTTTCCCCATGACTGGCCCGCCGAAAAGAGGACCGCGAGATGAACGACGAGACCATGCGCATCCTGTCTGCAGCGATCGGCCTTGCGGCGGTGTTCGCGACCTCGACGGCAGCCGCCGATACACCGACGATCCGCCTGTTTCCGACCACCGTGGTCGAGGACCTGCGCCAGACCGGCAATGTCGCGCGGGACATGGAAACCGGGCTGCAGGAAGTGATCGGCAAGCTCGACCAGCAGCAACGGCTTTATGTCGAGAGTAAATGCGAAGGCGCCGAAAACGACCCCGGCTGCCAGCGCCTGGCGCGACAGATCGGCGCGAGTTATCTCGAGATGTTGACGATCATGGAAGAGCGTCTGCCCGACATGGAACACACGGTGAACAACACCCGCCGGAGCCTGGAACGCGGGCTGCGTAACGAGCTCGGCAAGAAGATGACGCCTTGGACCTTGCAGGAAACGCTCGTCGGCGGATCCGCGGGGAACGCGGCGAACAAACCTTCACCGACCTTGCGCGGGCGATCCGGCATGCGCCTGTCGGAACGCTTCAAACAGTATTACGAGCTGGTCGCCACGTCCGGCAGCCGGGGCGACCAGTCGCTTGCGGTACTGGCGTCGGACATTTACCTCGACATGCAGGAAACCGGCGTCCTGATCGAGCGAACGCGCCAGGAGATTGCGCGCGCAACGCTGATGGAACAGCTCAACCAGTCGTTCGGCATCATCACACCGGAGATGATCGAAGTCGTCGGCGGCGTCAAGACAATCCTGTTCGGCGACGAACAGGGTGAGGCGCTGGTTGCCGGACCGCCGCCCGGCAGCATCGAGCCGGCTTATCGCAGTCCGCTTGAACGGTAGTAGCGTGAACGGCGGCTCGAGTGGCGGCTCGAGGGACGCCGACCCAATAGACGGAGAGACATCGTGAAACAGACAAGGCCATACGCCCTGCGCCTGAGCGGCCTGCTCGCGGCTTTCGCCCTCCTCGGCGGCTGTGCGACCCCCCAACCGGACTGCGCGTCCCCGCAGAGCCGGAATCTGGACACGGCGATCGACCAGGTCCAGGCCGCGCTCTCGGCCGGTTGCGAAGCCTACTACGACCGTTACTTCGACGACCTGCTCACCACCGCCGAGGGAGACCCCAAGCCCGAGAACAGGCGCGCCTTCAGCGAGTTCCTGCTGTGGTCCACGGACCGGGGACTGTTGAGCAAGCGCCAGGCGGAGCACTATTACAATCGCTACTTCAACGTAAAGTTCATGAGCTTGCGCAGCGACTACAACAACTGCGCGCACGCTTGCCCCAACAAACAAAAAGTCCTGTTCGACATGGAGCGGGAACTTTCCGACAAGGAGCGCGGCCTGCTCAAGGTCACCGAGGACAGTAACGCCTACTATCGCGCGGACCGGCTGTTCAAGGAGGTCGAACTCGTCCTGGAAGCCACCTGTAAGGCCTGTGCCGCACGCTGAGGCGGGACCATGCCGGGCCGGGCTTTCATCCAGGGCGTCGTCGCAGGCGGATTCGCCACGCTGACCGGCGGCGCGGCGCTCCTGTACCTGCTGTCGCGCTTCGGGCTGATTCGTCTCGATACCTCGGCCCCGGCGGCGCCCGGCGACTGGTTCGCCTGGATTTATGCCAATCTCGGTTCGTCGATTCCGGTATTCGCAGCCCTGCTGCTGGCCTTTTTCGTAACGCTGCACCGGCTCGAGCGACTACTCGAGATCGACGAGCCCGCGGAGCGTCCGATCGAGCGCATCGTGCAGCTCGATCACCTCGCCGATATCTGGACGACCTTGTTCTTCGGCACGGGCGTGATCTGGACCGCGATCGGCATGCGCAGCGCCCTGATTTTTGCGCTGGGCGATCGGGAGCTCGCCGTCAGCGAGGGCGCTTTTGCAATGCTCGAACGCATGATCGACGGCGGCATTCTGCTGGCGCTGTCGACGACGATATTCGGTGGGGTCGGCGGCTACCTCTTGCGGGTATACAAAACCGTAACGCTCGGCGCGCGCCTGCAGCAGAGCTACGACTACGCCGCCCGAATAGACACGTCGGAAATGCGTGCGAGCCTCAATCGCATCGAACGCCACCTCGGGGAACGCCACGTCGGGCGCCCGTCCGATCCGTCGCCGCCGGAGCGGGCCTCGTGATTCGCTCGCCGTTCGCGTACCGCATGATGCGCCCCGACGGTGACGGCGGCGTAGCGGACCTGCAAACCGACGTGATGCGTTTCATGGCGATCCTGGCCTTGTGCCTGGTTGCGATCTTTGCACTGGTACAAAGCCTGCAGGCCTCGCTGCCTGCAACGGCGAAGACGGAGACGGTACCACCGCCCGCGCCGCCGGTACCAACCGGGCTCGAATCGCCCCCGGATAACCCGCCGCAAAGAACCGCGGCGACGCCGGCCGAGAACAAAACGCGGACGCGGCTCGAGGCCGAACCCGCCGCCCGGCCCGTCGTATTGCGTCGCCCGTCCCCACGGCGGTCGATTCCGGTGCTGGCAACCAGCAAACCAGAACCAGAACCAGAATCCTATAACCCGCCGGTCGAGGTGTCCGCGCCGGCCGCCGAAGGCTTTTCGCTGCGCTTCGAGTCGGACTTCGCACTGACCCGACTGGTGGCATCCGGCCAGGTCGGCCTTTACGCCATCAACGACGGACGCGCCCGGCGCATGACCGTGCGTGACGGCACGATCAGCTTTTGGGATGCCTCGACACCCAAGCGCTTTCACGAAATGGACGCGGCAACCGTGCCGCCCGTCGTCGTCGAGTCGCTGGCGCGCAGTGGGGCCGATACGACTAAAACCGGATGGGGTGTGACACTACCGGACAAGCTCCGGCGCGAGTTGGACGAGATCCTGCGGGCGCATCGGGGCGGCGATCGGGGCGGCGAGTTGATCATCGGCGCCGACGGCGAACTCAGGATCAGCGGATCATGAGCCGTCCGACGCCGACACTGCTGCTCGCTGCCGCACTCCTCTCCGCCGCAGCCGAAGCGCGTGAAACCACGTTGGAACGTTGGCTGGATCGCGAACTGATACCGCATGTGACGCGGCAACTGAGCGAACACCCGCGTTTCAAGGGCGAGACCGTATTGTTCGTCGTCATGAACGAAGGCACGCCGGCCGCGACCTCGAACGCGCTGGCGCTGTCCTTGCGCGACCGGCTGCTCGATGCGGCCGTCGACGAGGCAGGTATCTCGATCGGATGGCGGCAGCGTGCAGCACCGGCAACGGCGGGCGCGTGCGAACGGGACCGGGTGCACTATTACGTCGGCGTCGAGACCGACCGTGAACTGGACGGCCGGTTCACGGTCCGCGTGCGCGCGCTGGACAGTGTCCAGCGTGAATGGGTGGGCGGCTTCGGACGGCAGTGGTCCGGTTACCTGACGGCGCCGGAACGCCGAGCCTTGCGCCAGCGGGATACCGATACGGTATTCCTGGGCACCCGTGACGTGCCGTTTACGGCCGGTCAGAACGACCTGCTCGCGAACTACCTGGCGCATGAGCTGGCTTGCGCCCTGCACCGCCAGGTGGCCGGCGACTACGTCGTCGAGCGGACCGCAAGCGGCGGCGATCCGGGCGGGCTAGACGGCACCGTCGAGTTGATCGGCAACAACCTGATTCGCAACCGGGCGCTGGAACGCAGCGGCGACGGACGGCGAAGCAACGCGATCCTGAGCGGCAAGGCCCATCGGATCGACGGGGATCTCTATCAGTACTGGGTCGGCGTAACCCCTGCCGGGAGCAACAAGCCGTCCAAGGACGGCGACCTGTCCGCGGACGGCGAACTGCCGGCCGTCAGCGCCAGCGCCTACGTCATGCTGGATCGCGGCGAGCCGCTCGCGCGAACTCGGCGGGACAGGCGCCCCTACGCCGCTGAGTCGACGCAGGTGCAAGCGGTTGCGATGCCGGGCGGGCGGACACGGGCGGTATTGGGCCCGCTCGCGATCGGCGGCCCGGGCGACGTTGTGGCCTGTCACGGCAGAGCCTACTCGGCAGCCGGTCTGTCGAATCGGGTTTCCGGTTCAGGTCGCTGCTCGGTGCTGCGCGCCCCGGCTTACGACGATGCCGTCGTTTTCCTGCTGAAGCATCAAACCGGCCACGGTCTCGTCCGGCTCGGCGATGCCGGCTGCCGTCCACGCACGACGGCACGCCTGGTGATATCCGGAAACACGCTGCGATTCCCGGTCGCCTTTTTTCATGACGGCAGGAGTGTCTCCATCAGCCGCGAAAGCTGGCCCGTGGAAGTACGCAACGACGTCTACTACGCCATTGCGGTCGCCGACTCGGCGCTCGCGCGGCGGCTCGCCAACCATATCGACCGTTTGCCGTTACGCTGCGACGCGACACTCCGCCGCGGCCTGCGGAACGCCGCGCTTGGCGCCTGGCTCCGGCAGTTGGCCGCGATTTCGGCGCAAGCGCGCGGCGCCGTCGAATGGCGCGGGCTCGAAGTCGAGGATTTGACGTGAGGGCCTCGGCATGATCCGGCTGGCCGGTATTCTGCTGGGCTCCACGCTCGCCGTCGCGATGCTGCTGGCGCTGTTCGGCGTGCCGCGATTCGAGCCGCAATCGACGCCATCGGACAGCGGCGTCATCACACTGCCCTTGCAATCCGCCGTGTCGAAAGCCGTCCCGGCGCGAAGAACGGATTCGCAACCCGAAACCACCCGAGCCGATACGGCCGAACCCGAGGTGCCGCCGGCGGAACCGACACCGCGGCAGGCCGCGGAAACGCCCGCCAAACTCGCAACCGAACCGGACGACGCAAAAAAGAGGCCATCCGGGTTCGATGCACCTGAAACGAGCCTCGCCGAATCGAAGCCGATCGGAACTCGGCTCGAGAATGCCGGACATGGCGCCGCCGAACCGGAGCCCGTCGATGTCTCACCCGGGAGACCCAGCGGGGGTCCCCCGGCGTCGGAGCCGAGCGACACCTTGCAATGGTATGCCTTCTGGAGCCCGTTTCGCAGCGAAATCGCCGCGACCGGCTTCATTACACATTTGCAGCGGGTGACCGGGCTCGATTATCGAGTCGTCAAAGTCAAGCCCGGCGTTTACGAAGTGGCTTTCGCCTATAGCAACGGCGACGAGCTGACGGCCAGTCTGTCTCAGATTTCGCGCGCGACCGGCCTGGACATGCCGGATGAGTGAGACGGTGCAGCGTTCCACGCCGTTACGATTTGCCGGCATTGCCCTTGGCCTGCTCTGCGTCGTATCCGCCGCGCGCGCGGCGATGGACGACGATGCGCTCGATTCGGCCTGGCGCCAGTATGCCGAAACCGGGCAGCACGTCGAACCCGCCTACCGCTTCCCGCATGCGACCTGTTTCGCCGCCGCCGCCATCGAGTACGGGCTGCCGGAGACCCTGCTGCTCGCGGTCGCCCGGGGAGAAAGCGACTTCGTGGCCACGGCGCGCTCGCGCGCCAATGCGCACGGCGTCATGCAGATACGCTGGCCCGTGACCGCAAGACACCTGGGCATTTACCGCCTGAGCCAGCTCTACGATCCGTGCACGAACATCGATGCGGGCGCGAGATACCTGAAGGAGTTGCTGGCGCGTTACGACGACAACCTGCATCTGGCGCTGGCCGCCTACAACTACGGCCCCGGTCGAATCGTGGTCGACGGCCGCGGCATACCGGCCGGCGCAACCTGGTATTCCGGCTATATCTATCGTCATCTGAACTATGTCATCGGTGACGGATCCGCCGGGGAATCCGCCGGCCTGTATTCGGAGCTGGGGCAGTCGACGCTGCTGACCTTCGGCGAACCGTATCGCGCCCGGGCTTTTGTCGAACGGCTCGAACGAATCTCGCCGGCACTGAACCTCGACTGGTTCCGCCGCGGCACCGGCGAATTCGAGGTCGTCATGACCTACGCGGACCGCAGCGAATTCGACGCCGGCGCCGGTCTGCTCAGGCGCGCCGGGTTTCGAGTCGAACCCTGATACGGATACGCCACGAGCGCCTTGCCGATCACGACACCCGTTGAGATAAGGCGACCGGACCCTGCCTGCATCAGGTCCGTTTGCCGAAACGCCGGTCCCGGCCGGGCGGGTGAAGACTGTCGGGCCGAAAGCGCCGATCGCGATCCAAAAAAAAGCGGCCCCTTGCGGAGCCGCCGTCGTTACCTACGTGAGTACGTGGTACCTGGCCCCCTGAATCCCCCGCCAAGTCGTACCTGAAGGTGTCGCCTCTTTGTCCGCCGTGCTTTGTTGCAGACAGGCGACGCTTCGACAAAGCGAAAGTTCTCAGAAATCCTGCATGATGTCAATCTTTTAGAAGGTTTGCCGGATCGATCGAGCAAGCACCCCCGAAACCGTTGTTTAAGAGCAACATGTTGCTCCCGGCGATGCGGGTGGTTACCGGAATCCCGGATCGTTATGATCGGCATCCCGAAGCGACCTCGAGACGGGTTCGTCGAGAACATGCGAGCGACAATTCCCAAACCCGTGATCGCCGCGATCGCGGTGCTGCCGGTAGTCCCGACGGCTGCGGGTACCGAAACCGTCGTCAACAACATCACGGCGCAAACGCCGGCGGCAAACGACATCCGGGTACCGGAGACCCGGGTCGGCACCCGGGTCGGCGAGAAGCGTGCGTGCACCGCAGCGGAGGCGGCACACCGATGATCGTCGAACAGATCTGGACCGACAACGCCTGGCGTAACTTCAACTACCTGATCGCCTGCCCGGAAACCGGCGACGCGCTGGCCATCGATCCGCTGGATCATCGGAAATGCCTGGCCGCGGCCGACGCCCGGGGATTCACGATTACCCAGATACTGAACACACACGAGCATGCGGACCACATCGGCGGCAATACCGCAATGCTCGCGGCCACCGGCGCCAGACTCATTGCGCACCAAAACGCCGGACGCCGGATTCCGAACGTCGACCGCGGCGTCGGCGCCGGCGACATCATCCGCGTCGGCGCCACCGTGGAACTGGAGTGCCTCGATACGCCCGGCCATACGATGGCGCACGTGTGTGTGCTTTCGCATACGGAGCAGCCGGCGCTGTTCACCGGCGACACACTGTTCAATGCCGGCGCCGGGAATTGCCACAACGGCGGACATCCAGAGGCGCTCTACGAGACCTTCGCGCAGCAGCTCGACCGCCTCGACGATCGAACGCTGATTTACCCGGGACACGATTATCTGAGCAACAACCTGCGCTTCACGCTGGATCGCGAACCGGACAACGAGACGGCCGAACGGATGATCGACGACTACGCCGACCAGGACCCCGTCGACGCGCTGGTGACCACCCTGGCGGACGAGCGGCGGATCAATACCTTCCTTAGGCTGCAAAACCCGACGGTCATCGCACGGCTGCGTGAGGAATTCCCGGACCTCGAGCCCGCGCCCGAGCCGAAAACCGTGTTCCTGAAACTTCGCGAACTCAGAAACCGCTGGTGAGCCGCGCACGACAGGCGGGGGCGATTTCGTAAGACGTAAGCTTCTGGCGGGCTTACGGCTTTCCCGTATCCTTAATGTTCCTGCAGCCGTACTACGATGTCGTCGTGCCGGAGTACACGTATCGGATTTATCCCTGAGGTCCCTCCTGAGATCGCTAAGGCCGGTCCGAGGCGACCGGAGCCTGCCTAGCGGTACGTGCCGGCATCGCGCCTCAGGTCGGGCTTTGGCGAATCGCGTCCAGGGTCCGCTCGTCGGCGCCAGCGGCGGCAAGCCATAGCCAGTGCAGCGCATCGTACAGGCGCTCATGGCGGATGAACTGCTCACGCCAGCGACGGCCGTCGCCGTCGAAGTAGGCCTCCAGCAGCAGTTCGGCTTGTGAGGTGCTCAGTTCGTGGTGTGCGACGACGGTCGCCAGGTCGAAGAACGGATCGTTGTCGCAGGCATACTCCCAGTCGAGCAACTTGAGCTCGGGCGTCGCGACGACGTTTTGTGCGACCAGGTCGTTGTGGCAGCAACACAGGTTCTGCGGCGGGGGCATCGATTCGATGACAGCGACGCATCGCTTGACGATCTCCGGGTCGGCGTCGTTGACGTTATTGTCGATGTTGTCGTCAATATGATTGGCGTAGATTTTCGCCGCGGCATGAATATCGAAGGTCCGGCCGGTGAGCGGTAGCGAGTGCAGCCGTCTGAGCGTGGCCGCCAGCGCAACGAGGTTGCCTTCGTCGTTCAGCGATTCGCGTGTCCAGACCGACCCCGCCTGATACTCGGACAGGAACGTGGTTTCGTCCACGAACAACACTCGGGCGGCGAGACCGATATCCGCCGCGGCCGATTGAACGCGTGCCTCTTCGTAGCGGCTGTTATAGGGCCGGCGCCGCGGCGCCGTGTCGATTTTCAGCACGGCGCGCTCGCCGTCCGCTTCCAGCAACAGGCTGCGGTTGTTCAGACCGCCCGCCAACTCGCGATAGCCCGCATCCTGCCAGCCCGGGATCGCGGCCAGCACGGTCTCCGGTCTTTCGGTCGAGCTTACGCAGTTCGCAGGCGGAACGATCGGGTCCAACTCACCAGTCCGATTGGAACCAGAATCACGTATAACACGAATAGCGCTGCGATTAGGGGAAGATCGCGTGACCAATAGATGAATATCGAAACCAGGTCGATGACCAGCCAGTACCACCAGTTCTCCAGCACCTTGCGGGCGACCAGGAAAGTGGCCCAGACCGCGCTCCAGGTGGTCAGAGAATCGACGTAGGGATACGCCGCGTCGGTATGGTTCGCAAGCAGGTAGCCGCTGCCGAGGCTCAGCACGACGATGCCGGACAAAGCGGCGGCATGCACACGCGCGGGCCACACCGAGACCGGCAGCTCGTCACCACCACCGCCGCCGGTATACCAGCAATACCAGCCGTAAACGGCCATTGCGAAATAGAAGCCGTTCAGCGCGGACTCCATGTAGAGCATTGCGCCGAAAAACACGTACACCGACAAAGCCGTGCTGCCGGCAGCGCATGCCCAGCACCAGATGTTCTGCCGGATCGCGAGTACCAGATAGGCAACGGCGAGTATCACCACCAGCGCCTCGGCCGGAGACTGCTCTCTGGCCGCCGCCAGGATCGAAGCGGCGAGCGAGTCCATCAGCGCCCCGTCCCGCAAAAAGCCCGCATCGGCCTGGCGACTAGCCCGCGAGCGGGTTGTTCAATATGCGTATTGCAAACACGGCCTTGGGTACCCGTTCGAACGTGGTTTCGATCTCGCGCTTGAGAACATCCATGACGACGTCGTACTCGCCGCGGATTTGCGTGCTCATCGGATTCGTCGCGACCTCGATCCCGGGATGACCGTCGAGGCGGCTTATCACGTCCTTGATCGGGGGAATAAAATCCGCATCCAGCGGATACAGGCTGATGTCGACCGCAACACGCATCTCAGAATCTCCACCCGAAGCTCAAGCCCGACTACCGCGGATCCAGGCCCAGCGAGCGGGCGACGATCTCCCGCATGATCTCGGAGCTGCCCGCATAAATCCTCGATACCCGTGCGTCGGTGTAACGACGGCACACTGCATATTCGTTCATGTAACCGGCACCGCCGTGCAACTGCACGCATTCGTCGGTGACGCGACCTTCGAGCTCGCTCGCATGGAGCTTGGCCTTCGCCGCATCGTCGGCGGTGAGCTTCCCGGCGACGTGCTGCATGACGCAATGATCGACATAAGCCTGTGCAACGTCGAGATCGGTGCGCATATCGGCCATGCGGAACCGGGTGTTCTGGAATTCGGCAACCGGCCGGCCGAAAGCCTTGCGCTCGGTGATGAATTCCATCGTTTCGGCAAACGCCGCCTCGGCATTGGCCATGAAACCCACCGCGGCCAGCAGCCGCTCCTCGGCGAGGAAGTGCATCAGATCGTAGAAGCCCCGATGCAACTCGCCGAGCAGGTTCTCCTTCGGGACCCGGACGTTGTTCAAAAACAGCTCGGCCGTGTCCTGGCTCTTGAGCCCCATCTTGTCGAGGTTTCTGCCGCGTTCGAAACCTTCCATGCCGCGCTCGACGACGAACAGGCTCAAGCCGTGGCTCTTGTCCGGAAGGGTGCGCGCGGCAACGACGACGAGATCGGCGTTGATGCCGTTGGAGATATAGGTTTTCGAGCCGTTGAGCAGGAAATGATCGCCCCGGTCCTCGGCTCGCGCGCGCATGCCCGCGACGTCGCTGCCGGCGCCGGGTTCGGTCATCGCGACGGCGAGAATGTGTTCGCCCGTCACGCACTTCGGCAGCCAGCGCCGTTTTTGCTCGCCGGTACCGAGTTGGCCGATATACGGGCCCACCAGGCGGCTGTGCAGCCAGAAGAAAAAGCCGTTGTCTCCGTAACGGGCGTTTTCCTCGATCAGGATTTGTTCGTAACGGAAGTCCTCGACGCCGGCGCCGCCGTACTGTTCGTCGGCCCACATCAGCAACAGCCCCTGCTCGCCCGCTTTCAGGTAGGCCTCGCGATCGACGATCCCCTGCTCGTACCAGCGGGCGGCATGCGGCTGGATCTCGTTTTGAAAAAAGCTCCTTGCCGAGTCACGAAACATCTCGTGCTCGTCTTCGAAGATCGTTCTGGTCACGGCCGTTCCCATTGTTTCGATCGCGGGCTTAAAGTCTACCGTGCCTTGCCCTTCCGATCGATACGCCCGTAATCTGAAGGCCTACTGTCCCCTGCCTATTGTCCCTTGCCTATTGTCCTTGGCCTTCAGTTCTTTGCCTTTAGGATCGACATGCTCATGACCTGAAAACCTACCTTCCTTTGAAGTTGGCCTCACGTTTCTCGAAAAAGGCCTGCACGCCTTCGACATTGTCCTCACATCGAAACAGCATCTGCTGGACCTCGGCCTCGAGATCGTAGGCGCTCGCAAAGCCGTGGTCCATGGCATGGCGCATGACCTTCTTGGTGGCAGCCACGGATAGCGGGGCCCGTTTCGCGAGGCTTGCCGCCCAGTCCAGCGCGGCGTCCAGCAGCGCCTCGGCGGGCGCAGCGCGGTTTGCGAGCCCCAGCGCGACGCATTGCTCGGCCGGAATACGCTCCGACTCGATACTGAGCTGGAACGCCCGCCGGTAACCGAGCTGGCGCACGAGCTGCCAGTTGAGGCCGCCGTCCGGCACCAGTGAAATCGTCGTGAACGGCGACAGCAAAAACGCGTCCTCAGCCATGATCAACAGATCGCATTGCAGCGCCACCGACAGGCCGATACCGGCCGCCGACCCGCCCACGCAGGCAATCACCGGCTTGGGCATCGTTGCTATCGCCGACAACACCGGCCGATATTCGTACTGCAGCTTGCCGTGGACGCTGCGGCCGACCAGCCCGCTTTTGAGATCCGCTCCGGCGCTGAAGCTTCGGCCTTCACCGGTGAGCACCACGACCCGTACCGACGTTTCCTCGTTGGCCTTCTCCAGCGCCGCCAGCAGATCGGCGCTCATCTCGGAAGTGAAGGCGTTCATCGCATCGGGGCGATTGAGGGTAATCAGGGCAAGGCTGTCGCGCTGCTCGTACAGGACGATTTCACTCATGGTCGGCTTCCTGGCATTTCGATGATCTATTGAGATGATCTATATTGAGATGATCTATATTGAGACGATCTATTGCGACGACCTACATATTACGCCGATACTCGCCGCCGACGTCGTAGAGCGCAGCCGAGATCTGGCCGAGCGAGCTAGACTTGACCGTCTCCATCAGCTCGGCGAACACGTTATCCCGCCGGCGCGCAACCGCCTGAAGCCGTTTGAGCGCCGGTTCGCCGTCGGCCTCGTGCGTCGCCTGGAAGGCGCGCAGAGTTCGGATCTGCTCCTGTTTTTCCGCTTCGGTCGAGCGCATCAGCTCCAGCTCATGCACTTCGTCTTCCTGACCGGCTTTCGGCAGGAAGGTGTTGACCCCGATCAGCGGCAGCGATCCATCGTGTTTCTTGCTTTCGTAATACAGGCTTTCTTCCTGGATTTTGCCGCGCTGATACATCGTATCCATTGCGCCGAGCACACCGCCCCGCTCGGAGATGCGTTCGAACTCCCGATAGACGGCCTCTTCGACCAGGTCCGTAAGCTCGTTGATGACGAACGAACCCTGCCACGGGTTCTCGCAGAAATTGAGCCCGAGCTCGCGGGAGATGATGAGCTGGATCGCCACAGCGCGGCGCACCGACTGCTCGGTCGGCGTCGTGATCGCCTCGTCGAAGGCATTGGTGTGCAGGCTGTTGCAGTTGTCGAACAGCGCGTACATCGCCTGCAGCGTCGTCCGGATGTCGTTGAAGCTGATCTCCTGCGCGTGCAGGCTGCGGCCTGAAGTCTGTACGTGGTATTTGAGCATCTGCGAACGCGCGCCGGCGCCGTAACGCTCGCGCATCGCGCGCGCCCAGATGCGGCGCGCGACGCGTCCGATTACCGTGTACTCGGGATCCATCCCGTTGGAGAAAAAGAAACTCAAGTTCGGCGCAAAATCGTCGATGTCCATCCCGCGCGCCAGGTAATACTCGACGATCGTAAAACCGTTCGCGAGCGTGAACGCGAGCTGACTGATCGGATTCGCGCCGGCCTCGGCAATGTGATAGCCGCTGATCGAGACGCTGTAGTAGTTGCGTACTTTGTTGTCGATGAAAAACTGCTGCACGTCACCCATCATTTTCATCGCAAACTCGGTGGAGAAAATGCAGGTGTTCTGCGCCTGGTCTTCCTTCAGGATGTCGGCCTGCACCGTGCCCCGCACGGTCGCAAGCGTCTCCTGCCTGATCCGCGCGTAAGTCTCGGCGTCCACCACCCGGTCGCCCGAGATGCCGAGCAAACCCAGTCCCAGACCGTCGTTACCTTCGGGCAACTCGCCCTGATACCGCGGCCGTTCCCGGCCGGCGAAGTAGGCGTCGATCTTCTCTTGCGCGGCCTGCCAGCCGCCGGTCTCCCGCAAATGCCGCTCGACCTGCTGGTCGATCGCCGTGTTCATGAAAAATGCGAGGATCATCGGCGCGGGACCGTTGATGGTCATCGACACCGACGTGGTCGGCGAACACAAGTCGAAACCCGAATAGAGTTTTTTCATGTCGTCCACGGTGGCAATCGACACACCGGAGTTGCCGACCTTGCCGTAGATATCCGGGCGCTCATGCGGATCTTCGCCGTAGAGCGTCACGGAGTCGAAAGCCGTGGACAATCGCGCCGCCGGCTGCCCCAGCGACAGGTAGTGAAAACGCCGGTTGGTACGCTCCGGCGTGCCCTCGCCGGCGAACATGCGCGTCGGGTCCTCGCCGAGACGCCGGTACGGGTAAACGCCTCCGGTATACGGGTAGGCGCCGGGCAGGTTTTCCCTGGACAGGAAGTTCAGCAATTCCCCCCAGTCGCGGTAGTCCGGGGCCGCGATCTTCGGGATTTGCTGGTGACTCAATGACTCCCGATAGTTTGCGCCGCTGATCTCGCGGCCGCGCACCGTGTAACTGTAACGCTCCGATTTTACGCCGGCCTTGCGCTCGGGCCACTCCCGCAACAGGCGCAACGAATCCGCCGACAATTCGGCCAGCGATTCCTGGTAACGCTGCCGAAGCACCAGCAGCGTCGAGTCTTCGTCACCGCTCAAGGCCTCTTGCGGATACGGGTCCAGGGCTTGCGGCAACGCGACATCGTCCAGTGTCGCCAGCGTTTCGTACAGATGCTGCAGGCGGCTTGCGATCTCGGCCTGGCTGTCGATACGCGTGTTGACCTGCCTGCCCTGTTCGGCAATCTCCGCGAGATAACGGATCCGCGCGCCCGGGATCATCGCCGTTGCGCGCGGTTCCCGTTCGCTGGTATCGAGTGCAGGCGTCCAGGCATCGGCATCGAGGCCGGCTTTCCGTGCAAGCCGCGCGCAAAGCCGGGTGAACATCCAGCTTACGCCCGGATCGTTGAACTGGCTGGCAATCGTCGGATAAACGGGTACCTCGTCGTCGGCCGCGTCGAAGGCCAGGTGGTTGCGTTTCCACTGCTTGCGGATGTCGCGCAGGGCATCTTCGGCACCGCGCTTGTCGTACTTGTTCAGCACAATCAAATCGGCAAAGTCCAGCATGTCGATTTTCTCGAGCTGGCTTGCCGCGCCGTAGTCGCTGGTCATGACGTACACCGAAAAATCGACCAGGTCGACGATCTCGCTGTCGCTTTGGCCGATACCGGCCGTCTCGACCAGGATCAGGTCGAAACCCAGCGACTTCAGGAATCGGATCTGGTCGCCCAACATCTCGCTGGTAGCGAGATGCTGGCGCCGCGTCGCAATCGAACGCATGTAAATGCGCTCGGAGCGCAGCGAATTCATCCGAATCCGATCACCCAGCAAGGCGCCGCCGGTACGGCGTCGGGTCGGATCCACCGCCAGCACCGCAATCCGGAACTCGGGGAAACAGGCGAGAAAACGATTCAGGATCTCGTCGGTCACGCTGCTCTTGCCGGCGCCGCCGGTACCGGTGATACCGACGACCGGTGCCTTGCCGGCCTTGACCTGCCATTCCTTACGCAGTTTCGCGAGCGTGGTCTCGTTGAAGGCGCCTTCCTCGATCGCCGAGATCGTCGCCGCGATGTCGATCGAAGAGTCACGACTCACCTCCGCCGGCGGCCGGGTGGCACGTCGCGCGGCCAGCGTACGCTCGACCAGATCCTGGATCATCGCCTCGAGGCCGAGCTCCATGCCGTCGTGCGGGTGATAGATCCGCTCGACGCCGTAATCCATCAGCGCCTTTATCTCCTCCGGTGTAATCGTGCCGCCGCCGCCGCCGAACACGCAGATGTGCTCGGCGCCCACGTCCTTCAGGCGATCGACCATGTAACGGAAGTACTCGTTGTGCCCGCCCTGATAAGAGCTGATGGCAATGCCGTCGGCGTCTTCCTGTACCGCGGCCCTGACGATGTCGTCGACACTGCGATTGTGTCCGAGGTGGACCACCTCGATACCCTGCGCCTGAATCAGGCGCCGCATGATATTGATCGCGGCATCGTGGCCGTCGAACAGGGATGCAGCCGTGACGAAACGAAGCGGCGTTCCGGCAGCCTCGCCGGTCACGCCCGGAATATCGCTGGCGGCAGTGCTCATAAACGGTCTCCTGCGGAATGCGCGCAGCCAAGAAATCGGGACTTACTGAATAAATCCAATAAAAATCAAAGACCTTGGCTATTGCAAAAAATTTAATCCAGATTAAAATAATGGAGAACCGCCTGGAACTCAAGTCCAGCTCAAGTACGAGGGGTCAGCGTCGAAATGACTACGCGTCTTGCCCGGAAACCCGCCGACAGCCGCTTTGCCCTGAAACGCGACCGCATGCTCAAGGCGGCGGCGTTTTGTTTCAATCAAAAGGGTTACAGCGGCACTTCGCTCAAGGACGTGGCCGACCAGCTCGGCTTGACCGATGCCGCGCTCTATTATTATGTCCGCAACAAGGAAGAGCTGGTTTACCAGTGTTACCTGCGCGCGGCCGAAGTCGGCCGTGAAGCAATGGACCGAGCCGTTTCAGACGGCGGCAACGGCTTCGACCAGGTGCGGCGTTACCTGCGATACCACGTCGAAATCATGGTCGGCGACCGCGGCCCGGTTGCGATCATGAGCGAAATTCCGTCCTTGAAACCCGAACACCGCGACGAGGTGCTGGCCTTGTCCAGAAGCCACAGCACGCGCTTCGAAGCCATGCTCGAACGCGGCATTGCCGACGGCAGCATCGCGCAATGCGACGTGCGCATGACCGGCAACGCAATCATGGGAGCCTTGAACTGGATTCCGAAGTGGTTTCACGGCGACGCGACGATCGCGCAAAACATCGTCGACGAGTTCCCGCACATTCTGAGCAGCGGCTTGAAATCCTGAGTTGGATCGAGCTCGATCGAGCTCGAATGTCGAACCGGATGCCGATGACCTGTGTCGTACAAACGCCGCGGCCGCCGGCGGGCGTCACTCGCCGCTATGGTCCACCCGCCACGGACCTTCCCGCTGCAAAATCGCCTGAATGAGTTCCCGGTTTCTCTCGCGACTGCGTTGTTCTATCCGGATCGCGACGTCCGGCGGTTCGAAGATACGGCCCAGGTCGTTGGTTTCCACTTCCCAGGCCGACAGCGCGGCCCGGAGTTCTACCAGTTTCTCACGGTACGCGGGATCGTTCGCAAGATTATGCACCTGCTGCGGGTCGGCGGCGCTGTCGTAGAGTTCCTCGACCGGCCGGGTCGGTGCCATGAACAGCGACGGCACGGGCCCGAGCTCACCCGCGCGATGCAGGCGGAACATCAAGCGTAACACCGGGTAGCGCGTTTCCTTGTAGATATTCTGCTGGGCATACGGCCGATCGGGATAGTAGTTGCGTATGTAGCGGAACCGTTTGTCGCGGACCGTCCTGATCCGATCGACCGTTTCGTCTGCCCGATCGCGCGATCCGAACGCATAGCGCCGCGTCACCCTATTCTTGCCGAAAAACGGCCGCCCCTGCATGAGCGGAGGCGGATCGATACCCGCCATGCTCAGCGTCGTCGCCGTCAGGTCGATGGCCGTTACCAGACGCCCGGAGACCTCGCCGCACCGGTACCCTGCCGGCGGCGGTAAGGCTTTGGGCCAAGACACGACCAGCGGGATGTGCAACCCGGAATCGTAAAGCCATTGTTTGCCTCGAACCATCGCCCGGCCGTGGTCGGCAAACACGACGACGACCGTATTGTCTGCAAGCCCCTGCTCTTCGAGGCGCCGCAGCACGTAGCCGACTTTGACATCGAAGGCCATGACCGCGTTGAGGTACTGCGCCCAGTCGCGCCGCACGGTGGGGTGATCGGGATAATACGACGGCAGATCAACCTTGCCCGGGTCCGCGGGCGCGTCGATCCGTTCGTGTGCCGTGTCCCATGCCGGCCCGCGATGCGCCTCCTTGAACTGCACGTGCGCAAAAAAGGGTTGATTGTCGTTGAGATCGTTGAAATCGCGGCTGTCGTAAGGCCTGCCGTCGTAACGGAAGTTCCAGTCGCGTTTGGCCGAACCGACGATGGCGTCGCCGTCCGTTCCGGCGTCCGGCGGCGCGAGCGTGACGGCCAGAGCCGTAAAATAGCCGGCATCCCGGAAGTAATCCGTCAACAGCCTGACGCCGTCCGGCAACGGCTGTTTGCGGTCGGCGGGCGTGCGATGATGGTGCGCGCCGATGCTGGTCGAATACATGCCCGTGTAGAAGGCGGACCGGCTGATCGAACAAATCGGCGACGTCGTGTATGCATGCGTGAACCGCATGCCGTTTGCCGCGAGCGCATCGAGCGTGGGCGTGCGCGATTCCGGTTCGCCGTAGACACCCCAGTCGGGCCCCATGTCCTCGGCAACGATCCAAAGAATGTTGGGTCGCGCAAGCTCTGCGGTGTCCCCCGGCGCTGCCGCAGCGGCACGTTCGCCACCAAGACCGAACGAGCTACCGAGAAAGCCGGTGAACAGCAGTAAGGCAAAGCGTTTGCGCCGCTTCAGTCGTTGCGCGCCCGCCGCTCCCTCGTCCCCCATGCACTTTCGCAAACGGTCCGTCACGGACGTCGCGTCATGGGCTCGAGCGGAAACTCCGGATGTTCGGTTCTCGCCCCCCGCAACGCGTCCATCAGGCGCGCCGTCACGTCGGGGTGCTTTGTCGCCAGGTTGACCGATTCGCCAGGGTCGGTGCCAAGGTCGTAGAGCTCGGGTTCCGCGTCCAGGAACTTGACGAGCTTCCAAGGCCCGCTGCGCAGCGCCTGAATCGGGCCCCGGCGTTCGTTGAATTCCCAGTAGAGAAACGCGTGACGCGCCTGGCCGTCCTCATCGCCCAGCGCGGCCGGCAGGTAGGAAATGCCGTCGTTCGGCGGACAGTCGGTCACCGCCGCAAGCTCGCAGGCGGTCGCCATGAAGTCCCAGAAGGCTGAAACGTGCGCGGTCTCGGCGCCCGCCGGGACCGAACCCGGCCACCAGGCGATCGTCGGCATGCGGATGCCGCCCTCGTACAGGTCACGCTTGCCGCCGCGGAACGGGCCGTTGCTGTCGAAAAAGCCCCGGTCGTATTCGTGGCCGTTGTCGCTGCTGAAAATCACCAGCGTGTCGTCGGCGATGCCCCGCTCACGCAGGCGATCGAGGATACGCCCGACGTCCCGGTCCAACCGCGACACCATCGCAGCGTAGGACACGTTGCCTTCCGCATCGTGCTTGTAGTGCCCGTCGGTCTTCATCGCTCGCTCCGGCCAGCCGAGGTCCCGGTACGGCGCCCGCGAGTCCTCGGGCGCGGCCGCCGGAAAATGCGGCAGCGCCGAGGCGAAGTAGAGAAAAAAGGGCCGCTTGCCGGCATTGCGGTCGATGAAAGCCAGCGCCTCGTCGGCCAGCAGGTCCTGAATATAGCGCCTGTCGTCCTTGCCGTGATCCTTGCCGTGCTCGACGTAGGACCCGGTTTCCGTGCCAGTCGTGTCTTCTGCGAGCAACTCGACCGCATCGTTGCGGTAGAGAACCGTCTGGTCGCGATAGTGATAATGCGCGTCGACGTGGCGCCGGTAGCCGAAAAACTCGTCGAAGCCCTGGCGGCTAGGCATCGCGGCCAAAGACTCGCCGCGGCGCTCCGCGAGCCCCCACTTGCCGACGATCGCGGTCCGGTAGCCGGCGTCCCGCAGCACCTCGGCGACCGTCGTGTCGGCTTCCGTCAGGTCCACCGGCAGGCCGCCCTTGGTCCAGCGCGGATTGCCGCGGATCGGCGAGTGGCCTGTGTGCAGGCCCGTCATCAGGCTAGCACGCGACGGGCCGCAGACGGGCGAGCCGGCGTAGTGGTCGGTGAACCGTATGCCCTCGCGCGCCATCTGATCGAGGCGCGGCGTGCGGATCTTGGTCTGCCCGAAGGCGCCGACGTCGCCGTAGCCGAGGTCGTCGGCGAGGATGAAAACGATATTGGGACGCTCGTCCGCGGCAGCGGCGAACGCGACTAGCAGCGACGAGACCAACAGCAGCAAACCGGCGGCAGTTTTCACAGCCTGCCCTCGATGCGAAAGTCGGCGCGGGTGAAGGACATCTCCGGTGCGACGAGCTCGGCCGAGTCGCCGTCGCCGCGGAGCTCGATCGACCGGTAGGCGCCGAAGCCGTCGTCCGTTTCGACCAGTGCCGTGGCCGCGAGGCGTTCTTCGAGCCGGGAACCGTCGAAGCGGACACGGACCGCGCGATCGCCGTCCGACTTGTTCAACACGAAGACCAGCACCGTATCCCCCTGCTTCACGGCGTATCCGTAGCTGCTGTCGTCCAGCGTGAAGCTTCTCAAGAACTCCCCGCCCTGCGCCGCCGCGATCAGGGCCATGCCCAGGTGGAAGGGATTCTTGCGATAGCCGTGGCGAGTGCTGAGCAAGCCACCGCCGTCGCGGTGATCCGACGCGCCCGGCAGCACCGTGCTCCAGAACGCCGTGCGGTCCCAGTTGCCGATCAACAGCTCCGAGAGGAAATCCGTGAGCAAAAGCCCGCGGCTGTAGCGGTCGAAACCGCGCAGGTTTTCCTCCTTGCCCAAGCCATATTCGTTGTTGGCGATCAGCAGGCCCGGGCGGCCGGCCTGCCGCGCGATCTCGCGATAGAAGTCCGCCGCCTCCCGCCAGACCCGCCCGCCGGCCTTACGGTCGAAGTTCTTGCGGTCGCGCAGCGGATGTTCGCTGCGCCATTCGTCGAAAGTGCCGGGCTCCAGGCCCGGCGGATCGCCGCCGTAGGGCCATTTGCCGTGGGTCTCGAAACCGTCCGCCGTGCCGCGGTCGTGCGCGAGGAAGCGCCGGATGCGTTCCGGATCGCCGGGGTTGTCGTTCCAGAACACGCGGATCTCAGGGTCTTCGCGCTTCATCGCAACGGCGTGTTCGGCGAACACGGCCGCGAAGGCCTCGATACCGCCGTGACGGTGGATGTCCTCGTTGCCGATGTACCAGTCCGCGCCGCCCGAACCCTGCGCCTTGACGTAGCGCACCATCGCGGCGGCGCGCTCGATGCTGTCGCCGCGGCGGTCGAAGCGTTCTCCCGACAGCGAGTTGACGCCGAACACCGGCGCGATACCGCTGGCCTTCACGAACGCCAGGTACTCGTCGAGGCTCATCCATTCGTCCGGCGGCGCGTCGCTCGCCGGCGACCAGTCGGGATCCCAGTTGTCGCCGACCAGGACGCCGGTCGGCGACCGCCAGTTCCAGTACTGGACCACCGTGCCACCCGGGTAGCGGCCGAGCGTAATCCCCGCCTCCCGGGCCCAGCGGGCGAACGCGCCGTCCGCGTAGATCTCGTCCTGCTCCGAGGAATAGACGAAATGCAGGCCGACGAGCCGGTCGCTGACGCGGAATTGCGGCGCCGCGGTGTCGATCGTGACCACGTCGCCGTTCGCCGCCGCGCCGGATGTGCTCGCCGTGACAGCCATGACTAAGGCCGCTGCGCACACCGTTGCAAGGCCGGGCAGCGCCTTGACCATCGCGCCGGGGCGAAACCGGTCGACTACGTGCATACGCACGAGGGCCCGCGGCCCCGACTGTCGCACAGAACGAAACACGCGACTATTCGATGAAGATCGCGTCCAACCAGACGCCCGCCTGGTCGCCGCCGGAGAAGCGGATCTTCTCTAGCGTCGTCGCACCGCCGCTGTACGGCAGCGTGCCCGATACCCAGGCGCCGTTGTTGAACTCGACGACGTAGCCGCCGGCGGCGAGCTTCAAGACAATACGCCGGAGCGGTGCCGGGGCGAAGGTATCGTTCATGAACTGCAGATCGCCGTCGGCGCTCTCGGGTATGGCCGTCGTGCCGTTCACCGGATCGACGTAATACAGTCGCCTGTCCTCACCGGCCGTCGAGCTGGCGCCGAGCACCAGCTCGAAGGACTTGTTGCCGGCGGCGTCCAGCCCGGCGACCGTGATGTCCTTGCTGCGGTCGGCCGCGGTGCGGCGCAGCGCCGCCCTGAAGTCGACCTGCACGCCGTCGAGCGCGGCAGCGGCGCGGAAGATGCCGTCAATGGCGAAACCGCCGGCGACGCGATCGATCAGCAGGGCGTTGTTGCCGGGCCTGCCCGCCACGTCGACGCCCGCTGCCGGTACGTTGTCCCAATTGCCGACCGCGGTGCCCGCGTCCAGGTTCGCGGCGTTGGTGTCGCTTTGCTTGGCGGCGTCGTTGAACGTCGCCGTGAACAGCTCGGAGGTCACCGGCACGGCGGTGAGCTCCGAGCCAAAGGACTCCCGGTCCCACTTGTCGACGGCGACGACCCGGTAGATGTAGCTCGCGCCGTTGACGAGGCCGGTATCGATAAACGATCCCTCGCTCAGGTTGCTGGCGATCAGGTCCAGCGGGGCATTCGGATTGTTGCCGCGATAAACCCGGTACTCCGAGAAAAACGGCGCGGTCGAGGCGCTCCAGCTCAAGGACACCTGGGCGTCGCCGGCAATCGACGTCAGATCGGCGACCGGCCCCGGCGGCTTCGGCCACGGGATAGGCGTGCGCGGAAACACGATTCGGGTATACGACAAGGGCGGCAATTCGCCCGTGAACATCCGCGCCAGCTTGTCGTACTCAATGGCCGTATCGACGTACTCGCCGAAATCGTCCTCGGTATCGACCATCGAGATCGCCTCGATCGTAGACCTACGGCACCATTTGCGGAAAAAGCGCGGCAGGCGGTCGCAAAAGCCCGCCGGTAAGGCCACGAGGGGATTCAAACGGACGCCGTCGATGCCTATCCGCACCGGCTGCGCAGCCGTCGACTTGTTGATCAGGTATACCTGCAACTCGCCCGTGGTTTTCGCCGAGAAGCCGTGGACCTGCAGGAAGTCCGTCTGCGAGCGCACCATCGTCGCACCCTGCGCCCGGCCGAGCAGGCCCAAGCCGAGATGCACCGGGTTCTTGCGGAAATTGTTGCTCGGGCTCACCAAGGCGCCTTCGTCGGAATTCAAGACGTTGCTCCAGAAGGCCGTCGAATACCAGTTGCCGAGGAAATGTTCCTGCAGCATGTCGGTCAGCAGCAAGCCCTTGGTGTAGCGATCGAAGCCGATCAGGTTTTTCGCGCGTCCCAGGCCGTATTCGTTGTTCGCGATCAAGAGACCCGGCCGGCCGGCGGCGATTGCCGCGTTGCGATAGGTGTTCGCGGCAAAGCGCCAGGCGCGGTTGGCGTTCTTCCGGTCCCGCACCGGCACCTCGACCAGCCACTCCTCGAAGGTGCCCGGCGGCCGGTTGGGATCGCCGCCGAAGGGCCATTTGCCGTGCGTCTCCAGGCCGTCGGCGGTGCCGCCGTCGTTCGCCAGGAAGGTCCTGATGTTGTTGGCGTTGGCGCCGTTGACGTTCCAGAAAACCAGGATGGTCGGGTCGGCCTGTTTCATCGCCTCGGCGTGCGCCCGGAAGGCCCTGGCGTACTTCGCGATGCCGCCGCCGTGCAGGTTCTCCTCCTCGTTGCCGATGTACCAGATCGCGCCGCCGTAGCCGCGGTCCCTGACGTACTCGACCATGCGCACCGCCCGATCGACGCTGTCCTGCTGCCGGTTGTACTTGTGCCCCGACAGCGAGTTGACGCCGAACATCGGCCGGATGCCGCTCTGATCCACGAAGGTCAGGTATTCGTCCAGGCTCATCCACTCCGACGGCGGCGCGTTGTCGGTCGTGTTCCAGTTCGGGTTCCAGGGATCGCCGGTGCCTACGCCGGTCGGGTTCTCCCAGTCCCAGAACTTGACGATGGTCCCACCCGGATAACGTCCCGTACCGATACCGGCCTCCCTGGCCCAGGCGGCAAGCTCACCGTCTTCGTAGATCACGTCCTTTTCGTTGCTGTAGACGAAGTGAACACCCACCATCGTATCGCTGATGACCCACCTTTCATCGTCGGCCGAAACGGTGACCTCGACGGCCGCCGCCTGGTGCGCAATCAGACCGAACACGACAGACATTAGTGCCGCCACGGTCACACCGAGTTGTCTTGTGCAGATATCGTTCATCTCGTCACCCCCGTTGAATAGCGTTCTCAATTGATTACTTTCTTTCGCGCTCCGTTCTGTCCTCGATCGACTCGAGCATTGCCTGAAGCTCCGCAACAACGCCGGGACGTTCGGCGGCGAGGTTGTTCTGCTCGCCGATATCGACCGACAGGTCGTAGAGCTGGGGCTCCTTGCTCAGACCGTGCTCGATGTTCTTGGTGTGGAACCACCTCGGCAGGTTGGCGTCGGCGGCCAGCGGCTCGATGTATTTGAGATTGCCCCTGCGAATCGAAAAGGTTCGCATCGATTCCTTGAACAGCACATGACGTCCCGTGTCACTGCTTCCAAGCAGCGCATCGAGAACGTTGCGACTGTCGATGGCTTCGGCGGTATCGAGCTCCACGCCGATCAGTGCGGCCAGCGAGGCATAAAAATCGACCTGGGAGACGACGGCATCGCTGTCGCCGGGCGGCACGGTGCCCGGCCAGTAGACGATCGTCGGCACGCGCGCACCGGCCTCGAAGGCGCTGTACTTGCCGCCGCGGAACGGGCCGCTCGGATTGTGTTCGCCGACGAGTTCGACCGCCCGATCGTCGTAGCCGTCGTCCAGCACCGGGCCGTTGTCGCTGGTGAAGATCAACAAGGTATCGTCGGCGATACCCAGCGCCTCGAGCTCCCTGACGATCTCACCCGTCATCCAGTCCGTCTGCACGATGGCGTCGCCGCGCGGTCCCATCCGGCTTTTGCCCTGAAAGCGCGGGTGCGGCAACCGCGGCACATGAATGTCGTGGAAGGAGTGGAACAGGAAAAACGGCCCTTCCTTGTTGTCCCTGATGAAGGCAAGCGCCTTCTCCGTGAACACGTCGGGAAACTCCTCGTCGATCCACAACGCGCTTTCGCCGCCGGCCATGTAGCCGATGCGCGAAACGCCGTTGACGATCGTCGCGCTATGCTGCGGGTTGGCCGTCACGCGCAAAAGCTCGGGGTTCTCGGTGCCGGTGGGCCGGTCCCCCACCTTCCTGCCGTAGCTGACCGTGATCGGATCGGCCGGGTCGAGACCGACGACGCTGTGATTCTCGACGTAGACGGTCGGCACACGATCGCCGGTAGCCGGTAAAAGGAACGCGTAGTCGAAGCCGATCTCCAGCGGTCCGGGTTCGATGGTTCCGTTCCAGTCGACGTCGCCGTCGCCCAGGCCGAGATGCCATTTGCCGACAACCGCTGTCGCGTAGCCTGCCTCCCGTAACATCGCGGGTAGCGTCGGCTGCCCGGGCCGGATCAACAGCGACGCATCGCCCGCCAGTACCCGTGCCCGGCTGCGGAAACCGTACTCGCCGGTCAGCAAGGCATAACGCGACGGGGTGCAGGTAGCCGCTGCGGCGTGCGCATCGGTAAAACGAATGCCGTTGTCGGCCAGGAAATCGATGCTGGGGGTCTCCACACCGACCGCGCCGTAGCTGCCGACGTCGGCATAACCCAGGTCGTCAACGTAAATGACAATGATGTTCGGCAAGCGCGGCTGGTCCGCGGGCGGAGCCGTCGGCTCGTCCGGGTCGGTGCCACATCCCGCCAGAAGTGCAAAAAGCACCAAAAAGCCAAGTCGTATCATCGCGGTCGATTCCTTTGCTGTTTTTCCGTCAGCGGCAGCCAGGTCCTGAGTGGCGGGAAGACGGGCTCGAGCATCTGCTCGTCCCATCGCCGGTGTTCGGCGCGGAGCGCGGCCAAGCGTTCGCCATTGGCTCCGGCCAGGTTTCGCGTCTCGGCAGGATCCCGGCCGAGGTCGAATAGCAGGCGCTCGTCCGGTGTCCAGATCGCCTTCCAGATCGCCTTGTTGTCGCCGCGCAGGATGGCGGCCTCGCCGGCATCGAAGCGGCGCCAGTAGAGCGCCTCGTGCGGCGGACCCGATTTTCGGCCGGTTAAAAAGGGAACCAGATCCACGCCGTCCAGCGGATGCTCGATCGAGATCGCGGCACCGGTCCGCGCCGCAACCGTCGCCATGATGTCCAGCGATATGACGGGCTGCGAATACTCCCGTCCCGCCTCGATCACCGCCGGCCAGCGCAGCGCAAACGGTACCCGCAGGCCGCCTTCGAACAGCGTGCGCTTGCGACCGCGCAGCGGTGTGTTGCGCGAGGCAAAACCGGTGCCGCCGTTGTCCGACAGGAAAACCACGAGGGTGTCATCGGCGATTCCCTCGTCGTCGAGCGCGTCGAGCACGCGGCCGACGCCGTCGTCGACGGCACTGACCATCGCCGCATAAGCCCGGCGCTTTTCGTCCGCGACGTGTGCAAAACGCTGGAGATACTTTTCGGTCGCCTGTAACGGCGAATGCGGTGCGTTGTAGGACAGATACAGAAAAAACGGCCCGCCGCTCCGGCGGCGGATGAAATCGACGGCCTTGTCGGACAGCTCGTCGGTCAGATAACCGTCGATATCCACTGCGCGCCCGTTGTGGCGCAGCCGCGTGCGATACCAGTCGAGGTGCATCTCGGCGTCGGAGAGATTGTCGAGCGTCAGCTCTTCCGGAAAATAACGGTGTCCCCCGGTCAGGAAACCGAAAAACTCGTCGAAGCCGCGCTGCCTCGGACGCAGGTCCGGATGCGTGCCGAGATGCCATTTACCGACTGCCATCGTCGCGTAGCCCGCGGATTTGAGCGCTTCCGCGATCGTCGTCTCCGACAACGGCAAGCCGCCGAGGGGATCGGCCGGGTCGTTGTTCGGGTTGCGGTCGAAACCGAAGCGGCTCTGATACCGGCCCGTCATCAGGCCTGCCCGGCTCGGCGCGCAAATGGAGTGGCTGACGTACCCGCGGGTAAATGTCACGCCCTCGGTCGCAACGCGGTCGATGTTGGGCGTCGGGATTTCCGTGCCGCCGGTGAAACCGACGTCCGCGTAGCCAAGATCGTCGGTGACAATTAAGACAACGTTTGGATCGATGTCCGTATAAGCTTGGTCGTCGGTAGCGATCGGGACAACGTTTGGGCTGTCACTGCGACGGGCCGAAGGCAGGTTCGCCGGCTCGGTATACGCGTCGATGTCCACAGTCCGCGTCGGCAGACCGTCGCTGCCGACGGCGACCCGAATCGAACCCGGTGCGCCGGTGGACTGCACCAGCGCCAGCGCCTTGCCGCGGAAGGCGCGGCGCGAATCGGCCTTGGTCGAGTCCAGATCGAGGATGTCGCCGTTCTCGACGCCGATCAGGCGACCCGGACCGCGGACGTCGAAATGCAGGCGGTTGCCGGCTTGCGGCACCAGCGTCCCCTTCGCATCGACGACATCGACTTCGATGCGGGCCACGGCGCGGCCGTCCGCCGGCATCCCGCCGCGGTCGGACACGACGCGCAGCGCCGCGGGTTCAGCGGCCGTCCGGCGAATCGCCGTGCGCGAGACACCGTTTTTACCGCGCGCGACGACGCGCAGCTCGCCGGGCGTGTACGGCACCGTCCAGACGATCTGCATCGCGTCGGTCATCGGCTTTTCGCCGAGCGAATCGCCGTTCAGGAACAGCTCGGCACGGTCCAGGTTCGTGTAGACGACCACCGGGATGCCGACGCCCTCCTTGCCCGGGTGGGTCCAGTGGGGGTCCAGGTGCACCATCGGCAGCTCCGACCACTGGCTGCGGTACAGGTGATAGGGGCCCTTGGGAAAACCCGCGAGATCGATGATCCCGAAGTTCATGGTCCGCGCCGGCCAGCCGCGGGACTCGCCCAGGTAGTCGAACGCCGTCCAGCGGAAGGTGCCGATCAGGTAAGGCAGCTCCCGCGCCAGCCGGATCTCTTCGCGGATCGGCATGCGCACCAGGTTGTTGTCGAACGAGGACGCGTACTCCAGCGGCTCTTCCGGCCACACTTCCGTCGCCGACAAGTCCGGCACCGGGTACACGCGCGACTTGATGCGTTCCCAGATTTCCGCGGCGGTCCTGTTCGGGTTGTTGAGCTCCCAGGGCGCCGGGTTGTCGCGCGTGCGGTATTCGGTTTTCGAACGGTAGACGCCGCGCGTGTGCAAGGAGTGGGTGATTTCCGTGCCGACGACGACCCGTTCGGGGTTCTCGGCGTGGAACTTCTCGATCGCGCCGACGAACTCGCCGTGGCCGTTGAAGCCCGCGATGTCCGCGTGCGGATAACTGTAGCCGCGCCCCTGCGTGATCGGCCGCGTCGTATCCAGCGAGCGGATGTGATCGACGAGCTTTTTCTGCGTCTCCGCCGTCGCGTCGCGCACCTCGTTGCCGACGCTCCAGAGAATCACGCTCGGGTGATTGCGGTCGCGCCGGATGAAGGCGTCGAGGTCCTTTTGCCACCAGTCCTCGAAGTACAGGCCGTAATCGTACGGCGCCTTCGGCGTCTCCCAGCCGTCGAAGGCCTCGTTCATGACCAGGAAACCCATCTCGTCGGCGAGGCGGTAGAACTCCGGCGCAAACGGATTGTGCGCCGTGCGCAGGGCGTTCGCACCCATGTCCTTGAGCAGTTCCAGGCGATGCCGCCAGACGTCCTCGGGCACCGCCGCGCCGACCGGCCCGCCGTCGTGGTGCAGGCAGACGCCCTCGAGCTCCAGCGGCTCGCCGTTGAGCAGGAAACCGCGGTCGACCGTGAACTCGATGGACCGCAGCCCGGTCACGGTCTCGTAGCGGTCGAGCGGCCCGCGCGAATCCGACAGCGTGAACACCGCGGTGTAGAGGCTCGGCGCATCCGGCGACCAGAGCCGGGGCGCCGTCACGTCGAGCTGCTGGTCGACCGACGTGGTGTCGCCCGCGGCAAGGGTGACCCGCGATTCGCCGCGCGCGACTTCGACGCCGTCGGCATCGAGCAGGCGCAGGGTCGCGGTCGCGTCGATCGGCGCGTCTTGCGAATTGACGACCTCGTGCGTGGCGAGGACCGTGGCCCGTTCGCGGCCGACGTCCGCACCGCGCACGAAAGCGCCGTGCTCGCGGACGTGCACGGGGCCGGTGACCGTCAACCAGACGTCGCGGTAGATGCCCGAGCCGGTGTACCAGCGGCCGCTGGGCAGCTTGCTGTTGTCGACGCGCACGGCGATCGTGTTCTCGCCTTCACGCAACAGGTCCGTCAGGTCCAGCGAGAACCCGATGTAGCCGTAAGGCTGGTAGGCGCGCTCCTCGCCGTTGACGTAAACGCGAGCGTTCATGTAAACGCCGTCGAACGTCAGGCGAACCGCCTTGTCTTCCCAACCCGGGTCGTAGTCGATCTGCTTCCGGTACCAGCCGACGCCGCCGGGCAGGAACGCGCCGGGCGCGCCGGCCGGATGGTCCTCGGCATAGTCGCCTTCGATGCTCCAGTCGTGCGGCAGGTCGAGCAGCCGCCAGCCGCCGTCGTCGAAACCGGGTTCCGCGGCGCCTTCGATATCGCCCAGCGCAAACGACCAGTCGTCGGTGAACAGCCGGCGTTGCCGTTCGGAGTTCGTTTCGTTCGCGGCCGCGGCAGCGAGCGGCGGGGTCGCATCGGGATCGAAATTGAAACCGGCGTAGGGCGAACGGGTCCTGGCGTCGTTCAGGATCGTCCGCATCTCGGCAACGACGGCCGGATGCTCGGCGGCGACGTTGCGGGTTTCGGCGGGGTCGCTCGCGAGGTCGTAGAGCTCGATGGGCGCGTCGGGGTCGTAGCCTTGCGGCTGCGGGCGCAGCACTTTCCAGTCGCCGCGGCGCACGGCCTGCGCGGGATGCGGCTGGCGGCCGTGAAACTCCCAGTACAGATAAGCATGTGCCGGCTGTTCGCCGCGCCCCGTCAACAGCGGCGCAAAGGAGATGCCGTCGACGCCCTCGGGCGTCTCGGCCCCGGCCAGCTCGGCCAGCGTCGGCAACACGTCCCACTGCGCCGAGACGTGGTCGCTCGAGCGCCCGGCCTCGATCACCGAGGGCCAGTACGCGATCATCGGCACGCGTATGCCGCCTTCGTGGAGGTCGCGCTTGACGCCGCGCAGGCCGCCCGACGAATCGAAAAAGTCGACGTCCTGGCCGCCCTCGGGCGCGGGCCCGTTGTCGCTGGTGAAGACGACCAGCGTGTTCTCGGCGAGCCCCAGGCGCTCCAGGCGCTGCAGGATCTTGCCCACGTCCGCGTCGAGTCGCGAAATCATCGCCGCGCGGGCCGCGCGCGGTTTCGGGTGCGGCGTGTAATCGCCGTCGTCCAGCGGCGTTTCCGTCCAGCGGCCCTCGTAGGCCTCGAGCTCGGCGTCCGGGACCTGCAGCGCCGAATGCGGGATCGTCGCTGCGTAGTAGAGGAAAAACGGCTCGTCTTTCGCGCGCTCGATGTAGTCCAGCGCTGCCTCGATCAAGCGGTCCGGCGCATAGTCCTCGCCGATGTATTGCCGGTAGTCCTCCGCACGGTCCGAGGTACCGGCCATATCCGCGTGCGGAATGAAAAAACGGTTATTGAGCGCGACGCGCTCGTCGTTACGCCACAGGTGCGTCGGATAGTAGTTGTGCGCCTGCTTCTGGTCGAGGTAACCGAAGAAATAGTCGAAACCGTGTTTGTTCGGCACGCCCGCGCTGCCGGGCCCGCCGAGTCCCCATTTGCCGACCAGGCCGGTCCGGTAGCCGGCGCCGCGCAACACTTCGGGCAGCGTCTCGTAGGCGAAATCGATGGACATCTGTCCACGTTCTTCCTCGTCGCGGAAGCCGCCCAGCTCGTAGTTACCGCGGATCTGCACCCGCCCCGTGTGCTGGCCGGTCATCAGTGCGGCGCGCGACGGCGCGCACACGGTGCTACCGGCGTAGTGCTGCGTGAACAGCAGCCCCTCCGCCGCCAGGCGGTCCAGGTTGGGCGTGTCGATGTGCGCCTGGCCGTAGGCACCGAGGTCGCCGTAACCCAGGTCGTCGGCCAGGATATAGACGACGTTGGGCCTGGGCGGTGCTGCCGGAGCGGCGTCGCCGGAGCCGGCGGCCCGCAGCCCGGCAGAACCGCCGGTCTCGCCGCAGGCGCTAAGCAGCAGCGCAAACGCTAAACCGGGTACTACACGAGCGCGGCGCGAAAAAGTCATCGCCGCGCGCTTACAAACGGAAGCGCACGCCGGCAAACCACTTACGCCCGCTGTGCTCGGTGAAGTTGACGAGATTGTCGTAAGGCGCAAGGGCATTCGGCGACGTCGGTACGTGGCGGACGACGGTCGGATCGTCCGTGAGGTTCAAGCCCTGGAACACCAGCGTTATCGCGTCGGTGAGCTTGTAGGAGACGTTGAGATCGAGAATGTCGCTGCCGTCGTCCAGGCGGTTGCCGCCGATCGGGCGAAAAAACTCGTCGCGGTTCCGGTACGCGATACGCCCCGAGAACGCGCCGTCGTCGTAAAACAATGCCGCATTGAAGACGTTGTCGGAAACGCCGGCGAGCCCGACCGTGTACTGCGCGTTCGGGTTGAAGACGAACTCGATGTCGTTTTCGATCAACGTGAAGTTGACGGCCGCGCCGACGTGTCTCAGCGGACCGGGCAGGAAGCTGAAGGTCTGCTGGTACTGGACTTCGACGCCCTGGATGTTCTCGTTCGCTTCTTCGTTGACCGGACGGCTCACGGTGAAGTCGACGCCGTCGTAGGTTTCGATCGCGTCTTCCGACGAATTCGGGAAAATGACCGTGTCGAGATCCTTGAAAAAGGCGGCCACGGAAAACAGCCCGTCTTCGGCGAAGTAGTACTCCAGCGACAGGTCGAACTGGTTCGCCTCGAACGGCTCGAGGAACGGATTGCCGCCGGAGCCCGTGGGCTGGCCGATATTTTGGTTAAAGCCCAGCGTCCGCGTGGCGCCGAGCGTGTCGATCGGCGCACGCGCGATCGTCTGCGCGGCGCCGAAGCGCAACAGTAAATCGGGCGTCAGCTCGAAGTTCAGGTTCAGGTTCGGCAGCACGTTGCTGAAATCGTTCTCTAGCCTGACGGGCTCGGGGTCGCCGAAAATCACGTCGGTCACTTCACCGGTCCCCGGGTCGATGATCACTTCGACGACGTCGGCGGCAAAGCCCCGCGAGCTCACGTCGGTTTGCACGACACGAACGCCGATGTCGCCGAAGAACGGCAGACCGGACAGCTCGCCGCCAAACTCGAGCATCAGGTAGCCGGCCAGCCGGTCCTCCTCGACGTCGTAGCTCGAGGCCAGGTCGCTGACGCTTTCGCGGTCGAACGGGAACGGCCCGCCGACTTCGGCGAACACGCCGATGGGATCGAAAACGGGCCAGGCCTGCGGAAACGCGCCGTCGGCGCCGCCCAGAAAATCGTCGTAGGGGAAATCGACGCCGTAGGCGGCGACCGGCCGCGGGTCGTTGTTGACGTTGAAGGCCCGCACGTCGTTGTCGAACAGGCTCTCCTTGCTCCGGCTGACGTAACGCAGGCCCGCGCCGAACGCGGTGAAAAACGCGCCGTCGAGGCTGCGCTCGACGTCGACGCGCCCGGCGTAGAGCTCGTCCGTCACGTCCTGCTGCTGGAGCTGCAGCCGCTGCAGCCGAAAATCGTCGTTCGTGCCCAGGGCGTCGGCGGATACGAGCTCGTAGACGCCGTCGTCCACCATCCGGAAAGCCGCGTTGACGCGGGGAGGAACGCGCTGGCTGCGCGGCTGGTAGAGGACCCGGTCGCGCGTCGTTCGCGAATAGCTGCCGTCGGCGTTGACGCTCCAGTCGCCGAGGCCCCAGTCGAGGTTGACGCCGAAAGCCGAGGACACGTCTTCCTGCGTGAGATGCTGCATCTGCACGCGGACCGGCCCGATGTTCGAATAATCCGCCGCCGTCATGACGTTGTTCGAATCGACGGCCGACGTGCCCGTGTCGAAGCCGGCGTTGCCGGCGCGCGCGTTGTTGAACTGCAGGAACGAACGGCGATCAATGCCTTCGCGATCCGTATGCAGGCCGTCGACCGTCAGGCGCAGCGCCGGCGAGATGTCGTATTGCAGTGTTGCATAGGCGCCGATTCGATCGTCGGTGCCGTGCGTGTAGCGGTACTGGATGTTGCCCGGCGCAAAGTCGTTGGTGCCGTCCGCGTCGAAGTCTCGGTTATCCACGAAGGCGCCGTTGATCTGCCGGTTGGTGGGCGTGTCCGAATCGCGAAACGCGATACCCGCCGCGAAGCCCAGCCGTCCGTCGAGGTGCTTGCCGATGTACGCCCCGCTGCCGCGCAGGCCGAAACCGTCGCTGCCGCTGCGATCGGCATCAAGCTCCGAGAAATTGCCGAGCACCTGCCCGGTGAAGACGCGATCGGCGTCCGTCTCCAGCGGCTTGATCGTCTGCAGGTTGATCGTTCCGGAGATGCCGCCCTCGATCAGGCTCGCCTGCGGCGTCTTGTACACCTCGGCGCCCCGCATCAGCTCGGACGGGAACTGATCGAAGCGGACGTCGCGGTCGGGCGCGGCGGTGGATATCTCGCGGCCGTTTAAGATCGTCAGGCCGAAATTCGGCCCGAGACCGCGGATGGAAATCTGCGAGCTGTTGCCGCGATCCCGGTCGGCGGCGAGGCCGGGGAGCCGCTCCAGCGACTCGGCAATCGACAAGGACGGCAATGCGCCGATGTCTTCCTGGGCGAGCACGTCGCGAATGTCCTCGGCAGCCCGCTTGTTCTCGCGTGCGTCGAACAGGCTGCGGCGGTAGCCCGTCACGTGAATCTCGTCGATGACATCCTGGTCCGCGCCGGTGCGATCCGGCTCCGTTCCCGGTTCCTGCGCCACCACCCGATTCGAGATCACGCCGGCAACGCCGATCAGCAGCAAGGCTGCATAACGACTGGTCGTCATTGGATTTACCCCCCGTTTTTTCAAAGCTCCCGGCAGCCATTTTTTTCGATGGCGCCCCGCACAGACAGTCCATCGCCGTGGTTCGATTGCCGGCTCGACCGATACTCTATTCAATAATGCTATTGATAGTATTAGTATGATAAATAGACCGAGGCGATGTCAAGCCCCGATTCGTGCAGGCGTCGTTTTGGGGCTCGAACCGAAAGACTGAGCCGACAGGCATCGCGCGGAGTGCTTAAGACGCCGCCTCGGATGCCGCCGACATGTCCAGCAATTGCAGCGCCTCGTCCAGCATACGCTCGACCGCGAGCGCGGCCCCGTCGCCGTCGCCGCGGGCAATCGCTTCGTAGATGGCGCCGTGATCGTCGACGCTGGCAGCACGAACGCCCTTCGCGGTATTGGTCAGGCGAATCGAAAACCGCAACGCGGTATCGACGACGAAAGAGAACTGGCGAAAAAAGCGATTGCCGCTGGCCTCCAGAACGGCAATGTGAAAAGCGATGTCGGCCTCCAGCGGATCCCGGGCGCCGGTGGCGGCTTCGCGCATATCGTCGAGCCGGCGTGCGATCTCCGCAATGGCTTCGCCGTCCCGGTGCGAGGCCGCCTCGCGGGCCGCAGCGGGCTCGATCGCCCTGCGGGCGATCAGGAATTCGCGCAGCAAATCTATGGAGAAGCGGCGCTGCAAGGTCCAGCGCAGGACGTCCGGGTCGAACAGGTTCCATTCGGATTCGGGCTCGACGTAGGTGCCGCGGCGCGGGCGCGAACCGACCAGGCCTTTTGCCGTCAGCATCTTGATCGCTTCGCGTACCACGGTTCGACTGGCGTCGTACTGCTTCGACAGCTCGGCTTCGATCGGCAGGCTCTCGCCGGCCGGTGCGTCGCCGCGCACGATCATCCCGCCGATCGCTTCCACCAATTCCCGGGTCAGGTACCGGGACCCGCCTTTGTAACTCATGTCGCCTCCATCGGCAGGCTCTCGCCAGCCGGTGCGTCGCCGCATACGATCGTCCCGCCAATCGCTTCCACCCACTCGCGGCTCGGGTATCGGGACCCGCCTCTATGGCTCATGTCACAACTCATGCCACCTCCATTCCGGCCCGGCGCAATACCGAATCCTGAAGCCGTGCGCGGGGCGTCGAGCCGCCGCACACGCCAGTTTCGAATACGAACAAGGCGCCCGACGAGGGACTTGCCTCGAGCGTGTCCTCGCCGAGCCCTGCGCGGGCGCTGACGACGAACAGCAGATTGCCGTTCGGACCGCCGAAAGCCGGGCAGGTCGGCTGCGGCGCCTCGACGTCGATACGCGCGAGTTCGTCGCCGCGCCGCGACAGGCGCAATACGCAGCCGCCGCCCCACAACGCAAGCCATAAACCGCCGTCGGCATCGGTCACCGCGCCGTCGGGTGCGCCGTCTTCGAAGCGGGTCAATACCTCGCGCTGCCCCGGCGTCCCGGAGCCGACGTCGAACGGCGCCGCATACACCTCGCCGAGCGCCGAATCGGAAAAGTACATGCGGTCTCCTTCGGGGCTCCAGCAAAGACCGTTGGTAATGCGCAGCCCCTCGAACACGGCAGCACCACAGCCGTCCGCGCCGATGCGATACATCGTACCCCGCGGCTGCGCCTCCTGCCGCGCAGGCCCCTCCAGCATCGACCCGGCCCAGAAGCGTCCGGCCGGATCGACGCGCCCGTCGTTGAGCCGCAAGCCCGGACCGAGCGCGGCCGGCCGGCACAGCCAGGCGAGACGGCCGGTCTCAGGCGCGTAGAGGGCGAAACCCGATTCGAACGCGGCCAGCAACAAGTCGTCGCGGCCGGCGACGAAACCGAACGAGCCCAGCCGCTCGGGGGTACGATAGGTATCGAGTTTCAGCGACGGCCACGCAAGGCGATGGCAGCGGCGCCCTTCGATGTCCGTCCACCAGACCGTGCGGTCGCTGTCGCGCCAGAGCACGCCCTCGCCCAGCGTATCCCGGGTCTCGACGGTTTCGATCAGACGGGCGCGAACGCTCACCACCAGTACCAGTACAGTCCGATCAGGATAGCGCTGATGACCGCGGCCGCAGCGTTGAAGCGCGGCGTCGTTGTAAAGCGGATCTTGCCGAGCTGAATGGCGTCGGGGTGGGTCTTGGCGCCCGCCGCCAGCGATACTGCCACCGCGGCGGCGACACACAGCAGGAACACGAAGCCGACCCGGTTCATGAACGGCACTTCGGGGAGATAAAGCTTGAACAGCAGGGAGAACACGGCCGAGCCGATAGCGGCGGCCAGCGCGCCGGCGGCGGTCGTGCGCTTCCAGAACATGCCGAGCAGGAACAGGACCACGATGCCGGGCGTGAAAAAGCCGGTGAACTCCTGGATGAACTGAAACGCCTGTTCGGCGCTGCCGAGCAACGGTCTTGCGGCCAACACCGCGATGACCAGCGCCGTGAACGCGACGCCGCGGCCGATCCAGACCAGCCGGCCCTCGGACGTGTCGGGCCGCAGCGGCCGGTAGAGGTCCATCGTGAATATCGTCGCAATCGAATTGACCATCGACCCAAGCGAGGACACGATCGCCGCGACCAGCGCGGCGAAGATCAGGCCGCGGATGCCGGCCGGCGCGTACGCCATCATCGACGGATAGGCCTGGTCGGGCTTGGCGAGGTCCGGCTCGAGCACGAAGGCCGCGATGCCCGGAATCACGACCAGAATCGGAATCAGCAGTTTCAGGAACGCGGCGAACACGATGCCGGCCTGTGCCTCCTTGACGCTTTTCGCGGCCAGCGCGCGCTGGATGATGTATTGGTTGAACCCCCAGTAGGAGAGATTCATGATCCACATGCCGCCTAGCAGCACCGAGAGTCCGGGCAAAAACTTCCAGTTCGGATCGTCGCGGGACAGGATCATGTCGAACTTCTGCGGCGCCTGCTGCATCAGCGTACCGAAGCCTGCGAGCGCCCCCTCGCCGCCGCCGACCGCGTCCAGCGCGAGATAGGCGATCAGCAATCCGCCGGACACGAGCATCACCACCTGGATGATGTCGGTGAGCGCGATCGCCTTGAGTCCCCCATACAGCGAATACACCGCCGCGAACGCGGCGAGGGCCACGAGCCCCCAGCCTAGCTCGAGCCCGGTCAGCGTGTTGATCGTCAGGGCACCCAGCCACAGGATCGAGGTCAGGTTCACCAGCGTATACACGCCGAGCCAGAACACGGCCATCACGGAACGCACGGTGCCGTTGTAACGGTCCTCCAGGAACTGCGGCATCGTGTAGATGCGCTTCTCCAGGAAAATGGGCAGGAAATACTTGCCGACAATGAGCAAGGTGATGGCCGCCATCCATTCGTAAGAGGCGATCGCGAGACCGATGGCAAAACCCGATCCCGACATGCCGATCACCTGCTCGGCGGAGATGTTGGCCGCGATCAGCGATGCGCCGATGGCCCACCAGGGCAAGGACTTGCCGGCAAGGAAATAGTCCGCCGTGTCCTTCTTGTGGCCGGCTTTCTCACGCGAAACCGTCCAGGCGATGCCGACCAGCAGCACTACGTACACTGCCAGCACCATGTAGTCGATCTTGGCCAGACCCATGACTCCCCCTATCGTCGTCCTGTCTTCGTTCTATGGTCGTTTTATCGTTGTTTTTGTTGTTTTTATAGTGTTCGGTCGCCGGCGCCGCGTATCGCCGCGACGACGGCTTGCGCCTTTTCGAAAACCGCCCCGGCCGTATCGCCCCGCCGGTAAATCTCCGAGCCGATGCCGACGCCCGCAGCGCCGGCCGCGAGCCAAGGGCCGAGATTGCTTGCGGCAACCCCACCGACGGCAAACACGGAGACACCGTCGGGAAGTACCGCGCGCACAGCCTGCAACAGTGGCAAACCGCCGGGTTCGGCCGGGAACAGCTTGAGGTGCGTCGCCCCGGCGTCGATGGCCGCGAACATTTCCGTCGGCGTCCGCACGCCCGGCAGCGACACCATCCCGCGTGCCAGCGTACGCTGCACGACGCCCGCATCGACATTCGGCGACACGACGAGCGCGGCGCCCGCATCGGCGACCTCGTTCACGCTGTGCGCCGAGAGCACCGTGCCCGCGCCGACCACCGCGCGGCCGGACAAGGCGTCCGCCAGTCGCGCAATGCTTGCCAGCGGCGCCGGCGAATTCAACGGCACTTCGAGCACGAGTATGCCGGCTTCGACCAGTGCCTCGCCCACCTCGACGGCTTCGTCCGGCGTTATGCCGCGGAGAATGGCAATCACCGGCATCGCGGCGACGGCGTCGTCGAAAAGTCTCACTCCGTGCCCCCTTGGAACGATTTCTGGATCGATTTCTGGATCGATTTCGCCATCGCCCACAAACCGTTGGCCGCCGACGTCTCCGCGTCGACGCAATCGCTACGGACCCCGAGTTCGCCGAGGGCCGCCGCATAGCGGCCGGCAACCGCGGGCGTTCCGATTACCGTTACCGGCACGCACCGTTCCGATGCGGCAAGCAGGTGCAGCACGCCGGCGACGTCGGCACCGACGATCAGCCCCGACAAGCGTTGCGCCGCCGCGGCCGCGTCTGCCTGTCCGGTGACCCGCTTCGCGCGCACGCTGAAGAGTTGGTGCAAGAGCGACGCGCCGTCGCGCCCGGCGGCGCGGACAGCATCGAGAAACACGGCATCCGGCTCCGGCGACGGCTCGGCTTCGCCGTCTAGCAGCACACCGTTCGCGCACAAGCCGGCAAAGACTTCGCCGGCGACGCTGGTCAGAAAATCGACGATCTCGCCGTCCCTGAGGCGCACCCACTTGGCGTGCGTGCCCGGCACGCAGGCCAGTCGCTCGCCGTCGCGCGCTTCGGGACACAGCCTGAGCCAGCCCGCGATCTCGGTTTCTTCGCCACGCAGCACATCCGGCTCACCAAAGACATTGGTGCAGGCCAGACCGCGAACGATGTGTATCGACCGGCCGCGCGCCGTGAAACCTTCGCTGAGACCGGCATCGTCCGGCGCCATCGGGCACGGCCCGTAGCCTACGTCTTGCCACCCCAGCGTCGATCCGACCATGCCGGCCATGACGATGGGCAAGCCGCCCGGCGACTCGTCGGCCAGCCAATCGGCGACCAGATCGAAAAACGTGTCCTCGAAGCGATCGCGAGTCAGCCGCGAGGCACCCGGGCCGTGGCGTACCGACTCGATCCTGACGGCGCCGTCCGCGGCGCCGGGCGACAGCTTGAACGCCTGCAGGTTGGTGGTGCCCCACATCGCAGCGACCAGGCGTTCGTCACCGGACACTAGTGTTCTCTCCCGTAAATAAACAGACGGGCCAGGACACTAGGTTCGTCCGCCGTCGATCACGAAATACTGGTTGGTGATCAGCGCACTGTCGTCGGCGGCCAGGAACAGCGCCAGGTTGGCAACGTCGCGCGGCAGGATGCGCCGGTCGAGTGCAACCTGCCGCATCCATTCGGCTTCGGCCTCCGGTGTCAGCCAGTTGTCGAGCTGCCGGTCCGTGACGACCCAGCCGGGCAGTATGCTGTTCACCCGGATCGAATCCGCGCCGAAGTCGCACGCCAGCGCCTTGGTCAGCCCGAGCAAGCCGGCCTTGGCCGTTACGTAACCGGGCATTTGCCCCGGCCCTAGCAGGGCATTGATCGAACTCATGTTGACGATGCTGCCGCCACCCGCCTCTCGCATGATCGACACGGCGACCTGCGATGCGAAAAAGGCCGCATCGAGATTGACGGCGAGACAGGCGCGCCAATGCTCCTCGGTGACTTGCAGCGGCTCGTGCCGCGTATCGTTGGCGACGTTGTTGATCAGCACGCCGAGACCGCCCGCAGCTTCGGCGAAGTCGACGACGGCCTGCTTGAGCGCCGGAACGTCGGTGACGTCCACGCGCCGAAACCAGAGCTCGACGCCGTCGCCCAGGCGCTCGCGAAGCCCGGCGGCGGCGGCCTCGTCGATATCGATACAACCGACGCACGCGCCCTGCTCGGCAAACGCCTCGACCATCGCCGCGCCGATGCCGCTGGCGCCGCCGGTGATCATGACCGGCCGGCCGGCCAAGCTCGGGTAACGCGCAAGCGCGCTCATCAATGCGACTCCCGCTCCACCGTCGAGCCGCTGGCGCCGCGCAGGAAGTCCAGGTCGCAGCCCCGGTCGGCCTGCAGGATGTGGCGCGCGCTCAACGCCAGGTAGCCGCGGGTCGGCCCGTTGTCGCTCCGCGTCCGCTCCCAGGCGGCGCGCCGTTCTTCGAGC
Source organism: Woeseiaceae bacterium (assembly GCA_028279985.1). GTDB lineage: Bacteria > Pseudomonadota > Gammaproteobacteria > Steroidobacterales > Woeseiaceae > UBA1847. The sequence goes on from JANQMR010000024.1 coordinate 90,343, forward strand.
TCCCGGTCCTCGACCAGCAATTCCAGCCGGCGTGCCGGACCGTCAAGCAGGATTTCGTCGCCGCTTCGCACCAGCGCCAGCGGACCGCCGACCTCGGCCTCGGGTGCGATGTGCAACACCACCGTGCCGAAGGCGGTGCCGCTCATGCGTGCATCGGACAACCGCAGCATGTCGCTGACGCCGCGGTCCAGCAGTTTCCTCGGTAACGGCATGTTGCCGACCTCGGGCATGCCCGGGTAGCCGACCGGTCCACAGCCGCGAAGCACCAGCACCGAGGACGCGTCGACGTCGAGGTCCGGCGTATCGATGCGCGACTTGAAGTCCTCGATCGTGTCGAACACCAGGGCCTTGCCGCGGTGCCGCAACAACTGCGGCGAAGCGGCGCTGGGTTTCATGATCGCGCCGCCCGGCGCCAGGTTGCCGTGCAATACCCAAATGCCGGCGGTTTCGTTCACCGGCGCGTCGAGATCGCCGATCACCTCCGGTACGTAGCACTCCGCGTCGCCGATGATTTCGCCGAGCGTTCTCCCCTCGGCGGTCGGCGCGTCCAGGTGCAGCAGGCTTTGCATCGCTTTCATCAAGGCCGGCAGGCCGCCTGCATAATGGAGGTCTTCCATCAGGAACCGGCCCGAGGGTTGTATGTTCGCCAGCAGCGGCACGTCGCGCCCGAGCGCGTCGAAATCGTCCAGGGTCAACGGTATTTCGGCGCGGCCCGCCAGGGCCAGCAGGTGAATCACCGTGTTCGTCGAGCCGCCCAGCGCCGCGTGCACGCGAATCACGTTTTCGAACGCTGCGCGAGTCAGGAAGCGAGACAGGCGGCAATCGTCTTCGACGAGTTGCACGATACGCCGGCCGGTCAGGTGCGCCATCGCCTGGCGGCGCGCGTCGACGGCGGGCAGTGTCGCATTGTAGGGCAACGCCAGGCCGAAGGACTCCGCGACGGCGGCGAAGCTCGATGCCGAACCCATGGTCATGCAGGTACCGCGAGAGCGCGACATGCCCGCTTCGACCGCGAAGAACTCGGACGCGCTCATCCGCCCGGCGCGCACGTCCTCGGACAACCGCCAGACGTCGGTACCCGAGCCGATGTCGCGGCCGCGGTACTTGCCGTTCAACATCGGTCCGGACGAAACGATCATCGTCGGCAGATCGACGCTCGCCGCGCCCATCAACTGGCCCGGCGTGGTCTTGTCGCAGCCGCCCAGCAACACGACGCCGTCGATCGGATTGGCGCGGATGGACTCTTCCACCTCCATCGCCAACAGGTTGCGATACAACATTGCGGTCGGCCGCATTTGCGTCTCGCCGAGCGACATGGCCGGAAACTCCAGCGGCAAACCGCCCGCTTCCCAGACGCCGCGTTTCACGTACTCGGCAATCTCGCGAAGATGGGCATTGCAGGGCGTGAGCTCGGACCAGGTGTTGCAGATGCCGATGACCGGACGGCCGTCGAAAACGTCGTCGGGCAGGCCCTGCGCCTTCATCCAGCTACGGTGGATGAATCCGTCCCGGTCCAGCTTGCCGTAGGATAGCGCACTTCTCAAAACGCGTTTTTTGTCCGCCATCGCCTCCGCCCGGCCGATTCGTCATCAAGTAATGCTGCGGTGTTGCGGAGCGACACCGAACCGTTACTTTGTATATTAATACTATTAATACTAGTATTAGCTCGTCAGACCTGTCAACGGGCGTGCAAGTCGGATAAAGCGCAGGCGCGCCGACTTTGTCATGACCGGGAGGGGTATCGGGTTCGGGCTCCACGGGGCCCGCCGCGGCACCCGACTACTCGGAGCTTTCGATTCGCTCGATTGTCGCCGCGACTTCGGCGTCGAGGTCGGCGATCTCCTTACGCAACAATTCGTCGTCGGGCCGACGCGTCGCCGCAAGCTCGTTGAGAAAATCCATCCGGGATTCGAGACGTAGCCGGATTTGCCTGGACCTTGCATCGTCCAGACGATTGGAACGATCGGAGCGATTGGAGCCGCCGGCCTCGAGGCTCAGGGACACGCCAGCCGCGCTGCCGCGCCGCAGCCGTCCGATGTCTTTTTCTACCAGCCGCTTGACGATGGCCGCGTCTCCCAGGCTATCGGCCAGTCCGGCATAGGCTTCGCCCGCGCGCTCACGTTGTTCTGCGCTCAGCGTAGCGGATAATTGCCTGTACACGGCAACGAAGGAATCGTGTCCACGCTCCGCGGACAGGCGGTACCAGGCCAGCGCGGCGACCGGGTCCTCGTCCACGCCTTTGCCGGTCAAGTACATGTAGCCGACCATGTACTGCGCGTACTTGTCGCCCAGCGGGGCGAGCTCGTCACGGTATATGACGATGGCGCGCTCGTAGACGCCCCGGTCGAAAAGCCGGTCGACCTTTTGCTGGGTGTCCAGCGCCTTGCGGTCGGGCTCGTAGCCCGGGAAACGCTCGCCGGCGAATGCCTGGCACCAAAACCCACTCGAAAAACCGAGGCAGACGGACGACAGCAGCATTGTCTTCGATACCCAGGCCGACACGCATCCCCTGCGCCGCAAACCGCCCCGCGCGACCGTGCCATTGTAGTATCCCGACTGCATGCTGACTTGGATCGATGAGAAAGCCGCTAAGTTCCTTCGGACAAAGACAGTATCACGCCATCACGCCGGTCCGCCGCCGCCATCCCGGCCGGCGTCGGCGAACACGGGCTCGCGCTCGTCGAGATTCGCCTGCACGGCCTCGCGCTGGTTCGGCGTGCCGATAACACCGCCCTGCAAGACAGCCTCGAGTGCGAGGCTGTCCGTTACCGGCGACTGCCAGCCCGCTTCGAGCAGGCGTTTGATCGCACGAACGGCGTCGGGCGAACGGGCCGCAATCTCGCTCGCCGTGGACCGCGCCGCCGCAAGCGGATCGGCATGCACGGCCGTCACCAGGCCGAGCCGGTCGGCCTCGGCCGCATCGACGACCCGCCCGGTCCAGGCCAGTTCCTTGAGCAGGTCGACGTCGACCAGGCCGCGCGCAGTGGCCGACATCGCCATGTCGGGCACGAGCCCCCAGCGGATCTCCATGATCGACAAGCGCGCATCCGGCGCCGCGTAACGCAGGTCGGCGCCGAGCGCAATCTGCAGGCCGCCGCCCCAGGCGATACCCTGAATCGCACAGACGACCGGTACCGGCAACTCTCGCCAGGCGTAGGCGGCCCGCTGGAACAGGTTGGCCGGCGAACCGGCCTGCGGCGCAAACAAGACCGGATCGATGCCTGCCGATGCCGCCGAAAACAGCTCGAGGTCGATACCGGCGCAAAAGTTGTCACCCGCCCCTCGCAGAACGACCGCGCGTACCGTCGCGTCGCCGGCCAGCGTGTCCGCCGCGGCGACCAGCGCTTCGAACGCCCGCATGTCCAGCGCATTGTGTTTGCCGGGCCGCTCGAGCACGACCTCGGCGACGTGATCCTGCACCTTCAGGCTTACGCGATCATCCATCCGTCACCCCCTTGCGTCGACGACGGCGCCGGTCTACACCGCCAGTGTACATCTACCGTTCTTGATCACGACGGCATCGCGCTCCGGCACCGAACACTCGAAGGAGACGACGTTGCCGTCCTGCCACATATCGGTACGAATCCGATCGCCCGGGATCACCGGCGCCGAGAAACGCGCGTCGAAACCGCTGATCAAGGTGTGATCGTAGTCGCAGATCGTTTTCAGAATCGCGTGACAGGCGATACCGTAACTGCAAAGCCCATGCAGGATCGGCCGCGCGTAGCCGGCACGCTGCGCGAGCACCGGATCGGCATGCAGCGGATTCCGGTCGCCGTTCAAGCGATACAACAAAGCCTGGTCCGGACGGGTGTCCAGCTCGCAGAACAGGTCGGGCTCCCGCCGCGGCACGCGATGCGACTTCGGCAAGGAACCCCGGGGGCCGCCGAAGCCGCCGTCGCCGCGAGCCAGGATCGTGTTGCCGATCGTGAACAACACGGTTTCATCCTTCGCCAGGCGCGCCTCCGCCTCGAACAATACCAGCGCCCCGCGAGCTTCGCCGCGATCGTAGGCGGCGGCAATACGCCGGTCGATGCTGATTTCCGCGGCCGGCGGCAGCGGCCGGTACAACTGCAGCCGCTGCTCGACGTGCAGGACCTGGCGGTAATCCCAACCCAGGTCCGGCGGAAACATATCGGGCACCAACACCGTCGCGAGCGACGGCAGCGTCTTGAGCGGCCGTCCCTGCTCGAATACGTAGCGCAGCGCCTTGGGGTCCACGGGATTGCCGCCGAACCCGACGCTGAGCGCGTAGAGCATGGTCTCGGTGTCGCGGTAACTGGTTTCTAGGCCGACGACCGACGTCGCCATCAGTTCTTCGTAATTGAGCGCCATCCGGCGCCAGTTTAGAGGCTTGCCGCAAACCGCCGCAAGCGCGGCTCACATGCGGAAAACGCCCAGCGGTGTTTCGGCTTCGCGCGGACGGTTCATCGCGGCGCTCAACGCGAGCGACAAGACGCCGCGGGTATCGACCGGATCGATGACGCCGTCGTCCCACAAGCGCGCGCTGGAGTAATACGGGTGACCCTGATGTTCGTAGCCCGCCCGTATCGCTTTCTCGAACTCCGCCTGCTCCTCCTCGGACCATTCCTCGCCGCGCGCCTCAAGCCCGTCGCGTTTCACGGTCGCGAGCACCAGCGCGGCCTGCTCTCCGCCCATGACCGAGATCCGCGCGTTGGGCCACATCCACAACATGCGCGGACCGTACGCCCGGCCGCACATCGCATAGTTGCCGGCGCCGAAAGAGCCGCCGATGACCACCGTGAATTTGGGGACGCTGGCGGTCGCGACGGCATTGACCATCTTGGCGCCGTCCTTGGCAATACCGGCATGCTCGACCCGCTTGCCGACCATGAAACCGGTGATGTTCTGCAGGAACAGCAGCGGGATTCCGCGCCGGTTGCACAACTGAATGAAATGCGCGCCTTTCTGCGCGGACTCCATGAACAGGATACCGTTGTTCGCGACGATGCCGACCGGGTAGCCGTCGATGTGCGCATAACCGCAAACCAGGGTCGGGCCGTACAGCTTCTTGAATTCCTGGAACGCCGAAGCATCGACGATTCTCGCAATGACCTCGCGCACGTCGTAGGGAAAGCGGTACTCGCGCGACACGATGCCGTAGAGGTCGTCGGCCGGATACACGGGCGCTGCCGGCTCGCGCATCGCCAGCACCTCGGGTTTTCGGTGATTGACATTGGCGACGATCTCGCGGGCGATCGCCAGCGCGTGCGCGTCGTCGTCGGCAAGATGATCGGTCACTCCCGAAATCCGTGAGTGCACGCTGCCGCCGCCCAGCGCCTCGGCGTCGACGATCTCCCCGGTTGCCGCCCGCACCAGCGGCGGCCCGCCGAGAAATATCGTGCCCTGCTTGCGCACGATGATGGCCTCGTCGCACATCGCCGGCACGTAGGCACCGCCGGCGGTGCAGGACCCCATGACGGCGGCAATCTGCGGAATCCCCCTGGCCGACAGCCGCGCCTGGTTGTAGAAAATCCGGCCGAAGTGGTCGCGATCCGGAAACACCTCGTCCTGCCGCGGCAGAAAAGCGCCGCCGGAGTCCACCAGGTACACACAGGGCAGACCGTTTTGTTCGGCGATCTCCTGCGCCCGCAGGTGTTTCTTGACGGTCAGCGGATAGTAGGTGCCGCCTTTGACCGTGGCGTCGTTTGCCACGACGATGCACTCCGTGCCGTGTATTCGGCCGATACCGGCGATGACACCGGCGGAGGGCACGTCGTCGTCGTACACCTCGTGGGCCGCGAAGCGGCCGATTTCCAGAAACGGCGAGTCCTCATCCAGCAGCGTACGAATTCGATCCCGCGGCAACAGCTTGCCGCGCGCCAGATGCCGCTCGCGCGAACGTTCCGGGCCGCCACGCAGCACCCGTTCGCCGAGCGCGTGCAGGTCGCGGGCCAACGCATAGTTGGCCTCGCGATTTTTCTCGAAGTCCTCGGAGTTTCGATCGACTTTGGTTTTGATCAGCGGCATCGGTCAGGGGACTGTCGATAATGCATTGGCCTGTCCTGTTGAGCCTCGCCCGGAAGCGCCGGCCCGAATCTCAATTGTCAACCGGTTGGTCAACCGCTTGCATTGAACAGCTCCCGCCCGATCAGCATGCGCCGGATTTCGCTGGTACCCGCGCCGATCTCGTAGAGCTTCGCGTCGCGCCACAGCCGGCCGGCCGGGTACTCGTTGATGTAGCCGTTGCCGCCCAAGGCCTGGATCGCCTCGCCGGCCATCCAGGTAGCCTTTTCCGCGACGACCAGGATGCAACCGGCGGCGTCGAATCGGGTAGTCTGCTCGCGATCACAGGCGCGGGCAACCGCGTAGACATAAGCTCTACCGGAATTCATCGTCGTGTACATGTCGGCGAGCTTGCCCTGCATGAGCTGGAATTGTCCGATCGGCCTGCCGAACTGCTTGCGATCGTGCACGTACGGCAGCACCAGGTCCATGCAGGCGCGCATGATGCCGAGCGATCCCCCGGACAGCACGACCCGTTCGTAGTCCAACCCACTCATCAGGATGGCTGCGCCCTTACCCTCGGTTGCCAGCAGGTTTGCCGCCGGCACGCGGCAGTCCTCGAACAGCACCTCGCTGGTGTCGGAGCCGCGCATGCCGAGCTTGTCGAGCTTCTGCGGCGTGGACAGGCCCGGCATACCGCGTTCGACAACGAAGGCGCTGATGCCGCGTTTGCCGACTCCTGCGTCGGTAACGGCATAAACGATGATGACGTCCGCCTCGGGCGCGTTCGTGATCCACATCTTGGACCCGTTCAGGACATAGTCGTCGCCGTCCCTGACGGCGGTGGTCCGCATGCTCATGACGTCGGATCCGGACCCCGTCTCGCTCATCGCCAGCGAACCGACGTGCGCCCCCGACATCAGCTTGGGCAGCAATCGGCTGCGTTGCTCGTCGTTGCCCCAGCGATATAGCTGGTTGACGCAGAGATTCGAATGCGCGCCGTAGGACAGGCCCACCGATGCCGACGCCCGGCTGATTTCCTCCATCGCGACGACGTGCGCCAGGTAGCCCAGGCCCGCGCCGCCGTAATCGGGGGAAACCGTGATCCCGAGCAGGCCCAGCTCGCCGAGCTCCGGCCAGAGGTCGCGGGGAAACGCATTGCCGGCATCGATCGCCTCGGCGCGCGGCGCTATGCGGTCCTTCGCGAAAGCCGCAACGCTCTCGCGCAACAGATCGACCTCTTCTCCGAGACCAAAGTCGAAATCGAACACGGAATCAACTCCTGACGGGTTGCCGTTCGCCGGACCGCTATTCTCGGCCGTTTGCAGCCTTGGTCGAATACCTACTATCAGGTACCCACTCGAGTTTCAGCTTGCACCTATCGATCCGGTACCGCAAATGCAGGTACCCACCAGAACATCGCCCCGCATTGAACTAACCGAACACGCAGCGAAAGGTACTCACTCGAATTTCAGTCGGCACCTGTCGATCCGCTACCGCAAATCGGGTACCCCCAAGACGCGTCGGTCCTCAACCACTCGCGCGAGGTTCGGAAAGCGCGTCGATGAATCGGGAGAACAGCTCGTATTGAGAGGTAATCCCGAGCTTCGAGAACAGGTTGCGCTTGTGCACCATGACCGTCCCCGGCGCGATATCGAGCTCCCGGGCAATCGACTTGGTGGAGTGACCGCGCAGCAGCAGTTGCGTGATCTCCCGCTCCCGCTGGGTCAACAGCGACTCTCCGAAATTCTCGAAACACTCGGTCAGGCGCCGGTGCATGCCGCCGTCGCGGCCGTCGTCGCGCTCGCGCGCGGCCCAGTGGTTCCAGACGTTGCGCATCGTCGAGTGGATGAGCCCTTCGACCAGACGCAGCCGCTCGAGTTCGGCCTTGGTGAACATCTTCTCTATCCGCGCGACGACGAGCACGCAGGCCGTATCGGGGCCTACGTCCAGCAGGAAGTCCATCTCGTCGCGCAGGTGGGTACGCTCACAGTATTGACGGTAGTACTCGCTCGAGCGAAAGCGGTCGGGCGTCGCGTCGCGAAACCGGCACGCACCCGGCTTGTCGCGGCGCAAGGCGAGCTCATAGAGCGGATCGAGCAGGTAGGGACCGGCGAGGTACCGATCCAGATAGTGTTTGGAGCGCGCCGGACCGAGGTTATGGTAAAGCACTTCGGGCGGCGCATCGGGATGAAACGCGAGCAACACGGTACCGTCGTTGTCCACGACCTGGCCGACCGTGTCGATCAAGGCGTCGGCCGTCGACCGGAATCCGGCGTTGGCAACGAGGCGCGCAACCGACGCATGCCATTCGGGTGTTTCGAAGCGCCCGCTCACTGAGACCCTGGATCCGTGGAACAGGCCTAGTTGTACACTTCGACGTTTCGTATTGCTAGCATACGCCGGTTCTGAAACCACGCGGGGAACGCGCATGAAGCTGGTGACCGCCGTCATCAAGCCGTTTCGGCTCGACGACGTCCGCAATGCACTCGCCGAAGTCGGCGTCCAGGGAATGACCGTCAGCGAGGTCAAGGGATTCGGCCGGCAGCGCGGTCATACCGAGTTGTACCGGGGTGCGGAATACGTCGTCGATTTTCTGCCGAAGGCGAAAATCGAGGTTGCCGTTTCGGACGACATGGTCGAACGGGTCGTCGAGGCCATCGTCGAAAGCGCCAAGACCGGCAAGATCGGCGACGGCAAGATTTTCGTCACCGAGCTCGGCCAGATCCTGCGTATCCGCACCGGCGAGACCGGCGACAGCGCGCTCTAGGGCCTGCCAGTGTCCTGTTAACGCTAGCGCGCATACTTCGACAGCGTGTCGCGCCAGGCTTCGAGCTTGTCCCCGAAACCCAGTGCCGCATACGCCGGGCTGGTCGAAGGCAAAACGTCGTAATTGGCTATCCGCCCGGCCGTTGCCGGCTCCACCATACGCAGGTAAAGCGACTGGGCTTTTTTGCCGTTGAAACAAACCGCGCTGAGCTGCGGGTGTGTATCGAAAAATCCGTCGAAGTCGTTGACCCGCGCCGTATCCAGGCGGATGTCGGCGTCCATGCTGCCGGGCCGGACCGAGCTGTGGAGCACGTCCCAAACGGCAATGCCATGTTGCCGGATGCGCGCGCAGCGTTCCGCGTAACTCCCTCCGGCGCCGAAAAGCTCGGCCATGATGCGCCAGAAGGCATTGCGCGGATGCGCGTAATACTGCCGCGCCTCGAGCGACGCCCGGCTCGGCAGGCTGCCGAGTATCAGCAGGCGTGCATCGCTGCGGGCGATCGGAGGAAAACCCGTCGATTCGACGAGTTCCGCCATTAAGCCGGGAAAAAATCGATTGGCTTGGTGGTCGTAATCGCCTCGACGTCCCGGGCCTCGAACCGGAACAGCTTCACCCGCCGCACGAGCCGCTCTTCGAGCTCGGGGTCGCCGAGCTCGCTGGAGACGACCTCGCAAAACGTCACTTCACCCGAGGGCGCGATCGTCAACCGCAGCACCAGCTTGCCTTCCAGCGTCGGGTCGCGCCGCAGGGCGCGGTTGTAGAGCGAGAAGATGGCGCCCTTGTTCTTGTCGAACACGAGCTCGATCTCCTCGCGAGAGCGCGACGCCTTGCCGCTGGTGCCGGTGCGGCGGGCGCCACCCGCCTGTGCGAGGCCCGCCACCGGGCTGTCGACCTGGGTCGTCGTGCGCCCGGCGATTCCGGTGCCGCCGGTGTTGCGGCTCATGTTTGCAGTGTTGATGCCGCCCGACGCCGCAGCAGCCTTGGACGTGATCATGGAACGCTCGTTGCGCTCCGCCTCGCCGACCGACGCCGTCAACGGCCGGTTATCGGCAACCGATTCCAACAGCTCATTGTCGACGAGGTCCGCCAGGTCCTCGGCGAACGGCATCAGCGCCGCCTGTGCCTGCTCGCGGGCGACTTCGGTCCGGTCGATCGGCTCAGGCTCAGGCGCTGGTTCCGGCTCGGCCTCGACCACCCGCTCGGGCTCCGGTTCCTCCAGCGGCTCCGGCTGCTCGTCGGGCTCGGGCTCCTGCACCTTGGGCGGCGGAGGCGGCAGCGGCTTCTCCTGCAACAGGAGTTTTGCGATACGCGGCGGGATCTCCTCTACATCATAGGGCTCCGGCTCGGGACTGGGGAGGAACGGCCAGACGGCGCCGAGTACCAGCGCACCCAGCAGGACGGCGCCGAGCACGCGCTTGAACTTCCGTTCCTGTTCGGACTGCGTCGTCCATGGCAGGTCGTATTCTCTGTAGAACGGTAAATCCAATTCCGCGACTCCTAGTCCGAGAGCAGGGCGTCCGAGAGCAGGGCCAAGTCCCTCAGCCCCTCAACGCGATGCCTGCAGATCTTCGAGCTTGTCCGAGCTCTTCTGCAGCACGGCGAGCGAAATCTGGCCGTAGTCCGATTCCGTGCAGGTCGCCATGACCTTCTTCAGCAAGCGGTACGGGATGTCCTTGTCACCCATGATCGTGACCTCGCGCCCGGCGATGTCGTCCCTGGCCTCGCGGCGCAACACCCGATCGTTCTGGGACTTGAGCGCTTGGCGCAAGGCCGGTATGTCGTTGCCCTTGGTCGCCATGACGTCGGCGACCTTGGCCACCGGTTCCCCCTGCACGAGAATGTCTTCGTCGCCGATCAGGATCACCACCGTTTCCTTGGCCTTTTCCTCGGCGATCGACTCCGGCAGTTGCACGTCCCTGGCGTTCGGCAACACCTCCACGTCGGAGGAGTTCACGAGCAGGAAAAACACCAGGATCGTGAAGATGTCCATCAGCGAAACCAGGTTCAGCGACGCAACACCCTTGTTGCGCCGGTGATGTTTTTCCATCCGCTTCACACGTCCCGACTTGGCCATGGCTACTGTCCTCCGTCGAGCACCGGCGCATCGCCGATCGAGATGTCCGGAAACAGGTCGAAACGCTCGACCGCATCGCCGTCAATGCGTTCTTCGACACGCACCCGGTCCATCACCTGGACTACCGTGTCGTAGGAAATGTCGGGTTCGAGCAGGATCGCCGCATCGGTTTTCTGCGGATAACGCCGCTTGATCTCGGCCAGTTTCACCGACACGCCGTCGTAGTCGTAAAGCTCGCCGACGTTGGGATAAATCCCCAGGAGGCCCTGGTTACGGTCACCGATCTCGATCTTGTCCTCGCGGACGATGACCTCCAGGTTGAAGGTCTGGTCCTGCGGATCCACGGGCTCGCTCGAGGAGCCTGGCAGATTCAATTCCAGAATCGCCAGTCGCGAGAACACCGCGGTAATCAACAGGAACGGAACCAGGATCACCATCAGGTTCATGAACGCCGTGATATTGAGCTCGGCCGTGTCGGTATTGCGACGGCGGCCGCCTCTGCGGCTGCGGATCATGGTGTCAGGCTCCGGCGGCTTTAAGCTGTCTCTCGGTGACTGCGTTCAGGAACTTGACGCTGGCCATCTCCAGGCTGTCCACGAGCTGGTTGGTTTTGGACTGCAGCAGCGCATGGACCAGAAGCAGCGGGATCGCAACCATCAGGCCGAAAGCCGTCGTGTTCATCGCCACCGAAATCGAGGCCGACAGCATGTCCGCCTTGTCGGCCGGATTGGCGTTCGACACGGCGGTGAACGCGGCGATCAGGCCTATGATCGTGCCGAGCAGGCCCAGGAGCGTCGCGATGTTGGCAAGCGTCGCGAGATAATGCGTTCGCTTCTCGAGCCGGGGCAGGACCTCCATCAGGCTCTCTTCCATCGCCTTCTCGATGTCGTCCCGACGGCGCGCCGATTTCACCCGGTACAGCCCGTAGGTCAGGATCGAGCCGATCGCCGCCTTGGAATTGGCCGTGTGGGTCGCGGCTTCCTGGAAGTTGCCGGCCTTCAGGAACGGCACGATCTTTTTCCACAAAGCCCGGTTGCTCGCGCCCGACATCGTCAGGTACGTCCACCGCTCGACGGCGATGGCGACGCCCAACGCGAACACCAGCATGATGGGGTACATGAACGGCCCACCGTTCTGAAAAAATCCGATAATGTCACCCATTTGATTGCTCCTCTTACATCAAACAGTCATCGTCTCGAGCAGGAAACGCCTACTCCCCGTTGTCGTCGTACAGATCTCCGTACAGATCGCCGTAATAGCCGACCTGCCGCAGGAATTCTTCGCGATCGATCGGCGCCAGCACCTCGTCGATCAGGGTGTTGACCGGACGGCCCAGCAGGTCGCCCGGATCCGATTTTTGCCAGGGCACGATGTACAGGACCTTCGGCAATTCCCGGTTACCGGTGATCTCGGTACGACCAAGCTCCATCTCGTCCATGACGCCGGCGGCGGATTCTCGCCGTGTGACGTCGCGCGCGACCGGCGCCGGGGCGCCTGCGTCGTCCGCTGCCCCGGTCCCGGCCGTCGTATCGACGGCGGGTTCCGGTGAGCCGAGGTCGGCACCGGAGAGTCGCGACGTATCGACAGCCGGCTCGAGGCCGTTGGCGGCGCCAGTTACCGGACTGGAGGTATCGTCGGCCGGCTCGAAACCATCGGGTACGTCCGCTTCAGGACGGTAGGTATCCACGCCGGGCTCGAGCTCGTCGACCCCGTGATCCTGTGTCCATGCGGGCGTCGACAGCATCATCATTACGATCCAAGGCATCGGTCCCCTGCGATACGATTTCATTGCCGACCTCTTTGCTGGCCCGATTGCCGACTTTATTGCCGACCCGATGGCCGGCCTTATGGCCGTCGCAAGCTCCGTTTGCTCATTCCGGGACATTGGCCGTCCGCCGGTTCGCGCCAACCCGGCGCCTCAGATCGGTGATCCACTTGTCGACCTGACGGTCCTCGCCGACAATCGCGCGATAACGCTCGAAATGTTGCAGCGCAGCATCAAGGCGCTGAAAATAGAGCTCGTTCAGCACACCCAGGTTGTAGTGTGCCAAGGCGTAATCCGGGCTGGCTGTGACGGCCTTCAAATAAGCGGCTTCGGCGTCGGCGAAACGTCCGGATTTACGAAACAGCAGGCCGGACTGGTTCAGCGCCGCCGCGTTGTCGGGATCGATGGCCAATGCCGCGTCGACGGCCCGGCGCGCCGCCTCCAGATCGCCGTTGCTCGCGTGGATGATCGCCAGATTGACGTGTGGCCCCGGATACCCCGGGTATTGCAGCAGGAACTCCTTGAGCCTTAGCTCCGCGTCGACGTAGTCGCCCGACGCCATGACCGCGACCGCCTGTTCGTAGAGCGTCCGCGCCTTGGGCGGTACTTCCACGCCGCCGTCCGGCAACGATGCCGCCGCCCCGGCTTCGCCGGCGGCCGAGCCGGCTCGCTGCCCACCCGGCGATGCGCAACCCGACGCCGTCAGCACGACGCCGGTCAAGACCAGCAGGGCGACCGACGATGCCCGGGCTTCCCCGGTCCGAGCTTCCCTAATAGAGCGTAGTAAACACATCTTCGCTGCGCTCCGTTTTCGCATACCGGGCCGGCGACAGGCTCGCCAGCCGCCGGAAACTCTTTCGTACCCATTCGTCGTAAACGCCGTCGGGCGCCCGATCGGCGTTCGCCTTGTAAAGCTCGATTGCCTTTTCCTCGAACGGGTAAACCTGTTCCTCGAGCAGCAGCTCGTACTGTTCGAGTGCCGCCGCATCGAGCTCGCCCGGGCGTTCGGAGTCCATCAGATCGGCGGCGAAAGTCTCGTAGACGTGGCCGAGCCGATAAGTCGCCGCGGTCGTGACTTCGGCGACGCCATAATCGGCCGCCTTGGTATAGGCCTCGATGGCCGCCTCCATCAGCGCGCGCTTGCGTTTCATGCTCTCGGCCAGCGGCTGGGTCAGCTTGGCGACCTCGAATCGACGCAAGGCCGGCTCCGACAAGGCGAGCGAAGCCGTGGCCGCGAGAAAACGCGTACGATCCGAGCGCTCCGCGCCCGCGGTCGCATCGGCCCGGACCAGTTCCTCGAGCCGCGCGGTGCGGGCCCGGTTGTCGCCGGTAGCCTCGGCGATCTCGAGCAGGCGATGACGTGCCTCGATCGACTCGGCGACCGGTTTCGGGTAGCGCCGGACGATCTCCTCCAGTACCGCCTGCTCGCGGGCGAGGCTGCCGCCGGACTCATCGCCGAACCCATCGCTGAACCCATCGCCGAACCCGTCGCTGAACCCGTCGCTGAACCCGTCGCTGAACCCGTTGGCCGAATCAGCGGACTCATAGAGCTCCGCGGCCTTCCACAAGGCCTCGCGTTTCACCGCGTCCGGGCTGCCGGCCGCGTTTGCAATCCGTTCGAACTCGGCGGCGGCGTCGATGCCGCGCCCGGCGCCCATGTAGGTCACGGCGAGCTTCTGTGTGACGTCGTCTGTGAACTCGCTGTCGGGATAGTCGCGCCGGTACTGTTCCAGGACGCCCGCAGCGCGGTCCCAGGCCTGCATCGTAATCAGGGCCGCCGCCGCGTCGTACTCGGCGGTTTCGCGTACCTCCGAATCCGGTACGGCCTCGCCCAGGCGCATGAAATGCGTGACCGCGGTTTCGAGATCCCCCGCATCGCGTGCCTGCTCGCCCTGTTTGTAGATCGACGAGGCGATACGCCGCTCGATTTCCCCGCCGGCCGCCAGGTCGTCCGCGGGCGTGTAGCCCTGGAGCTCGTAATAGGAGCGCTCGGCTTGCTCGAACAATCCCGTGTCGAATTGGGAATGCGCAATGACCGTCCATGCCGTGCGCGCCAGCGGCGCCTCGACCGGCGGCTGCCAGCCGACGACGGTCTGACCGACGGCCATGGCCAGGTCGAACTGCTCTTGCGCAAACAGGTCTTCGGCGACCGTGGTCAGCACCGCGGCCGACTCGGGGTGTTCCGGATAGGTATCGGCGAAACGCAGACCGCTGTCGAGAGACTTCCGGTGCCATGCCGCCCGCGCCGCGGCGTCATCGACGAGCGACTTCTCGTGTTCCCGGTACGCGAGCAATGCCGCATAGCCGGCTTCCGCAGATTTGTCGTTCAGCGGATAAGCGTAAGCCGTGCGCTCGTATTCGATCGTCGCCGCTTCGTAGTCTTCGCTCTCGAACAGGATTTCGGCCAGCAGGAAATTGGTATTGGCGCTGTCCGTCTCGCCCGGGAAGTAGGCCAGGTGCTTGCGGTACCATCGCGCCGCCGCCTGGTAGTCGCTTATCCTGCCGTCTTTCTGGGCCTCTGCGTGGAAGTACTGCGCGAGATCGGTCAGATTCGCCTTCAGGTGATTCGCAACCGCAAGGTTCTCCTCGCGCGCATTACGTACCCAGAACGCACCGTCCATGCCGTAACGTTCGACGAAACCCTTCTTGCCTTCGAGCACTAGACTGGGAAACCCTCCCCGCTTGTAGGCCTCGATGGCCTCGACCTTCAGCAAGGGCGCTTTCGGGTGGTACGGATCGCGACGGACGAAGGCTTCGTAGGCCCCGGCCGCGTCCACGTAACGTTCCTTGTCGAGATACAGGTCGCCGAGATTTCTGTAGATGACGTGGCCGTAAGCCGGCGGCTCACGCGACGCGAAGTAGGCATCGATGCTGTCGGGGCCTTCGAGGTAGGAGAAGCTCAGACTCAGGACGCGAAACGTATCTTCGATGAGCTCCCGCTCGGCACGGCTCAGCGCCGCCAGGGGTTCGTCGCCGTCCTCGATTTCGAGGCCGCCGATCTTGCGGTCCAGCAGCTCGAAAAACGGCCCCAGGCTGTCTTCGTGCCAGGCGAGCTTGAACTGCGACCAGCCGAGCTTGTAGAGCGATTGCTCGTAGAATCGGGATGCCTCGCCGAAATCGGTAACGGCATCGTAGGCGATTTCCGCAAGCCCGTAGTTCTTGCGCAAAAACAGCATCTCACCGCGCCGAAACTGGACCTCGTCGATCAACGGTGTCTCCGGGTAACGCTGGACGAGCTCGTCGAGCGCGGCCAGCGCTTCGTCGGTGCGACCGCCGGTCTCGTAGGCCCGGGCAAGCTGGTACAACACCGTGTCGTTGCGCCGGTAGTCCGGATAGGCTTCCAGTAGCTGCCGGTAGAGACCGACCGCGTTGTCGAATCCCTCGTCGAATCCCTCACGCCCCAGTGCATCGACGTTCTGCACCAGTTGGTCCGCTTCGCCGGCTTCGAGCTCCAGATCGCCGAGCCTGCGCATTGCCTCCGCGCGCAGCAGCGGGTCGTCGGAGACGAGATCCAAAAAAGCACGATAACTGTCGCGCGCGAGGTCCGAGCTTCGGACGATGACTTTGCCGGGACGGACCTCGACCTCCTTGTTCTCGAGGCTTTTTATCGTGTCGCGCCGTTTGACGCCGGCAGACGCATCGAAGCACGGCGACAACAGCGCAATCGAGATCAGCGCGACTGTCGTTGCCCGCAGTTTCATTCGGACACCTCGCCGACCGCCGCCGCCATGTCGTAGATCGCCGCCAGGGCAAAACGCGCTTGCACGGTATAGACGTCGAGTCGTTGTTTCTGCGCGCTGAGCTCGCCCACCGCGATGGACTGCAGGAAAGCACGCTGCTCGGCCATCGTCCCCTCGACGCGCAGGCGCAGGTCGTCGATGCGCGGCGCGAGCCCGCCGACCCGCGTGCCGAACGCGTCGAATTCCAGCGGCTGTCCGGCGATCGACCCGTCGACCTGGCGGCGCGAGCGCTGGGTTTCGACCAGCGCCTCACCCGTCTCCCTGAGATCGCGCCGGATGCGCCAGAGCCGGTGCTTGAATTCACGTTCGAGCTGCCACTGCAGGACGCCTTTCAGGAGCCGGATCTTGTCGCGAACTTCCTCGGCTTCCGGAATGTCCGCCGCGAGCGCGAGCGTCTGTTCGAGGCCGCTGATCTCTCCCCAGAGCTCGAACTCCCGTTCGTCGGCCAGGGCAAGCCAGTCCCGGCTGCTTTCGATGTGGTTCAGCAGGGCGTCGAATTCGAGCTTGCGGTCGATCATTCCTTCGAGATCGGCGCGTTCCAGCGCCGCTTGCGCCCGGGGCAGGCGTTCCCGATAGGCAAGCCGCCGCGTTTCGAGCATGTCGGCGTAGACGCCGATGTTCCGCCGCCATTCGTCGAGGTTGTTCCTGAGATAAGCCAGATCGCGGTAGTTCTTGAGCCCCTCCTGGAACGCGTGGGTGGACAGCAGGTGAAACAGGTATCTCGCCTCGGGGCCTTCGGGCAGCGCTTCGAGGCGCCAGTACCAGCCGGTGCTGTCCAATGGATCGTCGGCCAGGAAATCGTCGAAGAACCGCCCCGACTCGATGCGCCCTATCGTTCGATCGATACGGCCGGCTTCTTCGTAGAAGGCCTCGACGGCATTCAGGTAGTGATCCGCGGCCTGGCTGATCGAATCGAGCTTCGCCAGGGCGTACGGAATCGCCAGCATCGATTCCTGCACGGCCGGATCCAGGAGATCGCGGCTTCTTAGCTCCATCCAGGGCACCAGCGCCCGCCGGTAACTGTGTATTTCGGCGTCGGCCCAGCCGACCCCCAGGAGCGCCTTGTTCGAGAACGGGCCCTCGAGGCGTACCCGTTGCAGCGGCGCTTTGGCGGCTCGATGTCGTCCGTCCTGCAGCAGGGCGTAGCCCAGCGCGAGGTTGGCTTTGTCACGCAGCGCGGTCAGCTCTTCGTTGAAAGGGTTCATGTCACCCAGGTCGTCGAGGATTTTTTGCGCCGCTTCGATACGGCCGCTTCTGACCAGCGCGACACCGAGATTGAATCTGGCGTAACTCGCCCATTCGCTGCGCCCTTTCCAGTTCTCGAGCAAGCCAATGGCGCGATCGTACTCGCCGCCGTCGATCATAAGTTGCGCGCGCAACATCGAAGCCTCGCGCCGCAGCTCGTCCGGCAGCTCGCCCTCGATGTTGGCCAACGCTTGTCGGGACTTGTCCAGATAGCCGCGGTGACGCCAGATCTTGGCGAGAAAAAACCAGGTCCGGTCGCGAATCCCGCTACCGACGTTGTCGGCGAGCAGACGCTCGAAAATCCCGGCCGCCTCGAGATGATTGCCGTAGGAGAGATACAGACCGCCTTTCAGGAGCTCCGCCTGATCGGCGTGTGCATCGAGCTGCGACTGCCGTTGTGCTGCGAGCAGCCGGACGATGGCGGGGAAATAGTCTTCCTGATAGAAGTAATACAGAACCTCGCCGTAGTGCGGGTCCTCGACCGTGATCGGTTCCGGATCGTTCCCGCCGGCGTGCACGAGCGACGGCGGGACCGCGCACATCAGCGCGACGCACAGGCTCAAGCGGCTGGAACGGCGGGCGGGCAAGGCTTACTCCCATTCCTTGACGACGAACTCCGGCTGTTGTTTCGGCACCCGGTCGGTGATTTCGAGCTCCACGTACTTGGCGCCTATGCCCTTGTTGAAGTTCAGGGTCGCACCGCGTCTGTAGTCGCGATTGTGCGGCCCCTTGCCCGTGAACACGGCGACCAGCTCGTGATCGCCCGTTTTGAGATTCGCCATGTGCACGCGATGCACGCCACCGCGCATCAGCGCTCCGACCTCGCGCCGGGTATAGAGGTAATTGCTCACCTCCTTGCCGTTGATTTTCAGATTGATCGAATCGAGCTCGAAATACTCACCGACGTCCATCGAGACGAAAAACGCAACCTGGGAGTTCGCGGGGAACAGGAGCTCTTCCTCGAGCAGGAACAGATCGCGATTCAGGTCCAGCACTTCCTTCTTAAGGGACTGCACGTCCTCGTCTAGCGCCCGGAAACGATCGCGGGAACCCGCTTCGGCGGCCTCCAGCGCGGCCGCATCGGCCATGGCGGCCTCCGCGTCGATTATCGACATCTCCTGGGCCGACATCTCCTGGGCCGATATCTCCTCGGCCACCATCTCCGCCGCCATCTCTTCAGCCGCGATTGGCGCAACGAGACCGGTCGCGCAAACCGCCACGAACGCGAGGAATGCGGTTTCGACCCTGGCGGGTTTCGCCCCGCTTGTTTTCACGCTGTTCGATTTCAAGTGGCTATCTCCCGCGAATCACATTGCCAGGGGCCGCGCCGCTCGGATCGGCCGGTGTCGAATCGACCGTGCGGATCGACCGCTCGGATAGACGATCGAGCCGCAGCCGCTACTCCCGGAGCAGCGAGCGTACCTGGTCGAGATACTTCAGCTCGTAACCCGGCTTGTAACCGTAATGTACGTAACGGACGCTGCCCTCCCGGTCGATGATCACCGTTACCGGCATCGCATTGACCTGGTAGAGCTTGCTGACCTCCTTGCCGTCGTCGAACAGCACCGGAAAACTCACGCCGAGCTCGCGAATCATGTCCATCGCCCGGTTCGGATCGTCGTCGATGTTGACGCCCAGCAGGCTGAACCCGACCCGTTGATAACGGGTATACAACTCGTCGAGCAACGGCATCTCCTGCCGGCAGGGCCCACACCAGGTCGCCCAGAAATTGACCATGACGACGTCGCCGCGAAACTCCGACAGACGCAGGTTCTCACCCGTCGCACTCTTGAGCGCGAAATCCGGAGCGAGCTGGCCCTTGAGACCGGACGACGGACCGGACGACGCAAGACTCGTCGCGGCAAGAACACTCAAGAACACGCCGAGCGTCAGATACCTGATTTTCATGTCCACATCCTGTCGTTGCCAGCCTGTTGCAGTCGCTGTCGGGGCGACTTTGCATGGTGACAGCCGGGGTCGTTTCGAGCCGTGATTATCGTCACACAAAGTGCCGCTGCCGGCATGACGGCCGAGCCCTAATGATAGGCGCATGAGGCTGAATTTAAAGCGAAAACTCGTCGCCTTTCGGCGACAGATCGCATGTTTTTTCGCGACAGGGGGGACGGCCGCGAACTATCGGGCCTTACGCGCGGCGCGGCTCAACAGGCGTCCGGCACCGGCTCGGTCGCTGGCACGTCGACGGGCTCGACCTCGGGCCGCTGCAGGCCGTTGGAATAGAACGTCCGGCCGTCGGCGTCGATGACGATACTCTCGTAGTCCGGCAGGCAGGCAATCAGCTTGAGTCCCTTGTCCACGCCCATCACGAACACCGACGTGGACAAGGCGTCGGTGATCACGGCGTCCGGGCCGAACACGGTTGCGCTTCGCACCCCGCCGGCGGGGCGGCCCGAACTCGGTTCGATGATGTGATGATAACGGACGCCCTCCTCTTCGAAGTAACGTTCGTAGTCGCCGGAGGTCGAGATGGCCTCGTCCTCCAAGGGCACGGAAATCGCCACCTGGCCGTCCTCGCGCGGATCGCGGATACCGACTATCCACGGCCGGCCGCGACGATCGCCGAGAAGCCTGGAATCGCCGCCGGCGGTAACGATGCCGTTTTCGACGCCGCGGCTTTTGAGGATGTCGACGCCGCGTTCGACCACGTATCCCTTGGCGATACCGCCGAGATTGATACGGACGCCCGGTTCCAGGAAGCGGACGGTTCCGGTGGCCCGGTCGAGCTCGATCAGCTCGTAGTTGATGTGCTCGACCGCGTCTTGCACGGTCGCCTCGTCGGGCCGCTTGCGCTCGCGGAAGTCGTAATGCTGGCCGACGCTGTCGTAGGTGATGTCGAAGGCGCCCAGGGTCAGCACCGATATGTCCAGCGAGCGCTCGATGATCTCGAACAGTTCCTCGCCGGCGACGACCGGCAGGCTCGCCGCGTCGCGATTGATCTGCGAGATTCCGCTGCCCTCGATGTAGGTGCTCATGAGCTGGTTGATCCGTTCCGCCTCCTCGAATACCTCCTCGAGTACCCGCTCTCCCTCGACAGGGTCGTCATGCCAGAGGTAGACATTGACCTCCGTCCCCATCATCGGCCTGGCGTCACCGACCCACTCCGCGCCGGCGTCACCGGCCGCGGCCGCCAGCGCGAGCGCCGCTAGAGTTAGCCCCGCGCGAGGGTTATGCTTCATTCCCGTGTTTGTCCTCAAGGAGCGGGAAGGTGACCACATTTCTGGTATTCCTCGCGATCATTGTCGCCATGGTGTTCTGGGCAATCGGTATTTACAACCGATTGGTCAACGAGCGCAACCGCGTCAGGAACGGTTTCGCCCAGATCGACGTTCAACTGACCCGCCGCTACGACCTGATTCCGAATCTCGTCGAAGCCGTGAAAGGCTACATGAAACACGAACGCGAGACGCTCGAGGCCGTCATCAATGCGCGCAATACGGCGGTCGCAAGTCTCGAAGCCGCCAGCGCCGACCCGGCGAATGCCGAGGCCATCCGCCGGCTCGGCGAGTCCGAGGGCGCGCTCGGCAGCGTTCTCGGACGCCTGTTCGCCCTGTCGGAAGCTTATCCCGACCTCAAGGCGAATCAAAACATGATGCAGTTCCAGGAGGAGCTCGCCAGCACCGAGAACAAAGTGGCTTTCTCGCGGCAGGCCTTCAACGACTCGGTGATGAGCTACAACAATACCGCCGAGAACTTCCCGAACAACATCATCGCCGGCATGTTCAACTTCAAGCTGGCAAGCTTCCTCGAGATCGAATCCGAGGAAAAACGGGCCGTTCCCGAGGTGTCGTTCGGCTGAAGCCCGGCGGCACACGCTGAGCTACGCCGGAGGCCCGGTGAATTTCTTCGAGGCCCAGGACCAGGCAAGGCGCGCGACGCGCCGTCTGATCGTGGTATACGTGGCCGCCACGGCTGTCATCGTGGCCGGCGTGACGCTGGTCGTCGGCATCGCCCTTTACACGACATCCGGCGGTGCCGCCTACCAACCCGCCGTTTTCCTGGACCGTCAGGCGCCGGTGCTTGCGGTCGTCGCCGTCCTCACGACGTTTTTCATCGCCGGCGCCACGCTGTATCGCATGGCCACGCTGGCCGCCGGCGGCGCCCGCGTGGCCGGCGAGCTGGGCGGCACCGAGGTCACAGCCGACGTCAGCGACCCGCTGAGACGCCGGCTCCGAAACGTCGTCGAAGAAATGGCCATCGCCTCGGGAGTGCCGGTACCCGACATCTACGTCCTCGAGCAGGAGGCGGGCATCAATGCCTTCGCCGCCGGCTACGCCCCGGCCGACGCCGCCGTCGCGGTCACCCGCGGTGCGCTCGAGGTGCTAGACCGGGACGAGCTGCAGGGTGTGGTCGCACACGAGTTCAGTCACATACTCAACGGCGACATGCGGCTGAACATCCGCATGATGGGCGTACTATTCGGCATTATGTCCCTTGGCCTCATGGGCCGGATGATCCTCCGCGGCGGCGGCCGCCGCGGCGTCATCATCGCCGGACGGCGCAACAAGGGCGCCGGCGCGGTGCTGCTGATCGGCCTGGGGCTCGCCGTTTTGGGCGCCGTCGGCGTGTTTTTCGCAAGAATCCTCAAAGCCGCGGTATCCCGCCAGCGGGAATACCTGGCGGATGCCGCGGCCGTGCAATTCACCCGGCAAACGCGCGGGATTGCCGGCGCCTTGAAAAAAATCGGCGCTTATTCACAAAGCTCGCTGATCCGTGAGTCCGACGCGGAAGAAATCAGCCACATGCTGTTCGGGTCGGGCTTGAAACTGCCGCGGCTGTTTGCGACGCATCCGCCGCTGACGGCCCGCATCCGGGCGCTGGAGCCGGGTTTCAGCGAAAGCGACTATCCTAGCGGCGACCCGCGATCCGCCGAGCTTTCACCGCAGGCCGCCGAGGACGAGCGGCGACCGGCGGCCGCGATGGCCCTCGCGGCCGAAGGCAGCGTGCCGTCGCCAGCCGCGATCAGCGGCTCGGTCGGCCAACCCGGCAGCGAACAGGTAGCTTACGCGATGCAGCTCCGCGCAAGCATCCCGGACCCGCTCTACGCCGCCGCCCATTCCGCCGACCGGGCCTGGCTGCTGACGCTCGCGCTGTTGCTCGATCGCAGCGGCGGTGTCACGGGCCGGCAACTGTCACTGCTGGAGGAGCAACTGGGCGGAGACCGGCGGCGCGCCGTGGCGGCCTTGTACGACGTGCTGTCGTCCATCGGCGCCGAGTATCGCCTGCCGGTGCTCGAGATCGCGTTTCCCGCCCTGAAAAAGCGACCGGCGGCAGAGATCGACTACCTGCTTGCACTGACTCGACGGATGATCGACATCGACGGCGAAGTCGATCTCTACGAATACTGCTTCCAGCGGGTGCTGTCCCACGGTCTCGCTCGAGCCGGCGCGGCCGTCGGCCGCCTCAAAGCCAACCGCGTCGAGGTCAGGGAGGCCGCCGTTCGGCTGCTGGGTATCCTGGCGAAACGCGGCCACGACAGCGACGAGCGCCGCCGCGAAGCGTTTCGGGCGGGCTTGGGCGAATTCGGCTGGGCCGACGGTGTCGACTACGCGTCTGCCGGGAGCGGCTCCGTTGCGGGCGATTCCGTCACCGGCGGCGCCTTTGGCGCGCTCGATCGGAGTCTCGACATTCTGTCGGCCCTCAATGCAGCCGGCAAGGAGCGTATCGTTGCCGCGCTGGCCGCGACCGCCGCCTTCGACGGCCGCCTCGCCGTCGCCGAAGCCGAGTTGTTGCGCGCCGTTTGCGCGACGCTGGATTGCCCGCTGCCGCCCATCGTCACCTCCGCCGTCTGACGTACAGGTGCACAACCGGTGAGCGCGGCGGCGATTTGACGTATTATTGCGCCATTCGAGCTTTTCGGGCTCGGGCTTCCTCTGACAAGCCGCAAGCTGCGGCGCGACGGCCCGGCCCAAGGATAGTCGATCATGTTGTACAAATCGCTGACCGTACTGGTCATTTCACTCGCCCTGATCGTGATCGCGCCCGGCACGGCGCTTGCCGAGACCCGCGAAGAAAAGCGCGTCACCGAATCGGCGGACGTGCTCGATCAGTTTCTGAGAATTCCGGAACAGTCGATTCCGCCGACCTTGCTGTCGAGAGCCTATGCGGTCGCCGTGATACCGGGCGTGATCAAGGCCAGCCTGACCGTCGGCGCCCGCCACGGCAAGGGCATCCTCGTCGTACGGCAGGACGACGGGGCGTGGAGCAATCCCGCGTTCATCGCCCTGACCGGCGGCAGCGTCGGATTCCAGGTCGGCGTCCAGTCGACGGACGTCATTCTGGTCTTCAAGACGCGCCGGGGGGTGGACGGTATTGCCAAAGGCAAACTGACCCTGGGCGCGGACGCGTCGGTCGCCGCCGGTCCGGTGGGCCGTCACACCGGCGCTGCAACCGACCTGGCATTCAAATCCGAAGTCGTTTCGTATTCGCGCAGCCGCGGTTTGTTTGCGGGCGTCGCGCTCGAAGGTGCCGGCGTCACGATGGACCGCAAGGCCAACGCGGCGTTTTACGGTTCATCAACTATAACGCCCGAGAAGATTTTCACCGGCGGGTCCGACATAGTAGCGCCCGAGGTCGCCGGCCGTTTCGTACGACTGTTGACAGCGCAAACCAGCCGCTTGCCGACGCAACCCGGCATGCGCGCAGGCCGGCCGGCGGAGACCAAACCGGCTGAGCAATCGACGGTACGGACATTCGGCATCCCCGATCCCGACGAGAACGCCGCCGACGAAGACCTGCTGCAGTACGATACCGGCTATTGACCGGCGGTATCGCCCGGTTCGTTTCCTTCTTCGTTTCCAACTTCAAGGGAGCGGCGACGGAATTCGTCACGGATCGCGTCCAGACTGGTTGGCGCCTGCGACTCCGTTTCGGCGTTTGACGCATCGCCGCGCTCGACCGGCGTCTCCGGGAGCGCGGGCGGTTCCTCGGCCATCGGTTCAACCATTGGTTCAAACATGGATTCAACCATGGGTTCCTGGACCACGGGTGTCTCGGCCGCGGGTCCTTCGCCGGCAACCAAGCCACCGGCCTCTGCCGGCACCGGAATCACGGCCACGGGTGCGTTGCCCGCCGGTCCCGGATCTTCGGCTGGCGGCAGCTCCACAGGTACCTCGCCGAACTGCGCGAGATACTCCGCTTCTTCCCGCAGACGCGCGGCTTCAGCCGCGCGCCGCCTCGCCTCGGCGGCGGCACGCTGGGCACGGCGCAAGGCCTCCCGCTTGCGTTCCGACTCAGCCTCGAGCTCGGCGCGCCTCAGGGCCTTTTCGCGCGCCAAAATCCGGTCGACGGCTTCCCGGGCATTCAGGCACTCGGCCTCATAGCGGGTTTCGGCCCGATTCCGGGAACAGCGCACCATCACCGCCTCGAGCACCACCGGATTCGCAATGAACTCCTCGACTGAACGCGGCGGCGGCTCTTCGCTACACGCGGTCAGCAGGACGGCGGCCAGGCCGAATGTGGTAAGACGCGTCAACATGCTGTGGCAAACGTGCTCGAACCGACCGTGGTTCGGGCAAATATCAAGAAACTCAAGGCCCTGCATCCGGAATCATAACACCGGTGTCGACCGCCGACACCGACACAGGTTCGCAATTTCGTGAACCGGCGGTAAGGTACCGGGCCGCCGTGCCGGACGGCGCCCGGTCACCGCCCCGCCGCGGGCCGGATGTTATAGTCGCGGGCCCGCAAGTCCTTGATGAAAGGCCCTGATGTCGGAAACCGGCCAGTTCCGCCTGCTCGGCCAGCGGCGTTTTGCGCCGTTTTTCGTCACCCAGTTTCTGGTTGCCCTCAACGACAACGTGTTTCGCAACGGGCTGGTTATCCTGGTCACGTTCCAGGGCGTACTCGTTGCGGGCATGAACCACAGCCAGCTTGCCAACGTCGCGGCGATACTCTTCATCCTGCCCTATTTCCTGTTCTCCGCGACGGCCGGACAACTGGCCGACAAATACGAGAAATCGATGTTGATGCGGCGCATCAAGTTGCTGGAAATCGCCTTGATGCTGATCGCGGCGTTTGCCTTCGTATCGCAAGCGTACGTCGTCCTGCTGTTCGTGCTGTTTCTGATGGGCCTGCAGTCGACGCTGTTCGGACCGGTCAAGTACGCCTATCTGCCGCAGCAACTGGCGACCGCGGAGCTGGTCGGCGGCAACGCACTGGTGGAAGCGGGAACCTATATCGCCATCATCCTGGGTTTGATCCTCGGCGGCTTCGCGGTTGCGGCAGGCCCGGACAATCAGACGCTGCTGGGCGGCATGCTGGTCGTCATTGCCCTTGCCGGCTACGTCGCGAGTCGCCAGGTGCCGCTGACGCCTGCGGTCGACCCGGCGCTTCGGATCAGTCTCAACGCCTGGCGTGCAACCTGGCGCATCGTCGGTTTCGCGCGCCGCGAAAAAAGCGTCTTCCTGTCGATCCTGGGTATCTCGTGGTTCTGGGCCTTCGGCTCGGCGATGATCGCGCAGGTACCGGCGTACACCCTCGACTTCCTGAACGGCGACGCGAGCATCGCAACCAGTCTGCTGGTCGCGTTTGCGATCGGGGTCGGCATCGGGTCCTTGCTGTGCGAGCGGCTTTCCGGCCGCCGCATCGAGCTCGGCCTGGTGCCTTTCGGATCGATCGGCCTGTCCGTGTTTGCGGTCGACCTGTACTTCGCCCAACCTGTCCCGAGTCCCGATGCGGTTGCGACCGTCGGCGATTTCCTGAGCCGGCCGGGTAGCTGGCGGGTGCTGATCGATGTCGCACTACTCGGCGCTTTCGGCGGCTTCTACAGCGTGCCGTTGTACGCGTTGATTCAAGAACGTTCGGAGCGCCGTCACCTGTCGCGCATCATCGCCGCCAACAACGTCCTAAATTCGCTGTTCATGGTCGCCGCCGCGGGACTGGCGATTGCGGCGCTGAGCCTGGGCTTCTCGATCCCGGAGTTGTTCCTGATCCTCGCGGCACTCAACGCCTTGGTCGCGATCTACATCTATTCACTGTCGCCGGAGTTCCTGACGCGTTTTCTGGCGTGGGTGACCTTGCGCGGCGATCGCCGCTAGTGTCAGGGTGCCGAGATCAAGGCTCCGTTTCACCGACCGCCAGCCTGCGCCGCCATTCCGTCAGCAGTTCCTCACGGTTACCGAACAGGCCGGGCCCGCTGCTGTCGGAAAAACGAAACGCCTGGATCGTCGGATAAGCGTCGCGCAACACCGGCAACATGAAATCCCCTGCCGTCATCCGGCCGCCCGTCGTTCGGCCGCCGAAAACCAAACCGGCACCGTTCAGCGCGCGCGGCAGCAGCATCGCGTCCTGCCACTCCAGTCCCGTTGCCTTGACGATGACCTGATGCACCCAACGATCGGTTCGAAACAGCACCCGCAAACCGGACCGGGCAAACGCAATCTCGCGGACGGCCTCCGGCAAAGTCAGAACCGCCTCACCGGCCCGTGAATCCGCGAGGTCGAACTGCCGCGCCGTGTTCAGGGCATCGACGATCACGAGAAAACGACCGTCCGGCGACACGGCAATGTGTCTGACGGCGGCGTCGCCGCGCCACAGACGACGCAGGTTCCAGTTGCCGGCGTCCGTCGCCGACACCAGACTCAGCGAACCGCTCTCACTTCCCACGTAGAGATTGTTCGGATCGGCAAAAGCGAGGCCGTTGTGCGTCTCGGCGAAATCGATCGCCGCAAGGACACTGCCGTCGCGGACGTCGACGATCTCGGCGCGCGTGCCCAATAGAACGGCGAGCAGGCCGGAATCCGGCGAGAACGCCATAGCCGACGGCAAAGCGGCCGGAATATCGATACCGAAAGGGAGAGGCTCGCCGTTTCTGCCGTTCCAGATCCGGATCGTGTTGTCGTCCGCGGCGCTGGCGACAAACCGGCCATCCGGACTCGTCACCAGCATCCGGACGGCGCCGCTGTGGCCGATGAAACTGAGCTCTTCCCGGGCCGCGAGAAAGCGCTCGGGCAACTCGGCGGTCTCGACCCGGTGCACGTGGCCCGTGCGGTCGCCGATGAACACGGCGGCCGCGTCCGGCATCGCTACGACGGGAGCGTCGGCGGCGGGCGACCAAAGGGTGTGACCGTCGAAGCCCCGGTCTACGGCAATACTCGCGGGCACCGCCGGGACACGCCAGAATCGCACGCTGTCTCTCGGGCTGCCGGTAATCAGCACCTGTTCGTCGGCGCTGAATGCGAGTAAGCCCGTCGCGCCGCCCGCCCCGATCGTGGGGCCCAGGCGCTGGCCGTCCCGCGCACGATAAAGCTGGTAACCGATGCCGGGCTGGCCGACCGCCACCTGGCTGCCGGACGGCGAGAACTCGAGCTGCCACTGGCCACGACCCACTTCGTCGAGCAACAAGGCCTGCGGCTCGTCGATACGCCACATTGCGGCGCCCGCATTGCCGTAGACGACGCCGAGCGCGTCCCCGCCCGCGGAAAGGGCCAGGCGGCTGGGCTGCGCCCGCAGGTCGAGCTGCGCCAGCATCTCTCCGGCGGCGAAGTCCCAGACGCGCACGGCCCGATCGAAATCGGCAATGGCGATACGGCGCCCCGCATTGTCCAGCGCCACCAGGGCCGGCGAGCCGCCGACCAGCAGGCGCGATATCATGCCGCCGCCGTCCAGCGACCACAATTCCAGCGTCGTTTCGGTATCGCCGCGGCGTTGCACGAACAGATGCGCACCGTCTCCGGTCAGTCGTGAGCCGATGCTGCCCGGGCCGATGGGCAGCGTGGCAACGCGATCGCCGCTTACCGTATCCCAGACCGTTACCGTTTCAGCGGTCGCCGTTACCAGTCGCCTGGCGCCGGAATCCACGCCGATGAACTGTTCGCTCTCGTTGACGGCGACCGCCCGCACCGGTTGCGCGAACGCGAGATCCCAGATTCGGGCGCTGTCGCTCTGCATCGCCCGTGCGAACGCGAACCGGCCGTCCTCGCTGATCGAGATCCTTTCGGTATCGGTTTCGACCGGATCGAGGATATTCAGGCCCCGCTGAAAGTCCTCGACCAGCACCTGGGAGTCGAGGGTCAGGTTCCAGCCCACGAGGTGCCCGGAAACCCCGGTCACCTCGTCGCGCAAGCTCAGGCTCCAGGTGCCGGAGAGCATCTCGCCGCGCAGATCGCGAAGCTGATCGGCAGGAATCCGTAAATCCTGATTGGCTGCCGCGCGTTCGACGCCGGGATCGACTTCCACGGTTCGACCGGACGGCGCGATGAGCTTGATCCTCAGGTCGGACGCACGCGGATGACTCAAGGTGAGAGACAGTCCCACGCGCGATACGCTGGCCTCGCGATCGACCGGATCGACAATGACGCGGCGCAACAGCGGCGTGACCTCCAGGGCGGTCATGCGCCAGTCGTCCCGGCGTTCGAGCCCTTGCGGCGTCAGGGTCCATTGCAACACACGCGCCTGCTCCGTCGCGGTCAGCACCAGACTGCCGGGGTCGAAGACGAATCGGCCGGCAGGCGGGCCGCCGAGACTGGCGAGCATCAGCGGATAGTCGTCCGCGATCAGCATCGCGGCGCGGTTACGGCGCTCGGGAGTCGGCTCGAGCAGCGATTCGATCGTGGCGAACAAGGCCTCGTCGCGGCGTTCCCCGCGCATCGCCTCGAGGGAGCGGCGCTGCCAGAAATCGCCACGCAGCTCGTCGGCCAGCGCGTGCCGGCCCGTGAGCCGGGACGTCAGCGCCGCGATTGCCTCTATTTGCCCGACGTCGCGTGCACCCCGGGCGCGGCGGACCAGAAACGACTCGTAGAGCTTGTCCGCGGCTTCGGCATGTCCGGGAAACGAGCGGAAGTTGGACCAGGTCGTCTCGGCAACGGCGGGTTCCACGCTGTCCGAAGTCAATACCCGGACGTAGGGATTCGGCAAAAGCTGCGTGTACCAGAACGGAACCGCGATCATGACGAGAAACAGCGCGGCGGCGACGGCCGGCCCGCGCCAGTGCGTCGGCAGATTGTCGTTCGCCCATTTTGCGGTGAAAACCGATCCGAAAATCCGGTTGCGGACCTCGAGCCGTCCGTCGATGTCGACCTCGATCAGCCCGACCGCCATCAGCTTGCGCTGTAACGCGGAGCCCATGTCGGTCGGCACGTCGATACCCTTGCGCAGGCGTCCGTAGAGCGTCAGCAAGGCTTCCTTGCGCCTGTCCTCTTCGACGATACGCCGATGGATGTGGCTCATCATCGGTTCGCTGTGCAAGGCGGCGCGACCGGCGAGCTGCCGCATGACGATCTGGTCTATGTCGGCGTCGATATCCTCGGACATCACCTCTCGCGACACGGCACGGGCGAGCTTCTGGGTCAGGTACGGCTGGCCCCGTGTCCAGTGGTAGATCCGGTCGAGCGCCCTGGCGGCCGCGTCGCCGGCGAGACCGAGCTCGGTCGAATACCGGTCCAGGTCGGCGCGGGAAAAATCGTCCAGCGGTATCGACTGCGTCACCTCGAAAGGCGACGCTTCGGGCGTTTGAATCAGGCTTTGCGGATCGCATTCGCCGATCAGCGCGAAGCTCAGCCGGGAAAAATCGGGATCGGTGCGACGGGCGTTGTGCGCGGCGCGAATACTGGCCAGCAACTGATCGGCGAACGGCAATTCGGCGACGCACTCCACCTCGTCGACGAAAACGACGACCGGTTCCGCAACATGTCGCAAAATGACTTCGGAATAGAAGTCGACCAGCCGTTGACGGTTCGACGCCAGCGATTTGTCCTGCCACCACGCCTGCAGGTCGAAACGAATCCTGAGCTGGCGCAACAGACGATAGGCCACGCTGTAATACCAGCGGCCGGGATCGTTGCCGGCGTCCCGCACGCTGATCTGCTCAAGATCGAGTATCGCAAGCTTGTGGCCGTTCGCTTCCAGGCGGGCCGCCGTGGCGGCCACCAGGCTGGACTTGCCGCTGCGATCGGGAGCGATGACGGCCACGTACCGGCATGCGAGGAGCGCCTCGAAGGTCAACTCGTCGGCGCGGCGGCCGATATAGCTGGCGCGAACGGCATGCAGCGGCGGACCGACGCAGAAAAACTCGTCGACACCCTCGCTTTTCGGGCGCCCGGCGCCCGGCTGCTGTTGGTCCGTGGACTCGCTCATAAGTGTTGGCGACACCGGATAGTCAGCTCGTTCCGGGTATTATTCTGGGTGTTTTGGAATCCCGCTTCCAGTTCGAGGTCGCATTTTCACGAATCCGGTATACTCGCGCCACGCCCGACGAACGAGCCGCCCGTGCCACCCGTGGACTATTGCCACCGACATAACCTGGTCGACCCCGAAACCGCCGGCCTTGAGCGCCGCTACGGCATACGCGTGCGCCTGCCGCCCGGCGACACGCTGCGTCGACTGCTCGGCGACGACTGGGAACGCCTGCACTGGTACCCGACCGAGCTCGAACGCGACAAGGCTTTCGACGACATGGCCCAACGCCACGGCTATTACCGCAAGACCGACACGCCGACACAGATTCTCGAGAAGATTCTGAGATAAGCCGTCTCCCGGGCGATCGAATAGACCTCGAATGGCCCTCAAATGGCCATGAATCGTTACGCCATGAATCGCTATAATAGGCCGCCCCGGCGCCCTGCCGGCGGACCCTGCACGACAACCTGCACGACAACAAGCGGAGCAACCCATGGCTGATGCAGCACCGACACCGCCTGCCGGCGGTGCCAAGATCACGATCGACGACGGCAAGCTGAACGTACCGGACGAGCCGATCATTCCGTTCATAGAAGGCGACGGCACCGGGCCGGACATCTGGCGAGCAACGGTAAGGGTCCTGGACGCCGCGGTGGCAAAAACTTACGGCGGCCGGCGCCGCATCCATTGGATGGAAATCTACGCGGGGCAGAAGGCGTTCGACCATTTCGACTCCTGGCTGCCCGACGAAACGGTGGATGCCTGCCGCGAGTATCTGGTTTCGATCAAAGGTCCGCTGACCACGCCGATCGGCGGCGGCATCCGCTCGCTGAATGTCGCGCTCAGGCAGCTACTCGACCTGTACGTCTGTCTTCGACCGGTGCGCTGGTTCAACGGCGTACCGTCGCCGGTACGCGACCCGGGCAGCGTGGACATGGCGATTTTTCGCGAGAATACCGAGGACATCTACGCCGGTATCGAGTTCGAGCGCGGCTCGGAAGCGAACAAGAAATTCCTGGAGGTTTTCAAGGAGCATTTCCCGAACGAATACGGAAAAATCCGCTTCCCGGACAGCTCGGGTATCGGCCTGAAGCCGGTTTCCCAGGAAGGTACCGAGCGGCTGGTGCGCGCCGCGATCGAATACGCGATCGCGAACGGCCGCCGGAGCCTGACCTTCGTGCACAAGGGCAACATCATGAAGTTCACCGAGGGCGCGTTCCGCAATTGGGGTTACGAGCTCGCCGAACGCGAGTATCCGGATCAGACCTATACCTGGGATCAGTGGGAACGCACCCGAACCGAGAAAGGCGCCGATGCCGCCAATGCCGAACAGGAAGCCGCGCTGGCATCGGGCAGGGTCCTGGTCAAAGACGCGATTGCCGACATCACATTGCAGCAGGTGCTGACCCGTCCGAAAGAATTCGACGTCATCGCAACGATGAACCTGAACGGCGACTACCTGTCGGACGCGCTCGCCGCGCAGGTGGGCGGCATCGGCATCGCGCCGGGCGGCAACATCAATTACGCCAGCGGCCATGCCGTGTTCGAAGCCACCCACGGCACGGCGCCCAAATACGCAAACAAGGACGTCGTCAATCCGGGGTCCCTGATCCTCTCCGGCGAGATGATGTTGCGCTACATGGGCTGGACCGAGGCAGCGGACGCGATCATCGCGGCGATGGATACGACGATCGGACAAAAAACCGTCACCTACGACTTCGCCCGGCTGATGGAGGACGCAACCAAGGTCAAATGCAGCGAATTCGGCGACGCCTTGATTGCGAACATCACCGCCGATATGTGAGCGTGCGGCACCCGGCAAACCCCGTTGACGATGCCGCCGGGACGGCGCGCGGCATCGTCGGCGCGTTTGTCGCCTACAACGAGGAGTTTCGCCGGGTCACGCGGCTCGCGGCACGGAGTTTCGAGGCCCGAGACTGGATCGAAACGCGGCGCAACGCCGTGCGGCGGATAGAACTCTACGAGGACTCGGTCAACCGCTCGGTGACCCGGCTTCGCGAAACGCTGGGCGCGCAAGCGCAAGACCGCGATCTGTGGGCGGCCGTAAAGCAGGCTTACGCGAAGCGGATCGCCGGATTTTCCGACAACGCCTTCTTCAAGACCTTTTTCAGCTCGATTACGCGGCGCATTTTCAGGACCGTGGGCGTGGACGTCAGGGTCGAGTTCGCCGCCTCCGACGTCTCCCCGCCCGACGTTTCAGCGGATGGCGCCGACGTCAGGCGATACGAGAATCGCGGCGCCGTGCGCTGGCTGTTCGACCAGGTCTTGTCCGATTTTTCTTTCGGGGTTCCTTACCGCGATCGCGAGAGAACCATCCGCTTCATCGCGACCGAGATCGAGGCCTATTGCGCGGCACACGATCTCGGCGACATCGCTTGCGTCGAGTTGCTCGCTCCGGTCTTCTATCGTTCGACCCGCGCCTACCTAGCGGGACGTATCGACGGTGACGGCTGGTCCTCGACGCTGGTCGTCGCGATGCGCAACGGCGACGAAGGCATCGTGGCGGACGCCGTCATTCTGTCGGACAGCGATGTCCGCATGCTGTTCGGATACACCCGTTCCTACTTCCACGTGGACCTGGAAAACGTCGGCGCAACCGTCAGCTATTTGCGCCTGCTGATGCCGCACAAGCCGCTGGCCGAGATCTACACGGTGCTCGGGCGCGCCAAGCAGGGAAAAACCGAACGTTACCGGTCCCTGTTTCAACACCTGGAGCATTCCACGGACCGGTTCGTCCATGCCAGCGGCGTCAAGGGCATGGTGATGGAGGTATTCACGCTGCCGTCCTACGACGTCGTCTTCAAAGTCATCCGGGACCGGTTCGAGTACCCGAAAACCAGTAGCCGCGCCGATGTCATGGACAAGTACGATCTCGTCTTCAAGCGCGACCGGGCCGGACGCCTGGTCGACGCCCAGGAATTCCGCAGGCTCCGTTTTCCCGAAAACCGCTTCGCGCCCGAACTGCTCGCGAGCCTGCTCGAGCATTGCGCGGAAACCTGCCGGATCGAGGACGGCAACCTGGTGGTAGAGCACGCGTACATCGAGCGGCGCCTGGTCCCGCTCAACCTCTACCTCGCCGACGCTAACACCGAGGCCGCGTGCGCCGCCGCGATCGACTACGGCCAGGCCATCCGCGACCTGGCGATGAGCAACATTTTCGCCGGCGATCTGTTGATAAAGAACTTCGGCGTATCCAGGCACGGGCGCGTCATTTTCTATGACTACGACGAGTTGTGCCTGGTGACCGACTGCAACTTCCGCCATCTGCCCGAACCCGAAGACGACTACGACGAGCTACGCGCCGACGCCTGGTTCTACGTCGGACCGAACGACGTTTTTCCTGAGCAGTTCATCGAGTTCCTCGGCTTCAAACCCGACGCCAAACAGGCCTTTCTGGATCATCATTCGGACCTGTTGACCGCCGAATTCTGGGCCAGGCTGAGACAACGCCTGGCCGGCGGCGAGGTGCTCGAAGTGCTGCCGTATACCGCCAGGAACTGGACCGAGCACCGCGGCCGCTCGCTGGTGCCGAGGATGGGGTGACCGGACGCACGCCGGGGCCCGGCCCGCAAAACCCGGCCCACAAAACGAGAAAGGCAGGGACTCAAAGCCCTGCCTTTCCGGCGTCTTGCCGCACGCTTTGGAGGGCGCGGCGAAACGGGTGTTACAGTGGAACGATGTTCTCGGCCTGCGGGCCTTTCTTGCCCTGGGTGATCGTGAACTCGACCTTCTGGCCCTCGGCCAGCGTCTTGAAGCCCCCGCCCTGAATCGCGCTGAAATGCGCGAAAACGTCAGGGCCGCCTTCCTGCTCGATGAAGCCGAATCCTTTGGATTCGTTGAACCACTTTACGGTTCCGGTAACGGTAGACATGTGTTTTACCTCAGATATCAAAAGAATTGCCGTCCGCTTGGACGCTGTTTGCCGTCGTGTTGCTGTGACTTATGAATCTCAGGTCGAGCTACCTTACCAATACAGATATCTGCGTACCGGAACATCCGGGTTCCGAAAATCTGGGGGAACGTCGAATCCGAACCATAAATACTGCCCCGACTTCAGGCAGTCGGACTATAACGGTAGCTTCGGGCAATAGCGAGCAAAAAAGCGACTTTTTGCCGTTCGTCACACGACCCGCAGGGAATCGCTGTACCGACTGAGCGCGTCGATCTCACGGGTCTTGCGCGCCGCGTCCCAGCCGAGCTCCGCCGCCGCGATCCCGGCAATCTCCGGGTAAAGGCCGCGCCCCTGGTCGGCCGCGAGACCCAGCATCGTGCGACGGTACACGATATCGGCGAGGGTATGCGGCATCTCCTGCCGGGCGACGAAGGTGAGCTCGGCGGCCAGGATACCGCTACCGTCGCCGATCAGCCGTCGCTGTGCCGGATCGGATTCGGCAAGCCCGGCGATACCCGCGGCGCGCCCGCCGTAGATCGACAACAGGCGTTCCACGCCGTCTTCGCGCAACACGCCCAGCGCGGTCAAGGCCCGGCGCGCCTCCTCGATGCCGGATGCACCCGGCAGCGCGCTATCGTGGGTTCGACAGGCCGGCAGGGTTTTTCCCAGCCGTTTTGCAACCCGGTCCACGGTCTGCTCGGCAAGTTCCCGGTAGGTCGTGAGCTTGCCGCCGACGATCGACAGCAACCCGGCGCCGATCTCGCGATTCTCGGTGACGATGTGCCGCCGCGTGATCGCCGACTCGGGACCGGCCTCGTGGTACGGCAGCGGCCGCACGCCGGAGTAGGTGTAGAAGACATCGTCGGTCGTGAGCCCGGCGGACGGGAACACGCGATTGGTTTCGCTCAGCAGGTATTCGACCTCCTCGCTGCTCGCGCGGGTGTCTGCGGGATCGCCGTCGTAACGGATGTCGGTCGTGCCGATCAGAAACATGCCGTTCCAGGGAAGGATGAAAAACGGCCGGCCGTCGGATTCCGCCTCGACGTAGAACGCTTCCCCGGGGGCGCCGTCGAAGCGGCCGACGACAATGTGACTGCCCTTGGTCCCGCCGATCAGGCGGCGCGACGGTTTGCCGCTGGATGCGAGCACCTCGTCGACCCAGGGTCCCGCGGCGTTGACGACGACCCGCGCTTCGACCCTGCGGTCCTGCCAGGTCCTGCTGTCGTGGTAAACCAGTGATAGCCCGTCGTTCTCCGTTTCGTCGTTCTTCGTTTCGAGCGAGATGACCGGGGCGTAGGTTGCGATTCGGGCGCCGGCGTCGCGGGCCGCGAGCAGGTTCTCGAGCACCAGACGCTCGGCGTAGGTGACCTGCGCATCGAAATAGCGTGCCGCGCCCCGGAGCCCCCCGGCCTCGAGACCCGGCGCCGAATCGAGTGCCTCCGACTTCGACAGCATCTCGTGTCCCGGCAGCGACTTGCCGATGGACAACAGGTCGTAGGCCGTCAGACCCAGGCGAATCAGGAAACGGCCGCGCCGCGCCGATTCGTAGATCGGGATACACAGGCTCAGCGGTCGTATCAGATGCGGTGCGATTCGTCGCAGGTTGCGCCGCTCCCGCAGCGACTCGAATACCAGCGGCACTTCGCCATACTCGAGATAACGCAGGCCGCCGTGGATCAGCCGGCTGGAGGCCCACGACGTGCCGCTGCAGACGTCGGCGCGCTCGAGGACGATCACGGACAGGCCGCGCAATGCCGCGTCGCGGGCGATGCCGGCGCCGTTCACTCCGGCGCCTATCACCGCGAGATCGTAGCGGGATCGACCTGCTTCCATCAGTCCATCGGCCCAGATTATTCGTGCTTATTCGTGTTATTCGTGACTAATCCGGGTCAGGCCCGGGTCTGGCCGTCCCCGCGCACGACGTATTTGTAGCTCGTGAGCTGCTCGGCGCCGACCGGGCCGCGGGCGTGGATCCTGCCGGTCGCGATACCGATTTCGGCGCCCATGCCGAACTCGCCGCCGTCCGCGAACTGGGTCGAGGCATTGTGCAGGACGATCGCGCTGTCGACATCGCGCAAGAACCGTTCGGCGACGGATCGATCCTCGGTGACGATGCTCTCCGTATGCCCGGATCCGTACTCGGCGATGTGTTTCACCGCTTCCTCGACGCCGTCGATCGCACGAATGGAGATCACCGCGTCGAGGTACTCGCTGCGCCAATCCTCCTCGGTGGCGGGCTCGACCCCTGCCGCGATATCGCGAACCGCGGCGTCGCCGCGAACCTCGCAGCCGGCATCCCGCAGCGCCGCTACCACGCCCGGCAGCAGGCGCCCGGCCGCGCCGCGATCGACCAGCACGGTTTCCGCGGCGCCGCAAATGCCGGTCCGGCGCATCTTGGCGTTCAGCACGATGTCCCGCGCCATGTCCGCATCGGCCGCCTCGTGAAGGTAAACGTGACAGATCCCGTCGAGGTGGCCGATCACCGGCACCCGCGCCTCGTCCCTGACGCGCCGGATCAGGTTCTTGCCGCCCCTGGGCACTACCACGTCCACCCAATCCGTCATCGACGACAACAGGTAACCGACGGCCGCCCGGTCGGTTGTCGGAACGGCCTGCACACAGTGCTCGTCGAGCTCCGCCGCTATCAGGCCTTCGAGCATGCAGGCCGCAATGGCCCGGCTGGAATCGAAACTCTCCGAGCCGCCGCGCAGGATCACGGCGTTGCCGGATTTGATACACAGTCCGGCGGCATCCGCCGTCACATTCGGCCGGCTTTCGTAGATGATGCCGATAACGCCGAGCGGTACCGAAACCCGCTGTATGCCGAGACCGTTGGGCCGGCGCCATTCGTCGCGAACCCGTCCCAGCGGGTCCGGCAGCGCGGCGATGGCCTCGAGACCGGCGGCCATCGATTCGACGCGTGCCGGATCGAGGCGCAGGCGATCGAGCATGGCGGCGCTCAGCTTGCGTCGTTCCGCCGCCGCCATGTCGGCGGCGTTGGCTTCGAGTATGTCGTCGCCGCGCGAACGTAGTGCGGACGCCGCAGCCGACAGCGCGGCATCGCGGCTTTGCGACGCCGACGACGACAAGGATTGCGCCGCGCGCCGGGCGCGGGAGCCGATCGCATCCATCATCCCGGCAATCGAAGTTCGCGTTTCAGCTTGTTGCATCGTTCCCGAGTAACACCGGGTCATCCCGGCGTACCTTCTTTGCCTCGCGCGCCGTTTTCGAATAACCCGAGATCGTCTCTATGTACCCGGTCAGGCCGTAGTATCGGACCCAAACAGCACCAAGTCGTCTCTATGTACCCGGTCAGCCCGCAACGCCGGACTCAAATAACACCAGATCGTCTCTATGTACCATAACCGAACGACCGCGATAACCGAGTTTTTTCTCTATTTGTTCCGACCGGCAGCCGGTCAGTCGGCCGGCCTCCTCGTCGGAGTACTCCGCCAGGCCGCGGCCGATCTCGCGGCCGGCCGGATCGAGCAGCGTTACGACATCGCCGCGCCTGAAGCTGCCGGCGACTCGGACAACGCCGACCGGCAAAAGGCTGTTACCGGCCTCGAGCGCCGCAACGGCGCCCTGATCCAAGCTCAACTCGCCGCGCACTTCCAGAACACCGGCCAGCCATTGCTTGCGCCGCGCAGCCGGCGTGCCCTTGGCGCGAAACACGGTACAACGCCCGCCGGCGGCCAGTGCGTGCAGTGGCCGATCGATCGCGCCGCTGCTGATCACCGTCGAACAGCCGGCGTGGGTCGCGATTCGCGCGGCCTGAACCTTGGTCGCCATCCCGCCGCTGCCGATGTCGGACCGGGTCTCCCCGGCCATCGCGACGACGGCCGCGTCTATGACGGCCACTTCGGCAATGTGGCCAGCCTCGGAATTCGAAGCCGGGTCGGCGGAATAGAGTCCATCGACGTCGGACAACAAGATCAGCGCGTCGGCCATGACGAGCTGCGCCACCCGCGCCGCTAGCCGGTCGTTGTCGCCGTAACGAATCTCCTCGGTCGCCACCGTGTCGTTTTCGTTGATGACCGGGACCGCGCGGTGTTCCAGAAGGCGGCCGAGCGTCCCCCGGGCATTCAGGAAACGCCGGCGATTCTCGGTATCCTCCAGCGTGAGCAGGATCTGCGCAGCGTCGATACCGTGGACGCCTAGCGCATCCTGGTAGGCATGCGCCAGCCTGACCTGGCCGGCGGCAGCCGCCGCCTGCAGGTCCTCGAGCCGCGCGCGGCGCTTGTCGATGCCGAGCACATTGCTGCCGATCGCAATCGAACCGGAGGACACGACGAGCAACTCGTGACCGCCGCCGTGCAACAGCGCAATGTCATCCGCCAGCCCGCGGAGCCACGCCGTGTCGATCAGCCCGTCCCGGCCGACCAGCAAGGAAGAACCGACCTTGACGACGAGGCGGCGATGCGCCTCGATCGAAAAACCGGCCGGCCGGCTCACCGTTCAACCCGACAGGCGGTGCTGCCGGTCGAAGGACGACAGCGTGACCTCGCCCTTCGAGACCGCGACGCTGCCGCTCCTTGCAACCGCCGAGAGCCGCCCGACTTCGACCGCCTCGTCGATGAACGCGTCGATCTCGCGGACACGGCCGGTCAGCATCACCGTGAAGCTGATCTGCGCATCGTCCAGGATCTCGGCGCCATGCTGCCTGGCGAGCGTCATGGCCCTGGCCAGCGCTCCGGTGGCGAGCTTGAGTTTGACGATGGCGAGCTCACGCTCGTAGTGATCGCCCAGCGTCATGTCGTGGATGCTCACGACATCCACGAGCTTGGCGAGTTGTGTATTGAGTCGAGCGATGGCCGCGTCGGAGCCGGTGACGACGAGCGTCACCCGCGAGACGGTTTCGTCGTCCGTTGGCGCCACGTTGAGCGACTCGATGTTGTAGCCGCGTGACGAAAACATGCCCGTCATGCGCGTCAGCGCGCCGACTTCGTTCTCGAGCAGTACCGAAATCACATGCCGCATGTAGCAAATTCCTGCCGGGTTCCCGTTCCATCTGAAACGACCCGCGGCGACACGCCGCGCGATCCTCAGCGGCGAGTATTGCAATGCAGCAGTAATTAGTAAACACTCGAACGCGTCAGGCAGATCGGTTCTCGGTACGCATAAATGGGCAGCATATTGAACGACCAGGCCAGGCTGGACGACAGCGCGACCAACCCGCTCGCTGGTGCCGCGATGAGCGGCGCGGAGATCGTCGTCCAGGTACTGGCCGACGAGGGTGTGGACACGATCTTCGGTTACTCAGGCGGCGCGATACTGCCTACCTACGATGCGGTCTTTCGTTACAACGACCGCAACCGGCGTGCCGACGGCAAAGCCGCAATGCCGTTGATCGTACCCGCTAACGAGCAGGGTGCGGGATTCATGGCGGCCGGTTACGCGCGTGCCAGCGGCAAGGTCGGGGTGGTCATGGTCACCTCGGGCCCGGGTGCGACCAACACGGTGACCCCGGTGCGCGACTGCATGGCGGACTCCGTTCCGGTCGTCGTGATCTGCGGCCAGGTGCCGAGAGCGGCGATCGGCACGGATGCGTTCCAGGAGGCCCCGGTATCGGCGATCATGGGCGCGGTCGCGAAACACGTGTTCCTGGTTACCGATCCCGAGCGCCTCGAGGCGACGATGCGCACCGCGTTCGAACTCGCGCGTACCGGACGGCCCGGGCCGGTGGTCGTGGACATTCCCAAAGACGTACAAAACTGGCAGGGCTCGTTCCAGGGCAGCGGTATGCTGCCGATGCCGGGCTATCGTCGCCGGCTGGAAGCGGTACGGTCCAATCGCCTGACCGACGACTGCTGCGAGCGCTTCTACGAGATGCTCGCGGAATCGGAACGACCGCTGATCTACGCGGGCGGCGGCGTGATCAACGGCAATGCCAGCAAGCCGATGCGACGCCTCGCCAAGGAATACGGCATTCCGGTCACGACGACCCTGATGGCGCTGGGAGCCAGCGACACGACACATCCTTTGGCCCTGCACATGCTGGGCATGCACGGTCTCGCCTCCGCCAATTACGCGGTCGAGGATTGCGATTTCCTGATTGCCGTCGGCGCCCGCTTCGACGACCGGGTGGCCGGAGACCCCATGCGTTTCGCGCCCAGCGCCAAGCACATCGCCCATTTCGACGTGGACATCGCCGAGGTAGGCAAGGTCAAGAACGTCAACTGGTATCACGTGGGCGTGCTCGACCGGGGCCTGACCGACCTGCTCGCCTACGGACGGCGTATAGCGTTCGACAAGCGTTACGAGGTCTGGCACCGGGAGATAGCGCGGCTGAAAGAAACCTACGGCCTGAACTACGACCGCGACAGCGAACTGATCCAGCCTTATGCCGTCATCGAAGCCGTCAACCGCCATACCAAGGGCCAAGCCATCATCTCTACCGGCGTCGGCCAGCATCAGATGTGGGCCGCGCAGTACTTCGACTACCGCGAGCCCCGGCTGTGGCTGACCTCGGGAAGCATGGGGACGATGGGATTCGGGCTACCGGCGGCGATCGGCGCTCAACTCGCCAAGCCGGACCGGGTCGTCATCGACATCGACGGCGACGCCAGCATGCGCATGAACATCGGCGAGCTCGAAACGGCCACGACCTATAATCTGCCGATCAAGGTCATCGTGCTGAACAACTACGGCGACGGCATGGTCCGGCAGTGGCAGAAGCTCTATTACGAGAACCGACAGTCGGCCAGCGACAAATCGCTGCATCGCAAGGACTTCATCAAAGCCGCCGAGGCGGACGGATTCGAGTTCGCACGCAAACTCGATCGTAAGGCGGATCTGGAGTCCACGATACGCGACTTCATGCGCTTCGAAGGCCCAGCTTTTCTCGAGGTCGTCATCGACCCCGACGCAGGCGTTTATCCGATGGTAGGCCCCGGCATGTCCTACGACAAGATGGTAACCGGCGACTACATCAATAGCCGCAGCAAGACGGAAGGCGGGCAACCTGGTCCCAGCGAGATGTTTTAGTCATGAGCGAGGAAACCCTGTCCGGAAGCTGCCTGTGCGGCTCGGTGGCCTATCGAATCCACGGCGACGCGATGCGCTTCTACCACTGCCACTGCGAACGCTGCCGCAAATCCTCGGGCACCGGTCACGCGAGCAACATCATCGTCAAGCCGATCTCGGTCACCTGGACCGCGGGCCGGGACTTGGTCCACCGCTACCATCTGCCGGAAGCGAAACGTTTCGGTACGGCCTTTTGCACGGTATGCGGCGGCCCGCTGCCGCGCGTCGCGGGCGACAACAGCTACGCGGTCGTCCCTGCCGGGACGCTCGATCAGGAGCCGGAGATCGAGCCCGAAGCGCGAATCTTCCACGGCTCCCGCGCCGAATGGTCCTGTGAAGACGGTGCGCTGCCCGTGCACGACCGCTATCCCCCGAGAAACTGAGGCGCTAGTCGGCGACCAGAGCGTCGGTTTTCGCCGCGCAAATAAAATCGTTGTCGGACAGCCCGCCGATTGCATGCGTCGTATAGGCGACGGTGCAATCGTTGTAGTCGACGGTGAGCACCGGATGGTGATCCTCGGCGATCGCGATCCAGGCCGCGGCATTGGCGAAGGCCACGGTGCGCGGGTAGGTCGGAAAGCGATAACGCCGGGATATCGCACGGCCATCGTCGCTGAGCTGCCAGTCGGGATGCAGCGCGCGAAGCAAGGTCCGGCTTTGCTCCGGCGTCAGCGGATCGACTCCTCCTTCGCAGGGTTTACACTTCCTGTTCTTGAGCGCTTCGTTCATGTCTAACTCTTGGTCTAATCCTGGGTCTGAAAACTGAATTCGCCGGTCACTGGAGGCTACGGTCGCGCCCGTAGCCTAACACCGGACCGGAGTTTCAAGAACTCAGGATTTTCGAGGCAGGCATCTGTCAAAAAAAAGCCGGCCCTCTCGGGCCGGCAAGGTGGAGACTCGAGACGAGTCGCGGGGTTCGGCAGACGCAGTCCTCACTCGGGGTTCGAGGCGAAGGACTGCGGATCCCGGATGAACAGTGTGAGGCTCACACGCCGTTCCAGCGCATAACTGTCGGTCGTCGGTTCCGCCGCCACGGATTCCCCATGGGCAGCGGCGCTGATACGCGCCGCATCGACGCCGGCGGCAAGCAGCTGCTGCCTGACGAAATCGACGCGCTTTTCCGACAACGATTGGTTGTAGGATTCGGCGCCGCGTTCGTCGGCGAAACCGTCCAGCCGGACGTGGATATCCGGCATCGAAGCCAGGGTCGAAGCGAGCCCGGCCAGCCGG
Source organism: Woeseiaceae bacterium (assembly GCA_028279985.1). Lineage (GTDB taxonomy): Bacteria > Pseudomonadota > Gammaproteobacteria > Steroidobacterales > Woeseiaceae > UBA1847. Next base: position 133,204 of record JANQMR010000024.1, read on the forward strand.
CCGCCGGTCGTGTCGGCCAGCACGTGCTCATCCGTGCGAAACGGCAGGTCCAGCGCAATCCCGGATTGCATCAGACGTACGAGCTCGGGCCGCGCATTGCGCTGGAGTTCGTGCAACTCCGCAGCGAGCGTGTCGAGATTGCGGTTCGAGGCCTCGAGCCGGCGCTCCAGCCTGTCGATGGTGCCGCCGGACTCCTCCAGCGAACCCGACAGCGTCTCGATGCGCTGGCTCTGGCGGTGAAAGCTGTCGCCGATTTTGGCGCCGATCGCCGCACCGACAATGAAACCTACGGGCCCGCCCGCAACGGCGCCGATGACGCCGCCCGCGCCGACGCCGATCGTTTCCTGTTTCGACGCCTTGGCATGGGCCGGGGCCGGCAGGCTCGCGATTGTGATTGCGATAAGGCCGGTGAGTGCAATGGCTGTGACTGTCTTGCGCATGATGATTCCTCCGTTACTTCGGGACCGCCCTTCCGGCCTCCGTCGGGATCATTACAGTGCGCAATTGCGATGCCGGACGGCCCGCATCGTGCAAAGACGGCGATGAATTGTGGCGAACTGTGGCTGAAACGCCGTCAGGCTTCGAAATCGGTCAGCGCCACGAACGTGCCGCCGTTGCGTTCGGTCAATACACGCATCAGTTGCGAGAACCGGTGCGCGGTCGGCGGGATATCCCCGTTGCCGCGGAACAGGAACGGAAATCCCACGGCATGTATCCTGACCAGGCGGTTCCCCGCCGCGTCTTCCCGATTGATCGCGTCGATCTGGCGCACGACGTTCTCGATCGACCGTCCGCTGAACTCGTCGCCGAAGACGTAGATGCTGATCTTCTTGTCCGCCGACCAGTAGGTGCTGATCGCATAGATGATACCGTCCACCGGATTACTGTCGCTGAACGGGCGCCAGGTCCGCATCGTGTTGACGATCGCCTGGCGGCGGCCGGGCGTGTCCGGAATCCACCGGCCGCGGTACTGCGAGAACATGTAGTTGCCGTTGTCGTTCATGATCTGGATGCCTTTCACCTGGGGATAGACTTCCAGCGTCTCGGTCAGTTTTTGCTGGGCGCGGCGCCAGTTGTACTGCTGCATGCTGCCCGAGGTGTCGACGATGAATATGATGTATTCGCTGTCCACCGGTATGCCCGCCACGGCATCGTTGTCGGCGCGCTTGTAATACGGTTGCAGCCGCCGCATCTCCTCGGTCAAGCGTTGTTTCGCGGACTCGAGCGCACCCTCGTCCACGACGGTCTCGGCGTCCTGCCGGGTCGCCTGGTACCGGCCCCTGACCGTTTCCAGCTCGCCGCGCAAGCGGGCGAGCTGGAGCTTCTTCGTCGAGGTCTGCTCGCGCACGTCCTCTAGCTCGCGATTGAGCACCGTGGTCTCGCCGCGTATCTCGAACAGCTCTTCCTGTAGCAGGGCGATCAGGCTTTCGAGATCGTCCTGCGTTTTTTCGATGATGACGGGCTCGTAGATCTTGGAGAGCACCAGAAGCAGGATGATCGCGCCGAAACCGCAACAGATGCAGTCGAGAAACGACAGGCTGAAAGCCTCGACGTTGCGGCGGCGGCGTTTCATCGGTCCGGCATGCTCATTGCCAACTTCTCATGGCCAATCGCGGCTGACGCTCATGAACGATCCCCCGGTGGCATAAGCCAGGGTCCAGTAGGCAATCGCGGCATCGTAGTCGCCTTCCATCGGATACAACAGTATGTTGACAGGCACGCCGATCGGCAGTTCACGAATCGCGCGCCGGTGCAGGTTGAACCGCTCGCGGCCGCTGACGGTGCGCCGATTCGTTGTCGCCGCCTCCATCGTCGGCAAGCCGTCCACGAGCAGGATGATGTTGTCCGGGCGCGGTGTGAGCGACGCGGCCACTTCGTAGGCGGCGCGAAGATTGGTCCCGTTTTCCGGAACGGTGCGGCGCAGCACCTGGATCGCCTCGTCGAGCTGGGTGGCGTCGTCGGCCTCGAGCCAGGTCCCCTCGCTGCCCTTGATGACGGGTTCGACCTGGTTGTTGAACGCGTATATCTGAAACTCGCTGCCGGGTGCGAACTGCGAGGTCAGCCAGTCGACGCTCGCCACGACCTGCCGCCACTTGACGGCGGCCAGCTTGTCCGCCGTGTCCATGTTGCGCCGGCGGATGATGTTGACGATCGTATCGTCCAGCATGCTGGCGGAGCGGTCGACCAGTATCAGCGTACGCTCGCCGCCGAGCTTGAGGCCGGTAAGATACTGCCGGTCGCCCTCTCCCTTGAACTCGCGAAGCCGGGTCCCCTCGTTTTCCTCCTCGGCGCTCAGGGCGAGCAGGCGCTTGACCTCCTGTTCCAGCGATTCGATGTCGCTTTGAAGCTGCTCGACACGCTCGACCCGCGCCAGGGTTTCCTTGTCGTACTCGGCGAGCTCTTCTCGCAACTCCTCGATAAGGGCGATGATGACGGCGATCTGGCCCTGGGCGTCCTCCCGCTCCGTGTCGAGCCGTTCGCGGGTGTTTCTCGCAAGCACGAGATTCTTGCGGCCCTCGAGGATCTCGACTTCGAGCTTGCGTGTCTCCGCCATCAGGTCCGCCGGGTCTTCGTCCGTCGTCTCGTTGACCTGGGCGTTGATGATCATGAAAAACAGGATTACGGCGCCGAACCCGCAGCTCATGCAGTCGAGAAACGACATGCTGAAGACTTCGAACGAGCGTCGTTTACGCGCCATCGGCTTCGTCCACCATAGTCTCGTCCACCACCGTCTCGTCCACCACAATCATGCGCAACTCGTAGCCCGGCGATCCGAGGCGCACCAGGTCGCCGACCTGCAGTACCGCGGAGCCGTCGATCGGATGCCCGTTGAGAAAGGTGCCGTAGCGGCTGTGATCCTGCACGACACATTGGCCGTTTTGCCTTTGCAGCGAACAGTGCCGGCGAGATACGCCGGGCATGTCGCCGCCGAGGTCGACGTGACGTTCGCCGTCGGGCCTTCGGGTACCCAGGGTCAGCGGCCGGTCGTCGATCGCATAGGCCCGGTTGCCGAGCAACAGGTGTGTCGGCTGCCCCTCCGCGGCCGTCTCGTCGGCGCGCGACACCTCCAGCGCCGCATGATCCCACGGTAGCTGGCGTATGAGACTGACACCGCCGGATGTGCTCTGCATGTTGCCGCAACGCGCCAGCAGGCCGCGCGAGGTTGCGCCCGGCTCGAGCAGGAACACTTCACCGCCGACACGCGCTTTCAGGCTCTCCGCCAGACCCGGCATGCGGGCGGCGCGAGCCGTCAACTGTATCGCCGGCGTTTCCTCCGCACGATACACCGCGCGCAGTTGGCCGACGATGCGCTGGTATACCGGCGCCGCCGCCGAGATCAGGGAAATCGATTCGATCTCCGCCGCGTGCGTGATGTTGCGGTACTCGACTTCGAGCCGCACCGTATCGCCGGACGCCGCCTGCGCCAGCCAGCCGGTCAGTCGATCCTGCAACGACTGCTCGGTTACCGCCGTGTGCAGCGGGTCGAAGCGCGACTGTCGAACGAAGGCATCGGCGATCACGCGTATCCAGGCATCGCGCAAGGCCAGAAGCCCGCCGGCATCCACGACGCTCTGGCGCTCCACCTGCACCCGGCCGGGCTGCGCGAGCCGGGTCAGCGTGGCCGCGTGCAAGCCCAGGTCCACGTGTACCGGAACCGCGCCGCGATACTCGCGGCGCGTCGCGGCGACCGCGGCGTCCACCATGCCGGCGACCGGCACGCCGACCTCGGACGAAATCCCCAACAACAGCGCCAGTTTGTCGGTGGATACGTAAGCCGGGACGGCGAGCACCAGTCTGTCCCCGGCCTCTGCAACCCGATTCCAGATGCTCTCGAGCTGGCGGCTGACCAGGTCCGCGGCGCTCAAATGCCGGAAACGCCTGTCGGGCAGCGGTTCGGTGCCGAGATCCATCCAGAACCGGTTCTGGATGCGCCGCGGATTGAGCCGCGCATGCGCGAAAGCTTCGCTGCCCGTCACGAGGCGATCCTCTTCGAGCAAGGCAAAACCAGGCTCCCGGTAAAGAATGCGTTCCCGATCCAGTACCGATATTCCGGCGTCGTTGATATGCGCAGCTAGCAGGGTCATCGCCGGTATCGAGGTCGTTCAGTCGGCTTTCATGTGCCGTATCAGTTTTTCGTCGGCGTAAGCGGCGCTGTCGAACACCAGCCGTTCCTGCATTAGCTGTAGCTGGTAGACGAGGAACATCAGAAAAATACTGATCAACAGGGCAATGAACGTCGAGTTGAAGGCGACACCCAGGCTCTGGGTGACGCCCGCGATGTCGCCCTGCACGGCCTTGTCCGCCTGCGCCAGCGCCTCGCCGATACCGCGTACGGTGCCTATGAAACCGATCGACGGAATCGCCCAGGAGATGTAGCGGATCATCGACAGCTCCGACTCGAGACGCTCCGCCTCGGACTCCATGATCGTGTTCGTGCTGCTGGAGACGTCCTGGATGTTGTGCGTGGATTCGAAACGGCGCAGGGCGTTCAGGAGCGCCCTCGGCAGCAACATCTGTCGCCGGTTGCGGGGCAGTGCCTGCACCTGGCGCGCGAACTCCCGCGTATCCTCGGGCAGTATTCGCATTCCTTCCGCCACGGGCACCAGATCCACTTCCAGCAGGTGCCGCTCGCGCGAAATCTTGACGGCCTTGTAGCCCATGATGGCCAGCGCCCAGAACATCAGGATGATACAGGCTTCCTGTTCGAGGTCCTTGATCAGCACCCAGACATGGCGCTCGCGCACGTAGTCGGGGTCCACCGCCGCGGCCGCATTCTGCTCGGCGATGATCTTAGCCGCATTCGGTCGGACCACCGATACGTAGAACGCGTGGACGATGATGACCGCAATGATCAGCGCAAAGAGTTGATAGACGAATTCTACGGGGATGTTCTTTCTGTTCATGACACAACCTGTTCACGACACAACGCGATTGACGGCGGTGTTGGGATCGGGGCTTTTGAAGACGTTCAGGACGGGATACCAGCCCGGCCGATTCACCAAAGCCAAACAAAGACTAGCCGGGAGCGCATCATCGGCTGAGATATCCGGGCTAGATATCGGTCGGAAAGGCGATGGCCTGATCCGTCGGGATGTCTTCGCTGGGAACGAAGTCCTCCTCCTCGGTATCCGCATAACTACGCTCGTCGAGCTCGATCGTGTCCTCGCCGGAAGACGGCTCGACCGTTTCCTCCGGCGCCGCCCGGGCGGACTCCTCGTCGGCCGGGGCGTCGGATTCCTGTGTCCAGCCCGGAGCTGCCGCCAGGAGCGCAACGACCGGGACAATCTTCACTAGCGCAGTCTTCACTATCGCACTACGCACGCGATTGACTCCATGTGTTTCACATCGTTTGTTCCATGATCGTTTGTTCCATATCGGTTTTGACCGCCGGCAACGGCAATTGTCTCACGAAAGTCAGTCCGCGTTCCGGGCGATCCGGAATCCGACGTCGGTCCGCGGCCGGTCGCCGGCGTCCCGGTAGCTCAGTCGGAGCTCGGTCGCCGTCGCATGCCGCCAACCGGGACCGCGTATGACGTAAGACTGCCCGCGCTCCGGCCCGAGCGGGTCCTCGATCGGCGTCGTGACGCCCGGCGTCGGCACCGTATAGTAGTCGTTGACCCATTCGGCGACGTTGCCGCTACCGTCCAGGATGCCGAGCGCGTTCGCGGGGAACTTGCCGACCGGCGACGTCGAGGCAAAACCGTCGTCATAGCCCGGTATCACGGTCGGCACCAGTTCGGCCGCGGAGCGGTCCGCATAATTGCCCGCGTCTTCCCGCGGCGGCCATCGATCGCCCCAGGAGAAACGGCGCGCGCCCGCGCTGCCCTCGTAGCGAATCGCCCATACCCATTCGGCCTCGGTCGGCAGCCTGTAGCCGTTCGGGAACGGACGGATCGCGACCCAGGCCCCGAACTCCTCGCGATACACCGGCGTCAGCCCCTCCCGGGCGCTCAGCCAATTGCAATATTGCACGGCATCGTCCCAGCTCACGTTGGCGACGGGATTGCCGTCCGCCGCAAGCGAGGCATGGACGTCGGCACCGGAGTCGTGATTGGCCCTGAACTCGGCGAACTCGCGATTGGTCACCTCGGTCGTACCGATCAGGAACGGCTTCGTCAGGGTCACCGGCACCAGCACCTCGTTGGCGCGTCTTCCCGCTTCGGCGCGTGAGGAACCGAGCATGAACGTGCCCGGCTCGACCCGTCGCAGCGTCTGGCCGGCGGCGGTCTTGCGCTCGGTGGCAATGGACAGGCGTTCGATCTCGGCCTGCGATCGCAAGCTCGCGGTCAGCGTCTGCGGATAGCCCGGGCGCGGCGTGACGCTGCGCGACCAGGTCTCATAACCGGCCTTCCTCACCTCGATGCGTTGCGGCGCCGAACTGAGCTCGAGGGTCATCGTGCCGCTGCCTCGCGCGCGGCCGTTCACATAAACCGTGGCGTCGGCCGGTGCGACGTTGACGGTTACCGTACCCGTGGTCGCCGTGAGGTCTACCGTAATCGAGTCGCTGGCGGCGGGTTCCAGGCGCACGCGCCGGCTGGTCGCTCCGTAACCGGCCCTGGACAGTCCGATCTCGTAGTTGATGCCGGGCTCGAGATCCAGCGACAGCGGCGACTGGCCGCGGTAGCGGCCGTTGACCGTTACGTTCGCGCCCCTGGGAATCGAATTGACCCGCAACTTCGCGTTGGCAGGCTCAAGCCGGATCGTCGGCAAGCTCTGGTCCACGTCGGCAACCGCTACGACGTTGCCGTCCCAGGCGGCGTAACCTTCGAGCACGACGCTCAACCGATGCGAGCCTTCGAGCAGCTCGACCACGGCCGGCGTCGTGCCGAGACGCCGTTCGCCGGCATAAATCGTCGCCCCGCTCGGTTCGGAGCGAAGCTCGACGTCGGACCAGCGCGGCACGAGTTGCACGGTCAGCACGTCGTCGAGGCCGAGACCTTCGACCCGCACCGTGTCGGAATACGGCAGGAACCGGTCAGCCGAGACGTCGACGCTGTGCTCGCCCGGTTGCAGCTCTACCGGTCCGTATGGCGCCGGCCCGATCAGCGTGTCGTTGATCCGGACCACGGCATCGGCTGCCGGATAGGTCTTGACGGTCAGGTTGCCGGGCAGGCGGCGCAGGCGGACCTCGATCGTCTTATTCGGCACCTCATCCACGACGAAGGTCTGGCTGGCTTCGTAGTACCCCTGCTTTCGCACCTGTACCGTGTATTCGCCTTCGCGCATCAGGATGCGGTTACCCAGGGGCAGCTTGAACCAGCCGCCGACGATCGTGAGCTCGTCGGCACCGGCGGGCAGTATCTCGAACTCGATCGAGCGCGATGTGAACAAAAGAAAAGAGACCGCGACCAGGGCCGCCAGTACGACGCCGATCGCCGCAGCCAGCCTGCCGCGTTTCGGCGCCTCGTCACGCGCCGCGGTTTCGGTCGCACGCTTGAACGCGGCCGGCGCAATCGTCTCTTCCGCCGGCGCGGCCTGATCCGCCGGCAACTCCGGCGGCCGGGTGATGTAGGCGCTGTCTTCGAGCTGTACGGCGAGCGCCAGGCGATCGCCGGCGGCCGACACGGCGATGCGACTGCCGAAATACTCGAGGATGTCGCCGTCGGCCAGGCGGCGGCTCGTCGTCAACGGCGCTCCGTTGATCGACATGGCCGAATCCTTGCCGACGGGCTGCACGAACGGCGCTCCGTCCAGCAGGTCGAACAGCATGACCGGCCCGCCGCCCGGACCGGGCAGGCGAAGCTCGCAGTCGATGCCGGTGCCGACACGAAGCGGCAATTGCCCGGCTTCGATTCGTCGTTCACCCTCGACGTCCCTGATGAACAGGTGATCGAAACTCAAATCGGTTCCTCGGAACGGACGACGACCGGCGTCATCTCGATTTCCGGCGCCACCCGGAATTCGATACGCACGTCGCGATACCCGGGACGGCTGCCGACGGCCACGTAGGTGCCGGGGCGAAGCTCGAGCTCGCGCTCGCCGAAGTTGCCGAGTCTACCAACTTTGTAGATCGACACCTCGGTCGCGTTGTCGGAAACGATCCGCACCTTGAGCGGTGTCGCGGCCCGTTTGAGCAGGCGGGACAGCTCGTCGCGCTGGTCCGACAGGCGGGGACCGATGTCCGGCATGCGCGTGATGTCCACGACCAACATCGTCGCCGCCTGCATCGTGGACGGACTGCTCAGCCTGTCCGGCTCCGCAATGTAGTCGTCCAGCCGTTGGTGCAAGGCCGTCATGCGACGCGATTCTGCCAGGCCCTGCTGCGCGAAGCTCAGATTCGCGTCCAGGTCCAGGATGCGGGTGTAGGTGTCGACCGCGTCCCGCCACTGCTCCCCGGCTTCCTGCCGCCGTGCCCGTGCCTCCAGCGCGCCGATCCGGTCGAGCTGTATCCCCTGCTCGACCTGCAGCAGTCCGTCGGCAGGCTCGGGGGAACCGGGCTTCAGGGTCTCGGCCATTCGAAACGCCGCACGCGCCGCGAGGTAGTCACCCTCGGCCAGCGCCGTCAGTCCCTCGGTCATGCGCTGATCGAAGCGCATCCGGGTAATCGCCTCACGAACCCGGGCGAGCCCGGTGCGCGCGGGCTCCCACTTCGGATCGATTTCCGCGGCGCGTTCGAAGCTCGCGCGGGCAGCCTCGAGCTCCAGGTTGTTTTCGTACTCCAAAGCCCGGTCGGTCAAGCTCATGACCTCATCGAGATTCATTGCCCGGTCGAAGCCCGCGCGGGCCGCCGCATCGTTCGGGCTGATCGCCACGGCGAGCTCGAACAGCCGCACGGCTTCGGGAGCGTCCGCGGCGTCCAACGCCGCCTGGGCATCGCCGAGCGCCTGCCTGAATACATCGTCGACCTCGTCGATCAGCGGCTCGACGACCGCTATCGCCTGTCGGTACTTTTCGCTTGCAGTGGCATAGTCGCGCGCGAGATACGCCCGGTCGCCTTCCGCGTAAATGCCCTGTGCGCGCCTGAACCTCAGCCCGCCCCAACGCTGGACAGCGCGCTGTTCGAGCGTATTTATCATCGACAACAAGGTACCGAGCACCTCCTCGGTCGCCGCCCTGTCCTGCACCCGCCTGTCCCGGCCGCTCAGGTCTTCCCGGTTCTCGTTGAACGATACGCCGGGCCTGGCCTCCTCCGGCGCCTCGGGGCGGCCCGGCGCCGCGGTGTCGACGGGCTGCTCGACGGCAACCGGCGCATCGTCCGGGTCGTCGACTTTGCCCGGCAAAACGAAGACGACACCGGCCAGCAACAGCAGCAACGCCAGAAGACCGCCGCCCAACAAACCCGGCCGGATGCCGCGCTCGTCGGTATCCAACGGTGCAGCGGCGGCGGTCTCGAAAGCGCTCGACCCGGCCGGACGCGATACCCGGCCGGTTTCGATGAGCTCGTCGTCCAATACCCGCTGCGCCGCGACATAGGCGGCCGGCGCCGGACGACGCCCGGCAAAACCCGCGTTCGTGAGCTCTTCGACGACGTCGGCCGCGTCGGGCCGGGCCTCGGCCCGTTTGTCCAGCATGCGTGCGACCAAGCCTCGCAATGCAGGCGGCACCGGTTCGCCGGATGCGGCGGTCAGTACCGGCGGTTCCGCTTCCCGGATATCCCGCTCGGTCGCGTCCGAGGAATACGGCGACCGTCCGCTGACCAGCTCGTAGATCAGCCCGCCCAGGGCAAAAATGTCGTCGGCGGCCTGCGGCGACTCGCCCGCGAGTCGTTGCGGGCTTGCCGCGATCAGCGAGCCGCCGCCCGGATTCTCGCCGCGGTCCGCCGCGACGCCGAAGTCGATCAGATACGGAGCGCCGCTGGGATCGAGCAGGACGTTGCTCGCCTTGACATCGCAGTGCACGACGCCCTTGGCATGCGCATACCGCAAAGCGTCCGCGACCAGGGCGATACAGGGCAGGCAGTCCTCGAGCGGCGCGCCGGCCAGCACGCCGACATCGGGACCGTCGATGAACTGCAGGCTGTAACAGGCCGGCACCTCGTCGTGGAACTCGAACACGCGAACGATGTGGGCATGCATCAGGCGCAGGCCGATTTGCCATTCGCGCCGCAGGGCGTCGGCTCCCGGTGTACTGTCGCTCGGAATGCCGCTCAGGATCTTGAGCGCCACCGGGGTTCCGGTGACGCGGTCGCCGGCAAGCCAGGTCTCCGTCGTCCTGCCGGCGCCGAGCCGGCGAGTCAGCGTATAACGCTTGCCCAGCTCCGCGCCGACTTCGAGGGCGCGCCCGGGATTCGGACCGATCATCCCGCCGGTTCGGTAGACCGGACAGGACTGCCGACGTCAACGGGCTCCGGAAAACCGGTCTCCGCCTCGTAGATTTCCTTGAGCAAACGCCGCCAGCTTTCGTATTGCGCCGCGGCGGTGCCGGTCAGGCGGCGGGTTTCGCCCTCGACGTCGATGACCATCGGCGCGGCTTCCGACCCAAAGGACTCGGACAGCTCCCTGATCGCCTCGATGTGCAACGAGGCCTCGGAACGCTTGGTGAAACCGGCGAAGATCTGATTGAAACCTTCCGAGATACCGATGCTCTGCAGGCCCCGATTGACACGGCGCTGCGAGGAGCTCGAGCTGTCGGTATCCACCGCCAGCGAGCCGGCGAGCACGACCACGCCCATCAGCGTCTGCAAGGTCGCCGATCGTTTGACCTGCCGATAATTGATGGCCTCCTCGCGCGAGGTCTTGCGCCAGGCGTGATAGGGAATCGCGATACCGTAATAGAAGTTCGCGTAGTGTTCGTTCAGCGTATCGATGACCAGTCGGTCACGTTCGCGGATTTGCCGTAGCCGCGTGACGTTCGGATCGTTCTCCGCCGGCAGGCGCAACAACGAAACCTGGCCGTTTTCGTCGGTTTCCAGGTGATTGCCGAAAGCCAGCGGCGACATGTCGCCGAAAAACTGTAACTCGGAGATCTGCCGAATCCGCCCGATGCGCTCCGGCGGCAATTGCTCGGCATAGGCGTGCAGGTCGTTGGCGATGTCGTTGAATACCTTCTGGTACGGGTCGAGGCGCCTGTCTCGATGCTCGGAATACGACGATATCCCGGTCTGGGTCGAGTACTTCCTGGTAAACCAGTGTGTTCCCGCGGCGTCGTTCACCGACACGCTCAGGGTAACGAACTCCCCGTCGGACCGCTCGATGTCGCCGCTGACCACGACGTCGGTAAAAGCGTCTCGTGACGGCACGACGCGCACGGCGCCCCAGTGGCCGGTACCCTGCAAGGTCGCCTTCAGATGGTAGGGAAGATAACGCGCCTCGGCATTGCGTATCTCTTCGTAAACGCCGGTGTCCTCGGAGTCGTTCGACTCGGTCACGCCCGGGTCGAACTCGACAATACCGATGTCCAGCAGCATCGCTTCGTCTTTCGGCGCCTCCGCGACGACCAGTTCGGTTTCTTCGGCCGTGACGACTTCATTGACGGCGCATCCCTGAAGCGTGACGGCACCCAACAACAGCAGCGGTAAACCGGGCAGCGGTCTCATGCGTGACAAATCCTGTCCGTACCTGTCCTGTCCCTACGGGCCTTTGTACTTGCGGTACTCTTCCCAGAGCCGCTCACGCAATTCCGGATCTTCTTCCGCCAGCGCGGCCTCGCGCAACTGCCTTGCGATGATGTCGTCGTCCACGGTCACCGGAATATCGTCCGGCGTACGCTCCCTGATCTCTTCCTCGGTCATCCCCGCCGTCGGCGACACGCGGGGCTCCTTGCCCGTATTGATGACCGCGACCGAGCCGCCGCCGCCCTGTTCGCCGAGGCTGACGCTGCCGCCCGACCGGCCGCCCGCACCGCCGCCGAAGCCCTCCAGGTTGCGGCCGGCCGAGGCGACTTCACGCTGCTCCTCGTTGAGCACCTCGTCGAAGCCGCCGATCGATTCCTCGAGTTCCTTGCCCAGGCGGTCGGCGCGCTCGGCGTCACTTTCGCCCGGAAACTGGCCGACGCTACCGACGCCGCCGGTTCCGGCGACCGTGCCTTCACCGCCCTGAGCATCGCCACCGGCCGTGCCGGATCCGCCGCCGCCAGCACCGTCCATGCCGGCTTCGGTGCCGATGCAGTCGCCAGCCTGACCCATGCCGCCGATACCGCCCGGCAAGACGCCGGTGTCGCCGCAGTCGCCCTGGCCGGTCGACTCGGCGTCGGCGTAGGGATCGTCGCCTTCACCGCCGTCGCCCTGCTGGCCGTCACCGCCACCCGTACCCGGGAATCCGCCGGGAATCTCGATCTGCGGCACACCGCCGACACTACCGGCGCCGCCCGAACCGTCGCCGCTGCGCGTGCCGCCGGCGCCACTCCCCGATGAGCCGCCGCCGGACATCCCGCCACCTGACGAGCCGCCCCCGGGCGTGCCGCCTCCGGACATCCCGCCGCCCGACGAACCGCCTCCGGGCATGCCACCCCCGGACATCCCGCCACCTGAGGAGCCGCCGCCCGACGAGCCGCCGCCGGATGAACCGCCACCCGGGCTCGGGATTCCCCCGGAGGGCACGGGAATGCTGGCACCACCGCCAGGTGGCGTGATCGCGGAGGTCTTGCACCCCGCTACGAAGAAAACGGCCAGACCGGCCACGGCCATCGGCCTGACCCAGGATTCGAGACCTTTCACACGATTCGATCGATTCATTAGCTGTCGCCCCGCAACGGTGCGTGTATCGGCTGGTCCTCCGCGCCAAGCCCTCGACGGACCAACCATTCCTAATAGACTGTAGATTGGGCAACCGTGCGACCGCCGAGTTCCCTCGGCGCACGCGCCGGACGGCCGTCAACCGTGGATTTTTCGCCTCTCGACGATACCTAGATAATTCGACGATAAGACGATAATACGCGGCAGAACCGCGTTCAACTCCCTGTGCCGCGCTTTTTGCGCACGCGAGCGGAGGATTTGGACTCGGCAGATGAGTGGAATGCGGCCTCGATTCAGGACGACGTTGCGTCGCGACGTCGATAGAGACCGGTGGAAAATCCTTCGCTTCAGGGATTCTTTAGGCTGGGTTTTCGATACAAGATCAGGGACAGATCGTCGGGCTTGTGCGGTACGCCGTCGGCCGGGTTTGCCATGCGTTCGACCGCGAGCCCGATCACCTCATCCGCGGCCTCGTCCAGCGGCCCTTTGCGAATCCGTTCGACGATCTCGTCGACATGCAGATTGTCCGTCAGACCGTCACTCGCCAGGATGATGGTGTCACGGGGCTCGAGATCGAGCGACGCGCCGATGTCGATACGCATGTCGCTGGTGCCCAGCAGATTGGATACCAGATGGCGCTCCTCATGGTGCAGGGCCTCGCGCTCGTCGAGAAATCCCGCTTCCACCGCCAGACCGGTGGGAGAGTGCGGCGTGGTCTGCAACTTGATGCGCCCGCGCTGACCGACGATCATCGCCTCGGAGTCGCCGATCTGATAGGCGCGTACGCTGCGACCCTCGACCGTAACTACCGTCAACGTCGTCGCCGAACCGTTTGCGAGCGCGAGCACGGCGTCGTTGGCCGCCTCGATACCGTTGAGAATGGCATTGCGCAGCCGCATCGTGTTCTCGAGCGCGAGTTGCATCGAGGCGATCAGCGACAACACGGCCGTCCTCGAAGCGCGCTTGCCGGCGGGCAATCCGCCGGCGCCGTCGGCAACCGCGAGTATCGCGGCCTCCGGTCCGAACGGGATCACCGCGACGGTGTCTTCGTTTTCGGTTTGCTTGTCCGGAGACCGGCGGGTGTAGGCAATCATCTCGCCGCCGCCGACGAAGGCGCGTTTGCGGTCGGAGCCATCCGCAGCGTCGAGCAACACCAGTTCGTGATGTGGGTCCAGTACCATCAATCAGGCTCGGTTGATCCCGGTCACTTCGAACGAGCGCCCGACGGCGGAAGCAGCGGTTTTTGCAGCATTTCAAACGTCTCGATCACGTCTCGATCGCGTTTCAGTCGCGTCTCAATCGCCTCTCAATCGCCTCACAAGGGCTCCCGGCACCAGGCGCAGTAGTTCCAGTACGACCGAGCGACGCCCCAGCCGCAAGCGCGACAAGAATCGCGGGTGCCGAGCAGTTTCCAGGGCTTCTTGATCTTGCTACGGCACCAGGGACAATACCGCATGAACGGAATCAGGGGACCGCCGCAGCGCTTGTTCGGGCATTTCTCCGTGTAACGCCGGTCCGGATAACGGCGCACCGCTTCCTCTTCGAATCCCGGCCCGTAGCACCAGGGACAGTAGTTCCAGTCGTTCTTGACGCCGCGCTCGCAGCGCGGGCAACTGGATGCGAACGCCGACTCCGAGCCCCGCGCCGGGTTGTCGAATCCGCACCACGGGCAGGACTGCATGCTTTCCGCCACCGGCCCCTCGCAGTGCCGGCATTGCTGGCGCGTGTTCAGTATCTTGCCGAATTCCCGCTGAAACTGCCGCCACTGCAATTGCCGCCAGGATTGACCGGGCTTTCCCGCATGGCTGGGCGCGCCGCTTTTCTGTTTACGCGCGTGGCTTTGCAAGCGCTCGAAGGCCGCCTGCATGTCGATGGCGCTGGCATAGCGCTTCGCAGGATCGAGCTGGATCGCTTTTTTCAGGATACCGATCAGTTCCGGCCGCACGCGCGCGGCCAGGCGATCGTAGCCGGCCAACGGCCATTCGTAAGGCCATTCGGGCAGCTTGCCGGAGAACAGTCGATAAAGGACCAGTCCCAGCGAAAACACGTCCGATTGAAACTTCGGCCGCCCCATCGCCTGCTCCGGAGCGATATAGTCGATGGTTCCCGAGCCGGAAGCCTTGAGGGTATGCAAACTGATCTTGGCGAACCCGAAATCCGCCAGTTTCAAGCGGTTTCCGGGGAACAGAATGAAATTGTCCGGCTTGATATCGCAGTGAATGACTTTGTGTTCGTGCGCAAAGGCAAGCGCCGCCAGCGCCTGGCCGGCGAGATCCAGCGCCCTCGCCGTCGCGATTCGCCGTTCGAGCCGCTCCGCCAGCGACCGCTCGCCGAGCTCCATCGCTATCACGAAACGATCGTCGATGTAACTGGCATTGACGATCGACAGAATGTTGGGGTGCCGGAGTTTCACGGCAACCTGGACTTCGTGGAGGAACGCTTCGTGGCTCACGAGGCGGCTCAAGCGCGGGATTTTCAGCGCCATACGGGTACGGTGAATCGTGTCGTACGCACTGTAGACGTCGGCGAGCGGGCCCGATGCGAGCCGGCCCAGGATCCGATACTTGCCAATCTTCTGCCGGGCCCTGAGCAACGGGGTCTCACTCCAGTCTTCGGTCCTGCGTGGCCCCGCAATCATTGGACCTCGAAGCCGCCCAGTCAAGGACCGCCAGCGGCGGCGGTGCAACACAACTGTCACCTAAGCTTAAGCTGACGGTCAAAATGAACGAATAGTCTTGCGGCGTGTTTCGCAGGGTCAGGCCTCGTATCGCATGATGAGCCGACACTTTCGGACCCTCTGGTTGTCCGACGTACACCTCGGTACCAGCGCCGCCCGCGCCGCCGATCTCCTCGACTTCCTCGACGGTATCAGCGCCGACACGATCTATCTGGTCGGCGACATCGTCGATTTGCAGCGAATGAAGGTCCGGCCGAGCTTCAACGCCGCGCACCGGCTGGTGCTGGGTAAGCTGATCGACATCGCGGCGGGATCGACGCGCGTGGTCTACATACCCGGTAACCACGACGTGGAGTTTCGCCAGGTTGCCGGCAGCGAGATCTGCGGGATCGAAATCAGTCTCGAGGAACAGCATCTCACGGCGCGTGGCGAGCGATTGTTGATCCTGCACGGCGACGTACTGGACGCCCGGATCAGAAAAGGCACCAATCTCGAGCGATTCGCGGCGGCGGCTTACACCTTGCTGGTCGAGGCGGACGCGAGTTTCAACCGCTTTCGCGCGCGTTTCGGCGGCGAATTCTCACCCCTTAGCACCCGCCTCAAGATGAAACTCAAGAGCGCCCACGAATACATACGCCGTTTCGAGGTCACGGCCGCCGACTATGCCCGGTCGCGGGGCTTCGACGGCGTCGTTTGCGGGCACATCCACCGGCCCGAGCTCCGCGAGATCGACGGGGTGCGTTACGCCAACGACGGCGACTGGGTGGAGCATCGCACGGCGCTGGCCGAAGACGCCGCCGGGGAGCTCATGTTGCTTCACTACCGCCCGGACGGGATTCTCGGCAGCACCGGCGACCGGGCTGCGCCGCTAGCCGCCTGAGCGGCCGTGTTCCTGAGCCTCGCTCTGACCGTTCTGGTCTGGGCGACTGTCCTGCGGGAACGCTTCGGCTAGACGGCTTCCGCCCGTACCGGCAGCGCTCAGACGACGGGCTCAGACGAAGGTGATACTCGCCGTTGCGATCGCCGCGCCGATCGCGCCGCCGACCAGTACGTCGCTGGGGTAATGCAGGCCGAGGATGATGCGGCTGGCTGCGATCAGGACCGCAAACGGCATCAGCACGACCAGCAAGGTCGGCTCGTAACTGCCGTACAGTATCGTGAAACTGACGGCGTGAAGCGTATGTCCGGACGGGAAACTGTACCGATCCAACGGCGCGGTACCGCAGACGATTTCGCCGTGGGTAATATAGGGGCGTTCCCGGACCAGGCGGTTCTTCAACAGCTTGTAGACCACGATGCCGGTGGCGGCGGTGGCCAGCGTCTGGATGACGAAAACCGGCGCATCGGCGCCTAGCTGATAAACGCAGATCAGACCAAAGATGAACCAGGCCGGGTAGTCGCCCAGGCGCGAAACGGCGCTGAAAAATGCACGCACGAAAGACAGCCGGCTGAGCGCATTGATGCGCCTGCACATGCCGAGTTCGAGGTCATTAAAATAGTCAACCACCAGTAAGCTCCGGTCTCACCGTCGTTTTGCCGGAATAATGGAGGCAGCGTACGACAGCGCCATGAAGGCCCGATGACGGAACGATGACAACCGTATCGCTATTGTAAACATCTCGTAACTTTGGTGTAACCTGGATTTCACCTACTGGCGCAAATCTTCCATTCATGCGAATAGCGATAGTCACCGACGCCTGGAAACCGCAGGTCAACGGCGTCGTGCAGACGCTCGGCAAGACCCGCGACGAGCTCGGGCGCATGGGCCACGAGGTACACATGGTGACGCCGGAAGGCCGCCGGACCGTGCCGCTGCCGACCTACCCTGAAATCCGCCTGGCGCTGTTCCCGAAACGCGGCGTGCGCCGTGAGCTCGACGAATTCGATCCGGACTGCGTGCACATCGCGACCGAGGGACCGCTGGGGCTGGCCGCGCGGCGTTATTGCCTGAGCCGCCGACTGCCGTTCACCACCGCCTACCACACCCAGTTTCCGGAGTACTTCCGGGCGCGCTGGCCGATACCGCTCGGCTGGATCGTAGCCCTGTTGCGCTGGTTTCACCGGCCGGCGACGCGAACGATGGTCCCTACCGAGCGGATCCGCGACAAGCTCGAAGGCCGCGGCTTCAAGAATCTCGTCATCTGGTCACGCGGCGTGGACACCCAGCTTTTCACGCCGGAGGAAGCTTTCGAATACGAGCTGCCGCGGCCCGTCTGGATCTGCATGGGCCGGGTGGCGGTCGAGAAGAACATCGAGGAATTCCTGGACCTGGACCTCGAGGGCAGCAAGGTGATCATCGGCGACGGCCCGGACCGGCTGCGGCTCGCCGCGCGGTATGCCGATTGCCACTTCCTGGGTTACCGCTTCGGCCGGGAGCTCGCGCGGCATCTCGCAGGGGGCGACGTTTTCGTGTTTCCGAGCCGCACCGATACCTTCGGCATCGTCATGCTGGAAGCGCTGGCCTGCGGTCTGCCGGTGGCGGCGCTGCCGGTGGAAGGCCCGGTGGACGTGATCACCGATCCTGCCGTGGGCGTCCTGAACGAGAATCTCAAAGCCGCTTGCGTAGAGGCCCTGGGCCTCGACCGGGCGGCCTGCCGCGCTTTCGTCGAACGACGGAGCTGGCGGAAATCGACCGGACAGTTCGAAAGCTACCTGGAACCGCGCACCCGCGCGACCGCGTCCGCCCAACCGGCGAGCAGGCCGCTGCGCTGATCGTCCGACATCGCGGGATCGAACACGGCGTCGCGACGCCACAGGTCGGCGATGTTCCCGACGCTGTCCAGGACGCCTGCCCGGTAAGCTGCAAGGCAGGCGGCGCCGAGGACCGTCGACTCGACGTTCTCGGGACGTTCGACCGGCACGTCGAGGACATCGGCCAGAAACTGCAGGAACCAGTCGTTGGCGACCATGCCGCCATCCACTCTGAGCACGGACGGCGAGATGCCGTCCTCGGCCATCGCGTCGAACAGATCGCGGGTCTGATAGGCGACGGATTGCAGGGTCGCGGTGACGATCCGGTCGCTGTCGCTGCCCCTGGTCAAGCCGAGGATCGCGCCGCGGGCATGCGGATCCCAGTACGGCGCGCCGAGTCCGGTGAAGGCGGGGACGACATGGACATCGTCGACGATCCCGCTCCGGTTTGCGACGGCCTCGGTCTCGGCGGCGCTTTGTATGATGCCGAGCGCGTCACGCAGCCATTGAACGGCCGAGCCCGCAACGAACACACTGCCCTCGAGACCGTAACTCACGGTACCGTCGAGACCGCTGGCGATCGTCGTCAACAGGCGATTGCCCGAGCGCAGGGCCGTGGCGCCCGTGTTCGCAATCACGAAACAGCCGGTGCCGTAGGTACTCTTGGTCATGCCGTAGTCGAGGCCGGCCTGTCCGATCAATGCCGCCTGCTGGTCGCCCGCCATCCCGAGTATCGGCATTTCACCGCCGAAGAGCCCCGAGTCGGCGATCCCGAATTCGGACGCGCAATCGCGGACCTCCGGCAGCAGGCCACGTGGAACTCCGAACAGCGCCAATAACTCGTCGTCCCAGTCGAGTGTATGAATGTTGAACAGCATGGTTCGAGACGCGTTGGTGACGTCGGTCGCATGCACGCGCCCGCCGGTCAGGCGCCAGAGCAAAAAGCTGTCGATCGTGCCGAAAACCAACTCGCCGGCTTCGGCGCGGGCGCGCGCGCCTTCTACCTCGTCCAGGATCCAGGCGATCTTGGTCGCTGAAAAATAAGGGTCCAGCATCAGGCCGGTACGCGCGGCCACCGTTTCTTCGGCGCCGTCGCTTCTGAGCCTCTCGCAACGGTCGGCGGTTCGCCGGTCCTGCCAGACGATGGCGTCGTGAACCGGCCGGCCGGTCTTGCGATCCCAGACCACGGTGGTCTCGCGCTGGTTGGTGATGCCGACACCCGCGATCTCGGATGCAGACGCGGCAGCGCCGGCCATCGCGGCACGAGTCACGTCGATCACCGATTGCCAGATCGCCTCGGGATCGTGCTCGACCCAGCCGGGCTGCGGGTAACGCTGCGGAAACGCCTGCTGCTCGCTGCTCAGGACCCGGCCCTCGTAGTCGTAGATCACGCAGCGGCTGCTGCTGGTGCCCTGGTCGATTGCCAATAGGTATTTCTTGCTCATCGATTCATTTTCCGGTCCGGACTCAGGCTGCGCCGAGCTCATCGATGTCTCGGAAGTGCTCCAGCGCCTCGGGGTTTGCCAGCGCCTCGGTGTTGCGAACGGTCTCGCCGTGCACGACGGAGCGCACGGCTAGCTCGACGATCTTGCCGCTGCGCGTGCGCGGGATCCCGGCCACGGCCAGGATCTTGGCAGGTACGTGGCGCGGCGTCGTGTTGTCGCGAATCACCTTGCGAATGCGGGCCTCCAGCGCATCGTCCAACATCACACCGTCACGCAATACGACGAACAGCACGACCCGCACGTCGTCTTCCCAACGCTGTCCGATCGCAATGCTCTCGATGATCTCGTCCAGTTTCTCGACCTGACGATAAATTTCGGCGGTACCGATACGAACGCCGCCCGGGTTCAGGACCGCATCCGAACGGCCGTGGATCACGATGCCCCCGTGTGCGGTCAGCTCGGCAAAATCGCCGTGCGCCCAGACGCCGGGAAAACGCTCGAAGTAAGCGGCCCGGTAGCGGCTTTTGTCGGGATCGTTCCAGAAACCGACCGGCGCGGACGGAAACGGCCGGCTGCAGACCAACTCCCCCTGCTGCTCGACCACGGCCGAGCCTCCATCGTCGAATATCTCGACGGCCATCCCCAAGGCTCTGCATTGCAGCTCGCCGCGCCGAACCGGCAGGACCGGATTGCCCTGCACGAAACAACTGATGATGTCGGTGCCGCCGGCGATGGACGACAGTTGCAGGTCGTCGCCAATCGCGTCGTAGACGAAATCGAAACTCTCCGGCGCCAGAGGCGACCCCGTGGAGAGTACCAGACGGAGGTCCGGGAGATCGAATTCGTCCTTCGGCCTGAGACCCGACTTCTCCAGGGCCGAGAGGTATTTCGCGCTGGTGCCGAAAACGGTCAAGCGCTCGCGCTCCGCCAGCGTCCACAACACACGACCGTCGTCGAAGAACGGCGCGCCATCGTACAGGACGATCGTGGCGCCGGTCGCGAGGCCGGCAACCAGCCAGTTCCACATCATCCAGCCCAGGGTCGTGAAATAGAACACCCGATCGCCGGCGCCGATGTCGCAATGCAGTACATGCTCCTTGACGAGTTGCAACAGCGTGCCGCCGTGCCCGTGCACGATACATTTGGGCACACCGGTCGTACCCGAGGAGTAAAGTATGTACAGAGGATGGTCGAACTCGACCGGCAGCGGACTGAACTCGCTGCCGGCAATTGTGAACTCGGCAAACGTGACTGCACCGCGAATCCGGTCGAGCTCCATCACATCGCCGGCAAACGGGACCAGAACACACGTACCGATGGACGGAATCGCATCGACGATCCCGCCGACCGTGTGCAAGGAGTCGAAACGTTTGCCGTTGTAAAAGTAACCGTTGGCCGCGAACAGCACTTTAGGCTCGATCTGGCCGAAACGATCGACGACGCCGTTGATCCCGAAATCCGGCGAACAGGAGGACCAGACGGCACCGATGCTCGCCGCAGCCAGCATCGCGACAATCGCTTCGGGGCAATTCGGCAGGTAGCCGCCCACCCGATCGCCCTCGCGGACTCCCGCGCGGCGCAGTCCTTCGGCAACGCCTGCAACCTGCTCGCGAAGCGCGTCGAAACTCAGTGCCCGGCGACTGCCGTCCTCGCCGTAAAAAACGACTGCCGGCTGTGCCCCGGTGTGACGCAACAGGTGTGAGGCATAATTGAGTCGGGCGCCTTCGAACCATCCCGCGTCCATGATGTCGTCCGGCCGGGCGAGGGTTCGGTCCGCCGGCACGTCGAAGTGCAACTCACAAAAATCGCACAGCGCTTCCCAGAACGCGGCCGGGTCTCGTATCGACCATTGATACAGAGCGTCGTAATCGCCGAAACCCTGGCGCTGCATGAAACGAAACATCGCCGATGCTTCACGGCGGCGGGCATCGGGCGACCAGATGATCGGGTTGTCGGTCATGATCGAATGGCGCTGGGTCGTCGCTGGGTCGTCGCCGGCCAGTATGCATATAAAGGCGCTGGTGTCTACGTCGTCTGCCGGCACAATCGCTAGTGTGACTGTCAATGCGCACGCAGCGAGTCTTGCAGCACCGTGACTTCCGGTACGTAGGGAAACCGTTCAACGAGCCCGTCCACTATTCCGAGGGCGCGCACCGATTCACCCTGGTCACGCAACATCGTCGCAAGCGCCCAGGCGATGTCGAAGTCACCGGCGAAACGCTCCCGCCCGCGCGCCAAAAGCTCGATCGCCGCGTCGGTACTCCCCATCGAATTCAGCGCGACACCGAGCACGTACAGGTAGCGCGCATTGCCGGGTTCCGCATCGGCAGCCATTTCGAGTTGCTCGAGGCCTTCATCCGGACGGCCGGTGCGTACCAGCAACAATCCCAGGGCATGCCGCAACGCGGCATCCGCTTCGACCAGCGCAATCCCTTCCCGGAGCACGGTCTCGGCGCGCGATTCGTCACCCGTGCCGCGCAACAGGTCGGCGAAATTGACGCGCGTGACGACGGCACGCGGTTCCATCGCAAGCGCCCGCTGGTAGCGATCCAAGGCCGCCTGCCAGTTACCGAGCGACAGCTCGAGGCCGGCAAGCCCCGCCTGCGATTCCGGCCGGTTCGCGGTCAGCGCGAGGCTGGCGCGCAGCTCCCGTTCGGCTTGGCCGAAGGCCCTCGCCGGCCCGGCAGGCAGCAAATCGTGCACCCCGGCATAAGCGAGCGCAGCCTCGAGACGCACGCCCCTGACCGGATCGGCCAGACCCGCGCCGCCCAGCCGCGATTTGGCCTCGGCCGGAAATCCCCGCACGACACGAAGCGCCGCCATCCGCAACAGCGGGTCGGGATCGGCAACGGCGGCCTCGACCGCCGTCATGTGCCGGGCGCTCATCGGTGAGCGCAACAGGCTCAACGCGGTCGCACGAGCGATCCCCGGCTGATCCGCATCGCCGACGAGCGCCAGCAAGGTCTCGTTGGCGTGGCCGTCTCTTCCCGCGTCCAGGGCGCTCGCGAACTCGGGCCTCGTCCTGGCATCCGTACCGTGCCAGGCGACGATCGCCGCCGCTGCCCAATCCGCATCGCGGTCATCGTGACAATCGTTGCAGACGTTCGGCACCCCGAGGCTCGCACTGAGATCCGGCCTGGGTACGCGAAAGCTGTGATCGCGGCGATCGTCCACCACCATGTAGGTACGGTCCGCCATGTGGCAATCGACACAAGCAACCGTCTCCGGCGGATGCCCGTGATGTCCCGTCGCCTGAAACACCGCGGGCGCATGGCATTGCGCGCAGACCGCGTTCGGATCGTCTCCGGTGACCAGTTTGTTGGAATGTGGATCATGGCAGTCGGTGCAACTGACGCCGGCCTCATACATCCGGCTTTGCAGGAAAGAGCCGTAGACGAAGACCTCGTCCAGGATCTGACCATCGGCAAAATAAAGCCCTTCGTCGAGTAAGGCCGGCCGATGCGTGTGCGCGAGCGGCTGTCCGTACTCGTAGGCGTCGGTCAGTATTCCCCGCCGTGCATGACAGCGCCCGCAGGCCTCGGGCTGAAGCGGCGGCTCGCTGCGAGCCTCGGAGCGAACCGCGACGCCGGTCGCCGGATCCATCTGCCAGAATGCGCCGTCGCGGTCGTCGAGATCGACCAGGAGGCCGTAATCCGCTTCGAACTCGCCGGCATTCGCCTGGGCGACGTGCCGCGCGCCCGGGCCGTGGCAGGCCTCGCAGCCGACACTGACTTCGGAGTAACGGGTGTCGAACCGGTCGGTGAGCTCGTCGTAACCGAGCCTGACATCGGTGGAGTGGCACTCGGCGCACATGTAGTTCCAGTTCTGCTCGCGGCCGGTCCAGTGCAAGCCGTCACCCGGTGCGACCGCGTCCCCCGGATAGATATGGAACCAGCGTTGTCCTCCGTCGGAGGCCGGCCGCAAATCCCAGGAATAGGGCAATGTTTGCAACCTGCCGCCGGGAAACTCGATCAGATACTGCTGCAGCGGCTCGACGCCGAAGGTGTAGGCGATGCGAAACTCCTGCGGGCCGTCGACCGGACCTTTGCCCACATCTTCGGTCGACACGTAATAATCGCCGTCGCGCCGGTAGAAACGGGACTCCACACCGAAATAGTCGAAACGAACGCCGGAGAAGTCGCCCAGCACGGTCTCCGCGTTCGCGGGCTGCATGGCGAGTTGATGATGCGAGCCGACCCAGTCGCCGTAGGCCTCGACGTGGCAGGACCGGCATTGCTCACTGCCGACAAACGCCGGCGTGACGTCCGCAGGCGGCGCTTCCGGCCTGCTACATGCGGCAAGCAGGCACAACGCTGCGGGCAATAACGACCTCGATCCGGCGGGCATCCGGCAAAGATGCCACAACGATGCCGCAGTGTCGCCGGATCGGGGATGTCGCGACCGGCGCGGACGCCGGCCGGATCCAGGCCTACTCGGCGATGACGTTTTCCGCCTGCGGACCTTTCTGGCCTTGGGTCACCTGCATCGTGACCTTCTGGCCCTCTTTCAGCGTGCGGAATCCTTCCGCCATGATCGCGCTGTGATGGACGAATACGTCCTTACCGTCCTCGCGCTCGATGAATCCGAAACCTTTTTCGTCGTTGAACCACTTGACGGTTCCCGACACTCTCTCTTCTGACATAACGACCTCAAAAAAACACACCCGCCGGGAAAATCGACGCCGGGCAGGTGCGGATATGGTACTCGTAAACGCAGGCGTCGGCCCAGCGAATTACGACCGAACTATGCGGGATCAATGTTGCAGAATTAATAAGGTCGGTATTTTCTTACGGTTTTTACCGGCTTTTTGCGCTGCAACACCGACTCGTGCCGGCGAGGAGGGAACGAAACGGGGAAGCCTCGCGCGCAAACACCAGGGCTTCACACACGCTTGTTGACGTAGCTTCTACCCAGTTTCCCGATCGAATTGCAGCCGAGCAGCGCCATGGTCCGCGCGACTTCGTCGCGTAACAAGGTCAAGGCCCGCTCGACGCCGGCCTCGCCGCCGGCTGCCAGCGCAAACAGATAAGCGCGACCGATACTGCAGGCATTGGCGCCCAGTGCGATGGCTTTGACGACGTGTGTCCCGCGTCGGATACCGCCGTCACAAATGATTTCGAGACGGTCGCGCAAGGCATCGGCGACTGCGGCGATACAATCGACGGGCGCCGGCGCGGATTCCAACTGACGGCCGCCGTGGTTCGACAACATCACGGCCGTGGCGCCCGCATCCGCCGCCTTGCGGCAGTCTTCGACGGTTTGTACGCCCTTGATCACCAGCGCGCCGTCCCAGCGCGCCCTGAGCCACTCGACGTCCTTCCAGGTCAGCGAGCGCTCCAGTTCCCGATCGATGAAATCGCGTACCCCCTGTTTGACGGCCTTCGCCGCCGAGTCGCTGCGTGTGATGTTCACCATGTCGAGATCTTTCCCCAGTACGGCGCGTATCAGCCAGCCGGGATGCGCGGCGAAGCTCAGCGCCTGGCGGAGACGGGAACGCGGCGACGCCGAGAATCCGTGCACGAAATCGCGTTCCCGGTTGCCGGCGACCGGCGTGTCAACCGTGAGCGCGATCGCCGCGTAACCGCCGGCCTTGCAGTGCGCGATCCACTCTTCCGTCAGGCCGCGATCCCTGAAGATATATAGCTGGTAGAGCTTCGGACCGTCGGTCACCCTGGCCATGTCCTCGATGGTCGCGGTGCCCAGCGTCGAAAGGCTGTAGATCATGCCGAACCTCGCCGCATTTCGAGCCACGGCCGGTTCGCCTTCGCGATGAAACAGTTTCGACGCCCCCGTCGGCGAGATCATGACCGGCCAGTCCACCGGCTGGCCGAACAACCGGGTCTTGAGATCGACGCGACTGACGTCGGAGAGCTGCGACGGCATGAGCTCGTATTCGTCGAACGCGGCGGTGTTCCGCCTGAGGGTCAGCTCGTCGTCCGCGCCGCCGTCCATGTAGTGAAAAACCGGCGCCGGCAGTCGGCGCTTCGCGATTCGGCGGAAATCGGAGACGTTGTTACAACTGGAGAACTTCATTGTGGCAGAATAACACGGAACCCGGAGGCGCCCGGGTCGTCGACCCCGGCGCAGGTTCGCACTTTTCTCGTCTCGCCTTTTCCCTGGACTTCTGTCAGTGAGTGAAATTCCGGTTCCGTCGCGGCAGGATCGCACCGTCGCGATCTGGCTTCTTTGCCTCTCGGGCCTCGTGTTTGCGATGGTCGTGCTGGGCGGCGTCACCCGTCTGACCGGTTCGGGCCTGTCGATGGTGGACTGGAAGCCGCTGACCGGCGCCTTACCGCCGCTGAGCGAGGCGGACTGGCAACGACTGTTCGACATGTACCGGCAGTCGCCCGAGTTTCAGAAGGTCAATTCACACATGGACGTCCATGCGTTCAAGGGAATTTTCTGGCTGGAGTACCTGCACCGCGTGCTGGGCCGCATCATCGGGATCGCTTTTTTGCTTCCGTTCGTCTTTTTTGCGGCGCGCGGCTACATCGGCCTCAAGCAATGGCCCAAATACCTGCTGATGTTCCTGCTCGGCGGATTGCAGGGGCTGCTGGGCTGGTACATGGTAAAAAGCGGCCTGGTCGACGTGCCGCACGTCAGCCAGTACCGCCTGACGGCACACCTGGTGGCGGCATTCCTGATTTACTCGTACCTGTTCTGGGTCGCGCTGTCGCTCCTGTACCCGGGCCGGGGCGACAGCGTGCGGCCCTGGTTCGGCCGCAGCATCGCCCTGACCGCAATGGTCTGTCTGACCGTCTTCTCGGGCGGCTTCGTCGCCGGCCTGGACGCAGGCAAAATCTATAATACATTCCCGACGATGGGCGGCCACTGGCTGCCGCCGGGGCTGTACGCGCTCGACCCGTTCTGGAGAAACCTGTTCGAGAACACGACGACCGTGCAGTTCAACCATCGCCTGCTCGCGATCGCAACATTCTGTGTCATCGTCTTGTTCTGGCTCGGCGCACGCCGGGCCGATCTACCCGCCCGCGCGCGGCTGGGGATCAATGCCGTCTTGCACGCGGCCGCGCTGCAAATGGTGCTGGGGATATCGACGCTGCTCCTGGCCGTGCCGGTCAGCCTCGGCGCCGCGCACCAGGCCGCGGCCCTGTTGCTGTTGACGGCTTGCCTGCTGGTCGTCCACAGCTTGCGGCCGGCTCCGCAGTCGCAACGATTGCGACAATCGGACCTGCCGCCTGCACTGGACGAGGCCCGCGCGACCGGGGGCTCGAGGGTTACCGAATAAGTGCTATTACCGATAGTCCGAAGCAGCTTTTTCCGGGACTATCGGCGGTCATGGTGGCCAATGCCCTGCATACCGGCGGCAACGACGGGACCGCCGACGTCGTTTTCGACCAGGCGCTGATCGAGCGTTACGGCGGACGGGGACCGCGTTACACCTCGTACCCTACGGCCCTGCAGTTCTCAGGCGCGGTGAACGCCGCCGCCTACGAACAACACGCGAGGCTCAGCAATCGCAGGCCGCAGCCGCTGTCCCTGTACGTCCACATCCCGTTTTGCCAAAGCCTTTGTTATTACTGCGGGTGCAACAAGATCGTCACCCGCAACCAGGCGCGGGTCGATCGATACCTCGAACTGTTGCATCGTGAGATCGAGCTGCAATCCGGGCTGTTCGACCGCTCCCGAAAGACCCGCCAACTGCACTTCGGCGGCGGCACGCCGACCTATCTGGGGATCGGACAACTGGCGCTGTTGATGGAAGCGCTCGATGACGCGTTTCGGTTCGAACCTGTTGGCCAACGCGAGTTCTCGATCGAGGTCGATCCGCGCAGCATCGAGCACGGCTCGATGCGCCATCTCGCCGAGCTCGGCTTCAACCGTATCAGCCTGGGCATACAGGATTTCGATCCGGACGTGCAGCGCGCCGTCAACCGCGAGCAGACGCGCGACGACATCCATGCGCTGGTCAACGACGCGCGCAGTCATGGCATCGAGTCCATCTCCTTCGACCTGATTTACGGCCTGCCGCTGCAGAGCGTCGCGCGTTTCGACGCAACGCTCGACACCGTGATCGGCATGCGCCCCGACCGCCTGGCGGTCTACAACTATGCGCACCTGCCGGAACGATTCAAGGGCCAGCGCATGATCCGCGACACCGACATTCCGTCGCCGCAGACCAGGCTCGAGATCCTGCACCACACGATCGACAGGCTGATGGACGCCGGCTACCAATACGTGGGCATGGACCACTTCGCTTTGCCGGACGACGAGCTCGTCATGGCGCGGTACGACGGGAGCCTGCAGCGCAACTTCCAGGGTTACTCCACACACGGCAACTGTGACCTGATCGGACTCGGCGCGAGCGCAATCAGCAGCATCGGCGAGCTTTACGCGCAGAACGAAGTCACTACCGCCGGCTACGAGGCCAGCCTCGAATCCGGCAGGCTGCCGGTCGTTCGCGGCATTGTGGTAGACGCCGACGACCGGCGGCGCGCGGACGTCATCCAGACCCTGATGTGCTTCGACCGGCTGTCCTTCGACGACTTCGAGCGCCGCCATGCCGTCGACTTCGGGCGTTACTTCGAGACCGAGCTAGAGTGCCTGGCACCGCTCGCACGCGACGGCCTGGTCGAAATCGACGATGCCGGTATCTCGATTACCCCCAGTGGCAGGCTGCTTTTGCGCAGCATTGCCATGGTGTTCGATCGGCACCTGGTACGGCAGTCGGACGAGCGGCGTTTCTCGAAGGCAATTTGAGACAGGGTACCTAAACCCAGGTAATTCAGAATCAGGGATTGACCGCCGTCAACCAGCCGTGCGTATCCGGCGACCTGCCGAACTGGATGTCCTGCAGCGCCTTGCGCAGTCGTTCGGTATTCGGTCCGGCGGTACCGTCGCGCACCGCCGTCGTATTACCCCGATACACGAGCTGTCCCACGGGCGCGAGCGCCGCCGCGGTGCCGGACAAGGCCGCTTCATGACTTTTCGACCACTGCAAGAGCTCGTCCACCGTGAAGTTGCGTTCGTTGACCCGATAGCCGAGATCGGCGGCCAGGGTCAGAATCGACGCCCGCGTCATGCCGTGCAGGAAACTCGAGTCCAGCGGCTTGGTGATGACCTCGTCGTCGCTGATCAAAAGGAAGTTCGACGCACCGGTTTCCTGGACGTCGCCGCCGGGACAAAACAACACCTGGTCGACACCGAACTCGGCCTTGGCTTCCAGCGTCGGTCCGAGCGCGGCCGCATAGTTGCCGCCGGTCTTGGTGCTGCCGAGTTGCTCCGTGGACCGGGCCCTGGCGTCGTCGACGAGCAGCTTCAGCGGCCCTGCGCCGCCTTTGAAATAGTCGCCCACCGGCGAGGCCAGCACGAAGAGCAGCGCCTCGCTCGAGGGCGCGGCGGCCGCACCGATGTTCGGCAGCGTCCCGATCAGGGTCGGCCTCAAGTACAGCGAACTCGGCGGCGCCGGGACCTCGTCGGCGTGCCGCAGGACGAGATCGACCACCATACCCGACAGCAAGCTTTCCTCCGGCACCGGCAGGCTCAGGGAGGCGGCGCTGCGCTGCATGCGCAGGACATGATCGGCGAGCCTGAAAACGTACACCTTGCCGTCATCCCACCGATACGCCTTGAAACCCTCGAAACAGGTGCTCGCATAGTGGAGGACATGTGCCGCCGGATGGATCGGAATCGGCGCGAGGGGCACGATGGACGGAGCCTGCCAGGCTCCCTGCTCGAAGCTTGCGGTGACGAAACTGTCGCAGAAAGTAGTGCCGAACGTGCTCATGCCGTATTCCGGGCCGGTAGTCGTGAGGGGCGTAACTTTGCCATCAAACCGACGCGCTTGGCCATACCATGATTCAGTTGTTTCGCGGCCCTCTCTTCGCAGCCCTCCCGAGTAGACCGGGCAGACCGAGAGGCCCCCGATTCGAGGGCCGGACATGAGCGGGATCGAGCTAGTGTCCCGTCCCGCCCTGCGTAACGCCGGCCGCGGTTCAAGTGGCGCGCCAACAACGGTACTATGCGGGTTCCCGCGCGTCCTGGAGAATCGAATGACGATACGCTTGCCAGCCGTGCTGTTGCTCGCTGTCTGCGCCACCGCCGGCGCCCAGGACCTCGCGACGGCATTCGACAGCGAAGAGATTGCCCCCGGCATACACGTGCTGTACGGCGCTGACGGCAAATTCGGCGGCGGGAACATGGCGCTGCTGGTCGGCGACGACGAGATCGTCTTGATCGACGACAGCATGGAGCCGCTCGCGCCGCTTTTGATCGAACGTGTGACCGGTATCGCCGGCCGGCCCGTCGATTTCGTCATCAACACCCACGTGCACGGCGACCACGCCGGCGGGAACGCCGCGCTCGCCGAGACGGGCACCACCGTCGTCGCCCATGACAACATTCGCAAGCGCCTGATCGTCGATCCCTCGCCCGCCGGCGGCGCCGGCGGCCTGCCGGTCATCACCTTCGGCGACGGGATCAGCTTTCACGTCAACGGCATGGAAGCAAAGGTCTTTCACGTCCCGACGGCACATACCGACGGCGACAGCGCGATCGAGTTCCGCGGCGCCAACGTGATCCATACCGGCGACCTCTGGTTCCACGACCTGTTTCCGTTCATCGACCTCAACAGCGGGGGCAGCGTGGACGGTTACATCGCCGGACAGCAGAAGATCATCGCGATGGCGAACGACGACACGAAGATCATTCCCGGTCACGGCCCCGTGGCCGGCAGGGCGGAGCTCAAACGCGACACGGCGATGCTGATCGACAGCCGCGAGCGGATCAAGGCACTTTTCGATCAGGGCATGAGCGAGGATGCGATCGTGGCCGCCAATCCGCTGGCAATCTATCACGACGACTACAACTGGCAATTCATCACGACCGAGCGCATCGCCCGCACCCTGGTCCGCGACTTGGCAGGGGAGTAGGGACATGGACAAGGACAAAACCGCGAGTTTCGTGAACGGACTGTGGGACGACTCGATCATTCCCGAGCTCTGCGACTACATCGCGATACCGAACAAATCGCCGCACTTCGACCCGGACTGGGAAGCCAACGGCCATATGGAAAAAGCCGTACGGCAGCTCGAAGCCTGGTGCAAGGACCAGCCGATCAAGGACATGAAAGTCGAGATCGTGCGTATCGAAGGACGTACGCCGCTGCTGTTCGTGGACATCCCCGGCGCTTCCGACGATGTGGTGCTCTTGTATGGACACTACGACAAACAGCCGGAGTTCAGCGGCTGGGAGCCGGAGCTGGCGCCATGGAAAGCGACGATTCGCGACGGCAAGCTCTACGGCCGGGGCGGCGCCGACGACGGTTACGCGGTCTTCGGTTCGCTGACCGCGATCCGGGCGATGCAGGAACAGGGGGTACCGCACGCGCACTGCGTGGTGCTGATCGAGGGCTGCGAGGAGTCCGGCAGTTTCGACCTGCCCTATTACATCGAACGGCTGGAAGACCGGATCGGCTCACCCGATCTGGTCGTCTGCCTGGACGCCGAATGCGGCAATTACGACCAGCTCTGGTGCACGACCTCGCTGCGCGGCAATCTGACCGGTACCCTCAGGGTGGACGTCATGACAGAAGGGGTCCATTCAGGCTCCGCCGGCGGCGTCGTGCCGTCGAGTTTCCGGGTCCTGCGCCAACTGCTGTCGCGTCTCGAGAACGAGTCCACGGGCCGCGTCGAAGCCGAGGCCCTGTGGGTGGACATTCCCGAACACCGGATCGAACAGGCCAAGCTCGCGGCCGAAACGCTCGGCGAGTCGGTGTATCGCAAATACCCCTGGGCCGTTACGGACCCCAGTCCCGGAGAATCTCCCTACGAGCTGATGCTCAACAACACCTGGCGGCCCACCTTGAGCATCACCGGCGCCGACGGGCTGCCGGCGCTGGTGGACGCCGGCAACGTGCAACTGCCGTACACGACGCTGAAACTGTCGTTCCGCCTGCCGCCGACCTGCGACGCGGACCGGGCCGCCGCCGATGTCAAGGCGCTGCTCGAGGCCGACACGCCGCCGCTGTCCCGGGTGTCGTTCGAGGCCGATGCCGCGATGGCCGGCTGGAACGCACCGCCCGTCGCCGATTGGCTGGCCGCCTCGATGCAGCGGGCATCGCAAGCGTTTTTCGGCAAGCCTTCGATGTACATGGGTACCGGCGGCACGATCCCTTTCATGGGGATGCTCGGCGAACGCTTCCCCGATGCGCAGTTTCTGATTACGGGCCTGCTGGGTCCCAATTCGAACGCGCACGGACCCAACGAATTCCTGCACATCGACACCGGCAAGCGCCTCACCGCCTGTGTCGCACAAGTGCTGGAAGACCACTATAAAGAAAAAACCGGCGTCAAGGCGGCCGCCTGAGATGCCGGGCATGCATCGAGCAAAACGCACACCGGTACTGCTCCCTGTCGCGGCACTGCTCGCGTTTGCGGGTGCGTACGCGGAGGACCCCGTGCCGATACCGGAAGTGTTACCGGAAGTCTCTGCCTCGCTCGAACGCGCCGTCGAGCGAGGCGATGCGCGCGCGATTGCCGTCGGCTTGTATGCCCGCGGCAAGACCGCGTTCAAGGGGTTCGGTCGTGTCGGCGGAGACGATGCACGCCGTCCCGATGCCGATACGCTGTTCGAAATCGGTTCGATCACCAAGGTATTCACGACGCTCCTGGCGCAAACCCAGGTCGACGCCGACCGGCTGGCCTGGGATCGGACCCTGGCCGACAGCCTGAGCGAACAGGAGTTCGCCAGCCTTTCGGTGGCCGAGATCCGAATCGGCGAGTTGGCGAACCATACGTCGGGTTTACCGCGCCTGCCGGACAATCTGCGCGCCGAGAATCCAATGGACCCCTACAGGGGTTACGGGCGCCGCAACTTGATGTCTTTCCTGGAGTCTTTCGAGGTACGAAGCCTCGACAAGACCTACGCTTACTCGAACCTGGGCACGGGCCTGCTCGGCGAGCTGGCGGCCGATGCCGCGGGACTCGGCTACGCCGACGCGATAAGGCGCGACGTTCTCGAACCGCTTGGAATGCACGACAGCGGCGTCGAGCTCGCCGACCCGGCGCGCTTGGCGCCGGGTTTCAGCGCGGGCGCAGACATGCCCCGATGGAGCGGGTTCGACGCGCTGGCCGGGGCCGGCGCGCTGGTTTCGTCGGTGAACGACCTGCTTCGGTTTGTCGACCGGAACCTCGCGGCCGACGCACCCGATCCTGCGCTGACGGCGATACGCGATCGGATCCGGCCCGGGGATACGGCCTTCGGCTGGCACGTGCAGGACGGCGAAGACGGGGCCCGGATTTACTGGCACAACGGCGGGACCGGAGGCTACGCCAGTTTCCTCGCGATTCGTCCCGATAACGCGACGGGCGTCGTCATCCTTTCGACGTCCACCGAATACAATGCGATTACCGAGTTGGGTATTGCGCAAATCACCGGCAAGGCCGCAAACCGCGACGTCGCCGATATCCGCGCCTATCCGGGTGCTTACCGGATTACCGAGAATATGGTTTTGACCGTCTTCATCGAAGACGACCGGCTTTTCGGCCAGGCGACCGGTCAAACTCCTTTCCCGCTGACGCGGGACGGCGAACACGCGTTCGTTTTTGCCGCGGCCGGCATTCGTATCGTTTTCGACGTCGACACGTCGGGCACGGCACGAAGGTTGACGCTGAACCAGGGTGGGCAATCGCTGCCCGGCGAGCGTGTTTCGGACGAGGAAGGTATTCGAACCAGGACCGCCATCGCGCTGGCGCCGGAGCGACTCGACGATTATGCCGGCGACTATCGGCTGACGGCCGATTTGACGATCACGGTGCTGGCCCGCGATGGACAGTTGTATGCACGGCTCACCGGCCAGTCGGCGTTTCCGGTGTTCCCTTACGAAGCCGACCGCTTTTTCTTCAAGGTCGTCGATGCCGAACTGCACTTCGAACGCGGCGTCGACGGCACCGTCAACGCCGTGGTTCTCAAGCAGGCGGGCGAACAACGCGCGCCGCGCATCGAATAAAATCGAATAAACCGGATCGAGTAGCCCGGGAAAACGGGCTGTCTCGAAATCGTTCGAAGCCGCGCGCTTACGAGGTAAACATGATCATGATGCCGGCGGCGATCGCGGAGCCGATCACGCCGGCGACGTTCGGTCCCATCGCATGCATCAGCAGGATGTTGTGCGGATTGGCATCCTGGCCCACCTTGTTGGCAACGCGTGCCGCCATCGGCACGGCCGACACCCCCGCGGCGCCGATCAGCGGATTGATCGGCGTCTTGCCGAAGGCGTTCATCAGCTTGCCCATCAACACCCCGCTCGCCGTGCCGATGGCGAACGCCACCATGCCGAGCGCCAGAATGCCGAGGGTGCTGGGTACCAGGAATTGCTCCGCGCTCAATTTCGATCCGACGGACAGGCCGAGGAAGATGGTGACGACGTTGATCAAGGCATTCTGGGTCGTGTTCGACAGCCGTTCGACGACGCCGCACTCACGCATCAGGTTGCCGAAAGCGAGCATGCCGAGCAGGGGCGCGGCGGACGGCAGCAGCAGCGCGACTAGCAACAGCAGGACCAGCGGGAACAGGATGCGTTCGGCCTTGGACACCTCGCGCAACTGACGCATCTCGATCTTGCGCTCGCGTTCGGACGTAAGGAGCTTCATGATCGGCGGCTGGATGATCGGCACCAGCGCCATGTAGGAGTACGCGGCGATTGCAATGGCGCCGAGGAGATTCGGTGCGAGCTGGCCGGCGACATAGATTGCCGTTGGACCGTCGGCACCGCCGATGATGCCGATCGCGGCGGCTTCCCGGATGGAGAAGTCCATGACGCCGAGCGCGGTAAGGCCCAGCGCTCCGAGCAGTGTCGCGAAGATGCCGAACTGCGCCGCGGCACCGAGGAACAGCGTTTTGGGATTGGCGAGCAAGGGACCGAAATCGGTCATCGCGCCGACGCCCATGAAGATGATCAGCGGGAACGCGCCGGTCTCGATGCCGATGACGTAGGTCAGGTGCAAAAGCCCGTCGCCCGTCGCAATCTCCGCACCCGGAATGTTGCTCAACAGGCCGCCGAAGCCGATCGTGACGAGCAGCAGCGGCTCGAATTTTTTGACGATCCCTAAATACAGCAGCCCGAGGCAAATCCCGAGCATGACAAGTTGGCCGCCGGTCATCTGGTAGAGACCCGAGCCGTGCCAGATCTGGCTTATCAGTTCCATGAATCAGCCGATGTCGACCAGCGTGTCGCCGACGGCGACGACGTCGCCCTCGCGCACGTAAACCTCGGTTACCGTGCCGGCCCTGGGCGCTGCGACGACCGTCTCCATTTTCATTGCCTCGACGACGAGTAAGGGCTGGCCCGCGGCAACCGTATCACCGGACTTGACGTGCACCTTGAAAACATTGCCTGCAAGCACGGCCGCTACCGGCTCGCCACGAACGGCCGGCGTCGGGGCCGGCGCTGCGGCTGCCGGCTGTATGTCGGTGAGTTGGCCGCTTTCGGCCACTTCGACGGTAAAGGTTTTGCCGTTGACCCGCACCGAATACACGGCCGGTCCGGTGGCCGGCGCCCGAGCGGCCGCCGGTGCCGCCGGCACGGCTTCGACGGGCTCTTCACCGGGCGGCGGCTCGAACGCGTCGGGATTGTCGCGGTTTTCGAGGAAACGCAGGCCAATCTGCGGGAACAGCGCGTAAGTCAGCACGTCGTCGTCGACGGCCTCTGCCAGGTGGATTTTTTTGTCGATCGCCAGGTGATTCAGCTCTTCGGTCTGACGCTCCAGCTCGGGTTCCAGAAGATCGGCCGGGCGGCAGGTGATCGCCTCACCGCCGTCGAGGACCCGGGCCTGCAACTCGCCGTTGACCGCGGCCGGTGTCGCGCCGTACTCACCCTTCAGGATGCCGGAAGTCTCCTTGGTGATCGTCTGGTAGCGCGAGCCCGACAGCACGTTGATCACCGCCTGGGTGCCGACGATCTGCGAGGTCGGCGTCACCAGCGGCAACATACCCAGGTCGCGGCGGACCTGGGGTACTTCCTCGAGCACTTCGTCGAGCTTGTCGCCGGCGTTCTGCTCGCGAAGCTGGTTCTCCAGATTCGTCAGCATGCCGCCCGGCACCTGCGCGACCAGGATACGCGCGTCCACGCCCTTGAGGCTGCCTTCGAACTTCGCGTACTTCTTCCGCACTTTACGAAAGTACGTAGCGATCTCTTCCAAGAGCTTCAGGTCCAGGCCCGTTTCGCGGCCGGTGCCTTCGAGAATGGCAACCAAGGTCTCGGTGGGTGAGTGCCCATAGGTCATGCTCATCGACGAGATCGCGGTGTCGATGTTGTCGATGCCGGCCTCCACCGCTTTGAGATTGGTGGCCGTGGACATGCCGGTCGTGGCGTGGGACTGCATGTGAATCGGGATGTCGACCGCTTCCTTGAGCCGGCTCACGAGTTCGAATGCGACATAGGGCCTGAGCAACCCCGCCATGTCTTTGATGCAGATCGAGTGCGCGCCCATGTCCTCGATACGCTTGCCCATGTCCACCCAGAGATCCAGCGTGTGTACCGGGCTCACCGTATAGGACATGGCGCCCTGTGCATGTTTGCCGACGTCGAGGGTTGCCTTGATCGCGGTTTCGAGGTTTCGTAAATCGTTCAAGGCGTCGAAAATCCGGAATACGTCCACGCCGTTGACCGCGCAACGTTCGACGAACTTCTCGACGAGGTCGTCCGCGTAATGCCGGTAACCCAGGATGTTCTGCCCGCGAAACAGCATATGCTGCGGGGTGTTGGGCATCGCCGCCTTGAGCCGGCGAATCCGCTCCCAGGGATCCTCGCCCAGGTAACGGATACAGGCGTCGAAGGTTGCACCGCCCCAGGATTCCATGGACCAGAACCCGACTCGGTCGAGCTTGTCGGCGATCGGCAGCATGTCGTCGATGCGCATGCGCGTCGCCAGCAGGCTCTGGTGTGCATCGCGCAGCACGAGTTCGGTGATGCCTAGCGGCTTTTTTTCGGCTTGTTTGTCGCTCATCGTCTATCGCTCGGTTTGTCGCTCGGTTTGTCGCTCGGTTTGTCGCTCGTCGTCTATCGCTGATGATCTGTCGCTAATGGTCTATTGCCAATGGCCTATTGATAATGGTCTTAGCCCCGGGGTCTCCGTGCCGGTCGGCGGTTTATCGTTGCAGGAATCCGGTTCGGAATTCGGTTTGTGGTTCAGCGTCGCCGATGCCGGATTATCGCGGCGCTGATGGCGGCGACCTCATCGTCGCCGACCTCATCGTCACCAACCGGGGATTCGGCGACCGGCGCCGGCGAGCGTTTGGCGGCCAGCCTGGACATCAGGGTCGTCGCGGCGACCAAAAGCGTCAGAAAAACGAATACCGTGCCCATGCCGACGAGCATCAGCGTGAGTCCCTGCTCGAGTAGTCCTGGCTGCATGCTTGGTCCGCCGGCTTGCGAGCGACCGATTATACTGAATAGTTCCTACTCACAAAGCATCGACGCACGGGTTATGATCCGGTTTCGCCGGCAAACGAATCGAGGCATACGTGTGCAGACCTGAGCGCGGTAGAACCGTGACACGCCTTGCGATGCTGGCTTCGACGGCAGGCGTCGGTCTCGCCGATGCCGCCGGCGCAATGCCCAAGGCGGAGCAGCTCGAAGCCGATGGCGCCGTCATCGGTGAGATCGTGCTCGACAGGGCAAACATCTTCGACCTCGACGATCCGAGGGAAAACAACTGGTTGTATCGCTGGGCCAATCGTTTGCACATCGTCACGGCGGAGCGGACCATCGAGAAGCAGCTTCTGTTCCGCCCGGGCGACACGTATTCCAAACGCCTGCTCGACGAATCGGCGCGCATTCTGCGCGGCAGGCGTTACCTGTACACGGCCGACATCGAGCCGGTCCGCTACGAGGACGGCACGGTCGATGTCGTGGTCAGAACCCAGGACGTCTGGTCCCTGTTCCCGGAACTCAGCCTGTCGCGCAGCGGCGGAGAAAACACGACCGAGATCGGGCTCGAGGAAGAGAACCTGTTCGGCCGCGGCCAGCAGATTCGCTACAGCCACACCAATACCGTGGACCGGACGTCGGATACCTTCGACTTCATCGATCCGCATCTCGGCAGAAGCTGGGTATCGCTGAACCTGAGCGCATCGGACAATTCGGACGGATTCTCCCATCTCGTCTCGGCCGTGCGGCCGTTCCATGCACTAGACGCGCGTTGGTCCGCAGGACTCACGCTCTACGACGATGATCGCCGCACGCGACTCTACGAACTCGGCGACGAAGTCGCGGAATTCCGGCACCGGCGCGAATACCTTCGGTCCTTCTATGGTTGGTCCAGGGGATTGCGCGGCAACTGGGCGCGCCGCTGGAGCCTCGGCTTTGTCTACGACAACAATGTTTTTTCCGAAGCCCGTGAGCCCGAGTTCCCCGCAGCGATACCGGCGGACCGCAAGCTGGCCTATCCCTACATAGGCCTCGAATTCATCGAGGACCGCTTCACGACCAGCCTGAACCGAGACCAGATCGGCCGCACCGAAGATTTCCGCCTGGGCAAACGGCTGGCCTTCAGCCTCGGATGGGCCGACGAGCGCTTCGGCGCCGACCGCAGCGCCCTCGTTTACCAGGCCAGCGCCGGCCGAAGTTACGGCAGCTTCGACAAGACGGCGCTGATTCTCTCGGCGAAGCTCGAGGGCCGGATCGAAAGCGGACAAACCGTCAATTCCCTGTCGTCACTGAGCGCGCGCCTGTATCACCGCCAAAGCGAAAAGCGCCTGTTCTTCGTCTCGGTTTCCGGCGCCTACGGCCACGATCTCGATCTCGACAATCCGCTGGAACTGGGCGGCGACAGCGGCCTTCGCGGCTACCCGCTGCGTTACCAGTCGGGCGACGCCAGGGCCCTGCTGACCGTCGAACAACGTTACTTCACCGACTGGTATCCGTTCCGGCTGTTCCGCGTCGGGGGCGCGATATTTTTCGACGCCGGACGCACCTGGGGCGACAACCCCGTCGGCGGCGAAAGCGCGGGCTGGCTCAAGGACGCCGGATTGGGCTTGAGGCTGTCGCCCACGCGCGGCAAGTCGACCAAAGTGTTGCATCTGGACATTGCCTTTCCACTGGACGGCGACGACTCTATCGACGACGTGCAGCTTTTGCTTGAGGCGAAGCGGAGCTTCTAGGGCCTGCCTATCGTCGCTTGGTTCTAGGGCCGGTTGGCATTCTCGGTATCCTGAAGGCGCTGGCAGCGGCGGTACTTCGAGACCAGTTGCTCAACGTGGTAAGCCGTGCCGTGGTGAGCAATCTTCAGCAGGTAGTCTTCGTTACTCTCGTCAGCGATGCGGGTCATCGCGCGTACTTTGGAGTAACTCAGCTCACCCCGCTCAAAAGCCTTACTGATCTTAGGCAGATCTTTCAAGGCACGCGCAACCCGCACTTTCTCGCGTGCCGCGTTCATGCCGATGCCGCATTTGAAGTTCAGCCAGTGGGCACAGGAGCATAATCCCGGTTGATGCCAGCCCTCCTGTTCATCGAACTCGCGGATCAATACCAGCAGTTGATAGGTAGCAGCATAAATGTACGCACACAGCTCGGTTATCTGTTCTCCGAGTGCTTCGGATTTCAGATAGGCCGGTTGCGGCTGCAATTCGACGGCGGTGCATGCAGTGGTCATTTTTGGAGCTCCGACAACCTCTTCAGAACTTCCATTCTAACCGAAGCTGAAATTGACAACCTACTGAAATAAATAGGAAAAACAGGCAGTTTGAAGTAAAGAAACCGGCTCGGCGTCTCCAGTTCTAGAGTATTGAGTGACGATTTATCTATCGCTGGACCCGCGTCTACGCGGCAAGATCAGCAGCCCTCATCTATCGGACGCGATCCTGCCGTGGAACCGATAGCGGGCGAAGCGATCAGCCGCGTAATCGAGTCCAACAGCCCGGATTCCGAAACCGGTGACAGCATCGCCGCACCAAGCAAGACCCACATAACCAGCGTATTCCGCCGGGTGAGGAAGAAATTCGCCGATCGCAGCAGCGGAAAATCGGACATAATGATATACTAATATGTCTTTTCGTCTCCGGCGGTGCTCGCCCGGTCCGTCATACCCCCGATGTCCAAGACACTGTTCGACAAAATCTGGGATTCACACGTCGTCAAGAAGCTCGAAGACGGCTCCGAGCTCGTTTACCTCGACCGGGTTTTTCTCCACGAGCGCACCGGCAGCGTGGCGCTGAACAGTCTCGCGGAGGCCGGCCGGAAAGTCCGTAATCCGGCGCAGGTGTTTGCGACGATGGATCACATTATCGATACCTTTCCGGGTCGCGGCGACACGACGCTGGTTCCCGGCGGCGAGGCATTCATCAAGACCATGCGCCGCACGGCAACCGAAGCCGGGATCACCTTGTTCGACATCGGCGACGCGAGGCACGGCATCACGCATCTGATCTCCGCCGAGCAGGGCATCACCTTGCCGGGCCTGATCGTCGCCTGCCCCGACAGCCACACCTGTACTTTGGGCGCCCTGGGCGCCGTCGGCTGGGGTATCGGCACCAGCGACTGCGAACACGCGATCGCGACCGAGACCTTGAGAACCGGCAAGCCCGGACAACTCAGGGTACGCTTCGACGGCAGATTGGGCCGCGGTGTGACGGCCAAGGACATGGTCCTGCACCTGATCGCGCGCCACTCCGCCTCCGGTGCCGCCGGGCTTGCGCTGGAGTACGCAGGTCCCGCCGTCGAGGCGCTGGACATGGAAGCGCGTTTTACCCTTTGCAACATGGCCGTCGAGTTCGGTGCGTTCACGGGCCTGATAGCGCCGGATGCAAAAACGCTGGCTTACGTAGAGAGCCGCCCTTATGCGCCGGGCGGCGATGCGCTCGAGCAGGCACGACGGGCCTGGCGTGAGCTCCGCAGCGACGAGGGCGCCGTTTTCGACCGCGAAATCGCGATCGATTGCGCCGACATCGCACCCACGGTGACCTGGGGCACGAGCCCTCAGGACGCGGTCGAGGTCACCGGCGCGGTGCCGGCACTCGATCGCTACCCCGGTGGCGAATCGCGTGCCGAGTTCCTGTCCACGCTGGACTACATGGGACTGGAACCCGACCAGGCGCTGCTCGGCCTGAAGCTCGACGCGGCCTTCATCGGTTCCTGCACCAACAGCCGCCTGAGCGACCTGCGCGCGGCGGCGCGGATTCTCGACGGCAACAAGGTCGCGTCCGGGCTGCGGGCGGTCTGCACGCCGGGTTCGCAACAGGTGAAGCAAGCCGCGGAAGCCGAGGGCCTGGATCGCGTCTTTCTCGAAGCCGGCTTCGAGTGGCGCGAGCCCGGCTGCTCGCTTTGTTTCAACGCCGGCGGCGAGGGTTTCGGTACCGGAGAGCGGGTCATCTCCAGCACCAACCGCAATTTCCGCGGCCGGCAGGGCCGCGGTGCGCGCACGCATCTGGCCAGTCCCGCCACGGTGGCGGCCAGCGCGGTGGCGGGCTGTATTGCCGACGTCCGGGCTGCCCAGGTCCGGACCGCGAGTCGATGAGCCAACTGGTGAACGATTCGGTGAACGAGTCGGTGAACAAGTCGGTGAACGAGCCGGTAAGCATGAAAGCGTTCAGACAACTCGAAGGCATCGTTGCCCCGATGCTAATCGACAACGTCGATACCGACCAGATCATCCCGTCACGGGAGATGAAACGCGTCAGCAAGACGGGGCTCGGCCAGGGGCTGTTCGCAGGCTGGCGTTACACCTACGACGGCGGAAAAAAAACCGGCGACAACACGAACTTCGTGCTTAACCGCCCAGAATATCGAGCGGCGGATATCCTGTTGTCGGGTAAGAACTTCGGTTGCGGCTCATCCCGGGAGCATGCGGTATGGGCGCTCAAAGACTACGGCTTCCGGGTGCTCATCGCCGAGAGTTTCGGCCGGATATTTCGCAACAACTGCGCACGCAACGGCCTGCTTGCCATCGCGCTGCCCGCGGAGACGATCGCCGCGCTCGAAGCACAGACGCGAATCGATCCCGAGGCCCGGCGTGTGCTCGTCGATCTCGAGGCCAATGTGCTTCGCGGGCCGGACGGCTCGACGTTTGCGTTCGAGATCGCCGAATCCGACCGGCACATGCTGCTGAACGGTCTCGACTACATCGACTTCACGCTGCGATTCGAAGCGGACATCGACCGGTTCGTCGAAGCGGACCGCCTTGCGCGGCCCTGGGCCCACCGGTAAAAGGCATCCTAAGGGTAATCAAACGGCGTGCCTGCCGGAACTGCACCGGCGGCGCTGAACGCCATTGGCGTGGTCCCGTCGTCTCAAAACGCCCCGCCGTTCACCTGCAAGGTATGCCCCGTGACGAAGCTCGCCTCCTCCGACGCGAGATACAGCGCCGCGTAAGCCTGGTCGTCGGGCTGTCCGATTCTGCCGATGGGCGGTTCGTATTTCCGAATGACCTCATCGTCGACCTCGCCCAGGATATTGGTTTTGGTCAGGCCGGGCGCAATTACGTTCACGGTGATCCCCGTGCCGCAGAGCTCTCTGGCCAGCGCGCGGGCGAAACCGACCTGGCCGGCCTTCGCGGCGCTGTAGTGCGTGAGATGGATGTCGCCGTTGATCGCGCTCATCGAGGACGTAATGATGATCCGGCCGTGACCCCGCTCGATCATGTGATCGACCACCGCTTTACAGCAGTTGTAGACGCCGTAGAGGTGGACCTTGATCATCCGGTCCCAGGCCTCCGGTGTCATGTCGACGAAATCGACGGTGGGGGCGATGCCGGCGTTGGCGCAGAGTATGTCGATGTGACCGAACTCGCCGATGGCGCGGTCGGTGCCCGCCTGCACCGCCTTAAGATCCGTGACGTCGAAGGGCAGCGCCAGCGCTTTCCGGCCGAGCGCCGAAACCGACTCGACGGTGGCCGTGAGCCGGTCGGCCTCGACGTCGTTCGCCGCAATGCCCGCGCCCTCCCGGGCGAAGAGCCCGGCCATTGCCTGGCCGATGCCGGAACCGGCGCCGGTGATCAGTGCATTCCTGTTTTCCAGTCTCATCATGCTGGTCTCCGCGAGAAAAGTTCGAGCTGCATCTTCAAGCTGCGCTGCATCCGTCTACCTGCGTCAGAACCGTGTCGTAAAGCTCAGCCCCCACTCGCGCGGGCGGCTGTAATACGCTTCGGTCGCGCCGAGTCCGCGCACGTCGACGCCGTTGGTCATGTAGATTTCGTCGGTGATGTTGGTGACGAACCCGGCCAGTTCCCAGTCGCCGCGCGCCGGCCGGTACGTGACCCGTCCGTTCCACTGCCAGTAGGCGTCGGTCACGAGATCCTCGAAGTTCTGTACCGAACGCTGGATGTCGTCCTTGTAGGCCACGTCTGAGAAGAGCACCAGCTCCGCCCCGCCGTCCAGACCGTAGGTGTATTCGACCGAGCCGTTGAAAGTGACGGAGGGCGATTGAATGAATTCGCTGTCCAGTGTCGCGGTGCCGGCGTCGATGACGTCCTGCCCGAGCTCGGTGAATTCGGTATCGAGCAACCCGATGCCCGCGTTGATCAGCAGCGAGTCCACCGGCGCAAACACCAGTTCGAATTCGGCTCCGGTGATCTCGCCCGCGCCGGCGTTGTTGATCGTCGTATCGACCGTGTTCGTGCCGTCCGGTAACTGCACTTCGGTGACCGCGATGAGCTGGATGTCCTCGTACTCCGAGAAAAAGGCAGCGGCATTGAATGTGGCCCGGCCGCCGAACAGGGCGGTCTTGAAGCCGATCTCGTAGGTGCGAATCGTCTCCGGATCGAACGACTGCGGCTGCGTGCCCGGCGTCAGGGTCCGCGGGTTCCAGCCGCCGGCCTTGAAGCCTTCCGCGACGCTGAAGTACAGGAGCTGGCCGTCGCTCAGCGTATACTCCAGCCCCAGCTTGGGCAAAAACTCGTTCCAGGTTTCCTCGAGTTCCACCCGCGGAATCGCCGGAACACCGGAGAAGATACGGTCGAGCTGATAGGTGTATTCCTTGTCGTCGCGGTTGAAGCGCCCGCCGAACGTCAGGCCCAGTTGATCGGTGAAGTAGTACGTGGCCTCGCCGAACACGGCCAACGACGTGGTGTCGATGCGGGTATCCGTGAGCAGCGAGATATCGAGGCCGATTGCATCCAGCACGGATTGCCCCAAAAGCGGCGCGGCGAAACTGTTGCGCCCGCGCTCGTTGATGCCGTACACGCCGACAATCCACGGAAACCTGCCGTCGAGCGCGTCACCCGAGAGTTGAAACTCCTGGCTCGTCTGGTAGGTTTTCTCGTCGATGGCCACGGTGAATACCGGGAAAGGCGTATTGTCGCCGTCCCGCTGCACGTCGATCTCGGCTGTCCGGTAGCCGGTAATCGACTTGACCGCGACCGGACCGACCTCCCACTCGACCGTCAGGTTCGCACCGAAGACTT
This sequence comes from Woeseiaceae bacterium, assembly GCA_028279985.1. Classification (GTDB taxonomy): domain Bacteria; phylum Pseudomonadota; class Gammaproteobacteria; order Steroidobacterales; family Woeseiaceae; genus UBA1847. The sequence goes on from JANQMR010000024.1 coordinate 176,983, forward strand.
CATTGTTGTCGCGTGTTTCGGATGCGCCGCCCGACGAAAAACGGTCGGTTTCGTCGACGCGGTTCACCCAGGCGGGACCGAAAACGTCGAAGGGCGGTTCGAGCCCGAACTCGTCGGCGATCGACGGCGCGACGATGCCGTTGATCAGGTTCGGGATGTCGCCGGGCCAGAAGCGGCGCATCGCGCCCACCGGCCCGCTGCCGCGCTGCTCGCTGAAATCGACCTGCAACAAGGCGCTCAGATCCGGTGACGGCTGGTACAGCAGTTGCGCGCGCGCCGCGTTCTTGTTCTCTTCCCGAAGCGGCTTCCCGGTAACGCCCTGAATGCCGTAGCCGTCGCGGCTGCGCGACATGCCCGCCACCTTCAAGAACCAGTTCTCGTTCAGGCCTACGTCGAGATTACCGATCAGGTCGACGCGATCGTAACGCCCGACCGTCAGGTGCAACTCGCCTTCGCCCGAGCCGCTCGGTTTTCTGGTGATGACATTGATCGCGCCGCCGATCGTGTTCTTGCCGTAGAGCGTGCCCTGGGGACCGCGCAGGACCTCCACGCGCTCGACGTCCATGAAGCCGAAATCCCCCGCCGAGGAGCGCGAAACGTAGATGCCGTCCAGATACACGCCGACCCCGGGATCGTTCGGGAAGGAGTAGTCTTCCTGGCCCACGCCGCGAATGAAGAGCTGCGCCACGCTGCCGCCGCCATCTACGCGACCGTTGTTGAGCTCGATGTTGGGTACGTAGTTGTTGAGGTCGTTGAAACTCTCCAGCGATCGCGCCTCGATCGCGCTGGCGCTCAATGCCGTCACCGACAGCGGCGCCGACTGCAGCGTTTCCTCTCGCCGGCGCGCACTGACGACGATCTCTTCCAGCGCACTGCTCGCGCCCTGGCCGTCTTCCGCGGCGGCGGGCTCAAAATGCAAGAGCCATCCGCCGGCAATGGCCAAGACCGCCAAGACAACCGGCTTGCCGCCGACAGCCGCGAAAATTCGTTCCTGTGTCTCTCGCTTCATGAAGTCCCCCACCCTTGGTTCCAAAAAGGTTCTGGTGCCCGATGTCCTTATGTTTTTGTGTCTGCCGGCGATTCAGGTATTGCCGACGGCGCTCACGAATTGGTTTGCATCTCGATTCCGGTGGCCTGTTCGGCGGCCGCTTCTTCCGGCGTCATTGCATAGAGCCGCTTGAAGTAGTCGAGGTCCTGTTCCAGCATCGAGCCGTCGGGTAAGGGCACCTCGACGTATCGCTCGTCTTCACTGGTCAAGACGGCGAGAATGGTTGCCCCTTTGTCGGAAACGATCGGCGTGTGCTCGGTGCCCGGCGGCTCCAGCGCCCAACTGCCCTCGCCGAGCACGCCTTCCTCGTATTCCCATTCCCCTTCGAGGGTGTAGGCGATCGCGCCGGCGCGGTGTAAATGCTGCGGGTACACCGCATTCGGTCCGAACTTGACGATGAGGACCACCTGCCGCTGCGCTTCGTCGATCGATACGACCTTCAGGTAGTTCTGACCCTCGCCGCCGAGCGGCAACCAGGGTCTGTCGTCGTCATTCAATACACGGGTCATCGAAGCTGCCCCCCATTCATGGCATCAGTATCGAAGTCCGGTCTACGGCAGTGAAATCAGCATATATCGGGTTTACCAAACAATCAACCGTTTGGTTAAGGCCGGGCGAAGCCATGGCCGGGCTCATTGCCGATACGACGGCTCGCCGGCTTGGATTTGGGCGTTTGCGCCCTTATCGGTGGCTGGGAAATACATCGTCGCGGCCGATGGCAAAGCTGCGATCAAGACGCCTGTCGCTGGAAACGGCGAGGACGTATCGGGAATCGCGAGGTGTACGGGAAACGCCGACTCGGGCCGAACGGCGATGCCGGATTAAGGATTCACGGCCATGAGATACGACGATGAGATACGACGATGAGATACGGCTGTGGGATTCGACTATGAGATACGACTTATGAGATACGACGACAGAATCGAGCGGATTGCCGACGACGGCCGGGATAGCCTGGGCCGACGGCTCAGGGTTTCGTCAGGCCGATATGCGCTGTCCGGTCGACGGGAATCCTCCGGGACGGAATCGTCCATGTGCCTTCCGGCGCGATGACGTTCACGGAGACGTCGCGGTAATCCGGCGCGCCGGCGTAACCGCCTTCCGCGGCCTCGATTGTCAGTAGCCGCTCGCCGTCGTCGTAGCGCAGCCACGTGATACGGCGCTCGCCCTTGCGGTACGCCTCGGTGCGATCGTCATCCTCCACCAGGCGAAACTCACCGTCGGCGCCCGTGTAGACGTCGACGACGAGCCTCGACTTATCGATGAACGCCGTACTTTGGGCGTACGCGCGCTTGGGCAGGATGGCGCCGGCCCTGGCCAGTACCGGCATCACGGCGGCATCGTCGCGCAGGTCGACGACCCGGTCGCCGGGGTAATGGCGTCCGTCCCAGATCGAATACCAGGCGCCCTCGGGCAGCCAGACACCGGTGTCGGCGGTGTCGACGAGCGGCGCAACGATCAACTGCGGTCCGAAAAGATACTGCAGATCGTATTGCCAAGCCTCCTCGCGGTTCGGGTATTCGAGCAGCATCGGCCGGGCGATCGGCATGCCGGTATCGGCCGCGTCGTGCGCCGCCGAGTAGAGATAGGGCATCAGCTCATAGCGAAGGCGGGCAAATGTCATCGCCGCAGCCAGGCTCTCCGCGTCGCGATCGAGCGGCCAGCGGGATTGCCCCATTCCATGCGGCTTCCAGATCGGCGCGAAACTGCCGAATGCCATCGCCCAGCGCCTGTACAGGGATTCGTCGGGACCGGCACCCCGATCCCAGTCGAAAAAGCCGCCCGCGTCGTGACCCCAGAACGGGAACCCGGCAAGTCCCGACAACTGCATCGCCCGCACCTGCGCGGCCATGTCTTCCTCGCTAGGCTCGATATCGCCGCTCCAGAGCGTCGCGTAGCGCTGCGCGCCGGCCGTCATGCCGCGTACCCAGACGAAAGGCCGCTTGTCGATGTCCGACATGTCCCAGCCGTCCGCGACCAACGCCTTGGCAACGAGGAAGAACCAGTAGTTGCGCATCTCGGCGAAACTGCGGCCGTTGGCGAGCACGATGTCCATCGGTGCCGCGCCCTGTTCGTCGAATTCGTCGATCCAGAGGGCCTCGCCGGGGTAGGCGAGCGACGGGTCGAGCGACTTCTCGTAGAAGATGCGCCAGAACCAGGCGCGAAACTCGGCGTTGGTGAGGTCGGGGGCGCTATCCGCAAACTCGATGTTGTCGATCGGAGGCAGGTTGAACGCCGGCATCCAACCGTCGGAGTGCCGGGCAATGCAGCGATTGAAATCGAGTGTCGTCACGAGCCCCTGGCCGTCCAGCCATCGCTGCCAGGCGGCCGGGTCCGGGTAGCGTTCCTCGTCCCATTCGATCTTCGATTCACAGCGTTTGCCGCCTGCGGCACGCCAGCGGTTGTCGTTGACCACGTGATCGAGCGGCAAGCCGGATTCGCGGTGCGCCGTGATCTTTGCCCTCCACCAGCGCTCGTCCGACGGTGTCGCGGAATCGTGGTCGTGCGCTTTGTCCGACAACTGCAAACCGAACATGGCTTTCATCGGCAGCCGCGGCCGGCCTGTCAGCCGTGTGTAGCGATCGAGCACGTCCGGCAGGGTCGGCCCGGCGATGAACACATAGTCCATGCGGCCGTCGAAGCCGTGCGTATCGATCGCCACGCTATAGTCGCCTTCGGCATTCATCGCGAAACGGTTCGGAAACGTGCTGTTGAGGAACACGCCGTAACCCGAGCTCGAGAGGTAAAACGGGACAATGAGCGGCGCCTGCTCGATGGGGACGCTGCCGTAGTTGCGCTGGACGACGTTGCCGGTCAGTTCGACGCTCGCGGCCCGCGCGAAGTAGCCGTGACCGAGACCCGTGAAACGCTCCGCGTCCCGCGGCTCGAACCGGACGATGCGCACATTGCCCAGCCGCTGCGCGCCGGCCTGCTCCTGCAACAACGGCGTCGCGTCGCCGCGCGCATGAAAGCCCGCGGCGAGCGTCTCACGATCGACTGCGACGTCGAGCTGCGAGGAAGCGATGACGACATGCGTATCCGTGACTTCGGCATCGGTGTCGGCGGCCCAGTCGTGCGTCTCGATCATCTCGTAATGATCGTCGGGCAGGAAGGACTCGCCGCCATGCGCCGTCTGCAAACGCACCATTGCGTCGCCATACCAGCTTATCCGCAGCGTCCGCGACCCGTCCGGCGACTCGATGTAATACGCGCGATCGTCCGCGCGATACGCGTGCTCGCCGCAGGACGCCGTTACCGCGACAAGGGCCGGAACGAAGAGCAAGGAGCGGAGTGCGGACATGGCCAGTGGACATCCGTAGTTTTGGTAATATTACTGGATTCCAGCCGCCTGACAGTAAGATATTCCCGAGCGGAAACAAATGCCGCCCGTAGCCCCGGTCTCGCAAGGTCCTTCTCAGAGGAAATCATCAATGCCCGATAGTACCGACCCGCGAACCCTCGCGGATTGCTTCACGCCCTGCGCCGTCGTCGACAGAGAAAAGCTCGAGGCGAACATCGGGCGAATGAATGCAGGGCTTGCGGACTTCGAGGTCGACTTGAGACCCCACGTCAAGACCAGCAAATCGGTCGAGATCGCGAAACGGCTGACGGCAGGTCATTCGGGGGCGATCACCGTTTCCACACTGACCGAAGCTGAGCATTTCGCCGATGCGGCATTCACGGACATTCTTTATGCGGTCGGCATCGTACCCTCGAAACTGCCGCGGGTTGCCGGCCTGCTCGCTCGCGGCGTGAATCTGCAGGTCGTCATGGACAGCGCGGAAACAGCCCGGCTGGTTGCTGAGTGGGGGCACCGGAACAATCGGCGCATTCCTGCGCTGCTCGAAATCAATTCCGACGACCACCGCGCCGGACTCGACCCGGATGATCCGGAGATCTTTGCCGCCGCGACGATCCTGCACGCGGCGGAAGGCACGATTTTTCGCGGCGTCGTGACCCATGCCGGTGCTTCCTACGACTGCGATTCGGTCGAAGCCATCCGCCGGCTTGCACGCCAGGAGCGCAATGCGGCGGTTGCCGCGGCCGATGCAATTCGGACTGAGGGTATCCCCTGCGACACTGTAAGCGTCGGGTCCACTCCGACGGCATTGTTCGCCACCTGCCTAGACGGCATCACCGAGGTTCGCGCCGGCGTCTATGCATTCTTCGACCTGTTTCAGGCGGGCCTGGGCTGCTGCCGGCCCGAGGACATCGCATTGTCGGTTCTGACCAGCGTCATCGGCCACAAGCAATCGCTGAACACAGTGCTGACCGATGCAGGCGGACTTGCCCTGTCGAAAGACCGCGGTACCGCCAATCAATCCGTGGATCGAAAGTACGGTCTCGTCTGCACCGCGGACACCGGCGAGATTATCGAGAATCTGCTCGTCGCGTCGGTTAACCAGGAACACGGTATTCTTTCGACGGCGGATGGCTCGCCGTTGCCCTTCGACCGGCTACCGATCGGCTCGCAGTTGAGAATCCTTCCGAATCACGCCTGCATGACGGCGGCTGCCTACGATCAGTATGCCGTCGTCGACGGCATCAGCCCGCGAGTGGTCGGGCATTGGCCGCGTTGCGGCGGCTGGCAATGATCGCTTGTTGAGGGGGCTTCATCGGTTCTTCGCAGAAGGTCGAAAACGACTGTCAATCGTCCAACCAGCTTGTGACCGTCAGTTCCGGCACGCGGCAAAACTCGCGTGTGTTGTTGGTGACCAGCGCGACGTTTAATGCATAGGCGTGCGCGGCTATCCACAAGTCGTTCGGGCCGATCATCTGCCCTGTGGATTCGAGGTAGTCCCGAATGTCGCCGTAAGCACGGGCAGCGTCGTCCTCGAGTGGAACGACGTTGATTCGGCGCATGAACTCCACCGTAGGTTCCGGCCGCTTTGAGCGGCGCACCGCACGCTCCAATTCGCCGAGCACGATCACCGATATGGCGCACTGTGCCGGAGGCGCCTTGCGCCGCATTTTCGGGTGACGGTTGATGAGATAGATACACGTATCGGTATCGAGCATGAACTCCATCAGCGCAGTTCGGCGCGTTGTTCGAAGGACAACAGATCGGAATCGTCGAGCGCGGCGGCGAGCGCGTCATCCATGAGGCTGGGATCGCCAGTACATAATTCATCCCAGGTCTCGGCAACCGGCGTCAGGACTAGCGACTCGCCTTGCCTGCGAATGCTGACCGTCTCGCAATCGAAGCGAAACGCTTGCGGTATTCGAACGGCTTGCGAGGCACCGGACATGAACACCTTAGCGATTTTCCGCGAGTGTGTGAAGGCGCTGGTTTGGTGGTTTGCTTTGGTCATGGTTTGGTGCTCTCCGGCAACACTGAAGAGATCTTCAAATTGAAGATCTCTTCAGTTATGTGCTCAGCAACTGTCCTGTAACGCCCTAGCTGAGTGACGCCTGCCATTTTGTTCAGAAGCGCCTAGTCCTGCCTGTTTGGCGACTGAATATACCACCGTAAATATATCTTTTCAAGATATATAATATATCTTAATAAGATATATCACTAATGACTCCACCTTCATGAGCTTTGACGAACATTGGTATTTAGGGCCTGTTAACGCTATGCGCATGATCACTGCCGATGCCGACGAGAGACCTGAAAACCGCTGACGGTCTCCTCCCACGCGACTTTGCCAAACATCAGCTCGGGGAAATCTTCGGGCATCCATCACTCAACAATCTGCGCTTAATCGCTGTAGGGTTTTTTTCCAATCCTGTTGCCATCGTTAACAGCCGGTCCGGCACGGCTGTCCGGTCGCCGGGCGCCTGAATTTGCCAGGCGATGAGGTATTCTCGCGGATTTTTACGCTTATACGGATATCAGACTAAAACAAGACAAGATTCATGGAGGACTGACATGCGTTGCCTGAATCTCGCCAGCCTCCTCCCGGCCATCGCGTTGGTCGTCGTTCCGACCGAAGTGTTGTCTCAGGAAGAGGAACCGGCGCCGAAGACCCCGACCGTTGTCCGCGATGTGCTTCATGTCCGCCCGTTCACACTGGAGACGGGTTATCTGTTTACGTGGGTGCCCGAACGCCCGACCGTCGATCGCGGCGTCATCGTCGTGCTGAGCGTCGACCCGGCGCTCGTCGTGCCGCGCAATGCGCCCGAACCGATTCTGTACGCCGGCGATCGTGTCGTCGAGCGGCTGAATTGGGGTAACGAGTCGGGCCGCGTCATTGCGATCATACCCGGCAGTTTCGACGTCGCCAGCGAGCCGATCTGGTTCGGCAGTCCCGGGCTTCCCGGCCGCGTACCACGCGATCAGGTGCGTGCCGAGCTCGCTACCGTCAACCGGACCTTCAAAGCGATACCGGCCGGCCGCGCCTATGCCATCACCGAACCTGAGATTCGGTCGCGGAACTTTGCCGAGTTGTTAAAAGGCGAGTTGGCCGAACTGGTGCTCAGATTCTCGCCGCAGGAGAGTGAGCTGGCGCGTAAATGGCGCCTGCCCGAGGCCCGGGTCGTGGACGATCCCGCGGTTCCCGAAATCTCGGCTCCCGGAACCGGCACTACACGGGGGGAACCGAGATGAGTATTCACAGAAAACCCTCTGCCTCGCTCCTCACACTGGCCCTCCTGATCACGGTTCCCTTGGGCAAGACGAGCGCCCAGGTCATCGATACCGAGCTCGCGGGCAACTCACTGACCGAGTATCCGTTCTTCGAGTACGTCAAGGCGATCAATGTCAACGCAACGATGGAGGTCGCGATCGATCCGTCGCGCTTTCCCGCGATCGGCGGCGATACCTGCGACATCTATGTGGTGGCATCCAGGAACAAGACCGAGTGGGCGGCCGACAACAGCTTGACCGACGTAACCGCCGGCGGTGCGCAAGCCAATACGTTCAGCAACACCAACATCCAGGCCAACAGGGTCACGGTAACGGCGGCCGGCGAGCTCAGCGCGAGCGCCGGGCTCGACCTCGGCGTCGGTTACGATGTAGTCCTGGACTGCGACCAGAACGGCCTGCTCAATACCGGCGACTACATCGACGGCCGCCTCGGCGAGGCCGGTTTTTATGCCGTACACGATACGACGGCAAGCGGGCCGGAGGCCGTCACCGCGTGGCATTACCAACTGACTTCGGGTGTCGCATCCACGTTCGGCATACCCGCGGACGAACGCGCCCAACACCTGTTCTACCCGACCAACGTCGCGTCGATGGGCAGGCGGCCGCTGGTCATCATCGGCCACGGTAACGGACACCAGTCGCAATGGTACGACCACATCGGCAACCACCTGGCGTCCTACGGCTACATAGTAATGAGCCACGACAACGATACCGAGCCCGGGCCTTTTGCCGCGGCAACGACGACGCTCGGCCATACCGATGCCTTTATCGATCAGGTTGAAGCAGGCGCTATCGCCAGCGGCGCCCTGGTGGGCCTGCTCGATACCGGCAAGATCGTCTGGATCGGACACAGCCGCGGTGCCGAGGGTGTTGCGATAGCCTACGATCGTCTGTTCGACGGTTCGCACGTGCCGACCCATTTCGAGCGCAGCAACGTCAAGCTGATCAGCAGCATGTTGCCGACGGATTTCAAAGACACCGGCGAGATCGCCAACCCGCGCGATGCAAACTATCATCTGTGGAGCGCCGCGGGCGACACCGACGTCGCCGGAAGGGCTAACCAGGAGTGTTGTCAAACCTTCCGCATCCACGAGCGAGCCACGGCCTTTCGGCAGTCGACGACGGTACAGGGCACCGGCCATGCGTGGTTTCACAACGGACCGGAAACCCCATCGGTTTTCACAGGCCCCTGCTCGCTTGGACCGACCAACGATCTGACACACGACATATTGCTCGGGCACCTGCTGCCGCTGGTCAAACACTACGTGGACGGTAACGTTCCAGCACTGGATTTCCTGACTCGCCAATACGAGTCCTTCCGGCCGATCGGCGTGCCTGCCGGCAATCCCTGTGTGGTCGTCACACATGAGTACCGAAACGGCTCGGGCGCCGGCAATCTGATGATCGACGATTACCAGTCGCAGCCCGCAACGAACACCAGCAGCTCGATGGCCGCCGTGACTTTCGATGTCGAAAACGTCGTCGAGGGCATACTCGACGACAACAACGGCGATTTTTCCTGGACCGCAAGCGATCCGTTCAACGGCGCAACCCAGGCGACGACGGGTGACTCGTCGCGAGGTGTCGTTTTCGACTGGACCAACCAGAACCGCTTTTACGAGTGGGAGGTGCCGAGCGGCGACAGGGACTTCACACAATACCTGCAGCTGTCGTTTCGCGCCGCGCAGGGCACCCAGCATCCCAATACGCTCGCGGCAACCGGCGACCTGACTTTCGACGTCACGCTTCGCGACGGCACCGGGACCACCAGCACGATCAACATCGGCGCCCGCGGCGGCGGCATCGAGCAGCCGTACGACCGCAGCGGCGGCTGGTGGAACGAAATGGAGATCACCCGCCTGCGGCTGACGGATTTTCTGAACAACGCCTCCGGGCTCGATCTGAGCGACATTGTCGCCGTGCGTCTCGAGTTCGGTCCGGCACACGGTTCCAATCGCGGCCGGATCGTGCTCGACGAGCTGATGTTGAGCAGCGACGTACCACCGAACCCGTTCGAGATCCTGGAGCCGACGACGGCGCGGCCCTCCTACGCCGGTACGTCGGTGGCGGGCAGTCGGGTACTCGTGCGCATACTCGCCGGCGGCGATCGCGACGTGTCGCCCGCCAACCTGACGATCTCGGTCGACGGCACGGCACTGACGCCGGCGCAGATCCCGGCCGCTGCAATGGAGGTCGGCGGCGAAACCTGGGTGGTCATCGCGCCTGGGCCGAAGCCCGACGGCTGTTACGACCTCGAAGTGTCTTTGGTTACACCCACGGGCGTCAGCGACCAGGAGCCTTCGAGTCTGTGTTACGCCGACGACGAGTCACGGGAATTCGATCGCGTGGTGGCCATCGACCAGACCAACAGCATGAATCGGGACGGCAGCACCGGTCTCGCCAATACCGAAAAAATGAACGCGGCGCGTGCGGCCGGCCGGTTTTTCGTCGACCTGTCGAATCCGCAGGATCAGATCGGCGTGGTCAGCTTCCAGCGCCGCGACGAGAATAATAACGGCAGCATCTCCGAGCCGGCCGAGCTGGCCGAGGTCGTGTTCCCGCTGGTCCTCGCCGGCGAGGGTGCAACCGACCGGCGTCCCAATGCACGGGCGGCCGTATCCGGCATAACGCCGGACACGTCGCCGGGCTTCACGGGACCGGAAACCTCGCCGGGCGCCGCGCTGCTCGAAAGCCGGACGATGCTCAACACGGCCGGCATGGCCGGACATGAGCGGACCGTCATTCTCTTGACCGACGGTCTCGAGAACTACGCACCGTTCTGGGCCAGCTCGGGACCGCACGGATCGCCGTTACGCCCGGACTTCGTTGCCGACGACATCCGTATCGACACCATCGGTATCGGCGGGGATGCCGACGACGCACTGCTCGAAGACATCGCCGATGCCACCGGCGGCGAGTTCCGTAACCTCAACGAGGGTGCGGGTTCGTTTTTCCTGCTGAGCCGCCTGTCGAGCTGGTACAAGGCGGTCGACGAGGACATCCGCGGCGAACAACGGTTTTTCTATCGCGAAGGTTTTCCGCCGGTGACGCACGGCCCGATACCGCTTACCTCGGCGGCGTATCGAAAAGGTGTACGTATCGGCACGTTTACCGTCGAGCCCGCGCTGGACTGGATGACGGTGGCTTTTCACGCGAATATCGATCATGCGGCATCGGTAACGCTCGTGCCGCCCGGCGTGACGACACCGATTACCGTGTCGCCGCCGAACGTGACCTTACGCTCGGATCCGAAACATTCCGTTTATCGCATCCGCACGCCGCAGCCCGGCGTCTGGTCTTACATCGTGGATGCCAACAATTTGTCGGCCGAGTTCTATGCCGTGGCGTCGGCGCCGACCTTGTTGACGGCTCGCGTCGGCCCGAACCAGATCGTGCGACGCCCGTCCGGCGGTTATTCGATGCCGCTTCGTGTCTGGGTTGCCGATACCGGTGCCGTGGCGAACGCAACCGTCAGCGGCTACATCCGCCGGCCGGACGGCGTGAAGATTGCCGTGACCCTGCTCGACGACGGCACGACCATGGACGGCGCCGACGACGACGGCATTTACGGTCTCGAATACATTGCGACCGTACGCGGCGCATACTATGTCGATCTGAAGGTCTCCGGCATGTCGAATGCCAACGAGCCCTTCGAACGTTACCTGTCGACGGCATTCCAGGTACCCGGCGCACGCAAGAAACCGGTGCAGTTCGGCGAGGGCCTGCCGCCGCTGATACCGACACCGCCGCCCGGCACGGACGGGTTCTGCGGCTGCGAGGCCGAGGCCCGCTGGACGCTGGCGGGTTACGGCGGTGTGACCCTGCCGCACAGCGCCTTCGATTCCATTGCGGATCCGTCGACCAGTATCGGCATCAAACCGGCATTTCATTTCCCGGCGCTGGGCGCGCGCTGGTCGGCCGGCTTGTACCTGGGGCACGATCGTTTCGTGAACACGGTGGCCGCGGGAGACTTCGAGCTGACACACCTGTCGGCCGAGCTCGAGTACTTCCCGACAACGAAGATCTGTCCGTCGCCGGCATTCCACATCGGCGCCGGCCGCTACCGGGATGAATCGAGCAATACCGAGTTCGGTTACAACATCGGCGCAAGCCTCGGCCTGTGCCTGTCGGACCGCGTGAAGCTTCTGACGCGTTACGATTTCCGTTCGGTTGACGATTTGAACCGGGATTATTCGACGATTCAGATCGGTTTGCGGTTCAGGTTCTGAGCTCGGAGTCAGGCTGTACGGCTTACGATTTTCGCCAACGAGCGAACCAGTGTCTTGGTGATTTTTGAGAACAGTTTGGGCGGCAAGACGCCGTAACTGTATTTTTTATCGCCTTGAATGACGACAGGTCTTATATCCGGTCCCGGCCAGGTGAAGCGATTCACTTCAGTGCAGACAATCCACGAGCGGTCGCTGTCCAGATTCAGATGCTCTTTGACTTTTAAAGGGATCTCTACCGCCATGTCGGGATTTTCCGGTTTGGTATGAGAAATCGCCGCCACCGTCACGACCGTATCGTTTCCTTCCGGTCGTTTGGACAACACGATGGCGCAAGGCCTGTCCTTTACACCTTCCTCCCGCCCGTCGAGATAGTCTCTGCGCCACAGATACGAATAGCTGATAACGAGACCCGGGAACGGGTCGGGGATCTGGGTCATGGCGGGGCTTTCTTGTTTTATGCTTCTTTATATTCTTCGCCGAGCAACTCATTCAGGTAGGCATATTCTTCGGGTACGTTCGCAGCGGCAATATCGCGAATGTCCTGTTCGCTCAGTTCCTCAACGCCCAATACCTGCCTGTCCCGGCGTTTGAGACGTTGGTATTCGCTGGTTGACAACAGCACGTACTTTTCCCGGCCATTACGGGTGATCGTGACCGGCCCTTTCGAGACCAGCTCCTGAATATCACCGATATTACGTTGTAGTTCGGAGATCGATACGCTTGCCATCTGCATAACCTGTATTTAATGTATATTCCATAAAATACATAGCATACGGCAAAAGCGTATCGAACACTATCTACCCGCGTATGCTCAATGTAAATGGCATTTTCTGCTCATAATCGGCAAGAACGGCCAACCTCCTCGACGAGCGGTGCCGCTGACGCCCTCTTACCTCCGCTGCTCAGGAAACAGTCCGAGCATCCACCGGAGCGCGAGCACTGCGGGGCAACGACGATGGCATACGCCGAACCGGAAGTTGACGCCACCGACCCGCTGCCCTAGCACAAGAGCGTAGCGGACCCTACGTGCAGCCACCCTAATCATGACGTGCCTCCAATTGGAGTGCACGCGTCTTACAAAAACTCTCTTGCACTCGGGCGATTGCTGCAACGCGTGCCTTGAACTGACTAATGGGCATGACATCGGTTTCTTGCGGCACGCGAAACGCCTGTGATTTCAAAACCAGGTTATAACCAACGACTTTGTATCCCTGGTAAACCTCAATGATCTCGAGGTCGTTGCGTGATGCGCGTTCCAAGATGGCCGATTTCGTCCCATAACTCTTGGACGAGCTATCCAGACTGTTATTCATTATCAAGTTCACGGTCATCGCTCGAAAGTTAATTGGATTACGCCCGCCAACAATAACTACCTTTTCGCCTGCTTTGAATTGTGGCTCGCTGCTTGGGTAAAGATATCCGATCGCGTTGCCAACTCTGTGTGGCCCCGACTCCACAAGGTGAAATCTCATTGATGGAACGGCTTTGTCGGAGTCGTGGCAGGTTTTCAAATAATTGCTGACGTCGACAACCACCGTCGAATGATACGGTCCATCCGGGTTGCCAATCACTTCAGCAACAACGCCTTGCACCACCGTGTCTGCCATTGCTGCCCAATGATAGCCATTTATGTCCGTTACCCGAGGCTGCCGCAGATCCACGCCAATATTCGCGAGTTCGTCGTTCTCCTCCTTAGTAATCCCAACTTCTGAGATGAACTCATAAAGCACGCCGGGATTCGTGCCTGCTTTCATGTAGTACGCGTAGTCACCCTCACCAATTCGATTAGAAACACCGAGCTTCTTTCGGAGGTCTAGCAATAACGGTGCCACCTCCTGCTGAACGTTGTTTCGCAAGTACGCGTGGTGCTTATCTGTTAATGCAAGCCGATCCAGAAGCAAGGGCTGGACGACGTCGGAATCCTTTGCAGCACCGTCAACAGCCAGGGTGCTGATCGGTGAAAGGCAAACTAGCAGGCCAAAGAGCGATGACGGACACAATCGTAGGATGATTGAGTTCATCGTGACCCCCATGAGTCGATAAGAAATCGAGCCAGTATAATATCATATATGATATTATACTACTATTAAAATACCAGAAATTGTTTATCGAAGGGCTTATCGATATCATTTAAATCAAATAAGCCAATAATATCATAGGGAATACTTTTGTGGTTTCCAGAAATCAAATCGTATCTGTCACGGCTCACGACCGATCTGAGTGAGCATTATCATGCCAGACGCCCGAGTCCTGACAATCGGCTGAGCTCGGTCGCCCGTGCTCCAATGCCCACCGAGAAAAGCCCTTTTCGCGTGCAAGGTTCAGAAGCCGCTGCCTGACAGAAGCAGGCGAGCTGTTGCGGCTGTTAACCATTCGCGGTCATCGCTTCCAGATAGGGCTGCATCTGTTTCCAGGCGCCGCAGTCCCTGGCCGCCTGTGCGATCGCGGCGGGCGTTGCTTTTCGCTCTTCTAGCGCATTACGGAGGCACTCTATGGCAACGGACCGGTCGACAAACCGCCGGCTTCGAAATGCGTCCGCCTGTGATTTCGAGATCGAATAGATCGGAATGTCGATATCCGATATGACGTGATGTTCAACGCCGTACTCGAGATACGGAGAGCGAAAACGGACAATTCGAAGCGGCGGATAATCTACAGACGGTTCCCAATCATTGGCGCCGATAGCCAGCAGACCTTGCCTGGCATCGACGATGCTACGCGCGGCGGATTGCAGCATTCGGCGTACTTGTATCGCATCTGTCTCATGCTCTTCCAGTTGCCCTACCTTCAGTAAGTTCTGCAAGCTCATCTCTATTCGCCTTTACAAACAAGATTGGCTCGCTCAATACACGAGTCGCGAAACGGTCCTTACTTCTCGATAGATCAGAAAACTTCTTCGGCGTCATGACGACCGGGTTGATCTCCCGCTGCAGCGTTTCCTGGACCGGGGACAACGCTTTCACTACTTCGCGCAGAGATACTTCACCCAGAACGCAAACATCCAAATCGCTGCCGGCGGTCTGACGTCCACTGGCCATGGAACCGAAAACGAATGCCGTCTCAACTCCGTCGTCCAGATCAGATAATGCATCTTGCAGCAGTGACGTAAGCCCCATGGTCTTGCGGAAGATCGCCGCCAGTTCCTGGTAAATAGAACATTCGGTATTGGCCCGATAGAAGACCTGATTTCCGATCTTTTCACGGAGTAAGAGTCCGGATTCCGCCATCGCTTTCAGTTCACGATGGAGCGACCCGGCAGACACACCAGTCATTCGCTCGAGCTGGCGAACGTGAAGTTGTTCATCCGGGCGCAGAAACAGCACCGCCAGAACCTGGCGCCTATATGGGCTGAACATGAACTCGATGGGTTGCTTGGACATGGATGAGTGTTCTCAGATTCGCTTCAATTGTAGCGAATCTGAGAACACACGTAAACCCTTAGGCTCATGTCACGCCAACTCCTCGATTGGGGTGAAGGAATCTGTCAGACCGAATGCAGCCGGCCCGAAGACTTCGAGACATTCCGGTCGCCGCATAATCGGTGCGGCGGACAATCCGATGATCTTGAGGCGCTGGCCGTACTTGAGTTTCTCGCCGGTGACGGGTTCTGCCGATTCGCGATCCAGGGTTGCGATCAGGTCCGGAACTATGCAGGTGATCTCGCCGTTCCTGCGCGCAGTCAGGTATTCGTTCTGGGTTTCAATCACGAACTCCTCGTCGGAGTTGTCCAGGCCTCGCATCATGACCGTGGCGAAATGCCAGCCGTCCCGGGTTTCGCGTTTGATGTCGACAATCTTCCCGTCGAACAGGATGCGTGCATGACGATCGATTTCCGGTCGATTCAGGATATTCATCAGCCCGTCGAACGGATCGTCGCACTCGGCACGCGCTTCCCGGATGCCCCGCCCGATTTCGAGGCAATATGACATCGAACCAAGAATCGCCTTGGCTTTGACGTCGGAACCACTCATCGGGTACAGCGCGCTGTAGACCATAGCGCCGAGAGCGCCCGTCACCACGCGCGCGATATCTTCGACCTTTCGATCGGACGTCGCGTGCTCGATGATGATCGAATCGCCAAGTTCGTTCTCGATCACCATTGGACAGGCCCTGGAGCCGTACACACTGTACGTCACCATCTCGATGTGCGGAAACGCGCGGCCCATGCCGTCGCCGTCAACGACCGGCAGGCCGACCTGCGCACCCAGAGCGAGCGGAATGATCGAGTTCAGTCCACCGACCTCGGCCGGGATGATCGCGTCGACCTTGCGTCCCAGGTGCTTCTCCATTTTTTCGAGCAGGCTCCTGCACACACCTTTGGCTTGCAGATGTTCGACCAGTACCGTCGGCGCGCCGACGCCGGCCACACTGACGACGAGTGCATCGTCATCGAGTTCCTCTGCCTTGATGACGTCCACGAAGCGGCCTTCGCGAACCTCCTGTTGCAGCAGCAGTTGCCCGACGTACGGGTCACCACCTCCACCGGTGCCGAGAAGAACGGCACCGCGGGCGAGATCCTTGATCATCTCGACATTGTCGATTCTCATGCTCGTCCTTCCACGGCCGCGGTATCCAGATCGCCAACGACGCGGACCCTGACGTCAACGGCATCGGTCTGCATGTACGGCATCGGGTACTCCTCGATATCGACGACTTCGAGCGTGCCGGGGACTGCGCCCGCGGCGATGGCGTTTTCCTTCGCTTCGTTCATCGCCCGTTCGATCGCCGCATCGCGCCCGTCCTCGCCGCCGAAATCGAACAGCCGTTTTACGCGGCCGCCAACCTGCGCGATCGCTGCGCCGATGGCGTTGGCGACCGGACCGTGATCCGGCTTGATGACCTCCGATGCGCCTTGCAGGTTTCCATCGATCAATACACTGCCGCCTCCAACGAGGATGACGGGAATGTCGGTTGCGCTGGTCTTGAGCTGGTCGATGGCGGCCTCGACCCTTCGGTGAATGAGTTCGGAGATCTCTTTGCACTGCGCATCCGTTAATCCCTGCAACAGACTCCGGTCTCCGATATCGAGCAGGCCCCGGGCGACCGCGATGTCCGAGGTTGTGAGCGTCGATCCGCCGAACACCTGCGCCTCCTCCGTCAGCCGATAACCGACGGAGTCCGGCCCCAAGGCGATTCTTCCGGCATCATCGATCCGCACGATCGTTCCGCCACCGAGGCCGACGGACAATACGTCGGGCATCGTGAAGTTGGTTCGCACACCGCCCAGGTCGAATGACTCGCTGGTCTCGCGGGCGAGCCCCTTTGCCAGCACGCCGACGTCCGATGTCGTTCCGCCGATGTCCACAACGATGGCGTCTTCGAGATTCGAGAGGAACGCCGCGCCGCGAATACTGTTCGTGGGTCCCGCCGAGCAGGTCGAGACGGGAAACTGTTTTGCGATCTCCGTGCCCATCAACGTGCCATCGTTCTGCGTGAGATACAGGTTTGCATTGAGGCCCAGGGAACTCATCGCCTGCTCGAGTGCCGCGACGACCTTGCCGGCCAGCTCGTGTAGGGTGGCATTGATGATCGCGGCGTTTTCCCGTTCGACCAGGCCAATTCCGCCAACCTGGTGCGACAGTGTTATATGAATGTCACCCGCGATATCCCGAACGATCTTCTCCGCCTCGAGCTCGAGATCCGGCCGGATCGGCGCGAAGACCGAAGAGATGGCGGCCGCCGTCAGGCCCCGGTCCTTGATTTCACGAGCGGCGGCTTCGATCGCGGCCGTGTCGAGCGGCGCGTAATCGACACCCGTATAGTAACTGCCGCCTCCGACCAGGAACGCATGATCGCCGATCACCGCACGCAGCTCGTCGGGCCAGTCCACGAACGGGGGGATGCCCGAGGTCATTGGCAACCCGATCCTGATAATTGCAGCCGATTGCAATTCCCGACGCTGCACGAACGCATTGACGAAGTGTGTCGTCCCCACCATGACAGCACCGATCTCTGCCGGCGCTGCCTGCGATTCTCCGAGGATGGCACTGATGGCGCCGGTGACACCCGACGTCACGTCGGCCGTCGTTGGCTGCTTTGTGGCGGCGAGCACGTCTCGCCCGCGCATCAGTACGGCGTCGGTATTCGTGCCTCCCACATCGATTCCGATGCGCAGACCGGCCTTACCCACGGCTCACCTCCCGGTCAGAAGTCGTAGCGGAATTCGATGCCGTAGCTTCGCGGCCGCGCTGCAAAACCGATATTCCATGGCAGGCCCGCGAACGCCTGGGCGTTGAAGTCCTCGTAGTAGAACTCGTCGGTCAGGTTCTTCCCCCAGAGCACCAGGTTCCAGTTCCCGGAACCAATGCCGATACGTGCATTGAGAAGATTGACCGGGTCCATGACGTCGACATTGTCGGGATGCCAGTACTTGTCACCGCGGCGCTCGTAGTCGATACGCAGCATGCCGTCGAGATTCCGGTTCAACGAGAATCCGACCTGCGTGCCGACGTTCAGGCTGCTCTTGGTGGTCTTCGGCGTTCGGTTGCCGCGATTCGCGGGGACGGTCAGCGCCGGATCGAATGCTTCGATATCGGAATCCTGTATGCCCAGCGCCGCGAAGACCGACCAGTCCGGCCTGAGCAGCGCCTCGAACTCGAATTCGAAGCCCGTCAAGGTCACTTCACCGAGATTGTCGATGACCTGGGCGCCGCCGGCATTGAAGTCGATGTAGAAGAACTGAAAATCTTCGCTTTCCGCGCGATACGCGGCGGCATTGAAGAGCACCCTGTCGTCCATCCATTTGGACTTGTACCCGAGCTCGAGGTTATCGACGTTCTCGTCGTCGAACTCGCGGCCGCCAACGCCGTTGAAACCGCCCGAGCGGAAGCCGTTGGCGTAGGTCGCGTACCAGAGCTGATTGTCCGCCGGTGTCCACGTCAGCGTTACTTTGGGTTGTGTCGCATCGTACGACGCTTTGCGTGTCACTCCGGTCGAGACGTCGGTCTGCTCGCGATCGTCTTCGTCGTGCCGGATCGATGCCGACAGTTCGAGCGTCTCGCTGATGTCGTATTCGAACTGCGCGAACATTGCGGAAGCATCGTTGTCATTGTCCTCGGCGTTCATGACGATAGGGACGTTACCGAGGTCGGCGAGCGTCGCAACGGTGGCCAGGAAGCGTTCGGTATCGATCACGAAAGCGCCGGCCGCCCAGCGGAAGCGCCTGTCATCGGGAGAGGTCCAG